>CAVWEX010000007.1:0-478382 GCA_963754125.1 uncultured Gammaproteobacteria bacterium
CGCGGAGACCTGGTCTTCCTCGGCGTCGGACTGGGCCAGAGACCGTGCTGGGGCCAGTGCGAGCAAGGCGGCGGCGACCAGCGCGGCCGCGAGCAACGAGACGATCCCGGCGCTGCGGACCGTGCACCCTCGACGTCGCGACATGAGATTCGACCCTCGATTTCCGGCACTGGCGGCCACGCGACGTGCGCGGCTGCCACGGATCATAGGGGTTCGAATCGCCGATGTCCCCGACTGTCTTTCGAGCGACCCGGACCGCACAATGACGTCCATGCCCGCCCTCAAGAAAGTGGCCCTGGGCGCCTCGATCGCCGTGGGCCTCGCACTCGTGCTGTGGCTGCTCGACGGCCGCCTGAACCGCCCGCCTGCCCCGCCCGCGGACGTCGGGTCCGCCTGCGTCGGCCCCGGCCGAGCCGGACGCCGAACCCACGTACGTCGGCTCCTCGGCCTGCGCGGAATGCCACGCGGACGAGTACCAGCGCTGGCAGGGCTCGCAGCACGCGGTGGCCATGCAGGTGGCGGACGAGCGCACCGTGCTCGGCGACTTCGATGACGCGAGGTTCAGTTACTTCGGCATCACCAGTCGCTTCTTCCGTCGCGACGGCCGGTTCATGGTCCGCACCGACGGCCCGGACGGCAAGCTCGCGGACTTCGAGGTCCGCCACACCTTCGGCGTGTATCCGCTGCAGCAGTACCTGATCGAGCTGCCGGGCGGACGGGTGCAGGCCCTGTCGATCGCCTGGGACACGCGCCCGAAGGACCAGGGCGGCCAGCGCTGGTTCCACCTCTACCCGACGAGCGCATCGACCACCGCGACGAGCTGCACTGGACGCAGCGGCAGCAGAACTGGAACTTCATGTGCTCCGACTGCCACTCCACGAACGTCCGGAAGAACTACGACGCCGCGACGAACACCTTCGCGACGACCTTCTCCGAGGTGAGCGTCGGCTGCGAGGCCTGCCACGGACCGGGCAGCCGCCACGTCGCGCTGGCGCGTGAGGCGGCGACGGGCGGCAGCAAGCTGGCGGCGAGCGGCCTCACGGTGGCCCTCGACGAGCGCCGCGGCGTCGGCCTGGGTGATCGACCCCGCGACCGGCAACGCCGCCCGCAGCACGCCGCGCACGACCGAGCGCGAGCTCGACGTCTGCGCGCAGTGCCACGCGCGCCGCGGGCAGTTCTCGAACGACTACCAGGCCGGCGAGGCGTTCCAGGACCACTACCGCCCGTCGCTGCTCGAGCCCGGGCCTCTACCACCCCGACGGCCAGCAGCGCGACGAGGTCTTCGACTGGGGCTCGTTCCTGTCGAGCCGCATGCATGCCGCCGGAGTCACCTGCGGCGACTGCCACGATCCGCACGGCGGGCAGCTGCACGCCCCCGGCAACGCGGTCTGCGCGCAGTGCCACTCGGCCGCGAAGTACGACGTGCAGGAGCACCACTTCCACGAGCCCGGGACGCCCGGCTCGGCCTGCGCCGCCTGCCACATGAAGACCGAGACCTACATGGTGGTGGACCCGCGGCACGACCACAGCTTCCGCATTCCGCGCCCCGACCTGAGCGTGAGCCTGGGCGTGCCCAATGCCTGCGGCGCGTGCCACGCCGAGCCGTCGGCGCAGTGGGCCGCCGCCGAGATCCGCAAGCGCCGCCCGGAGCCGAAGCCGGGATTCCAGGGGTTCGCCGAAGCCTTCGCCGCCGCGGACGAGGGCGACCCGTCGGCCGCCTTCGGCCTGACGCAGATCGTCGCGAACCACGACGAGTCGCCCATCGCACGGGCCTCGGCCCTCGAGCGCCTGTCCCGGCTGCCCGGCGAGTCCGCGCTGCTCTCCGCCGAGGCGGCGCTCGACGATCCGAGCCCGCTGGTTCGTGCCGCCGCGGTCGCGGTCCACGACCTGCTGCCGCCGCTGCAGCGGCGCGCCGTCGTGCCGCTGCTCGGCGATCCCGTGCGCACGGTCCGCATGCAGGCGGCGCGGACGCTCGCGCCGCTCGCCGACGACGCGTTCAGCGCGGATGATCTCGCCGCGTTCCGCCGCGCCGCCGACGAATACGTCGCGGCCGAACGCTTCAACGCCGATCGCCCGGAGCACCGCACCAATCTCGGCGCGTTCCTCGCGGACCGCGGCGAGCGGGCGGCGTCCGAGGCCGAGTACCGCGCCGCCCTCGCGCTCGATGCGCGCTTCGTGCCGGCGTGGGTCAACCTCGCCGACCTCATGCGCCTCTCCGGACGCGAGACCGACACCGAGGCGACCCTGCGCGAGGGACTGAAGCAGGCGCCCGGTGCCGCGGCGCTGCATCACTCGCTGGGCCTGTCGCTGGTGCGCCAGCAACGCAAGCCCGAAGCGCTCAAGGAGCTGAAGCGCGCGACCGAGCTCGATCCCACGAACCGCCGTTTCGCCTACGTGTACGAAGTCGCGCGGACCGACCTCGCGCAGTGAGCGACGCCACCGAGCCACTCGACCTGCTGCGCCGGGTCTTCGGGCACGCCGACTTCCACGGCGCGCAGCGCGAGATCGTCGAGCA
The DNA here is from genome assembly GCA_963754125.1 of uncultured Gammaproteobacteria bacterium. Lineage (GTDB taxonomy): Bacteria > Pseudomonadota > Gammaproteobacteria > Steroidobacterales > Steroidobacteraceae > RPQJ01. The sequence goes on from CAVWEX010000007.1 coordinate 2,516, forward strand.
CGTCGTCGCGGGCGGCGACGCACTGGTGCTCATGCCGACGGGCGGCGGCAAGTCGCTGTGCTACCAGTTCCCGGCGCTGCTGCGGCCGGGCACGGCCGTGGTGGTCTCGCCGCTGATCGCGCTGATGCAGGACCAGGTCGCCGCGCTCGCGCAGCTCGGCGTCCGCGCCGAGTTCCTGAACTCGACGCTCGATGCCGCGACGGCCCGCGCCGTCGAGCGCGAGCTGCTCGCGGGCGAGCTCGACCTGCTGTACGTGGCGCCCGAGCGGCTCGGCACGCCGCGCTGCCTCGAGCTGCTCGACCAGGCGCGCATCGCGCTCTTCGCCATCGACGAGGCGCACTGCGTCTCGCAGTGGGGCCACGACTTCCGGCCGGACTACCTGCTGCTCTCCGTGCTGCACGAGCGCTACCCGGATGTGCCGCGCATCGCGCTCACGGCCACCGCCGACCCGCAGACCCGCGAGGAGATCATCGAGCGGCTCTCGCTCGGCGGCGCGCGCGTGTTCGTGTCGAGCTTCGACCGCCCGAACATCCGCTACACGATCACCGACAAGCGCGACGCGCGCGCGCAGCTGCTCGCCTTCATCCGCGAGTCGCATCCGGGCGAGGCGGGCATCGTCTACTGCCTGTCGCGCAAGCGCGTGGACGAGACGGCCGAGTGGCTGCAGTCCCAGCGGCGTGACGGCCCTCGCCTACCACGCGGGCCTCGACGCCGCGACCCGCGCCGAGCGCCAGGCGCGCTTCCAGCGCGAGGACGGCATCGTGATGGTCGCGACCATCGCCTTCGGCATGGGCATCGACAAGCCGGACGTGCGCTTCGTGGCGCACCTCGACCTGCCGAAGAGCATCGAGGGCTATTACCAGGAGACCGGCCGCGCCGGCCGCGACGGCGAGCCCGCCGACGCCTGGATGGTGTACGGGCTCGGCGACGTGGTGCAGCAGCGCCGGCTGATCGAGGGCTCGGAAGGCGGCGACGACCACAAGCGGATCTCATCCGCCAAGCTCGATGCGCTGCTGGGACTCTGCGAGACCGCGCAGTGCCGGCGCGTGCGGCTGCTGTCGCTATTTCGGCGAGGCCGCCGCGCCCTGCGGCAACTGCGACAACTGCCTCGAGCCGCCCGAGACCTGGGACGCGTCGGTCGCCGCGCAGAAGGCGCTCTCGGCGATCTACCGCACCGGGCAACGCTTCGGCGCCGTTCACGTGATCGACGTGCTGCGCGGCAAGGAGAACGAGCGCGTGCTGCGCTGGGACCACCAGCAGCTCGGCGTGTTCGGCATCGGCACCGAGCTCGACGAGGCCGCGTGGCGCGACGTGTTCCGCCAGCTCGTGGCGCTCGGCTACGTGGAGGTGGACCACGGCGCCTACGGCGCGCTGCGCCTGACCGCCGCGAGCCGCCCGGTGCTGAAGGGCGAGCAGCCGGTGCAGATGCGTCGTACCGCGCCGCGCGTCCGCCGGACGAAGCGTTCGCGCGGCGGGACGGCTGCGCTTGGCGCGGCCGGCAGCGGCGCGGCACGATACAGGCGACGGGTGCGACGCACCCGGCCGGCGAGGCGGACCGCTACGCCCGCCTCAAGGCCTGGCGTCTCGCCGAGGCACGACGCCAGGCCGTGCCCGCCTACGTGATCCTGCACGACGCGACGCTTGCGGAGATCGCCCGTCGCGAGCCGCGCGACCTCGATGCACTCGGGGAGATTCCCGGCATCGGCGCGCGCAAGCTCGAGCGCTACGGCGCGGCGTTGCTGGAAGTCATAGGATGGAATTGCGACGGAGCGGTCGTCCGTTCCTCGACTCGAAGCTGACCGAGAAAGCCCTCACGGGCGACTCCAACTCCGACGGCTCCGAAGTAACTGCCGCCTCGTACAGCTTGACAGCATACGGCATTGCCGTATAGTTGAAGCATGTTCAGCTTCATCGAGACACGAGCTTTTACCAAGCTGGTTCTCGACTACTTGACCGATGCTGAGTACGCGGCTCTGCAGGCCGCGTTGATCGCCGATCCGGAGGCCGGGCCAGTGATACCAGGGTCGGGCGGTGTGCGTAAGCTGCGTTGGGCGGCTCCGGGCCGGGGCAAACGTGGCGGCTATCGGATCATTTATTACGTGCGTCGTACGAGCGGCGTGATCTGGATGCTGACGATGTACCCGAAGAACGTGGCCGACAGTATTCCGGCGCACGTTTTGCGGCAAATCCGCGAGGAGGTCGACAATGCCTAAGGCGAAGCGAGATATCGGCCAGGAAATACTGAATGGGCTCCGTGAATTGAAGGGGGGTGATATCGGCCGCGTCATCAATGTCCCGGATGTGGCCTCGATCCGCGAAAAGACAGGACTCTCGCAGTCACGTTTTGCGGCCCTACTGGGTGTCTCCGTCCGGACGTTGCAAGACTGGGAGCAAGGGCGTCGCGCACCTTCAGGCGCGGCTCGAACGCTGTTGCTTGTTGCCGACCGGAATCCACACGCTCTTCTAGACGTCGCATAAGCTAGAGCACGGAAAGGCGACTGTGAGTCGTCTTTCACCGTACAAGGTCCGCAATCGGGAACTGAATTCCGGTCGTTGCCCGGAGTCGAGGGCAAGCAGACACTCGACGGTGGCGACCCGCTGGTAACCACTGGCCTCGTGCTGCAAGAACTGCTGCAGGGCTTTCCGGACCCAAGGCGCGGCGCGAGATCATCGACCGGTTCTCGGCACTGCCGCTAATCGTGCCGGACCGGCTCGATCACATCGAGGCGGCCGAGCTGCGCAATACCTGTCGCCGAAAGGGCCTGCAGATCGGCACCATCGACGCACTGTTGGCCCAGCTTTGCCTGCGCCACGGTCTCGTGATTCTCACGACGGACCAGGATTTCCACCTGGCCTCTGCGCACATCGGTCTGCGAGCGGGTCGGCCCAAGCCAGACCCAGAATCGCCGGATCACGCGCAGGTCACTGATCGGACGCCTGGCGGAGACGGGCGAACAATCAGGGAACTGTGATCTGTCATCGATGACGTGCTTTTCGGGAGCACAGATCTGCCGGGAATCCGCGTTGGTCGAGGCAATCGGGGCGGGCTTCAGCTCTGGAATCCCCTAAGCCGGGCCGGCACTGAACCCGGCGGCGACGGCCGCAATGTCCCGCGACTCCACGATCGTGACGCCCGGCGGCTCGCCGAGCGCGGTCGCGATCATCGCCGCGGCGATGTCGCCCGCTGCGACCGGGCGCCACGTGGCCGGCGCGAAACGCAGCATCTGCTCGCCCAGCCGCTCGAGCGGCCGCGACTCACCGCGGTCGCCCGCGATCACCGAGGGCCGGAACATCGCGAGGCTCGGCCAGCCCATCCGCCGCAGGTCGTCCTCGAGTTCGCCCTTCACGCGCGAGTAGAAGAACGGCGAGGTGCGGCTCGCACCGAGCGCACTCACCAGCGAGAAGTGGACGCGCCCCCTGCCCACGGGTGAGTTCGGCAAGTCGCAACGGGTAGTCGTGGTCCACGACGCGGAAGCGCGCCTGCGAGCCGGCCTTGCGGATCGTGGTGCCGAGCGCGCAGAAGACGTGGTCGCCGCGCAGCCGCGTCGGCGAACTTCGTCGAGGCGGTCGAAGTCGACGATCACGGTGCCGAGCTTGCGGTGCCGTCCGCCGTGCTCGAGCGGCCGGCGGGCCACGGCCACGACGCGCGTATAGCGCCTCGAGGCGAGCAGGCGCCTCAGGCACTCGCCGCCCACGAGTCCCGTGGCGCCGGCGAGCACGGCCGTGAGCCCGCTCATCGCGACATCAGCGCGGCGCGAAGCGCGGGTCGGTGATCTTCATCTCGGTCACCGGCCCGTACTTGCCGACCTGCTCGCGGATGCGCGCGGCGTCGCCGATGAGCACGATGGCGAGGTTGCGCGACTGCGGGAACGCCTGGCCGACGGTGCGCTTCGCAGCCGCAGCGTCCACCGCCGTCACCCGCGCGGCGAACTCGTTCACGTCGTCCGGCCCGAGGCCGTACATCAGCAGGTCCGTCAGCCGACCGGCGAGCGCACCATTGGTCTCGATCGTGGGCGGGAACTGCCCGAGCAGGTAGGTTTGCGCCGACTCGAGCGTCGCGGCGTCCATGCCCTCGGCGTGCAGCCGGTCGAGCGTGGCGAGCGCGAGGTCGAGCGCCTGCACGGTGGACTCGGTCGCCGTGAACGAGGTGATGCTGAACGCGCCCGGCTCCGCGAGGCGGTCGAAGTTCGAGCGTGCGCCGTAGGTGAGCCCGCTCTTGATGCGCAGCTCCGTGTTCAGCATCGAGGTGAAGCGGCCGCCGAACACGGTGTTGACCACGGCCTGCGCCGTGCGCTCGGGATCGGTGCGGGAGGCGCCGACGTTGCCGAGCCAGAAGTACGTCTGCGCGGCGCCCGGCTTGTCCACGAGCAGCACGCGTCGTCCCTCGATCGCCGGCGCCCGGGTCGCCGCGGGGGCCTTGCCCTGCGGCGCGACCGAGGGACCCGAAGGCCGCCTCGAGCCGCCGGCGGACGTCAGCGACGTCGAAGTCCCCGACGACCGCGATGATCAGGCGGTCGCCGCGCACCTGCGCCTCGTAGTGCCGCTTGAGGTCGTCGAGCGTGACGGTGGCGAGCGACTCCTCGCTGCCGCCCACCGGGCGCCCGTAGGGATGACCGCGGAACAGCCAGGCGTCGCCGTACTCGCCGACCAGCGCGCGCGGGTCGGCGTCCTTGGCGGCGGCGATGGACTGGATCGCGCGCTCGCGCACCTTGTCGAATTCCGCGGCCGTGAGCCGCGGACGCAGCAGCGCGTCGCTCGCCAGCTCGATCATGAGCCCGAGGTCGCGGGCGAGGAAGCTCGCACCCAGGGACAGGCTCTCGGCGCCCGCGGCGATCACGAGCTCGCCGCCGACGCTCTCGATGGCCTCGGCGAACTGCGCCCCGTCCCGCGCACCCGCGCCCTTCTGCATGAGCTCGGTGAGCAGCGCGGCCGTGCCCTCGCGACCGGGCGCGTCGGCCAGCGAGCCGCCGCGCACCACCACGTGCATCGCGACCAGCGGGGTGTCGCGCTTCGGCATGAGCGCGAGCTCGGCGCCGTTGCCGAGCGTCACGCGCTCGAACTCGGGCAGGCGCACGGCGCCCGGCGACCCGGTCGCCGCCGACGCCGAGGCTGCGACGAGCAGCGCGCCGCCGAGGAGCGCGGCCGCCGAGGACCGCCACCGGCCGAGCGCGCTCATCGCGCACCGCCTGCGGTCGCGCCGGCGGTCGTGCCGGTCGGGGCGGTCGGGGCGGTCGCGTCCGCCACCTTCGGCTCGAGCACGCCCACCGTGCGGTTGTCCGCGCGCAGCACCGTGGCCGCGGCCTGGCGCACGTCCTCGGCGGTGATGCCTTCGTACACCGCAGGCGCATCGAACAGCTTGCGATAGTCGCCGTGGAACACCTGGTAGGTGCCGAGCGCCTGCGCCTTGCCGCTGATGGTCTCGAGGCCGCGCCAGAACCCGGCGAGCGCCTGGTTGCGTGCCTTGGCGAGCTCGGCCGGGGTCGGCCCGTCCTTCGCGAGGCGCGCGATCTCCTCGTCGATCAGCCGCTCGGTCTTCGCCGGATCGCCGCCCGGCGGCACGATCGCGTAGATCCAGGCGAGGCCCGGGTCGAAGCCCTGGTCGAGCGAGGTGCCGAGCTGCACGGCCGCCTGTTCCTGCTCGACCAGCCGCTGGTGCAGCCGCGAGGAATCGCCGGAGCCCAGGATCGAGAGCAGCACTTCCATGACGCGGGTCTGGCGGTCGGGCGCCGCCGCGGAGTGCCAGGCCATCGCGACGATCGGCGTCTGGGCCTCGCGCTGGATGCGCAGGCGACGCTCGCCGAGCTGCGGCGGCTCGCGCGTCGTCACCGGCGGTGGCGCGGGCTGGGCCTCCAGCGGGACGAGGTAGCGCTCGGCGAACGCGAAGACTTCCTCGGGCTCGACGGCGCCGACCACGAACATCACCGCGTTGTTCGGCGCGTAGTACTGCCGGTAGAACGCCTGCAGGTCCTCCACCTTCCAGCCCTCGATGTCCGAGGGCCAGCCGATCACCGGGATCTGGTACGGGTGCGCGACGAACGCGGTCGCCTGCACCTGCTCGACGAGCGTGCCGAAGTTGTCGTCGTCGACCCCGGAGCGCCGCTCCGAGTAGACGACGCCGCGCTCGCTCTCGACCACCTTCGGGTCGAAGTCGAGGTGGCGCATGCGGTCGGACTCGAGGTCGAAGATGAGCCCCGTGGCGCTCGCCGGGAACCAGTTCTGGTACACGGTGACGTCCGAGCTGGTGTACGCGTTGTTGCGGCCGCCGCTCGCCTCCATCACGCGGTCGAAGTCGCCGGGCGGGCGATTCTTCGTGCCGTTGAACATCATGTGCTCGAAGTAATGCGAGATCCCGGTGATGCCCGGCCGCTCGTTGCGGCTGCCGACGCGGTACCACGTGTACATCGCGACGTTGGGGATGTCGTGATCCGGCCAGACGATGACCTCGAGCCCGTTCGGCAGCGTACGGGACACGATGCGATCGGCACCCGCCACGGGGGCGGGCGCGGCCAGCGGCGGAGCCGGCCGAGATGGCGAGCAGCAGCCCGGCCGCGACGATGGAACCTCGATTCATGGCTCAGCCTCCCTTCTGCGACGCGATCCAGCGATCGACCTTGGCCTCGAGCACGTCGAGCGGCAGCGGCCCGTCGCCGAGCACGGCGGTGTGGAACTTGCGCGGGTCGAAGCGATCCCCGAGCGTCTTCTCGGCGCGCGCGCGCAGCTCGCTGATCTTGAGCTGGCCGAGCTTGTAGGCGAGCGCCTGGCCGGGAATGGCCATGTAGCGCTCGGTCTCCGCGACGCGGCGCGCCTCGCTGGTGGCGCTGTTCGCCTCGATGTAGTCGAGCACCTGCTGGCGCGTCCAGCCCTTGGAGTGCAGGCCCGTGTCCACCACCAGGCGGATCGCGCGGAACAGCTCGCCCTCGAGGCGGCCGAAGTACTGGTACGGGTCCTCGTACATGCCGAGGTCCGGCCCGAGCGACTCGGCGTAGAGTCCCCAGCCCTCGCTGTAGGCCGTGTAGCCGCCGAAGCGGCGGAACCGCGGCAGTTCCTTCTGCTCGCGCGCGATGGAGATCTGGAAGTGGTGCCCGGGATTGCCCTCGTGCAGCGACAGCGCTTCCATCGCCCACTTCGGCCGCGCGCTCAGGTCGTAGGTGTTGGCGTAGAAGATGCCGGGGCGCGAGCCGTCCTCGCTCGCGGCCTGGTAGCTGCCGCCGGCGGCGCTCTTCTCGCGGAAGGGCTCCACGGCGCGCACCTCGTAGTCTGCCTTCGGCAGCACCTCGAACAGCTTGGGCAGCTGCGGGTCCACGCGGTTCTTGATCTCCTCGTAGCCCGCCACGAGCGCCTCGCGGGTGGGCCACACGAATCGCGGGTCCGTGTTCAGGAAGCGGAAGAACGCGTCGAGGTCGCCCTTGAAGCCGACGCGCTCCATCACGCCCTTCATCTCGCCACGGATGCGCGCGACCTCGGCGAGGCCGATGTCGTGGATCTGGGCCGGCGTGAGGTCGGTGGTGGTGATGTCCCGGACGCGCTGGGCGTACCACGCCGTCGCCGTCCGGCAGCGCATCGAGCCCGACGCTCGTGCGCGTGCGCGGCAGGTACTCGTCGCGCATGAAGTCGTGCAGGCGCCGGTAGGTCGGCACGACCTTGTTCTCGATGGCGGCACGGTAGGCTGCGGTGAGGCGCTCGCGATCGGCGGCGCTGAAGCCCTCGGGCAGGTTGCGGATCGGTCCCCAGTACACCGAGTCCTCGGGGCGCTCGACGACGTGCGCGGCGAGCTGCGGCAGGACGCGCTCGGCGAGCACCCGCGGCAGCGTGTAGCCCCGCTCCATCCCCTCGCGCATGTTGACGATGGCCTGGTCCGTCCAGGCGACGAAGCCCTCGAGGCGCTTCAAGAACTTGTCGTAGTCCTCCACCGTCTTGAACGGCTGGATGCTGTTGCCGGAGCCGAGCTGGGCGAAGGTGTTGGGAACGGAGTAGAACTGGTTGAGCGGCACGAGGTGGCCCGGGTAGCGGAAGCCCTCGATCTCGCGCTCGCGGCCCGACTCGAAGACCTGGTAGGTGAGCAGGTCCTGGCCCTGGAGGCGGCCCGGGTCGAGCTGGCGCAACCGGGCGAGGTAGTCCCGCTCGAGCCGTTCGGCGCGCGCCCGCCACTCGGGCGAGATCGCGATCTCGAAGCGGTCGTCGTAGCGCGTGTCGCCGATCGAGGTGGCGCTCACCGGGTTGAGCCTCAGGTAGTCCTCGAAGTAGGCCTCGACGAGCTCGTTGAGGCGGCGCGACTCGACGAGCGGCATCCGCGGAGACGGCCTGCGCGGCCGGCGGCGCGGTCCGGGGTCGGCGCGGCGGCAGCTGCGCCGCCGGCGAGGAACAGGGCGGCGACCGCCACCACCAGGGGTCGTTGACGCATCGGTGATTTCCACGGGCAGGGGAAGGTCGGGCACTTTGCCCCATCCTGCCCGGCACGGAAAGGGGCCCCGGGGCGCCCGGTGGAGCGCTGGGAACGGCCGGGGGACGGCGCACACGCATCCGTGTCGGCACGGATGTCAATTTCCGGCGGCAGAGGGCAAGGTCCGCATGGGCCAAAGGGCGGGAGGAACATGTTCCAGATCAGAATTCACGGGCGCGGTGGCCAGGGCGTCGTCACCGCAGCCGAGCTGTTGTCCGTCGCCGCCTTCCGCGAGGGGCGCCACGCGCAGGCGTTCCCGAGCTTCGGCTCCGAGCGCACGGGGGCCCCGGTGGTGGCCTTCTGCCGCATCGACACGCACCCGATCCGCTTGCGGGAGCCGATCCTCGAGCCCGACGCGCTGATCATCCAGGACCCCACGCTGCTGCACCAGGTGGACGTCTTCGGCGGCCTGCGCAAGGACGGCTACATCCTGATCAACACCTCGCGCAGCTTCGAGGACCTCGGGCTCGGCGAGTTCGCCACGGGTTTCCAGGCGGAGCGCCTGTGCACGGTGCCCGCCACTGAATTCGCGCTCAAGCACATCGGCCGGCCGCTGCCGAACGCCGCGCTGCTCGGCGGGTTCGCCGCCATCTCGGGACAGATCTCGCTCGAGTCGGTCGGGGCGGCCGTCCGCGAGAAGTTCCCCGCCAAGGTCGCCGAGGCCAACATCGCCGCGGCAGCGGAGGCCTTCGAGTTCGTCACCCAGGCACTGCGCGAGGCTGCCCATGCTTAAGCAAATCGAGGGCTCGGCGGCCGTCGCCGAGGCCGTGGCGCTGTGCCGCCCCGAGGTGATCTGCGCCTATCCGATCTCGCCGCAGACCCACATCGTCGAGGGCCTCGGCAAGCTCGTCGACGCGGGCAAGCTCACGCCCTGCGAGTTCATCAACGTCGAGTCGGAGTTCGCGGCGATGTCGGTCGCGATCGGCGCCTCGGCGGCCGGCGCGCGCGCCTACACCGCGACCGCCAGCCAGGGACTGCTGTTCATGGCGGAGGCCGTCTTCAATGCGGCGGGCCTCGGCCTGCCCATCGTGATGACGGTCGCGAACCGCGCCATCGGCGCGCCGATCAACATCTGGAACGACCACACCGGACGCACTGAGCCAGCGCGACTGCGGCTGGATCCAGCTCTTTGCCGAGGACAACCAGGAGGCGCTGGACCTGCACATCCAGGCCTTCCGCCTCGCCGAGGAACTGTCGCTGCCGGTCATGGTGTGCATGGACGGCTTCATCCTCACCCACGCCTACGAGCGCGTGGACATCCCGACCCAGGAGCAGGTGGACGCCTACCTGCCGCCCTACGAGCCGCGCCAGGTGCTCGATCCCGCCGAGCCCGTCTCGATCGGCGCCATGGTGGGCCCGGAAGCCTTCATGGAGGTGCGCTTCCTCGCGCACGCCAAGCAGCGCCAGGCGCTCGAGCTCATCCCGGCCTGGGCCAGCGAGTTCAAGCGCATTTTCGGGCGCGCCAGCGGCGGCCTGACCCACACCTACCACCTCGACGACGCCGAGACCGTGGTCGTGGCGCTCGGCTCCGTGCTCGGCACCATCAAGGACACCGTGGACGAGATGCGCGAGCAGGGCGTGAAGATCGGCGTGCTCGGCATCACCTGCTTCCGGCCGTGGCCCACTGCCGCGGTGCGCGAGGCGCTCGCGGGCGCGAAGCGCGTCGTGGTGCTGGAGAAGAGCCTGGCCGTCGGGCTCGGCGGCATCGTCTCGAACAACGTCTCGGCCTCCTACCACGGCGCGGCCGACGACGTGTACACGGTGATCGCGGGACTCGGCGGGCGCGCGATCACGCGCGGCTCGCTGCACCGCGTGTTCGCGGCCGCGGCCGAGGGCAGCCTCGAGCCCGTCACCTTCCTCGATCTCGACCACTCGCTGGTCGATCGCGTGCTGGCCCGCGAACGCGAGCACCGCCGCTCGGGACCGATCGCCGAGGGCATCCTGCGCGACCTCGGCGTGGTCGCGGCGAAGATCGGCTGAGGACGCGAACATGAGCTACCAACCGATCCGCTTCTACCAGACCGGCACGTTCACCGTCGGCAACCGCCTGCTGCCCAGCGAGGAGCGCTCGGTGCAGTCGGACATGCGCCGCACCAACTCGCTCAACTCCGGGCACCGCGCCTGCCAGGGCTGCGGGGAGGCACTCGGCGCGCGCTACGCGATCGACGCCGCGATGGAGGCGACCAACCGACAGCTCGTGGCCGCGAACGCCACCGGCTGCCTCGAGGTGTTCTCGACGCCGTACCCGGAAACCTCGTGGCAGATCCCATGGATCCACTCGCTGTTCGGCAATGCCGCGGCGGTCGCCACCGGCATCGCGGCCGCGATGCGGGTCAAGGGTCGCGAGCAGGTCCGCGTCGTCGCGCAGGGCGGCGACGGCGGCACCACGGACATCGGCTTCGGGTGCCTGTCGGGGATGTTCGAGCGCAACGACGACGTGCTCTACATCTGCTATGACAACGAGGCGTACATGAACACGGGCGTGCAGCGCTCCTCGGCGACGCCGCCCGCCGCGCGCACCAACACGACGTTCCCCGTGGGCGATTCCGCGGGCAACCGCTTCGGCCAGGGCAAGAACCTGCCCGTGATCGCGATGGCGCACGAGATCCCCTACGTCGCGACCGCGACCGTGTCGGAGCTGCGCGACCTCGAGGCCAAGGTGCGCCGCGCGATGGAGTTCCGCGGCGCGCGCTACATCCACATCCTGGTGCCCTGCCCGCTCGGCTGGGGCCACGGTTCGGCGGAGACGATCAAGATGGCGCGACTGGCGCACGAGACGGGCCTGTTCCCGGTCTTCGAGGCCGAGCACGGCGAGGTGAAGAACGTGTCGAAGATCCGCCGGCAGCTGCCGGTCGAGGAATACCTGCGGCCGCAGCAGCGCTTCGCGCACCTGTTCAAGCCGCCGGGCCGGCCCGACATCGTCGCGAAGCTGCAGCAGATGGCCGACCGCAACATCCGCCGCTACGGGCTGGTGGACGGCACGGAGGGCGCGCGATGAAGGCCAAGCCGTTCGCCATCACGCTCGACCCGGGCTCGAGCCTCGCCAACCGCACGGGCTCGTGGCGCACGGTGCGCCCGGTGTACGTGGATCGCCTGCCGCCCTGCAACCACGCCTGTCCCGCGGGCGAGAACATCCAGGGCTGGCTGTTCCATGCGGAGGCCGGCAACTACGAGCAGGCCTGGCGCGTGCTCACCCGCGACAACCCGCTGCCCGCAGTGATGGGGCGGGTCTGCTACCACCCCTGCGAGACCTCGTGCAATCGCGGGCAGCTCGACGAGACCGTCGGCATCAACGCCATCGAGCGCTTCCTCGGCGACGAGGCCCTGCGCAGCGGCTGGAAGTTCGAGCGACCCGCGACGACGTCGGGCAAGCGGGTGCTGGTGGTCGGGGCCGGGCCGTCGGGGCTCTCCGCCGCCTATCACCTCGCCCTCTTGGGCCACGCGGTGACGATCCGCGAAGCGGGCCCGGTGCCGGGCGGCATGATGCGCTTCGGCATCCCGAAGTACCGACTGCCGCGCGAGGTGCTCGATGCGGAGATCCAGCGCATCGTGGACCTCGGTGTCGAGCTCGAGCTGAACACGAAGGTCACCGACCTGCTCGAGGCGCAGCGCGAAGGCGGCTTCGACGCGGTGTTCCTCGCGGTCGGCGCGCACATCGCCAAGCGTGCCTACATCCCCGCGGGCAGCGCCTCGAAGATGCTCGATGCGGTCTCGGTGCTGCGCGGCATGGAAGGCGACGAGCAGCCGCTGCTTGGCCGGCGCGTGGTGGTCTATGGCGGCGGCAACACCGCGCTCGACGTGGCGCGCACCGCCAAGCGCCTCGGCGCGACCGAGTCCATCATCGTCTACCGCCGCACGCGCGAGCGCATGCCGGCGCACGAGTCCGAGCTCGAGGAGGCGCTGCAGGAAGGCGTGCTGGTGAAGTGGCTCTCGACCATCAAGCAGGCCGGCGCGGAATCGATCACCGTCGAGAAGATGGCCCTCGACGCCAAGGGCAACCCGCAGCCCACGGGCGAATTCGAGACGCTCGAGGCCGACTCGGTGGTGCTCGCGCTCGGCCAGGACGTGGACCTGTCGCTGCTCGACGGCGTGCCGGGGCTCGAACTCGAGAACGGCGTCGTCAAGGTGGACGGCGGCATGATGACCGGCCACCCGGGCGTGTTCGCCGGTGGCGACATGGTGCCGGGCGAGCGCACCGTCACGGTCGGCATCGGCCACGGCAAGCTCGCGGCGCGCAACATCGACACCTGGCTGCGCGGCGAGCAGTGGGTGCACCCGCCGAGCCACGAGCTCGCGACCTTCGACAAGCTCAACACCTGGTACTACTCGGACGCGCCCAAGTCGAAGCAGCCGGTGCTCGACACGATCCGCCGCCAGTCCACCTTCGAGGAGGTGGTGGGCAGCTTCGACGAGACCACCGCGCAGTTCGAGGCGAGGCGCTGCCTGTCCTGCGGCAACTGCTTCGAGTGCGACAACTGCTACGGCGTGTGCCCCGACAACGCCGTGATCAAGCTCGGCCCCGGCAAGCGCTACGAGTTCAACCTCGACTACTGCAAGGGCTGCGGGATCTGCGTGAGCGAGTGCCCGTGCGGCGCGATCCGCACGGTGCCGGAGGAGATCTGAGGGGAAGCACCCTCACCCCGGCCCTCTCCCGCCCGAGGCGGGAGAGGGTGCCCGAAGGGCGGGTGAGGGTCTCGCGTCGAGTCGCTACTTCGCCTTCACGAACTTGAGCGTCATCCGGTCGGACTCACCGATCGCCTCGTACTTCGAGTGGTCGAAGCTGGGATCGGCGTTCTTGTCGTAGCTGCCGGCTGCCGAACGCAGCGTCGGCGGCAAGGTCCACACGCCGAACGGATGGTCCTTGGTGTCCTTCGGATTGGCGTTGATCTCGGACTTCGCCGCCAGCTTGAAGCCGGCCTTCTCGGCCTGCTCGATCACGTAGGCCTCGGTGACATAGCCGCTCTTGGCCGCGGGATCCTGCGGACCCGGATTCGCGCGATGCTGCTCCACGGCGAGGATGCCGCCGGGCTTCAGCGCGTCGTGGAATTCCTTGAAGGTCTTCTCGACCATGCCGGGCGAGCCCATCCAGCCGTGCACCGAGCGCGCGGTGAGGATGAAGTCGTAGCTCTCCTTCGGCAGCGGCTTCGACTTCGCGCCCCAGTTCACCACGCCGATCTTGCCGTACAGGTCGGGCTTTGCGCCGTAGCGGGCCTCGAAGTCCTCGCGCGACTTGCGCGCGCCGGCGGACAGCTCAGGGTTGTCGAGGTCGGCGCCGGTCACGTAGAACGAGCCGCCCGTGCGCTTGGCGTACGGAGCCAGGATCTCGGTCCACCAGGAGGCGCCGCCAGGCTGGATCTCGAGAATCGTCATGCCGGGCTTGAGACCCCAGAACTCGAGCGACTCGGCCGGGTGCCGGGCCGCGTCACGGGCCTTCGCCTCCGGGGTGCGCCAGTCGCCGGCGACGACTTCGGCGAGCACCGGGTCGGCGGCGGCCGGCTTGGCCCCGTGATGATCTGCGCTGGCGGCCAGGGGCAGCAGGGTCAGCGCGGCGAGCGCGAGATGCCGGTGGATTCGCATGGTTGTCTCCTCGTTGCGTGTCGGCGGCGGGAACGGGCCGCGATTGTAGCGTGTAGGGTCCGTTAGCACGGACCGTGGCGGCGGATTCAGGTTCCCCGGACCGGTGCCGAGCGTCGAGAAAGGATTCGCGCCGGCCCGCTACATGCGGGCCTCTGCGAATCCTTTCCCGACGCTGGACACACGGCGCCTGGGCGAGTGGCCGCCGAGCCGGCCACTCGCACGGCGCATGTAACGTCGACCGGATGCCGGCGTTGAGTTCCAAGTGGACGTCGGCAGCACTGGGCGGTCGCCGCGTACCGCGGTCGTCACGCCGGATCCGGCCGAAGCTGCGTGCGCCGTGCGAGCCGGTTCTCCGGCTCGCCCAGGCGCCCGGTGTCCGGCGCCGGGCCGGGGTTGCGCAGGGCGCGCCTATTTCCGAGCGCGCCCGAAGCAACCCCGACCCGGCGCCCACACACACGGCACCGCACCCACAGCCGCCCCCGGGTCGCGGCGGATCGCACAAAGCACGAGGCCCCGGGACTTGCGTCCCGAGGCCTCGTGGCAAGCGCTGGAGCCTGCAGTCGCTTACATGCCCGAATCCGTTCGGATCAGCATCACGCGACGGTTCAACTGACGACCCTCGGCGGTCGCGTTGTCGGCGATCGGCTTGGCCTCACCGTGGCCGATCGAGCTCAGGCGAGCCGGATCCACGCCACGCGAGGTCAGGTAGTCGTACACCGCCTTCGCACGACGATCCGACAGCTTCAGGTTGTAGTCATCGCTGCCCACGCTGTCGGTGTGGCCTTCGATCAGCGACGTCGCAAACGGCACGTCGTTCATGAAGGTCACCACGCGCTCGAGTTCGGTGATCGACTCGGCGCGCAGCTCGGCGCTGTCGAAGTCGAACAGCACCTTCAGCGTCTGCTCGAGCGGGCAGCCGACCTTGTCGACCTTCGCGCCGGCCGGCGTGTTCGGGCACTTGTCCGCTTCGTTGCACACGCCATCGCCATCGTCATCGGAACACTTGGCAGCCGGCGGCGGCGGCGGCGGCGGCGGGGGCGGCGGCGGCGGCGCAGCGACCGGCTCAGGCGCCGGCTGGCCGAAGCGGCGACCGATGTGCACGCCAACCACGAACGGGTTGATGTCCACCGAGCCGGCCTTGACCCAGCGCTTGTCCGTCGCGAGCGGATTGACAACAACCGGAACCTGCAGCTCCGCGTCCGACTCGATCTGAAGGTAGCGCACCTGCACGTTGCCGAACCACTTCTTCTCCTCGCCCGGGAAGAAGTCCAGGCCGACCACGCCGGCCGCGCCGAACGAATCGTCGAGGCGGAGATTGGTGTTCGCGGGCAGGAAGCCGGTATCACCGCGCACATTCTCGCCGCTGAACATGGTGTAGTTTCCACCGATGCCCACGTACGGCTGCAGCGTGGCCTTGTCGCTCATCGGCCGCCACACGAGGCTCAGCGTCGGGGGCAGCACGTCGACATAACCGATGCGCGTCCGGCCGCCGGCATACGGCTTGGCGTCGAGACCGTGCGTGAACGGATAGGCCGCCAGCAACTCGACGCCGAAGTTATTGTGGAACATCCAGGTGACGTCGAACGTCACGCTGACGTCGCTGTCCACGACCAGCGTCGACACCGGAATGCCAAGGACCCCGCCGACGGGCTTCAGGTTGTCCGACTCCGGATTGATCTGGGAGATGCCGACCCGGACCAGAAAGTCGCCCTTCTGCTCGCCGAGCCCCGTATCCCACGCCTGCGCCGCAAACGGCGCGGCGGCGAGCGTCGCCACCACCATGGCCTTCAATGCTTTCGAGTACATCGCGAACTCCCGTGATTAAGTAATTCTGCGTTGCAGTATAAACGGCCGCGGCCTCTCAGCCGCTACGTGTTGATACGCTATGACTGTCTATAATGCACAACAACGGTGCGCATTATGCACGCGTGCGGGCCCGCAAAGCAACGCAGGCCGCTTGAGATTGCCGCTCTTTTGCCGTTTACGGGCATCCGGGGTGTAACTGATGCGTTTGAGCAACAGCAGCTCACGCCGGCCGGACCGACCCCAAACTGGAGAATCCATGTACCTGTCCAAGTCCGCCCCCGGCACCTTGTGCGCCCTCTTGCTGGCCATGAGCGCCGTCCTCGTCGCTCCCCTGCCTGCCCAGGCTTCGGACGAGATCCTGATCCCCTACGAGCGCTTCACGCTCGACAACGGCCTGACGGTGATCGTGCACACCGACCGCAAGGCACCGATCGTGGCGGTCAACCTCTGGTACCACGTCGGATCAAAGAACGAGAAGCCGGGCAAGACGGGTTTTGCCCACCTTTTCGAGCACCTGATGTTCCAGGGCTCGGAGAACTACAAGGACGAGTACTTCAAGCCCTTCGAGCAGGTCGGCGCCACGAACATGAACGGCACGACCAATTTCGACCGCACGAATTACTTCCAGAACGTGCCGACCACGGCCCTCGACCTCGCGTTATGGATGGAGTCGGACCGCATGGGGCACCTGCTCGGGGTCATCGACCAGGCGCGCCTCGACGAGCAGCGCGGCGTCGTGCAGAACGAGAAGCGCCAGGGCGAGAACCGCCCGTACGGTCGCGTCTGGGAATCCCTGTTCCGGGCCAGCTTCCCGGTCGGCCACCCCTACCGCTGGACGCCGATCGGCTCGATGGAAGACCTGAACGCTGCCAGCGTCGATGACGTCCACCAGTGGTTCCGCGACTATTACGGGGCCGCCAACGCCATCCTGGTGCTGGCCGGCGACATCGACGTCGCGACCGCCCGCGCCAAGGCCGAGCAGTATTTCGGGCACATCGCGCCCGGCCCCGCGCTCACGCGGCCCGGCGTCTGGACGGCGGCACGCACGGCGAGCACGCGCGAGACTATGTACGACCAGGTCGCACAGACGCGCCTCTACCGCGTCTGGAACGGCCCCCAGGACGGAACCCGGGACGCCGAGCTGCTCGCGCTTGCGGCCCAGGTGCTCGGCGGCGGCAAGACCTCGCGGCTGTATGAACGGCTCGTGTACCGCGACCGCATCGCCGACACGGTGAACGCCGGGCACACGGCACTCGAGATCGCGGGCCTGTTCGGCATCACCGCGGACGTGAAGGCCGGGGTGCCGCACGCGCGGGTCGAGGCGGCGATCGAGGAGGAATTGCAGCGCTTCATCGCCAAGGGACCCTTCGCCGAGGAGCTCGAGCGGGCCCGGACCGGGATGCGCGCGGGGTTCGTCAAGGGCCTGGAGCGCATCGGCGGCTTCGGCGGCAAGGCCGACGTGCTGGCAGCCTGCGAGGTGTACGAGGGTGACCCGGGCTGCTACCGCCGATCCCTCGAGACGCTGCGCACCGCGACTCCCGAGGAAGTGCGAGAAGCCGCGCGCCGCTGGCTGTCGCAGGGCGATCACACCCTGGAGGTGCTGCCTTACCCGGCGCACCGCCCGGCGGCGGCGAGCGCGGTGGACCGCAGCACCGGAGTACCGTTGATCGCGGAGTTCCCCGGCGTTGCATTCCCCGAGATCGAGCGTCACCGCCTCTCGAACGGACTTCCCGTGGTACTGGCCCACCGGCCGGGCGTACCGGTCGTGCGCGTGTCGCTGCTGTTCGATGCCGGGTACGCCGCCGACCAGGGTCGCCGGCCGGGCACCGCGAGTTTCACCATGGCCATGCTCGACGAGGGCACGAAGTCGCTTGGGGCGCTGGCCATTGCGGACCGGGCCGAGTCGCTCGGGGCCGACCTCGCGACCGGGTCCTCGCTCGACACGTCGTCCGCCTCGGTCTCCGCGCTCGCCGAGCGCCTCGACGACTCGGTCGCGCTGCTCGCCGACGTCGTGCGCCACCCGGCGTTTCCGCCCGAGGAAATCGAGCGGGTGCGCAAGGAGTGGATCGCCGCCATCGGCCGCGAGAAATCGAGCCCTGACGCACTCGCGAGCCGGCTCCTGCCGCCGCTGTTGTACGGAGACGGTCATCCCTACGCCATCCCGTTCACGGGTTCGGGCACCGAGGCGTCGGTCGCGGCGCTGACGCGCGAGGATCTCGTCGCCTTCCAGCGCGACTGGCTGCGACCGGACAACGCGACCCTGATCGTCACCGGCGACACGACCGCCGCGCAGGTCCTGCCCGTGCTCGAGAAGCACTTCGGCAGCTGGCAGGCGTCGGGATCGCAGCGGCCTTCGAAGGCGCTGCCCGCGGCGGCGCGGCCGGGTGCGACCCGCGTGTTCCTGGTGGACAAGCCAGGCGCCGTGCAGAGCAACATCCTGGTGGGCCAGGTGCTGGCCTCGAGCAGCGCGCCCAACCGCCTCGAGACGGACACCATGAACAACGTCCTGGGCGGCACGTTCACCTCCCGCATCAACATGAACCTGCGCGAGGACAAGCACTGGTCCTACGGGGCCCGCTCGAGCCTGCCGGACGCGCTCGGCGGACGGCCGTGGTTGCTCTCCGCGCCCGTGCAGACCGACAAGACCGTCGAGTCCCTGCGCGAACTGCAGCGTGAGATCGCCGAGTTCGTGGGCGCCCGGCCCGCCACGGGCGAGGAGATCGCCAAGATCCGCAACCGCGACGTTCGTGCGCTGTCGGGGCGCTACGAGACGAACGCGTCCGTAAGCGGAGCGATCGCCGAGATGATCACCTTCGGCTGGCCGGACGACTACGTGCGATTGCTCAAGGCGCGCCTCGAGGCCCAGACCGACGAGGCCGTGCGCGCGGCGGCACGCGAGTCGCTCGACCCAGGCCGCATGACCTGGGTGGTGATCGGCGACCTCAAGACCATCGAGCAGCCGATCCGCGAGCTCGGGCTTGGTGAGGTGCGGGTGCTCGACGCCGACGGCCGAGTGATCCGCTGACGCCAGGGGAGACGACGATGATCAGCAGGCTCGATCGCGTGGTCTGGATCCTGATGCTTGCGCTGGCGGCCGCAGGCTGCCGCGCTCCCGCCGAGCGCGCCGAACAGGCGCCGGCAACGGCCGCACCGGCCGCGGCTGCTTCAGTGACGTCGGCGGCTGCGACGCAGGCGACGTCGTGGTGGACCGACCGCGTCTTCTACGAGATCTTCGTGCGCTCCTTCGCCGACTCGACCACCGGTCCGCTCGCCAACGACGGCATCGGCGACCTGCAGGGCCTGATCGAACGGCTCGACTACCTGAACGACGGCGACCCCGCCACGACCTCCGACCTCGGCATCACCGGCATCTGGCTCATGCCCATCAGTCCGTCGCCGAGCTACCACGGCTACGACGTCACTGATTACTACGGCATCAACCCGCAGTACGGCACGCTGGAGGATTTCAAGCGGTTCCTGGCCGAGGCGCAGCGCCGCGGCATCCGGGTCGTGGTGGACCTCGTGCTCAACCACTCCTCCTCCGAGCACCCCCAGTTCACGCGTGCCTTGCGCGGCGACCCGAAGTACCGCGACTGGTACCTGTTCGTGCCGCCCGACCAGGTGCCCCGGACCCGCGGGCCCTGGGACCAGCAGGTCTGGCAGAAGATGAACGAGCAGTTCTACTACGGCATCTTCTGGTCCGGCATGCCCGACCTGAACTACCGCAATCCCGCGGTGACGGCCGAGGCCTACCGCATCGCGGAGTTCTGGCTGAAGGACGTGGGCGTGGACGGCTTCCGCCTCGACGCCGTCCGCCACCTGATCGAGGACGGCGACGTGATGAGCGACACGCCCGAGACCATCGCGTGGCTGCAGGGCTTCCAGGCGCACGTGAAGCGCGTCGCGCCGGGAGCTCTTACGATCGGCGAGGTGTGGACGGTCACCGAGACCGTCAGCGACTACATCCGGGCCGACGCGCTCGACCTCGCCTTCGAGTTCGAACTCGCCAAGGGCATCCTCGACGCCGCCGGGTCCGGCAACAAGGCCAAGCTCGCCTATGCGCTCGACAACGTCGCGGCCAGCTACCCGGCCAATCGCTTCGCCACCATGGTCACGAACCACGACCAGGACCGCATCGCGAGCGTGCTCGACGAGGAACCGGCGCGACTGCGGCTCGCGGCGGGCCTGCTGCTGACGCTGCCGGGCGTGCCGTTCCTCTATTACGGCGAGGAGATCGGCCAGATCGGCGAGAAACCCGACGAGATGATCCGCAACCCGATGCCGTGGACCGCGGGCCCGAACGGCGGCTTCACCGCGGCCGCGCGGCCCTGGGAAAGGCTGCAGCCCGGCCACGAGCGCCGCAACGTCGCGGCGCAGGACGCCGATCCCGACTCGCTGCTCAACCACTATCGCCGGCTGGTCCGGCTGCGCCAGTCGGAGCCGGCGCTGTCGCGCGGCGCGGTGCGCTCGCTCGAGACCGGTCGCGAGGACGTGATCGCCTGGGAGCGGAGCGAGGGTGGCCGCCAGCTGGTCGTGGTCGCCAATCTCTCCGAGGAGCCGCTGCCCGGATTCGCGATTCCCGGGGCCGACGCGTCGGCCGTCACGGTGGATCTCCTGCACGGGACGCCGGTCGAGTCCGGCAAGGCCGCGCTCGCGCCGCTGAGCGTCCACGTGTTCGCCCCGAATCCGTGAATGAACCCGTGAATCACGTCAGGAGTCTCCTCGTGAAACGTCTGCGCGCCGGCCTGCTCGCCCTGCTGATCCCTGCGCTCGCGGCCACGAACGCGGCGTCGGCCGATTCGCCGCCGCTCGAGCCCGCCGCCGCGGAACGCTTCGCACGGCTCGCGCTCGACTGCGTGCACCTTGAGTATCCGAACAAGATCGCCCACGTGCTGCAGTCCGATGCCGACACGCAGCCGCCGCGCGTCCTCACGCCAGCGTTCTACGGCTGCTACGACTGGCACTCATCCGTGCACGGCCACTGGCTGCTGGCGCGGCTCGCCCGGGTCTTCCCAGACACTCCGTTCGCGAAGGAAGCACGGGCGGCGCTGGACGCCAGCCTCACGCCCGCCAACATCGCGGCCGAAGTCGCCTACCTGCGCGGACCGGGTCGTACGTCGTTCGAGCGGCCCTACGGGCTCGCCTGGCTGCTCGCGCTCGCTGCGGAACTGCGCGCCTGGGACGATCCGCAGGCGCGCGAGTGGGCAGAGACCCTCGCACCCCTCGAGATCGAGTCGGCGCAGCGGATCATGGCGTGGCTGCCGAAGCTTCAGTACCCGATCCGCTCGGGCGAGCACAGCCAGACGGCGTTCGCCTTCGGCCTGATCGCCGACTGGACGCAGGTGCGCGGCGACGTCGGACTCGCGCGGCTGCTCGAGGAGCGCGCGCGCCGCTACTACCTCGCCGATCGCGACTGCCCGCTGCGCTACGAGCCCTCGGGCGAGGACTTCCTCTCACCCTGCCTCGCCGAGGCCGACTTCATGCGGCGCGTGCTGCCGCAAGGTGAATTCGCGGCGTGGCTCGACGCCTTCCTGCCGGGGCTGCCCACCGACGGTCGCGCCGACTGGCTCGCTCCCGGCATCGTCACCGACCGGAGCGACCCGAAGCTCGCGCACATCGACGGACTGAACCTGAGCCGCGCCTGGATGCTCGAGGGCATCGCGAGCGGCCTGCCCGCGAAGGACCGCCGTCGTGCGGCGCTGCTCGCCGCAGCCCGCGCCCATGCCGCGGCCGCGCTGCCCGCGGTGACCGGGGAGCACTACGAGGGCGGGCACTGGCTCGGCACGTTCGCGGTCTATCTCACGACCCGCGCCGGCCTCCGCGAGTGACCGCCCGCCAGATCATGAACGCCACGAACAGGACCGTGACGATCGGGCCGATCGCCTCCTCGAGACTGCCCGACTTCAGGGCGTCTGCGACGAGCCCGATCGCAGTCATGGCGATGAACGCGAGGATCACGAGCGGCACGACGGGCCGCCTGCGCGGCTCGACGCTGCTGGGCGGCTTGGTCGGAAACCGGTTCGGCCGACGGGGCGTCGCCGCAGCGGGCGGCTGACCCTTCCTGTCCGGCACCTGCGTTTCCCCCATCGACCAGGGGTTTGCATCGCGCGAGGTCGGTGCCGGGGGTGGCGGCAGGCCCGGCGTGATGTTCGTGTCTCGATTCCTCGTCTTCATCCTGCGGACCTCGCGGCCTGTGGCGGGCGCGTAGCGACAGGTTACGCCGGCGCACGCCGATCGAGCCACCCGCAACCGTCATCAAACGTCAACGCAGGGGTAAAGAACTGTTCATGCATCGCGCCCACGATCCGGGCGGCGTGCGGGCTGGCCCAAGCCCGCGTTCACCCCAACCCGTGGAGACATGCATGACCCCGTCGAAATTCCTTTCCCTGACCGTTGCCCTGGCCTTGGCCACCGCCGTCGCCAGCGCCGACAGCTTCACCGGCCCGCAGAGTTCGCAAACCCCGTACGTGGTGCCGACCGCCGATGGCTGGGAGGTGACTTCGCTGATCACCGTGGGCGATTCGGCCAAGGAGTCGCCCTACGTGATGGTCGGCATCCCGGACGGCATGGGTGCCGTGGCAGGCAAGTTCGCCGAGAACGGCAACTATGTCGCCGACAAGGCGTTCATGACCGTATTCCTGAACCACGAGCTCGGCAGCACCTCCGGCGTCGAGCGCGCACACGGCACGAAGGGTGCGTTCGTCTCGCAGTGGACCGTGCATCTCAACTCACTGCAGGTGAAGTGGGGCGAAGACCTGATTCGGCGCGTCCTGACCTGGCAGGGCGGCACCTTCGCCGATACGACCGGCCTGACTGTCTTCAACCGCTTCTGCTCGGGTGACCTGCCGCCCCTCACCGGCTTTTTCAACTCGAAGACCGGCAACGGATTCGACGGCCTGATCTACATGAACGGCGAGGAGGCCGGCGCCGAAGGGCGGGCCTTTGCGCACGTCGTCACCGGCGACGAGAAGGGCAACTCGTACGAACTGCCCTACCTCGGCAAGTTCTCGTGGGAGAACTCCGTCGCGCATCCGAATTCGGGCGACAGGACGCTCGTAGTCGGGCTCGACGATTCCTCGCCCGGCCAGGTCTACCTGTACGTCGGAGACAAGCAGGACAACGGCAGTCCCGTCGAGCGTGCCGGACTGCAGAACGGCAAGCTCTACGGCATCAAGGTCACGGACGGCGGCGCGAACTACCTTGGCGGCACCGTGCCGCGCGAGAATGCGGGCGCGATCAACGGCGCTTTCACTCTGCACGCCTTCACGCGCGACGAGGCCGTCGGCACTGGGGCAGCCCTGCAGGCCCGTTCGGTGGCCAACGGCGTCACAGAGTTCGCTCGTCCCGAAGACGGACACTGGGATACGCAGAGCCCCAACGTCTTCTACTGGGTGACCACCGGCGGCAGCGGCCAGACGGCGCGGCTCTACCGCTTCACCTTCGATTCGATCCAGAACCCCACCGGCGGCACGGTCGAGCTGGTGGTGGATGCGGCGAGCCTTGTCGGCACGGACGGGGCCACGGCGCGCTCCTTCGACAACATGGTGGTGGACGCCGACGGCAACATCATCATCCAGGAGGATCCGGGCGACTCGATCTACATCGCGAAGACCTGGAAGATCGACCCGACGAAGTCGCTGGGTCAGGACGGCTTCGCCGTGCAGATCTTCGAATCCGACCGCGAGCGCTTCCTGCCGGGCGCGCCCGACTTCCTGACGCAGGACGAGGAGAACTCGGGCGTCATCGAGGTCACGGACATCGTGCGGAACGCGAACTGGTACGAAGCCGGTCGCCGCTACTACCTCGGCAACATGCAGGCGCACTACAACATCCCGGGCGAGCTCGTGCAGGGCGGCCAGGTGTACCTGTTGGCGTCGCCGAAGGCGGCCATGCCCGCGGCGAAGCCGGGCAAGGGGCCACGCAAGGGTAAGTAATCCCTTCCATCCCCGCAGCGGACGCGGGACGGGGGCGGTCGTTTCGACCGCCCCTGTTTCATTTACGGTATCGGGTGGCGCTGCGGGGCGACGCCTTCGACGGGTCCCACGGTGGCGCCGGCCCCCACGTACAGATCGACTTCGCGCTCGAAGCGCAGCGGGCCCGTGACCTCGGCGCCCGACTCGATGGTGATGCGCGGCAGCCGCTCGGACTTGCGCCACGACCAGTTGCTCGGCTTCTCGACGAGGATGCCGCCGTCGACGCGCGAACCGGCGCCCACGAACACGTCGCCGTTCACGGTCTCGATGCCGCCGCGCACCGTCGCGCTTTCGAGCCTGAGCGCGCCGTTCACGTTCTCGAGGCGACCGTCCACGCGCGCACCTCGCATCAGCGTCAGCTTGCCGTTGACCGTGCCTGCGTCGCCGCTCACCAGCACGTCCTCGGCGAGCGTGACCGCGCCGTTCACCGTCTCCACCGACTTCGCGGCGGCCCGGGGCTCGAGGCGGATCGAGCCGTTGACGGTCTCCACGTCGCGGACCCGGGCGCCGCTGCCGATCGTGATCGAGCCGTTGACGGTCTCGACGTCACCGGCCTCCCGGCCCGCTTCCACGTCGATGCTGCTGTTGACCTTGCTGATGTCCGCGGCGGCGCCAAGCGCCACGGCTGAGAACGCGAACAGCAGGGTGGCGAGGTAGCGGGTCATGGGGCGTCTCCGGACGGCAAGTGCATCTGTGGCTTCGATGCAGCCGGCCGCCAAAGGGTTGCAAGCGCGCGACCGCCCGCCGATGCGCTAGGCTTTGCGGGCGCCCGGCATTGGGCAAGCACCGAGAAGGATCCGCCATGAAGACACGCGCCGCCGTCGCCTACCGGGCCGGGGAGCCCCTCGTGATCGAGACCGTGGACCTCGACGGCCCGAAGGCCGGGGAGGTGCTGGTCGAGATCCGCGCCAGCGGCGTGTGCCACACCGACGAGTTCACCCGCTCGGGCGCCGACCCGGAGGGGCTGTTCCCGGTGATCTTCGGACACGAAGGCGCGGGCGTGGTGGTGGACCTGGGGCCGGGCGTCACCTCGCTGAAGAAGGGCGACCACGTCATCCCGCTCTACACACCGGAATGCCGGCAGTGCAAGTCGTGCCTGTCGCACAAGACCAATCTCTGCACGGCGATCCGCGCCACGCAGGGCCAGGGCGTGATGCCGGACGGCACCAGCCGCTTCTCGATCGGCGGCGAGAAGGTCCACCACTACATGGGCTGCTCGACGTTCTCGAACTACACCGTGCTGCCCGAGATCGCGCTCGCGAAGATCCGCGAGGACGCGCCCTTCGAGAAGGTCTGCTACATCGGCTGCGGCGTCACGACCGGCATCGGCGCGGTGATCAACACGGCGAAGGTCGAGCCCGGCGCCAACGTCGTGGTGTTCGGCCTCGGCGGCATCGGCCTGAACGTCATCCAGGGCGCGCGCATCGCGGGTGCCGACAGGATCGTGGGCGTGGACATCAACCCGGGACGCAAGGCGCTGGCCGAGCGCTTCGGCATGACCCACTTCGTGAACCCGAAGGAAGTCGAGGGCGACCTCGTGCCCTACCTCGTGGCACTCACCGACGGCGGCGCGGACTACAGCTTCGAGTGCGTCGGCAACGTCGACCTGATGCGCCAGGCGCTCGAGTGCTGCCACCGCGGCTGGGGCGTGTCGGTGATCATCGGCGTCGCGGGCGCGGGCCAGGAGATCCGGACGCGCCCGTTCCAGCTCGTGACGGGCCGCGTCTGGAAGGGCTCGGCCTTCGGCGGCGCGCGCGGCCGCACCGACGTGCCGAAGATCGTCGACTGGTACATGAGCGGCAAGATCAACATCGACGACCTGATCACGCACGTGCTGCCGGTCGGCGACATCAACCGCGCCTTCGACCTGATGCACTCCGGCGAGTCGATCCGCAGCGTGGTGACGTTCTGAAGACCCTCGCCACCCGGACCGCGACGCCCCGGCCGCGCAGAGGAGGCACCGATGGAGAATGGCGCTCTCGGACTCGACCTGATCAAGCTGCTCGTGTTCCCGGTGGTCGGCTTCCTGGCGGGCTTCGCGGCGCAGTGGCTGCTGCAGGCACGCAGGTCGCGCGACGAACTGCTGCGTGCGCTCGCGACCGAGCGCGCCGCGGCGCTGCGCAACCTGTGGGCCATCACCACGCTGCCGCGCGAGATCACCTCGCTCGCGCCGGACGCCGCGGTGGGAGAGCCCGTGCGCCAGCGCCTGAACGCGGCGATCATGGACTGGTACACGGCGGGCGGTGGCGCGCTGTACCTGTCCTGGCACGCGACCCAGCGCGTGTTCGACCTGCTCGACGGCCTGCGCTCGGAGGAGACCCGCCGTACCGCGCTCGAGGGACTCGTGTCGGCACTGCGGACGCGCCTGAAGTACGACAGCGGCATCTATGCGCGCCCGGAGACCCGGCGGCCACTGCGCCGGCCCCGGCGGTCACCGTGGGAATGAGGACGAGGAACCTGCTGGCACGCGCCGGATGGGGACGACGGCGATCCGGCTGCGCCGCGACCTGTGGCCCTTTGAGGCTCGCCGTTGCAGCGCTCGCGCTGTGGGCGGTCGCGGCACCCGCCCGTGCCGAGGGACCGATCGAGGCCTATCCGCCGACCACGATCGTCGCCGTGCGCGATGCCGGCGTGCGCGACCTGCGCGGCACGTTCCGCGCCGCCGTCTGCGCCCGCCTGCCAGCCGACGGGCCGCCGTGCGAGGACGTACTGCTGAAGCTCGCGAACGAGCCTCCGGCCGCGCCTTTGCCGCGAGTTGAAGACCTCGCCCGCCGCTATCGGATCGGCTTCGTACCGGGCCTGTTCAACGAGTGCTTCGAGGACCTCGCGCGCCCGTTTTCCGACGTGCAGGCCGACCTCGAGGCGCGCGGGTTCACGGTGGACTATTTCGCGGTCGCGGGTCGCGGCTCGGTCGCGCAGAACGCCGCGCAGCTCGCTGGGCATTTCGTCACCCTGCCGGAGGACGATCGTCCCCTGATCGTGTTCGCCTACTCCAAGGGCCTCGTGGACCTGCTCGAGTTCATGGTGCGCTACCCGGACCTGGCGCGACCCATCGCCGCGGTGGTGTCGGTCGCGGGGGCCTCGAACGGCAGCCCGCTCGCCGACCGCATGCACGCGATCTACCGCAGCCTCGGCGCGCAATTCCCGCTGCCGGGCTGCGCACGAGGCACGGGCGACGAGATCCTGGACCTGCGCCCCGACACGCGCATCGCGTGGTGGCAGGACCACGGCGAGTCGCTGACCGTACCGATCTTCGCGCTGGTGGCGGCGCCGCAGCCGGACCGCGTCTCGCCGGCCACGCGGGCGACCTACAACGAGCTCGCGAAGATCGATCCGCGCAACGACGGCAAGCTGCTCTGGCAGGACCAGATCCCGCCGCGCAGCCACCTGCTCGGCTACGTGAACGCGGACCACTGGTCGATCGCAGTGCCCGTCCTGAAGGAGGCCCCGAAGGCCGCGTTCCTGTTCCGCGACACGGCGCCGCGCACGGCGCTGGCGGAAGCCGCCATCGAGGTCGTGGCCGCGACGCTTGCTGCGCGCCCGAAGGAGTAGCATCCCCGCGAGCGCGTCCTCCTTAGGGTGACGAGACCATGCCGACGACGATCCGCCTGGGCCTGCAGGACAGGATGTTCCTGCTCGCGGACACGCGCGAGACACCGATGCACGTCGGCGGACTGCAGGTGTTCAGGATCCCGCCTCGGTCGCCGGCCCACTTCGTCGCCCGGCTGTACGACGAGATGCGCGCGCATCCGGTCTCGGTGCCGCCGCTCAACTACCGGCTGGCGGGCGGCCTCACCGGCAAAGTCCTGCCGAGCTGGGAGGTTGCCGACGACGTGGACCTCGCCTACCACTTCCGCCACTCGGCGCTGCCGCGCCCGGGCGGCGAGCGCGAGCTCGGCGAGCTCGTCTCGCGCCTGCACTCGAACCACATGGACCTGTCGCGGCCCCTCTGGGAGTACCACCTCATCTCGGGGCTCGCCGGCAGGCGCTTCGCCATCTACACCAAGCTGCACCACGCGATGTTCGACGGCGCGGCCGGCATGCGCCTCATGAACTTCTCGACCGACCCGACGACGAGCTTCGGCCCGCCGTTCTGGGCGGACCCGTCGCGGCGCCGCGAGGAACCGGGCGCTCGCCCGAGCCCGTTGCTCGATTGGCTGCCGGCCCTCGTCGAGGACGAGGTCAAGTCGCTGCCGAGCCTCGCTGCGCGGGCTCGCGGCCACGGCCCGCGCGGCGATCGGCGTCGGCGCCCCGCCCGACCTCACCTCGATCGCCGAGGCGCCGCGCATGCTCTTTAACGTCCGCGTCGGCGCCCAGCGCCGCGTCGCGACCTATGCCGTGCGCCTCGCCCGTCTCCAGGCCGTAGGCAAGGTCACCGGCGCCACCGTCAACGAGGTGCTGCTTGCCGTGTGCAGCGGCGCACTGCGGCGCTACTTGATCGAGCGCGACGCCCTGCCCGTGGAGTCGCTGATCTCGGCGGTGCCGATGGCGCTGCACCACGAGCAAGGTGCGGCGGCCGGCAACGCGGTGACCTGCCTCAACGCGCGACTCGGCACCGACATCGAGGACGTGCGCCAGCGCTTCGAGACCATCTGCCGCACGAGCGCTGCCGGCAAGGCGCAGCTGCGCGGCATGACCCGCACCGCCGCGATGCACTTCGCCACGCTGCTCAGCGTGCCGCTGCTCGTCTCGTGGCTGCCGGGCATGGACCGGCTGATCGGCCCGCAGTCGAACCTGCTCATCTCGAACGTGCCCGGTCCGCGCAAGCGCCTGTACTTCCACGGCGCCGGGATGCTTGCGCACTACCCCGTCTCGCAGGTTGGCCACGGCATGGCGCTCAACATCACCGTGATCAGCTACGCGGGCGGCCTGTACTTCGGGTTCGTCGCCTGTCCGGACGCCGTGCCGAGCGTGCAGCGGCTCGCGATCCACATGGAGTCGTCGATGGAGGAACTCGAAGCGACGTTTCGGGCCGCACCGGGCGCGAAGCGCAGGCCGCGCTGAGTCGCGCTCAGAGCTTGATCTTCAGTCGCAGACTGCTGACGAACAGCGCGATTGCCGTGCCGCGCTGGATCAGACGCGCGGGCTGGGCGGCCGCGATCGCCTACGTCGGGTATCTCATCCTCGGCAACCTGCTGCTGAACCTTCCGGTCGGCCGGCAACTGGCGAACCTGCGGCCCCACAAGTTCGTTACCGGCTGGAGCAGCGCCTGGACGCTGTATCCGGGCCACGCCCACGTCAACGACCTGCGCATCGCCGGCCACATCCGCCACACGGTGTGGTCCGTCCAGGCGGACGCGGCGAGCGGACGACTCGCCCTGCTGCCGCTGCTGACGAAGGAGCTGCGCATTGCCGGCGCGAAGGCGAGCGGTGTGACGGGCGGCACGAGCCTGATCGACCTCGAGCGGCTGCCGCCCGAGCCCAGGTCGGGCGGCTGGACGGTGAGATTCGACCACGCGGTCGCCGACGGCGTGCGTTACGCGTACTTCGAGGACCTCGTGCTGGTGGGTAACGGACATGCCGAGATCCGCTTCGTGAAGGTCCTGCGCGGCGGCCCGATGGAAGTGCTGCCGTCCCGGGCGACGTTCGCGGATGGCGTCGTATGGCGGGATGGCGCCGCGCTGGCGCGGGACGCCACGATCGAGACCCGCTTCTCGGTGGACCGTCATGTGCGTGCTGAGGCGCCCGGGATCCTCAAGCTGGCCAAGATCGACCTGGAGATCGAGATCGAGGCGACGCCGGCCGGCGTCTCGATCGAGACGCCGGCCGGCGAAAAGCCCGAAGTGCGAATCGTCGAGGGCCCCGGGGCGCTGGACGTACGCCTCCACTGGTTGCGCGGCTCGCTCGCACCCGGCGGCACGCTGCGGATGACGGTGCCCGTGCAGGACGATCTCGAGGGCCGGGTCGCGACCACGCTCGCGAACCTCGCCCTGGACGTCGCCGACGACGAGTTGCGGCTCACCGGCATGCTTGCGCCTTCGGGCAACGCCGCCGTGCGGGCGGACGCGGACCTCCGCATCCGCGGCAGGGAGATTCCGGTGCCTGACATCGCACTACTGGTGCCGCGCACCTCCGGCCATGTCACGGGGCAGTGGCGATTCGCGTCGCTCGCCTGGCTCGGGGCGTTCGTGCCGGGATCGCGACTCATGTCGTTCGACGGCGCCGGGAGCGTGATCGCCGACCTGAATCTCAAGGACGGCCAGGTCGCGCCGGGCAGCGTCCTCAGGGTGCCGCACGTCGCCGCGACCGCCCACGCGCTCGGCAACCGCTTCGAGGGCGACGCGCGGGCCGAGATCCGTTTCCAGGTGGCCGAGGCCGGAAAGCTGCGACCGCACCTCGACCTCGTCATGGACCGCTTCGAGATCGCCCCCGAGGACGCGCCGGGCCGGCCGTACGTGAATGGAAGCAACCTCGAGGTCCAGGCGGACGCGGAGGGTGAACTCGACGAGCTCAGCGACCGGTTCCACGCGCGACTCAGGTTCACCGACGCCGAGGTTCCGGACCTGCGCGCGTACAACCGCTACCTGCCGAGGACCCGCGTGCGGTTCGAAGGCGGCACGGGCCGGCTGAGCGGAGACCTCTACTTCGACGCCGCGGGCGACGTCGGCCGCGGCACGTTCAGGGTCGTGGGCCGGGGCGTGCGTCTCGGGGTGGCTGGCCTGACGCTGAACGGCGATCTCGAGATGGACACGAAACTGCGCCGCGCCGATCTCGGGCAGCACACATTCACCGTGGATGGCAGCCGGATTTCGCTGAAGCGGGTCCGGGTCTCGGATGACGAGGGTCTGATCGCAAGCGACTGGTGGGCCGACGCGGATCTCGACGACGCGCGCCTCGACTGGGACAAGCCCATTTCCCTCGACAGCCGGTTGCAGGCACGCATGAAGGACGTCAGCGTGCTGCTCGGCCTCTACGCACGCCGCAAGGAGCTGCCCGACTGGGTAGGCAGGATCCTGGACGCCGGTGAGGCGACCGCGCAGGGCAGGGTGCAGTGGAAAGGCGACACGCTGCTGCTCGCGCCTTTCGAGGCCAGTAACGAGCGCTTCGACGTCGAGGCCCGATTACGATTGCAGCAGAAGAGGCTCGACGGCGACCTGTTCGCCCGCTGGGGCGTATTGAGCCTGGGAGTCGAGCTCGCGGACGGCGAGAAGCATTACCACCTCGTGGGCGCCCGCAAGTGGTTCGACGGGCGGCCCGTCCCTGTTCTGCGATAAGGTGACCAAAGATGAAGATTCTCTCCGAACACGCCTGCTACGGCGGCACGCAGCGCTTCCTCGCCCACGACTCGCGCGAGTGCGCGACCGAGATGCGCTTCGCGGTGTACGAACCGCCGCAGGCCCGGCACGGCCGCGTGCCGGTGCTTTACTACCTCGCGGGGCTGACCTGCACCGAGGAGACCTTCATGATCAAGGCGGGCGCGCAGCGGCTCGCCGCCGAGCTCGGGCTCCTGCTCGTTGCACCCGACACCAGCCCGCGGCAGCCGCGACTGCCGGGCGACGATGCGAGCTGGGATTTCGGCCTCGGCGCGGGCTTCTACGTGGACGCAACCGAGGCGCCGTGGTCCGCGCACTACCGGATGTACTCCTACGTGACGCGCGAGCTGCCGGAGCTCATCGCCGCGCACTTCCCGGCGGACACCGCGCGCAGCGGCATCTTCGGCCACTCGATGGGCGGGCACGGCGCGCTCGTCTGCGCGCTGCGCAACCCCGCGCAGTACCGCTCGCTGTCGGCCTTCGCGCCGATCGCGGCGCCGATGCAGTGCCCGTGGGGCCGCAAGGCGTTCACCGGTTACCTCGGCGTCGACGAGTCACGGCTGGCTCGACTACGACTCGAGCGTGTTGGTCGCGCAACGGCCGTTCCACTCGCCGATCCTCGTGGACCAGGGCACGGCCGACAAATTCCTCGCCGAGCAACTGAACCCCGAAGTGTTCGCGGACGCCTGCCGGCGCTCGGGCCAGCCCTTCGAGCTACGCATGCACGCGGGCTACGACCACGGCTACTGGTTCATCCAGACCTTCATGGAGGATCACATGCGGTGGCATGCGCGGCAGCTCGGGCATTCAAGCGGGGCGTGATTCGGCACCCGGGTCGACCACGCTCGCGCCAACCGCGGGCTCGCCGCCGCCGGAGCGCGCACCCTCGAGACGCCTCGCCTGCGTCCCGCTCCTGTCAGCCTGCCGAGCACTGCAGCAGCACCGTCCGCTCGAGTCCCGCATAGCGGTGGCGCAGCGCCGCGCGGTAAGTGGGGTCGGCCATCATCGCGAGGAAATGCCGCCGCGACGGGTAGCGCACCACCAGCACCTCGTCCCAGTCGGTCTCGGGCTGCCCTGCGGCGCCGATGAACACCTGCTGCACGGGCCCCTGGAACACGACCTTGGCCTGGCTCACGGCCCCGACGGTTTCGGTGAAGGCGGTCTTATACCGGCCGTAGGCCTCGCTACCCGTGCACGGCGCCTCGTCGCCGTCCTCGTACCGCGCCTGTGCCCGGAACTTGAGCAGGTTGACCATGGTGATGGGTCGGTCGTCCGGCACGTCTCGGAGCGCGCGCACCTGGTCGGCCGTGGGATCGATGCTGCGATCGACGAACATGGCATTCACTCCGGTTGAACCAACAACGTGCCTTCCCGCGACGTCATCTGCCTGAACAGCTCCGAGAGCCGCCGCGTCACCGCCCCTGGCCGGCCGTCGCCGATCACGCGCCCGTCCACGCGCGTCACCGGCGGCGAGCTCGCCCATCGTGCCCGAGCAGAACATCTCGTCGGCCCGATAGGCCTCGGTGAGCGAGAGGTCGCGCTCCTCGCAGGGAATGCCGTGCGTCGCGCAGAGCTCGAGCACGGCGCCGCGCGTGATGCCCTCGGGACAGGCGACGAGACGCGGCGTGAGCACGCGGCCGCCCGCCACGAGAAAGACGTGCGTCGCGTTCGTCTCGGCGATGAAGCCGCGCGTGTCGAGCATCAGCGCGTCGTCGGCGCCCGCGACGTTCGCCTCGATCTTGGCGAGGATCGACTGGATCAGGTTGTTGTGGTGGATCTTCGGGTCGAGGCAGTCGGGCGGGAAGCGGCGCACGCTGCTGGTGACGAGCGCGAGGCCGTCGCTGTCGTACACCGGCGGCTTGTGCTCGGCGAGCACGATCAGCGTCGGGCCCGACTGGTTGAGGCGCGGGTCCATGCCGGAGGTCACTTTCACGCCGCGCGTGAGGGTGAGGCGGATGTGCACGCCGTCGGTCATGCTGATTCGCCTCGAGCGTGCGGCGGATCTCGTCGACGATCTGCTCGCGCGACGGGATGTCCGCGAACGCCAGCGCCTTCGCCGAACCCACCAGCCGGTCGAGGTGCTGCTCGAGACGGAAGATGCGGCCGGAATACAGTCGCAAGCCCTCCCACACCGCATCGCCGCCCTGCACGGACGAATCGAACGGGCTCACGCCCGCCTCGTCGCGGTGCACGAGCCGGCCGTTGATGTTGACGATCAGGTCGCGGTTACGTGGATCGAACTTCTGCAGCACGCGGGACTCCCCTCAGGATTTGCTTCAAGCGCGCAGGCGATGGGCGCGCAACTTCTCGTACAGTGGCCGGCAAAGCGCCTCGAGGTCGGCGAGCGGCCCGGTCAGCAGCGGGACGGCGGCGGCCTCCGTACGCTCGAAGCCGGTCGAACGCTCGACCCGCTCGTACCAGTGCTTCGCCCAGATGCCGTCGGTCGGACGCGGTCCGGCCGGCCACGACAGCATTCGCGGCGAGAAAGGGACATCCAGCGCGGTACACAGCGCGCGCAGCATCGCCTCGGGCGCGGCGAGCAGGTCGGCCGCATCCACCACGGGCGGCACGCGTCCGGTGCGGTGCACCACGTCGTCGAAGATCTCGACCTGCTGCGGCAGGCCGGTGGCATCGAGGTCGAAGCGGCCGAGCTTTTCCTCGAGCGAGGCAAGCATCGGCGCCGGGTCGCGGATCAGGAAGGCGTGCGTCATCGACGCGAGCCACTCGCGGCCCATGTGCGGCAGCAGGTGATGCGACATCTGCTTCTGGTAAAGGATCCCGACATCAGGCGGCAACGGCGCCAGCAGCGACTCGACCACACGCCGCCAGTCGGTCTCGTGGTGCGCGAGGATCTCGTCGCGGCCCGGGTGTTCGAGGCCCGTGACCTCGAGGTAGTGGGCGTAGAAGGGCTCGTCCACGACCCGCGTGTCGGCGCGGTTCCCCCACGAACGCATGAACGCCGTCGAGACGTTGCGCGGTCCCGACCAGATCGCCAGGCGCATCACGTCGCGGGCTTGCGGAACCTGAACACGAACTGGTCCGTCTTGCCGCGGATCGCCGGGTTGAAGACGCCGATCGTGTGGTCGTCGGCCGGGTGCGCGAGCGCCTCGCTCGCGGCTTCGAACACGAAGCCGGCGCGCTCGAAGTCGCGCTTCACGACCGCCGGGTCGATGCGATGCAGCTTGTCCACGACCTCGGAAGCCTCGCCGCCCGGCGCGGCCACGTGGTCCTGCACCAGGATCACTCCGCCCGGCTTCAGCGCCGCGTGCAGCTTGGCGAGCAGCAGCGACGGGTCGGTCGGCGGCCAGGAGCCGTCCGCCGGACGCCAGTACAGGTCGTGGTACGACATGACGAAGATCGCGGCGTCGAGACTGGCCGGCTCGAGCTCGAGTTCCTCGAGCGTGCTCGTGACCTGCCGCACGTTCGGCAGGCGGTTCCCCGCGTAGCGCGCGGCGATGCCCTTCTCCGCGAATTTCGCGTACGGCGGATTGTTGTAGGCGATCACCTCGCCCTCGCTGCCCACGATCCGCGCCAGCAGCTCGGTGTAGTAGCCGCCCGCGGACGATCGCGTCCAGCACCCGCATGCCCGGCGCGACACCGAGGAAGCCGAGGATCTCGTCCGGCTTGCGCGTCGCGTCCTGCTCGCGGTCCGTGGCGGGGCGCCCGGGGTCTGCAATCGCAGCCGCGATCGACTTGTGTTGCGTCGGCGCTTCCGTCGCAATCGCCTCGGGCCAGGCTTTCGACATCGGCCAGCACAGCGTGAGCGCGAATGCAGTCACCAGCATCATCGTGCGACTCATGGCTGTCTCCCTCGACCGGTGTGACGATCGCTCCAATCGGTGCTTCGCGGTCGCGGCCTAGACTACCTCATCGCAAAGCGAACGGGCGCCGTGCCGGCTGCACAGCCGCAACGTCAGGCGAGCGCGCGGTAAGCCATACGCAGGGCGACGATCATCAGGAACACTCCGAACGCGGCGGACAGGCGCCGCCGGTCGAGCGAGTGCGCGAGGCGGGCACCCAGTGGCGCCACGGCCCAGGCCACGGGCGCCACGACCATGAAACCCGGCGAGGCTCACGTAGCCCACGGTCCACGGTGGCATCGGGTTGCCCGCGGTGCCAGCCGCGAGGTAACCGAGCGTGGCCGGCACGCTGATCCACAGCCCGAGCAGCGCCGCCGTGCCGACCGCCTTGTGTACCGGCTCGCCGCAGAGCGTCATCGCCGGCACGGTCAGCGTGCCGCCGCCGATGCCCATCATCGCGGAGACGGCGCCGATCAAAGCGGGGATGAGCGCGCCGCCAAAGCCGCCCGGCAGCGAGCGCCGCAGCACGAGCTGGTCGAGGGGCAGCAGCATCTTGAGTGCGGCCAGGAGCGCCACGATCCCGAAGATGCCGGCGAGCACCCGGGCGTCCACGCGCGAGGCCAGCAGCGCCCCGACCAGCGCGCCCGCCACGATCGGCAGCGACCAGCGCCGGACCACTGCGCCGTCAACGGCACCGCGCTTTGCGTGCGACCGAGACGAGGAGATCGAGGTCGGCACGATGGTCGCCATCGAGGTGGCGACCGCCACGTGCAGCGCCACCGTCGGATCGACGCCTGCGAGCGTGAGGGCCATGTCGAGCGCCGGCACGATGACGATGCCGCCGCCGACCCCGAGCAGTCCCGCGAGCAGCCCGCCCGCGGCGCCGGCGCCGAGCAGCGCGACCAACATCGGCAGCCATTGAATCGCCGCTTCGTGCACGAACGGACCCCGACCTCGCCATCGTGGAAAACCGCGGAAGTCTAGCGGCATTGGGTCGTCCCCGCCTCCGGCTGCGACCTTGCGGGTATAGTCCGCGGACAACGAGCGGTCGGCCGCGTGAGCCGGTCCGGGGGATCCCATGAGCGAAACCAGCGGTGGCGAAGTCCTGGCGCGCATGCTCCAGGCGGAAGGCGTCGAGAAGGTCTTCGGGATCATCGACGGCACGTACTTCGGCTTCTACTCGAACCTGCACAAGCTCGGCATCGAGATCGTCACCCCGCGGCACGAGACCTGCGCCGCGCACATGGCGGGCGCCTACGCGCGGCTGACCGGCAGGCTCGGCGTGTGCATGGCCTCGAACGGCCCGGGCGTGGCGAACCTGCTGCCCGGCCTCGCGGTGGAGAACGCCGAGGGCAACCGCGTGCTCGCCATCACGAGCTGCCGCCGGCCGCAGATCGTGTACCCGGACCGCGGCGGCACCTACCAGTCGTTCGACCAGGTGGGCGCCATCTCGCACCTCGCGAAGTGGAGCCACGCGGTCGTGTCGTTCGACCGCGTCGCCGAGCTCGGCCGCACGGCGCTGCGCTACTGCTGGGACGGTCGCCCGGGCGTCGTGCACCTCGACGTGCCCGAGACGATCATGAACGGCAAGGTGAAGGCCGAGGTGTCGCCCTGGCAGCCGCACCAGTACCGGCGCGTGGACCGGATGGTCCCGGCACCCGAGCAGGTCGAGCGCGCCGCCGGGATGCTCGCGGCCGCGGAACTGCCGATGATCCACGCGGGCAGCGGCATCATCCACGCCGATGCCTACGACGAGCTGCGGCGCGTCGCCGAGCTGCTGCACGCGCCGGTCACCACGAGCTGGGCCGGTCGCGGCGTGCTCCCCGAGACCTCCGAGCTCGCGATTCCCATGCCGTTCATCCCGATCAACAACGAGGTGCGCAACGACGCCGACCTCGTGCTCACCGTGGGCTCACGGCTCGGCGAGACCGACTGGTGGGGCAAGGCGCCGTACTGGCGCGCACCCGTCCGAGCAGCAGATGATCCAGGTGGACATCGACGCGCACATCCTCGGCGCGAACAAGCCGGCCGCGCTCACCGTGCAGGCCGACGCGAAGCTCTTCCTCGCGGCGCTGGCGCAGCAGCTCGAGGGCCGGACGACGCAGATGAACCTGGACGCGCGGCGGCGCAAGGTCGCGAAGTACCGCGAGAAGATCGCCGCCGAGCGCGCCAAGCTCGACGAGAAGCTCGCGGACCTGTCGGTGCCGATGAATCCCGCCCACGTCGCGCACGTGTGCCAGCAGGTCTTCCCCGAGGGCACGGTGCTCGTGGCCGACGGCGGCAACGCCGCCGTGTGGACCATGATGTTCCACCAGGCACGCATACCGAACACGATCCTCTCGACCTTCAAGTTCGGGATGCTCGGTGCCGGCGTGGCGCAGGCGACCGGCGCCGCGGTCGCGCGGCCGGGCACGCCCATCTGCTGCATCATCGGCGACGGCGCGATGGGCTTCCACCCGCAGGAAGTCGAGACCGCCGTGCGCAACGGCCTGCAGGTCGTGTTCCTCGTGCTCTGCGACAAGCAGTGGGGCATGGTGAAGATGAACCAGCAGTTCGCGCTCAAGCCCATCAAGACCTTGATCAAGAAATCGCTCGGCCCCGACGAGACCATCAAGGCGGACCTGGGCGAGATCCGCTTCGACGAGCTCGCGCGCGCCATGGGCGCTCACGGCGAGCGCGTCGCCGACCCGCGCGGGCTCAAGGGCGCCATCGAGCGCTCGCTCGCGAGCGGCGGCCCGGCGGTGATCCACGTGGACGTGGACCCGGTCAAGCACATGTGGGCGCCCGGCCTGATGCATTTCAAGGACATGCACCAGGAACCGAAGGGCAAATGACCGAGATCGACGCGGTCCGGCTGAACTTCAGCCCGGAATCGCTCGTCGCGCTCAACTTCATCCTCGCCTTCGTCATGTTCGGCGTCGCGCTGGACATGAAGCCGGCGGATTTCAAGGGCATCACGGCCGCACCGCGGGCGGTGCTGATCGGCATGGTCGCCCAGTTCCTGCTGCTGCCCGCCGCGGCCTGGGCGCTCACGATGGTGCTCAGGCCACAACCGAGCATCGCGCTCGGCCTGATCCTGGTCGCCTGCTGCCCGGGCGGGAACATCTCGAATTTCCTCACCCACTTCGCACGCGGCAACACCGCGCTCTCGGTCACCATGACCGCGTTCTCGACGGTAGGCGCATTGTTCTTCACGCCGTTCAACACGGCGTTGTGGGGTTCGCTCAATCCCGCGACGGCCGCGATCCTCCGCGAGATCGCCATCGACCCGGTCGAGATGGTCGGCGCCGTCGCGATCCTGCTGGTGGTGCCGGCGCTGTTCGGAATGACCGTGGCGCACCGCTACCCGGTCTTCGCGGCGCGGGCCCGCAAGCCGTTCCGGATCCTGTCGCTCGGCGTGTTTGCGCTGTTCGTGGCGCTGGCGCTGGGCGCCAACTGGGATTACTTCCTGCAGTACACGCACCGGGTGGTGATTGCGGTGTTCCTGCTCAATGCGCTCGGCCTGGCGCTCGGCTATGCCGCGGCCGGCGCGGCGCGACTGTCGCAGGCCGACCGGCGCGCGGTGTCCATCGAGGTCGGCATCCAGAACTCGGGACTCGGGCTGATCCTGATCTTCAATTTCTTCGGCGGCCTGGGCGGCATGGCGATCACGGCCGCCTGGTGGGGCATCTGGCACCTCCTCGCGGGCCTGTCGCTCGCGAGCTGGTGGCGCCGGCGTCCGCCCGCCGCCGCGAGGGCCACCGCATGACTCACCGCGTGCTCGTCACCGGCGCGGCCGGTTACCTCGGCGGACGCCTCGTCGAATCGCTCGCGACGCGGGCCGGCGGCGACGGCGACCCGGCCTGCATCGTCGCGAGCGACGTGCGGGAGGTCGCGGCGCAGCGGCGACTCCCGGGGGTCGAGTACGTCGTGCACGACGTGCGCGCTCCGGGCCTCGCCGACGTGCTCGAGCGACACGCGATCGACACCGTCGTGCACCTCGCCGCCATCGTCACGCCGGGTCCGGAATCGAACCGCGAGCTCGAGTATGCCGTGGACGTGCTCGGCACCCGCAACGTGCTGGAGGCCAGCGTCGCGGCCGGCGTCCGACGCATCGTCGTCACCTCGAGCGGGGCGGCGTACGGCTACCACGCCGACAACCCGGCCTGGCTCACCGAGGACGACCCGGTGCGCGGCAACGAGGAATTCGCCTACTCGCACCACAAGCGCCTGGTCGAGGAAATGCTCGGCGAGTACCGGAGGACATACCCGCAGCTCGAGCAAGTGGTGTTCCGCGTCGGGACGATCCTGGGCGAGACGACGCGCAACCAGATCACGGCGCTGTTCGAGCGGCCGCGACTGCTTGCGATCCGCGGCGCGGCGAGCCCCTTCGTCTTCATCCACGACCGCGACGTCGTGGGCGCGATCGAGCACGCGATCTTCGGTGGGCCGGCCGGCATCTACAACGTGGCCGGCGACGGCGCGCTCGGCATCCGGGAGATCGCCGCGCGGCTCGGCAAGCGCTGCGTCACCCTTCCGCCGTCGCTGCTGCGGGCCGTGCTCGCCGTGCTGCACCCGCTCGGACTGTCGCAGTACGGACCGGAGCAGGTGAATTTCCTGCGTTACCGGCCGGTGCTCGACAACCGCCGCCTCAAGGAGGTGTTCGGCTACGTGCCGCGGCTCACCTCGGCGGAAGTCTTCGAGCTCTTCCGCAGGTCGCACGGCCTCGGACCGCCGTGACCATGGCACGCCCGTCGTTCGAGGGCCGGGTGGTGCTGGTCACCGGAGCCGCCGGCGGCCTCGGCCGCGCGGTCGCACTCGGCTTCGCCGCCGCCGGCGCCCGCATCGTCGCGCTCGACCGGGACGCGGCCGGCCTCGAGAGCCTGCGCACACGACTCGAGCAGGACGGCCGGGACTGCCTCGCGCTGCCCTGCGACGTGACCGACGCCGCGGCCTGCGAGCGCGCCGTCGCCGCTTGCATCGCGCGCTTCGGGGCGCTCGACGTGCTGGTGAACAACGCCGGCATGAGCCACCGCAGCGCCTTCGCGCACACCGACCTCGCCGTGATCCGCCGGGTGATGGAGGTGAACTTCTTCGGTGCGGTGAACTGCACGAAGGCCGCGCTGCCGCAGCTCGTGGCGGCACGCGGGCTCATCGTCGCCGTCTCGAGCGTGGCGGGCTACACGCCGCTCATCGCCCGCACGGGCTACGCGGCCAGCAAGCACGCGATGCACGGCTTCTTCGAGAGCCTGCGCACCGAGCTCGAACCCCAGGGCGTGGCCGTGATGATGGTCTGCCCGTCGTTCATCGCGACCCGCATCGACCGCAACGCGCTCGGCGGGGACGGCGGGCCGGTGCGCCACGCGCAGGTGACGGTGGGACGCCCGATCACGGCGGAGGCAGCCGCCGAGCGCATCGTCGCGGCCGCCGCACGCCGCCCGCGGATGCTGTTCATCGGCCGCACCGCGCGCCAGGCCTGGTGGTTGAGCCGGGTCGCGCCGGGTCTCTACGAACGCATCATGTCGCGGCGCCTGCGGGGCGAGATGCGCGAACCGTGAGGCCCGCGCGACCGTGCGCGACCGGCACGGCCCGCGGTATTCTTGGGCAGCCGAACAACAGCACTGCACCGGGGAGTCCACGATGAAGATTCACGTCAAGCACCCGCTCAAGGCGGATGTCGCCTCGGCGCTCAAGCTCTGCACCGACCAGAAGCACCAGGAAACGGTGTACGACCGGCTCGGCGGCAGCGACGTGAAGATCAAGCGCGAGGGCCGCTCACCGAACGTCCGGCTCCGGATCTCGCGCAAGGAAGAGGCGAACCCGCCCGCCGCCATCCGCAAGCTCGTGCCGGCCACCACCGAGGTGAGCCACACCGAGGACTGGTCGGCCGACGGCGACGGCTATGCCGCCGACATCGCCATCGACATCAAGGGCGTGCCCGTGAAGATCGTCGGCACCAAGACCCTGCAGCCCGAGAAAGGCGGCTGCAGCGTCGAGTGGAAGTTCGACGTGACGAGCGGCATCCCGCTGCTCGGCGGCATCATCGCCTCGTTCGCCGGCTCGGAGATCGAGAAGAAGCTCGAGGCGGAGTTCAAGGTCCTCAAGTCGCTCGCCTGATCGCGCCCCCTGCGCGATTGCTGCGGCGCAGCTAGCCATTTGCGAGATGGCGCCCCGGCGGCAGCGGGGTAGGATCGTCGCATGCCCCGTCTGTCCACCGTAGACCAGGCGTTCTTCCTGCTCGAGACCACCGAGCGGCCGATGAACATCGGCGCGCTGTTCGTGCTCGTCCCGCCCAAGGGTGGGCGCGGAGGCTTCGCCGACCGGCTCGTGCGCACGATGCTCAAGCGG
This sequence comes from uncultured Gammaproteobacteria bacterium, assembly GCA_963754125.1. Taxonomy (GTDB): domain Bacteria; phylum Pseudomonadota; class Gammaproteobacteria; order Steroidobacterales; family Steroidobacteraceae; genus RPQJ01. Next base: position 43,692 of record CAVWEX010000007.1, read on the forward strand.
CCGGTCGGCCCGCCCTTCAGCTACCGGCTGAAGCCGGGCCCGCTGCCGGGCCTGCTCGGGCTCGACGAGGATCCGCACATGGATCCGGCGCCGCAGGTGCATCGCCATCGCCTGCCGCCCGGCACCGACCTGCAGGCGCTCTTCGAGCGGCTGTGCCGGATCCACGTCGTGCCGCTGCGGCGCGACGCGCCGCTGTGGGAGATGCACGTGTTCACCGGCCTGCCGGGCGGTCGCGTCGCGCTGCACTTCAAGACGCACCACGGCCTGATCGACGGGATCGGCTTCATCAAGGCCCTCGACACCATGGTCGCGCCCTCGGCGCCGGCGTCGGCGCGCCGGCCACGGGCGATCTGGGAGGGACTGCGTCACGTGCCGCCACCCGCCGCCCCGGCGGTCCAGGGTCTGGAGGCATTGCTGCACTCCGCCAACGACCTGCGGCGCACGGCGAGCGACCTGCTGCGGCTCGTCTGGCACCAGGGACTGCGCGATCTCGGGCTCGGTCGCGGCCTCACGACGCCGTTCGTCACGACGCCGAACGTGCTCAAGGCGGAGCCGAGCCCGAACCGCGTGCTCGCGCATTGCGTGCTGTCGCTGCCGCAGGTGCGCGCGATCGCGCGGGCGGGCAACGCCAAGGTCAACGACGTGCTGCTCACGCTGATCGACATGGCGATGCACCGCTACCTCGACGAGCGCGGCACGATTCCCGAACGGCCGCTGGTCGCGGACATGCCCGTGGCGCTCGAGGACCACGGCGGGGCCGGCAACCGCATCACCATCCTGCAGGTGCCCATGGGCCGGCCGGGCGTCGGCACCGGCACAGCGGCTCGAGGACGTCATGCAGGAGACCTCGCAGGTCAAGCAGGAGATGCGCACGCTGGCCGGCAGCGCGCTCACGCTCTACTCGATCGTGCAGCACTCGCTCGCGAGCACCATCGAGTCGTTCGGCCTCAGCGAGCTGCCGATGCTCGCCAACGCCGTGATCTCGAACCCGGCCGGGTTCGAGCAGCGCATGTACTTCAACGGCGCCGAGGTCGAGCTCGCGCTGCCGATCTCGGTCGTGGCTCACCACCAGGTGCTCAACATCACCATCACGACCTACGTGGACGAGCTGCACGTCACTTTCATCGCCCTCAGGGAGGCGATCCCGGACCTGCGTCGGCTGGCCGAATACACCGCCGCCGCGGTGACCGATCTCGAGGCCGACCTCGCCCGCGGATCGCGCCGCAAGACGAAACCGCAGGCGCGCAAGGCCCCCGCGCGACAGGCAAAGCCGAAGCGCGCCAGGAAGCCGACCGCCCGGCGTTCGCCGCGCCGCAGCCCCGTGCGCTAACCTCCGACCGGCCATACCGGACGGAGGCGCGGCGACCCTTGGGGCAGGTTCGAGACATCGCACACCAGCTGGCCATCGCCGCGCGCCTCGCGGCGCGCGGACTGGGCCGTCGGCTGGCGCGGGTCGACGCCGAGCCGGCGACCGACGCCGGGTTCCGCGCGACGCTCGAGCCGTGGCTCGCGACGCTGCCGCCCGGGCTTGCCGCAGGCCACGCGCTCCACTGGCTGCCGGCGAACCGTCCGCCCTGGCACGACACCGGGATGGATCTCGAGCCCGGCGAGTCGGTCACGCTGCTGGCGGACGGCCGCGTGCACCTGTCGCGGGCACTCGACCTGTGGGTCGGGCCGGCCTTCCAGCTCTGGTGCCGGGTGGGCGAGCGCGGGCCCGGTGTTCCGCGGCACCCGGGCCACACACACGTTCGTGGCCCATGAGGGCGGGCGCCTATGGCTCGCGAGCTATTTCCCCGGCGAATGGGCGGATCCGAGCGGCCGACTCGCCACGCCGGCCAGCGACTACGCGAAGGTCTCGGGCGGAATGTCGGTGCTGGTGCTGCGCTGGCCGCGCGGCACCGACGTGCCGGGACTGTTCCGCGGCTTCGCGCGCGACCTGCGCGTACCGGGCCTCGTGCGTGGCCGAGGCGGAGCGTTTCGACCAGCCGCAGCCCGTCCCCGAGCACTGGGAATACCTGTGGCAGCTCGGTCCGGGCGAGATCTTCCATCCGTCGTCCACCACGGACGGTCGGCCCGCGATCGGCTGCCACACCCATGGCGACGTCGGCATCCTGCGGCGCGAGGCCCGCTGCCCGCTCGTGCCCGGCACGCGGCTCGGCTGGTCCTGGCGCGTGGACGAGCTGCCCATCGACCTCCCCGAGGACACCCTGCCCTCGCACGACTATCTCAGCATCGCGGTCGAGTTCGACGACGGGCAGGACATCACGTACTACTGGAGCGCGGCGCTGCCCGTCGGCGCCGTCTACCGCTGCCCGCTGCCGAACTGGAAGGACAAGGAGACGCACGTGGTCGTCCGCTCGGGCCGAGCGGGCCTCGGCGAGTGGCGGGACGAGGAGCGCGACCTGCACGCCGACTACCGCCGGATCATCGGCGGCCCGGCCCGCGAGGTCGTGCGCGTCTGGCTGATCGCCAACAGCCTCTTCCAGCGTGGCCACGGCCGCTGCGAGTATGCGAGCATCCGGTTGACCACCCACGAAAGGACCCTCGAGGTCCTCTGACGACTGCCAGGCGGGAGAGACGACATGCTGGGACTCATGATGGAGCGGCCGCTCCTGATCACCGACATCATGCGGTTCGCGGACCGCAACTATCCGGACGTCGAGATCGTATCGGTGACGCTGGACACGCCGCGGCACCGTTGCACGTGGCGCGACGTGTTCCGCCGCACGCGCCAGCTCGCCAACGCACTGACGGCGGCGGGCGTGAAGCCCGGCGACCGGGTGGCCTCGCTGGCGTGGAACGACTACCGCCACCTCGAGCTCTACTACGCGGTGTCGTGCATCGGCGCGGTGATGCACACGATCAACCCGCGGCTGTTCCCGGAGCAGCTCGAGTACATCATCAACCACGCGGCGGACCGGCTGCTGTTCATCGACCCGACGCTGCTGCCGCTGCTGCAGGTGCTCAAGGGAAAGATCCCCAGCGTCGAGCGCGTCGTGGTCATGACGAGCGACGAGGCGATGCCGGCCCCGGTCAAGGGCACGCTGCCCTCCTACGAGTCGTTCATCGCAGGCCACTCCACCGAGTTCGACTGGCCGACGTTCGACGAGCGCACCGCGAGCTCGCTGTGCTACACCTCGGGCACCACCGGCCACCCGAAGGGCGTGCTCTACAGCCACCGCTCGAACGTGCTGCATGCGTACGCGGGCTGCATGGGCGACGCCGTCGGCGTGAGCGCCCGCGACGTGATCCTCGCCGTCGTGCCGATGTTCCACGCCAATGCCTGGGGCCTGCCCTACAACGCGGGCATGACGGGCACCAAGCTCGTGCTGCCGGGCCCCAAGATGGGCGACGCCGAGACGCTCGTGGACCTCATGAACACGGAGGGCGTCACGATGGCCGCCGGCGTGCCGACGGTGTGGACGTTGCTGCTCAGCTACATGGCCCAGACGGGGAAAAAGACCCCGACGCTCAAGAAGACGCTGGTCGGCGGCTCCGCCGTGCCGCTCAGCATGATCAGGACGTTCGAGGAACAGCACGGCGTCACGGTGCTGCAGGGCTGGGGCATGACGGAGACGAGCCCGCTCGGCACCGTCGGCACGCTGCGTCCGGAGATGGCGTCGCTGCCCGACGGAGGAGCGCTACGCGATGCACGCCAAGCAGGGTCACGGCATCTTCGGCATCGAGATGCGGATCGTGGACGACGACGGCCGGGAACTGCCCTGGGACGGCAAGTCGGCGGGCGAGCTGCAGGTGCGCGGCAACTGGGTCTGCAGCGCCTACTTCGGCCTGGACGACTCGCCGGCCCACAGCAAGGACGGCTGGTTTGCCACGGGCGACGTCGCGGTGATCGGCCCCGACGGCTTCCTTCAGATCACCGACCGCGCCAAGGACGTGATCAAGTCCGGCGGCGAGTGGATCAGCTCGGTGGACCTCGAGAACTGCGCCTGCGGCCACCCCGAGGTGCTGATGGCGGCGGCCATCGGCGTGAAGCACCCGAAGTGGGAAGAGCGGCCGCTGCTGCTCGTGGTGCCGCGCCAGGGCTGCACGCCGACACGCGACTCGGTGCTCGCGCACATCGCCGAGCATTTTGCCAAGTGGCAACTGCCCGACGAGGTGATCCTGGTGGAGTCGCTGCCGATGACGGCGACCGGCAAGATCAGCAAGAAGGACCTGCGCGCGAAGTTCAAGGACACGCTGGTCGAGAAGGAGCAGGCCCAGGGCTGACCCCGGGCCTGCCGCGGTCTCGAGCGGGAGCGATTACTCCCGTTCGACGTCGAAGTGCGTTCCCTTCAGCGTCGATTCGACGAGCTCGATCGAGAAGTCGGGGCCACCCTTTTTCTTCACGAGCACGTCCTCGCCGTCGTCGCCCTCGACGTGGAAGCGCTTCGGATCGAGCGCACCCTTGAACGCATTCTTCACGTCGCTGGCCACGCCGTTCTCGGAGCGGCCGTCCTTGACGTTGACGGTCACCTCGATCGCGGCCTCGCCCTTCGGCGTGACGCGGAAGCGTGCGACGCCGTCGTTGTTGGCGCCTTCCTTCACCTCGATGCGCCACTTGTTCGAGTACTTGAGGTTGGCCGCGGCGGCCGGGGCCGCCTCGGGCTGGGCTAAGGGCACGGCCGCCGGCGCGGCCTCCTGGGCGAGCGCGCCGTGGGCCGAGAAAAGACCGGCCGTGGCGAGCAGCATCGGCCGGACGAGAATTCCAAATTTCATTACGGTCACTCCGTGGGCTGGTACGTGAGGGTAGGGTCGTCGTCGACGGCCGTCCAATCCTAGATGAGAGCGTACCGAGTCGCACCGTGCGGTCGACCTACGGAGTCGGGTAAATCGTCCGCCAGTCGTCCTTCATGCTGACCAGCACCCAGCCGCGCCGGCCGGCCTCGTCGAGGCCGCGGTCGAGACGGCCGATGTGCGACTTCCGGTCGTAGGCGTACTCCCGCCCGGCGTCGTCGTGGTGGACGATCACTCCGAGCCGCGGACCTTCGCCGCTCGTCGTCCACTCAAGCATCTCGAAGTCGCCGTCCGAGTTTCCGAAGGCGAGGATCGGACGGCGGCCGATGTGCTGCTGGATTCCGACGGGCTTGCCGGCCTTGTCGTCGACGAAATTCAGTTCGGGCAGGCGCAGCAGCACGGGCCGGCCGTCGCGAACCTCATATCGGGTCTTGATGCTACTTCCGACCACCTGTTCGGGCGGAATGCCGTAGACCTGCTCCGTCCACGGCCGCATGAACTCGATGCCGCCGCCCGAGACGATGAAGGTCTTGAATCCGTTGGCACGAAGGTAGTCGAGCACCTCGAGCATCGGCTGGTACACCATCCCGGTGTATGGGCGCCCCGTCACGGGATGCCGCGCCGTGGCGAGCCAGTCCTTCACGATCGCCGCGAATTCCTCGGTCGTCGTGCCGGCGTGCGTGGCCATCACGATCTGCGCGATGGCCTTCTCGCCTCCGGCGAGTGCGCCAGCGACATCACCCTTCAGCAGGGACGCGAACGGCTCCTGCGTCTGCCACTCGGGATGCTGCGGCGCGAGCGCCTTGACGCGGTCGAGCGCGAACGCAAGCTGGACGTAAACAGGCTGCTCGGACCACAGCGTGCCGTCGTTGTCGAACACAGCGATGCGCTCGGCGCGCGGCACGTAGCCGGCCGTGCCTTCCCGCGTCACCTTTGCGACGAACGCGACGATGGTCTGCCGGGCCGGCCCGTCGTTCCAGGACGGCAGCGGATCGGTCGCCGGCACGGGCGTGCGCAGCCTGTCAGCAGCGCGCAGATCGCTGCGAGGCTCACGAGAAACAGGCGTCTGCTCTTCATGTCACTCATTCAAGGCCACGGCGCTCCGTAACGAGACCCGCCTGCGGGGGTGGAGGGTTGCAGGCGGGCCCGCTACGGGCGCCGGGGGTTCTTGTGTCTTGCTGGGGCGGGCGCGCTACTGGCTTGGAGCCGGACGTCACCGCTTCCATCACGCGGTCGAGGTTGAAGCTGCCCGGCTTCTGGCGCGGCGGGAACTCCTTGAAGCTCTGCAGCCACTGGCCGACGTAGGCGCCTGCCGGGGCGATCATGAACATGTGCTCGAGGTACCAGCGCTGGAAGCCCATCGCGTTCTCATGCTCGGCTCGCTCGAACGGGATCCATGCGCAGGTTGGTGAGCTTCGGCGCACGCAGCTCCGTGAACGGCTGCTGCCAGACCGCGAGCCCTTCGGCAGGCTGCTCGAGGAACGTGATCTTCCAGTCGTCGTAGCGCAGCGCCGCGACGCTGCCGTCGTCGGTCCAGTAGATAAATTCCCTGCGCGGCCATTCGCCCTCGCCCTTCAGGGCCGGCAGCAGGTTGTAGCCGTCGAGATGGACCTTGTAGGTCGTCTTGCCGATCGTCTTGCCCTTGAGCAGGTCGCCCGTGACGCTCGTGTTGCCCGCCGCTGCGAGCAGCGTCGGCAGCATGTCCTCGTGCGCGCCGATGTCGTTGACGATCGTGCCCGGCTTGATGACGCCCGGCCACCTGATCAGCGTCGGGACGCGGAAGCCGCCTTCGAACTGCGTGTTCTTCTCGCCGCGGAACATGGTCGTGCCGCCGTCGGGCCACGTGAAGGTCTCGGCGCCGTTGTCGGTCGAGTACATGATGATGGTGTTCTCGTCGAGACCCAGTTCCTTGAGCTTCGCGAGCACCTGCCCGACGTGGCCGTCGTGCTCGACCATACCGTCGGCGTAGATGCCGAGGCCGGTCTTGCCGTCGGACGACGGCTTCAGGTGCGTGAAGATGTGCATGCGGGTGGAGTTCCACCACAGGAAGAACGGCTTGTCCGACTTGGCCGCGCGCTCCATGAAGTCGAGCGCCTTGACGGTGACTTCGTCGTCGATCGTCTCCATGCGCTTCTTCGTGAGCGGGCCGGTGTCGGTGATGCGGCCGTCGGCGAAGCTGTGGATCACGCCACGCGGGCCGAACTGCTTCCGGAGCGCCGGATTCTTGAAGTAGTCCGGGTTCTCGGGCTCTTCCTCGGCGTTCAGGTGATAGAGGTTGCCGAAGAACTCGTCGAAGCCGTGCGCGGTCGGCAGCATGTCGTCGCGGTCGCCGAGGTGGTTCTTGCCGAACTGGCCGGTGACGTAGCCCTGCGCGCGGAGCAGCGTGGCGATCGTCGGGTCGGCGGCCTTCATGCCCTCGGGCGCGCCGGGCAGGCCCACCTTGGTGAGGCCCGTGCGGATCGGCGACTGGCCGGTGATGAACGCGGCACGGCCGGCCGTGCAGCTTTGCTGGCCGTACCAGTCGGTGAACATCGCTCCCTCACGGGCGATGCTGTCGATGTTGGGCGTCTTGTATCCCATCATCCCGTTGTTGTAGGCGCTGACGTTGAACTGCCCGATGTCGTCGCCCCAGATGATCAGGATGTTCGGCTTCTTGGCCTGGGCCAGTGCCGGCGCAACGGGCACGGCGAGCGCTGCGGTCGCGAAGACGACCGCAAGCATTTCCTTGAATACCTTCATGAGTTCCACCCCTGCGTGACTTGACTATTCCGGCTCAGGGCCGGGCGTCGAAAGCTAACGGAGACCCGACTGGCGGTCCAATGCATTACATGGCGTTGTTTGATAAATTCATGTCATGAATATCGATCTGCGCCAGTGTCGGCATGTCCTTGCCCTGGATCAGCATCGCAACTTCGCAAGGGCCGCCGACGCGCTCGGGCTGACTCAACCGGCGCTGACCCGCAGTCTCCAGGTGCTGGAGAAGTCCATCGGCGCCCGGCTGTTCGACCGCAATCGCACGCGCGTCGAGCCGACCCCGGTCGGCGAGCGCCTGATCGAGCGTGCGCGCCTGCTGGTGAACCAGGCGCGAGACATCGAGCAGGATCTGAAGCAGATGCTCGGCCTCGAGGTCGGGCTGCTGCGGATCGGCGCCGGCCCGTATCCGGCCGATCTGTCGGTCGGCACCGCGGTCGGGCGACTCGTGAAGCACCATCCCGCGCTGATGGTGGACCTGTCGGTCGCGGACTGGTCGGATTTGATCCGTCGGGTCGCGTCGGGCGAGCTCGAGCTGGCGATCGCCGATACTCGTGTCGCGGAACAGGACGATCGCCTGGTCGTGGAGTCGCTGCCTCGGCACCAGCTGAACTTCTTCTGCAGGACGGGACACCCGCTGGCTGGCCGCACGGGCCTGACCCTCGAGAGGATGCGGCAATTCCCGCTGGTCGGAACCGCACTCCCGCCTCAGCTCGCGGCGCTCGCCGCAAAAGAAGGGAAGGGCATGCGTGCCAACCTGCCGGCCGGGGTCACGGCACCTGAGATTCGCGTCGATACCTTTCCCCTGGCACGACGAATCGTGATGGAGAGCGACGCCATCGGCGGCGCAGTACCCAGCCAGATCGAGGACTCGGTCGCCCGTGGGGAAGTGGTGACGCTGCCGCTCGACCTGCCGTGGTTGAAGACGGGCTACGGCATCATCCGCCTCGCCAACCGCACGCCGTCACCGGCGGCAGAATCGTTCATGCAGATCCTGCGCGAGGTGGAGGCCGGCATCGACTGACCGGCCACGCAGCACCCGATCCGCCGGAGCCCGAAGTGAACCGAAGCCGTCGACGATTGCTGCAACTCGCCCCGCTGCTCCTGACCGGTGGTTGGGCCTCCGGCGCGCGGGCCGACGAGTCCGCCTGGCGCACCGTCGCCGCCGGCGGCTGCGCAATCCTGCTGCGCCACGCCCGGACCTCGCCCGGTATCGGCGATCCACCGGGCTTCCAGCTCGAAGACTGCTCGACCCAGCGCAACCTGTCAGACGCCGGCCGTGCACAGGCCCGACGCTTCGGCGCAGAGTTCGATCGTCGGGGGATTCCAATCGACGAAGTGCGCTCCAGCCGCTGGTGCCGTTGCCTCGACACCGCCCGCCTCGCCTTCCCCCGGCACGAGGTCCGGCCGCTCGAGGCACTGGACTCGTTCTTCGCCGATGGCTCGACCCGCGGCGCGCAGACCGCCGCCTTGAGCAACTACCTCGGCGCGCTGCCAGCGACGCGCAGGCTCGTGCTCGTCACGCACATGGTCAACATCACCGCGCTGACGGGCGAGTCGCCTGCCATGGGCGAGGCGCTCATCGTGCGCACCGGCGGGTCGGATGCTGCCGAAGTGCTCGGCCGGATTCAGGTGATTTGACCGCTGCGACCGAGTCGTCGTCAGAGCGGGTCCCGGCCGCAGCGAACCCCTCGGCTCGTCCTCAGGCCAGGCAACGTCGCAACAGGGTCTCGGCCTCGGGCAGGCGCATGTTCTTCGGCACCGGGTAGTCGCGGTGCGCCTCGATCATCGCGGCGCGCGCGACCTCGTGCACGTCGCCCGGCCTTCAGCGCCTCGAGCTTTTCCGGGATGCCGACGGTGCGGTTCAGCTCGCGCACGCGCTCGACGAACCGCTGCGCGAGCACGGACTTCGACTCCGAGGCCGTGCCGGCGCCGATCGCCACGGCGAGTTCGGCGAGGCGCTGCTCGGCGAGCGGCGCGTCCTTGAGGAAGTCGAGCACGTAGGGCAGCAGGATCGCGTTGCCGAGGCCGTGCGGCACGCCGTACAGGCCGCCGACCTTGTGCGAGAAGGCGTGCACGTAGCCGACGTAGGCCTTGGTGAACGCGAGGCCCGCGTAGAACGAGGCGAGCAGCATGGCCTCGCGCGCCTCGAGGTCCTCGCCGTTCGCGCAGGCACGCGGCAGGTTCGCGAAGATCATGCGCACGGCCGACACCGCGTGGAACGGCGTCTCGGCGTGCGGCCAGCGGTTCGTGTAGGCCTCGACCGCGTGGGTCAGCGCGTCCATGCCCGTCGCAGCGGTGATCGACCTCGGCATGCCCTTCGTCAGCAGCGGGTCGAGCGCGGCCGCCGCCGGCACGAGCTTCGGATCGATGACCGGCGCCTTGGCGTGCTTCACCGGGTCGGTGACGACCGCCGCCACGGTGACCTCGGAGCCGGTGCCGGCCGTGGTCGGGATCGCGAACAGCGGCAGCATCGGCTTGCCGACCTTGAGCATCCCCACGAGCTTCGCGGGGCTCTTGCCGCTCACGATCATCGCGTCGATCACCTTGGCGGCGTCGATCACCGAGCCGCCGCCGATCGCGAGGATCGAGTCGCTGCGGTGTGCCCGCGCCGCCTCGAAGCCCCGCTGCAGCACGTCGTGGGTCGGGTCGGGCGTGATGCCGTCGTGCACGGCGACGTCCACACCGCGCTCGACGAGCGCCGCGCGCAGCGGCTCGACGAGCCCGAGCTTGACGAGCACGGCGTCGGTGACGATCAGCACGCGCTTGAGGCCGAACTGCGCGATGGAGTCGCAGAGCTTGAGCGCCGAGCCGGGACCCACGAAGGTCGTCGGCCGCGGGATCGGCACCACGCGCGAGGTGGGCCACTGGAAGGGCTTGACGAGCCGGTAGGCGAACAGGCGCAAGGCAAACAGCATGGCGATTCCCCGTGAATTGCGAGGAAACGTAGCACGGGGCGCGGGGCCGGGCATCGTGGGGAACCGGCGCGACCGCCTCAGGCGCCTCGGGCTGGTGCCGGCGTCGGGAAAGGACTCGCGCCGGCCCGCTGCATGCGGGCCTCTGCGAATCCTTTCCCGACGCTGGACACGCGGCGCCTGGGCGAGTGGCCGCCGAGCCGGCCACCCGCACGGCGCAGGAACGTTCTGCCGGATACAGCGTGACGGACAGCGGCAGGCAACGAGCCGCGGCGGACACCGCATGCCTCGATCGACACCTAGGAGTTGGTGGAAGCTGCGTGCGCCGTGCGAGCCGGTCCTCCGGCTCGCCCAGGCGCTTGGTGTCCGGCGTCGTGCTCAGGGTTCGCAGGGCGCGCCTGTTTCCGAGCGCGCCCGCAGCGAACCCCGGCACGACGCCCGCAGCCGTCGCAGCCGTCGCGACCGGTGCCGCGTCCCCGTACGCGTCCCGGCACTTGCCGCGGTTCAACCGCCCCGCGACACTGTTGGTCTGGCCCCGCGACAGAGTCACCGTGGCAGCCGACGAGCCACTTCAATGAGGCGCCCCATGTCCGAACGCACCCCCATCCCTCGCGACCCGCAGAACGACTACACGCCCGAGATGGCCGAGCGCCGGGCCGAGTTCCTGCGCGAGCAGACAGGCGTCGCGCTGGATCACGTTCGCAAGGCGTCGTTCGATCCGGGCGTGCTGCCCGGCAACATCGAGAATTTCGTAGGCGTCGCGCAGGTGCCGATCGGACTCGCGGGCCCGCTGCGCATCAACGGCGAGCATGCGACGGGCGACTTCTACGTGCCGCTCGCGACCACCGAGGGCACGCTGGTGGCGAGCTACAGCCGCGGCATGCGCGTGCTCTCCGAGTGCGGCGGCGTCACGGCGACGGTCGTGAAGCGCTCGATGCAGCGCGCGCCCGTCTTCATGTTCGGCACGGCGCGCGAGGCGCGCGACTTCGGCGAGTGGCTGGTGGCGAACTTCGACGGCGTGCGCGCGGCCGCGGAATCCACCACGCGCGTCGGCAAGCTCATCGAGATCGAGCAGTACGCGCTCGGCAACCTCCTGCACCTGCGCTTCAACTACACGACGGGCGACGCCGCCGGGCAGAACATGACCGGCAAGGCCACGTTCGCGGCCTGCGAGTGGATCCGCGGCACGTACCCGGCACACCCGAAGTACATGCTCTCGGGCAGCATCGACACCGACAAGAAGCACTCGGCGATCAACACGCTGCGCACGCGCGGCCGGCGCGTGGTCGCCGAGGCGGTGATCAGAAGCGAGGTGCTCGAGCGCCTCATGCGGGTCGATACGAAGACGCTGTTCCGAGCGCGGCAGATTTCGAACGCCGGGTCGCTGATGGCGGGCTCGGCCTACAACGGGCCGCACGCCGCGAACGGCATCGCGGCCATGTTCATCGCGACCGGCCAGGACGTGGCCAACGTCGCCGAGTCGCACGCCGGCATCACCTACGCGCAGTTGCTCGACAACGGCGACTACTACTGGTCGGTGACGCTCACCTCGCTGATCGTGGCGAGCTACGGCGGCGGTACCGGGCTGCCCACGCAGCGCGAGTGCCTCGAGCTCATGGGCTGCTACGGCACGGGCCAGGCCGACCGGCTCGCCGAGATCGTCGCGGCCGTCGTGCTCGCGGGCGACGTCTCGCTCGGCAGCGCGGTGCTCGCCGGAGACTGGGTCACGAGCCACGAACGGCTGGGACGCAACCGGCCCTGAAGCGCAGCCGGGCCCGCGACTTGATGCCGGGCTCAGCGCCGCAGGAAGGCGTCGACCAGGCGGTTGACCTCCTCCGCCGCTTCCACCTGCACCATGTGCCCGCTGCCAGGCAGCACGTGCAGTTCGACGCCCTCGCCCCGGAATTCGCCGGGTGCCGGCGGGGGAATGACGGCGTCGTCGAGGCCCCAGGTCACGAGCGTCGGCACGGAGCCCGCGATCTCGCGCAACTGGCGGCCTGACGGTGTGCCGACATAGCGGCTCGAAGCGATCTTCGTCAGCGCCTCGGCGACGCCCTCGCGCCGCTTGTACTCGACGACCCGCTGCAACAGGTCCTCCGTGACGAAGGCCGGATCCGCGTAGAGCAGCCGCATCAGCGGCTCGAGCTCGGCCCGGCTGTGCGCGCCGATGTAGCCGCGGATGAACTCCGCGTTGATCTTCTGCCCGGTGCCCGCCGGGCCGACCAGCGTCAGCGAGCGCACGCGTCCGGGCACGCGGTCGGCCAGCACCAGGCAGATCGCCGCGCCCATCGAATGCCCGACGAGGTGCGCGCGATCGATCGACAGGGCATCCATGACGTCGAGGACGACGGTCGCCAGCTCGTCGAGCGACCCCGAGCCCACGTCCATCGACGACTCGCCGTGCCCGGGCAGGTCGAGTGCCACGACGGTGCGACCGCCCGCCGCAAGGCTCGCCTGGTTCGCCGACCAGTTCTCGAGGCGACCGCCGAAGCCGTGCACCATCACGACCGCGTCGCCGCCCTCGCCCTGCACCACGCAGCGGATGCGTCGCCCGGACGCCTCGACCCGCCGAGGCTCGGATGCCGTCGTCGCAGCGCTCATGGCACCGCGTGCGGCGCGATTCGATCGCGCCAGGGCATCGCCTGCTCCAGCTGCGTCGCCAGCCGGAACAGCGTCGCCTCGTCGCCGATCCGCGCGGTGAACAGCATGCCCATCGGCAGCCCGTCCTCCGTCCAGTGCAGCGGCACCGACATCGAAGGCTGGCCCGTGACGTTCGCAACCATCGTGTAGGGCGCGGCCTCGAACACCGGCCCGAACGCCTCGACCACCTTGGAGCGCTGACTCAGCAGCGCGCCGCTGGGCAGCGCCCCGAGCAGCTTGAGCCCCTGGCGCTGCAGCGTGGACAGCTTGTACGCGCCGATCGGCATGGGCGGCACGCCCACCGTGGGCGTGAGCAGCACGTCCCAGGACGACGACCACGCGAGCCACTGGCGCGAGAAGCCCTGCAGGGTCCACATGGCCGAGGCCACGTCGGCCGCTGACTGCGCCTCGCCCATCTTCGCCAGGATCCACGTGGCGAGCTCGACGTCGTCGCTGGTCGCCTCGCGGCCGACGAGCTGGCCGGCCATGCGCAGCGTCGCCGCCACGTCGGCGGACACGAGCGCCGCGTAACTCTCGATGAAGGTCTCGGGCGGCAGGGGCAGTCGCACCTCGACCACCTCGTGTCCGAGCCGGTCGAGCGTTGCAGTCGTCGCCTCGAGGGCCTTGCGGTTCTCGGGGTGCAGCGTCTTGCCGAGGCCCGGGTCGTAGCTGAACGCAATGCGCATCCGTCCCGCCTCGCGCTGCGTTTCCTCGAGGAACGGGCGCGCGGGCGGCGGCAGCTTCATGAGCTGCTGCGGGTAGTCGCCGGCGGTCGCATCGAGCAGCGCCGCGCAGTCGCGCACGCTGCGCGTCAGCACGTGCTCGCCGATGAATCCCCACCAGATGTCGGGCGCCTGCGGACCGGTGGGATTGCGTCCGCGGCTCGGCTTCAGGCCCACCAGGCCGCAGTTCGAGGCCGGCGTGCGGATCGAACCACCGCCGTCGTTGGCATTCGCCGCCGGCACGATGCGCGCCGCGACCGCCGCCGCGGACCCGCCGCTCGAGCCGCTCGAGGTGCGTTCGAGGTTCCACGGGTTGCGCGTCGGGCCGAAGAGCTCGGGCTCGGTCACGTTGGTGAGGCCGAATTCCGGCGTGTTGGTCTTGCCGAAGATCACGAGCCCGGCTTCGCGGTAACGGCGCGTGAGTTCCTCGTCCGCCGGCGGCACGAAGTCCTTGAACAGTCGCGAGCCGCAGCGCATCGGCTCGCCGGCGTAGGCCGTCATGAGGTCCTTGATCAGGAACGGCACGCCGCGGAAGGGCCCGTCGGGCAGGCCGGCGGCGATCGCCTCGCGCGCACGCGCCTCCATCAGGTGGATGACGGCGTTGATCTTCGGGTTGACCGCCGCCGTGCGCGCGAGCGCCTCGTCGAGCAGCTCGGCCGGACTCACCTGGCCCGCGCGCACGAGCTCGGCGAGCCCGAGCGCGTCGTGGCGACCGTATTCCGCGAAAGGCATCGGGGCTCCGTCATCCGGGGGTGGAAAAGTAATGATGTGCCCGCCGGAAACGGAAAGCGACCCTCGTCAGGCCCGCAGGGTCTTGCCATGGTTTGCCGTCGCGCCGAAACTCACCGGCGTCCCCGCCCTTCAACAGTGATCGCTCATGAAACCCAACCGCCGCCGCACGACTGTCTCCGTGGTCGTCGCGCTGTTCACATGCAGTGCCACGGTCGCCGCTGCCGCCGCGGCCGCGAGAGAAACGCGCGGCCGGGGCCGCCACGGTGGACGGCGCGCGCATCGTCGCCGCGGACCGCGAACCGCAGAACTGGCTCGCGCACGGCCGCACCTACGGCGAACAGCGCTACAGCCCGCTCGCGCAGATCAACGACGGCAACGTCGGAAAACTCGGCCTCGCCTGGTCGTTCGCCACCGCGACCACGCGCGGCCTGCAGGCGAGCCCGATCGTGATCGACGGCACGATGTACACGACCGGCACCTGGAGCGTGGTCTGGGCGCTCGATGCGAAGACCGGCCGCGAGCTGTGGAAGTACGACCCCGAGGTCCCGCGCGCCTGGGGCCGGCACCTGTGCTGCGATGCCGTCAACCGCGGCGTCGCCGTGTGGAAGGGCGCGGTGTACGTCGGCACGATCGACGGCCGGCTCGTCTCGCTCGACGCGAAGACCGGCGCCAAGCGCTGGGAAGTGAACACCATCGACCGCACCAAGCCCTACAGCATCACCGGCGCACCGCGCGTCGTGAAGGGCAAGGTGCTGATCGGCAACGGCGGCGGCGAGTTCGGCGTGCGCGGCTACTTCTCCGCCTACGATGCCGAGACAGGCAAGCTGGTCTGGCGCTTCTACACGGTGCCCGGCAATCCGAAGGACGGCTTCGAGCACCCCGAACTCGCAGAGGCGGCGAAGACCTGGAACGGCGAGTGGTGGATCGGCGGCGGCGGCGGCACGGTGTGGGACTCCATGGCCTACGACCCCGAGCTCGACACGCTCTACGTCGGCACCGGCAACGGCTCGCCGTGGTCGCGCGACATCCGCTCGCCCGGCGGCGGCGACAACCTCTATCTCTCGTCGATTCTCGCGCTGAATCCCGACACCGGGCGGCTCAAGTGGTACTACCAGACCACGCCCGCGGAGAACTGGGACTACACCGCCACGCAGCACATCATCCTCGCCGAGCTTCCCGTGGGCGGGAAGCCGCGCAAGGTGCTGATGCAGGCGCCGAAGAACGGCTTCTTCTACGTGCTCGATCGCGTGACGGGCGAACTGCTGTCCGCCGACAAGTTCGCGCCGGTCAACTGGGCCAGCCACGTCGACATGAAGACCGGCCGCCCGGTCGAGACCGAGACCGCGAACTACAGCCGCGAGATGCGCCTGATCGTGCCGGCGCCGCTCGGTGCGCACAACTGGCACCCGATGGCCTACAACCCTTCGACCGGGCTCGTCTACATCCCGGCCATGCAGCAGATGTTCCCGTACTCGCTGTCGCAGGACTTCAAGAAGACCGGCCACTTCGCCCGCCGCGACATGTTCTGGAATCCCGGCATCGACTGGAACACGGCGCTCGATGCGACCGAGGAGCTGATGCGGCAGCTCGGCGGAGCGCTGCCGCCGGATCGAGGCTACCTGAAGGCCTGGGACCCGGTCGGCAGGAAAGTGGTGTGGGAGATCGAGCACCCGGCGTTCTGGAACGGAGGCCTGCTCACTACGGCCGGCAACCTGCTCTTCCAAGGCACGGGCGACGGCCGCTTCGTCGCGTACGCGGCGGACAGCGGCCGGACACTCTGGGCACTGCCGACCGCGGTCGGCATCGTCGCCCCGCCCGTGACCTACGCGGTGGACGGCGAGCAGTACGTGGCGGTGATGGCGGGTTACGGCGGCGCGGGGCCGCTCACGTCGGGCGATCCGCGCACCATGGCCACCGGCAGGTTCCAGAACGACGGCTACGTGCTGGCCTTCAAGCTCGGCGGCAAGGCCGCGATGCCCCGCATCGCCGAGAAGAACTCCGTCATTCCCGAGCCGCCCGCGGTCGAGGCCACGCCCGCCGAGCTCGAGAACGGCAAGTACGCCTACATGCGCACCTGCATGGTCTGCCACGGCGCGCTCGTGGTGTCGGGAGGCGTGGTGCCCGACCTTCGCATGCTCACGGCCGAGAAACACTCGATCTTCAAGGAGATCGTCTACGACGGCGTGATCCACGGCGCCGGCATGCCGCGGCTGGGTGACCTCGTGACCGAGCAGGACGTGCGCGACATCCAGGCCTACGTCATCGAGCGGGCGAACCAGGACCGTGCCGCCGCCTCGGCGGCGGCACCCCGGTGAATGACGGAGATTGCAGCCGTCAGTTGTTCTTCGCGCCCTGCTCGACCCAGCGACGGATCGTGAGGATCTCCGCCTCGGACGGCACCGACGCGTCGCCGTGCGGCATCTTGAGCGCCGGATCCACGCGGCCCTCGATCAGCATCACGAGCACGCTGGTGAGCGGGTCGCCGGGCAGCACCACCGGCCCGTAGACCGTGCCCTTCATCAGCGACTCGTAGCTTCCGAGGTCGAAGCCGCTCACGACGTAGCCGGGCTGCCCGGGCACGTGGCAGGACTTGCAGTGCTTGTCGAGCACCGGCACGACGTCCTTCGCGAAGCTCACCTCGGGCGCGCGCGCGCATCCCGCGAGCGCGGCGATGCAGGCGGCGGCGACCGGCAACCAGGTCGATCGGCTCGGGCTCATGGCGATTCCCTCGGACGACTGGAAGTGCGGACCACGCTCTGCGCGTCCGGCACGAGCGGCAATCCGCGGATCTACCTAAGCTCGATCGGGCGAAGCTCGATCCGACGGAACGTCAGGTTGATGCGCTCGCCGACCGGCGTTGCCGTCTTCGGAAGCGCGTGCAGCCAGTGGTGCTGCGTGGCGCCGGCCATCACGAGCACGCTGCCGTGTGACAGTGGCACGTCCAGCCGAAGGCTCTTGCGCCGCCGGTGGCGCAGGCAGAAGCGCCGCGTCGCGCCAAGCGACACGGACGCGATCACCGGATCCCGACCGAGTTCGGGCTCGTCGTCCGCGTGCCAGCCCATGCCGTCGCGGCCGTCGCGATAGAGGTTGAGCAGCACGGCGTTGAAGTGCGCACCGGCCAGCGTGGTGACGCGCTCGCGCACCCGCTCGAGCGCCGGCGTCCAGGGCAGCGGGTGGTGCTCGGTTCCCGAGTAGGTGTAGCTCGCCCCGGGATCGCCGTGCCAGGCGACCCGCCGTGGCACGGGCACCCGCCGGCCGAACATCACGATCTCCTCCTCGCGCCAGTCGATCTGCCGGCGCAGATCCTGGAACAGCCGGGTCGCCTCGCTGGCGTCGAACGCCGCGGGCCACAGCCGCGCTTCGCCCTCGAACAGTTCGAGGACCCGGCCGTCCGGCTCATCGGCGAGGGGCAAGGTCGTCACGGACGAGAGCTTAGCGGCCGCGACACGGCCGCACACGTGAGCGGCGTGCCCTGCGACTGGCGCCCGGCCCCGAGGCGGTTCACAATGGTGCATTGCAGCAATCGCTGGGAGTCGCCATGCCCAGTCTCCGTGCCCGAGCCATCAACCGCTTCCTGCGCCTGAGTACCAAGCGCATCTGGCGCCCGGGCCTCGACATCCAGCAGGTCCGCCAGCACACGGCGACGATGGATACGCGCCTCAGCCGGGGCGCGCCACCGATCGCGATGGAGCAGGTCGACATCGCCGGTGTGCCGGCGACGTGGTTCGGGGCGCCCGAACTCGAGCGCAAGGGGACGCTCCTGTACCTGCACGGCGGAGCGTGGTGCCTGCATCTCCCGGGCATCTATCGCAGCCTCGTAACTGCGCTGACGCAGCAGACCGGGATGCGGGTGCTGCTGCCCGATTACCGCCTCGCGCCCGAGCACCCGTTTCCGGCCGGCATCGACGACTGCTTCGCGGTCTACCGCTGGTTCGCCGAACGGGGCTACGCCGAGCGCCCGTTTGCGCTCGCCGGCGACTCGGCGGGCGGCAACCTCGCGCTGGTGACCCTGATGCGCGCCCGCGACGCCCTGCTGCCGCTGCCCGACTGTGCGGTACTGCTGTCGCCGGCGACCGACCTGACGGTGTCCGGGCCCTCCCAGCGCTACAACGCGAAGGCGGACCCGATGTTCTCGCCGGCCGCGGTCGACCTGCTGCCGGACGTCTATTGCCCGGGCCAGGATCGCCGCAATCCGCTGCTGTCGCCGCTGTTCGGCAACTGGAACGGCCTGCCGCCCCTGCTGTTCCACGCGGGCTCGACCGAGATGCTGCTCGACGATTCCATACGCGCGCACGACCGCGCGATGCAGGCCGGCGTCGAGGCCGAGATCGAGGTCTGGGTCGGGCTGCCGCACGTGTTCCACGTCTTCAGGCTGATCCCCGAGTCGCGGGCCGGCGTCCGCGCGGTCGCGGAGTTCATCGGCAAGCACGCCACTCGCCGCCGCGAGTCGGTGGCCGCGTCGGCCGCACCGGCGATCAGCCTGGACGACACCGTCACCTATCCGGCTTACTGAGCCCGCCGTCCGCGGCCGGCCGCCATTCGCTACCGGGTGCCCGGATCTCGCGCAGGAAGCGACCGACCGCCTCGAGCGCGCGGTCCGCATCCGCCAGCACGCCGGCGTTCGCCTGGAAGACGTGCCAGCGTCGTGGGAATTCCCGCAGCCGCGAGTCCACGCGCGCGGCCTGGAGGCATTGATGCAGCCGGCGTGAGTCGTGCAGCAGCAGTTCGTCCGTCCCCACCTGGATGAGCGTCGGCGGCAGGCCACGCAGGTCGGCCCCGACGGGCGACAGCAGCGGATGGCGGGTGTCCGTCGCCCCCGCATACGACTGCGCGCACTCTCGCACCCAGGGCAGCGTGAGCATCAGCTCGCCGGGCGGTGCGGGCGGCAACTGATCGAGGCTGAGGTCCACCCAGGGCGAGAACAGCACCAGAGCGCGAGGCATCGGCTCGCCGAGTTCCCGCAACTGCAGTGCCGTGGCGAGGGCAAGGCCACCGCCGGCCGAGTCGCCCGCGATCGCGATCCGGTCGGCGTCCGCGCCCCCGTCGCGCAGCCCGCGCCAGGCGGCCACCGCATCGTCCACGGCCGCCGGAAACGGATGTTCAGGGGCGAGGCGGTAGTCCGCCGCGAAGACCCGTGCCTCGCAGTGCGCCGCGAGGTGTCCGGTCAACGCTCGATGGGTCGCCGGCGATCCGGTGGTATAGCCGCCGCCGTGCAGGTACAGCAGCGTGAGGGATGCCTGTTCGTGGCCACGCGCCCGCACCCACTCGCCCGGCACACCGCCACAGGTCGCCGCCGCGAACGAGGCCCCGCGCGGCGGCAACGTCAGGCGCGTCACCCGTCGCAGGCGACGGCGCTGCAGCTCGACCGGCAGCCCGGCACGGAAGGTGCGCGACAACGTCGCGCGCAGCACGAGCCGCAGCAAGCCGGCGATGAGTCGCTGGTCGCGCGAGCCGCCGGCCGGACGGTCGGCAGGCGTCGATTCCATCATCCAGCCTTCAGCATCCCGCAGCATGGGATGGACGCACCGCCTCGCTGCGGCTCGCGGCCGTCGAGCCTGCGCCAGGCCCGCTCATGAAAATAGAACGCCACGGTGTTGGCGATCGGCTCGATGAGCCCGATGCTTGTCGCGACCGCCACCGAGCCGGTGAGCGCATAGGCGACGGTGAAGGCGACGCCGAAGTGCAGCACGGCGAACGACAGCGTCTTCATCAAGTCGAGTTTCCGGGTGTGCATCTCTTTGCAGGAACCTGAGTCTGGGTGAGACCGATCCTGCCGCCCGGCGAATCATGGATCCAATCGAATGATCGGATCAAACCGATAGAGCGATCAGTCGTCGCCGAGGACCTCGATGCGCGCGCGCGCCAGGCCCCGGTGGAGCATGCCGAGCGTCGCCGCAGCGGCCTGCGAGAGGTCGGCGATGCGGCTGCCGACGAACGGACCGCGATCGTTGACGCGCACCACCACGCTGCGGCCGTTGCGCAGGTTGGTGACCCGCACCTTGGTGCCGAACGGAAGGCTCGGGTGCGCCATGGTCAGGTCGGCAACGTCGAACAGCTCGCCACTGGCCGTGGGCCGGTTGTGGAAGCGCTCCCCGTACCAGGAGACGACCCCCTCCTGCACGCCGGCCCGAGCCGCGCCGAACGGCAGGGTCAGGGCCAGGATGGCCAGGGCCAGCAGGCCGCGAGGGCGCTTGCGCGTTGACGGGCGGCGGCCGCCGTGATCGGTCCGGGTTGCCATGGGATCGGAAGTTCCTGCTCTGGACGGTTAGGGTGCGGCAGCCGGATCGCGCGGATCAAACCGTGTTCGCGATCTGGTGACGGCGGTCACGATGCCCGCCCTGTACGCTCGACTGCTGGCGGTTGGGACTGCTGCACCGCCGCAAAGTTCCGGAGAGGATACCAGACAGCCCGCCCAGGATCACCCCTCAGGGCAGGAAAATCTTTTCTATTCAATAAGTTAAATCAAGTCGGCCCGGGCGGGGACGGGGCCTTGCGCCGACGGAAGAACCAGATCAGGAGCGCCGCCCCGGCCACCGAGGCGAGCAGGCTCGTCCAGCCCGGCAGGTGGATCAACCGGCCCAGCAATCCCCCGATGAACGACCCGGCGAGGCCGAACCCGATGGTCGGGAGCCAGCCCATGGGATCCGGCCCGGGCAGCACCCAGCGCGCCAGCGCGCCGACGACGAGGCCGCTCAGGGCCACATAAAGAATGAACAACCCGAGACCGACACCCAGTACCGCACCTGTGGAACCTGCGTCCATTGATTTTCCTTTTGATTCTTGTACGCCGGCTTCGCGCCGGCCTCGAAAGTATAGGCGACTCAGGTGCTTACGCCAGAGCGGATTGACCCCGACCGGCGCTGCCCCAACCGTCCCCCGATGCGCCCATGCTGCACTGCATTGACGACGGCAGGGCCGCATGTCATATGAGAGGGGCTTCCACGATTTCCGATACGCACGCGGGGAGACCTCAGGCTGCTTCAGCCGGGGACTCACCGTGCCCTTGAGCGACGCCCTTCGACCGGCAGGCAGGCCCGAACCGATGAGCAGCACCCAGCGACCCGTCCACATGCGACCCGGCCCGCAGGGTCTGTACGACCCGCGGTTCGAGCACGATGCCTGCGGTCTCGGCTTCGTCGCCCACATCAAGGGTCACAAGTCCCACCGCATCCTCGAGCAGGCCATCCAGGTCCTGAAGAACCTCGACCACCGCGGCGCCTGCGGCTGCGAGGTGAACACCGGCGACGGCGCGGGCGTGCTCATCCAGATGCCGCACGCCTTCAACGAGGAAGTCTGCAGGAAGGCCCGCATCCCCCTGCCGCCTGCCGGCCAGTACGGCAGCGGCATCATCTTCCTGCCGCGCAACCCGACCGTGCGCCGCCTGGTCGAGCAGAAGTTCGAGCAGGTGGTGCAGTCCGAGGGGCAGCACGTCCTGGGCTGGCGCACAGTGCCGACGGTGAACGGCATGCTGGGCGAAACGGCCCGCTCCTGCGAGCCGTTCATGCGCCAGGTGTTCATCAAGCGCGACCCGTCGATCACCGACGAACTCGCCTTCGAGCGCAAGCTCTACGTGATCCGCAAGCGCGCCTACAACGAGATCCGTACCTCGACCCTGGCGGGCGCCGAGTACTGGTACGTGGTGAGCCTGTCGTGCCGCACGTTCGTCTACAAGGGCATGCTGCTCACCACGCAGCTCGACCAGTACTTCACCGACCTTCACAACCCGCTCATCGAGACGGCCCTGGCGCTGGTGCACTCGCGCTTCAGCACCAACACCTTCCCGAGCTGGGACCGCGCGCACCCCTGCCGCTACATCGCCCACAACGGCGAGATCAACACGGTGCGCGGCAACGCCAACTGGATGCACGCCCGCGAGGCCCGCTTCGAGTCGGAGGCCTTCGGCGAGGACATCGAGAACATCCGCCCGATCATCAACCCGAACGGCAGCGATTCGGGGATGTTCGACAATTCGCTCGAGCTGCTCTACCTCGCCGGCCGCTCGCTGCCGCACGCCGTGATGATGATGATCCCCGAGCCGTGGTCGAACCACGACGCGATGGACGACGACAAGCGGGCGTTCTACCAGTACCACTCGAGCCTGATGGAGCCCTGGGACGGCCCGGCCTCCATCGCCTTCACCGATGGCCGGCAGATCGGCGCCGTGCTCGACCGCAACGGCCTGCGGCCGTCGCGCTACTACGTGACGAACGACGACCTCGTGATCCTCGCCTCCGAGGCCGGCGTGCTCGAGTTGCCTCCGGAGACCGTGGTGCAGAAGGGCCGTCTGCAACCGGGTCGCATGTTCCTGGTGGACACCGAGCAGGGCCGCATCATCGACGACGAGGAGATCAAGCGCACGATCTCGACGCAGCGGCCCTACCGCGAGTGGCTCGACCGGTACCTCGTCCACCTCGACGACCTGCCCGCCGCGCCCGAGGTGCCCGCCCCCGACCCGGACACGCTGCTGCAGCGCCAGGTGGCCTTCGGCTACACCTTCGAGGACGAGCGCGTGGTGCTGACGCCCATGGCTCGCGATGGCGTCGAGGCCGTGGGCTCGATGGGCAACGACACGCCGCTCGCCGTGCTGTCGAACAAGCCGCGACTTCTCTACGACTACTTCAAGCAGCTCTTCGCGCAGGTGACGAACCCGCCGATCGACTGCATCCGCGAGGAGCTGATCACCTCGGCGGAAACGCGCCTCGGCTCCGAGGGCAACCTGCTCAACCCGCAGCCCTCGGATTGCCGTCGCCTCGAGATCAAGTGGCCGATCCTCACCAACGAGGAGTTCGCCAAGGTCCGCCGCATGGACCTCCCGGGGCTGCGCGTTGGCGTGCTGCCCATCCTGTTCCGCGTCACCCGCGGCGAGAAGGGCCTCGTGAAGTCCATGGAGGAGCTGCGCCTCATGGCCCGGCGGCTCATCGAGGAGGAGGAGGTCAACGTCATCGTCCTGAGCGACCGTGGCGTCAACCGGGAATTCGCCCCGATCCCCTCGCTGATGGCGGTGGCCGGGCTGCATCATTTCCTGATCCGCGAGGGGCTGCGCACGCGCGTGAGCCTCGTGCTCGAGACCGGCGAGGCGCGCGAAGTGCACCACTTCGCGCTGCTGATCGGCTATGGCGTGAGCGCCATCAATCCCTACGTCGCCTTCGAGACCATCGACCGCATGATCGGCGAGGGCATGCTGACCGGCATCGACCACAGGAAAGCCTGCGCCAATTTCGTCAAGGCGGCGTCGAAGGGCGTGATCAAGGTCGCCTCGAAGATGGGCATCTCCTCGCTGCAGAGCTACCGCGGCGCGCAGGTGTTCGAGGCCGTGGGCCTTCGGCAGGACGTGATCGACGAGTACTTCAGCTGGACCGCCTCGCGCGTCGGCGGCATCGGCACCGACGTGATCGCCCAGGAAGTGCTGATCCGCCACCAGGCGGCGTTCCCGGAGCGCCCGCTCGAGCGGCACGCGCTGCCGGTGGGCGGCCAGTACCAGTGGCGCGCGGAGGGCGAGTACCACCTCTTCAACCCCGAGACCATCCATCGCCTGCAGAAGGCCGTGCGCACGGGCAGCTACCCGACCTTCAAGGCGTACTCGAAGCTCGTCAACGAGCAGTCGACGAATCTCTGCACACTGCGCGGCCTGCTCGAGTTCAAGGCCGGCGACCCGGTGCCGCTCGAGGAGGTCGAGTCCGCGGAGGAGATCATGCGTCGGTTCAAGACCGGCGCGATGTCCTACGGCTCGATCAGCAAGGAAGCGCACGAGACGCTCGCCATTGCGATGAACCGCATCGGCGGCAAGTCGAACACCGGCGAGGGCGGCGAAGATCCCGAGCGCTTCGTGCCGTTGCCGAACGGCGACTCGAGGAACTCCGCGATCAAGCAGGTGGCCTCGGGCCGCTTCGGCGTGACGAGCGAGTACCTCGTCAGCGCGAAGGAGATCCAGATCAAGATGGCGCAGGGCGCCAAGCCCGGCGAGGGCGGCCAGCTGCCCGGCACCAAGGTGTATCCGTGGGTGGCGAAGACCCGCCACACCACTGCGGGGGTCGGGCTCATCTCCCCGCCGCCGCACCACGACATCTACTCGATCGAGGACCTCGCCGAGCTGATCCACGACCTCAAGAATGCCAACCGGCACGCACGGGTGAGCGTCAAGCTGGTGGCCGAGGTGGGCGTGGGCACGATCGCGGCGGGCGTGGCGAAGGCGCACGCCGACGTGGTGCTCGTGAGCGGCTACGACGGCGGCACGGGCGCCTCGCCGCAGACCTCGATCACGCACGCGGGCCTGCCCTGGGAACTCGGCCTCGCCGAGACGCACCAGACGCTGGTGCTCAACAACCTGCGCAGCCGCATCGCGGTCGAGACCGACGGCCAGCTCAAGACCGGCCGCGACGTAGCGGTCGCCGCGCTGCTCGGCGCCGAGGAATTCGGCTTCGCGACCGCGCCGCTCGTGGCCACCGGCTGCATCATGATGCGCGTCTGCCACCTGAACACCTGCCCCGCGGGCATTGCCACGCAGGATCCGCGGCTGCGCGAGAAGTTCAAGGGCAAGCCCGAGCATGTCGTTAACTTCATGCGCTTCGTGGCCGAGGAGCTGCGCGAGCTCATGGCCGAGCTCGGCTTCCGCACGGTGGAGGAGATGGTCGGCCGGGTGGACCGGCTCGAGCCGCGCCAGGCGATCGACCACTGGAAGGCGAAGGGCCTCGACTTCTCGAACCTGCTCTACTCGCCCGAGGTGGACCCCGACTGGGGACGCTACTGCCAGGACGAGCAGGACCACGGACTCGACCGCTCGCTCGACGTGACGGTGCTGCTCGACCTCTGCGCTCCCGCCATCGAACGCGGCGAGGACGTGGTGGCGGAGCTGCCGATCCGCAACGTGAACCGCGTGGTGGGCACCATCACGGGCAGCGAGATCACCCGCCGGCACGGTGCGAAGGGCCTGCCGGAGGACACGATCCGCCTGCACTTCCGCGGCTCGGCGGGGCAGAGCTTCGGCGCGTTCATCCCGCCCGGCATGTCGCTGTCGCTCGAGGGCGACGCCAACGACTACGTCGGCAAGGGACTCTCGGGCGGGAAGATCGCGGTGTTCCCACCGCGCGAGGCGACCTTCGCCGCCGAGGACAACATCATCGTCGGCAACGTCGCGCTCTACGGTGCAACGGGCGGCGAGGCCTTCATCCGCGGCCTCGCGGGCGAGCGCTTCGGCGTGCGCAACAGCGGCACGAATGCGGTCGTCGAGGGTGTGGGCGACCACGCCTGCGAGTACATGACCGGCGGCCGCGTCGTGGTGCTCGGGCCGACCGGGCGCAATTTCGCGGCCGGCATGTCGGGCGGCATCGCCTACGTGCTCGACGAGACGCGGCGACTTCGCGAGCCGGGTCAACGGACAGATGGTCACCCTCGAGCGGCTCGAGGACGCAGGCGAGATCGCCGAGGTGCGCCGGCTGGTCGAGCGCCACCTCGAGCACACCTCGTCGAGCCGCGCGCGGCAGGTGCTCGACGCCTGGGACGACCTGGTGCCGAAGTTCGTCAAGGTCATCCCGCGCGACTACCAGCGCATGCTCGCCGCCATCGCGCGTGCGGAGGAGCAGGGGCTGGTGGGCGACGAGGCGGTCATGATGGCGTTCGAGGAGAACGCACGCGACCTGTCGCGGGTCGGGGGCAACTGAGCGGGCCCGCGGGCCCGAAGAAGCGACGATGGGAAAGCCAACCGGATTCATCGAGTACCTGCGCGAGCTGCCGGTCGATCGCGCTCCCTCCCAGCGCATCGGCGACTGGAAGGAGTTCCACCCGCACCTCGAGGAGAAGCGCCTGCGCCAGCAGGGCGCGCGCTGCATGGACTGCGGCGTGCCGTTCTGCCACACGGGCACGTTGATCAGCGGCATGGCCTCGGGCTGCCCGGTCAACAACCTCATCCCGGAGTGGAACGACCTCGTCTACCGCGGGTTGTGGCGCGAGGCACTCGACCGCCTGCACATGACCAACAACTTCCCGGAGTTCACCGGGCGGGTGTGCCCCGCGCCGTGCGAGGGCTCGTGCGTGCTCGGCATCAACGACCCGCCGGTCACGATCAAGAACATCGAGGCCGAGATCGTCGATCGCGGCTGGGAGGAAGGCTGGGTGCTGCCGGAGGCGCCGAAGGCGCGCACCGGCAAGCGAGTCGCCGTGATCGGCTCGGGCCCTGCCGGTCTCGCCGCGGCGGAGCAGTTGAACCGCGCCGGCCACCTCGTCACGGTGCTCGAGCGCGACGACCGGCCCGGCGGCCTGCTCATGTACGGCATCCCGAACATGAAGCTCGACAAGCGCACGGTCGTGATGCGCCGCCTCGAGCTCATGGAGCAGTCGGGCATCAAGTTCATCTGCAATGCGAACGTGGGCGACAACGTCGAGGCGCAGCTGCTGCTGCGCGACTTCGACGCCACCGTGCTCTGCACCGGCGCCACCCGGCCACGCGACCTGGCCCAGGAGGGCCGCGACCTCGCCGGCGTACACTTCGCCATGGACTACCTCAGCGCGAGCACCAAGGCGCTGCTCGACGGCGGCCCTGACCGCAGTCCGCTCCACGCGAGAGGCAAGGACGTGGTGGTGATCGGCGGCGGCGACACCGGTACCGACTGCGTAGGCACGGCTCTGCGCCAGGGTTGCCGCAGCCTGGCCCAGCTCGAGATCATGGCGAGGCCGCCGCTGGAGCGTGCCGCCGACAACCCGTGGCCGGAGTGGCCGAAGGTGTACAAGCTCGACTACGGCCAGGAAGAGGCCGCCGCGAAGTTCGGCGCCGACCCGCGCACGTACCTGACGACCGTCAAGAAGTTCGTGGGCGATGCCGACGGGAAGCTCGCGGCGCTCGTGACCGTGCAGGTCAAGTGGGAGCGCAACGACAAGGGGCAGTTCGTCCCCGTCGAGGTGCCGGGCACGGAGCAGCAGCGCCCCGCGCAGCTCGCACTGCTGGCGATGGGCTTCCTCGGGCCCGAGCAGCCGCTGCTCGCGGACCTCGGCATCGAGTGCGACCCGCGCAGCAACGTGCGTGCCGAACACGGTCGGTTCGCCACCAACCTGACCGGCGTATTCGCCGCCGGCGATTGCCGCCGCGGCCAGAGCCTCGTCGTGTGGGCCATCAACGAGGGGCGCGGTGCGGCGAGGGAGTGCGACCGGTTCCTGATGGGCCGGACCGCGTTGCCATGACGCCCGGCAGCGACGCAGGGGGAGAGGTCGCCTCGCCCGGGCGCAGGGCACCGGAGGCGGCCGAGACGCGCGGCTGGGGCCTGTCGATCGCCGTCTGGCTGGTGCTGGGCTTCGTCGTCGTGATCGCGGCGTTCGTCACGGGCGCCGTGCTCGCGAAGCGCGGCACGCATCTGGCCACCGACGAGTTGCTGCGCGTGCAATCCGAAATGGAGCCACTCACGCGTACGGCCCGCGAGCTCGGCGAGAGCGCCGCTGCCTTCGAGCGCGCCGTGCTGTCCTTCCTCGGCACCGATTCCGACGGGAATCGCGCCAAGCTCGTTTCCGCCGGCGAACGCCTGGCGCGGGCCGTCAATGAAGCTCCCTCGCAGTCCGTTCCGGCCGCCGACCGCGGCGCGGTCCCGCTGGCCGAGGACATCGCCGGATTCCAGGCGCTCGGCTTCGAACTGGCCGCCTTGCGCGCGGCCCGCCAGTCGTCGCTCAACCGCATGGAGGCCTCCTACCAGGCTCTGGCGCGCCGGCTCAGCGCCGGAGGCGCGGCGGGCATTCGCGTCGGCGAGACCGTTCTCACGCGGCCCGACATGCAGGAACTCGCGGACGCCCTCGACGCGGCGCGCGACGACGCACTTCACGACGCCGATGCCGGCGAAGCACGGCCGCTCCGGGAGACGACGGGCGAGTCCGGGTTTCGGGCCACGCTCGCCAGCCACGACGCCGCGCTGCGACGCTCGCCGGGGGCGGCCTGGCTCTCGCTCGTCGAGGAGGACTTCGCCGCGGCCGTACGCACGCGCCGCGCGGCGAACACGTTGCGCGGCGACATCGAATCCCGCCGGGCGCAGTTCACCGCGACCGGCGAGGCGCTCGCCGCCCGGATCCGGGAGGAGTACGAGGCGCCGGCCTGGAACCGCTTCGCCAGCGCGACGTCGGCCGCGGCTCAGGCAGTGCAGCGCGCCGAGGAGGACATCTCCGACGCCATGGCCAAGGCGGCCCTCGCCGCCCTGCTGGTGCTGGTCATCACCACCGTGCTCGTGACCCGGCCGATCCGCCGCCTCACCGAAGGTGCGAAGCGGCTGGCCGCCGGCGACCTCACCGCGCGCGTGCGTCGGGGCGGCGCCCGGGAGGTGGACGAGCTCTCCCACGCCTTCAACCGGATGGCGTCGGAGCTGGACGGCGCGGAGCGCGCCGTGCGCCGTTACCAGTCGCAGCTCGAGCAGCGCGTGACCGAGCGCACGCAGCAGCTGCAGCACCTGGCCGAGCATGACCCGCTCACCAACCTGCCGAACCGCCGGCAGCTGTTCCAGTACCTGAGCGACCGGATCGCCAATGCGCAGCTGCGGGGCGAGCGGATCGCCGTGCTGTTCCTCGATCTCGACAACTTCAAGACGGTGAACGACAGCCTCGGGCACGAGTTCGGCGACCGCGTGCTGACCGAGATCGGCGACCGCCTGCGGCTGCTCGCCGGCGACGGCGGCTTCATCGCGCGGCTCGGCGGCGACGAGTTCACGCTGGTTTTCCCTTTCTCGGGCCCGATCAGCGAGATCGAGGCACGTGCCGGGATGCTGGTGACCCGGTTCCAGCGCCCGCTGCAGGTGGACCGTCGCGAGATCGCGGTCGGCGTGAGCTGCGGCGCCGCGGTCTACCCCGACCACGGCAGCGACGCGGCCTCGCTGCTGCGCGCCGCGGACGCGGCCCTGTTCCGCGCCAAGGAACTCGGCCGCAACCGCATCTGCATCTACGACCCGGCGCTGCTGGTGGCGGCGGCGAACCGCTTCCGCATCGAGCAGGCGCTGCGCCGGGCAATCGAGGCCGGCGAGTTCGTGCTCCATTACCAGCCGCAGGTCTGCCTCGGCCGGCTCGAGGCGACCACCGTCGAGGCGCTGCTGCGCTGGAAGCAGAGCGACTCGGTGATCGTCTCCGCCAGCGAGTTCATCGGCATCGCGGAGCAGTCCGGCCTGATGCTCGACCTCAACGACTGGATCCTCGAGCAGGCGGCGCGCGACGTCCGCGCCTGGCGTGACGGCGGCTGGACGCAGGCGCGGGTCGCCATCAACGTCTCGGCGCAACAGGTGCTGTCGGGCGACTTCCCGGGCGACATCGAGCGGCTGCTCGCCCGCCACGGCCTGCCGCCCGAGGCGCTGGAACTCGAACTTACAGAGAACATGCTGCAGACGGGCGTAATCACCGTGGAGACCCTGCGGACGTTGAAGCTGCTCGGCGTCGCCACGGCGCTGGACGACTTCGGCACCGGCTACTCGTCGCTGACTTCACTCGAGCAGCTGCCGCTCAGTCGCGTCAAGCTCGACCGCGGCGTCCTGGCCGACGTGGACTCGAACCCGCGCGCGGCCGCGATCGCACACGCGATGATCGCCCTGTGCCGTGGCCTCGGCCTGCAGGTGACGGTGGAGGGCGTCGAGCGTGCGAGCCAACTCGACTTCCTCGCCGGCAGCGGCGAGGTGAGCGTGCAGGGGTACCTCGTCGCGCGACCCATGGACGCCGACGGTATCCTCGAGACGGTCGGCCGGATGGGCTCGCGCATGCGCGCGCTGCTCGACGCCGGCGAGCGAGGGCGTGCGGACCCCTTGATCGACGACCCGGACGGCACGGTCACCCGGCTTCGTCGACGGCCGCGTTGAGGCCTGCACCGTGCCGCGGTCGGCTCAGGCCACCCGGAATCCGCAGGCCTTCCAGGACCTGCGCTCGCGCGCCCGGGCGAGATAACGACCGATCGCCGGGTACGCCGACAGGTAGTCGCCGGCGAGCGACAGCGCGTCGAACACCGGCGCGTAGCAGCAGTCCACCAGCGAGAACTCGTCGCCGAGCATCCAGGCCTGCTGCTCCAGGTACTCGTTGACGAGCGAAAAGTGGCGGGCGCCGGCCTTCCCGGCCCGCTCGATGGCCAGCGTGTCCGGCGGGCGGTCCATCAGCCGCGCCACGTAGCCGTTGAACCAGAGCTCGCCGATCGGCTCGGAGAGGTGGCGCGACTCGAAGAACAGCCACTTGGCCGCGCGCCCCTTGCCTTCCGCCTCGCCCGGCCACAGCCGGTGCGTCCGCTCGCCGAGGTAGGTGAGGATCGCGTTCGATTCCCATAGCCGGAACGGACCGTCCACCAGGATCGGAACCTTGCGATTCGGGTTCAGCTCGCCGATCAGGTCGGTGTGCTGGCCGCCGCGCGTGAGGTCCACGGTGACCAGCGTGTACTCGAGGCCCAGCTCCTCGAGCGCCAGGCGCGCCTTCTGGGGGTTGTACGACCAGAACCAGTACAGCGTCAGCACGGCCGCCTCAGAGGATCGGATCGCGGTGCTCGCCGCGTTCGTACACGACGTGTGCGCGACCCACGAGCAGCGGGTCGAGCGGCCCGACGCGGTCGAGGTCCTTGCTGGTGTACGGCAGCTTGTGCAGCACGTATCGCAGGGCGTTCAGCCGCGCACGCTTCTTGCAGTCCGACTTGATCACGGTCCACGGCGCGTCCGCAGTGTCGGTGTGGAAGAACATCGCCTCCTTGGCCTTCGTGTACTCCTCCCACTTGTCGAGCGAGGCGAGGTCCACCGGGCTCAGCTTCCACTGCTTGAGCGGGTGCGACTTGCGCTCCTTGAAGCGCCGCCGCTGCTCCTTGCGGCTCACCGAGAACCAGAACTTGATCAGGTGCAGGCCGCTGCGTACGAGGTTGCGCTCGAACTCCGGCGCCTGGCGCATGAACTCCAGGTACTCGTCGTCGGTGCAGAAGCCCATCACGCGCTCGACGCCCGCGCGGTTGTACCAGGAGCGGTCGAACAGCACGATCTCGCCGCGCGTCGGCAGGTGCTCGATATAGCGCTGGAAATACCACTGGCCGCGCTCGACCTCGCTCGGCTTCTCGAGCGCCACCACGTGCGCGCCGCGGGGGTTCAGGTGCTCCATGAAGCGCTTGATCGTGCCGCCCTTGCCCGCGGCGTCGCGTCCCTCGAACAGGATCACCACGCGCTGGCCGGTCTCCCTGACCCAGGCCTGCAGCTTGAGGAGCTCCACCTGCAGCTCGTACTTGCGGCGCTCGTAGGAGCGTCGCGACATCAGGTGCTTGTAGGGATAGCCGCCGCTGCGCCAGTCGTGGGCCAGCTCGCCGTCGGCCTTGTCACGCCTGACCTTGCGAGCGTCGTCGTCGCGTTGCTCGAGCAGGCTTCGCAGAGCCAGCACGTCGTCCGGCGACGCGCCGGCGAGGATCGCCTCGAAGGACTCGGCGAGCGCGCGTGGGTCGCCGTCGGCGGCGCGGGAGAGGATGTCGCGCACGGCGTGCGCCTTCGACTCGATCGCGGAATCCACGGCCTCCTCGACCGTGAACTCCTCGATGCCGCGGGCGGTGAGGCGCGGGGCCACGTCGCCTTGCGCGGCCACCCGGGCCGATGCCCGGGCCTGCGCCTTCGCGGCCGGCCGGCGCTTGCGCCCGGGGGCAGCCGGCTGCGGCGGCTCGCTCGCGGGCCGCTTTCGTTCCGTCTCGTCCATGTGTCGCTCCTGGGGCGTCGAATGCCGCCTGACCCGGAAAGACTACCCGCGGCGAACGCGGAGGATCCTCCGCAGATTCCGCAGCGGCCTCAAGGCGTCACGATCGGAAACTGGCCATCGGGCTTGTCGAGCAGCGAGAGAAACGACAGCAGCTTCAGGCGGCTCCCCTCGACCTCGAGGGCGTCCGACATCACGACCTCCTTGAGCCCGGCCTCGCCGATGCCGAGCCGGATCAGCAGGTCTCGCGTCAGTCGTACCGTGGCGTCGGCGTCGGCCACTGGCTCGCCGCGATGGTGGTGCAGCACCGCGTTGTCGAGCTCGAGCACGTGGGTCTCGCCGACATCCGTGAAGACGAAGTTGAACCTCATGCGCTTGCCGTCGGCCTTCGGTCCGTCGAGCCGCACCGTCATGGAATCGAGGAAGCGCTCCACGGGGGTGTTGGCCAGCAGGCCGACCGCCCGACGCGGGACAAGCGCCGTCCCCTGGACTCCGTTGCGCAGTTCGTAGGCGCCCGTGAGGTACACGTCGCGCCACGGCCCCGCCTCGGCGCGGAAGCCAAGCTGGTCGTACACTGCCGCCAGCAGCGACTTGGCGGCCTGGTCAGAGGGGTCCGCGAACACCGCATGGTTGAGCAGCGTCGCCGCCCAACGATCGTCGCCCGCCTCGTGCGCGGCCTGCGCGAGTTCACGCACCTTGGCGGCCCCGCCCATCGCCGCGATGTACTTCGCCGCAGCCTCGGCCGGCGGCAGCGGGTCGAGGTTGGCCGGGTTGGCGTCGTACCAGCCGAAGTAAGCCTGGTACACCGCCTTCGAATTGTGGCGCACGGTGCCGTAATAGCCACGGTTGGAGAAGCGGTTGCGCAGCGTCGTGGGCAGCTCGAGCTGCTCGGCGATCTCCCGCGGCGTGTAGCCCTGGTTCGCCAGGCGCAGGGTCTGGTCGTGGATGTAGCGGTAGGTATCGCGCTGTGTTCGCAGGAACTCGAGCGCGCGCTCGTTGCCCCACACCGGCCAGTGGTGGCTGGCGAACATCACCTCCATGTCACCGAAGAGGCGCCCCGCCTCGTCGATGTAGCCGCTCCACTTGCGCGCGTCACGCACCTTGGCGCCCCGCAGCGTGTAGAGGTTGTGCATCGTGTTCGAGACGATCTCGGCGCCGCACCACGCCTTGTGATCCGGCAGGTAGAAGGTGAGCTCGGCGGGCGCCTCCGACCCGGGCGCGTTCTGGAACACGAAGCGCACGCCGTCGAGCTCGAGTTCCTGCGGTGTGCGATCGACGATGAGGGTCGGCTGGCGGATGCTGATCGTCCCGCCGCCGGGCACGCCCTTGCCGAGGCCGGTGTCCACGCGACCGACCGCGCTCTTCGGCAGCGGCAGGCCGTACATGAACAGCGCCCGCCGACCCATGGCGACGCCGGCCAGGATGTTCTCGCTGGTCGCCTCCTCCATGAAACCCTCGGGCGCCACGATCGGCACGGCCACCGGGCCCGGGGGCAGCACGCCCTCGACCCCGCCGAAGTGATCCACGTGGCTGTGGGTGAAGATCACGGCCGTCACCGGCCGCTCGCCCAGGTGCCGCTGCGCCAACGCCATCGCCGCGGCGGCCGTCTCCCGGGTGGTGAGCGGGTCGACCACGATCCAGCCGCTGCGCCCCTCGATGAGCGTCATGTTCGAGACGTCGTAGCCGCGAACCTGGTGGATGCCGGGCACGACCTCGAACAGGCCGTGGTTGCCGTTCAGCTTCGCCTGCCGCCACAGGCTCGGGTTGACCGTGGGCGGGGCGTCGCCCTCGATGAAGGCATAGGCCTCGAAGTCCCACACGGTCTCGCCGTCGGGACCCGTGATTTTCAACGGCGTGTCGGTGGCGATGAAGCCGCGCTTCGCGTCCTCGAAGGACTGCATCTCCTCGAGCGGCAGCGCGCGGGCGACGGCTCGATTGGCCTCCACGGTGTGCGTGGTCGCGGCGCCGGATGAATCGGCTGTCGGCTTGCCGCCTCCTCCGCATGCTGCCAGCGATGCGATCAGCGTCAAGGCCAGCAGCGGTTTCGTGACCATCGTTGCATCTCCGCGTTCGTTCGGCGCCCACCCCGCTGCGACTCTAGCGGTCGCAGCGAGGCAGCGATAGCGGAGAGGACGCGAGCCCTCGAGATCAGCCGGACGTGGCCCCGGTTGCCGCAGCCGTCGCGGAGGCCGGTCGCTTGTGCCCCCAGCCCGCGATCCAGCGGAAGAACACCGGCACGAACAGCGTCGCGATGAAGGTCGCGGCGAGCATGCCGCCGATCACGCCGGTGCCGATCGAGTGGCGGCTCGCGGCACCGGCGCCCGAGCTGATCGCGAGCGGCGTGACGCCGAGGATGAACGCGAGCGAGGTCATCACGATCGGGCGGAAGCGCAGGCGCGCGCCCTCCACCGCCGCATCAGCGAACGACATGCCTTCCTGCACCTTGATCGAGGCGAACTCGACGATCAGGATCGCGTTCTTCGAGGCGAGGCCGATCAGCGTCACGAGGCCGATCTGGAAGTAGATGTCGTTCTCGAGGCCGCGCAGGAACACGGCGAGCAGCGCGCCGAACACCGCGAACGGCACGGCGAGGATCACCGCGATGGGCAGCGTCCAGCGCTCGTACTGCGCGGCGAGCACCAGGAACACCATCAGCACGCCGACCAGGAACACCGCGCGCGAGGCGCCGCCCGTGGCCTTCTCCTGGAACGAGGTGCCGGTCCATGCGAGCGTGTAGCCGTCCGGCAGTGCCTGCGCGGCCACCTCCTCCATCACGGCGAGCGCCTGGCCCGAGCTGTAGCCGGGCGCCGGGCCGCCGAGGACCTTGGCCGAGGGGAACACGTTGTAGCGTTCGATGACCTCGGGGCCCGTGACCTCGCGGATGGTCACCAGCGTCGTGAGCGGGATCAGCTCGCCGCTGCCGGTGCGCACGTACACGTCGCGGATGTCGTCAGCGGTCCTGCGGAACTCCGCCTCCGACTGCAGGTGCACGCGGAACACGCGGCCGGCGCGGTTGAAGTCGTTTACGTACAGCGCACCGAAGGTGCTCTGCAGGGTGTCGAACACCTCGGCCACGTTCACGCCGAGCAGCTTGGCCTTCTCGCGGTCGAGGTCGATGCGGATCTGCGGCACGCTCGCCGAGTAGCTGGTGGTGACGCCGGCGAGCTCGGGCCGCTGGCTCGCCGCGGCCACCAGCGACTGCACCGCCGCCTCGAGCGCCTTGTAGTCGCCGCCCGACTTCGACTGCACGAAGCCGTCGAAGCCACCGGTCATCGAGAGGCCCTCGATGGGCGGCGGCTCGAAGGCGAGCACGAACGCGTCCTTGATCTGGCTGCCGACGCCGAACACGTAGCCGGCCACGGCGCCCGCGGAGAGGTCCGCGCCCTTGCGCTCGCTCCAGTCCTTGAGGTTCACCCAGGTGATGCCGGTGTTGGTGCGCAGCGTGAAGGTGAGCACGTCGAGGCCGGAAAAGGTCATCACCTCGGCCACCGCCGGGTGCGCGAGCAGTGCCTCGGTGAGCCGGGCGTTGACGGCCTCGGTGCGCTTGAGCGAGGCGGCGTCCTGAAGGATGGGAAGGACCATCACGTATCCCTGGTCCTCGGCGGGCGCCAGCGAGGCCGGCACCGCGCGCGCCAGCCCGACGATGGCGGCCAGCATCGCCCCGAACAGCAGCAGCGCGAGTGCCCCGCGCTTCATCAGGAATCGCACGCCGGCGGCGTAGCGATCCGTGACGCGCACGAACCAGTCGTTGAAGCGGTGCAGCACCCCGTGGCTGAAGACGTCCTCGCGGCGCAGCACGGCGGCACACAGCGCCGGCGTCAGGGTCAGCGCCACGAAGCCGGAGATCGCCACCGACACCGCGATGGTGATCGCGAACTGCCGGTACATCTCGCCCACCAGCCCGCCCATGAAGGCCACCGGCAGGAACACCGAGGTGAGTACGAACACGATTGCGATCACGGGCCGCGTGACCTGCTGCATGGCCTTCACGGTCGCGTCGCGCGGCGAGAGGTTTTCGCTCGCCATGATGCGCTCGACGTTCTCGAGCACCACGATGGCGTCGTCCACCACGATGCCGATCGCGAGCACCATGCCGAACAGCGTCAACGTGTTGACCGAGAAGCCGAGCAGCAGCATGGCGCCAAAGGTGCCGATCAGCGACACGGGCACCGCCAGCATCGGGATCAGGGTCGCGCGCCAGTTCTGCAGGAACAGGAACACCACCAGGAACACCAGCAGCATCGCCTCGGCGAGCGTCTTCAGCACTTCGATGATCGACACCTTCACGTACACGGTGGTGTCGTAGGGGATCGACCAGTCGAGCCCGGCCGGGAACGTCTGCTCGAGCTCCGCCATGCGCGCCCGCACGGCGGCGCCGACCTCGAGCG
Organism: uncultured Gammaproteobacteria bacterium; assembly: GCA_963754125.1. Taxonomy (GTDB): domain Bacteria; phylum Pseudomonadota; class Gammaproteobacteria; order Steroidobacterales; family Steroidobacteraceae; genus RPQJ01. The sequence goes on from CAVWEX010000007.1 coordinate 80,214, forward strand.
CGTTGGCGCCAGGCTTGAGGAAGATGCCGATCGGCACCGTCGGCTTGCCGTTGCGCGTCGCCGTGAAGTTGTAGTCCCGCGAGCCGAGTTCCACGCGTGCCACGTCGCCGAGCCGCACGATGCCGCCCGCCTCGGTCGTGCGCAGGACGATCTTCTCGAACTGCTCGGGCTCGGTCAGGCGGCCCAGCGTCGTCACCGAGAACGTGAAGTCGGATTCACCCGTCGTAGGCTCCTCGCCGATGCGTCCCGCGGCGAACTGCGCGTTCTGCTCGCGGATCGCGCCCGCCACGTCGGCCGGCGTGAGGCCGAGCTGTGCCAGCCGGTCTGGGCGCAGCCAGACGCGGATCGAGTAGTCCTTGGCGCCGAAGTTCTGCGCGTCGCCTACGCCGGGGATGCGGCGCAGCTCGTCCACCACGTTGAGCAGCGCGAAGTTCGAGATGAACACTGCGTCGAAGCGCGGGTCGGCGGAGTCGAGCGCCACGATCTGCAGGAACGAGGTCGAGCGCTTGCGCACGCTCACGCCCTGGCGACGCACTTCCTCAGGCAGCTGCGAGAGCGCAGTCTGCACGCGGTTGCTGACATTGATCGCCGCGAGGTCTGGATCGGTGCCGATTGCGAAGGTGATGGTCATGGCGAGCGCGCCGTTGCCGGCGCTCGCCGAACGCAGGTACAGCATGTTGTCCACGCCGTTGATCGCCTGCTCGAGCGGCGCGGCAACGGTCTCGGCCACGGTCTCGGCGTTGGCCCCCGGGTAGAAGGCCTGCAGGTCCACCTCGGGCGGCAGGATGTCCGGGTACTGCGCCACCGGCAGCACGCGCAGCGCCGCGAGACCCGCGATCACGATGAACGCGGAGAGCACCGACGCGAAAATCGGCCGGTCGATGAAGAAGCGCGAGATCACGGCCTGGCTCCGCCCTCGGCGCGCGGCGCTGCATCGCTTGCCGGAGTCGCAGCCGGCGCAGTCGGCGCGGCAATCGTCACCTTGGCGCCGGGCTGCACTTTGAGCACGCCCTCGACGACCACGCGCTCGCCGCCGGCGAGCCCGTCGGCGATCACCGCGAGATCACCCACTGCGATGTCCAGACGCACGGGCCGCAGTTCCGCTACGTCACCTTCACCCACCAGCCACACGAAGTTGCCCTGCGCGCTCGACATCACGGCGCGGCGCGGCACCGCGACCGCCCCGGGGACCACGACGCCGTCGATCTGCGCCCGCAGGAACTGCCCCGGCACGAGCCGCCCGTCCGCATTCGGCAGCACGGCCCGCGCACGCACGGTGCCCGAGCCCGGCTCGACCGCGTTGTCGAGGAAGGTCAGTGTCGCCACCGCCGGATGCTCCGCGCCGTCCTCGAGCCCGAGGCGCACCGTCGGTGCGCGGCCCACCGCGAGCCGCGCACGCACCTGGGCCGCCTCGCGCTCCGGCAATGAGAACTCGACGTAGATCGGGTCGGTCTGGACGATGCGCGTCAGCAGGCTGGAGTCGTCGCCTGCGATGGCGAGGCTGCCCTCGGAGCGCACCTCGCGGCTGGTGAGCCCCGCGATCGGCGCCCGCACCTCGGTGTAGCTCAAGTCGAGCTCGGCCGTGCGCAGCCGCGCCTGGGCCGCCGCCGTGTTCGCTTCGGCCACCTCGAACGCCGAGATGGCCTCGTCGAGCTGGCTCTGGCTCACGAGCTTGCGATCGAGCAGCGACTGGAGGCGGTCCCGCTGCCGGCGCGCTTCCGCGAGCCGCGCCCGCTCGACGCCGAGCTCCGCCCGCGCCTGCTCGACGGCGGCACGGTAGCGGTCCGGGTCGATCAGGAACAGCACGTCGCCGCGACGCACCGCGCTGCCTTCCTCGTAGCGGCGCTGCAGCACGATGCCGCTTACCAGCGCACGCACCTCGACCTCACGCGAGCCGACCGCGCGGCCGGTATAGGCCAGGTCGAGCGGCAGGTCGCCCTTCGTCGCGGTCGCGACCACGACCTCGGGCGACGGCGGCCCCATCGGGCTGCTGTCGCGCGCTCCACAGCCGGTGAGCAAACCGGCCGCGGCGAGTGCGGCCAGGACGCTGACGGTGATCGGTGGGTGGCGGAGCTTCATGACTGGGTCTCCGCGGCAACCGAGGCCGGTCCGCACACTTCGTCGGTGAGCCGCAGCAACTCGGCGAGGATGCGCTCGCGCTGGGGCGGCGTGAACGGCGTGACCCGCCAGGCCTCGCCGAACATCAGGCCGTCCACCGCGAGCAGGATCACGGCCGCCCGTGCGAACCCGTCGCCCAGGGTCTCGAGCTCGGCAACGTGCTCGGCGTAGCGCTGCCGCACACCGTCGAGCAGGGCCGGGTTGTTGGCCGCCGCGGCGAGCAGCGCCGCGCCCGCTTCCTCGCGCGCCCGGTGGGGCTGCAACACGCCGAGGATCCAGGACTTGAGCTCGGTCGAGGCGCAGGCGTCGGGCAGCCGCGCCCGCTCCGCGCTGCAGCGCGCGTTCAGCTGGTCGATGTGGCGCTCGATCATCCCCGCGAGCAGCGCGTCCTTGCCCGGGAAGTGGTAGAGCAATCCACCCTTGCTGACGCCCGCGGCCTGCGCGACGGCGTCGAGGGTCAGGTGGCGCGCGCCCTCGTCGGTGACGAGCTGTTCGGCGGCGTCGAGGATGCGGTCACGCGAGGCGACGGCCTGCGCGGTCTGGGCTTGCATGGCGGGAGTGTCCAGGAGTGTACCGACTGGACGGTACTGTACCGGCTGGACGGTCCTGCGACAACGGAAGATCCCGTTGAAACCCCGGATGGGCTGAAGGAGACTCGATGCTTGTCCGCAGTTACCCAGGGAAATTGTCATGAAGCGGGCTTTTCTTGTCGCGATCGCGTCGGCGGCAGCCGCCACCGCACAGGCATCGGATCCTGTCCTGATGTCCGCTGATTGGGGTGCAGTCGCCTGCACGGCCTGGAATGCGGACCCAGTCCTGACGCGGGACCTGGCCAAGAGCGGCTGGATCGAGAACGACAAGGGCCGCGGCTACAAGATCATGCAGGTGTTCCGCAGTGACTGCGGCAAGACACCGAGCGCCGAGCTGCGCGTTTCACTCGTGGACGGCGAGGCACGCTGCGTCTACGGCGGCGCCGTGCAGCAAGGGTCCCTCGACAGCGGCGCCGACTACGTCATGCACGCCGATACCAGGCGCTGGCTCGAGATGGGCGCCGGCGACTACGGTCCGATGCGGGCCATGATGCTGGGGCGGCTGTCCTTCAGCGGGCCCTACGGCGAGGCGATGGGCAACATGGGTCCGTTCGGCAACTTCCTGAAACTGGTGGGCAAGGTGCCCGCCGACGCGCAGTCCTGCCCGGAGTGACGACACCCGCGCGTGCGCTCACCGTCCGCGTCCCTCGCGCAATAACCACCACAGCCCGCGCACGTCGGCTCGCCACGTCGGCAGCCGCGCGACGAGCGCGATCTCCTCGAGGCTCGCCAGGATGCTCGCGCCCACCGCAAGGTACAGCATCCACGGCTCGAAGCCGAACAGGAACAGCCAGCCGATGAACACGCCGAGCAGGTTCGCCACGATCTTCGACAGGACCGTGTGGAAGCTCGACAGCCGGCCGTAGCGCGCGAGCGCCAGCACGTCCTCGAGCACCCACAGCCCCACCGCCGTGCCGATCAGCCAGGCGTGGCCCTTGACCACTTCGGGGAAGAACGTCCACAGGCCGAACAGCGACACGAACATCAGCAGCGTGTCGGCGACGGAATCGAGCATTGCGCCGATTCGCGACTCGAGCCCGTAGAGGCGCGCGACCAGGCCGTCGGCAATGTCGCTCAGCAGCGCGGGAATCAGCACCCAGGTGAAGGCGGTCTCACGGTCGAGCGCCGCGAGCACCGCGAGCACCGGCACCGCGAGCATGCGTGCGCCGCTCAGCACGTTCGGCACGTGCCGCAGCCAGCGCGGATGTCGGCGAGTCGCGACCATGGGCGGGCAGCATTGCCCGGCCCCGCGCGAGCGTCACTTGCGGAATGCCGCAGGCGGCCGGGCGCTGACTCAGGGCCGGTAGTGGAAGCCGCGCGGCGCCGTCTCCGGCCCGCGCGTCGCGAGTGCGGCGAACTCGGTGAGCCAGCGCCGCGTCTCCGACGGCGGCACGATCTCCTCGACGTAGAAACGCTCGGCCGAGCGGAACGGCGAGCGCAGACCCTCGAGCCGCGCGCGGATCTCGCGCTTCGCCGCCGCGGGATCCGCCGCGGCCTCGATCTGCGCCTTGAACGCCGCCTCGATGCCGCCCTCGACCGGCAGCGAGCCCCAGTCGCCGCTCGGCCAGGCGATGCGATAGCGGAAGCGCGCGTGGTCCAGCATGCCCGCACCCGCCACGCCGAAGGCGCGGCGCAGGATCACGGCGCACCACGGCACGGTGGACTGGTAGATGGTCGCGATGGCGCGCGTGCCCTCGCGGATGGTGCCGGCTTTCTCGGCCTGCGAGCCGATGGTGAAGCCGCCGACGTCCACGAAGTGCACCACGGGCAGCCGGAAGGTCTCGGCGAGTTCCACGAGCCGCGCCAGCTTGCGCGAGGCCGCGGCCGTCCACGTCCCGCCCATCTGCCCGGGATCGCTCGCCAGCACCGCCACTGGCCGGCCGTCGAGCCGCGCGAGCGCCGTGACCACGGAGCGTCCCCAGGCGCGGCCGATCTCGAACAGGCTGCCGCGGTCGAGCACCGCCTCGAGGATGGGCCGGATCTCGTAGGGCCAGCGCCGGTCGCGCGGGATCGCGGCGTCGAGCCAGGCCTCGGCGCGATCGGCGGGATCGTCGCAGGCGACGCGCGGCGGCACGGCGCCGGCGCGATCCGGCAGATAAGAGACAAATCGCCGCGCACGAGCGAAGGCATCGGCCTCGCTGTCCACCACGTCGTCCACGCTGCCGGTGCCAGCGTGCAGGTCGGCGCCGCCGAGCTGGTCGGCCGTGACCTTCTCGCCGGCTGCCTCCACCACCGGCGGGCCCGCGGTGAACATCTGGCTCAAACCCCGCACCATGATCGAGTAGTGGCTCGCCACCAGCCGCGCGGCGCCGAGCCCCGCGACCGAGCCGAGCCCGAGCGAGACCACCGGCACGCGGCCGAGGTTCGCGACCACCTGGTCGAAGCCCGGCACGTAGGGCACGTAGGTCGCGCCGAGACGTTCGACCTCGGCCACCGATCCGCCGCCACCCGTGCCGTCAAGCAGGCGCACGAGCGGCAGGCCGTACTCAGCCGCCATCAGCTCCGCCTGCACGTTCTTCTCGTGGTGGTAGGTCTCGGAGGACCCGCCGCGGATGGTGAAGTCGTCTGCGCTCACGACCACCGCGCGGCCGTCGAGGGCGCCGCGCCCGACGAGGCAGCTCGAGGCGCGGAAGCCCGTGAGCCGTCCCTCGGCGTCGTAGCGCCCTTCGCCCGCGAGGCTGCCCCACTCGCGGAACGAACCCTCATCGAGCAGCGCGGCGATGCGCTCGCGCACCGTGAGCTTGCCGCGCGACTTCTGGCGCGCCACGCGCTCCGCGCCGCCCATCTCCGCCGCCAGCGCCTGGCGCCGGCGGATTTCCGCGATTTCCTCGTCCCAGCCTGTCCCGCTCATTCCAGCCCCGTCCCTCGCCTGTCGGTTCCGCAACCTTGCGGCCTCGGGCGGTGGCTCCGCAACCACGCTGCCGCTCGGCCCCGGAGGTCGATTCGACGTGCGGCCACCGCCCCGGGCGCGTAGGATGCGCGCGCCCGCGTACCCCGCACACCCAGGAGTCTCCCCGGATGAACCGTCTGCTCACGACCGCCGCGCCCGTGGCGCTGGCCCTGCTTGCCTCCACCGCCTTCGGCGCCGAGCCGCCCGCCATGGACGAGGCCGGCCGCATGAACTACGCGCTCGGCTACCAGCTCGGCCGCGACCTCGTCGGCACCGAGATCAAGTCCGACGCGCTGCTGAAGGGATTGAAGGACGGCAGCGGCGGCGCCCAGCCCGCGCTCAAGCCCGAAGAGATGCAGGCCGCGATGGCGGGGCTCGAGAAGCGCATCACCGAGCAGCGTGCGAAGCAGCAGGCCGAGTCGGCCAAGAAGGCCGCGGCGGCCGGCGACGCTTTTCTCGCCCAGAACGCGAAGCAGGCGGGCGTCACGACCACCAAGAGCGGGCTGCAGTACAAGGTCATTCAGCCCGGCACGGGCCGCTCGCCTACGCCTGACGACACGGTCACCGTGCACTACCGCGGCACGCTGGTGGACGGCACGCAGTTCGACAGCTCGTTCGATCGCGGCCAGCCAGCCTCGTTTCCGGTCAAGGGCGTGATCGCCGGCTGGACCGAGGCGCTGCAGCTCATGAAGGAAGGCGCCAAGTACCAGCTCGTGATCCCGCCCGCGCTGGCCTACGGCGATCGCGGCCCGCTGGCCGGCCAGGTGCTGCGCTTCGACGTCGAGCTGATCAAGGTCGGCGCGGCCGACCAGGCCAAGTAAGAACCCGCGCACCCATGCCCACGCTGCAGGCCAACGGCCTGAGCCTCGACTTCGAGGTGCGCGGCGACCCGGCCGCGCCGCCGCTGCTGCTGGTCATGGGGCTCGGCATGCCATCGGCCCTCTGGCCGGACGAGTTCGTGCAGGGGCTGGTGGACCAGGGTCTGCGCGTGATCACGTTCGACAACCGCGACTGCGGCGGCTCGACGCGCTTCGAGGGCGTGCCGGTGCCGAACGTGCTGCGCGCGATCGGGCGTGCGCTGCTGCGCCGCCCGGTCGCTGCGCCCTACACGCTCGAGGACATGGCGGCCGATACCGTGGGGCTGCTCGACGCGCTCGCCCTCGAGCGCGTGCACGTGGTCGGTGCCTCGATGGGCGGCATGATCGGGCAGATGGTCGCCGCGCTGTACCCGGGGCGTGTGCTGAGCCTCACTTCCATCATGTCCAACAGCGGCAACCCCGCGCGCAAGTACGCCTTCGGACGCTGGAAGGCGCTGCGCGCCATCGTCCACCCGCCGCCGCCGGCCGATGACCACCCTGCGGTGGTGGAACACCTGATCCGGGTGTTCGGCGTCATCGGCAGCCCGGGCTTCCGCGACGATCTGTCGCTGATGCGCCCGCTCTTCGAGCGCGTCGCCCGCCGGGGCCTCTACCGCAACGGCACGGCGCGCCAGTTGCTCGCGATCCTCTCGACCGGCGATCGCCGCGCCGAACTGCAAAAGATCACGGCGCCCACGCTGGTGCTGCACGGCGCGGACGACCCGCTGGTGCCGCTCGCGGCCGGCCGCGACACCGCCGCGAACATCCAGGGCGCGCGGCTCGAGGTCATCGACGGCATGGGGCACGACTTCCCGCCCACGCTGATGGCGAAGCTCGCGCTGCGTATCGCCGAGCATTGCCGGACCACGCAGCCGGTTTCGACGGCAGTCGAGCCATTGGTACCGGCCGCGGTTGTCGCGGCGCCGGCATCTGCGGTCGAGACGACACCTCCCGAGGTACTTGCCGACGCGCCTGCCCCGTTAGCACCCACTGCGCCCGCCGCGCCCGCTCCGCTCCCCGGCGCGCCCGCCTGATTCAGCCGCTGTTGCGCAGCCCCGCCGCGATCCCGTTGATCGTGAGGTGGATGCCGCGCGGCGTGCGCTCCTCGCGATCGCCGGCTCGATATCGACGCAGCAGCTCGACCTGGATGTGATTGAGCGGGTCGAGGTACGGGAAGCGGTTGCGGATCGAGCGCGCCAGCAGCGGGTTCGACTGCAGCAGGTGCCGCGCCCCGGTGATGGCGAGCAGGTGATGGACCGTGGCGCGATGCTCGGCCTTGAGGCGCGCGAAGATCGCCTCGCGCAGCGACGCGTCGCCCACCAGTTCCGCGTAGCGGGAGGCGATCGCGAGGTCGGTCTTCGAGAGCACCATGTCCATGTTGGACAGCAGCGTGGCGAAGAACGGCCAGTCGCGATGCATCTCGCGCAGCAGCTCGAGGCCGCCCGGGTGATCGGCGAGCCAGGCGTCCACCGCGGAACCGAAACCGTACCAGCCGGGCAGCATCAGGCGGCACTGCGCCCACGAGAACACCCACGGGATCGCGCGCAGGTCCTCGATCGCGGTCGATTTCTTGCGTGATGCGGGACGGCTGCCGATGTTGAGCTCCGCGATCTCGCTGATCACGGTCGACTCCCAGAAGTACCGCTCGAAGCCCTCGGTCTCGTAGACGAGCCCGCGGTAGGCGCGGAACGCGTGCGCCGACAGCTCGTCCATGGCCTCGAGGAAGGCCGCCCGCGGCGCATCGCCGCGCTCCGGCAGCAGCGTCGCTTCGAGCGTCGCCGCGACCAGCGTCTCGAGGTTGCGCCGGCCGACGTCGGGGTTGCCGTACTTCGCCGCGATTACCTCGCCCTGCTCGGTGACTCGGATCTGCCCTTGAACCGCACCCGCGGGCTGCGCAAGCACGGCCTGGTAGGTGGGCCCGCCGCCCCGGCCGATCGAGCCGCCGCGGCCGTGGAAGAGCCTGAGCCGCACGCCGTGCCGCGCGAACACCTGCACCAGCTCACGTTCGGCCTTGAACAGCTCCCACCCCGAGGTGAGGAAGCCGCCGTCCTTGTTGCTGTCGGAGTAGCCGAGCATCACCTCCTGCGTCGAGTCGCGGGAGGGCAACAGCCGCGCATGCTCCGGCAGCGACAGCAGCCGGTCCATCACGCGACCGGCGTTGCGCAGGTCGGCGATGGTCTCGAACAGCGGCACGATGTTGAGCTCGAGGCGGCCCTCGCGCGGCCGCAGCAGCCCCGCCTCGCGCAGCAGCAGCGCCACCTCGAGCACGTCGGAGACGCCGTCGGTCTTCGAGATCACGTAGTTGCCGATGCTCCCCGGCCCGTAGCGCTCGCGCATCTCCGCTGCCGCGCGGCAGATGTCGAGCTCGCCTCGGGTCTCCTCCGAGTACTCGACGTAGGGGGAGGCAAGCAGGCGGGCCGTGCCGAGTTCCGTGGCAAGCAACCCGATGCGAGCATCCTCGTCGAGCGCGCGGTAATCCACCTCCGGGCGCGCGGCAGCGAACAGCTCCGCCACGACGCGCTCGTGCACGTCCGAGTTCTGCCGCAGGTCCACGGCCGCAAGGTGGAAGCCGAAGACCTGCACGGCGCGGCGCAGGCTGCGCAGCCGGCCGCGGGCCAGCAGCGTCGAGTTGTAGGCCGTCAGCGAGCGGTGGATCACGTCGAGGTCGGCGGCGAATTCGGCGACGCCGGCATAGGGCGGCGCCTCGCCCACCGCGTGGCGCATCGCCTCGAGGTGGTCGAGCTCGCGCGCCGTCGCGGCCATGCGGGCGTACAGGCCGGTGAGCGCCCGGCGGTAGGGCTCGTCGGCGCGCTGGGGATGCGTGTCGGGCGAGCGCTCGGCGAGCGCGAGCAGCTCGGGCGACGCCTCGATCACGGTCGTGGCGCCCGGCAGGTCGGCGCCGAGCTCGTGCAGCTGCTCGAGGTACCAGGTGAAGATGCGCGCCGACTGCATGCGCAGCGTGCGCCTGAGCACCTCGGCCGTGACGAAAGGATTGCCGTCGCGGTCGCCGCCGATCCACGAGCCCATGCGCAGGAACGTGGGCGCGGCGACGCTGCCTCCGCCCTGCCGGCGCGCGAGATCGTCCTCGAGTGCGGCATACAGTCGCGGTAGCTCGCGCAGGAAGGTCTGGTCGTAGTAAGCGATGCCGTTCGCCACCTCGTCGATGACCGCGAGGCGCTGGCGCCGCAGCATGCGCGTCTGCCAAAGGGCGAGCACGTTGCGGCGCACCGCCTCGTCGTTGGCCTCGCGCTCCTCCGGCGTGAGGCGCACGCGGTCGCGCTCCTCGAACAGCGCGGCGATGCGCCGCTCGGTGTCGAGCACGATGCGCCGCTGCACCTCGGTGGGATGGGCCGTGAGCACGGGCACGATCAGTGCGTGCTGGAAGAACCCGGCGAGCGCGTCGGGTCCGATGCCGGCCGCGGCAACTCGATCCATCGCGTGGCCGAGGCTGCCCTCGCGCGGCGCGGATCCGGCGATCAGGTGCGCCCGCGAGCGGCGGATGTGGTGCAGGTCCTCGGCGATGTTGGCGAGGTGCGAGAAATAGCTGAAGGCGCGCACGACGATCATGGTCTCGTCGGCACTGAGCTGGTCGAGGATCGCCTCGAGCTCGGCGCGCGCCTCGGCGTCGTTGTCGCGGTGGAACGCGATCGAACTGCGGCGGATGCGCTCGATCAGGTCGAAGGCCGCCTCGCCCTCCTGCTCGCGCACCGTGTCGCCGAGCAGGCGGCCGAGCAGGCGGATGTCCTCGCGCAGCGGCAGGTCCTTGTCGTCGTGGTCGCTCAAGCGGTTGTCCTCGGCCAGATGGCGCGGATTCGCGGTAACTGCCTAGTGCTGCCGGCCGGGGGGCCGTGCTAGACGGGATCATACGTTTCCCAGCCGGGCCGTCCCATGTCCGCGCCCTCATCCATCCTGGTCGGCATCGATTTCTCCGACTGCTCCCGCAGCGCGCTCTCGCACGCACTGCGGATCGGCCGGACGTGGGGCGCGGCGGTCAACGCCGTGCACGTCGTCGATGCGCCCGACCCGCTCGCCTCGGGCGATCCCACGCTCGGCGGCGCGCTGCGCGAAGTGCTGCGCCAGCAGGTCGCGGATGCGCATGCGCGATGGACGGGCACCGTGGCCACGCTGACCGGGGCCGGCGGCGTTCCGTTCGAGGTCCTCACCGGCAGCCGTCTCGCGGCCATCCGGCGCGCGCTCGAGCAGCACGCCTCCAGACTGCTGGTGCTGGGCGCCCACGGCGAGACGCGGCCCAGCGTCGGCTTGGGCACGCTCGCTTCGGGCTGCATCCGCGGCCTGGCGACGGACGTCCTCGTCGTACGTGACGCGTTCACCGGTCCGTTCCGAACGATCGTGGCAGGCGTCGATTTCTCGACTACCAGTCGGCGCGCCCTCGAGGCGGCGGCCGAGGTCGCCAGGGCCGACGGCGCCCGCCTGTACGCCGTGCACGTGGTGCCCGCGCTGGACGGATCGGCCGCGACCCAGGCGCGCCTCGCGGCAGAGCACGGCCCTGCACTCGAGGCGTTCGTCGCGGAGTCGCGGCTACCGGCGGGTCTCAAGCCGTGGCAGGAGATTTTTCCCTACGCCGGCCGCCGCTCCGGCCTGCTCGAGTTCGGCGCGGTCGTGAACGCCGACCTCGTCGCGATCGGCACGCGCGGGCGCAGCAACCTGCGCGACGTGGTGCTCGGCAGCACGGCCGAGAAGCTGCTGCGCGACAGCGTGTGCGCGGTGTGGGCCGCGAAGCCGCGCGAGGAGTGACCTCAGTTGGCGAGCAGCCAGCCCGTCACGGAATAGCGGGCGCCCACCGCGAATGGCGCAACGATGCTGACCGAGTGCGGCTGCGGTACGGCGAACACGTTGAGCGCGTTGAAGCGCGGCACCCAGGCCTCGGTCACGTGCCCGTCCGGACCGATGAACTGCAGCTGCCCGCCCCAGTCAGGCTGCCAGCGCGGTGTGAGATTGAACACGTAGGCGGCGCGACGGAGCTTGCGGCCGGTCTTGTCGAGGTCGTCGTGCTGCGTGAGAAAATCGCCGGGCCGATAGCGCGTTGCCTGCGCGTCGGCGCGCACGATGTCGGGCTGGCCCGTGAGACGGCGGGCGAACTCGAGGAACACGGGCGAGTTCAGGAAATCGACGAATCGCGCGACCGGCGAGGGATCGGCGGCGCGCGCACGCGGGTCGTCGGACACGCTGCGGTGCTCGTAGAGGAACTCGAAGCCTTCCCGTGCCCGCGCGTAGGCGAACGCTGCCATCTCGCGCTCCCAGACCTCGTCCGCGTGACGCCGCTGCCCGGGCGTCGCCTCGCGCACGTGCGTGCCGTCGTGCAGCACGAGGCTCCACTCGGCCGACTGCGCGAGGTACTGGTGGAGGCGCTCGGCCGCGGGCGGGACGAGGAAGTCCGGCAGGTGCAGGCGACCGCGGCCAGCGTACTGCGGCGCGAATCCGGTGGGGTCGAGGGCGGGGTTGATCGCGAATCCGGCGAGGTCGTCGGCCATGCCCGATTCTACTGCCGCGGGGCGGCCAGCGCGCCGCGCACCGCCTCGAGCAGGAACGCCTGGACCGCGGCCTGGCGCACCGGGTCGGCGCGGCCACACACGAATTCGCAGAGCCGGTCCGTGGGGTCCTCGAAGTCGCAGTGGCTCGCCTCGGTGTGCACTCGGTCGAGGACGAGGTTCGGCAGGGCTTCGACCCACGGCTCGGCAATCGCATAGGCGTTGCAGCGCGCCGAGGGCCCGCGCAGCAGCCACACCGGGACCTGCAACCGGCGCGCTGCGTCGAGGCCAACGCCGCCGGGCCGGTCGAACGGATCGAGGCCCACGTAGCCCACGACGCCCGGGGCGTCGGCCGCGAGCAGGGCCGCAAGGCCACCGGCCGAGAATCCGACCAGCACGAAGCGGTCGAGGGGCTCGCCGGCCGCACCACCGCGCAGGGCCTCGATCAGGTCGCGTAGTGCCCGGGCGTTGTCGCGCGAGTCCATCACGAAGGGCAGGTCGGGTGCGACGGCCCAGAGGCCCGAGCGGGCGAGGGCCGCGGCATGGCCGGTCATGCTGGCGCGCGAACGTGTGAAGCCGTGCGCGAGGATCACGGCATCCCGGGACTTCGGCGCTGCGGTAACCGGAGCGCTGACGTCCACCTGCGTCTGCCGTCCGGCAAGCGCGATCTCGAGGGTGACCGGCGTCGGGCGAACCGGTGCCGTGGCGGCCGTCGCTGCCTGGCCGAGCGCGGCTGCGTTTACGCCCAGCAACACTCCCACGAGTCGCGCCGGATGGATCCAGCGGGTCCGGGACGGAGCGTTGATAGGCACAACTGTCAATTGTGCTTTACACACGATGTGTCTAGTATAGACGACACCGTGGAAGCCCGCCGGGACCCATTCCCGGCCCCGGTCTGGCGCCGCCTCCACGTGGGAGTGCCCATGCGCGTCCTGATGATCCAACCCAACTACCACTGCGGCGGCGCGGAAATCGCCGGCAACTGGCCGCCGGGCTGGGTCGCCTACATCGGCGGCGCGCTCAAGTCGGCGGGCATCACCAACGTCCGCTTCGTCGACGCGATGACCAACGACATCCCGGACGACAAGCTGGCGGAACTCATTCGCCTGAACGCGCCGGATGTCGTGCTCGCGACGGCCATCACGCCGATGATCTACCAGGCGCAGAAGACGCTCGAGATTGCGAGGCGGGAGGTGCCCGGCTGCGTGACCGTGCTCGGCGGCATCCATCCGACCTTCATGTATGCGCAGGTCCTCGGCGAGGCGCCGTGGATCGACTACATCGTGCGCGGCGAGGGCGAGGAGATCGCCGTCGAGCTGCTGCAGGCCATCCAGGACGGCACGCACCTCGAGCGCCGCCGCGAGATCCGTGGCATCGCCTTCCTCGAGGACGGCAAGCTCGTGGCCACGCCCGCGCGGCCCGTGATCCGCGACCTCGACGCGCTGACGCCCGACTGGTCGCTGCTCGAGTGGGACAAGTACATCTACATCCCGCTCGGCTGCCGCGTGGCCGTGCCGAACTTCGCGCGCGGCTGCCCGTTCACCTGCCGCTTCTGCTCGCAGTGGAAGTTCTGGCGCAAGTACCGCACACGCGACCCGAAGAAGTTCGTCGACGAGATCGAGATCCTGGTTCGCGAGTTCAAGGTGGGCTTCTTCATCCTCGCCGACGAGGAACCCACCATCAACCGCCGCAAGTTCGTCGCGCTGTGCGAGGAGCTGATCCGGCGCGATCTCGGCGTGAAGTGGGGCATCAACACGCGCGTCACCGACATCCTGCGCGACCGCGAGCTGCTGCCACTGTTCCGCAAGGCGGGCCTCGTGCACGTCTCGCTCGGCACCGAGGCCGCCGCGCAGCTCAAGCTCGACCGCTTCCGCAAGGAAACGACGATCGAGCAGAACAAGCTCGCGATCAAGCTCATCAAGGACGCCGGCATGGTCGCCGAGGCCCAGTTCATCATGGGCCTCGAGAACGAGACGGCCGAGACGATCGAGGAGACCTACCGGCTCGCCCAGGACTGGAAGCCGGACATGGCGAACTGGAACATGTACACGCCGTGGCCGTTCGCCGAGCTGTTCGAGGAGCTCGGCGACAAGGTCGAGGTGCGCGACTACGCGAAGTACAACTTCGTCACGCCGATCATCCAGCCCGAGGAGATCACGCGCGACCAGGTGCTGAAGGGCGTGATGCGAAACTACGCGCGCTTCTACATGCGCAAGAGCTTCCTCGAATACCCGTGGACGCGCGACCCCTTCAAGCGGCGCTACCTGATGGGTTGCCTGAAGGCGTTCGCAAAGACCACCTGGACCAAGAAGTTCTACGACCTCGAGCGCCTCAAGTTCAACGGCGCCAACGCGCATTGGGAGCTCGGCTTCGACGAGACCAAGGTGCTCGACGCCGGGCAGATTGCCGCGATCAAGCGCAGCCGCCCCGACCTCGCGGCCGACGTGAACTTCAGGGGCACGCCGGTCAAGGTGATGGCCTGCGGCGGCGGCCCCGAGGCGCCTCCGGAGCCACTCGAGGCACTCGAGTCGCGGTGAGCCCCGAGGCCGAGGGCCGCATCGGCCCGAACGCCGTCACCCGCCTTGCCGAGGCGCTGGACGAGCTTTACGGACCGCCCGCTACGGACGCCGTCTTCGGGGCGGCGGGGTTGCTGCGCTACCGGCAGGCGCCGCCCTCGACGATGGTGGACGAGGCCGTGGTGACCGCACTGCACGCGGCGCTGCGCAGGACGCTCGTGCGTCCGGACGCCGCGGCCGTCGCCCGACGAGCCGGGGCGCTCACCGGCGACTACCTGCTCGCCAACCGCATCCCGGCCCCGGTGCGCGCGCTGCTGCGCAGCCTGCCCGCGCCCTGGGCTGCACGGCTGCTGGTGCGCGCCATGGCGTCGCACGCCTGGACCTTTGCCGGCAGCGGTGCGTTCGGCGCGGTCGCAATCTCCGGCCGTTCCAGGTCCGTCGTGATTGCGCGGCCGGAGGACGGATCGGGCCGCCCGCGGCTGGAACTCTTCGTTGGCAGTTGCCCGCTATGCCGCGGGTCCGCCGCGCCCGCGCCCGTCTGCGACTACTTCGCGGCCACCTTCGAACGGCTGTTCGCGGCTCTCGTCTCGCGCTCGGCCCGGGTGCACGAGACCTCCTGCCAGGCGACCGGGGCAAGCGCCTGTCGCTTCGAGGTGCGGTGGTGAGGCCTTCCCGGGGCAGGCTCAGCGCTGCCAGCGACGCGCGAGATCGGCGAGGTGTGCGAACAGCGCGACGGCGAGGTAGGGCGCCGGCGCGAGCGGGTCGGGATCGACGAGCGCCGCGCGCAGCGCCAGCAGCAACAGCGCTCCCGCAGCGAGGTTGAGCGCGAGGTCCAGCGGCCGGATGCCGCGCCCGCCGCGGCGGTGGTAGAGCCCGAGGACGACCGCCTCGAGAAGCATGAATCCCAGGATCAGCTCGACGATGCGCCCGCTGGCGAACAGTTCCCTCATCGCGGAATGCCGAACACTACATGTCGTAGCGGCCCCGCGCCGCATCGAGGGTGCGGTCCACGAACGTGCGGACGCGGTCTGCCAGCGTGTTGGCAGGCCGCGAGGCCGCCACCGCGGCACTGGCCTGCGCCCCTGCCGTGGCGCGTGGCGCCGCCTGTGTCGCGTGGCCGCGATCGAAATGCACCGCAGTCGCCGACTTGCTCATCGTTCGCATGGTCATCTCCCCGTGAATACGCATCCCGTCATTGTCTCCACCCGGCCGCTCACGCCCGCACCAGCCCCAGCAGGTGCCCGAGGTCCTTAGCGAAGATGCGCGCGTGGGCCATTGGCCGTCCGCGCACCAGCTTCTTGTGCATGTACGCCTGCCAGGTGAGCTGCTGCACGTCCGGGTCCCTGCAGATGCTCACGAAGCGCTCGCGGCGCTTGTCGGAGGAATACCAGAAGCGCTGCATCATCCCGAGCACCCAGAACACGCGCCCGTGGTCACGCATGAAGCGGCGACGCACGGTGGCGAGCGCGCGCCGGTTACCAGTCGCGAGCAGCTCGTCCACCCCTTCGGCCGCGAGCCGGCCGCTCGCCATGGCGTAATAGATCCCCTCGCCCGAGGCGGGCGCGACGACGCCCGCGGCGTCACCGACCACCACGACGTCCCGGCCGTTGTCCCAGCGCGCCAGCGGGCGCAGCGGGATGGGCGCGCCCTCGCGGCGCACCGTCTCGAGCTCGTCGAGGCCGCTCGACCGACGCAAGTCGGTGACCGCGCTGCGAAGTGAGAATCCCTTGTGCGCACTACCGACGCCGACGCTCAGGGTGTCGCCGTGCGGAAAGACCCAGGCATAGAAGTCGGGGGACAGTCGCCCCTGGTAGTACACGTCGCAGCGCTCGCCGTCGTAGTCGGCGGCGCCCCCGCGTGGCGCACGGACGATCTCGTGGTAGGCAGCGACGAACGGCATCTGTGTCGCGCCGGGCACGCACTGGCGGGCCACGCCCGACTGCGCACCGTCGGCGCCGATCACTGCGTGCGCACGCACTTCGCGCAGCTCGCCGCGGTCGGTGGGGTGGTTCGATCGGTACTGCACCCGTGCCGTGCCGTCTGCATCTCGTTCGATGCGCTCGCAGGTCCCGAGCCGACGCACTGCGCCCGCGCCCTCGGCGCGGCAGCGCAGCCATTCGTCGAACCGGCAGCGGTCCACCATGCCGACATAGCCGCCGTCGATCGGCATGTCCACGCGGCGCTCTGACGGCGCGACCATGCGTGCGGAGGTGATGTGCGCGACCAGTTGTTCGTCCGGAATCGCGAAGTCGGCGATGAGCCGGGGCGGGATCGCACCGCCGCAGGGCTTGATGCGCCCGCCGCGATCGAGCAGCAGCACCGATCGGCCGAGACGCGCAAGGTCGGTGGCTGCCGTGGCGCCCGCCGGGCCGCCGCCGACGACCACTGCATCGAAGGACTCCACGCTCATGCGTCGCTCCTCACTGGCGTGCCCAGGCGCCGGCCAGGGTTCGCGGTGCCGCCGGCGTGATGTGGGTCGCGGTCTGCATCCCGTCCGGCGCCGGCGCGCCCACGGCACGCTTCGCCATCTGCGCGGCGGCGAGGAACACCAGCGCCTCGGCTGCGAACACGATCGCGTAGGCCGCCACGTTGGTATCGAGAAGTGCGCGCGCGAGGTCGACCGCGCCGGTGCCGAGGAGCCCGCCGACCGCGAAGGCGATGGCCTGTGCCCCGCCCCACAGGCCCATGCGGATGCCTTCGGTGCCCGGGCGCCCGGCGCTCGCGAGCGCCATCATCGAGCCGATCGCGGCCACCGCGAACGCACCATTCGCCAACCCGAGCAGGAACACGGAGGGACGCAGCGGCCACGCCGGCCCGACGAAGCCCGCGAGCGCGAGTCCGGCGAGCGCGGCCGCGGAGGCGACGCAGCCGCCGATGGTCCAGGCGCGCAGCGAGCCCAGGCGCCGTCCGCCGAGTGCGGTCGAGCACAGCCCGACGAGCAGCATGCCGGCCAGCACGCCTCCGTTCTGCACGCCCGACAGCCGCGTCGACTCACCCGGCGTGAGTCCGAACACGAGGCCGGCGAAGGGCTCGAGAATCAGGTCCTGCGCGCTGTAGGCCAGCATCGACACGAACACGAACACCGTGAAGCGTCGCGCCTGCGGCTCGGCCCACACGTCGCGGAGGGCCGCCCGGAAGTCGCCACTCGCCGCGGGCTCACCGGCGACCTCGGCCGCAATGGCGTGCGAGGCCGGAGCGACGCTTTCGACGTTTCGAACCGCGAACAGCGCGAGGACGAACGCCGACACGCACACCGCCGTGGCCACCGCCACGAGGCGCGCACTCGAGAACGGATCGAGGAACTGCCCGGCGACCCCAGCGGTCACGATGAAGCCCACGATCATCATCACCCACACCACGGTGGCCGCCGCCGCTCGCCGCTCGGGGGCGACCTGCTTCGCGAGCAGCGCGAGCAGCGTCGTGCCAGCCGCGCCGACGCCGAGGCCGATCATCACGAACGCCGCCACGGCGAGCGCGATGCCCGCCGCGAGGTTCACCTCCATCCACGCGGTGGCGATCGCCGCGGCGATGCCGCCGAGCGCGAGCACGGCCATGCCGCCCACGATCCACGGTGTGCGCCGCCCGCCGACGTCCGAGCCGTGGCCGAGCCGCGGCCGCAGCATCTGCAGCACGTGGTGCAGCGCCACGAGCGCGCCGGGCAGCAGCGCCGGAAGCGCGAGCTCGACGACCATCACGCGGTTCAGCGTCGAGGTGGTCAGCACCACGATCGCGCCGAGCGCGGTCTGCACCAGTCCCAGCCGCACGATGCCGAGCCAGCCGAGGTGCGCGGCCGCGCTCACGCCAGCACCGCCGAGCGCAGCGCGAACGCGCTCACGAGCATGCCGAGCACGTAGAGACCGACGCCGGCGCCGCTGTACCCGACCGCGCGAGCGACCGGGTCCACGAGGAATCGCTTCATGAGCAGCAGCTGCGCAGCGAGCAGCACGGTGACGGCCGCTGCATGCACCGCGTGGCCCCAGCCGACAAGACACGCGATGACGACCAGCTGCGGCACCGCCATCACGACGCACGCAAGCCTCGCCGCGCCTTGCACGCCGAGTTGCACTGGCAGCGATGCGATGCCCATACGCCGATCACCGGCGATGGACTTGAAGTCGTTCAGCGTCATGATGCCGTGCGCGCCGATGCTGTACAGCACGGCCAGCACGATGACCGGGGCGGATGGCAGCGCGGCCGCCATGACGGCCGCGCCGGTGAACCACGGCAGCCCTTCGTAACATGCGCCGACCGCCGCATTGCCCCACCAGCCGTTGCGCTTGAGGCGGAACGGCGGTGCGCTGTAGGCCCACGCGAGCGCGAGGCCCACCGTCGCCGCAACGAACGTCCAGGTGCCGATGGCGGCCGCGACCGCGAGCGACAGCAGGGTCCAGGCGATCGCGATCACGAGACCCCAGCGACCCGGCACGCGCCCCGAGGGAATCGGCCGTTGCGGCTCGTTGATCGCGTCCACGTGGCGGTCGAACCAGTCGTTGACGGCCTGGCTGGTGCCGCAGACGAGCGGCCCTGCGAGCAGCACGCCGAGCGTGATGTCGGGCCAGCGTCCGTCGGTCGCGAGACCGGCGGATACGATGCCGCAACCATAGGCCCACATCGGCGGAAACCACGTGATCGGCTTGAGCAGTTCGACCACGGCCGGCAGCGCCGGGACGGTCACCGGGACGATGGCGGGGATGGGGCGGGCCATGGCTCGGAAAGTACGCTTGACACTTTTATGTGTCAAGCATGATTTACACTCGTCGAGTGTATCCGGGACCGCGCGCCCGGGACGTCCGGCGGCGCGCACCGCGAGTCACCGCCGGGAGAGAAGTCTCAGTTGGCGCTCTCGACCTGGTCGAGTTCTCCGAGCCCGTACCGGCGCAGCTTGACGTAGAGGCTTTGGCGGCTGAGGCCGAGCAGGTCGGCGGCGGTCGCCCGGTTGTCGTTCGACAGCTCGAGCGCCGCCTCGATGCACAGGCGCTCGATCATGTCCGTGGTCTCGCGCACGAGGTCCTTGAGCGGCACCCGTCCCACGAGCTCGGTCATCTGCTTCACCGAGCGCGGCAGTTCCTGCTCGCGCCGCGGCGCCCCGGACAGCCGCGACGACACGTCCCGGATGCTGAAGCCGAAGCTGGCGTCCTTGCCGCGCGGTGCGGCGACGGCGCAGATCTCGACGTCGGCCTGGGAGCCATGGCTGCCCTGGATCGCGGTCGAGAACATGCGCACGGTGCCGTGCTCGCGCAGGCTGGCGAGCAGCACGTTCAGGTCCACGCCCGGGCGACCGAGCCAGCGATCGAGCGTCGCGTTGAGCGCCTGCTGCTCGCTGCTCAGCTCCGCCATGTCGAGGAACGCACGGTTGGCTGACAGGATGCGACCTTCGCTGTCGGTGACCACGAAGCCGTCGGGCAGCGTCTCGACGAGGTCGAGCACCCGGGAGCCGACCGACGCGGTCGCGGCATCGCCCGTCACGATGGACGCGGCGCGGACCAGCAGGTAGGACGAGCGATCCTCGCGGAACAGCGACGCGGAGACACGGAACTCGCGCGAGCCGTCGGCGAGGCCGACGCGCGCCTCGTCGGTGCGACCGGCGACCCGGGCGGCCGCGAGCAGCGATTCGAGCGCAGCGCGGCCGTCGTCGTCGAAGTGCTCGGCCAGGGAATGGCCGATGAGGCGACGCATCGGCGCCTGCAGAAGGTCGGCAGCCGCCGGATTGGCCTCGATGACGCGGCCGCTGGAGGCATCGACCACCAGCACGGCCTCCGAGGCGATCTGGAACAGCATCCGGTAGCGGGTCTCGGCGTGGCGCAGCTTCGCGTACTCGCGTTCCATGGACTGCTGCGCATTGACCAGGCGCTGCTGCAGCGTCGCAACGGGACGCAGGTCGCGACCGACCGCCATGATCCGGCCCGAGACGCCGACCCTCACTGCGGAGTAGCTGATGGGGATGTCGGGACCCTGGCTCGCCGGGTGATTCACCTGCCGCCAGCGCGGAGCGGCCTGGTCCGCGGCGTCTTTGAGCAGCGCCTCGATCTTCGGGCGGGTCTCGACCGTGACGGTGTCGGCCCAGGGCCGACCCTGCCACTTGCCGTCGATCGCTTCGCGCAGGTCGTCGTTGCTGCACGTCAACTCCCGGATCACGCCCTTGCGGTCGACGATCAGGGAAACGTCCATGGCGGCAACCACGAGCGCGACGGCGGCCTGGGCCTCCTCCGGGTCGAGCGCTGCCTTGACCACGCTGGTACGCTTCAATTCCGCATCACTCCTCCAGACTCCCGGGGGACGATGCCCCCAAACTCTCAGCCGCTCAGGCTTGCGCCGCGAGCAGCCGGACCACACCCTCTGCCTGCTGCACGGCGCGGCGTCCGTCGCCCGCCGTGGCGTCAGCGCCCATCAGCGAGACGAGCTCCGGGCGGGCGTTGATGATCGATCCTCCGACCAGTACGCCCAGCGATTTGTTGCAGGACGCACGGCGCGCCGCGAGGATCGCCGGCGCCACGCACTTCAACGGCGTCGCGCAACCGACGGTGATGCCGATGACCGCGAAGTAATCGCCCCGCACCAGGCGTGACAGATCGGCCACCGTCTCCGGATTCTCGAAGCGCACGTCCCAGCCGGAGCGCCGGAAGAACTCGCCGACCATCACGAGCCCGAACGTGTGCTGCTCGCCGGGCGCCGGGCAGAGCAGTACGCGCCGCTCGAGCGCGGTCTCGCGGCCACCTCGCACCGTACCGGGTGCGAGGCTCCGCAGGAGTTGATGCAGTGCACACAAGCCAAGTGTAACTTCGAAAAAGCTGCAACGGTCCTCGTGCCACAGCTCACCCAGCCGGCGCGCCGTCGGCGCCAGCAGGTCCAGGTAGATGGAACCGAGCGAGGTCCCCTGGCCGCGGATCGCCTCCACGTAGGCGAGCGCCACCTGGGCGTCCTGCGTCATGAGCAGGTCTGCGAGCTGGTCGATGTGGCTCGCGTCGAGCACGAGCGGCCCCGTGCGGTCCTGCCGCCCCTCGCCGCTGGCCGCTCGCTGCGCGAGGACCAGCCGGGGAATGATCTCGCCCTCGATGGTACTGGCGAGGCCGGCGCGGCCGCCCTTGTCCGGCCGGTCCGGACCGGCGCCCGGGCGTTTCCCGTTGCGCCCCTTTCGGTGGCCCCCGCCCTCGGCCGGGCAACGCTCCTTGGCGAGAAATTCGCCAAGGTCCCATGTCGGTCCGCCTGCAGGTCCCTGATCGAAGCTAGGCATTTTCGCTCTCCCCTAGTTCCGGCGAGTGCGCGGGCCCCAAATCCCGCTACCCACCTGTTGGCTGGCCAGTGCCCGTCGGCGGACCGGGGCGCGTCGGGCGACCCCCCGGTCGCCGTGCGCCTCTATCTGTACGCCTGCCGACAAAATGCGTCAAGCTAGATTTACGTCTAGTTAGGTTGACATCCCTTCGCCCCCGGTCTACGGTTGCTCCACAGAGGGAGTCCCAGAGCGATGCGAAGCCGTCGATCCCCGTCCACCCAACGGCCGCCCACGACCACCGCGCTGTACACGGAAGCGGAGCGGCAGCGGCGCGACGCATCTCGCTGGACGATCGTCCAGGGCGTTCTCGCACCGCTGCAATTCGCGGCATTTCTGATCAGCCTGTGGCTGGTGCTGCGGTATCTGGCGACGGACGAGGGCCTGGCGTCGGCAACGGCGTCGATCGTCATCAAGACCCTCCTGCTCTACGCCATCATGATCACCGGCTCGCTGTGGGAGCGCGACGTATTCGGTCGCTATCTCTTCGCGCGTGCCTTCTTCTGGGAGGACGTGGTCAGCATGCTCGTCCTCGCACTGCACACCGCGTACCTCGCGGCGCTGGTGACGGGTGCCCTGCCCTCCCGCGGCCAAATGTACCTCGCTCTGGCGGCGTATGCCTCATACGTTTTCAACGCCGGCCAGTTCCTGCTGAAGCTTCGTGCAGCGCGAAAGGACCGCAGGGTGCCCACGGGCGCGGCCGTCCGCTTCGCCGGAGTCACCGAGTGACGACGCAGGCCGCGACGGTCGTCGGGACAGCGGTGGCCGACTGTGGCGAGCGACCCGTGCTGCGCCAGCGCGGCCAGCGCGAGGTGTTCTGCGGCCTGACGGGGATCGTCTGGTTGCACCGCAAGATCCAGGACGCATTCTTCCTCGTGGTCGGCTCGCGAACCTGCGCCCACCTGATCCAGTCGGCGGCCGGCGTGATGATCTTTGCCGAACCGCGCTTCGCAACGGCGATCATCGACGAACGCGACCTCGCCGGGCTCGCCGACGCCAACGACGAGCTCGACCGCGTCGTCACGAGGCTGCTGGAGCGGCGCCCCGACATCCGCCTGCTGTTCCTGGTGGGGTCCTGCCCGTCCGAGGTCATCAAGCTCGACCTGTCGCGCGCGGCAGCCCGGCTGTCGCGCAGCTTCTCGCCCCGCGTGCGGATCCTCAATTACTCGGGCAGCGGCATCGAGACCACCTTCACCCAGGGCGAGGACGCCTGTCTCGCCGCGCTGGTGCCTGAAATGGCGACGGCGCCGGCCGACGCGCCGGCGTCGCTGCTGGTGGTGGGCGCGCTTGCGGACGTGGTCGAGGACCAGTTCCGCCGGCTGTTCGGCGCGCTCGGCATCGGTCCGGTCACCTTCCTGCCGCCGCGGCACGCCGCCGAGCTGCCGGCCGTGGGCCCGGGCACGCGCTTCCTCCTCGCCCAGCCCTTCCTCGCCGACACGGCGCGCGCGCTCGAGCAGCGCGGCGCGGTGCGTCTCGAGGCGCCGTTCCCGCTCGGCGCGGAAGGCACTACGTTGTGGCTGAAGGCCGCGGCAGATGCGTGGGGCGTCACTGCCGACCGCTTCGAAACGGTCACCCGCCCGGGTCGCGAGCGTGCGCGCCAGGCGCTCGAGCGGCAGCGCTTCCTGCTCACCGGCAAGCGCGTGTTCTTCTTCCCGGACTCGCAGCTCGAGGTGCCGCTCGCCCGTTTCCTGGCGCGCGAGCTCGGCATGCAGCCGGTCGAGGTCGGCAGCCCCTACCTGCACCGGCAGATCCTCGCCTCCGAGCTCGCGCTGCTGCCCGCCGAGGCCGCGCTCAGCGAGGGCCAGGACGTCGAGCGGCAGCTCGACCGCTGCCGGGCCGCGCGTCCCGACCTCGTGGTCTGCGGGCTCGGCCTCGCCAACCCGCTCGAAGCCGAGGGCATCACCACCAAGTGGTCGATCGAGCTCGTGTTCACGCCGATCCAGGGCTACGAGCAGGCCGGCGATCTCGCCGAGCTGTTCGCGAGGCCGCTGGTGCGGCGCCTGCGGCTGGCGGTATAGCCGTGCAGCTCACGCTCTGGACCTACGAAGGTCCGCCGCATGTCGGCGCCATGCGCATCGCGGCTGCAATGGAGGGCGTGCACTACGTGCTGCACGCGCCGCAGGGCGACACCTACGCGGACCTGCTGTTCACGATGATCGAGCGACGCCCGACGCGGCCGCCCGTCACCTATACGACCTTCCAGGCGCGGGACCTCGGCGGCGACACGGCGGAGCTGTTCAAGACCGCCGCGCGCGAGGCCTACGAGCGCTTTCGGCCGCAGGCGATGCTGGTGGGTGCGTCCTGCACGGCTGAGCTGATCCAGGACGACCCCGGCGGCCTCGCGCGCGCGCTCGACCTGCCGATCCCGGTGGTCCCGCTCGAGCTGCCCTCCTACCAGCGCAAGGAGAACTTCGGCGCCTCGGAGACGTTCTTCCAGCTGGTGCGCGCCTGCGCCGCACCGCAGGTGCCGCCGCCCGGGACGCCACGCGCGGCCCGGCCCGCCGGCGAGCGCCCGAGCTGCAACCTGCTCGGTCCCACGACACTCGGCTTCCGACATCGCGACGATGTCGTCGAGATTCGCGGGTTGATCGAGCGCATGGGCATCGAGGTACGTACCGTCGCACCGCTCGGCGCCACGCCGGCCGACCTCGCGCGCCTCGGCGAGGCCGATTTCAACGTGGTCCTCTACCCCGAGGTCGCCAGCACAGCCGCGCAGTGGCTGCAGCGCTCCTTCGGCCAGCCCTGCACCAGGAGCGTTCCGATCGGCGTGGGCGCGACCCGGCGCTTCATCGCGGAGGTCGCCGCGCTTGCCGGGATCGCCGACGACTCCGAGGCCCTGTCCGCCGCCGCGCGGCTGCCGTGGTACTCGCGCTCGGTGGACTCCACCTATCTCACCGGCAAACGCGTGTTCGTCTTCGGCGATGCGACGCACGCCGTGGCGGCCGCGCGCGTCGCAACCGAGGAACTCGGGTTCGCGGTCGTCGGCATCGGCACCTACAGCCGCGAGTTCGCTCGCGAGGTACGCGAGGCGGCGCGGGAACTCGGCATCGAGGCGCTGATCACCGACGACTACCTCGAGGTCGAGGCGCGCATCGCCGAGCTGCAGCCCGAACTCGTGCTCGGCACGCAGATGGAACGGCACGTCGCGAAGCGCCTCGGCATTCCCTGTGCCGTCATCTCCGCGCCGGTGCACGTGCAGGATTTCCCCGCGCGCCGCTCGCCGCAGATGGGTTTCGAGGGCGCGAACGTGCTGTTCGACACCTGGGTGCACCCGCTGATGATGGGGCTCGAGGAACACCTGCTCGGCATGTTCCGGGAGGACTTCGAGTTCCACGACAAGGCGACCGCGTCGCATCTGTCGACCGCGGGCCGGGGTGCGAGACAGGCCGGGGTCGAAACGGCGGCCGTTGCAGCGAGCCCGGACGACACGACGGGCGATGCTTCCGTGACAGCACCGGGCGCGCCGGCCTGGACAACCGAGGGCGAACGAGAGCTCAGGAAGATCCCGTTCTTCGTGCGCGGCAAGGCGCGCCGCAACACGGAGCGCTTCGCCGAGGAGCGCGGCCTGGCCGCCATCACCGTTGAGACGCTATACGATGCCAAAGCGCACTTCGGCCGCTGACGCGACCCCGATCCGGGTCGTGATCGTGACGATGGACCCGCACCTCGCCACGGCGACGGCGCAGGCACAGCGCACGCTGGCGCGCGAACTGCCGGGACTGACCCTGACCCTGCACGCCGCAGCGGAGTGGGGCGAGAATCCGCGAGCGCTGGAGCGTTGCCGCGACGACATCGCCCGGAGCCGACATCGTGGTCGGAACCATGCTGTTCATGGAAGACCACTACCACCCGGTGCTCGATGCGCTCAAGGCGCGCCGGGACGGCTGCGACGCGATGCTCATCGCCATGTCCGCGGCCGAGGTCACGCGCCTGACCCGCCTCGGCAGCTTCGACATGAGTGCCCCGGCCAATCCGCTGCTGTCGCTGCTCAAGAAGCTGCGCGGCAAGAGCAGCAACGCCGGCACCGCCGGGGCCCAGCAGATGAAGATGCTGCGCCGGATCCCGCAGCTGCTGCGCTTCATCCCCGGCACGGCCCAGGATGTGCGTGCCTACTTCCTGACGCTGCAGTACTGGCTGGCGGGCTCCGAGCCGAATGTCGCAAACCTCGTGCGCCACCTCATCGACCGTTACGCCGACGGCCCACGACGTGGCCTGCGCGGCCGGCTCACCGTCGGCGCGCCGGTCGATTATCCGGAGCATGGCGTCTACCACCCGCGCCTGCCCGCCCGCGTCGGCGCGGAGGTGCGGCAGCTGCCGGTGCCCGCCGGTGATCCGCGCGGCACGGTCGGCGTGCTGGTGCTGCGTTCCTACGTCCTGGCCGGCAACAGCAGCCACTACGACGGCGTGATCACGGCGCTGGAGGCTCGCGGATTCCGGGTGATCCCTGCGTTCGCCAGCGGCCTCGACGCGCGCCCGGCCATCGAGCAGTTCTACTTCGAGGACGGCGTGCCCGCCATCGACGCGCTCGTTTCGCTGACCGGCTTCTCGCTGGTGGGTGGTCCCGCCTACAACGACGCGAAGGCGGCCGAGGAGGTGCTGGCGCGGCTCGACGTGCCCTACGTCGCCGCGCACCCGCTGGAGTTCCAGACCCTGGAGCAGTGGGGCGCCTCGGACCGTGGCCTGCTGCCGGTCGAGAGCACCCTCATGGTGGCGATCCCCGAGCTCGATGGCGCAACGGGCCTGATCGGTTTCGGGGGACGCAGCGATGCGGCGGGCGGCACCTGCACGGGCTGCGAGCGCGGCTGCACCTTCGGCGCGTCCGGGAGCGGACGCGACATGCACTCCTGCGCGGACCGCAGCGACATGCTCGCGGCACGCATCGACAGGCTGGTCACGCTGCGCCGTACCGAGCGCTCGGCGCGCAGGATCGGAGTGGTGCTGTTCAACTTCCCGCCCAACGCGGGCAACACGGGCACGGCCGCTCACCTGTCGGTGTTCGAGTCGGTGTACCGCACCCTCGCCGCGCTGCAGCGCGCCGGGTACACGGTCGAGCTGCCGGACGATGTCGACGCACTGCGCAGCAGGGTCATCAACGGCAATGCCGAGCGCCTCGGCGCCATCGCCAACGTGCACGCGCGCATCCCGGTGAACGATCACGTGCGACGCGAACGCTGGTTGAGCCAGATCGAGGCACAGTGGGGTCCGGCCCCCGGCAAGCAGCAGAGCGACGGTCAGTCGCTGTTCGTGCTCGGCGAGCGCTTCGGCAACGTGTTCGTGGGCGTACAGCCGGGCCTCGGCTACGAGGGCGACCCGATGCGCCTGCTGTTCGAGAAGGGCTTCGCGCCGACGCACGCCTTCTCGGCCTTCTATCGCTGGATGCGCGAGGACTTCGGCGCCAGCGCGCTGCTGCACTTCGGCACGCACGGTGCACTCGAGTTCATGCCCGGCAAGCAGACCGGCATGTCCGGCGCCTGCTGGCCGGACCGCCTGATCGGCGACATGCCCAACATCTACCTGTACGCCTCGAACAATCCTTCCGAGGGCACCATCGCCAAGCGTCGCGCCGCTGCGACCATGGTCAGCTACCTGACGCCGCCGATCGCACATGCCGGCCTGTATCGGGGTCTTCTCGACCTCAAGAGCTCGGTCGATCGCTGGCGCGGCCTGGATGTGGAAGCGCAGGCCGAGCGACCGACGCTGGCCGCGCTGATCCAGTCGCAGGCCGCGGCGGTCGAGCTCGCTCCGGCCGAGCCGGGCTGGACGGCCGCCGAAGCCGACGCCGCGATCGCCCGGCTCGCCGAGCGCGTGCTGGAACTCGAATACACGCTGATCCCGCACGGGCTGCACGTCGTCGGCGAGCCCATGTCGCCCGCGGAGCGTGCCGACATGCTGGCCGCGAGCGCGGAGACCTCGCAGGGCGTCCGCCCGGCGCAGGCGGCGATCGACGCGCTGGTCTCGGGGGCCCCCGCCGCGGACGCCTTGCGTCACGCCGGTGCGGTCGCTGACGTCGAGGGCACCGCCGCGCTGTTCCGCGAGCTGGAAAGCATGAACCGCCTGCTGTCGGAGGATCACGAGATCCCGGCGCTGCTGCGTGCCCTCGATGGCCGCTTCATCCGGCCGGCGCCGGGCGGAGACGTGCTGCGCACGCCCGCGGTGCTGCCGACCGGTCGCAACCTGCACGGCTTCGATCCGTTCCGCCTGCCCAGCGCCGCCGCGGTCCAGGACGGCCTGCGGCAGGCCGGCCTGCTGCTTGATCGCTGCCGTGACGACGGCGAGAGGTTCCCGGAGTCGATCGCGCTGGTCCTGTGGGGTACGGACAATCTCAAGACCGAGGGCACGCCCATCGCCCAGGCGCTGGCGCTGCTGGGCGCGCGTCCGCGCTTCGACAGCTACGGCCGCCTCGCCGGCGCCGAGCTGGTGCCGCTGGCCGAGCTCGGCCGCCCGCGCGTCGACGTGGTGCTGACCGTGTCGGGCATCTTCCGCGACCTGCTGCCGCTGCAGTCGCGCCTGCTCGCCGACGCCACCTACCTCGCCGCGAGTGCCGACGAGCCCTGCGAGCTGAACTTCGTGCGCAAGCATGCCCTCGCCTACCAGGCCGCGCACGGCTGCGACCTCGAGACCGCGGCGCTCAGGGTCTTCGGCAACGCGGACGGCGCCTACGGCGCCAACGTGAACCACCTGGTCGAGAACGGCGCCTGGCAGGACGAGGACGAGCTGGCCGAGACCTATTCGCGCCGCAAGTGCTTCGCCTACGGTCGCAGCGGCAAGGTGATGCAGCAGCCCGCGCTGCTGCGAAGCGTGCTCGCCGACGTCTCGCTCACCTACCAGAACCTCGACTCCGTCGAACTGGGCGTGACCACCGTCGACACGTACTTCGACACGCTCGGCGGCATCAGCCGGGCCGTGACGCGGGCGCGCGGCGGCCGCGCCGCGCCGGTCTACATCGGCGACCAGACCCGCGGCGAGGGCACGGTGCGCTCACTCGGCGAGCAGGTCGCGCTCGAGACCCGCACGCGCATGCTGAACCCGAAGTGGTACGAGGGCATGCTCAGGCACGGCTACGAGGGCGTGCGCCAGATCGAGGTGCACGTCACCAACACGATGGGCTGGTCGGCGACCACGGGCCAGGTCGCCCCCTGGGTCTACCAGCAGCTCAGCGAAACCTTCGTGCTCGACGCGGAGATGCGTGAGCGGCTCGCGACGTTGAATCCGACGGCCTCGGCCAAGGTGACCAACCGCCTGCTCGAGGCCCACGAGCGCAACTATTGGCAACCGAGTGCCGAGATGCTGGCGGCCCTGCGCAAGGCCGGCGAAGAACTGGAAGACCGACTGGAGGGCATCGGCGTGGAGGCAGCAGCTTGAACACATCGACGGTACCCCTCTCGGCCCTGGGCCGGCATCCGGCTCGGCCGCCCGACGGCGAAGGCAGCGTGCAGGTGCACCTCGACCCCACGCTGCGCATCGGCACGGCCAAGGTGTTCGCGGTCTACGGCAAGGGCGGCATCGGCAAGAGCACCACCTCGTCGAACCTCTCGGTGGCCTTCTCCAAGCTCGGCAAGCGCGTGCTGCAGATCGGCTGCGATCCCAAGCACGACTCGACGTTCACGCTCACCAAGCGGCTCGTGCCGACCGTGATCGACGTGCTCGAGTCGGTGGACTTCCACCCCGAGGAGCTGCGCACCGAGGATTTCGTGTTCAAGGGCTACAACGGCGTCATGTGCGTCGAGGCCGGCGGCCCGCCCGCAGGCACGGGCTGCGGCGGCTACGTGGTCGGCCAGACCGTCAAGCTGCTGAAGGAGCACCACCTGCTCGAGGACACCGACGTCGTCATCTTCGACGTGCTCGGCGACGTGGTCTGCGGCGGCTTCGCCGCGCCCCTGCAGCACGCCGACCGCGCGCTCATCGTCACCGCGAACGACTTCGATTCGATCTTCGCGATGAACCGCATCGTGGCCGCGATCCGCGCCAAGGCGAAGAACTACAACGTCCGCCTCGGCGGCGTGATCGTCAACCGCAGCGCCGGCACGGACCAGATCGACAAGTTCAACGACGCGGTGGGCCTGAAGAGCCTCGCGCACTTCCGCGACCTCGACGTGATCCGTCGCAGCCGGCTCAAGAAGTCCACGCTGTTCGAGATGGACTCCTGCCCGGAAGTCGACGCGGTGCAGGCGGAGTACCTGCAGCTCGCCGAGACGCTGTGGGCCGGGACGGATCCGCTCACGCCCGAGCCGATGAAGGACCGCGACATCTTCGACCTGCTGGGGTTCGACTGATGCCCACCGCCACCTATGTCGAGCGCCGCGGGCAGATCGAGACCTACTTCGACCGCACCGCGGTCGAGGCGTGGTCGCGGCTGACCTCCGACGTGCCGGTCGGCCGGATCCGCGCCACCGTGCGCGCGGGCCGCGACCGCATGCGCAACACCCTCCTCGACTGGCTGCCCGAGGACCTGCGAGGCCGCCGCGTGCTCGACGCCGGCTGCGGCACGGGTGCGCTCGCCGTCGAGGCGGCGCGGCGCGGCGCCCACGTGGTGGCGATCGACCTCTCGCCCACGCTCATCGGGCTGGCGCACGAGCGCCTGCCGCGCGATCTCGGCGCGGGTTCGATCGAGCTCAAGGTCGGCGACATGCTCGACCCTGCGCTCGGCCGCTTCGACCACGTCGTCGCGATGGACTCGCTGGTGCACTACGACGCGGCAGACGTGGTGCGCGTCGTCGCCGGCCTCGCGGACCACACGCAGGCATCGGTGCTGTTCACCTTCGCGCCACGCACGCCCGCCCTTGCGCTGATGCACGCCGTCGGACGCCTGCTGCCGCGCGGCCACCGCGCGCCGGCGATCGAGCCGGTCGGACAGACCGACCTGCAGCGGCGCCTGGGCGCCGAGCCGGCCCTCGCCGGGTGGCGGGCGGCCCGCACGCTGCGGGTGGCCTGCGGCTTCTACACGTCCCAGGCGCTCGAGGTCGTTCGCGCATGAGGCAGCGCGTCGCAGCACTGTCCGGGGCGTGGACGCGGGTCGGCACCCGCTTCCTGCCGTTTGCGGACGCTGCGACGCCCGAGCTGCCCATGGCTCGGCTGCTGCGCCTGTCGCTGTTCCAGGTGTCGGTCGGCATGGCACTGGTGCTGCTGAACGGCACGCTCAACCGCGTGATGATCGTGGAACTCGGCGTGTCGACCTGGCTCGTGGCACTGATGGTCTCGCTGCCGCTGGTGTTCGCGCCGTTCCGTGCGCTGGTGGGCTTCCGCTCCGACAACCACCGCTCGGCGCTCGGCTGGCGGCGGGTACCCTACATCTGGTTCGGCACGCTGCTGCAGTTCGGCGGGCTTGCAATCATGCCGTTCGCACTGCTGATCCTGTCTGGCGATACCAACGGCCCGGCGTGGATCGGCCATGCGGCGGCTGCGCTCGCCTTCCTGCTCACCGGCGCCGGCCTGCACACCACGCAGACCGCAGGTCTTGCACTGGCCGCCGACCTCGCGCCGCGCGCGTCGCGACCTCGCGTCGTCGCGCTGCTCTACGTGATGCTGCTTCTCGGCATGATCGCGAGCTCGCTGGTGTTCGGCGCGACGCTCGCCGAGTTCAGCCAGCTGCGCCTGATCCAGGTGATCCAGGGCGCAGCGCTCCTTACGATGGCGCTCAACCTGCTCGCGCTCTGGAAGCAGGAGCCGCGCGACCCGTCGAGATCCCGTGCCGTGGCCGCACGCGCCCTCGTTCCGCACGGCATGGCGCGAACTCGTCGCCGAGGGACGCTCCGGTCGGTTCCTGCTCGCGGTCGGGCTCGGCACCATGGCCTTCAGCATGCAGGACATCCTGCTCGAGCCCTACGGCGGCGAGGTCCTCGGGCTCGCGGTGGCGGCGACCACCACGCTCACGGCGTTCCTCGCCTTCGGCACGCTCGTGGCGTTCGCGCTCGCGGCCCGGCGCCTCGGGCGCGGCGACGTGCCCTGTCGGCTCGCCGGCTTCGGCGCGCTCATCGGGGTCGCCGCGTTCTCGGCCGTGATCTTCGCTGCCTCGCTCGAATCGGCGTGGCTGTTCCGCGCGGGCACGGCCCTGATCGGCTTCGGCGGCGGCCTGTTCGCCGTCGGGACGCTCACCGCGGCCATGGCGATGGACAACCGCTCCCACGGCCTCGCGCTCGGCGCCTGGGGCGCCGTGCAGGCCTCGGCTGCGGGCGTCGGCATCGCGCTCGGCGGCGCGATCCGCGACGGTGTCGGCACGCTGGCGAGCGCAGGGCTGCTCGGCCCCGCGCTCACCTCGCCGGCCACCGGCTACAGCGTCGTCTACCACATCGAGATTGCCTTGCTGTTCGCCACCCTCGTGGCGATCGGACCGCTCGTTCGTCCCGCGAGCGCGTCCGCCAAGCCTCGGTCGACACAGTTCGGCCTGGCGGAGTTCCCGGGATAACGGCTTGCTTGCGGAGGTCAACATGGAAACGGGTGCGATCACTGGCTACATCGACGTCGCACAACTGGTGCTCTACGCGTTCTGGATCTTCTTCTTCGGCCTGGTGGTCTACCTGCGCCGCGAAGACAAGCGCGAGGGCTACCCGCTCGAGTCCGGCCGCACCGTTCGCTCCGGCGGTCGAGTGATCGTGCAGGGCTTCCCGGCTGTACCGACGCCCAAGACGTTCCGACTCGCTCATGGCGGCACGGCGATGGCGCCGCGCGCCACCCGCGAGCCGGCCCTGCAGGCGGCGCCCTCGGCACCCTGGTCGGGCTCGCCGCTCGAGCCGACCGGCAATCCGATGATCGACGGCGTGGGTCCCGCGGCCTACGCGCTGCGCGCCGAAGTACCCGACATGACCTGGGACGGCCGGCCACGCATCGTGCCGCTGCGGGTGGCGAATGATCACCTGGTCGAGTCCCGCGACCCGGATCCGCGTGGCATGGAGGTCCTCGGGGCCGACGGCAAGGTGGGCGGCGTCGTGCGCGACCTGTGGGTGGACCGCTCCGAGCCACAGTTCCGCTACCTCGAGGTCGAGGTGGCCGGCAGCCGCCGGGTGCTGCTGCCCGTCTACCACATGACGGTGGACGGACGGCGGCGCGAGGTTCGCGTGAAAGCGATCATGGGTCACCAGTTCGCCGATGCGCCGGGGCTCGCGAACCCCGACCAGGTCACGCTGCGCGAGGAGGATCGCATCGGCGCCTACTACGCGGGCGGCCACCTCTACGCCGAGCCCTCGCGACAGGAGCCGCTGCTGTGAACGAGCACGAGTTCGAGCCCGTGCCCGGGCTCCCCGGGACGCTGCCGCCCGGCGAGCAGCTCCTCTGGCAGGGTGCGCCCCGCTGGCAGTCTCTTGCGATCGGCGCGTTCCATGCGCGCAAGGTCGGGCTGTACTTTCTCGCGCTCATCGCGATCGACGCGGGCACCTCGCTCGCCTCGGGGCGGCCCGCGGGCGTGGTCGCCACCAGCGCGGCGGGACTCGTCGTGCTGGCGCTCGCGGCCGTCGGGCTGCTGATGTTGCTCGCCTGGCTCTCGGCCCGCTCCACGCTCTACTCGGTCACCACCCGCCGCCTCGTGATGCGCTTCGGCGTCGCGCTGCCGATGACCATCAACCTGCCATTCAACGTGATCGAGTCGGCCTCCATGCGCACGCGCCATGATGGCTCGAGCGACCTGCCGCTGGTGCTGATGCGAGGTTCGCGGATCGGCTACCTGATCACGTGGCCGCACGTACGACCGTGGCAGTTCGCCCGGCCGGAGCCGATGCTGCGCGCGATCGCCGACGGCGAGCACGTTGCCGGGTTGCTCGCCGCGGGCCTCGCGGCCTCCGTCGGCACCGCGCCCGTTGCGGCAACGCCAGACCGCGCGCCACAGGTGCCGCCGCGCACGTCCGAACTCACGGCCGCGGCCTGACGGAGACAGACCCATGGGCGATCCGTTCAACGGCAAGACCTTGCCCCGCGCTGCGCTCGCCGGCGCCGGACTGCTGGTCGCCGCCGCGATCCTCGCGAGCGGCACGGCACGCCTGACCGGCATCGGCACCACGCGCTTGCCCCAGGCCGATCAGGTGACGAGCGCGGAGTTGCGCTTCCTCGACCGCGAGGACGGCGCGGTGCTGGTGCAGCGCTATCCGGACGAGACCCTCATCGCCGTGCTGCCTGCCGGCACGAACGGCTTCGCGCGCGGCGTGCTGCGCGGCCTGGCACGCGACCGCCGGCTGGCGCACCTCGGCGCCGGGCCGCCGTTCCGCCTCGTGCGCTGGAGCGACGGACGGCTGTCGCTCGAGGACCCGACGACGGATCGCGTCATCGCGATCGAGGCCTTCGGGCCGACCAATGCCCAGGTCTTCGCCGACCTGCTCGTTTCGGCGCAGGACGCGCCCGCCCAGGAGGCACTGACGTGGAAGCAACCCTGACCATCGACTCCGCCGAGGCGGCCACCCAGCGCGCGCAGTCCGACACCCTGCTGACGCCGCGCTTCTACACCACCGACTTCGCGGCGATGGACCGGATCGACGTGAGTCCGGTGCAAGCGGAGTGGGACCAGCTGATGAGCGAGTTCCGGCGCGACACCAACCGCAACCACTTCGAGCGCCCCGCCGACTTCGCCGCGGAGATCCGCGAGCTGCCGGAGCCGCTGCGCCAGGAATTCCTCGACTTCCTGGTGAGCTCGGTGACCTCTGAGTTCTCCGGTTGCGTGCTCTACAGCGAGATCAAGCGGAACGTGAAGAACCCCGAGATCCGCTACCTGATGGGATCGATGGCGCGCGACGAGAGCCGCCACGCGGGCTTCATCAACAAGTCGCTGAAGGACTTCGGGCTCGGCGTGGACCTCGGCTTCCTCACCAAGGCGAAGAAGTACACGTACTTCCGCCCGAAGTTCATCTTCTACGCCACGTATCTCTCGGAAAAGATCGGCTACGCGCGCTACATCACGATCTTTCGCCAGCTCGAGCGGCATCCCGACCGTCGCTTCCACCCGATCTTCAAGTGGTTCGAGCAGTGGTGCAACGACGAGTTCCGGCACGGCGAGGCGTTCGCGCTGCTGCTGCGGGCCCACCCGAAGCTGCTCACCGGCCCGAACACGCTGTGGATCCGCTTCTTCGTGCTCGCCGTGTACGCGACCATGTACGTGCGCGATCACACGCGGCCGGCGCTGCACGGCGCGCTGGGCCTCGACCCGACGGAGTACGACTACACCGTCTTCCGGATCACCTCCGAAATCTCGAAGCAGGTGTTCCCGATGACGCTCGACATCGACGACCCGCGCTTCCGCGCCGGGCTCGAGCGGCTGCGGACGCTGTCCGTCGCGATGGACGAGGCCAAGGCGCGTGGCGGGCTCTTCGGCCGCCTGCGCCAGGCCGGGCTCGCGGTCGCGGCCGCCGCCACGTTCGCGCGGCTGTACCTGCTGCCGGTGAAGCCGAACGCACTGCCGCAGAAGACGCGGCTGGCCCCGGCCTGGTAGCGACCGGGAACCCCGTGACGACCCTGGCGCTGTCGGCACTGTTCGCCCTCCTGCTGTGGTGGGCGAGCACCGGCATCGTCCTGTACCTCGACCAGCGGCCGCGCCGCACGCATGCGCGCAGCCTGCGCGGGGCGTCGATCGTGGGCGGGCTCGCGCTCGCGGGCCTCGTCGCCAGCCGGGACATGACGACCGTCGGCGGCGCCTGCCTCGCCTTCACCTGCGCCGTGCTGATCTGGGGCTGGCACGAGATGAGTTTCCTCACCGGCCGCGTGACCGGGCCGCGTCGACATGCCTGCGCGGACGACTGCCGCGGCGTGCGGCACTTCGGTCACGCGGTCGAGGCGATCATCCACCACGAACTCGCGCTGGCCGCGACTCTGGCGCTCGTCGTCGCGCTCGCCTGGAATGCCGCCAACTGGGTCGGCGCCGCGACCTTCGGGCTGTTGTGGGTCATGCGCCTCAGCGCCAAGCTCAACCTTTTCCTCGGCGTGCGCAATCCCGGCACCGAGCTGCTGCCTGCACACCTGCGCTACCTCGCGAGCTTCTTCGGACGCCGTCCGGTCAACGCGCTGCTGCCCGTCTCGGTCGCGGGCACCACGCTGATCGTCATCTGGCTCACGCGGTCCGCGCTCGGCGCGGGGAGCGCGTTCGAGGCCACGGGCTACGGCCTCGTGGCCGCGCTGGCGGCGCTGGCACTGCTCGAGCACCTGTTCCTGATCCTGCCCTGGTCCGTCGCCCGCCTGTGGGGATGGAGCGGGGATCCCGCCGGGACCGGTGCCGCGCCGGCCCCCGTCGCCGCGGTCGCCGGCGCGAACGCCCTGCCGGATCCCCGGCCTCGGGCGGTCGAGCCGAATCGTTGAAGGGTTGCACCATGAACACGCCAGGTTTGCCGCTGCTCGAGACCCTCCACGATCCGGCTGCGCTGCGAGCCCTGCCGGCCTCGACGCTCGAGACGGTCTCGGCCGAGGTACGCGCGGAACTCATCCGCACCGTGTCGGCTTCCGGCGGTCACCTCGCGGCCGGGCTCGGCACGGTCGAGCTGACGGTGGCACTGCACTATGTGTTCGACACGCCGCGGGACGCGCTGGTGTGGGACGTGGGCCACCAGTGCTACCCGCACAAGGTGCTCACGGGACGCCGGGCCGAGCTGCCGACCATCCGCCGGCGCGGCGGGCTGTCGGGCTTCCTGCGCCGCGACGAGAGTCCCTATGACGCCGTGGGCGCCGGTCACTCGAGCACCTCGATCAGCGCGGCGCTCGGCATCGCCGTCGGCAACGCGCGCCTGGGCCACGACCGCCGCGCAGTCGCAATCATCGGCGACGGCGCGCTCACCGCGGGCCTCGCCTACGAGGCGCTGCAGCATGCCGGATCGATGGACATCGACCTGCTGGTGATCCTGAACGACAACGGCATGTCCATCTCGCCCAACGTCGGGAGCATGTCGGAGTACCTCGGCCGCCTCACGACCGGTGAAACCACGACGCCCGGCCAGTGGTTCGAGGACATCGGCATCCGCTACGTCGGGCCCTGCGATGGGCACGACGTGAACGCACTCGTGGAAACACTCCGGCGCCTGCGCGACCAGCGCGGCCCGCGCCTGCTGCACGTCGTGACGCGCAAGGGCTGCGGTTACGCGCCAGCCGAGGCCGACCCGGTCAAGTATCACGGCGTGACGCCGTTCGACCCCGAGCACGGCATTGCGCCGCCGGTGCGCCCCGCGCCGACCTACACCGACGCGTTCGGGCAGTGGCTGTGCGAGGCTGCGGAGCGCGATCCGCGCCTCGTCGCCATCACGCCCGCGATGCGAGAGGGCTCCGGCCTCGTGCGCTTCGCCGAGCGCTTCCCGGAGCGCTGCTTCGACGTCGGCATCGCCGAGCAGCACAGCGTGAGCTTCGCGGCCGGCCTCGCCGCGCAGGGGCTGCACCCGGTGGTGGCCATTTATTCGACCTTCCTGCAGCGCGCCTACGACCAGGTGGTGCACGACGTGGCGCTGCAGGGGCTGCCGGTGCTGTTCGCGATCGACCGCGCGGGGGTGGTCGGCCCCGACGGCGCGACGCACAACGGCGCCTACGACCTGTCGTTCATGCGCTGCGTGCCCGGCATGGTGGTGATGACACCGTCGAACAGCGCCGAGCTGCGCGACATGCTGCACACCGGCCTGCACTGCGGACGCCCCGCGGCCGTGCGCTATCCGCGTGCGCCAATCGCCGACCCGGGTCCCGCCCGGCCGCCCGATACGATCCCGCTCGGCACCGCCGAGGTGAAGCGGCGCGGTCGCGGTGTGGCCTTCCTGGTGTTCGGCACGCTGCTCGAGACCGTGATGGGCGCGGCGGAGCAGCTCGACGCCACGGTGGTCAACATGCGCTTCGTGAAGCCGCTCGACGAGCAGCTGGTGCGCGAGATGGCGCTGCGCCACGACCTGGTGGTCACGGTCGAGGAGAACGCGCTCGCCGGCGGCGCCGGCAGCGCCGTCAACGAGTGCCTGCACCACGGCGGACTGTCGGTCTCGATCCTGAACCTCGGGCTGCCCGACCGGCACCTCGAGCACGGCACGCGCGGAGAGTGCCTGGCAGACGCGGGCCTCGACGCCGCGGCGATCCTCGAGGCCGTCGCTGCCCGGCTGCCGGGGCTGATGTCGGACTTCGACGTGGTCAGCGTGCGGTCGGTGCGGCGCGCGGGTGCGCGACTCGGCGGTCGGGCGGCGGCGTTCGTCGGAGAAGTCCTGGCGCGCTGAGCGCGCTGCGTCCGCGGCTTCGGGACGACGCCTGCCCGTACTTCACGTCGACCAGATGTGACGGGCGTCACTCTTCGCGATGTCACTGGCCGCCCTAGGGGCGGCCGACGTGCCGCAGATCCCGTCGGACGCGCAAGATTCCGGAGCAACGTGGCTGACGAGTCGCAGCAGGCACGACGATGTTTCCCGGAAATTCAACGACGTGAACCGTCCTCCCCACCGCGTCGGACAACCGACGGACCCTGCGCCGGCAACGGACGCGCCTGGCCAGGGCTGGGAGATCCTCGAGCGGGCGACGGCACGCTTGCATTCATGGCTCCCACGCTCGGGACGGGTGAAGCACCGCTCCGGCATCGTCAGCCACCTGGCAGTGGCCTTCGCGGCCGTGGCGGTTCTCGCCCTGGCCGCGAACTTCATGATCGAGCACGGCACGCTGATCGTCGTCAGTTCCGCTCCCCAGGAGCAGGCGGGCGCCGCGGAGATCGATCAGGTCGCCGAGCTCGCCGAGCGCATCGATTCGGTCGAGCTGCGTTCGGCCGTCGAGCGCTTCGGTGGCGCAGTGCTGGCTCGCGTGGAGCAAGCCGAGCCCGAACGGACACAGCAGCTCGCGGATGCCGCGAGGGATCTGGAGTCCGCAGCGGTGGCCTATCTTTCGGTGGCCGGTACTCGCGTCGGCGCGGAAAGGGCTTCGCAGATTCGGCAGGGCATCGCCCGGCAGCAGGCCCAGGCCAATGAACTCGTACGCGTTGCCGATCGGCGCCGGGACCTTCTCGGGCAGTACCGGGAAGCGTTCGAGACGTTGGATGCCCAGTTCAAGGCCGCGCTGGATGGCTCATGGAAGATCTTCGGTCGCGTCGTTGCGCGTCGCCCGCTGATCGAGATCAGCCGTCAGCTCGATGAAATCCAGGGCGACGTCTTCGCCTTTGCGCTGCCCCATCGATACGAGAAGGCGCGGGTCGAGGCGGCCGCGCTGCATGAAGCCGCGCTGCTGCAATCGCTCGAGCGAGATGCGCGTTCTCTGAACTCTTCCCAAGGCAAGGACTGGGCACGGCAGGCACTCGACCGTGCCCAGGGACTCGTGTCCGCGCGGGTCGCGCTTGTGGAAACCGACAAGGCGCGCGCGCGCGCCCTGACTCGGTTCGAGGATTCGAACGCCGTCCTGGTGGCGCTGCTGGATGCCCCGATCAGTCCACTCGCGGAGCCGGCGATCGACCGGCTCGAGGCCAACTCGACCTCCGTTCCACCGACAACGGCTCCGGCGCCGTTACCGGCAGAGGCGGACAACGAGCAAGCGGAGACCCGCATGCTGCCCGGCCGCCGGGCGACGTTGGCGTGGATCAGCATCGGCATACTGCTGCTGCTCCTGATTCTCTCGGCGGCGATGGTGGTGCGCGTCGTCGGGCCAGTGAATCGACTCATGCAGGCGTCCCGACGGATTGCCGCGGGTGATACCGACGTCCGTGTGCCGCGCGGTGGCATACGGGAACTCGACTCGCTGTCGAACTCGTTCAACCAGATGGCTGATCGACTCGCCGCGGCCAACCTTGCTACCCGCGAGGCGCATGACCAGCTCGAGGCCAAGGTCGTGGAACGCACGCGGCAACTGGCCCATCTCGCGGAACATGATCCACTGACGGAGCTTCCGAATCGCCGCCAGCTCTTCACGCACCTGACGGCCGCCATCGAGGTCGCGGCGTCCCGGGGCGATCTCGTCGCGGTCTATTTTCTCGATCTGGACAACTTCAAGAACATCAACGACAGCATTGGACACGCGTATGGCGACCTCGTGCTCAAGAGCGTCGCGCAGCGACTCGCCCAGGTGGCCGCGCCCTACGGCTTTTCCGCAAGACTCGGGGGTGACGAGTTCACGATGGTGGTCGAGCGCGCGACCGGCGTCGAGCAGATCGAACTGGCAGGACAGGCCCTGGCGCGCGCCTTCGAGGAACCGCTGTGGGTCGACGGGCGCGAGGTCCTGACCAGCATCAGCATCGGCCAGAGTCATTATCCAGCCCATGCGCAGTCGGCCGAGGGACTGTTGCGTGCCGCGGACGCCGCGCTGTTCCGGGCCAAGGCCATGGGACGCAGCCAACGGAGTGTATTCACGCCCGAGCTGCTCGAGGATGCCGCCAAGCGATTCAACACCGAGCAGGGTCTGCGTCGGGCCGTCGAGCGCGGCGAGCTGGCGCTGGTGTTCCAGCCGGAGATCCTCGCGCAGACGCTCGAGGTTGGGCTCGTCGAGGCGCTGCTGCGCTGGCGGTTGCCCGACGGCCGGCTGGCCTCGCCGGCAGAGTTCCTTGCCGTCGCCGAGGAATCCGGCCTGATCATGGAGATCAGCGACTGGGTGCTGCGATCCGCGATCGAGGCGGCGGCGCGCTGGCACCACGGCGAGTGGCCGCAGGCGCGCGTCGCAATCAACGTATCTGCCCGGCAGGTCCTCGACCAGGGGTTTCACCGAAGGGTGCAGGACCTGCTCGTGGAGCACCGCGTGCCGGCCCGGTGCATCGAGATCGAACTGACCGAGAACGTGCTCCAGACCGGACGGGCCACGATTGCCGCGGTCCGACAGCTGCGGGAATCCGGCGTGGGTGTGGCGCTCGATGATTTCGGCACGGGCTATTCGTCACTCGCATCACTCGAGCACCTCCCGCTCACGCGCGTGAAGCTCGACCAGAGCCTGATTGCGGGCATCGACACCCGGGAGCGATCGCGGGTGATCGCGCAGGCGATCGCCGGCCTGTGCGGAAACCTGGGCCTGGAGATGACCGCGGAAGGCGTCGAGCGCGAAGAGCAGCTTGCGCTGCTGCTGCATCACCAGCATTCGACCTACCTGCAGGGCTACCTGCTGTCACGCCCGATCGGCTTCGATGCAGTACTGGGCGCGCTGAAAGACATCCCCGCCCGCCTGCAATCCCTGCTCGTTTCCAGCCCGGTGTTGAGCTCGCAGTCGCTCCCGGCCGTCGGGACGTCGACTGTTACGAGCCTGAAGATGATCCGCGAAGCGAAGCGAGCCGGACGGGCGGATGCGCTTCGTTAGATGACCGTGCGGGGCATTTCGCGACCCGCGAGTCTCAACCCAGCCAGATGAGCGCCAGACCAGCCGCCGCCGGGAGCGCCTGCACGAACAGGATCTTCTTGCTGGCGGTCGCAGCGCCGTAGAGTCCCGCCACGACTACGCAGCACAGGAAGAACACTTTGATGTGAGTGCCTGCGCCGCCCAGGCTCAGGCCCCAGATGAGCCCTGCCGCCAGAAAGCCGTTGTACAGGCCTTGGTTCGCCGCGAGTACCTTGGTCGATTGCGCTTGTTCCAGCGTCTGGCCAAAGGTCCTGCGGCCGATGGGTTTGTCCCAGAGAAACATCTCCAGCACAAGGAAGTAGATGTGCAGCAACGCCACCAGGGCAACGATGATGTTTGCGGCGACGGCCATTTAGGATCCTCGAGTTGAGAGTGGCGTTGCGTGGCTACGCCGACCTCGCCAGCCCCGCCGGCAGCCGGAAGCTGATCGTCTCGCGCTGACCGGGCGCCTCGATGACGCTCGTCGCACCGAGCGACCGCAACCGTTCGACCACTCCCTCGACCAGCGACTCCGGCGCGGACGCTCCGGCCGTGAGACCGATGCGGGAGACTCCCTCGAGCCAGGCCGGATCGAGCTCGGTGGCGTCCTCGATCAGGTGGGAACGCACCCCGAGCTGCTCCCCGAGCTCGCTCAACCGGTTCGAGTTCGAGCTGTTGCGCGAGCCGACGACGAGCAGCAGTTCCACCGACGGAGCGAGGCCGCGGACGGCCAGCTGTCGGTTCTGGGTCGCGTAGCAGATGTCGCCGAGGCCGGGTCCCTGCAGGTCCGCGAAGCGCTCGCGCAGGGCCGCGATCACCTCGGCGGTATCGTCGAGGCTGAGCGTGGTCTGCGTGACGTAGGCGACGCGCGCATCGGCCGGAACCGGCAGGCGCCCCACGTCAGATCGGTCAGCGACGACGTACGCACCGTCGTCCACGGTTCCGAGCGTACCCTCCACTTCGTCGTGTCCGCGATGCCCGACGATCACGAGAACGCGACCATCGCGCACGTATCGCCGTGCCTGCACGTGCACTTTCGCGACCAGCGGGCAGGTCGCATCGATGACATGCAGGCGACGCCTGCGCGCCTCCGCCACGGTGCAGTTGCCGACGCCGTGGGCGCTGAACACGATCACGGCGCCGAACGGAACGGCGTCCAGATCGTCCACGAACACGGCGCCGCGCGCCGCGAGATCGTCCACGACGTGCCTGTTGTGGATGATCTCGTGGTACACGAACACCGGCGCGCCGTGCACCTCGAGCGCACGCTCGACGATGTCCAGGGCGCGCGTCACGCCCGCACAGAAGCCTCGCGGCTGTGCGAGCGTGACGTGCATCACATGGCTCCCACCAGCGGGGCGCTCCCGGCTTCAGCGCGGACGCTGACCTCCACGCGTCTCGCCTCCTCGAGCGAACCGTCGCCGGTGGTCTCGACGGGCTTGGCGAGATCGATGCGCGGCTGGGCAATGCCCTGGCGCACCAGGAAATCACGCACCGCGAACGCGCGGTTCTTGGCGAGCTCGAGGTTGTGCTCGAGGTTGCCCGTCGGATCGTGATAGCCCGAGACCACCGCCATCGCCCCCGGGTTCAACTTGAGGTAAGCGACCAGGGGTGCGAGCGCCGCCGCGGCGTCCGCAGGCAGGTCGGAACGGTCGAGCTCAAAGTAGATGTTGGCGGGCTGCACCGGTCCGGTCGGCTCCGTTCCACCGGCCAGGGCCGCGAGCTGCTCGATCTCGGCGGGCGTACGGATCCGGGCGAGTTCCGGGTGGTTGGGCAGCATGCTCACGCCGTTCAGCGGCTTGTTGACGCCCTGGTGACACGTGGCGCAGTAGATCTTCGCCACGTCACCCGTCGGGCCGAGCCGCTCGGCGGGGAACGCGTCCGTCAGCGGCACGAGGTAGTCGTTGTTGAGGTGCCGGACCATGCGGATGCCGTGCCAGGCGTTCACGCGCTGCGGCGGCGACATTTCCCACGAACCGAAGTGCTGGCTGTTGTGACAGAAGGTGCAGTTCACGCCGAGCGAGCCCGACATCACCATCATCAGTCCGTAGACGTGCTCGGTGCTCATGATGCTGGCCGGGTTCTCGCCAGTCGGCAGAGCCGTGGTGGACTTGACCTTGATGGTCTGCTCCCCGAGCAGGTACGGGGTGAACGGATCGTACGGCAGCGAGGCGAGCCACACGGCGTCCGCCGGCGTGTTTTGCCCGGCCTTGTTTCCGGCCATGCCGCCGGGGTGGCGCGGATCCGCAGGCGTGAACCACTTGTATTCCGGCACCGGCTTGCCGCGGTGGCAGGTGTAGCAGGTCACCCCGCTCGGCTTCACGTGCGCCTGCCAGTTGATGTTGATATCGCGAGTCATCGCGAGCATGCGCCGCGCCACCACCTTCGTGTACTTCTCGTCGGACGCGAAATTCTCGAGGTTGTGGCAGTACACACACTGCTGCTCGGGCGCGATCCAGTTGGCCTGCGCCGTCATCTGGTGCGTGAACTCGACGATGTTCAGGTCAGTGAGTACCTGCACGTTCTGGTACACGTCCTTGGCCAGTGGCGTTCCCGGCGGAGCCTCGAGCTGCTCCAGCGCCGGCGGCAGCTGGTTCTTGGCCGCGAGCTCCGCGAGCAGGCGCGGATTCTGGACGAGTTCCATGGCCGTGCCGCGGTAGCCGATCTGCTTGACCTCCGGCGGAGGACGCTCGCAGCCGGCGAGCAACAGTGCGACCCCGAACGCCAGCACGAGGCGGGGCATGACTTGCCGGTTGTTCATTGCGGTGCTCCCGGAAGCGTCGCCGGATCCACCGACACCGGGTCGAAGACCTGCGGGTACATCGGGGCGACGCCGTGCTTGACGGCCCAGAGATACCAGTTGTCCACGACCGTGCCGGACAGGAGGATGCCGATGCCGCCCACCAGCGGGCACAGCACCGCGAACCACCACGCCCAGCGGTGGATGGATTCGATCGTGGCGTTGAAGCCCATGGTCCACCTCCAGAAGAGCGCCATGCGCTCGGAGGCCGTGCCGCGGTCGGTGATCTGCTCGACTTCCCGGTCGCCGCCGAGGTGCGCGGTGGACATCACCGTACCGCCATGCATCGCGAACAGCAGCACCGACCCGTACAGGAAGGCGATCGACAGTGCGTGGAACGGGTTGTAGA
The DNA here is from genome assembly GCA_963754125.1 of uncultured Gammaproteobacteria bacterium. Taxonomy (GTDB): domain Bacteria; phylum Pseudomonadota; class Gammaproteobacteria; order Steroidobacterales; family Steroidobacteraceae; genus RPQJ01. The sequence continues at coordinate 124,281 of CAVWEX010000007.1, forward strand.
ACAGGTTGCCGTAGCGGATCGAGAACGCGGCGGTCCAGTCGAGGTGCGGAAAGATGCCGAAGGGCACTGCTTCGCTCCAGCTGCCCATCAGCACGGGGCGGATGAAGCCGAGCACGAGGTACAGCCAGATCGCCGCCGCGAACGCCCAGGCGACGTGTGTGCCCATCTGCAGCGCGCGGGCGCGCCGGTACATGCGCAGCCACCACAACAGGATCGAGGCGGTCAGGAAGAAGCCCGCCATGAGCCACCACCCGCCCTCGTTGAGCGGCGGGATGCGCAATCCGTATTCGGGCGACGGCGGTTCAAGCGCGAGCCAGGGCAGCTGGCGCACGAACTGGATCGGGTCCCAGTTCACCGAGGCCCACATGTTGAGACCGATGATCTCGATGGCGATGAAGCCGCAGAGCAGTGAGGCGAATCCGAGCCATCCGAGGTACACGGGCCCGATCTGCGCGTCGCCGATGATGCCGAGCCAGTAGTTGAGGCGCGGCTGGCCGACGCGCGGCCAGTGCGGGCCGTCGAGGGGCACGCCCGGGTAGACCGGCGCCTGGACCTGCACGCGGGTGAAGATGCTTTGATATCTCGTCATGACGATTCCCCTGCGCTAGCGCCAGATCGGGAGGTCGAGCCACCAGCTCCACCATTCCGGCCAGCCGCGTGTCCAGAACGGTCCGCTGATGACGATGCACACCGCGCTCCAGAAGGCGGCGTTGATCGCGAGGAACAGGCCGAGTCGGTGGATGCCGAGCGCACCGATCGAGTAGCCGATCGCGTCGCGGAAGAAAGTGTTCTCGTGCTCGCCGCCCTTCACCACCTCCCCGGTCCCCGGGTTGGACGCCGAGAGGATCATGCCGCCGTGCAGCGACAGCGCGAGCGTCGTGGTGAAGAAGAAGGTCACCGCGAGCATGTGCGCCGGGTTGTAGTGGAAGTGCAGGTACTGGTAGCCGACGTTCGACACCCAGTCGAGGTGGCTGAAGATGCCGTAGGGGAAGCCGTGTCCCCAGGCGCCGAGCAGCAGCGGCCGCACCACGACCAGCGTGAAGTACGCGAGGATCGCGAAGCCGAAGGCGAACGGAACGTGGTACCCGATGCCGAGCTTGCGGCAGATCTCCACTTCCCGCAGCGCCCACGACACGAAGGAGCCGAGGGCACAGACCGTGATGAGTTGCCACAGCCCTCCCGCGGCGAGCGGCGCGAGCTTGAGCCCGTAGCTCAGGTCGGGCGGCGCGATACTGATCTGCCAGAGGTTCCAGGTCGGGCCCATCGCCGCACCCCAGATGATCAGCAGCGTGCCGAGCACGCCGAAGAAGATCGTGGTCACGCCGAAGAAGCCGACGTAGAACGGCCCCACCCAGAAATCGAAGAGGTCGCCGCCGAGCAGCGTTCCTCCCCGGACCCGGTACTTGCGTTCGAAACTCAGCATCGACATATCGTTGCCTCCCCTCGGGAGCCGCTGCCCCGGCACTTCTGGCCGGAATCGGCGGCCGACGCGACCCGGCCCTAAGAGGACCGAACCGCGTCAGCCACCCGCGTCACATGACGCTGTTCCTCCTAGGCGACCCTGTTCGGCAAAGCCGACAGGACCTCCGACGTCACCGCCTGCGAGACCGCCGGTCCCTGCAGCCAGTTGAACCGGTCCGTGCTCAGCAGGATGAAATGAATCAGCAATGCCAGCACGAACAGGAACGTGAACAGGGCGATCAGCGCCCTGCGAGGGTCGAACAACATCCATATTCGCCACATGTTTCTATCTCCTGTGGTCAGTGAGCCCACGAAGTGGGATTGCGATGGACCCGTACTCGTTCAGAGCCAGGGCCGCCACTGCCACACGAGGAAGTGGGCAATGATCGCGATCACCGTGAAGGCGATGAAGCTCGTCACGAACATGCCGTGGAACTCCTTCGCCTCGTGCTCCGTCAGGCCCGTCAGCGAGCCCCGTCTATCGTCAGCCATGAGAATGGCCTCCCTAATTGACACCGGCCTTGCGGCCGTCACCACGCCTTCATGACGCGGTCCAACACCGTCGCAACCGCGGGCGTTACGGCGGACCTCCCGCCCGGATCGTCCCGGACGGATTCCTCGCACCGGCCGCAACCACCCGTTGCCGGGTCGCGCCTCGTCCGGAGACTGTGTTCATCGCTCCACTCATGCGGGCTCCGCCTCGCGATGGCCCGGCAGGTGCTCGGGCACGACCTCGTCGGCGCCCTGTTCGCGCGCGGCTCGCTCCGCCTCGTCGCGCAGCCGCTTCGCGGCCGAGATCCGAACCACGACCGGCTGCACCTCGACCGCGCGATCGAGCGCCGCGCGCGCGGCCTCGCTCCAGGGCAGCTCGCGGTGCAGCCGCGACGGCGTCGCCTCGACCTTGTCGAGCTCGCTGCCGAGCGGCAGGATGTGGAACAGCGCGTCGAACAGCGCGTTGCAGATCTCCTGCACGAGGTAGGTCGCGCCGGAGTAGCCCATGAACGGCGTGCCCGTGTGGCGGCGGATGATCGCGCCCGGGAAAGAGGCCGGGATGTACATCGCACGGGTGCCGGCCTCGGCCATGTACATGCGCTCGTTGTAGCTGCCGAACAGGATCAGCGGCGGCTTCTCGCGGATCGCCTGGCGCACCGCCTCGTTGTCCGGCTTCACGCCCGCGCGTCGCGCGAACGAGAACGTGCACGGCAGGCCGAGTTCGGCCTCGAGGAAGTTGCGCACGCCCCGCGCGTAGGTCTCGTTCGCGACGATCGCGAAGCTCGCGGTGCCGAAGAAGTCCTGGGTGACGGAGCGCCACAGGTCCCACAGCGGCTTGATCGTGGTGTGCTTCTCGCGCTCGATGAAGGGCTCGGGGTCGAGGTCGAGCAGCTCGCCGAGCTTGCGCAGGAAGCGCGTCGTCGAGTGCAGCCCGATCGGCGCCTGCAGGTACGGGCGGTCGAGCGCCTCGCAGAGCAGCCGGCCGAACTCCCGGTACATGCAGACGTTGACGTCCGCGTCGACGAGCTTCGGCACGTCGGCGAGGTGGCTGCCGAGCGGGAACACCATGTTCACCTCGGCCCCGATGCCCTCGATGAGGCGACGGATCTCGGCGAGGTCGGACCAGGTGTTGAAGTAACCGTAGATGGGACCGACGATATTGACGCGCGGCTTCTCGCCGGGCGCACGCGGCTTGCGCGGCGGGATGCGCTTGGCGCCGTACTCGGTCCACAGCCAGGACATTGCGCGGTTCGCGCTCTGCCACTGGTCCTCGTCGATGGTGCGCGGCAGGAATCGCTGGATGTTGGTGCCTTCGGGCGTCACGCCGCCGCCGATCATCTCGGCGATCGAGCCCGTGACGACCACCGCCGGGAGGTTTGGGTCGAGCGTGCGGTGCGCGCGCTTCATGGACTGCTCGGTACCCTTCTGGCCGAGCTCCTCCTCCGCGAGCCCGGTGACCACGATCGGCAGCTCGTGCGGCGGCAGCGCGTCGGTGTAGTGCAGGACCGAGGTGACCGGCAGGTTCTCGCAGCCCACCGGGCCGTCGATGATCACCTGCAGGCCCTTGATCGCCGTGAACACGTACACGGAGCCCCAGTAGCCGCCGGCGCGATCGTGGTCGAGGACGAGCATCAGCCCATCTCCTCGGCCTTGCGGCTCTTCGACTTGCGGGCGAGCTTGCGCTGGTACTGCTCGCGGAACTCCGGACGGGCCACCGGGACGTCCTCCCAGACGCCGCTCGCATCGCCGGTGCCCACGCCCGCGAAGAACGCGGTCATCTCGTCGAAGCGCGCCTTGTTGCCGAGTGCGGCGTTGACGACCTGCGCCAGCGAGCCCGCACCGGCCGGGCCCATCAGCGGACGGGCCGAGATCAGGTTGGTGAAGTACAGCGCCGGGATGGCGAGTTCCTTCGCCTTCTGCACGACCGGCGTGGTGCCGATCGCGAGGTCCGGCTCGAACTCGCGCACGGCCGCGAGATCCTGCTCGAGCGAGGCGCGGTACTGCACGCGCACGCCCCTGGCCTCGAGCCAGTCGCGGTCCGACTCCGACCAGCGCGTGCGCGGGCAGGCGGTGCCGACGTAGCGCAGGTCGGCGCCGCTCTCGACGAGCAGCCGCCCCACCAGCAGCTCCGAGCCCTCGTAGCCCGACAGCGTGATACGGCCCTTGATCGGCGCGCGGGCCAGCGCGGCCTTGATGACCGGCAGCACGCGGTTCTGCGCCGCGCCGATGCGCTCGGGCTCGACGCCACAGGCGGTACCGATCGCCGCGAGCCACGCCGCCGTGCCCTCGTAGCCTACCGGCGCGGAGCCGACGATGGGCCGGCCCGCGGACTCGAACTCGCGGAACGACGCCGTGTAGAAGGGGTGGATGGCAGCCACGACCGCGCCGTCGAGCGCCGCGTACAGCTCGCGCCACTCGCGCGTGGGCACGACCGGCCCGGGCGCGAGGCCGAGCGGATCGAGCATCACCGCGATGCCCATCGGGTCCGCCGGGAACATCTCGCCGACCAGCGTGACGGTGGGCCGGGCACTGCGACCGCCGCGCGGCGCCTGCACCGGGCCCTGCTCGGCCTCGTTGCGCGCGTACCTGAGCATGGCACCCGCCAGCACGTCCTTCGCCTCGGCGTGGGTCGGCACGCCGAAGCCCGGCACGTCGATGCCGATGATCCGCACGCCGTTGATCTCGCGCGGGAGCAGCTTGAGCGGCACGCCGGAAGCGGAGGGCACGCACAGGTTGGTCACCACGATCGCGTCGTAGTGCTCGGGGTCGGCGAGCTTGAAGACCGCCTCGCGGATGTCCTCGAACAGCTTGCCGGTGACGAGCGTCTCCGAATTGAACGGCACGTAGCCGACCGTGCGGCGTGCGCCGTAGAAGTGCGAGGTGAAGGTGAGCCCGTACACGCAGCAGGCCGAGCCCGACAGGATGGTGGCCGTGCGCCGCATGCGCAGCCCGACGCGCAGCGAGCCGAACGCCGGGCACATGCTCTGCGGCTGGTCGTGCGGGCCGACCGGGTAGTCGGCTGCGTAGCGCTCGAGCGTCTCGCCGTTGCCGGCTGCCGCCGCGGCGCGACGCATCTCGTCGCGGCCGGCGTGGCAGCCGCCTTCGGTGGCGGCGACACTCTTGCTCGATTGCGCTCGGTCATTGAAGCTCATGGCGCGGGTTCAGACGGCGTCGTACACCACTTCGAGCGACGGCTTGTCGATTGCCGAGACGCCGCACATGTCCTCGAGCGTCGCGGGCTCGAGCACGACGTTGCGACCGACGACGTCGCTCTTGAAGAGCCCGAGCAGGCCGTCCTGGCTCAAGGGCCGCGGGTGCACCGGGGGCGCCTCCGCAACGTTGGTCGCGAGCTGCTCGAACAGCCCGCCCCACTCGCCGCCGGGACGTCCGACGATCTGGTAGTTGGCGCTCTTGCGGCGGATGTCCTCGTTCGCCGGGATCGCGGCGAGCACGGGGATGCCCACGGCCTCGGCGAAGCGCTGCGCCTCGCCCGTGCCGTCGTCCTTGTTGATCACCATGCCGGCGACGCCGACGTTGCCGCCGAGGCGGCGGAAGTACTCGACCGCCGAGCAGACGTTGTTCGCGACGTACAGCGACTGAAGGTCGTTCGAGCCGACGACGATGACCTTCTGGCACATGTCGCGGGCGATCGGCAGGCCGAAGCCGCCGCAGACCACGTCCCCGAGGAAGTCGAGCAGCACGTAGTCGAAGCCCCAGTCGTGGAAGCCGAGTTTCTCGAGCAGCTCGAAGCCGTGGATGATGCCGCGGCCGCCGCAGCCGCGGCCGACCTCGGGCCCGCCGAGTTCCATCGCGAAAACGCCGTCGCGCTTGAAGCAGACGTCGCTGATCGCGACCTGCTCGCCGGCGAGCTTCTTTTTCGACGACGTATCGAGGATGGTCGGGCAGGCGCGGCCGCCGAACAGCAGCGAGGTGGTGTCGCTCTTCGGGTCGCAGCCGATCAGCAGCACCTTCTTGCCCTGCTGCGCCATCATGTAGGAGAGGTTTGCGAGCGCGAAGCTCTTGCCGATCCCGCCCTTGCCGTAGATGGCGATGATCTGCGTGCCGCTGGCCGCGGCCGAGGCCGCCGGCGGATCGGGTTCCTGCGCCGCCTCGTCGCGCAGTCGCTGCGCGTAGTCCGCTCGCTGAATCACCTGCGGTTTCGCGCCGAGGGATGCATTCATGAGCATGCTCTCCAGTCGAGGACCATCTTCAGGCAGGCGGGATCGTCGAAGGCCGTGCGGTAGGCGTCGGCCGCCTGCGTCGCCTCGGCGCGGTGGGTGATCAGGCCGTCCAGCGACAGGCAGCCGGTCTCGACCAGCAGGCGCACGTCGGCGAGGTCGCTCTCGCGCCACTCGGCCGCGACGCGGATGCGCGCCTCGCGCATGAACGCGGGCGCGAAGCGGAACGAGAGGGGTTCGCTGTAGAAGCCGGCGAGCACCACCTCGCCGCCGGGCGCAAGTCGCTCGATGAGCGCGTCGAGCAGCGCGGCGTCGCCGCTCACGTCGTAGACGGCACGGTAGTCGCGACGCGAGTCGGTGGCCGGATCGATGACCTCGTAGCCCTGCGCGCCGTCGCGACGCGCGGGGTTCGACTCCCAGACGACCGGCGGGGCCCCGCCACGCACCAGCGAAAGGCGCGCGAGCAGCCGACCGAGCACGCCGTGCCCGACGATCAGGTCGGGCGCCGCGTTGTCAGGCGGCCCGAGCGCGTGGCGCGCCGTGGCCGCGAGCGCGAGCAGCACGGCCGACTCGCCGACGGCGGCGCCACAGCGCACCACTCGCGACGCGGGCACGACAAGGCGGCTCGCCGCGCCGCCGAACAGACCGCGCACCTCGCCGAAGCAGCGGGCGCCCGGCACGAACACGCGCTCGCCGACCTGGAAATCCGCATCCGGCCCGGCGTAGGCCACGCGACCCACCGACTCGTAGCCTGGCACCAGCGGATAACCCATGCCCGGGAAGCTCGGCATGCGCCCCGACCAGAGCAGACGCTCGGTGCCGGTGCTGATGCCGCTCCATTCGATGTCCACCACGATCTCGTCGTTGCCGGGGCGCGGCAGGTCGAGCTGCATCAGTCGCAGCTGCTTCGGCGCGTCGATTACTACGGCGAGCGTCCGCCGCGGCGTCGAGGCAGTACGCCCGGGAGTCCCGGAGCCGGACGGTGGCGAGAGGGTGCCCATTGAGTGTCAGTTTATGCTGACAACATAAGGTGTCAAGTCTTATTAACAGCGGCCCGGTTCATGGCCGCGCGACCACCACGCTGGCCAGCAGCGGCCGCGCCGTCCGGCGCTGGCGCGCCTCGCGGAAGCCGGCCGCGCGGGCGAGATCCATCACCGCCGCCGGCGTGCGCGTCCGGCCCTGGCCCATCGCCAGCAGGTAGAACCCGAAGTAGGCATCGGCCATCGGCTCCGTACCCGCGTCGCCGGACATGGGCTCGGCAATCAGCAGCGCTCCGTGAGGCGGCAGGATGTCGCGCACCGCCCGCATCAGGCGCACGGCGCCGGCGTCGTCGTGGTCGTGGACGACGCGCACCAGGCTGACCAGGTCGGCCCCCGCCGGCAGCCGGTCGCGCAGGAAGTTCCCGGCGTTGATCTCGACCGAGGCCGAGAGGCCCGCGTCCTCGAGGCGCTGGCGGGCGCGCACCGCGACCGGCGGCAGGTCGAACAGCATCAGGCGCAGCCCGGGCGCGCGGCGCGCGACCGCGGCCAGGAAGGCGCCCTCGCCGCCCCCGACGTCGAGGAGGCATCGGTGGCGACTCACGGGATACGCGTCGAGGACGTCGTCCGCCAGCAGTGATTGCGACGCGGACATGAGCGCGCTGTAGGCGCCCACGCTCGCCGGGTCGACCGCAGCCGGCGAATCGGCACGCGCGTATGACCAGAACTGCGCGAGCCGTTTGGAGGAGCCGCCGCCGCGCAGCAGCGCCACCGGATCGTGCAGGTCCTCGTACAGCAGGCGGTGATGTTCGACCATCGCCGCGATTCCGGGGCTGCCCGAGAGGACTGCACCGAGCGGACCCAGTCGCCAGCCGAATTCTGCATCCACCTCGACGAGACGCAGCGCGGCCGCGGCCTCCAGCAGACGCCGCGAGGCGGCGGGCTGGAGGCCGAGCCGTGCCGCGAGCACGTCCGTCGCGAGCGGCCCGCTGCGCAGCGCGTCGAACAGGTGCAGCTCGACGCAGGCGAGCAGCACCTGCGAATAAACGAAGCCGGCGCACAGGTCGAACAGCGCCCGCGACTCGCGCCGCGCGATGCGGCGTGTCGGCGGAAATGCCGCCGCCCAGCGCTGGAAGCGGGGATCGGCGAGCAGGCGGTCGCGAAGGACACGCCAGCCCCATCGCCGCGCGGACATGCGGCTCCGCTCGTCGGGGACGACAGGAGTCAAGGGACGTCCGCCCGCGGCGTCACGCCACGCGACGCACCAGGTCGCGGGGCCGCAGGCGATCAGCCTCGGCGAGCACCAGGTCCCGCAGATCGGCCGCGCCGGCACACGCCGGGATGGCCTCGATCGCGCCCACGACCAGCGATTCGAGCCGGCGGGCGGCGCCGCCTACTCCGCGCTGGGCGACGACGTTGGGCCGGCCGAGCGCAGCGTCGCGACCTGTCGGTTTGCCGATGTCCTCCGAACGGGCACAGGCGTCGCGCAGGTCGTCAGCCACCTGGTAGGCCTCGCCGAGGCATTCGCCGAGGCCACGCCACGGGGACGGATCCGCACCGGCCGCGAGCGCTCCCGCGGCGGTGGCCGCCACGAACAGCGCTCCCGTCTTGGCGCGCTGGTAATCAGAGACTACGCAGTCGCTCTCGCATTCCCAGGCCTGACCCGCCACGATGCCGCCCGGCAGGCCCACGCCGCGGCTGATCACCGCGAGCAGTGCCGGCAGGCGCGCCGGGGCGCTGTGGCCCGCGCCGGCCAACGACTCGAAAGCGAGCACGATCAGCGCGTCGCCGGCCAGCACGGCGAGCGGCTGCCCGAAGGCCTTGTGCACGGTGGGACGGCCGCGTCGCATGGCTGCGTCGTCGAAGCACGGCAGGTCGTCATGGACCAGCGAGGCACAGTGCAGGAGTTCGATGGCCGCGGCCGCCGCCTCGGCAAGCGGCGAGTTGCCGTCCCCGCAGGCGCGGGCGACGGCCAGGCACAGACGCGGGCGCACGCGTGCGCCGCCCGGGAATACGGCATGCTCGACGGCGGCGGCGAGGCCGGGCGGAGCGCCCGGCGCGGCCGCCTGGGCGAGGGCCGCGGTCAGGCGGTGATCGATCCGCGACAGCGCATCCATGAGTCCTCCCCGTCCATGCGTCAACTTTGCTTGTCAGATTAGACTGTCAGATAATATAGACACTCGCCCCGCCAGGGTCAATCGTCGTCCCGGAGACCCCTGCATGCGCTCGCCCCGCGCTACACCCCGCGTCGTCGTGATCGGCGCCGGGATCGGTGGACTCGCCGCAGCCATCGACCTGGCGCGCGAGGGGCTCGATGTGTCGGTCGTGGAGCGGCGTCCCGCCCCAGGCGGCAAGATGCGGGAGGCCGTCGCGGCCGGCCAACGCATCGACTCGGGCCCCACGGTGTTCACGATGCGGCACGTGTTCGACGAGTTGTTCGAGCGTGCCGGGACTTCGCTCGAGGTCGAACTGCCGCTGCGGCGCGCGGACGTCCTCGCCCGCCACGCCTGGGGACCCGGCGAGCGACTCGACCTCCATGCCGACGTCGCGCGCTCGAGCGAGGCCATCGGCGAGTTCGCGGGGGCGGCGGAAGCGCGGCGGTTCGATGCGTTCGCCACCGCAGCGCAGCGCATGTACCGGACACTCGAGCAGCCCTACCTGCGTTCGTCGCGCCCGACGCCGCTCTCCCTCACGCGGCGCATCGGGTTCGATCGCCTCGGCGAGCTGTGGCGCATCCGGCCGTTCACCACCCTCTGGCGCGCCCTCGACGGGCACTTCCGCGATCCGCGCCTGCGCCAGCTGTTCGGGCGCTACGCCACCTACTGCGGCTCGTCGCCCTTCCTCGCGCCGGCCACGCTGATGCTGGTCGCGCACGTCGAGCAGGACGGCGTGTGGCTCGTGGAGGGCGGCATGCAGCGGCTCGCCGAGGCGCTCGCTGCGCTCGCCGCGCGGCTCGGCGTACGCATCGAGTACGGCGCGGCCGCGGCGGAGGTGCTCCTGGAGCGGGGACGCACGAGCGGGGTGCGCCTCGAGGACGGAAGTCGCCATGACGCCGACGCGGTCGTGGCGAACACCGATGTCGCCGCACTGGCGCAGGGTCTGCTCGGTTCGCAGGTGAGCCGCGCAGTGCCGCCGGTGCCAGACTCGGCGCGCTCGCTGTCGGCGGTCACCTGGTCGCTCGTGGGCCGCACCGCAGGCTTCCCGCTGCTGCGCCACAACGTGTTCTTCTCGGGCGACTATGCTGCCGAGTTCGACGACCTGTTCCGCAGGCGGCGGGTACCGGGTTCGCCCACCGTGTACGTCTGCGCGCAGGATCGTGCCGACGTGCTTTCCGATCCATCGCCGTCGGCGGAACGGCTGATGTGCCTCATCAACGCGCCGGCCGTGGGGGACGATGCGTCCCGCCCGGCTACGGAGTTCGAGTCATGCCAGGAGCGAACCTTCCGCCGGCTGGAGCGCTGCGGGCTCGAGGTGCACCGGAGCCCAGCGGCCACGGTGACGACGACGCCACGGGATTTCGCGCGGATGTTCCCGGGGACGGGCGGCGCGCTGTACGGCCAGGCGAGCCATGGGTGGCGGGCGTCGTTCCGCCGGCCGGGATCGAGGAGCCGCATCCCGGGCCTGTACCTCGCGGGGGGCAGCACGCATCCGGGACCGGGCGTGCCGATGGCGGCACTGTCGGGCCGACTGGCCGCGGCGAGTCTCATCGAGGACCTCGCTTCGACCGCGCGGTAACGCCGGGCGGCTACGCCTGGTGGTACCTCGACGCGTTGAGCGACGACGGCCGCGAGGCCCTCACGGTCATCGCCTTCGTGGGCAGCGTCTTCTCGCCCTACTACGCGGCTGCGCGGCGGCGTGGCGGCGCCGAACCGGAGGACCACTGCGCGATCAACGTCGCGGTCTACGGCGAGCGCGGCAAGCGCTGGAGCATGACCGAACGCGGCCGCGGCACGATCGAGCGCACTCCGGAGCGATTCGTCGTGGGACCGAGCACGCTTGCATGGCAACCGGGATGTCTGGCCCTGCAGATCGACGAGATCGCGGTACCGTGGCCGCGTCGAATCCGCGGCGAGGTTCGGCTCGAGGCGGCGGCGATGTTCAACCATCCGGTGGCACTCGACACTGCCGGTCGACATCACTGGAGTGCGCTCGCCCCCTGCGCACGGGTCGAGGTGGATCTCGAGGCGCCGCGGCGCCGCTGGAGCGGCCACGGCTACCTCGACATGAACGCCGGCGACGAGCCGCTCGAGGATGCCTTCGCCTGCTGGCACTGGTCGCGGGCCACGCTCGCAGACGGGTCCACGGCCGTGCTGTACGAAGTGCAGCGCCGCGCGATCGATCGGACCGACGATCGCCCCGACGACCGCATCGACGATTTCTCCGGCTTCGGACTGCGCTTCGATCCTGGCGGTACAGTGACTTCGTTCGTGCCGGCGGCTCCGGCCGCGTTGCCGGGGACGGCATGGGGTATCGCGCGCGGCACCCGCGCGGACGACCCGGCACGCACACGGGTACGGCGAACGCTCGAGGACACGCCGTTCTATGCGCGCTCGGTGCTGTCCCAGCGGCTGCTCGGGGAGGACGTCACCGCCGTGCACGAGAGCCTGTCGCTCGATCGCTTCCGTGCGCGCTGGGTGCAGGCGCTGCTGCCGTTCCGCATGCCGCGCCGGGCCCGCTGAACACGGAACACGCTCAGGACTGTGTCGAGGGCGTCATGCCTTCGCGCAGCTGCCGCTCGCGGCGCTCGAGCCGCTCGAACAGGCCGAGCAGCCAGACGACGCGCTCCTCGAAGCGGCGGGCGCGGTAACCGGCGGCGGGCACCGGTCCGGCGGGCGGCCGCGCCGCAGCCTCCACCAGGAACCGCGCGGCTTCGAGGGCAGCCGCGTGGTCGGTCGCTGCCGGCGTGGTCGCAGCGGCCATCATCACGGCCGGCAGCAGCGCGGCCTTGCGCGCGGGCGGCACGACGGCGCGTTGCGACACGGCGTCGAGGCCGCGCCGCTGCACCTCACGGCCGATTTCCGCATACAGCAGCCGCGCGGCGTGCATGCCGGGCCGGCAGGACGCGGGCAGCTCCGCGATGCCGGCGCTCGAGCGCGCGTAGAGCCGCTCGGCTGCCTCGAGCACCCGCGCGATCACCGCGGCGAGATCCGCGCTGAAGACCGGTCGCGCCAGCCACGCTTCCGGGTCCAGCCCGGCCTCGCGCATCCAGGCGAGCGGCAGGTACACGCGGCCGAGTCGGGCGTCCTCGCCCACGTCCCGAGCGATGTTGGTCAGTTGCATGGCAATGCCGAGGTCGCAGGCGCGTGCCAGCACCTCCGGCTGCCGTGCGTCCATCAGCACGGACATCATCGCGCCGACGCTGCCGGCCACCCGCGCGGCATAGGCCTCGAGGTCGGCGAGCGTCTGGTAGCGCCGACCCTCCGCGTCCCAGGCAAACCCCTCGAGCAGGGCCTCGGGCAGCGCCGCGGGAATCTCGAAGGCGGCGACGGCCCAGGCGAACGCACGGTCGGCGGGTTCCGGCGCCGGCCGCCCGGCGTACGCGTCGGCGAGTCGCTGCCGCAGCGACTCGAGCGCGGGCGTGCCGCCCCCGTTGTCCACCGCGTCGTCGGCGAGACGGCAGAAGGAATAGAGGGCGACCGCCGGATCACGCACGCCCGAGGGCAGCAGCTTCGAGGCGGCGTGGAAGGTCTTCGATCCCTGGCGCAGCAACGCCGCGCAGGCGGCGAGATCGGCGCGCAGTGCGGCCCCTGTGGGCTCAGGCGAGCGCGGCCGCATCCGGCACCACCGTGTCGAGCACGCGTGCAGATGAAAGGACGCCGGGCACGCCCGCCCCGGGATGCGTCCCGGCACCGACGAGGTACAGGCGCTCGACTTCTTCGCTGCGGTTGTGCGGCCGGAACCACGCGCTCTGCGTGAGCACCGGCTCGAAGCTGAAGGCGGCGCCGCGAACGGAGAGCAGCCGGTCCTGGAAGTCGAGCGGCGTCATGCAGAACGAGGTCGCGATCTCGGCCTGGAGCCCGGGCAGCATCGTCTCCTCGAGCGAGGCCTCGATCGCGCGGCGATAGGGCTCGGCGCGCTCGCGCCAGTCCACGCTGCCGTCAAGGTTGGGGACGGGCGAAAGCACGTAGAAGGCGTCGCAGCCCGGCGGCGCGAGCGAGGGATCGGAGGCCGTCGGCCGGTGCAGGTAGAGGCTGAAGTCGGCGGCCAGCACCTTGCGCTCGAAGATATCCTCGAGCAGCTCGCGGTAGCGCGGCCCGACCAGGATCGTGTGGTGCGGCACGTCCGGGTAGCTGCGGCGCGTGCCGAAGTACCAGACGAACAGGCTCATGGAGTAACGCGCCCGGTCGAGCTTGCGGTCGGTCCAGCGGCGGCGCGACACGGACGGGAGCAGGCGGCTGTAAGTCCACGCGGCATCGGCATTCGACACCACCACGTCCGCCGCGACGTGCTCGCCGCTCGCGAGGCGCACACCGGTGGCGGTCCGACCGCTCACCGTGATCTCCACGACTTCCTCGCCGCAGCGGATCGTGCCGCCCTGCCCCTCGATCAGCCCCGCGAGGCCGCTCACCAGCCGGTTCGTTCCGCCGATCACGCAATGCACGCCGAAGCGCCGCTCGAGGAAGGAGATCAGGCCGTAGATCGAGGTGACGTTGAACGGGTTGCCGCCGACGAACAGCGGGTGGAAGCTCAGGATGAAACGCAGGCGCGGGTCGCGCACGTAGCGGGCGACGAGCCCGTGGATGGAGCGGTAGCTCTCGAGGCGCAGCATCTCGGGAAGGATGCGTGCCATGTCGCGCCACGAGTCGAAGGGCACGTGCCCGAGCTGCTCGAAGCCCACCTTGTAGATGGCCTCGCTCGCGCGCATGAAGCGCTCGTAGCCCTCGACGTCGCCGGGCGCGAGCCGCGCCACCTCGGCACGCATGGCCTCGGGATCGCCCGAGCAGTCGAAGCTCGTGCCGTCGTGGAAGCGGATGCGGTAGAACGGGTCGAGCGCGCGCAGGTCGATGTCGTCGCTCATGCGCCGCCCGGCGAGCGACCACAGTTCGTCGAGCAGGAACGGTGCCGTGACGATGGTGGGGCCGGCGTCGAAGGTGTAGCCGTCGCGGCGGTGCACGTAGGCCCGTCCGCCCGGAGCGTCGAGCCGCTCGAGCACCGTCACGCGGTAGCCGCGCGCGCCGAGCCGGACGGCGGCGGCAAGCCCGCCGAAGCCGCTGCCGATGACCACTGCGTGGGGACGGCGCAACGCCGCGCCGGGCGGGGCGCGGTCGAAAGCGTAGCCTGGAGCGCCCGTCGCCATGACGAGCGGAGTGTAACAGGGCCACTACAGCCCCGGCAGGACGGCTGGTTTACACTCGGCCGACCGCGCGGCCTACCCCCGCCGCCCCGGCCTTGCACGAGGTGCGACCCACATGAGGCTGCCGCCCGACCATCCGCTGCGACTCGCGCTCAACGAGGAGATGCACGCGCGCCCCCCGGAGGTGCTGGCGGCGCCGCTGCGACTCACTTTCCTGGCGCTCGCGTCGGACCCGTCCATGCGTGCCCGGGAGTGGGAACACGTCTGCGCGCTGGCCCGGCGCCACGGCGTGCCGCCCCCGCCGGTCGGTGCCGCCCACTTCAGCGCGGACCTCGGTGCATTCCGCCTCAAGTGGGAGCGCCACTCGGAGTTCACGCGCTACAAATTCATCGTCACGGGCGCCGGCAGCGAACCGTTCGGCGAACCCGCGCTGCAGGCGGTGCCGGCCGACTGGCTTGCGGAACTGCCGGGCCAGGTGATGGTGGCCACGCACGCCACGCTGCTGCCGGCCTCCATGCTCGCGCCCGATTTCGACTCTCTCTCCACGCGGCACTTCGGCGGCAACGTGCTGGTGGGCGCGGCCATTGCGGGCGGCGCCGGCACCGCGTTCACGGACGTCCGGCTTCACGACGGCTACGGGCGGCTGCTGGTGCTGAACCGCGACATGTCGGAGCGGCAGGCGGGCCGCATGATGCAGCGCCTGCTCGAGATCGACACCTATCGGCTGATGGCGCTGCTGGCGCTGCCGGTGGCGCAGTCACTCTCGCCCTGGCTCAACCAGGCCGAGCGCGAGCTCGCCGAGATCACCAACGCACTCGCGGAGGCGGCCGAGGCCGACGAGCCCGCGCTGCTCGACCGGCTCACCCGGCTCGAGGCGCAGATCGAGAGCCGCGAGGCCGAGAACCACTTCCGCTTTTCGGCCGCGGCCGCCTATCACGAGCTCGTGCAACGTCGCATCGAGGAACTGCGCGAGGTGCGTATCCAGGGACTGCAGAATTT
This sequence comes from uncultured Gammaproteobacteria bacterium, assembly GCA_963754125.1. Classification (GTDB taxonomy): domain Bacteria; phylum Pseudomonadota; class Gammaproteobacteria; order Steroidobacterales; family Steroidobacteraceae; genus RPQJ01. The sequence goes on from CAVWEX010000007.1 coordinate 139,682, forward strand.
CGAGGAATTCACCGAGCGGCGGCTCGCGCCCGCGATGGCCACCTGCCGCTCGGTCGCGGCGCGCCTCGAGTCGCTGTCGCAGCGCGTGGCGCGGGCCACCCAGCTGCTGTCCACGCGCGTCGACGTGTCGCGCGAACGGCAGAACCAGCAGGTGCTGGTCTCCATGAACCGGCGCGCCGAGGCGCAGCTGCGCCTGCAGCAGACGGTCGAGGGCCTGTCGGTGGCGGCGATCACCTACTACATCGTCGGACTCGTGGGCTACGCCGCCGACGGCCTGGTCTCGGTCGGCGTACCGCTCGACGTCCCCGTGGTGACCGCCCTCAGCATCCCGCTGGTCGCGCTCGCGGCGGCGCTCGGGGTGCGTCACGTCCGCAAGATCGTCTCGCGCACCGCGCCCTGAGGCGGGCCGCGCAAGGATCGCGGCGTCAGCGATCCGCGGACACGCCGGCTCGGCGCGCGAATCCACGCAGCAGCTGCTCGACGGTCGCCGGACGCTCCTCGTGCGCGAGGTGCCCGAGCCCGGGCAGCTCGACGAGCTCGGCGGCCGGCACGCGCTCACGCACGCGACGTCCCTCGGATGGCGGCACCGTGCCGTCGCGCAGGCCGACGACGAGCAGCAGGGGCACGGCGAGCGCGGGCAGCTCGACCTCGAGCGCGGCGAGATCCCAGCGCGCCATCATGGCGAGCACGCCCGCGACGTGCGCGGGATCGCGCACCAGCCGCGCGTAGAAGTCGACGCCCGCGGCGTCGAGACGTGAACCGGTGCTCGCCACCAGCCGCTCGACCGCGGTGCGATCGCCCGCCCGCCAGGCGAACAGGCGCGGCAGCGGGCTCGCGGCCAGCAGCCGCGCGAGCGGCGAGAACACGGCACGGGGCAGCCCGGGCAGCTCGAGAAGCGCCCCGTTGAGGCTCACGAGCCCGCGCGGTGAAATGGCACTGTCGAGGCACATGCGCGCCAGGATCGCCGCGCCGGCGGAGTGGCCGACGGCCAGCGCGGGTTCGACGTCGAGCGCCTCGAGCAGCGCGCGCAAGCCGCCCGCCATGCCCGGCAGGGTCATCAGCGTATCGTCGGCAGGACGCGCTGTGCCGCCGTGGGCCGGCAGATCGGGCGCGACGACCGTGTAGTGCCGCGCGAGCAGCGGCGCGAGATCGCGCCAGGTATGTGTCGATGCGCCCGTGCCGTGCACGAGCAGCACGGCCGGTCCGCGGCCCAGGCACTGCACGTGCCAGCGCAGGCCGCCTGCCGTCAGGAAGCGGCTGTGCTCGCGCAGCGGCCAGTCGTCAGGCAGCGCCCGCACGCCGACCCTCTGCGACGCCACTCGCCACCGCGCGCGACACAGCGGCGGCATCGGCCCGGGGCAGCGGCAGGTAGCGCGCCTGCATCGCTTCGGCGAGGCGCTGCGCCAGCGGACCCGGGCGCGGCGAAGTGTCCACGACCACGGCATCCGCACCGGCCTCGCGCAGCCGCACCGCGGCCGACTCGGCGTCCGCCAACGCCTGCGGCCGTCCGTGGCTGCCATCGCGCGCCACGTTGGCGGCACCGTCACTCAGGAACACCAGGAACGGCGTCTCGCCGCGGCGCCGCACGGCGTCGGCGAGCGCGGCCGCCGCATCGATGCCGGCGGCGAGCGGCGTACCCCCGCCGCCCGGCAGGCTCGCGAGGCAACGCTTGGCACGCGCCAGCGAACGCGTCGGCGGCAACAGGAGTTCCGCGCCGCGACCGCGGAACGCGATCAGCGCCACGCGGTCACGCCGCACGTAGCAGTCGGCGAGCAGCAACTCCACCGCACCCTTCGCCTCGCCGAGGCGATGCAGGGCCGTCGAGCCCGAGGCGTCCACCACGAACACCGTGGTGGTCGGCCGGCGCTGGCGAAAGCGCGTGACGCGAAAGTCGTCCTGGCGCACTTCGATGCGCGACGGGCGCGAGGGAAACGCGTCGGCCGTCGTGCGCCGACGCAGCAGCTGCCACGGCGCCGCAGCGCGCAGCGTCGCGACGAGATTGAGTCGGTCGCCCGCACGCGGATCGCCACGCCGCACGCCGGCCGGCCGGCCGCGCAGCCGCGACTGCTGCGGCGCGCCGCCGCGGCCGCTGCCGTGCGGCGCCCGGCCCCGCAGCGCCGCCGCGCGCAGGCGCGCCAGCACGCCGGGCGGCAGCACGGCCTCGACCGACTCGATGACGCGATCTTCGAGCGTGGTCTGCTCGGTCGGGGCCGGCATCTCCTCGGCTGAATCCTCGGGCGGCGGCTCCTGCGCCTGCTCAGGCGGCAGCTCGGCGGCGGGCAAGCGCGTCGCACGGTGGGCGAACACGAGCCGGCCAGCGAGCGCGGCATCCTCGGGCGCCGCGGCAGGGCGACCCGCCAGTGCCGCGATCGCACGCGTCGCGCGCACCGCGAACAGCACGGGTCGGATCGAGAAGATGCCGAGCGCGTCGGCCGCCGCGGCCAGGCCGGCGACGACATCGTCGGGAATGGTCACCGTCGCGAGGCGGCCGCGCGCCGTGGCGACGGCCCCGGCGTCGCAGGCTGCGCCTTTCGTATCGCCCACGCGCAGGACCGCGAGGTTCACGCCGAATGCCAGCCGCTCGGCCAGGACGGCGGGCGTCACCTCCTCCGCCTCTTCGCCCTCGTCGAGCGCCACGACGCCGATGCGCGTTGCGTGGCGCAACGCGAGGCCGTCACGCTCGATCACCACCTCGCCGGTGTCGAGCACCGCGGCGAGTCGTGCCGCCGTGCCGGCGGGCATGCGCTCCGCCATCACCGCCACGACCAGGCCGCCGTCGGCCTCGGCGAGCAGGCCGCGTTCGGCCACCGGCCGACCCGCGCTCAGCGTGGCCGCAAGGTCGAGGCCGCCGAGCAGGCGGCCGTCGGTGGCATGCGTGGGTAGCCGCCGCATCGGCGCGCCGGCAGGTAGAAGCTCGCGCAGCAGTGCGAGCCAGCGGTCGCGCACCGGGCCGGCGGCCGAGCGCAGCACCGCGCCGCCGAGGCCCACGGGATCGAGCGCGAGGCAGGCGGCCGCCCGCGTGGCGTCCGACCACGCATCCGCGCGGCCCCCCTCCACGCTCATGCGCCGAACAGTTCGGCCAGCGCTCGCTCGACTCGGGTCGTCGAGCCGGCCTCGTCGAGCGGGTTGCGTCGCAGCCGGTGCCGCAGCGCGGCGGGCGCCACGCGGCGCAGCTGCTCGTCGCCCACTGCGGGGGCGCCCTCGAGTGCCGCGGCAGCTCGCGCCGCCCGCATCAGGGTGAGCTCGCCGCGCAGGCCGTCGGTGCCGAGCGCGATGCACAGGCGGGCGGCTTTCTCGAGCGTCCCGTCCGATACGACCACCTTGTCGAGGCGGCGTCGCGCCGACGTGATCAGCCGGCGCAGGCGCTCCTCCTCGCGTTGCCACTTCTTCACGTAGGCATCCGGATCGCGCTCGAACTCGTCGCGCCGGCGCACGACATCGATGCGGGTCGCGAGCTCCTGCGGGGTACGCACCTCGACCGACAGCCCGAAGCGGTCGAGCAGCTGGGGGCGCAGCTCGCCTTCCTCCGGGTTGCCGCTACCGATCAGCACGAAGCGCGCGGGGTGTCGCACGCTCAGGCCCTCGCGCTCGACCACGTTCTCGCCGGAGGCGGCCACGTCGAGCAGCAGGTCCACGAGGTGGTCCTCGAGCAGGTTCACCTCGTCGATGTACAGGAAGCCACGGTGCGCTCGCGCCAGCAGGCCGGGCTCGAAGACCTTTTCGCCGTGCGCGAGTGCCCTCTCGAGGTCGAGGGCGCCCACGACCCGATCCTCGGTGGCGCCGAGCGGCAGGTCCACGACCGGCACGGGCGCGAGCCGGCTTTTGAGGGCGCCCTTGGCGCGCCGTGCCGCGCACTCATCGCACAGCTGCGACGCGTCGGGGTCGCAGCCGTAGCGGCAGGGCACCGCGACCCGCATCCTCGGCAGCAGCGCCGCCAGTGCGCGCACCGCCGTGGACTTGCCGGTGCCGCGATCGCCGAACACGAGCACGCCGCCGACGTTGGGATCCACCGCCGCGATCAGCAGCGCGAGCTTCATCTCGTCCTGGCCGACGATCGCTGGGAAGGGGAACACCACCGGCATGAACGTGCTACCTCGGCAGCGCCGCGCTGCGCCGCGAGGTTAGCACGAGGCGGGCGGGCGCCGAGACGGGCGCCCGGGCGGAGGCGTCAGAACGCGTGGCTCACCGACACGCCGGCACCCCAGTCCGGCGAGCTGTCGCTGAATCCCGCGATCAGGTAGCCGTGCACGCGCCAGTCATCGCCCATGCGCTGCGACAGGGTCGCCGACAGTTCCTGGATGTCGTCGCTGCCGGGCAGCGAGGCCTCGCGGAAGTCGTAGAACAATCCGAGGCGCGTGGCTGGCGCGACGGCGTACGTGCCACCAAGTGAGGCGAACAATGCGTTCTCGAGGTCCACGGCGTCCGGGTCGCCGCGCATCGTGTAGCCCAGCGTACCGATGGCCGTGAAGCGGTCGAAGAAGCGGAACAGGTCCGCCTGCAGCGTGAAGTCCGGCTCGCCCGTGCCGAGACCCTTGTCCACGTCGGCGGTGCCGAGCTTGACCTTGCCGGTCAGGTCGAGCGCAACGTCGCCGCTGCCCGAGGCGAACACGTCGTACACCGTCACGGAAGCGAGCACGTCGCCGATGCCGCTCTCGGTCACGGTGGGCCCCTCGCCGATGATCGGCTGGCCGTCCGGACCCTCGGTGTAGGTGCCCTCGGGCGCCCGCACGCTGAGGAAGGGCACCGTCAGCCGGAAGGACAGGCGCTGCGTTTCATACCTGCCGGTGACGGGAACGTACACCTCGTCCACCGACTCGTCGCCGCCGTACTCGCCGCTCGTATACTCGGCGCCCACTGCGAGGCTGAAGCCCGTATCCGCGGCCCCGGCCGAGCCCGGCGCCACGATCATTGCGAGTGCGCCCAGAAACACGCCCGGACACGCGCTCGCCAGATGCCCACTGTCGAAACGCCTCATGTCGCTCTCCTCGGAAGATGGAAACGTGACCGACGCGCCGCCCCGCGGCGTCGCGTCGGTTCACTCCTCGGCAGCTGGGCCGCCCGATCGTGTCACGTCACTTGTCCGTGACCTCGGCGGGAACGTTGCGCTCGCGCGAGCGCTGCTGCATCTGCTCGCGGTGCTTGGCTTCGAACGCGGCGCGCTCCTCGTCGGTCTGGAGTGCACCGGCCTGCTCGCGATACCGGTTGCGCTCCTGCTCCGTCATCAGGTTGCCGCCGTAGATGCCCTTGCCGGCACCCGCATGCAGCTGCGCCTGTTCGCGAGTCTGGGTCTGGGCCTGCGTGCCGTCGCCGGTCTGGGTCCGGTCACGCTCGCGCGTCTGAACGCGATCGCGATCCATGGTCTGGTCCTGGCCCATCGAACGCTCGGCCTGACGCTGCTGCTGGCCGGCCTGCTGTCCTCGGCCCTCCTGCTGCCCGGCCTGTTGGCCGCCGCGCTGCCCCTGCTGGGCCTGCTGGGCCTCGACGGCGAGCGACGTCACCGCGAGCGTCGCGGCGATGATGGCTGTCAATGCGATTCGGGTCTTCATGAAACGTCCTCCAGGTGCGGTGACTCATTCAGGAGAACGCGCCACCACGCCGAGAGGTTGACAGCCCAAGCTTAAGGGCGGCTTAGGAGCGCCCTCGAGGGGTCCGAATCGAGAATCAGTCTCAGGTTGCGGGCGACACGAGCCGGCCGTGCACTGCGGCGGCCGCACGCAGGATGGCGGCGAGGCTGCGCTCAACGTCCTCGTCGGTCGTCGCCCACGAGCACACGCTGATCCGCATGGCCGCGCGTCCCTGCCAGACAGTGCCGCCGCACCAGCAGGTGCCGTCGGCCTGCACCGCGGCGATGACCTGCTGCGTGGTCTCGGTCGCGCCGAACGACACCAGCACCTGGTTCAGCACCACGTCGTTGAGGATCTCGAAGCCCGCTGCAGCGAGCCCTTCGGCGAACCGGCGCGCCTGGCGACAGTTACGCTCGAAGAGTTCCGCGAGGCCTGCACGGCCGAGCGAACGCAACGCCGCCCAGACCTCGACACCGCGCGCGCGCCGCGACAGCTCGGGCGTGAAATCGGACGGACTGCGCTCCGCACCCGGCGACGGCAGGTACTCGGCGGTGATGGCCATCGCCGCGGGCAGCGCGCCCGGCTCGCGGACGAAGGCGAGCCCCGAGTCGTAGGGCACGTTGAGCCACTTGTGCGCATCCGTCGCCCAGGAATCGGCGAGCGCGACGCCGCGCGCCAGCGGTGCGAGCCGCGGCGACGCCTGCGCCCACAGGCCGAAGGCGCCGTCCACGTGGACCCACGCGCCGGCGGCGCGCGCCGCGGTACAGATCAACTCGAATGGGTCGAACGCACCGGTGTTGATGTTGCCGGCCTGCAGGCAGACGATCGTCGGGCCCTCGACGTGCGGCACTTGGTCGGCGAGCACGCGACCCTGGCCGTCGACGGGCAGGCGCACGACGCGCCGACGTCCGAGACCGAGCAGGCCGAGCGCCTTGAGCAGCGTCGGGTGCGCTTCCTCGCCCACGATCACCGTCACCGGCGGTGCACCGAAGAGCCCGTCCGCCTCGACGTTCCAGCCGGCGCGCGTGAGCACCGCATGGCGCGCGGCCGCGAGCGCCGTGAAGTTCGCCATGGTGGCCCCGGTGACGAACGCGCCCTGCGCATCCGGCGGCAGGCCCAGCACGTCCACGAGCCAGCGCAGCGCCACGGCCTCGATCCGCGCGACGCCCGGCGTGACGGGACCGAGCGCGGCGTTCTGGTCCCAGGCCGTCGCCAGCCAGTTGGCCGCGAGCGCCGCGGGCAGCGTGCCGCCGATCACGAAGCCGAAGAAGCGCGGACCGGCCATCGCCATGGTGGCCGGCGAGATCAGTTCGTCGAGTTCGGCGACCACGGCGGCCGGGTCCAGCGGCGCGTCGTTCAGCGGCACCTCGAGGCTCGTGAGGTTGGCCACTGCCGTCGCCGAAGCCTGCACCGTGCGCTCGTCGAGGCCGGCGAGATAGCGCGCGCCGCGCCGGGCCGTCTCCTCGAGCAGGGCTTCCGTGGGTGAAGCCGCCGGGCCGTGCACGTCGCCTTTCATCGCCTCTCCTCAGCGGGGCTGCAGCCAGCGGGGCAGGAACGCATACGGGTCAACCTCCGCGGAGTGGTCGAAGTCCGTCTGTGTCGCCTCGAGCATGGCCTGCAAGCGGCCGTTTCGCCATGCGTCCAGTGTATCGGTGCATCCGCCCACGAACTCGCCCCCCACGAACAGCTGCGGAATGGTCTTCACGCCGGTGCGCGCGGCCAGCGCCGTGCGGATGCGTCCGCCGAGATCATCGCGCTGGAAGTCCACGGAATCGAGGTCGATCGAGCGGAACGGGATGCCGAGCCGTGCGAACAGGCGCCGCAGCGACCAGCAGAATTCGCACCACTCGAGTGCGAACAGCACCACGGGCTCACGGGCGTCGCCGATCGCGTCCGCGACGAACGCGGCGGCCGCGGCATCGACGGTCTCCGGGACAGACGGCTTCTCGGCGGGAGCCGGTGACGGTGCGGGTGCGTCGAAGCGATAGCCCGGCGTCGAGCGCGACAGCTCGATCTCGACCTCCGTCATCTCCGCAGGCACGTCCTCGAACAGCGGCGTGCTGAGGTAGCGCTCACCCGTGTCCGGAATCATGCACAGCACGTTGGCGCCCTCGGGCAGCCCGCGGCAGACTTCGAGCGCGCCGGCCAGGGTCGCTCCGCCCGAGATGCCCGCGAGGATCCCCTCTTCGGTCGCGAGCCGGCGCGCGAGGCGCAACGACTCGGCGCCGTTCACGGCCACGACGCGGTCGATGAATCCCTGCCCGACCGCGTCCTCGGCGAGCTTCGGGATGAAGTCGGGCCCCCAGCCCTGCACCACGTGCGGTCGGAACGCCGGATGGCTCTCCGCGGGCGAGCCGTCCGCAGCCCGCGACTGTGCGATGCCACTGCCCAGCACCTGCGAGTTGTCGGGTTCGCAGACGACGATCCGCGTCTCGGGCCGCTCGGCACGCAGCACCCGCGCCACGCCCTTGAGCGTCCCGCCACTGCCGTAGCCCGTCACCCAGGCGTCGAGCCGCGTGTCACGGAAGTCCTCGAGGATCTCGACGGCCGTCGTCCGGGAGTGAACGTCGGCGTTCGCCTCGTTCTCGAACTGCCGCACGAAGAACCAGCCGTGGCGCCCGGCGAGCTCCGCGGCCTTCGCGAGCATGCCACTGCCCTTCTGCGCCGCGGGCGTCAGCACGACGCGCGCGCCCAGGAACCGCATCAGGCGGCGCCGCTCGACGCTGAAGTTCTCCGCCATGGTCACGACCAGGGGATAGCCCTTCGCCGCGCACACCATGGCGAGGCCGATGCCGGTGTTGCCGCTGGTGGCCTCGACCACGGTCTGGCCGGGTCGCAGGGCGCCGTCGCGCTCGGCGCGCTCGATCACACCGAGCGCGAGGCGGTCCTTGACCGAGCCCATGGGATTGAAGGCCTCGAGCTTGACGTAGAGGTTCACGTGCGCCGGCGCGATCCGGTTCAGGCGAACCACCGGCGTGCGGCCGATCGTGCCGAGGATGTTCGGGTGACGCATGCGTGTCTCCTCCGTTTCCCGGCGATCACGAGTGCGATCGCGCTGGGCCAGTCTGGAGACTACGCGTATCCGACGGATGTCCCGGCCGCCTGGATTTGTATCCGTCTGTATCCGCCAGGGCCACCGATTCTCGAGGCCGACCGATTGATCCGACGAGGTTCGACCGTCTAACCCTAAACGCGCGCCCGGAACAGCCCGGGTGCCGTCGTTGCGGGGTCGGCGAAATGACAAGAAGACTCATTCCACTCATTTCAATGCCCCCCGGGTGTGCCGCACGGGAGACGGCGGCGCACGTCATTCACCGACCCGCTCCTGTCAGGGGGACCTCATCATGGCTCGATATCAAAGTGCGAACGTCCGGACACGAATCAACGGGACTCTTCTTGTCTGGGCCCTGCTGGGTTCGGTGCTGTTCGCCGGTCAGGCATCGGCAGCACTGACGCTCTCACCCACCAAGCTGGCGGTTCCCGTTGGCGGACGTGCCGTGGTGCAGGTCACCGGTGCAAGCGGTGAGATCCAGGCCGAGTCGAAGAACACTGCGGTGGCCAAGGTATCGATTTCGAATCGGACGAACTCCGGGGCGACATTGACCGTCAGCGGAGTGAGTTCGGGCAGCGCCACCGTCTACGTCCGCGACCGGACGACTCCCAACATCAGCCTGCCGGTCACGGTAACGAGATCCATGACCGTGTCGCCCGCCTCGGTGTCGCTGGCCGTTGGCAGCACCGCGACGCTCACCGCGAGCAGGCCCTCGGGCACCGTCTCCGCACGCTCGTCCAACAGCAACATCGTGAAGGTGTCCGTCCGGAGCAACGTCGTGACCGTCAAGGGTGTGGCGGCGGGCTCGGCCGTCGTGTCGGTGAAGGACAGCAAGGTGACGGTCAAGGTACCGGTGACGGTCCTCGCCTCGACCGCGGGCGGAAGCTGGGTCTACAAGGTCCTGGCGACGAACGACCTCGGCATGCATTGCGTGGACGCCGACTTCTCGGTGTTCTCGATCCTGCCGCCCTACAACGTGTTCAACGCGCAGGTCGTGCGACGGGGCTCGACCGGAAAGCCGGTGGTCGTGAACGACTCGGTCGTGACCATTCGCTATGAAGCCGTTCGTGACGCGGCGGGATCGATCAACAGCTCGAGTCTCCACTCGGCGCTGGGACCCAAGACAAACTTCTGGACGTTCGCCGAGGCGATCTACGGTGCGACGCTGCAGCCGGGCCAGGGCCTCAAGGGCCTGTACATGCCCGGCGACGCGACGACGACCGCGAACCGGTCAATGTCGTGGAACGTGGCGGACGGACTCTTCAAGGCCGAGGGCGTTCCGATCATCCCGACGGATGATGCAGGTCTCCCGAACCGCTATCCGTTGATGCGACTCGTGGCCACCGAGAAGGCCACCGGAAGGGACGTGGCCACGCTCGACATCGTCCTGCCGGTGTCGGAGGAAACGACGTGCTCCGATTGCCACGACACGGGCGGAATCGCCACGCAGCGGGCCGGGATCACCTGGTCTCCCGCATCCGACAAGGAGGTCCGGACTCGCGAGAACGTGCTGCTGCTGCACGACGACATGAGCAGCACCCACCTCATGGCATCGAAGCCCGTCCTGTGCGCGCAGTGCCACTATTCGCCGGCGCTGGATCTCGCGGGTAAAGGTCCGCAGGGAGACCAGCTCGGCAAGCCCACGATGTCCTCCGCCATGCACGCGTATCACAGCAACAAGATGCAGGGTTACACGGACGACTGGGTGCGGCTGGGCGGGACGCCCGATGCGATGAAGCAGGCCTGCTACACCTGTCATCCCGGCCGTGACACGAAGTGCCTGCGCGGCGCGATGACGGAGACCGTCAATTGCCAGAATTGCCACGGCACGATGGCCGCCGTGGGTGGGATGTCGCCCCTGAAGGCCGGTGGCAGCATCGACGGCACGAACGACGGCCGGTCGCGCCGTCCCTGGATGGACCTGCCGCGCTGCCAGTCCTGCCACACGGGCGACGCCCGCAGCTTCCGCAAGCTGGACCCGTCGCTCATGGCTTCCGACGGCCTCCGTGCAATCCTCGCGTTCGACCCGACGGACGCAGCCGCCTCGCCGCGACTTGCGGGTAACACCCGGTTCGCCGAGAACACCGGCAAGCTGTTCCGTTTCAGCAAGGGCCACGGCGGCATCGCCTGTGAAGGCTGCCACAACAGTACGCACGCGATCTGGTCCAATCCGCTCGACACGCACAACGACAACGTCGCGGCAAAGGAACTCCAGGGGCACACCGGCACCGTGACCGAGTGCTCGACGTGCCATGCCGCCGGTTCGCTCGCGCTCACGCTGAACGGCCCGCACGGCATGCACAACGTCGGGGACTCGCGCTGGACGAAGGATCACGAGGACCTCGCGGAATCGAACCTGGCGGCCTGCGCCGCATGCCACGGAGCGAACTACCGCGGCACCGTGCTTTCGCGGACCGCCGCGACCCGCACGTGGAACACGGAGTACGGCACGCGCACCGTGCCGAAGGGCCAGGTCGTAGGCTGCTACGATTGCCATAGCGGCCCGAACCCGTAATCAAGCGCGGCCGTGAGATGCCCGTCGACGCGAGTCGGCGGGCATCTTGCTGTCGGGCGTATCCAGACGGATCCTTGATACCCGGGTTGGACCGGCCGGTCCCGGCACGCTGGCGCTGCAGGCCACGACCTTGAAGCCGGCATCGTCGCCCGCGCGAACAAGTGCGTCAGGAGTTACTGTCACGTGTCGCAGCATCCGACCTTCAGAAAGCACTTGCCCGCCGCCGTGATGCTCGCGCTGGTGGCGGGCGCAGTGGCGGCCGCGAGCCTGTCCGCGCCGGGCGCCCCGGCACCCGCGAAGCCGGCCGCGTCGGCCGACGCCTGCGTGCCGGTCGGCGCGTGGCGGACCCCGGGCGAGACCGGTCCCCGGGAGACGACGACCGACGCGCTGGTCACGCGCGCCATCGCGACCGGCTCGGTGCTGCTCGGCGAATCGCACGACAGCGCCGAGCACCACCGCTGGCAGCTGCAGACGCTCACCGCGCTGCATGCGCGCCATCCCGACCTCGTGATCGCGCTCGAAATGTTCCCGCGGCGCGTGCAGGCGGCGCTCGACCGCTGGATCGCCGGGGAGCTCGACGAGCAGGCCTTCCTGCGCGAGTCCGAGTGGCGTCAGGTGTGGGGCCACGACCCGGCCCTGTACCTGCCGATCTTCCACTTCGCGCGCATGAACCGCATCCCGCTCGTGGCCGCGAACGTGGACCGCTCGGTGACGCGCGCCGTGGGCGAGAAGGGGCTCGCCGCCGTACCGCGGGCCGAGCGCGACGGCGTCGGCGATCCGGCGCCGGCACTCCCTGGGTACGAGGACCTCTTGTTCGAGAGCTGGCGCGATCACCTGCCGGACGACGCGGCACACGGCTCGCTCGTTCGCACCGAGCGCACCGACCGCAATCAGCCCGAGTTCCGCCGCTTCCTCGAATCGCAACTCGTGTGGGATCGCGCCATCGCCGAGGGAATGTCCGAGGCGGCGGCACGGCGCCCGGGCGCGGTGGTCGTGGGGCTGATGGGCAGCGGACACGTGGTCCACGGCTGGGGGGTTTCGCACCAGCTCCAGGCGCTCGGCCGTCCGGCGCCGCTCTCACTGCTGCCGTTCGAGCGCGACGGCGATTGCGCGCAGATCGCGGACGGGGCGCAGGAAAAGCTGGCGGACGCCGTGTTCGGCGTGGCCACGCCGCCGCGCGTCGCCGCACCGGCTCGACCGCGGCTCGGCATCACGCTGGAGCCCGCGGCGGGCGGCGTGGGCATCGCCGAGGTCGCGAACGGCTCGATCGCCAAGCGGGCGGGCCTCGAGAAGGGCGACGTGATCGTCGTCATCGCCGGCAGGGCCCCGAAGAACGCGGCCGACGTCGCCGCGGCGGTCATGCGCCAGGCACCCGGTACGTGGCTGCCGATCGAGGTGCAGCGCGGCGAGCAGCGGCTCGAACTCGTCGCGCGCTTCCCGGCGGCGCCGGCACACTGATGCCAGCGAGCGACCCTGGGCGCGCTGCTCGGCCTCGCGCTGGCCGCGCAGGCCGCGATGCATGCGCCGGTGTACGCGGCAACACTCGCGTCAGGCGCCACGGCGGCAGCGCCTGCTCCGGCCCCCGTACGCGCCGAGATCGAAGTGCGGATCGATCCCGGTACGCGCGAACTCACGGGCCACGGCACCTGGGTGGTGGCGGCCGGCCGTCCCTGGCGCGTGACGCTCGACGAACGCTTCGACGTGCAGCGGTTCGTCGTGGACGGAGAGCCGGGTCCCGCCGCCACGGCCCCGGTCGAAGGGCTGCGGGCGTGGCGACTGCCCGCGGCGCGCCGCGAACGACGCATCGAGATCGCGTGGCGTGGCCGACTCGAGGCCCTCGACGCCACGCTCGATCATCGCGCCGTGCTGACGCACGCCGCAACCCGTGACCGCGCCGCGCGGCAGCTTCCTGCCGTCCGCTGCGCGCTGGCACCCGGTGTTCGACGGCGCGGGTCTCGCCTACCGCATCGCCATCGACCTGCCCGAGGACCAGCACGCGATCGTGCCGGGCACGCCCGCCGGGGAACACACGGGTGGCGGACGACGCGTGCAGACCTATGCATTCGAGCAGCCCGAGTCCGCCATCGACCTGATGGCGGGCCCTTACCGCGTGACGCAACGCAGTTTCGTCGCCGCCGACGGCCGCAAGATCGCGCTGCGCGCCCTGCTGCACCCGGAGATCGCCGAACGCGGCGACGGCGACCTCGACGCCGTCGAGCGCTACCTGCGGCTGTACGAGAAATGGATCGGCCCGTATCCCTACGAGGCGTTCAGCGTGGTGTCGAGCCCGACACCCACGGGCTTCGGCATGCCGACGCTCACCTACCTGGGCGTCGAGGTGCTGCGCCTGCCGTTCATCCGCGACACTTCGCTCGGCCACGAGGTGCTGCACAACTGGTGGGGCAACGGCGTACGGCCGGACTACGCGCGCGGCAACTGGTCGGAGGGGCTCACGACCTTCATGGCGGACTACGCCTACCGCGAGCAGGCCGGCGCGGAGGCGGCGCGCGAGATGCGGCTCGCCTGGCTGCGCGACTTCGCGGCGCTCGGCAGCGGCGCGGACCGGCCACTCGCGGCGTTCACCTCGCGCACGCACGGCGCCGAGCAGGTGGTGGGCTACCACAAGTCCGCGATGGTGTTCCTGATGCTGCGCGACGCAATCGGCGCGCAGGCCTTCGACCGGGCGCTGCGCGCGTTCTGGCTCGAGCATCGCGGCGGAGTGGCTTCGTGGGACGACCTGCGCGAGGCGTTCGAAGCCGCCTCGAAGCGCGACCTGGGGCCGTACTTCGCACAGTGGCTCGACCGCGCCGGCGCACCGTCGCTGCGCCTCGCCTCGGCTACCGCCGTGCGCGACGGAGCGCGCTGGCGAGTGGACGTCGAGTTGACCCAGTCCGCGCCGGCCTATCGACTGCGCGTCCCGCTGGCACTGCGATTCGAGCGCGCAACGGAGGACACGCGCTGGGTGGACTTCGATGGCGAGCGTGCGCGTTTCACGCTCGTGGCCGACCGTCGACCGGAGGCCATCGCACTCGACCCGCAGGCACGTGTGTTCCGTCGCCTCGCGCCCGGCGAGGCGCCACCGATCCTGCGGCAGGCGATGCTCGATCCGGCGACGATGACGGTACTCGCCGGGGCCGCGGCAACCGGCGAGTCACTGGCACGACGGCTCACGGAGCACCCGCTTCGACTGCACCCGATGACGGCGGCGCCGCCGATCGCAACCTCTGCTGCTGGTGGGCGTGGCGACTGAGGTGGAGCGCTACCTCGCACGCCACGACCTGCCGAGCCGACCGGCGGAACTCAGCGCGGACGCCGGCACCGCGACGGCCTGGGTGTGGACCACCGAGAGGCGCGGCGGCGCGCCGCTCACGGTGGTCGCGGCCCGCGACGAGGCTGCGCTCGCGGCCCTCGCCCGGCCATTGCCCCACTACGGACGGCAGAGTTGGCTCGTGTTCGAAGGATCGACGGCGATCGCGAAAGGCGTGTGGCCGTCACGGCCGCAGCAGATTGCCCTCGGCGGCGGCTGAGCGCCGTCGCGAATCGACCGCGTCCATCCCGAGACCCCGCTGCCCGCGCTCGAGGTCGAGCAGGAACTGCTTGCGCCACACGCCGCCGCCGTAGCCACCCATGCGTCCGTCGGCGTTCACCACGCGGTGGCAGGGGATCACGATGGCGATGCGGTTCATGCCGTTCGCGGTACCGACCGCACGCGTCGCCCCGGGCTGGCCGATGCGCGTCGCGACGTCACGATAGGAGCACGTCTCGCCGTAGGGGATCTCGAGCAGCGCCCGCCACACCTGCTCCTGGAACGGCGTGCCGCGGATCACGAGCGGCAGGTCGAAACGCTGGCGACGGCCGGCGAAGTACTCGCCCGAGCTGTTCGCGCAGCACGTCGAGCCAGCGATGCCTGCCCGGCACCAGCGGAGCGCCGAGGCGGCGTCGAAGGGTCGCAAGTTGCGCCTCGAGCATGCGGCGGTCGCTGAACTCGAGGAAGCACAGGCCCTCGTCCGTCGCCCCGGCCACGAGCGGCCCTACGGGCGAGGCGATCCACTCGAGTGCCACGGCTTCGCCGCCAGTCGCCTCGACCGGCGGCGCGCCGAAGGCACGCGCGAACGCGGCGCGAAAGCCGCTCTCCGATTCGAACCCCGATCCGCTGGCCACGTCGCTCACGGTGGAACCCCCCTTGATCTGCTGGAACGCGCCGGCGAGTCGCCGCGCGCGGCAATACGCCTGGAACGTCATGCCGTAGTGCTTCTGGAACCAGCGCCTCGCGCGTGCCGGATCCACGCCCGCGGTACGCAGGTCGCCGGCGCGGATGCGCTCGCCGGGCGCGGCGTCGAGCCGCGCGAGCAGCTTCGCCACCCACGGCGGCGGCCGACCGTCCGCATCGAGCGGACGGCAACGCTTGCAGGCGCGGTAGCCCGAGAACAGCGCCTCCTTCGGCGAGCCGAAGAACTCGACGTTCTCCGGCCGCGGCTTGCGCGCCGTGCACGACGGCCGGCAGAAAATGCCGGTGGTCTTCACGCCCGTGTAGAACACGCCGTCGTAACTCGCATCCCCCGCAAGGAAGATGCGCCGCATGGTGCGTTCGGAAGGCAGGCTCGTCATGGTCGGCACGTTAGCACCGGCGCGCGAGGCAGCCCACCGGGAAAGCGACAAGTAATTCGGGGCGGAGCTCGACCGGCGATCGTTCCTTGACATTGCCCGCCGCGCGTAACACGTTGCGGACGGGCACGGCAGGGCAGGCCATGGCGAGTCTGAACCCAAGGAATTTCTGGGCGGAGCTGACGCGACGGCGCGTGGTGCGGGCCGCGCTGTACTACATCGCGGCCGCGTGGGTCCTCGCCCAGGCGCTGGACCTGCTGCTCGATGCGTTCGAGGCGTCGCGCTACATGCGCTTCGTCGTGGCGGGCCTGGTGCTCGGCCTGCCGGTGGCCACCGTGTTCGCCTGGATGTTCGATCTCACCCCCTCTGGTCTCGAGCGGACTGCGACCGTGCCTGCCCTCGCCGCAGACCTGCCCGAGGACTCGATCGCGGTGCTGCCGTTCGCCAACCTGAGCAACGAACCGGAGAACGAGTATTTCTCGGACGGGCTGGCGGAGGAGATCCGCAACCAGCTGGCGCGCGTGGACGGGCTACGAGTGGCGGCGCGCAGCTCGTCGTTCGCGTTCAAGGGCCGTCACGAGGACGTTCGGGAAGTCGGCCGTCGCCTGAACGTCGCGTCGGTGCTCGAAGGCGGCGTCCGCAGGCAGGCGGGCACAGTGCGCATCGACGTGCAACTGGTGAGCGCCATCGACGGATACCAGGTCTGGGCGCAGACCTTCGAGCGGCAGATCGATGACATCTTCAAGCTCCAGACCGAGGTGGCCTGCGCCATCATTGCCGCGGTGAGGCCTCGGGCGGTCGCTGCCGAACGGCCACCGCCCGAGCCCGCGACGCAGAGCTTCGAGGCGTACAACCTGTATCTCCTCGGACGCCACCACTTCCACAAGCGCACCGAGGCCGCGCTGCGCCGGGCAATGGACTGCTTCCGGCAGGCGATCGATCGCGATCCGGACTACGCACTGGCGTACTCGGGTCTCGCCGACGCGTACACGCTGGCGAGCACCGGCTACTACGGCGAAATCCCGCGGGAGGAATCGATCGCGAACGCACTCCCGGCGGCGACGAGAGCACTGGAACTCGCACCCGCACTCGCGGAAGCGCACGCCTCGCTGGGACTCATCCGGCACAACCAGGGCGACTATGCACTCGCGGAGAGTGCGCTCGAGCGGGCCATCGAGCTCAACCCGAACTACACGATGGCCCACGTGTGGCACGGCCTGGTACTGACCTCGCAGGGCCGCTACAGGGAGGCCGCGGCGCACATGCGGGACGCGTTCCGGCTCGATCCGCTGTCGCCGATCATCAACGCCAATGTCGGCTTCGACGCGCTGCGCTTCGGCGACGCGATGGAAGCCGGGGTCCGCTTTGCGACGGCAATCGAGATCGACCCGGCGTTCCAGGTTCCGTACTCCGGCATGGCGAGGCTGCACGCAGCACGCGGCACGCCCGAGGAAGCGCTGCGCTGGATCGACCAGGCCGTCGACCGCGCGCCGACACGTACGTTCTACCTCGCGCGACGCGCGCTCATCCTGGCGCAACTCGGCCGGATCGACACCGCCGTCGCGGCGATCGAGGCCGCGTGCTGCAATCCGAACGGCAATCGCTTCGAGGCCGACCTCGTGGCGGGCTTGCGCGTGGTGACCGGGAATCGCGCCGCACTTGAATCGATCGCGAACCACGAATGCTCTGCCTGGGCGCCCGCCCAGCGCGCCCAGGCGCTCCTCGCGCTCGGGGACCGGACGGCGGCGCTCCACGCCTACGACGCCGACCCGCCCGATCCACGTGGCGAAATCAACGACCTCATCGCCGACGAGTGGGTCTGGCGCCTGCCGCACGTGGTGAATCACGCCCACTTGCGTCTCGCCGCCGGCGACGCGCGCGGGCGCGACACGCTGCGTGAGCTCATGACTCGTGCCGCCGAGGTGCGCGCGGAGGGAATCGTGAGCGTCGATGCGCTCTACTGGGTGGCGAGCGCGCACGCGGTCATGGGCGAGAGCGAACAGGCGCTCGATCGGCTCGATGAGGCGGTGACTCGCGGCTGGCGCCACGCCTGGTGGGCCCGCCACGACTGGAACTGGGCCGGCTTTGCGGACGATTCACGCTTCCGCGATCTGCTCGTGCGAGCCACCACTACGCACATCCCGCAGTAGCGCAACCCGCCACGCCCGGGTGCAGTGCGCGCCTAACCGGCGTGGGAGGTCCAGATGGCCGCGTACGTGATCTTCGACGTCGAGATCAGCGACATGGAGCAGTACCAGGAGTACATGCGCCAGGTGAAGCCCGTCATCGAGGCCGCGGGCGGCCGCTACCTCGTGCGCGGGGGTCCGCACAAGGTGGTCGAGGGCAACTGGTATCCGCGCCGCCTCGTTCTGCTGGAGTTCCCCTCCATGGCCGTCGCCCAGGACTTCTACCTCAGCCTCGAGTACCAGGCGCTCAAGGCGCTGCGCCTGCGCAGCAGCACCGCGCACTCGGCCGTGGTCGTCGAGGGCATCGAGTAGTGACCGGCCCGACGTTTCCGGAACCCGCCAGCTACGACTGGGCCGCCCTGGTGGCGGACCTCAGCGCGCTGCTGCGTCTCAAGACCACGATCACGGGCATGAAGCTCTTCGAGCGCGTCGAGGACATGGAGGCCGTCCCACGGATCCGCCGTCCGCAGGCGGTGCACACCACCGACCAGGTCGTGAGCATGGCGTCGCGGCTCGGCTGGACGGTGGGCATCACCGCCGACGACCTCGTGGCCACGCAGTGCCGGGCCGTCATCGGCCTCGCGGCGCAGGACGAGGCCTTTCACAGCGGCCGGGAGTTCGTGGGCGTCTGGCACGCCACGGCCGAAGACGCGCGCGCGCGCCAGCAAGCCCTGACCGTGGTCCCGCACGGCCGCTACCGGGCGATGGCGGTGAGCCCGCTCGAGTCGGGTCGCCTCGACCCGCCGGACATCTGCCTGCTCTACGCCACGCCCGGCCAGATGATCCTCTTCATCAACGGGCTGCAGTGGCGAGGCTACCGCAAGTTCGACTGGAGCGTGGTCGGCGAGACCGCCTGCGCGGACTCCTGGGGCCGCGCACTCGCGACCGGCGAGCCGAGCCTGTCGCTGCCCTGCTACGCCGAGCGGCGCTACGGCGGCGTGCCCGACGAGGAAATGCTCATGGCCCTGCCGCCGCGCTACCTGCCGGTCGCGATCGAGGGCCTCAAGGCGCTCGCGAAGACCGGCATCCGCTACCCGATCGCGCCCTACGGCATCCAGAACGACGTGCGCGCCGGGCTGGTCTCCGTCTACAAGCCGCCGGCGCGCAGCTAGATGGAAGCCTTCCTCGTCTCCACCGGCGTCGTTGCGCTGGCGGAGATCGGCGACAAGACCCAGCTGCTCGCGCTGGTCCTCGCGGCGCGGTTCCGCAAGCCGCTGCCGATCATCCTCGGCATCCTCGTGGCGACGCTGGTCAACCACGCGCTCGCCGGCGCGGCCGGCGCGTGGATCGCGAGCCTCGTTGGCCCGACCGCGATGCGCTGGATCCTCGGGCTCTCGTTCATCGCCATGGCGGCCTGGACGCTCGTT
This sequence comes from uncultured Gammaproteobacteria bacterium, assembly GCA_963754125.1. GTDB lineage: Bacteria > Pseudomonadota > Gammaproteobacteria > Steroidobacterales > Steroidobacteraceae > RPQJ01. Next base: position 158,971 of record CAVWEX010000007.1, read on the forward strand.
CCCGACAAGTACGACGAGGAGAAGGACACCGCCGCGGGCCGCTTCGGCGTGTTCGGCACGACGCTGGTCGCGTTCTTCCTGGTCGAGATGGGCGACAAGACCCAGATCGCGACCGTGGCGCTCGCGGCCAAGTACGGCTCGCTCGCGGCCGTCGTGAGCGGCACGACGCTCGGCATGCTGCTCGCCAACGTGCCCGCGGTGCTGCTCGGCGAAGTGGCGGCGAAGAAGCTGCCGATGCGGCTCGTGCACGGCATCGCCGCGGCGATCTTCCTCGTGCTCGGGGTGTCGGTGCTGCTCGGGGCCGGGGAACTTGGATAGCGCGGCGATACTGGCCGGACCGCCGCGCCCGCCGATCTAGGACGCCCGCCTCAGGATCCTCGGCCGCCACACGGCCAGCAGCACGTTGGCGATCGACAGCGCGAGGATCAGCCACAGGCTGCCCCACTCGGTGCGCAGTACCTCGGCGAGCCGGGCGGGATCGCCCTCGCCCACTGCGGCCAGCGCCGACAGTTCCGCGGCCCTGCGCGCGCTGGCGCTGACGGTGATCAAGGTGCCCTCGAACATGACGATGCCGAGCAGCGCCTTGATCCAGGCCCAGCCGGCGTCGTGGTAGGCGCGGTTCGCCGCAATCGCGAGCAGCCCGCTGACCAGCACGATCGCCAAGGACGGCACGAGCAGCCACTGCGAGATCGCAGCGATGCCCTGCCGCACGGCCGCGTAGCCGACCAGCGAGTCGGTGGGCGCCGTCACGACCAGCACGATGCAGGCGGCGAGCGAGCCCGCGAGGCCGATTCCGCCGACCTGGTGGAGCGCCTTGAGGAATCGCTGCATCGCGGCGCGTCTACTCCGCCCGGCTCGCCGTGATTCCCACCAGCGCGCCGTTCTCGTCGGTCTCACCCGCAAGGTCGATCGGCTGGCAGCAGACCTGGCAGTCCTCGACGTAGCGGAACGCGCCCGCCGACAGGTCCACCTGCCGTCTCGAACGCCTCGCCGCAGTACGGACACTGGACGGCGGCGAACTCCGTAGGATTGGGCCCGCCCGCGGTGCCCGGCTCGAAGACGGGTTCGAGTCCGTAGAGGGCGTCGATCGCCTGCGGGTCCAACGGGTGCCTGGTCTTCATCGGCCTGCCAAGTGTGCCACCGTTGTTCGCCGTCCGGCGACCCCATGCTGCACTGCAGGGTTGCCGCTGACCGCGCGCTGGCGTATTCATCGAGGCATGACGACCGAAGGTCACTACGTCTGCGACATCGACCGCTGGACTGGCAGGTCGCGCAGGAATTCGAGGCCAACTTCCGCTGGGAATACGACGACGGGCGCGAATCGCTGCTGAAGCTGTACCGCAAGGGCAAGCGCCAGCAGTGGGACTCGGACACCCGCATCGACTGGTCGCAGGACCTCGACCCCGAGAACCCTGCCGGCATGCCCGACGAGATGATCGCGATCTACGGCTCGCCCGTGTGGAACCGGCTCGACGAGAAGGAGCGCATCCGGATCCGGCACCACGTGCAGGCCTGGCAGCTGTCGCAGTTCCTGCACGGCGAGCAGGGCGCGCTCGTGTGCACGGCGAAGATCGTGCAGCAGGTGCCGAGCATGGACGCCAAGTTCTACGCCGCCACGCAGGTCATGGACGAGGCGCGCCACGTCGAGGCGTTCTCGCGGCTGCTGCACGAGAAGTACGAGCTCGTGTACCCGATCAACCCCTACCTCAAGAGCCTGATCGAGGACACGCTGCGGGATTCGCGCTGGGACCTGACCTACCTCGGCATGCAGGTGCTCATCGAGGGCGTGGCGCTGGCCGCGTTCGGGCCTCATCCGCGACTACGCCCGCAACCCGCTCGCGAAGTCGGTGACCGCGTACGTCATGCAGGACGAGGCCCGGCACGTGGCCTTCGGCCGCCTCGCGCTGCGCGACTACTACCCGCAGCTCACCGACAAGGAGCGCGACGAGCGCGAGGAGTTCGTCGTCGAGGGCTGCTACCTGCTGCGCGACCGGTTCCTGGCGGACGAGGTCTGGGAGTGCCTCGGGCTGCCGGTGGACGAATGCAAGGCGTGGGTCGACAACTCCGAGATGATGCGCATCTACCGCACGAGCCTGTTCGCCCGCATCGTCCCGACGATCCGCGACATCGGCCTGTGGGGCCCACGCATCCGCAAGGCCTATGCGGACATGGGCATCATCGGCTTCGCGGAGGGCGACGTGGAGGGCATGGGCCTCAAGGACGAGGTCGCGGCGCGCGATCTCGAGGCACGGCTCGCCGAGATCAACCGCACGGCGGAAGCGGCGGCGACGGCCTGAGCGGCTGCCTCCCGGATGCAGGCCGTCCTCACGATCCGCACCCCGGGCCCCGGTCTCCACGAGTTCACGGCGGAAGTCGTCCGCTTCGTACGCGAGACCGGGGTCGAGCAGGGGCTGCTCACGCTGTTCGTCCAGCACACCTCCTGCTCGCTGTGCATCCAGGAGAACGCCGACCCGGACGTGCGGCGGGATCTAGACGAATTCTTCCGTCGGCTGGTGCCGTCGTCCGACGATCCCTCGATGCAGTGGCTGACGCACACCACCGAGGGCCCGGACGACATGCCGGCGCACATCAAGGCGGCGCTGAATGCCGTGTCCCTCTCGATTCCGGTGACTGCGGGCCGCCCGGCACTCGGCCAGTGGCAGGGGATTTATCTTTTCGAGCACCGCGACCGGCCGCATTCACGACGCGTGGTGGCGCAGCTGATTGAGTGACGCGCGTCGAGCCGGCGAGTCTGCCGACGGTGCGAAATCCATCTCCTCGGTGCCGGGACGGGGCCGGGTGAGTTGGCGCTCAGGTGTTCACGTCGTCCTCGAGCCAGCGCGCGGCCTCGGAGACATTCGTGAAAAGGCGGACATTGACCGCGCGGTTCACCGCCACTGTTTCCGCAAATCGCGCCGCCTCGACGTCGTCCAGCGGGGCCTCCACGTACGCGATCCTGCGCAGCTTGGCACCGTCGGCGCTCCGGTCCGAAACTACCCGGTAGATGCCGAGAGTTCCCAGGCGTGACCCCGTCAATCGCATCTCGAGCAGCAGTCTGGACTTTTCGTTCTCGACGCACGCCGCATACGCGTCCTTGAGGAATCTCAAGGCGTTGGCCCCCGTCCGATCCCCGGTCACGCTCGCGTGCAGGTAGTCCGGGCACACTTCGATCGTCAGCTCGTACCGATTCACCGCTTCTCCGTCAGCTCAAAGGCCCGCCGCGGGCCGCACGCTACGCACGATCGCGACCTTGCTTTCCGATTGTTAGCATACGCGGCCGCGAGCAGTTGTCACCGGGAGTCCCCGATGAGCCGAAAGACCGCAAGAAATCAGAGGGACACGGAGCGACCGGATTCAACGGGGCAATCCACGCCCGAGGCGAAGCGAGGCCACCGATGGGGTCTCCTGATCGGCGCCGTGGCGACCGTGCTGTTCATCGTACTGGCGGGAAACCTGCTGTTCAGCGGCAAGGCGACGCAACCCTCGCCCTCCGCGGAAACCGCGAACGCTGCCGCGCTCGCGAGCGAGCACTCGCCCACGCTAGGTGACCCGGGCGCCACGGTGCACATCGTCGAGTTCCTCGATCCGGCCTGCGAAACCTGCGCCCAACTTTACCCCCACGTGAAGCAGATGCTGGCGGACAACCCGGGCCGCATCCGCCTGTCGATTCGTCACGTGCCCTTCCACCAGGGCTCCGATTTCGTGGTCCGACTGCTCGAGGCGAGCCGCGGGCAGGACAAGTACTGGCAGACGCTCGAGGCGCTGCTGGCATCCCAGGCCCAGTGGGCGCCGCATCACACCGTCCAGCCGGATCTCGTCTGGCCCGCGATTGCCGGCGTGGGCCTCGACACCGACCGGCTCCGAGCCGACATGAACGCGCCCGAGGTCGCCGAGCGCATGCAGCGCGACATCGACGACGCCCGGGCACTCAAGGTGACGGCTACGCCGGAGTACTTCGTCAACGGACGTCCGTTGCCGAGCTTCGGGCTGCAGCAGTTGCAGGACCTCGTGAACGAGGCACTGCGCAGCAGCGCTGGGCCCTCGAACTGACGAGTCCGACGCCGTTCGTCAGCGCGAGGTTTCGGGGAAGAACCGCAAGGACTGGCCGTCCGGCCCGGACAGGTTCAGCGCACCGGTCGGCAGCAACTCGACACGCTGCGCCGCACCGAGGACTTCGATGAAGCGATTCTCCTGGTGGAGGAGCGAGGGCGCGCAGGTTCTTTCGCGCGCCAGAACCAGCCCCGAGATAGCCAGCACGCCGCCCTCCAGCGTGTAGCGGCCCGAGTAGGCGTTACAGCTCGCATTGCCGCTGACGCTGCCGTCGGCATCCAGCACGAGCGTCGCGCGCGACCGGTCGATGATGCCGCCCCCACCGATGTCCTCTGCGCGCCAGGTGATGCCGCGGATCTCGGGCGCCGCCGGCAGCGCGGTCAGCATCGCGGCCTCGGGCACCTCGATCACCTCGACCCGGCCGCTGCTGCGCTGGAAGGCGCAGAGCATCGCGACGGGCTGCGCGTCGTGCGGAGCATTCGGGACGGTGCCGGTGACGACCCGCACGTCGATGCCGAGACCGTCGCCGAAACGCATGGGTGCGCCGACCCGCGCGTCGGCAAGGCCGGCGAGGCGCGAACACTCAGCGACCGACCTCGCATCGAGCTCGGCCCAAGCCTGCGGCGTCGAGGCGGAGGCCGGAGCGGCTACTGGCGCCAGTGCAGCGATTGCCGCACCTCGCGCGAGCAGTGCTCGGCATCGAGCGAAAGTCATGACCTCTGCACACACGCCAGCCATTCAGTCGGCTTTCTTCATCAGCGCGAGTGCGGCCACCGTGTTCACCTTGGCTCCGATCGGGATCGCCGCGAGATCGACGAAGAAATCCGGGTTGTGATTGGAATAGGGGAAGGGCAAGCCCGCCTTCTGAGCTTCGAGGAAGCGGTCGAGCGGCGCCACGCCGACCAGCAGGAAGACATAGGGCGTCTTCAGCCGCGCGAAGGCGTCCTGGAAATCCTCCGAGCCCATCACCGTCGGGAAATCGTTGATCACCTTGCCCTCGCCGAGCAGCGTGGTCAGCGCGGGATTCACGCGATCGACGAGCTGCGCATCGTTCACGAGCGGCCCGGAACCGCCCTTCATGGTGCGGGTCGGCAACTGGTCCGCGCCAACTCCGGCAGCCAGGGCGATCCCCTTGCTGACTTCGTCGATGCGCACGAGCATCTGTTCGCGCACCTCGGGCTGAAGCCAGCGCAGGTTCAGCAGCAGCTTGGCAGACTGGGGAATGACGTTGTTGTCCCGGCCCGCCTGGATCGAGCCCACGGTCAGCACCGCCGCCGACTGCGGATCCACGTTGCGACTGATGATCGTCTGGTACGCGAGCACGGCCTGCGCGGCCATGACCACCGGGTCGATCGTCATCTGCGGCGTCGAACCGTGCCCACCAATGCCCGTGAAGGTGACGTCGAGCTGGTCCACGCCCGCCATGCGGACGCCGGCGCTGTTCGAGACGAAGCCGACGGGGCCGGGCGCCGTGTGACTGCCGAGCGCGAAATCCGGCTTGGGGAAGTCCCGTTCCCACAGGCCGTCCTTGACCATGGCCTGCGCGCCGAGGCCGACTTCCTCGGCGGGCTGCGCATAGACCACGAGCGTGCCGGACCACTCCGACTTCAGCGCGACCATGGCCTGGGCGAGCCCGAGCATCCAGGTCACGTGCGCGTCGTGGCCGCAGGAGTGCATCACCGCGACCTCGCTGCCATCGGGCAGCTTTTGCGGCGCGGTGGCGGCCCACGGCAGGCCCGTGCTCTCGCTCACGCCGCCGTTTGCGTCCATGTCGGCGCGAAACCAGAGCGTCGGACCGGCGCCGTTCTTCAGCACGCCGACCACACCGGTCTTGCCGATGCCGGTCGTCACGGTGTAGCCCAAGCGCTTGAGCTCGGTCGCGACGATGCCCGCGGTACGCGTCTCGGTGAAGGCGATCTCGGGATGCTGGTGCAGGTCTTTGAAAATTGCCGTCAGGCGCGGAGCGTCCGCGTCGATCGTCGAGCTGACGCGGGCGATGAGCTCCGCGGACTGCGCGTACGCACCGGAGCAGACGAAGGCGCCGAGGACCGCCATCGTGCCGGCGGCAAGCCGCTGATGAGTTCCGCACCATGCCCATCTCCTTCCGGCCGTACCTGAGGGAACGGGTTCGTGCCTGACCTCGGTCTGGTTTCAAGGCACGAGCGCGAGAAACAGGAAGGCCGCGAAGATCACCACCTGGACGGCGCCCTGCATCATGTTCGTCCGGCCGGCACCGAGCCCGATGGCCCCGACCAGCAGACTGAGCGCCAGCAGCACCATGTCCTTCGGCTCGAGGCCGAGCGTAAGCGGCAGTTCGAGCAGGACCGATGCCAGCACGACGGCCGGGATCGTGAGCCCGATGCTCGCGAGCGCGGACCCGAGCGCGAGGTTCATGCTGGTCTGCAGCCGGTCCGCGAGCGCCGCCCGGATCGCCGACCAGCCCTCGGGCATGAGCACGACCATCGCGATGACGATTCCGACCACCGCGGCCGGTGCGCCGGCCGCCGCGACCGCCGCCTCGATGCCGGGCGATAGTGCCTTGGCCAGGCCGACCACGACGACCAGGGAAATGAGCAGGAACACGAAGCTGACCCAGGCCTCGCCGGTCGACGGCGGCGGCGCGTGAACGGCCTCGTCCGACGGATCGACGACCGGCAGGAAATAGTCACGGTGCCGGACCGTCTGGAAGAACACGAACACGCCCCACACCAACAACGAGGACGCCCCGACGAACAGCAGCTGCGAGGGCGAGTAGCTCGCGCCCGGCGCGCTCTTCGTGAACACCGGCATGATCAGCACGAGCGTGGACAAGGTGGCCAGCGCCGAAAGGGCCGGCCCGGCTCCCTCGATGCGGATGAACTGCTCGCGGTGACGCAGTCCGCCGAGCAGCACGCACACTCCGATCACGCCGCTGATGATCATCACCGTGGCGAAGATCGTGTCCCGCGCCAGCGACGCCTTGGCCGGACCGCCCACGACCATCATCGACACGATCAGCGCCAGCTCGATGGCGGTGACCGCCAGCGCCAGCACCAGCGTGCCGAACGGCTCGCCGACCCGGTGGGCGACGACCTCGGCGTGGTGGACCGCAGCGAGGACCGACGCGAACAGCATCAGTGCGCAGGCGACCATGAGCAGGGCGTTCATGGGCAGCAAGAGCGACGCGATGAGCAGCGCGGCCGCCGCGAGCGGTACGAGCCGGGTCCAGTCGAACATGTGTTGACCTCGTGTTGTCGGGATGTGGGCAGTCGGCATGCCCACTGCGGATGGTACCCATTGAGGTCCTCACTCCGCTCGGGCAGCGTGCCGGGAGCAAAATTCTCGCCGGAGCCCGACGACCCGTCCTGCTGCCACGAGGGGACCGTGCAATGGCCCAGATCTCCACAACGTCGACCGCCGATCGGCTGCCTCCGCTGTCCACGACGGTGCATCGCGAGCAGATCGAGCAGGCGCTGGACGGCAGCGGCGTGGGCCTGTGGGACTGGGATATCGTCAGCGGCCGATCCTCCCATTCGCGGATCAACAACCGGATCCTCGGCTACGACGACTCGGAGGAACTGGGCAGGACGTTCGAGGAACTGACGGCCCGGATCCACCCCGACGATGCCCGAGAGATGCGGGCGCAGGTCGATCGGCACCTTCGCGGCGAGACGCCGGTGTACCGGGCCGAGTTCCGCGTGCTGCGCAAGGACGGCAGCTTTGCCTGGCTGGAGTCCCGCGGCGTGGTGGTGGAGCGCGGTCCGCGCGGCGAGCCGCTGCGCATGATCGGCATCCAGGTCGACATCAGCGACCGCAAGGCGAACGAACAGCTGCGGCGCGACCTCGAGCAGGCACTGCGGCGCAACCAGGACGAGCTCGAGGAGCTGGTCCGCCTGCAGACCCGCAAGCTGATCGAGACCGCCGATGCCGCCGAGCAGGGCAACCGCGCAAAGAACGTCCTGCTGGCGAAGATCGGGCAGGAACTGCGCAGTCCGCTGGATGTCCTCACGGACGGCTGTGCGCGACTGCTGGACGGAACCGCGGGCGAATTGCCACCGGGGATGCGCGAGCAGATGGAGATCGTGAGCCAGTCCGCGTGCCGGTTGTCCGAGAGCGTCACCCGCCTCATGGACGTCAGCAGCATCGAGACGAACACACTCGAGATCTGCGCCACCGAGGTCAACCTGCGCCATGTGCTGCAGGAGCAATGCGAGGCGATGCAGCCACTGGCGGAGGCGCGGGGGCTCGACCTGAGGGCGCTGAGTTGCGCCGAGGACCTCGTGGTGTTTGCCGACCGGGCGCGACTGGTCCAGGTCGTCCGCGAGCTGCTCGCCAACGCCATCCGGTTCACGGACCAGGGCCACGTGCAGGTACGCGCGCGCGTCCTCGACGGTACCGTGCTCGTGGAGGTGCAGGACACTGGAGTCGGGATTCCGCCGGAACGGCAAGCGACGCTGTTCCACGCCTTCCAGCCCATCTCCGATCAGCATCAGACGGTGCGCCGGGGCCTCGGGCTGGGCCTGGCGATCAGTCGCGCCCTCATCGACGCCATGGCAGGGACAATGGGGGTCTGCAGCAAGGTCGGGCACGGCAGCCGCTTCTGGTTCACCCTGCCACTGGCCGCGAGCGCGCAGAGGGTCAGCTCGACCCGGCATTGAAAAGCGCGGCTCAACCACGAGGCGAGGAAGCTCCCTGGCCGAGCCTTGACGCCCTTCCTTCAGACTGGTACCTTTTTCAAACAAGGTACTAGTCTGAAGATATACCCATGGATTCCAAACTCGCCCCGATCCGTAAGGGTCTGCTCGAATTCCTGGTGCTGAAGATCGTCGGCGCGCGCAGCGTGTACGTGCCGGACATCCTGCGCCGCCTCGCCGGCACGGAGTTCGCGACCCAGGAGGGCACGCTGTATCCCCTGCTCAGCAAGCTGCGCCGGGAAGATCTCGTACAGTATGAGTGGCAGGAGTCCGACGCGGGTCCGCCGCGCAAGTACTACCGGCTCACCGAGACCGGCCAGGCGCAGCTCGCCGCACTCGACGACTACTGGAATCGCATCAACCGCACCGTCTCCGACATCGGAACCTGAGCCATGCAACGTATCTCCGTCACCGCCCGCCTCAATCGCAGCACGCTCCAATTCGAGGAAGCGGCCTATGCACGCCTGGCGAGCTACCTCGACGAAGCCGCGCTCACGCTCGCGGACAACCCCGACCAGGCCGAGATCCTCGCAGACCTGGAACAGGCGATTGCCGACCGCTGCTGGGGCCGCATGCCATCCGGCCAGGGTGCCGTCACGCTAGCCGAGCTCGAGCCGGCGCTGGAGGAGATCGGATCGGTGCAGGTGCCAGGCGCCGCGCCTGCGCCGGATCAACCCGCCCGGCCTGCGACGCGCCCGCTACAGCAGGTCAGCGAGGGAGCGATGATCAGCGGCGTGTGCCAGGGACTCGCCCGCTATTTCGGGCTGGACGTCACGCTGTTGCGCGTCGCCGCGGTGCTGCTGCTGTTCGTGTCGGGCGGCGCGATGATCGTCGTGTACCTGATCCTGATGCTGCTGCTGCCGTTTGCGCCTCGGGAACCCGGCAGCGCGCCGATCCGGGCGATCCCGGCGAGGAGCCGCCGATTCGCGGGCTTCGTGCGCTCGAAGCTCGGCGCCGTCGCGGGCTGACGCAATCAAGCGCGAACTGCGGCGTTCTTGGCTAGACTGCAGCCCCTGAAAGCGACCCCCGTCCCTGCACCGAACCCGGAGATGCCGCCGTGCTGAAACCGACTCTTGCCAGTCTGCTTGCCTTGACCGTCGCCGTGGCCGTTTCCGGCTGCAGCAAGGAACCGGCCGCGACGACGGCCGCGGCGCCCGAGGCCCCGCCGACCAGCGTACCTGCCACCGAGCCGCACCCGATGCCTGCCGCGCCCACCGAAACCGTGGACCTGTCCGGCATCGCGAAGGCGGACGGCGGCCTGACCGTTGCGGAGGTGTTTGAGGGTAAGGATCAGCTCGCGGGCCAGCCGGTCGTCGTCCGCGGCAGGGTCGTCAAGAGCAATCCCGACATCATGGGCAAGAACTGGCTGCACGTCCGCGACGGCTCGGGCGCCGAGGGCACGAACGACCTCACCGTCACCACCGCGGGCGCCGTGCCGAACGTCGGCGACACCGTCATCGTGAAGGGCGTGCTGGCGCTGAACAAGGACTTCGGCATGGGCTACCAGTACGACGTCATCGTCGAGGATGCCGAAATCACGATGGAATGAACGAGCCCATGACGCGCGCGAGCGCTCAGGCGCGCTCGAAGCAGGCGACCGTCTCCACGTGTTCCGTGAACGGCATGAGGTTGAAGGCGGCGAGGCTGGCAAGGCGCAGCCTGCCGCCGGCGGTCAGGCGCGTCGCGTCCGAGAGCAGGGACTCGAGCCCGCAGCTCACGTAGAGGAAGCGCTCGGGGGCCTCATTGGCCAAGTGCTCCAGCAGCGGGCGATCGAGTCCCTTGCGCGGCGGGTCGGCGATCACGAGGTCCGCACCCGCCGCCGCCTCCAGGGCCTCGCCCGCCGGGCCCGGCACGACCTCGACCTTGGCACGACTTTCCGAATCCAGGCCCGCGAGCCCGAGCGCCATTCCCTGCAGTGAATGCGGGCTCAGCTCGTTCATGCGGAGGGCACTGGCGCCGGACAGCAGCGACAGGCCGATGGCCCCGACGCCCGCATAGAACTCGGCCACGCGCGCACTCTGCGGCACCTGTGCGCGCACGTGCTCGACGATGCGCTCCGCAATGTCGAGATTGCTCTGGCCGAACGCGCCCGGCGGGTAGTGGACCGCCGGTCCGCCGAAGCGCTCGGTCACGCTCGCCGGTCCGCACCAGTTCTGGAACGCCGACCCCAGGACCGCATTCGATCGCTCGCAGTGCGAATTGAACCAGAGGCTGTGCAGCTCGCTTCCGAGCCGCTCGCGGATCAGTTCGAGGCAGGTCGCCAGCGGCTCGATCGTCGGGCTGTTGGCGACGAGCACCACCTGTGCGGTTTTCGAAACACGCTCCACCACCACCTGCAGGTAGCGCGCGAGGCCTACGTGGGCAGCCTCGGAGTAGATGCTCACGTCGGCCTCGACGAGCGCCCGCCGCACGATCGCCGCGACGCGGTTGATCAGTGGATGCTGGATGCTGCAGTTCGGGATGTGCACCACTCGATGCGTGCCGAGCTGGAACATCCCGAGCTTGGGCGCGCCCTGTCGTCCGCGGATCGCCAGCCGGGCGCGGAGGCGGAACCCGCTCGTCGTCCCTGACACCACGGGAACGCCGGACAACCCGTGCAGGCGCGCGAGCGACTCGAGCGCGGCGCGCGCGGCCGGCGCAATGCCCGGCTCGCCGTAACGCGGGCAGCCCGGGCAGGGCGGACGGTGGGGGCAGGTCATCGTCGAGTTTCGCCGAGTGCTCAGCGGCCACCCGATGATGCGACCGCGGCTGCAGCGCCCACCACCAGGCACACCAGCGCCACCCAATCCGCAAGGATCACGCGGGCCGTGCCCGCGTTGTAACCGCCGGTGGAGTACGCCAGCGCGAGGAACGACACGACGCTCACGAATCCGCCGATGAATGCGAGCGGCTGAAGGGCCGGCCGGAACGCCGCATAGGCCAGGAAGAGACCGAGCAGCCCGAACAGCACGGCGCGGTGGCGCATGAGGATGGCGATGTTCGCTTCCTCGAAATTCAGGCCGTACAGGCTGGAGAGCCGCTCCGATCCAAAGACACCCGGCAGCGGCAACAGGTGAATGATGGCCGCAATGATCAACATCGCCGTCACGAGCTTCTGCACCTGCGACTCCGTCTGCGTTGTCGAAATGCTGTCGAGCCGTGCCCCGGGCGGGGCGACGGCCCAGCATCGCAGATTATCGGTGCAGTCGAACCCGTCGTGTCCGATTGCGGGTATCTTCACACCACCCATTTCCAGCCAGCGACCGCCACCCAGCCACACTGGGGTTCACGCATGGATACCCACACGACCCTCTCCCGTCGCCCGACGCGTCGCTTCTGGGGCTGGGGCCTGGACAGCGACACGCTCGCGCCGCACGAGCAGGTGCTGATCAAGGCGATGCTGGCTCGCCTCGAGGCCCGCTTCGAGGATCGTCCGCCACCGCAGGCCGCTGAGTTCGATCTGCCGGCGCCGCGCATTCCCCCGCCGCCAGCGCTCGCAGCGCGGTTCTCGGCCACACCGCTCGATCGCCTCAACCACTGCGCCGGCAAGAGCTACGCCGACTGCGCCCGCATGTGGCTGCGAACGCCGCCTTCGCCACCCGACTGGGTCGCCTTCCCGGAAGACGAGCAGGAGGTCATCGACATCCTCGACTGGGCGCAGGCGCACGACGTCGCCGTGATCCCCTACGGCGGCGGCAGCAGCGTCTGCGGTGGCGTCGAGGCCGCCGTGGGCTCGGGCTACGCTGCCGCCATTTCGCTCGACCTCGAGCGACTGAACCGCGTTCTCGAGGTGGATCCGGTCAGCCGTGCCGCGCGCATCCAGGCCGGCGCACTGGGGCCGGAGCTGGAAGCGCAGCTCAGGCCGCACGGGCTCACGCTGCGGCACTTTCCGCAGAGCTTCGAGTTCTCGACGCTCGGTGGCTGGATCGTCACGCGGTCCGGGGGCCATTACGCCACGCAGCAGACGCACATCGACGACTTCGTCGAGGCCACGCGCCTCGTCACGCCGGCCGGGGTGATGCAGACGCGGCGACTGCCGGGCTCGGGCGCCGGACCGGCGCCGGATCGCCTCGTGATCGGCTCCGAGGGCACGCTGGGCGTACTGACCGAAGCCTGGGTCCGCCTGCAGGCCGTGCCGCGGTTCCGAGCCTCTGCATCGGTCCAGTTCAGCGATTATTTCGCCGCGGTCGCGTGTGTGCGATCACTGTCGCAGTCCGGACTCAACCCGAGCAACTGCCGCCTGCTCGATCCGCTCGAGACCGTGTTCTCGGGCGTCGGCGACGGGCGCTCCGCGATCCTCGTGCTCGCCTTCGAATCGGCCGACCATCCGCTGCAGGCCTGGATGGCACGGGCGCTCGAACTCGTGAGCGACCATGGCGGACGCTTCGACAGCAAGGCCGTCGCCCGCTCGATGTCCGATGATGGCTCCGGTGAACATCGCACCGGAGCCGCGGGCGCGTGGCGCGAGGCCTTCCTGCGTATGCCCTACTGGCGCGATCCTGCGGTCGGCCTCGGCGTGATCATGGATACCTTCGAGACCGCCATCACCTGGGATCGGTTCGAGGATTTCTACCGCAACGTCCGAGAGGATGTCGCTCGCGCGGTTCGGCATGCCACGGGACAGGAGATCGCGATCTCCTGCCGCTTCACTCACCTGTATCCGGACGGTCCGGCACCGTACTTCACGTTCGTCACCCGCGCAGCGGACGGCAGCGTGGCGAGTGCTCTCGCTGCCTGGCGCGAGATCAAGCTGGTGGCCAACGCGGCCGTGGTGGCCCACGGCGGCACGATCACGCATCACCACGCGGTCGGCCGCGATCACCGCAGCGGCTATGAGCGCGAAGTGGATCCGCTGTTCCGGCGGATGCTCGCCGCAGCCAAGCGGGTCGCGGACCCGAAGGGAATCCTGAATCCGGGCGTGCTGATCGATCCCGTGGATCGCCCGATTGGCCCGACGGGGGCGCTGACACGAGACGTGACTGACCTTGGCTGATCGAGCATCGAGTTGCAGCGCGCGTTGCGCACTGCTGATCGTCCTCCTGTCGTTTGCCGGCTGCGCCGCCGTCCCGCCCGCACCGGACGCCGACACGGCGGAGCATGTCGACCGCTTCGTCGCCGAGACGAGCGCGACTTCGGTACTCGGTCAGGACGCCCGGTTCGCCGGCAGCCCTTACCAGGACGTCGGACTGACCGGGCTGTTCCCGGTGCGCGGGCCGGACGACTGCCGGCTTGCGGTCCTGGAGGGCGGCGAGGATTCCTTCGCGACCCGTCTCCAGCTGCTCAAGGATGCCCGGCGGTCGATCCGCATCCAGGCGCTGGTGTTCAAGGGTGACGAGACCGGCCTGCGCATCGCCGAGATCCTCAAGCAGAAAAAGGCGGCGGGGCTCGACGTGCGCGTCATCGTCGATGCCTTCTCGAATCCCTGGCTGCAGACGCAGTGGATGTACTTCGACCTCAAGCAGAACGGCATCGAGGTCGAGGGCTACGAGGCGATGGCGCTGCAGTGGCTGAACGAGGTGCCGGTGCCGAAGCTCGTCCCGCACACCGATCCCGATGCGCTCGACAAGCGCTTCCACGAGAAGATGTGGATCATCGACGGTGAGACCGATCAGGGCGTCGCGGTGACCGGCGGCCTCAACATCGGCAACGAGTACTTCCGCGCGATTCCGGACGACCCGGACGGCACCTGGCGCGACCAGGACGTCGTCGTCCGGGGCGCCATCGTCCAGGACCTGGTTGCCGCGTTCGATCGCAACTACGATTACTTCGTCGGCGTGAAGAAGAGCCGCGGCGTGTTCAACACCAACCTGTACTGGGACGCGACGCGCGCGGTGCTCGACCGGACCGGCAAGCTGCCGATCCGCTACACGACCGACCCCGGGGTGATGCGGAACGTGGCGGCGCTCGAGTCACGGCAGCCGGCACTCGACTTCCGGGGCGCCACGTGCCGGTTCCTGCAGAATCGGCCAAGGCTCAAGGAGACGTACATCCAGCAGGCCTACGTAAAGCTGATCGAGCGTGCCACGAACGAAGTGCTGATCGCGAACGCCTATTTCGTCCCGACGCCGTCGCTGTTCACGGCGCTCACCGACGCCGCGAAGCGCTGCGTTTCGGTGAGGCTGGTCTCGAACAGCCCCGCGACCAACGACCTGCCGGAGATCTCGCTGGTCGGCCGCGGCTATTACAAGGACCTGCTGGCGGTGAACGAGTCGCCGCAGGTCAAGGCCTGCGGCAATGCCGAGGCGGGCCTGCGCATCTGGGAGTGGGTCGGCCAGGCGGCCGAGGAGCCCGAACGCCGCCAGGGCACGATGCACTCGAAGTTTGCGGTCTTCGATGCCGAGCGCAGCCTCGTCGGTTCCTACAACCTCGATCCCCGCAGCGAAAAGCTCAACAGCGAGACGGCCGTGGTGTTCCTGCAGCCGGACCTCGCACGGCAGTTGCGCCGCAAGTTCCTCGAGGAGGATCTCAGGTATTCACGCGAGGTCACGCCCGGCGAGGCAGCGCGGTTCGAAGCCCCGGAAAGCGTGATCGAGCGGTTCCGCAAGTCGATCGGGCAGCTCTTCGAGGACCAGCTGTGATGCGCGTGACGGGAATCATCGGCTCGGCCTCGCGCATCGGTCCCGTCGCCCTCGTGATGCTGGCGCTGGCCGGCTGTGCGACGACGTTCGAACCGCAGCGACTGGTCGCCCCGGACGAGCTGCGCGACGTGAGGTCGAAGGCGATCGGAGAGGTGGGCGTGTCGGTCTCGATCCTGACCGACGAGCAGGCCCGGCGGCATTTCGGTGTCGACCTCGCCCGGCATGGCGTGCAGGCGCTGTGGATGAGCGTTCGCAACGGCTCCGAGCGCCGGCTCTGGTTCATCCGCAACATGCTCGATCCGGACTTCTACTCGGCCGAAGAGGTGGCGCTGCTGGTGCAGGGCGACGTTCCGAAGGACGCGCGGCAGCAGTTGCGCCAGCTGTTCCGGGATGAGTCGATCCGCGCGCAGCTGGCGCCGCGCACGGTTACGGAGGGCTTCATGTTCCTGCCGAGGGTGGAAGGCGGTCGCTACGTCGACATCCGCCTGCAGGGTGACGCGTATCAGGAGGACGGCCAGAAGCACGATGCAATCGCGAGCGCCGGAACATCTGCGGCCAGATCGCCGCGGGAGCTGCGCTTCGACTTTGCGTTGCCACTGCCGGACGGTGACTTCGACTACGAGCGCCTCGATACCTCGCGGATCTACGGGAACACGCCCCTGCCCGACCTCACCGCCAATGAATTGCGTTCGACGCTGGAACAACTGCCCTGCTGCGCGATGGATGCGGATGGGCAGCGCGAAGGCGATCCCCTCAACTTCGTGCTCGTCGGTGAGTCGGCAGACGTCCTGAACTCGCTGTCGCGCAGCGGCTGGTCGTTCACTCACCGCATCGATTTCCGTACCGTTCGGCGTGAAGTCGGCGCCGCGATCGGCGGCACGTCCTACCCGGTCGCACCCGTGAGCAGCCTCTACGTCTTCGGCCGCAAGCAGGACGTGGCACTGCAGCGCGCGCGCCGTTCCATCGCCCAACGTAACCACTTGCGACTCTGGCTGGCACCGTTCCGGTTCGAGAACCGTCCGGTGTGGATCGGGCAGATCAGCCGCGACATCGGCGTGAAGGTCACGCCCAAGTCGCCGACGCTGACGACCCACATCATCGACCCCCAGGTGGACGCCACCCGCGAGTACCTGTTCCACAGCCTGATCGCGGAGGGCTTCGTCGACCGGTTCGGCTTCGTCAAAGGCAGCGCGGCGGGCACGCCCTCGGAGCCGCGCTTAAACCTGACCGGCGATCCGTATCACAGCGACGGCATGCGGCTCGTCGTGATTCTTTCGGCGGAGCCCGTGCCACCCGATCAGATCCGCAGCCTGCGCTGGGAGCAATCGGCCGCCCCGATCGCCGAGGGCCAGAGCGAGGCGGCCAGGCGGAACGTCCGCCCGATTGATCTGGCTGAATGACCGACTCGATCTATCTGCTGGCCGTCCTCTGCGCCGTGGCGGCGGTCGCGGACTGGCTGGGCAGGCTCCCGGCGGGCCGCTGGCTCGGTGGCGCGATCATCTCGCTGCTTCTCGGAATCCTGCTGGCAAACGTCGGGCTCATCCCGACGGTCTCGGACGCGCCCCCGCTCTACGGGTACCTGATCGCTGTCGGCGCCCCCGTCGCGATCTTCCTGCTGCTGCTGGACGTCCGACTGCAGGCGCTCAAGCGTGCCGGCCTGCCGATGCTGGTCGCCTTCGGCATCGGTTCGGTCGGCACGCTCGTCGGGGTTGCGACGGCGTTCTGGCTGACGAACGCGGACGAATGGCTGGGCCGGTTCGCGGCGCCCGTCGGCGGGATGTACGCGGCGACGTACATCGGCGGCTCGGCCAACCTGACTGCGGTGGCGTTGCATTACGGGGTAACGGACGAGCCGGTGCTGTTCGCCGCCACGAACGTCGCCGACAGTGTCGTAGGCACGCTCTGGATCGCAGCGCTGGTCGTGCTGGCGCAACTGCTGCACCGGCTGCTCGGCACGCGCCCGGTGCCGCCCGTAGCGGACGCCGGTCAGCTCGAGGACGCGCGCCCGGTCAGCCTCGCCGGCCTCGCGCTGCTTCTGGCGCTGGCGTTCGGAAGCCTGTGGCTGTCCCAACGAATGTCGTCATTGACAGCGGAAACGGGCGCCCAGGTCCCCGCCATGCTGATCCTCACCACCGTTGCACTGCTCGCTGCGCACATTCCAGCGGTGCATCGCGTCGGTGGCGCCCGCATGCTCGGGGTGTTTGGCTCATACCTCTTCCTCGCGGTCGTCGGCGCCAGCTGCGACCTGGAAGCGCTGGCCGGGCTCGGGCGTGTCGGCGGGCTGCTGGTGTTGTTCGTCGCGCTCGTCCTGCTGATCCACGGCCTCATCCAGTTCGGCGTGGGTCGCCTGCTGCGCCTGAGCCCGGAGACCTTGGCCATCGCCTCCTCGGCGAACGTCGGCGGCGCACTGACGATCATGCCGATCGCCACCGGGCTCAGGCGCATGGACCTCCTGCTGCCCGGCATCCTCGTCGGCAGCCTCGGCAACGCGATCGGCACGTATGCCGGATTCCTGATGGTCGGGTGGCTGCAGTCGGCGCCGCCGCTGGTGAGCCAGGCGCACGCCATACCGCCGCCGCCCGTTCAGACCGTCGCAGACTGTGACCGACCGACCTATGCGAGCGACCAGCTGGTCTGCGCCGACGCCGAACTGCTGGCGCTCGACCGCGAGCTGGGGAAACTGCTGGCAACAGTCGATCTCACGACACGAGTTGCCCCGGTATCGCTGATTGAGGCGCAGGAAGCGTGGTTCCGGCGCCGCAGCCTGTGCGCGTTCTTGGAACGACACGCCGCCTGCCTTAAGGCGGCGTACTCCGAACGCATTGCCGTGATCACCGCGGTGGGTTCGGCATCGACCGAGGCGACTCAACGCTCCGAGCCTGCGACCTGCCGCAACGCGCCCTGGGGCTCATCCTACGTCTTCATCCGGCGCACGAGCGACCAGACCGCCACGGTGACGGACATGCAGGCGCGGGTTCTCGCGGTGGCGTTCGTCGCCGCCCGCGGCAGCGACTGGTCGCCGGCGGTACGGTTCGCGACGGAAGGCGCCGCGATCCGGTTCGCGACCCTCGACGGCACCACGATCGAGTGCCACATCCGACTGGCGGACTGATCCGGCGGCGGCGCGCAATCCGGATAGCCGCCGCCCCGCGCAGTTGCTATCAAGCGACCCCCAGACGATGGAGGTCCAATGAAGACGTCGACCGTTATCTCGGCCGTCGCGCTCGCGCTCTCGATCACCGTGTGCACCCAGACGGCCCGGGCCGACACCCGGGACGCCACCTGCGAGGTCCGCAAGGACGGCGACAAGCAGAAAGGCAAGTCCGGTCCCTGCACGTTCGGACAGCGCCAGGGCTACATCGACATCGACCTGAAGAACGGCGACACGGTGGCGCTGCGCCCGACCGACAAGGCGAACCATTTCAGGGACCAGCACGGCAACAAGGTCGTGCGCACGCAGTCCGGCGGAAGCTCCCAGTCGTTCAAGTGGGAGAACGGCAAGCACATCAACGTGACGCTCTACGCGCCGACGTACAACCACAACAAGCACCATCAGTCGGGCTACAACTCGCAGGGAGGCTACAGCCAGGATGGCGTGGGCTCGGAGCATCCGTGGGCGGCCGAGGGCGGCGGCTCGGACGACCACGCGCCCCCGCAGATCATGGTGGGAGGCAATGGCGAGGGCGAAGTGATTTTCAACAATAACTGCGTCGTGTACTACGACAAGCGCGGCCGCCGCACCAGCAGCCTGCCCGCGTGCAGCTCCAAGCAACTCAACCGCGCCGCGGACGCGATGGCGTCGTACCGTCGCGAACAGGGCATGAACTGACCCGCAATCGACCCGATCCAAGGAACACAGCATGAGCAAGTTCTTCCTCGCCGCCCTCACCGCCGCCGGCCTCGCACTGGTGCAGCCGGCCCTGGCCGATCAGGTTGTCGTCAGCTTTGCCAAGGGCACCAGTTCCCAGACCCTGAAGGGCAGCATCAAGGGCGACCAGAGCCGCGACTACATCGTCGACGCACGTGCCGGCCAGACGATGACGGTCGACTTCAAGCCGAGCAACGCGTCCGCTTACTTCAACGTCATCGCGCCCGGCGCCGATTCTGCGATGTTCATCGGTTCGACCGAGGGCAACCGCTTTTCCGGCCCGCTCACGGCCAGCGGCCGCCACACCGTCCAGGTCTATCTGATGCGCAACGCGGCACGGCGCGACGAAGTCGCCAACTACACCCTCACCATCGGGGTGACGGGTGCGGCAGCCGCGGCACCTCGACCCAGCAAGGATGCGCTGGTGGCGGGGACCAACTACAACGCGACCGCGGAGGTGCCCTGCGTCACGGCCGCGGACGCGCCGAAAGAGCGCTGCAAGGCCGGCGTGATGCGCATGGCGGGTGGCGAAGCGACGGTCGAGCTCCAGACGCCCGACGGTGGCCAGCGCCACATCTATTTCAAGAATGGCCGGCCCGACAGCAGCGATGCCAATGCGCCCATGCGAGCGACGCGGCAAGGCGACGTCAACATCATCCGGATCGGCACGGTGGAGGTTTATGAAATCCCCGATGCGTTCGTGGTGGGCGGCTGATTCGCTGCGACGGGAACCAGTAACAATGAAGCGAATCGCCGGATCGAGCGCCGTCATCGTGCTGGCGGCCATGGCGTTGCAACCCGCGGCAACGCTGGCCGAACCGCGCAAGGCCGAGATCGGTGAATGGGGCATCGATACAACGGGCTTGTCGAAAACCGTCCGGCCTGGCGACGATTTCTATCGCTACGTCAACGAAGGCTGGTTGAAGACGGCGAAGATGCCGCAGGGCCTTCCGGCAACCGATGCCCTGACGGAGCTGTACCTGTCCACTGAGCAGCGAGTGCTGGGGATCCTCACCGAAGCGCGGGAAGGCAATGACGCGCCAGGCACGCCAGAGCAGCTGATCGCCGATTACCATCGCTCCGTGGCCGATCGGGAGCGACGCAACGAGCTGGGTCTGAAGCCGATTGCGGCCAGTCTCGGCATGCTGATGGGAGCCAACACTCACAGCGACCTGGCGCGGGCGATGGGCTTCACCTGGACGTCGGGCGTGGTGGCGGCAAACGTCGAATCCGACCCCGACGATCCGCGCCGCCAGATCCCGGCGGTCGTGCAGAGCGGGCTCACGCTGCCGTCACGCGAATACTATCTGGAGGCGGGGGAGCCGTACGAGGGCGTGCGCACGGCCCTGCGCGACTACATCGCGAGCACTTTTCGCCGCGCTGGCGTTCCGGATGCCGATGCCCGGGCGGCCAAGGTGGTCGCCCTGGAAACGGCGCTTGCCCGTCGCCACTGGACGACGGCCGAAATGCGCGATGTGGTGCGCCGTAACCACGTGATGACCCTGGCCGAACTCAAGGCCTGGGCGCCCGGCTTCGATTGGGACGCCTTCCTGGGCGAGATCGGCTATGACAAGCAGGCGAGGATCAAGGTCAAATCCGACACGGCCGTGCGCGACATCGCGAAGCTGTTCGCACAAACGCCGGTGGCCGATCTCCAGTCGTTCATGCTTTTTCACGCGCTCGACGACTGGTCGAACTCGCTGTCCGACGAATGGGCGGAAGCGTATTTCGATTTTCATGGACGCAAGCTGATGGGGATTGCGCAGCGCCGCCCGTTCGAGCTGGAAGCCGTCGGCGCAGTGAGCGGCATGTTCGGCGAGGAAATCGGCCGCATCTATGTGGCGGAGTATTTCCCTGCCGCCCACCGTGCCGAAGTCAACGTCATGGTCGGCTACCTGCGCGACACCTACCGCGAGCGCATCGGCAAGCTCGACTGGATGGATGCGCCGACCAAGGCCGCAGCCATCACCAAGCTGGACAAGGTCGCGAGCTACATCGGCTATCCCGAGCGCTGGCACGACCGCTCGAGCATCAGGATCGACCGCAACGACCTGGCCGGCAACCAGAAGCGCATCCTGGACTGGAACCGGGCCGATCAGGTGCGGCAACTGGCCGAAGGCACTCGCGACTGGGAGTTCCCCCTCAATCCGCAGGAAGTCAACGCGGGCTATGCCGCGTCGCTCAATTCCGTGACGTTCCCGGCCGGGATCCTGCAGCCGCCCTATTTCGATCCCGCCGCCGATCCGGCCGTGAATTTCGGCGCCGTAGCGGCCGTGATCGGCCACGAATTCGGCCACGGCTTCGACGACCAGGGCAGCCGCTGGGACGGAGACGGGCGCGTACGCGACTGGTGGAGCCCGGCCTCGCGCGCCGAGTTCGAGAAGCGCACCGCGGGCCTCGTCGAGCAGTTCAGCCAGTACGAGCCGGTGCCAGGCGCGAAGATCAACGGCCGACAGAACCTGGGAGAAAACATCGGCGACCTCGGCGGCCTTGCGGTTGCCCACGCCGCCTATCGGAAGTATGTCGACGAAAAGCAGGGCGGCAAGGCGCCGGTGATCGATGGGTTCACCGGTGACCAGCGCTTCTTCCTGTCCTGGGCCCAGCTCTGGCGCAGCCTGGTGACCGAGAGCGAAGAACGGCGACGCCTGTTGTCCGACCCCCACAGTCCGGGTGAGTTCAGGGTCAACGGCATCGTGCGAAACGTCGATGCCTGGTACGACGCCTTCGGCGTGAAGCCCGGCGACAAGCTGTACCTGCCGCCCGAAGCAAGAGTCAGGATCTGGTAGCGGCCGTCCGGGCCAGCGTATCCGACGGCGATTCACCGAAGGCACGCTTGTAGACGACGGAGAATCGGCCAAGGTGCGAGAACCCGCTGTGCAGCGCTGCCGCAGTCACCGTCGGCGCTCGCCCGGATGACAGCAGTGCACGGGCGATCTCGAGCCTTCGTGATGCAACCAGTTCGATGGGAGTCTGGCCCCATCGGGCGAGGCAGGCTTCCTGCAGCGTCCGCGCCGAAACGCCTGCGACCGTGCGCAGTTCATCCAGCGACAAGGGCTGCGCCGCGTGAGCGCGGATCCAGGTATCCACGCGCTCGACGACCTCGCGGCTCGAGGGCGACAGTTCCACGAGCCCCGCGGCCGCAACGATCCGCCTGGCCAGCCAGGACGCGAACCGGTATTCCACGGCGTGCAGGTCGTCGATCCGTCGCGCGCTTACGGCGCGATCGGCGGCCCTGCTATGTCGGCGAATGAAGTCACGCCAGGCGGCCACATCCTGGGACGAGAGCGGCAACTGCATCGACCGCAGCGACCAGCTGCCGGGACGGCGGACATTCAGCAGGTCGATCTCATGCTGTAGCAGCGACGGCTCCAGGACGAATGCCGTGACCGTGCCCGGGGCCGTGTCGACCGAGTAGTCGTGTCCGGGGCAGAGGATCACGGCCATGTCCGGCGCCGCCCTCAGGCTGCGGCGCCCGATCCGGTATGTATTCTCCGCCCGGATCGGCAGGTGGACTGTGACGCTGCGCGTGGCCGCACGAAGCGTCGACGGAATGGCCAACGACCCCACGCCACTGGCGCTGCGTTCGGCAACTGCGTAGCGTACGTCGAAGCCGAGCGGCCCTCGGTCCCGCGGCGCTCGGGAATGGGGCCCAAAGTGGCGTCCGACGAACTCAACGGCCTCGTCGAGGTCGTCCGTCCGACAGGCGTAAGTCCTCGGTTCGAAAACGGCGGTACCTGCGACCTGCTCCATTGCACTCCGTTCCGTTCGCCACGCAATCGCCCGCGAGAGTTCCCAAGGCGGCCTTGGAGTGCCACCGCCCGCGCTTTTCGGATAGCCGCCAGCCCTTTTGATCGGTATCAAGCCGGGTCTGTTGCCCGGCAGACAAGATCCTGCGACTGCGACCGGCGTGGGCCAATCGGAGTTTTGTACAGATGTTTACGCGAAAGCTAGTGACCGTGTTCGCGGCGATGATGCCGCTGGTTTCACAGGCCGTTCCGTTCTGGGGCGCCAAGGAGTCGCTGCCGCCCGAAACGGCGCCCGTCGCGCTCAGGCAGGGTGAGTTCGTATGGAACCCCGCCGCGGCGCCGATCGGGCCGATCGTGGTGCTCGTGAGCCTCGGCGAGCAGCGCGCCTTCGTCTATCGCAACGGCGTCGAGATCGGCGTCACCACAATCAGCAGCGGCAAGCCGGGTCACGGCACGCCGACGGGCGTGTTCGTGATCCTGCAGAAGGACAAGGACCACCGCTCGTCCAAGTACAACAACGCACCGATGCCGTACACGCAGCGCCTGACGTGGGACGGCGTGGCGTTGCACGCCGGCGGCCTGCCCGGCTACCCGTCGTCGCACGGCTGTGTGCACCTGCCGTCGAAGTTCGCCGAGGAGCTGTTCGCCGCCTCGCCGATGGGCATGACGGTCGTGGTGGTCGACGAGCACAGCGCCCCCGGGGAGGTCGCCCACCCGCCGGCCTTCTCGCCGGTGGATGCGACGACCGGCGTTCCGGTAAGCGCGGAGCGGCTGGCGGCCGACGAGGAGTTTCGCCTCGAGCCGGAGAAGGCGCCCCACGGACCAGTGTCGATCCTGATGAGTTCCGCCGACCAGCGCGTGCTGGTGCTGCGCAACGGCGTCGAGATCGGTCGCGCGCGGATCACCGTGCACGATCCGTCCGAGCCGCTCGGGACGCATACGTTCGTCATGCGGGAGCAACCGGACACGTCGGCGCCGACCTGGGTTGCCGTGGCGATGCCGGGTCACTACGACGAGGACGGACGCGCCCTTTCGCACGACGCGGCCGCGCGCGTATCGATGCCGCCCGGTTTTGCGCGGGCGGTGAGCCTGCTGCTCGCACCCGGCGCGACGCTGTTCGTGACGGATGCACCGATCCTCGCCGAGAACATGCACGCGGACATCACGGTGCTGAGTGACGGCGCACCATCCGAGACGGCGACGAACCAGTAGCTTCAGGGCCGCGCGTGGCTCTGGCGTGCGCGGCATTCGATTCCGGACTACAACCTCACCCATGATGGAGACAGCATGAAAGCACTCGTTGCATTCTCGACTTCGCTACTGTTGCTCGGCACCGTTGCCCTCTCGCCGACGGCCGCGGCCGACACGGCTGAAGCCACCTGCGAGGTCCGCAAGGACGGCGAAGCAAAGGCAGGCCAGTCCGGGGCCTGCACCTTTTCGCAGCGGCAAGGCTACGTGGACATCAGCCTTCGAAACGGCGACAGCTGGAGCCTCGCGCCGGGCGACCAGGCCAACCAGTACCGCGACCAGAAAGGCAACAAGGTCGTGCGCACGGTCGAAGGACAGGACCACGTCTACAAGTGGCCGAACAGGAAGATCACCGTGCGGTTCGGGGGCAACTCGGCAACGAGTTCCAGCGGCGGCGTCGGTGACCTGCAGGACATGGTCAACGGCCGATGGGTCGGCGCCGAAGTGGAGGAGGAACTGGCTCGTCGCGGCTACAAGAGCGTCCGCGAAGAGGCCGCCGGTGGCTACGTCACCAGCGTGTACAAGGGTCACGGCAAGTGCGTGATCGTGAATCTCGACACGGACAAGCGCGTCACTTCGGTCGACGAAGGTTCCGGCTGCTGATTTCCAACAGGGCCGGCTCGGACCAGCCGGGCCGGTCTCGTGCTCTCGGTCGTCGCGTCACCATGCAATGAAGGCGGGCTGGTGTTTCGTTACCTGATCGTTGCCATTGCGCTGCTGCCCCTGATCGCCGCCTGCAGCAGGCAGCAGGAAGCCCCTGAGCGTGCCGCCGCGCGCGAGCCCGCGACGACGGCGCAGGCGACCAGTGAGGCGCAGCCAGCGGAAATCTCGTTCGCTCAGGTCCTCGAGCTTGAGGGCGTGACCTTCAACGTCGTATCCGCGAACGCGGCGGTCTCCAACACCGTCACCGTCAGCACGACCGGCCTCGAGACCGACAACTCGGCCTGGTCGCAGGAGGTGGATGGCGATCGTGACCGGCGCCGAGGTGG
This sequence comes from uncultured Gammaproteobacteria bacterium, assembly GCA_963754125.1. Lineage (GTDB taxonomy): Bacteria > Pseudomonadota > Gammaproteobacteria > Steroidobacterales > Steroidobacteraceae > RPQJ01. The sequence continues at coordinate 184,102 of CAVWEX010000007.1, forward strand.
CCGACCTCGACGTGGACGGGTCGCCCGAGGTCTACGTGTACGTCAGGTCCGAGCGGCGCAGATGCAGAAGGGATCGGTTGTCGCCTACGTCGCGAACAATCGCAAGTCATTGAGCATGGCTTTCATGGCCCCGCTCGTCCGACACACCGGGCGCCGCCGACGGATACCGGGGCCGGGACGAATTCGCAGTCCTCGAAGGCGTCCTCGGGCGTCGCTTCCCGATCCATGACGAGGCCGGTGCACCAACCGGCAGGATCCGTCAGTTGCAGTACACGCTCAACGCCGGCGAGGCGGGCTGGATCCTGAAAGCTGACAAGGTCCTCGAGTTCTGATCCCTTAGCGTGCTGATGGGTGGTCCGGCGATGCCTCAGCCGCCTTCCCACGCCAGCAGGTTCAGGAACTCACGCCGCGTCTTAGGCCCGTAGGTGACGAACGACGGGTCCGGCTGCTGACGGTACTCGGCACGCTGCCGCGCGACCCGATCCACGCCGAGGTGTGCCTTCAGCACGCCCTCAGGTACCGGATAGATGGCAAGCGCATTCAGTCCGAAGATCTTCGCGCGCAGCGCCGGCGTCATCTCCGCGTAGCCGTGCCGCGCGCGCAGCTCGGGCGCGATCTGAAACGCACGGAATGCCTGGATCTGGTCCTGCGGCGATCCGTACCAGATCGAGTCCGTGCCCCACAGCACATTTGACTCGCCGCAGTGCTTGATCAGCTTGCCGAGCGTGTGCGCCGCCGTGTCGGGGTCGCGCATGCACAGCCGCCACGTGGATCCGAGCTCCGCGTACACGTTGGAGCCGGGCGCGACGCCGTTCTCGAGCAGGCTCGTCACCAGCGCGTCCACGCCGTCGGTGCGCGCCGGGTCGTAGGGGCCTTCCTTCGCATCCGCCACGAATCCGGAGTGATAGATGAGGAAGTTGACGTCCGGGTAGCGCTTCGCGACCCGGCCGATGTCCTTGCAGGTGGAGTGCTCGTAGGACTGCGGCCCGAAGGACAGGCCCTTGTGGATGGCGATGTTGCGGATGCCGAGCTTGCGGGCCTTCTCGATCATCGCGATGCCGGACTCGTCGTCCATCCAGAAGCCCTTCTGCTCCGGGCCCCACTGCGTGTAGGTCTTCCACGCCGACACCTTGTGCTGCTCGGCGAGCAGGTCCATGCGCTCGAGGTCACCGGGCTGGTTGGGATTGACGCGGCCGTGGATGTACAGGCGGTGCGTGCCCTCGAGCTGCTCGACGATGCGCGCAGTGGCCTCGGCCTCCTCGATCTTGAGCGGCTCACCTTCGGCCGACGAGGGGACGAACGACAGCACCATCAGGTCGGTGTCGGAGTCGAGGAAGACGTCCTTCACGAATTGATCGGGACCGACGCAGCGCAGGTAGTCGAGGTCGCCCGGTCCCCGGTGGGGTTCGCAACGCGGGTCGGTCGTGAAACCTCGCAGCGGTCTTGCACCTTCGGGCAGGCGCTTGAGCCACGCGCCCGTCGGGTTCACGAAATGTCCCTGCACGTCGAAGATGAACTCGTCGCCCGCCACGGCGGCGCGGGCGAGCTCGGGCTCGAGGGCGGCGAGCTTGGGCACGTCGAACCAGCCGCCCGTGCGGCCGGCCCGCGCATACGCCGCATTCATGCCGAGCAGGGCCGTGGCTGCGCCGCAGGCCGAGACGAGGAACTCGCGGCGCCTCACGCCCAGTCTCTTCGCGTTCGTCGTGGCCGCCTCCATCGCGACGTGCTTGGCCTCGCGATGCACCGGCTCGAGGGGGATGGGCGCGTACTCGCCGTTCGACGTAGCATCGAGCTTGATCGGCAGCCGATGGCCGTCGGGGTCGTTCCTGAACGTCATGGCCGATCCTCCTCGCGTGCGCCGGTACACTCGATCCGCTACTCCTCGAGCAGTGAACGCAGCATCCACGCGGTCTGTTCGTGAACCGTCAGGCGCTGCACGAGGATGTCGGTGGTGGGCTCGTCGCTGGCGGCCTCGACCACCGGCAACAGGCTGCGCGCCGTCCTCGCCACGGCCTCGTGCCCTTCCATCAGGATGCGCACCATCTTCATCGCCTTCGGCGGCTCGCTCGGCGCATCCGGCAGGGAGCTGAGCTTGCCGAACTCGGCATACGAACCCGGCGCCACGTGGCCGAGAGCGCGGATGCGCTCGGCGATCGGATCAACGGCGTTCCACAGCTCCGTGTACTGCGTCATGAACATCTCGTGCAGGCTGTTGAACATCGGACCCGTCACGTTCCAGTGGAAGTTGTGGGTCGTCAGGTAGAGCGTGTAGGTGTCTGCGAGCAGGCGACTGAGGCCCGCCGAGATCGCCGCACGTTCCGGCTTGCCAATGCCGATATCGATACGCGACGTGGCTTCGGTACGGGTTCTGGCTCGCTTTTTCATGGTCCGTCTCCAGGTGCGTTAGCGCTCGTTGTCGAAGACCCAGAGTGCCCCTTGAAGCGTCTTTGATCCAATCGCCTGATCGGATCCCGTCGATAGCCCGCCTGAATCGCGTCCGCGCGCGGCCCATGCGTCGGGCTTCGCTATAGTACCCGTCGATTCCCGGACGAGGCGACCGACATGACCACCAGCAACATCACGCTGCAGATACATCGCCTGCGGCACGGCGAGTCGCGGATCCGCGAGACCACGATGCCGGGCCTCGCCGAAGGGCAGGTGCGTTTCCGCATCGAGCGCTTCGCGGTCACCGCGAATACCGTGACCTACGCGACCACCGGCGACATCCTCGGCTACTGGGATTTCTTCCCCACCGGCGAACCGGACTGGGGCCATGTGCCCGCCATGGGCTGGGCGGAGATCGTCGAGTCGCGCCACCCGGACGTCGCTACCGGGAGTCGCTACTACGGTTGGTTCCCGATGGCGCGGTACGTCGACATGACGGTGACGCCGGTCGCCGAGGGCGTGCGCGACGACGGCCCGCACCGCGCGGCGCATGCGCCCGTTTACCGCTCCTACGTGGCCACGGATCGCGATGCGTTCTACCAGGCGGGTTCAGACGCCGAGGATCGACACGCTCTGCTGCGCGGGCTGTTCATCACCGGCTGGCTGGCGGAAGACTATTTCGCCGACAACGACTGGTTCGGCGCGCGGCGGGTCGTGGTCCTGTCGGCCTCGAGCAAGACGGCCATCGGTTTTGCGCGCTGCGCGGATGCTCGCGCAGGGATCGAGGTCATCGGCGTCACGTCGTCGGGGAACCATGCGTTCACCCATCGCCTGGGCTGTTACGACGAGGTCGTCACCTACGACGAGATCGACGACCTCCCCGCGGCGACGCCGATCGTGTCGATCGACATGGCCGGCAACGGCCCGGTCCTCGCGGCGCGTGCACGCCCACTTCGGCGACCAGCTCAAGCACTCGATGGCCGTGGGCCGCAGCCACCACGACGCGCCCTCGCGTGGCGCTGCGCTCGCCGGCCCGAAGCCGGTCTTTTTCTTCGCGCCGTCGCAGGTGAAGAAGCGCGTGCAGGACTGGGGCGTGCGCGCCTACCAGGAGCGGGTCGCCGCGTCGCTCAACGGATTCGTCGCCTGGAGCCACGAGTGGCTGGCCGTCCAGCACTCGTTCGGCGCGGAGTCCGCCGCGGCAACCTGGCACGAGGTGCACGCGGGACACGTCGCGCCCGAGGTGGGTTACGTCGTCTCCCTGTGGGATCGGTGAAGCCGGCCTGCGGAACGACGAAAGCGATGACGGGGTCAGTCCCCGCGCCGCTTGTCCTTGAGCCTCATGGCGGAGTGCACGAATCGACCGAATTCGCGGTCCTTCTTTCGTCGCTCCACGTACGACAGATCGTGGAAAGCGGACTCCTTCCTGAGCTTCAGATAGTCCTGCAGACGTTCGTCGCTCAATTCGTGTCGCTCGATCGCCGCCCGCACGGCGCAACCGGGTTCGCTCGCGTGAGCGCAATCCGCGAACCGACAGTTCTTCGCAAGCTCCCCGATGTCGGCGAAGGTATCGTCGAGTCCTTCGTCGACCCCAAGCATGCCCAGCTCGCGCATGCCGGGCATGTCGATCAGCAGGGCTCCGCCTTCGAGCACGACCAGCTGGCGACGCGTGGTCGTGTGCCGCCCTTCGCCGGTGTGGCTGACGGCCCCAGTCTCGAATTCCGAGCCGCCCGCAACGCGGTTGATTAGCGTCGTCTTCCCCACTCCCGACGAGCCGAGGAGGCAGTAAGTCTTGCCGGGAGCCAGAAGCTCCCGAACCCGATCGAGGCCCGCCCCGGTCACATTGCTGAGGGTGATCAAGGTCGTGTCGATTCCGGCGAGCCGGATCCTGCCGATCAACGCTTCCAGCTCATCGACGCTGACGAGGTCCGTCTTCGTCAGTAGCAGCACGGGCTCGATGCGCCCTTCCCTCACCATCACCAGGTATCGCTCGAGCCGACGTACGTTGAAATCGAAGTGGCAGGCCTGGATGACGAACGCCACGTCGATGTTCGCCGCGATCATCTGGAAATCGATGTCCTTGCCGGGCGCTTTCCGTCTCAGGAAGGACTTTCGCGGCAGCACGCCGTGAATGCTCGCGTGAGACCTGCCGTCGAGGTAGCGCACACAGACCCAATCTCCCACGCAGGGAAGATCGATGGACGACTCGGCGACGAACTGGAGTCGGCCCGTCAGCGCGGCGGGCAGCTCGCCGTGTTCGTCGCGGATCAGGTACCGCGCCCTGTCCACGGCGGTGACCCGCGCAATGGACAGGTCGGTGCCGCAGTGCTCGCGAGCACTTTCCGCGAACGAGTCGTCGAGTCCAAGGTCGCGAAGCTCCATGACCGCAATCTCTCAGAAGCCGACCGGCTTGCCAATGGACCTGCCTATTTCCCCCATCAGCAGAATGAATTGGATCGCCAGCCGCGAACGCACTACCGTCGGACGAGACCACAACAGGAATCGAAAGGAGCAAGCCATGTCGACTGAAGCGAAGTGCCCGTTCGTCCCGATGCACGGTGCCCGCACTCATGCCAGCGCCCAGTCGAACAGCAACTGGTGGCCCAATCGGCTGAACGTCCAGATCCTCCACCAGCACTCCGTGAAGTCCAATCCGATGGGCGGGCAGTTCGACTATGCGGAGGAGTTCGAGAAGCTCGACCTGGCCGCGCTGAAGAAAGACCTCTACGCGCTGATGACCGATTCGCAGGACTGGTGGCCGGCCGACTGGGGCCACTACGGTGGCTTGTTCATCCGCATGGCCTGGCACAGCGCGGGAACGTACCGGATCTCGGACGGGCGCGGCGGTGGCGGCACCGGAAGCCAGCGTTTCGCGCCGATCAACAGCTGGCCCGACAACGGCAACCTCGACAAGGCGCGGCGGCTGCTCTGGCCCATCAAGAAGAAATACGGCAACAGGATTTCCTGGGCCGACCTGATGATCCTGGCCGGCAACTGCGCGCTCGAATCCATGGGCTTCAAGACCTTCGGCTTCGGCGGCGGCCGCGAGGACATCTGGGAACCCGAGGAGGACATCTACTGGGGCAAGGAGACCACGTGGCTCGGCGACGAGCGCTACACCGGGGACCGTGAACTGGAGAACCCGCTCGGCGCCGTGCAGATGGGCCTCATCTACGTGAACCCCGAGGGCCCGAACGGCAACCCCGACCCGGTGGCCTCGGGTCGCGACGTGCGCGAAACCTTCGCCCGCATGGCGATGAACGACGAGGAGACGGTCGCGCTTGTGGCCGGCGGCCACACGTTCGGCAAGTGTCACGGCGCAGGCGATCCGGCGCTGGTGGGCCGCGAGCCCGAAGGCGCGCCCCTCGAGGCGATGGGCCTCGGCTGGACGAACGCCTTCGGCACCGGCAAGGGCGTGCACTGCACGACCAGCGGCATCGAAGGGGCCTGGAAGCCGAATCCGACCAAGTGGGACATGGGCTATTTCGACATGCTGTTCGGCTACGAGTGGGAGCTGACGAAGAGCCCCGCCGGGGCCCACCAGTGGGTAGCGAAGAATGTCAGGCCGGAGCACATGATTCCCGACGCCCACGACCCGTCGAAGCAGCACGCGCCGATCATGACGACGGCCGACCTGTCGCTGCGCTTCGACCCGGCCTACGAGAAGATCTCGCGCCGGTTCCACCAGCACCCGCAGGAATTCGCCGACGCCTTCGCGCGCGCCTGGTTCAAGCTGACCCACCGCGACATGGGTCCGCGCGTGCGCTACCTCGGGCCCGAGGTGCCCGCCGAAGAGCTGATCTGGCAGGACCCGGTCCCGGCGGTGGACCATGAACTCGTGAACGAGCAGGACGTCGCGGCGCTGAAGGCCACCGTCCTCGCGTCGGGCTTGTCGATCTCCCAGCTCGTCACCACGGCGTGGGCGTCGGCCGCGACGTTCCGTGGCTCGGACATGCGCGGCGGCGCCAACGGGGCGCGCATCCGCCTCGCGCCGCAGAAGGACTGGGCGGCGAACCAGCCGGCTGAACTCGCGAAGGTTCTCCGGGGGCTCGAAGCCATCCAGAAGGCATTCAGCGAGGTCCACGCTGGAAGGAAGAAGGTCTCGCTGGCCGATCTCATCGTGCTGGCGGGCTGCGCTGCCGTCGAGGAGGCCGCGAGAAAGGCGGGTCACGAGATCAAGGTGCCCTTCGCGCCTGGACGCACGGATGCCTCGCAGGAGCAGACCGACGTGGAGTCGTTCGCCCCGCTGGAGCCCGTCGCGGACGGCTTCCGGAATTACCTCCGTGCAGGCCTCGAGACGCCCGCCGAAGAGTTGTTGCTGGATCGCGCCCAGTTGATGACGCTGACCGCCCCGGAGATGACGGTGCTGGTCGGCGGCCTGCGTGCCTTGAACGCCAACGTCGGGCAGTCCAGCCACGGGGTCCTCACCAGCACACCCGGGACATTGACGAACGATTTCTTCGTCAACTTGCTCGACATGGGCATCGAGTGGCGCCCTTCCTCGACCGAGGGGGTCTACGAGGGACGTGATCGCGCGTCGGGTCAGGTCAAGTGGACGGGCACTCGCGTCGACCTGGTGTTTGGTTCGAACTCCGAGCTCAGGGCGCTGGCCGAGGTCTATGCCTGTGACGACAACGGGCCGAAGTTCGTGACGGACTTCGTTGCGGCGTGGAACAAGGTGATGAACCTGGACCGCTTCGACCTGGAGTAATTTCCAAAGGACGATCAATTAATGAATGTCATGAGCGCCCGCTGGAGGAATTATTGACTATTCTAGTACTCACTAGAATACTCGCACGATGCCGACGACCCAGCGCCAGTACAAGGACGCGATCTACGAGCAGGTCGCGCGTATCAGCAAGGCCGCCTCGGCGCCGAAGCGGCTCGAGCTGCTCGACCTGCTCTCGCAGGGCCCGCGCACCGTCGAGGCCTTGGCCGGTCTCGCCAACGTCACGGTCGGCAATGCGTCCCAGCACCTGAAGATCCTGCGTGCGGCGCGTCTCGTCGACGCAAGCAAGCACGGTCTCTACGTAGAGTACCGGCTCGCGGACGAGGCGGTCGCTCACTTCTTCATCGTCCTGCGTTCCCTGGCGACCTCCCGCCTCGCGGAGATCGAGCGCGTGACGCACGAATTCCTCGAGCGCCGCAGCGAGCTCGAGGTCATCCCGAGCGACGAGCTGGCGCGCCGCGTGCGTAGCGGCGAGGTCACCGTGCTCGATGTCCGGCCGCTCGAGGAGTACGAAGCCGGGCACATTCCCGGCGCCCGCTCGATTCCCGTGGGCGAACTGGCCGAGCGCCTCAGGGAGATTCCCAAGGACCGCGAGGTCGTCGCGTACTGCCGCGGCCCGTACTGCGTCATGGCCATCGAGGCCGTGGAGTTGCTGAGGCACAAGGGATTCCGGGCGCATCGCATGGAGCAGGGGATTGCCGACTGGCGTGCCCGTGGCTGGCGAGTCGCGGTCCCGAGCCGGCGCGCCCGGGAGGTCCGGCGCACCGGAGCGCGCGCATGACCGACGTTCGACTCGGGCTGCGAGAGAACCTCTGGCAGTTCTCGCTGCTCGTGGTCGTGAACGCGTTCGTCGGCGCCATGATCGGCCTCGAGCGATCCATCCTGCCGCCGCTGGCCGAGCAGGAATTCCAGCTGGTCGCGAAGACCGCGGTGCTGTCGTTCATCGTGGTGTTCGGCGTCACCAAGGCCTTCACCAATTACCTCGCCGGCCGCCTGTCCGACCGCTTCGGTCGCAAGCACGTGCTGGTCGCGGGCTGGTTGGTGGCGGTGCCCGTGCCGTTCCTGCTGATGTGGGCGCCGTCGTGGTCCTGGGTGCTGGCGGCCAATGCGCTGCTCGGCGTGAGCCAGGGCCTCACGTGGTCGACGACGGTGATCATGAAGATCGACCTCGCCGGTCCGAAGAACCGTGGGCTCGCGATGGGCCTCAACGAGTTCGCGGGCTACTTCGCCGTCGCCGGCAGCGCACTCGCGACCGGGTACATCGCCGCGCGGTACGGGCTGCGCCCCGAGCCGTTCTACCTGGGTGTGGTGTTCGTGGCGGTGGGCCTGCTGCTGTCGGTGCTGCTCGTGCGCGAGACCGCACACCACGTCGCGCATGAGTCGAAGCTGCACGGCGAGCTCGCGTCGCATGAACGGCCGACCCAGCGCGAGATCTTCTGGCGCACGACGCTCACGGATCGCGACCTTTCGAGCGTCAGCCAGGCGGGCCTCGTCAACAACCTCAACGATGGCATGGCGTGGGGCCTGTTCCCGCTGTTCTTCGTCGCGGCCGGCATGAATCTCGAACAGATCGGCACGCTGGCGGCCGTCTATCCCGCCACCTGGGGCATCGGCCAGCTGTTCACCGGGGCGTGGTCCGACCGGGTGGGGCGCAAGTGGCTCATCGCGTCGGGCATGTGGGTCCAGGCCGTCGGCATTGCAGTGGTGATCATGGCCGGACGGGTTTGCGGGATATGCGGCCGGGCGGCCCTGCTGGGTATCGGCACGGCGATGGTCTACCCGACGCTGCTCGCCGCGATCGGGGACGTCGCGCATCCGTCTTGGCGCGCCTCGTCGGTCGGCGTGTATCGCCTGTGGCGCGATCTCGGCTACGCCTTCGGGGCGCTGCTGGCCGGACTGATCGCCGACGCGCTTGGACTCCCCGCGGCCATGTGGGCAGTGGCCGCGATCACGTTCGCCTCCGGCGCCGTGGTCGCCGTCCGGATGAACGAGACCCTGAAGCGCAGCAATCCAGACGCCGCAGCTCGGCGAAGGCACGTCATGCGTGGAAACGGCGGATCTCGACGCACTGGCCCGGACTCGATCCCTCGTGATCGTCGACGTCCGATCACCCGAGGAGTTCGGCGCCGGCCATGTGACGGATGCCGTCAATATCCCGCTCGACGCGCTCGACACCCGCGCCGGCGAACTCCGCCGCGATGCGCTCGTCGTCACCGTCTGCGCCAAGGGTGGCGGACGATCGGAGCGCGCGGCCGCGCTGCTGCGTGCCCGCGGATTCAGCCAGGTCCGTTCGCTGTGCGGCGGGACGGACGCGTGGCGCAAGCAGGCCGCACGCGGAGCCGGATCATGAGCAAGACGCTGTTCATCCTGAACGACCCGCCCTACGGAACGGAGCGCAGCTACAACGCACTGCGGCTCGCCGGTACGCTGGCCCGCCGACCGGGCGAGGAGGTGAAGGTGTTCCTGATGGGCGATGCCGCGAGCTGCGCGAAAGCGAACCAGAAGGTGCCGCCGGGTTACTACAACGTCGAGGTGATGTTGCAGGGTCCGGCGTCGCGCCACGGCGTCGAGATTGGCGTCTGCGGCACCTGCATGGATGCCCGCGGTATCTCGGATGCCGAGCTTGCCGAAGGAACCCAGCGCGGCTCCTTGAGCCAGCTGACCGACTGGACCGCCTGGGCCGACAAGACGCTGGTGTTCTGAGTCATGGCCGCCGAACTGCCGATCTACCTCGACCACAACGCCACGACACCCGTGCTGCCGGAGGTCGTGGACGCAATGCTGCCGTACCTGCGTGAGCATTTCGGCAACCCGTCGAGTGGCCACGTCTACGGCCAGGCGGCCGAGATGGCGGTCACGCGGGCCCGCGGCCAGGTTGCAGCGTTGCTCGGCTGCAGTGCGGAGGAGATCGTCTTCACCTCCGGCGGCACCGAGGCCAACAACCTTGCGATCCGCGGGGTGTGCGAGGCGCGCGGGGATCGCCGTCACGTGATCACCACGGTCATCGAGCATCCGGCGACCGGCAAGCCCTGCGCGTGGCTCGAGCAGCACGGCTGGCGCGTGACGCGGATCGGTGTCGATTCCGGATGGACGGGCGCGGGTGGACGAGGCGCGTACCGCGACCGACGCAGGCACCGCCCTGGTGACGGTCATGCACTCGAACAACGAGACCGGGGTGCTCCAGCCGATTGCGGAACTCACGAGCCTGGCACATGAGTGCGGCGCGGTCATCCACACGGATGCAGCCCAGTCCGTCGGCAAGGTCCCGGTCAACGTGCGCGAACTCGGCGTCGACCTGCTCTCTTTGGCGGGCCACAAGCTGTATGCGCCGAAGGGGAGTCGGCGCGCTGTACGTGCGCCGCGATACTCCGCTGCACCCTTTCGTGCTCGGGGCGGGCCATGAGCACGGCCTGCGACCCGGTACCGAGAACGTCGCTTCCATCGTCGGGCTGGGTCTGGCATGCGAGCTCGCGACCCGGGACCTCGACGACCTGGCCGCACGCATTCGGCATCTGCGGGACGAACTCTGCGAGCGCCTGGCCGCGGAGATCCCGGACCTCCGGCTGAATGGCGACCCGGTGCGGCGCCTCCCGAATACCCTCAGCGTTCGCTTCCCTCGCGTCACCGGCAACGAGGTTCTGGCGCGGCGCACCGACTGTGGCCGCTTCGACGGGCTCGGCGTGCCATGCAGGCCACGAGAGCGCATCGGCAGTCATTCTGGCGATGGGCGTTCCGGAGGCCGAGGCGCTGGGTACCGTCCGCCTCACGCTGGGCAGGGGTACGACGCCATATGATGTTTCGCGCGCCGCGGACGCCCTGATCGGGTCATGGCGCCGAATTCAATCGAGGCAGCGGTGATGCGGCAGCTCACGTTTGTCAGGCCCGGCAAGCTGGAGTGGCAGGACGTCGAGGCACCGCGCCTCGAAGGCGATGAACAGGCACTGGTCCGGCCACTCGCCGTCACCCGCTGCGACCTGGACCTCTACATCGCCACCGGCCTCTTTCCAATGCAGGGGCCATTCGCGTTCGGGCACGAGATCGCGGGTGAAGTCATATCCGTGGGCGAACGGGTCACGGTGGCACAACCCGGTGACCGCGTCATCGTGCCGTTCCAGATCAATTGCGGGCGCTGCGACATGTGCCGGCGCGGCTTCACGAATGCGTGTAGCGCCGTACCGCCCTACTCCGCGTACGGCCTCGCCCCGAGTTCGGGCACCGAATGGGGTGGTGGGCTCAGCGACTGCATTCGTGTGCCGTACGCCGACGCCATGCTGGTCAGGATTCCTGCCGGCGTGTCGCTGCCGAGCGCGGCTGCGATCTCGGACAACGCCACGGACGGATTTCGAACCGTCGCCGAGCCCCTCCGGCGCAATCCCGGGGCCCGGGTGCTCGTGGTCGGCGGCTTGGCCCAGAGCGTCGGCCTGTTCGCAGTCCAGGCCGCACGCGCACTCGGCGCCGGGGGGGTCGTCTACCGGGATTTCGACGCCCGTCGCCTCGACGCCGCTAGGGCGCTCGGCGCCGACGTGATCCCGACAGTCTATGCGCCCGACCTCGTAGTCCAGGAGCAGTTCCCGATTGTCGTCGAGGCCGGCGGGCTGCCGGATGCGTTGACGTTCGCACTGCGATCGACCGCGCCTTGCGGCATCTGCACCGGCGTGTCCGCCGGCACCGGCGAGAAGTCGAGCATTCCCCTTCGTTCGATGTACATGAAAGGAATCACGTACACGGTCAGTCGCGTCCATGCCCGGGCCGACCTGGGCGCCGCACTGGAATGTGCACGCTGCGGTCACTCGCATCCCGACCGGTTGATCACCCGGCAGGTTCGGTTTCAGGACGCTGCGGAAGCAATGACCGATCCCGCGATCAAGCTGGTGTTCGTCGCGGACTGAACGCTGCGCGCTGCGCAATGCGCAGTCTTTAGCGTCCCTTAAGGTGGTCCGCGTACAAGTGCCGCCAAGGGACGCACGGCAATCGATGCGGCGCTCGACGGTCGAGCCGCGTGGGGCGCGGCCCGATGCTCCTGGTGCAGTGGCGTTTGGGGCGTCAAGTGCCGTTCGATTCAAGAATGCGTCTCTTCACGGCAGTGAGCCGCACTCCGGCGTGGAGCTTGCGGCTCTATAAGCTTAAGGAGAGCGATCATGACGAGAAGCAATTGTCGGCAGACCAGGAAGCTGGGGCTGGTTATCCTGCTGATGACGGTGCCAGCGCTCGCGTTGGCACAGGGCGGTGGCGAGGGCGGCGGTGGCTCGGGATGCGGCGACGTGTTTGGCGACCTGATCCATATCAAGCGCGATGCCGTCACCGGACAACCCATCCTGCAGAAACGTTGGGTGGAGCTGAAGAGCGACACCTTCGGCTTTGACTACTGCCCGATCCCGGTCGACGGCACCGGTGCGGAAATCCCGTTCGCCGACCTGAGCTGCGACCCTGCGACTCCGTCGGCGGTGGTCGAGGTCAATTACTTTGGCCGGTTGAGCGGCGGACGCACCAAGGAGCGCAACAACCGCATGCACTTCGACGAGGTCATCTCCTCGATCAAGGACCCGGACGTTGGCAGGGTCGGCCAGGACGCGACGGGCCGGATGCAGCTCGGCTATGAGTGCGGTCCATTCACGACTGAGACGGGTACCGTGACCACACGCTGCGCCTCCTGGCGAGCGATCGACTCACCGATGGAGAACCTCGCGCTGTATACGCGCCTGATGAAATACGGGCACCTGCAGACGGACCCCGGTGAGGTCGACACCTTCGCACATGGCGATCCTGCGGCCGGCACCCAGTTCCACCCGGCACTCGCGGCGGGCGACTATGCCAAGTTCGATGCCGGCATGCGCCACCTGTTGCCTCGTGGTGAAATCAATATGGCCGATGCTTGCTTCCCGGGCGGTGTGTTCGATTCCGCGTGCGCTGCTGGAGAGCGACTCCTCAGCCGGGACTTCATTCGCGCAGGGTCTTTCCTTGCGGCAGCCGCCAGCAAGACCGGCATTATCACCGTCGACCTCGTGCAATACATGAATCGCATCCTGAAGATCACCCTCGATACGGAGATCTCCAAGGCGAACGTGTTCACGCTGCCGGCGCTGATTCGCGACTGCGGCGGTGCGGACGGTGCGCCGGAAGTGGCGTGCACGACAAAGCCTGCGACGGCTGACCTGCCGGCGCCGGCGAACGAACGCTTCGTCAACTTCCGTGCAACAAGCTATCTGCGCAGCGCCTGGCGCGACCGCCAGCTCGAGGTTCTGCAGCCCATCTCCGATACGCGGCGTTGGCAGGAAGCGCGCGTCAGTCTGATGGACTGGCTCAGCGACCAGAACGGGCCGCAGCCCGTGGCGGTGACCGGCATCAACGGCTTCGTACTGGCGACCGGCGACGGCTTGCGTGCCATCGAGTTCGTGCACAACTACGCGATCCCCGAGGATCTGTGGGACTTCGTTCTAGATAGTCCTCCCAGCCCGTGACATCGGTTCGGGGCGGGGCTCGTGCAGCCCCGCTCCAGCCCGCGAGCGATCTCCGGACTCACACCGCTGGCCCTGGTCAGCACACTTCAGCGGATCAGGCGAGCAGTAGCATTCGTCATCGCGGTCCCCTCTACGATAGGCTTGGGACCATCACAGTCGCGGCGTACGATGGATTGCCGGAGGCTATTGCCACCAGGCCTCGGCCCGCTTCCATTCAACATCGGTGACGGACTCATGCACAATCGACTGATCGCGCTCGCGGCGGTGATCCTGACGGGATGCGCAGCGACGAACGCCGTGCCGGAGGGGGGCGCAGCGGCGCCCGCCCTGGTCACGGGTACGGTGACCTACCGCGAGCGCATCGCACTACCACCTACGGCGGTGATCAAGGTCCAGCTCGTCGACGTCTCGCGGGCGGATGCCCCGGCGGTGGTAATCGGCGAACAGGTCATCCACTCGGGCGGCCAACAGGTGCCGCTCGCGTTCGCGATTGCCTACGACTCGACCAGGATCGAGGCCAATCACTCGTACGCTGTGCAGGCACGAATCGAGGACGGCGGCCAGCTCAGATTCATCAACGACCAGCATTATGCGGTCGTCACTCGCGGCGCACCGGTTCACGTCGACATGGTATTGCGGTCGGTCGGGACGTCGGGGCACTGAAGGTCCCGTGCACACTGAACCCGCAGGGCGGCGCGCGTCGGTAGCACGCGGAATTCGCTTGATGCCTGTCACGATGCTCCTCGGCGTTGCGAGCGCAGCCGGGAATGAACCGTCGGGTTCGACCGCAGTCCGCTTCGGTGAACTGCCCGACGGCGCAGTCGCGATCGGGGAGATGACTGACGTTCGAACGGAGATCTGCCGGGACCTGTTGCTGGATCCCCGGCAGATTGTGGCGCGCCCACCCAGGGGATACCGGCTGCTGACGGCACAGGAACTCGCCGCCCGGGATGAGGGAGTGGCTCAGTTGGCGCGACGTGGAGATGTCTCAAATGGCCTGCCGTCGCTCGATCAGCATGTGGTCGGCAGCCTCTGTTTCGTGACGGCAGGTTCGGTGCTGATCGACGGATTCCGCGTGCACGGTGCGGATCCCATGCCGATGGCGTTCCTGTGGGCACGCGCCGAAGGTACGCCTGACGCGAGGATGCTTGGTACCGTCCAGTGGGTGCAACTTGCGAGCTGGTACCCGAGGGAGCTATCGGAAAAGGCGAGAATCCTCGCATCCGACCCGACTGCCGAGTTCGTTCCGCTTCGGGTCCGGAACACGTCGCCCAATCAGTGGTCGATCCATCTTGAACTCCCGACGGAGCAGGTCTCGGCTACGGTCACGGGCAGTGGCCTTCGTGTCCCCCGCAAGGCGCCCCAGCCAGGATTCATGAGCGTTGCGATGAATGCCGCCGGCAAGGACTGGTTCCAGGTGTTCACGTATTTCGGCCACCACTCCCAGGATGCAACCGGACGATGGAACGCCGACGGCAGCGGCATGATCACCAGCGCATTTGCAATTCCCGGCCAGGATGCAGCGTTCGAAACGTTCATGCAGGACGGATGGCAGGCTCGCTTCGGGTTGTACGCATTCGATGATCGCAGTCCTGCTAGGGATTCACCGCAATCGATTGTGCTTTTCAGGCGCGCCGAGTACTTTTCGGCGCAACAAAACTGAGTCATCTCGACTTGGACTGGGTGCATAGCCATGACGATTCACCTGTATTTCTCGCTGCTTCCAGAGGCGTTGATTGCCTCCATGCTGACCCCGGCGCAGTTTGGCCAGTATTACGCGACGGGCCACCGCTACAAGTCCAAGGGCCAGGCGATCTTCTTCGCGGTTGATCCCGCATTTCGTCATCCGTCGTTCAACATCGACGAGGCGATCGCCCGCTGCGTGCCGCACCCGGACGGTACCCCGAAGAATTCCGTATACGTCTCGATGTACCGGGTGCTCGAGCACATCCCGGTCAGTGCGCTCGGCAAGCTCTACCTGAGCACGGCCTATGGGCACACCCTCGGCGTGAGCCGGGCCGGTTCAATGCCCGCCGAAGAGCCGGGCCTGCACCTCTATCACGACCTGGCACCGGTCAACAGTCTGGTCGTCAGCACGCAGGGCGCGCACGCGTATTACTCCGGGATAACCAGTCAGCCGGCGAAGTTCATCCGGTTCCCCGCCTTGTGCTTCGTCGAACTTGCGCTCGGTGCGCTCGCCAGCGATCCGACAAACGCGCCCGTGGGCGACCTGCCGTACTCGTACATCCATCACTTGCGCGAGGCGCTGCTGCAGATCAGCCCGAACGGCAAGCAGAGCAAGCTCGTCCACCGCGTGCACTCGCCCGAGTTCCCGTATCGCACGGTCAAGGGCGGGTTCTATGTCGGCAATGGGCCGCAGTTGGCGCATTACCCGATGCCGTCGCATGAAGTCCTGCGCGGGGATCATGCGACGTGGTGGCGGTCGGCTAACCTGTAGCCGGGCGCCAATCTGGCGGATAACGACACAGGGGAAAGGCACCCCGCGCTGGGTTCGCGTGCGAGTTTCTGCCGGACCATTCGGCACTGATGGCCGCGAAAGCTGCGGCAGTCAGCGCGCCGGTACGGAGTGGCCGGCGCCGGCGAATGCGCGCTCAATCAGTTGGATCGATTCGGCACTGTCCCAGTCACGCGCACCTCGGAACCTCGCGACGATGCGACCCCGTGCGTCGACGAGTACCGTGATGGGTATGGTCGATGCGCCGAGCATGTGCTCCAGCGTCCAACGCGGCCCGGAGTCGATGTAGTGGCTGATCGTGGCATTGGAATTCCGGAGCCACTGCTGCGCCGCGTTCCTGTCGTCGTCCGTCGAAATCCCGATCACGGTGTATCGACTGCCCGCTTCACTCCACGCCAGGCGTTCGAGCGAAGCCGCTTCCTTGCGACAGGGACTGCACCAACTGGCCCACACATTGATGATGAGCGGCCGCCCGCGGTAGCTGGACAGAGTTTTGTGCGGGCCGTTCAGGCCGGCCATGACCACGTCAGGCAGAACGTGGCCCACGGCGACGAGCGGCGGTGACACCTGGGTTGAGGCCATCGCTGGAGTCGCCAGGAGCGTGATTGTGCAGGCGCCGGCGGCGATCGATTGCCGAAGTGCTTGTATCGATGACACGGGTGATGTTCCGGACGGGGTCTTTCTGGTCGGCGGAAAGTACAGCGGTTGTCCGGCGGCGGATATGTGGAATTTGCGGACTGTCAGCCCGTCGTCGTTTATGTGGCTCGGACCGAAGCTCCTCTTCGTCGAACCAGGCAGGAGAGTGGAGCGGGTGATGGGAATTGAAACCACGTGAGCCGCCGTGCCTGGCACGCTGAATCAAACAGTTACGTTCTCCGACGGTACTGCGTGTGATTCACGTGCGAACGGGAACGGTCCGTCATGGACTGCAAGCAGTCAGTAGACGCGATAGCTCGCCTTGAGCCGCGGCGCACCGCGACGAGACCCGACTACGGGGGTGGGATTGTAATCAGGCCCGTCGCGGGCGCCGAGGTGTACTGGAGAATCGACGGTGCTGTAAGTGATCAGGCCCCGGCGTCAGTGACCGTCAACCGACCGGCATGGGCTTCGGGAACGTCCAGGTGCCATCGAGAATCTGGGCCCGCGGCCGGTACAGGCGCACGATGTAGTTCCAGCCCGGCATGATGCGCAGGTAATTGACGGCCTTCGGATCACCGCCGAAGTGGATCGTCATCGATCCATCTTTGTTGCGCTTGCCAGTGACGTTGTTGATCGAGATCGCATTCTCGGGCGCCTCGTAGAAGCCCTTGTCGTTGTAGACGGTGACGGACCAGAAGCCATCGACCGGCACGTCCCCTACCGTCAGCACGTGAGGCGTCGTGCCGTCGTTCAGCTCGACCGAGCCAATGTCGTACTTCGCATCTTCCAGCGGGTTGCCGCCCCACCCCGCGGCCGTGCCGATCAGGTGGCGCTCCGGGTTGACCTTGCCCTTGGGGCCGAACATGTCGCGGCTGTCAGGGACGTATGGAAACAGGCCGGCCAGCGCTCCGCTCAGTTTCACGCGCTGGTCCTGGTCCCAGTCGGGCACTTCGAACTTGCCGGGATTGGCCTGGATCACCTGGACGCCATCCTGCGCTGCGTGCGCCGCCTTCACGTCGGCCGGATCGTTGGGATCCATGAACGTGCGGAACAGCACGGCCACATACCGCGTGCCCATGTTCTCCTGCGTCAGCGTATAGCTGCCCGGCTTGTAGGCGACCAGCGGGTTGTACTGGTCCTCGTCGATGACGAGCATCGACTGGAAGCGCTTGCCCGTGTCCGGCTTCACGATCGTCACCGGCGTTGCGAGGTCGAAGATCCCCGCCGTGTAGGGCGTGTCGCGGTTCATCCGGATCACGTCCTGCTTGTCGACCGGCGGCGGGGACCGATCGTTGCAGAGCTTGCCGAAACAGCCCTTGTCGACGTAGGACTTGAAGTAGTGATGGGTTTCGGCACGCCGGAAATTGTCGATCGTCACCGGCTCGGCGGCGTGCACCGGGACGGCGGCGCAGGCCAGCAGCGCCAGGCTGAACATCTGTGAACAGGCCGTCTTGTTCATCGTCATTTGCCCCCACTCTTATTGCGGCGCGCCCGTGCCGGCGCTCCTGGTAAACGGACCCGGTTGCGAATCGTGCCGTCGCCGCGGCGCATGCGCTTGATGTTCGGGGCCATTCGATTAACTATTTGGGACACCGCTCTCCCAGGGTGATGATTGATACCCCGGTCAAATAGACGTCCGTCCGGCGGTGAACTCCGCTCGAAGCGTCCGAGCTTCGGGGCCGCCCAGGTGCGCGTTGCGCCGATCATGGCGCTCCCGTCCGTGCTCGCCGGGCTCGGCGTCGACGCCTCCCGGCTGCTCCGGGAGTTCAAGCTCTCGCCCTCGGTGTTCGGCGATCCCGAGAACCGGATTGCGTACTCGATGGTCGGGCGCATCTTCGGCCGGTGCGTCGAGGCGACGTCGTGCGAACACTTCGGGCTGCTGGTCGGCGAACGCGCGGGGATCTCGTCATTGGGCGCGGTCGGCTACCTCGCACAGAGCGCGCCCAACGTCCGGACCGCCCTGCATACGATTCAGCGCCTGTACCACATCGCCGACGGCGGCGGCACGATCACGCTCGACCATCACGGCGGGTCGGTGTCGTTCGGTTATGCGATCGTCGAGCCTGACGTGCCGAACGCCGAGCAACTCATCGCCGCCGCCGTGGCCATCGGCTTCAACATGCTGCGCGCGCTCTGCGGGCCGCAATGGCACCCGACCGACGTGCACTTTGCCTTGGCGGCTCCGCCGGCCACGGCGCGCATCCGCACGGCCTTTCTCGTGGCGCCGCGATTCGACCAGGAACGCTCCGGCATCACGTTCCCGGCCCGCTGGCTTGCAAGGTCGCCGCCCGGTGCCGATCCGATTCTGCACCGCATGATGCGAGAGCGCGTGGATGAGCTGCTCGCGGGTGCCGGCGACCAGGACGACGTCGTGGGCCGGGTCCGCCGACATCTGCGCACGATGGTCACGGGGCCCCGCTGCTCGATCGAGGCCGCATCGGAACACATGGGGTTGCACGTCAGGACGCTGAAGCGCCATCTGGCGGCGGCCGGCACCACGTTTCTGGAACTGCGCGAGGAGGCCCGTTACGACACTGCGTGCCATCTGCTGCGAAGCACCCGGATGCCTGTCGGAGAGGTCGCATCAACGCTGGGCTACGCCGAGTGCAGCTCCTTCACTCGTGCCTTCGGACGATGGGCAGGCATGGGTCCGGCGGAGTGGCGGAGCCGGCGTGGCCGGACCGCGGCTCCCCAAGCATCCAGAAGTCGCACGCGTTGAATCCGTTGCGACGGCCCTGGCGTGAGGAGGTCGGACCTGCCGCGCTCCGCTCGCCAGATCAGTCACTTGCCGCCGGCGATGATCTCGCGTGTGATTGACGTGTGACCGCGCAGCGAACCGCCACCCTGTGCGTAGCCGCACCCAGATAGCAGACGACGCAACCCGCCTAGGGCACGAATCCGATCTCCCGCTGGTGTCGGATCGCAAGCACCCTCACCTCGTCCTGCGGAACGACGAATCGGTACAGCGCGATGTAGCCCGTCTGGCCGTAGGAAATCACGAGTTCCCGAATGTCGCCGTGCACCCGCCGCCCGAGCAGCGGGTGCGCGGCCAGGTTCTCGACGGCCGAACGGATGGCCCGCGCCGCCGCGATGGCTGCGTCCGGGTTCTCGCCTGCCAGGAACTCGAAGGCGCGCTCGAGGTGGATCAGTGCCCGCGCCGAATAGACTACCGTCGCCACGGCTTCGGCCGTGCAGCGTCCTGACCGCGGGCCAGGCGTTCTACCCAGGCGTGCACGTCGTCCGCGCGATACACCTCACCGGTCCGCTCGATCTCCTCGTCGGCCGCCAATGCTTCCTTGACGAGGCTGCGCATCTGCTCCTCGTAGTCGGCATGCCGCTCTACCGCTTCGAGGATGAAGCTGTGGGCCGAGCGTCCGGATTGCTTCGCGAGCGCGTGGATGCGCGCGCGCAGTTTGGGTGGCAAGCGAATCGTGGTCGTTTCAGCCATGAGTCAAGTCCTGCATGCATGCGGCGTACCACGTTTGTAGCACTCACGAACTGCGCGCGCAAGCCGCGGGCATGACGTCCCTCACCGCCCCGCCCTGAACCGCGACCCGGCTGCGAAAAGCAGCAAGCGGTCACGATCCAGAGAGCGGACATCCGACCGGCGCTTTCGACCCGAAGCAGACCGTCGCCTCAGCGTTGGCGATACCATTTCTCGAAGTCGATCGCGGTGTCTGCATCCCACACAAGTGCAGCCTCGGCAAAAATCCAGACGAAGACAACGGTCTTCCACGCGACGCTCATCTCGCCTCCGTGACAATGCGTTCTGCGATCCAGGACCCGAGGGCGGCGACGCTGAGTTGTGGTCCGGCTATCGTCACGGTCGGCAATATGGCGGCGTCGGCCACGTAGAGGCCGGGGTGGCCGAACACTTCTCCCCTGTAGTCGACCACGCCTCGACTGACGTCCGTTGCCATTCGACAGCCGCCGATCGGGTGCATGCTGAGCCACGGACGAACGCGCCGGTCGGCGTCGAGCGGACGCACTGGTCGCCTGCCGCCGAGAGCTTGTGCGATGCGATCCAGCGACGTCTGGATTCGTGCCACGAGCGCCTGCGGTTCATGTCGTACGACGATGCCACGACGACGCCACGTCACCTCACCGTCCATCGCGTCGGGGCCGAACCCGAACAGGGGGACCGTGTCCCTCTGCAATCGTCGCAACAGCCAACTCCCGGGAAAAAACGGGCCGGTTGCGGCCAGGATCTGCTGGTCGAATCCGCCGCCCGCCGCGGGAACCTGGATCTGGACGTCCACGAGGTGTCCCGCGACCTCCTTCACGGGCCGCACGCGCGGAAGCCGGTAGAAGGCCACCGTGTCCGCGCCCATGGAAAAATGGTGACCGAGCAACGGCATCGTGCCGAGCGCGCCGGTTGCGGTCGAGCGCAGCAGTATCTTCAGGGTATTCAATCCGCCCGCGGCCACGACGACTCGCGGCGCGCGAACCACGATTGCACGCTGCGCGCGGCCGTCATGGACCCTGACCTCGTAACCATCCTTGACGCGCTGTATGGCCTGCACCGTGCACAGGTCGCGAACCTCAGCCCCGGCCCGCATGGCGCTCGGGATCAGGTTCTGGTCGAAGCTCTGTTTGGCGCCGACGTTGCAGCCGAACGTGCAGCGATTGCAGTGCGTGCACGCCGGCCGCGACTGCGGCTCGTCGCTCGTCCAGCGAATCGCCTGTGGCGGCGCCCCGATGGTCCAGCCGTGCTGACCGGCAAGGGTGGTCAGCTTGGTGAGCCGGTGCTGATCCTGCGGGCCGGGCGACACTTCCAGCGCGCGCTCGATCCGTTGGTAATGCGGAGCCAGCTCGGCCTGCGTCAGTTCCGGCGGCAGCGCGTCATAGAACTGGGGCGCCGGACGTTGCAGGTATCCGCCACTCACCAGCGAGTTCCCGCCGACGCCCGCCGAGTTCAACACGATCGTGCCGCCGTGCAGGGACACTTCGAGTACTCCGCGCCGTGACAGTGGAATCGAGAGGTTGCGCCCGAAGCCCGAAAAGTTCAGCCCACGCAGCGCCGCCATGACCTGCGGGCAAGCGTTTCCGGCAACGCGCGGTGGCCGCCGAACGCGCCCCACCACGTGCCGCGCTCCAGTATCCCGACCTTGAGTCCTGCACGCGCCAAGGCCTCGGCGGCGCTCGACCCGCCGTAGCCGCTGCCGACCACGATGACATCGTAGTCCCAGGAGCCGCTCATCACACGTCGGGCGAGCGATTAGGCACGATTCGATTGGGGTGCCAGTACCACATCACGCCACTGACGGCGAAGAGCAGTGGAATGTCGCCCCACATGTGAGCGTGTTCATTCGGGTAGGCGAAGGCCTGGTACACCATCAGCGACCCGTGCATGACGTTGGCCAGGATGCCCCAGTCGAACAGCGATGCGGCAGCCCTCGGATTCTTTGCACCCCGCACGAGCAGGATTGCCCATGCCAGGTAGAGCGCAAAGATCATGAACAGGTACGGATGCGCGCCGTGCAGCGGTGACGGCGGATGTGCCGGCCCCAGCAGCGGGAAGTCGTGCGGCAATTCCCCCCAGAAGAACCCGGGTGCATAGGCGAGTGTCATGATCGGCCCAGCGAGGATGACTCCCCAGCCGGTCACCTTCATCACGCGCGCAGATGCACGCAGAGTCGTAATTCGGTTTGCTCATTTGAATCAGTTGCCCGCGCGGTTCAGAACCGGAACGAGACACCCAGCGCAGGCCCGTTGAAATTGATCGACTGGATCGGGGCATGACTGCCCAGGTCGTAATCGAGATAGCGCCAGGCGGCCGTGACGTCAACGGAATCAAAGGCGTAAGCCAGTCCGACCACGCCTTGCCACGTCAGGTCGGAATCGCCTGCGCCGACGTCGACATAGAAAGGAACGGACCACTGGCGATCAGGACCGAAGGTGGTGCGGCCTTTCAAGCCGACGATCGCGTCCCACAGGGTGTCCTTGACGCCGCTCGAGCCCGAGCGTCCCGGCAGCGGCAAGGACGAAATATCGCCGTTCAGGCTCCAGCGCAGGCCCTCCTCGAGGTCCAGCATTCGTGCGCCCGCCAAGCACGTCCATGGTGAAGCTGCTGCTGTTGCACCGCCGCGTAACTTCCCTCGAGCGTCCACACCCAGCCCGTGACGTCGAGCCGGAGATTCGCGTCGACCGAGGCCGGCAACTCGATCCGGCCGATGCCGAAGTCCCGAGTCGCCTTCTGCGACCCGCCAAGGTCGAGGTAAATGACGTCGGTTGCCACGCCCCACGGCCCCTTGCGGCCTTCCAGGGAACCCATGAAGGCGAAATTGAGACTGCTGATGATCTGATCGGCACTGATGTCGATCGTCGGGCCGTCGCCGCCCGGCGGAAACGAGGTTTCGCCTCCGAGGCTCGGGAGCCATGCGTAGATCGTCGCACGCCACTGCCACTGGTCGGCCGGGGAGTCTGCGCGGGACTGCACGGGGAGTAGCGCTGTGAAGGTCCACAACGAGGCCAGGAGCACTGCCCTTGAGTTCGATCTCAACATACGAATTCTCTATCCATGGGGCCTGCTGCCCGAAGTCCATCGAGGTGCCGCCGCGCGAGACACACAGGTTTCCCGCGCGGCGACGGATCGTTGGTTCGCCGGGTCACTTCGCCTTTTGCTGGACGCAAGCCTGGCGCGCTTCCGGCGTGGCGAGCTTGCTGCAGTCCGGGCTGTTCTGCTGCTTGTGCTGGACGCATTCCTTTTTCGCCTGAGGGTCGGCGACCTTGGTGCAGTCGACTTCGGCGCCGGACTTCTGCTTGACGCATTGCTGGCGTGCTTGCGGGCTCGCCAGTTTGCTGCAGTCCACCTCTTCCGCCATCGCCAACGAACTTGCCAGGCCCAGGACTCCGATTGTCAGCATCTTGGTGAGTCGCATGAATTCAGGTCTCCTGATGTATCGGTGAACAAACCGCCGCGGACCGCTCGGCTCAGCTTGGCGAGTACCAGATGGGCGAGGTGTAGGCGCGGTCGGTGACGGTCATCGGGACGTAGTCGGGCATCTTGATGCCGAAACGCTTCTGGTCGTACGCGGTCCAGCGCGGCGAGGGAATCTGGATCACGCGCACGTAGTAGAACGCGCGCTGCGAGGCGTCGAACGTCGGATCCTTCCAGTACGCCGACAACATCGCGGCGCCGATGGTGTTGGTGTAGGTCGCATTCGCCACGTCCACGGTGCTGCCGACCAATGTCTTGCAGCGGCCGTCCGCGCCAATCTTGCGCCCGCCCGACACTGCCACATCGAAGATGCGTTCTTGCGACTTGCCGTCCTTGCCAAGCCATCCCTTGACGACCTGGATGCGATCGAGGTTGGGGCCGTCTGGATCGCGCATCGCATAGACCAGGAAAGCAGGCCGCTGACCGGCCGCCGGCTTGCTGAGGTTGCCGCCCATCGGCACGCCGTGCGCATAGCCGTTTGCAGCAAAATCAGGGCGGTTCAGGTCCGCCGGCGCGAAGTTCCAGCCGGCGAACACGCGCACCACCGGCCGGTCGCCGGTCGTGGCATAGACTTCCTTGCGCTTCAGCGCGTCCCAGATCGCCTCGCGGGTGTTCTCGCGCGCCCACACGCCACCGAGGCCCGACGCGGATTCGTTCCAGACCGACACCACGGGCTTGCCGTCTTTTCCCGTCACAAGCGGGGTCTTCCAACGCTCCGGCGACGGCAAGCCGTTGGCGAACTCACCGAAGAAGTTGTCTTCGCTCGTCGTGACCACGCCGACGTGGGCATCGTTGCCGCCAATCATGCCGGTCTGGTAGGGATTGGCGCCGAGCTTGGCCTCCAGCTCGAGTCCGAGCTTCAGCGCCGAGCGCGCGTAGTTGGCGTGGAGCACGTTGTCCTGGGCCCGCGCCATCTTGCCGAAGTCGACGTCCCAGCGCTCGAAATCGGCGAATTCGTCGGTCGGCGACAAGTACGGGGTCGTCTCGCCGTCGCCCTTGATCTGCGTCACCTCGAGCAGCGGCTCGTGGCTCGCGCGCGCTTCGGCGTAGGCGCGGTCCATCGGCTTGCCGTCGAAGGTCTCGGCGGAGTACATCATGCCGTTGCTCAGGTTGCCGTTGTGCGGAATGGCGAGCACCTGGCCGCCTGTCTTCTCCGCGTACGCGTCCATGTACTTCCAGAGCTGGGCCGGGTCCGAACTGTCGAAGGCGGAGAACGGCAGGACCTGGTTCACGCGCTCGGCGTTGTCGCGGAAGATCACGGTGCGATGCAGGTTGTTGGCGCCCGGCGCGGAGGTCCACTCGAATCCGTGCAGCGTCGTGAAGACGCCCGGCCGGTTCCACTTCTCGGCAGCTTCGGTGGCGTGCGTCCACGCGGCACCGGCGAGCTTGTCGCTCTTGAAGACGGGTATGCCGGTCTGCATCGACATGACCGCCTCGATCGCGGCCTTCACGCCTTCCTCGGGGCTCTTCTGGGACATCTCGTACCAGCGCTTGCCCTGCGGATTTTCCAGCAGTTCCGGGCTGCCCTTGCGGATCTGGTCGGCGATGCCGAGGTACTCGGCGTGATCGGTGATGGAAACCCAGTCCAGCGGCCGGTCCTGCTTGTAGCGCTCGCCATTGTCGAGAACGACTTCGCCGCCCGACGAAACACGGAACAGGTCCTCCGGGGTCAGCGTGACGCCGAACATCCCGGAGTCGAACGAGAAACCGGTATGGACGTGCGCCACGCCCCAGAGCACGCGGTTGGGAAACTGCTGATCGACGTGAGGAGAGTACGCGGGCGTCTTCGGCTGAACGGCCTTCGGTGCATTCGCCGGCGGAGGCGAGTTCTGCGCCGCGGCACGGTCACCGAAGCCTACGAATGCCAGCGCGAGCGCGGCGCAGGCAAGCCCGGCTGACTTCACGTCCGGCAATTTGGTCTGTCGCGTCATGGCAGTTCCTTCGATCGTCTGGTCCGACCGGTGCAAGGGTCGCAATAAAGCGGTCGAAGAGTTGTACGATCGCTATCCGTTTTGGGCAATTGCGGTCCGGACATGACTTTGACGGATGATTTTCTGGACTACGAAATTACGGACGCCGAGGCCTACTCGACGATGCTGCGCGGCGCCGACGTGGAGATCATTCAGCTGGAGCCAGGGCCGCTTCGAGGGCACCACCTGCGGGTGGGTCTCCCGGGCGGAGAGATCTCGTGGATCGTCACCAATCTGCCGCTGCGCGGCCGGGGACGCTTCCCCGCTGGGATCTGGACGCTCTCCGTAGTGACCGGAGCCGCCACTCGCGCGCTGCAACACGGCGTCGACGTCGGTGTCGGCACGCAGTTCATCCATGGACCGGGCGCAGAGCAGGATGGCACTTACGGACGGGATTTTTCCGTCGTGTGCCTGTGCGTCCTTGACGAGATCTTCCGGAACTCGCTGCAGAACGAGTTTCCCGAACTCGAATCGGTCACGGACCAGCCATGGCTGGTGTCTGAGCCGTCCGATCTCGGGCGAACGCAGTTGACCGAGCATTTCGAGCAGGCTGCGGTCATCCTCCGAACCGACGAAGAAGTACGCAGTAGTTTCGCCGCCAAACGGGTCATGCAGGACGAACTACTCGGTGCGTTTCTCGAGGCGCTGGCCGGCGGCGTCGCGCAGGCGCCGATTCCAGCCATTGCCAATGCGGCGGCGCTGGTCAGCCGCGCCGAGGCATTTGCGAAAGAGGCCGGCACGAACCCATTGTGTGTCAGCGACCTGTGCCTTCGGTGTGGTGTGCCGCGACGCACGTTGAGTCACGCATTCCATCAGGTGCTGGGCATGGGACCGGCGACATATCTGCGTCGCCTGCGGCTCAACCAGGTACGACGGACCCTGCGTCAGTTCCGTGCCACCGACAGGCGAAGCACGGTAAAATCAGTCGCCCTCGACAACGGCTTCTGGCACGCGGGCCGATTCGGTTCGCAATACCGGGAGTTGTTCGGCGAGAGTCCGCTGGAGAGCACGCGACGAGTTGACGCACGGTGATTGCCGCTGACCGCGACTTCGGCGCAGCGCCGCAAGGTTTGAGTCGCCGTGAGCACGCCGCACCGTCGTTGCACTGCGCGATCGGAGGACTCTGGCTGACATTGGCTGACGTCTCAGCCTGGCGGGAAAGTGGAGCGGGTGATGGGAATCGAACCCACGTGAGTTGCCCTGCCCCGCTCGCCCGATCAATCACTTACCTACAGCGTTGGTCACGCGTGTGATTCACGTGTGACAGCCGAACGATCCGGATTGACTCAGGATACCGGTTCAGCCACGAGCCTCACGCCGAGGGCAGCGCAGACCCGCGATACCGTTTCGAACCGCGGCTGAGCGCCCGGTCGTAGCGCTTTGTAAAGCGCCTCACGCGCGAGCCCCGTCGACTTCGCTATATCGCTCATGCCCCTCGCGCGCGCAATGTCGCCGAGCGCCGCCGCCAGCAGAGCCGGATCATTCTCGGCCAACACGGCGGTGAGGTATTCGGCTACCGCTTCGTCGCTGTCGAGATACTCCGCGGGATCGAATTCCGGCAGAGCACTGGCTTTGACTGTCTTGCGCTTCATGATCATTCCTC
This sequence comes from uncultured Gammaproteobacteria bacterium, assembly GCA_963754125.1. GTDB lineage: Bacteria > Pseudomonadota > Gammaproteobacteria > Steroidobacterales > Steroidobacteraceae > RPQJ01. Next base: position 211,299 of record CAVWEX010000007.1, read on the forward strand.
TTCAATCACCGCAGCGCGACGCTGCGCCGCGATGATGTCCGCTCGCTGCGAGGACTTCGCTCCACCACCGAGCATCACGACCAGTTGGGTACCACGCAAGGTGAAGTACATGCGCCAGCCGGGACCGAAATGCTCACGCATTTCGACGACACCCTTGCCGACGGGCTTCACGTCACCCAAGTTGCCCAGCGAGGCCTTACGGAGCCGCGCAACCAGCCGACGCTGTGCCGTCTTGTCACTCAGACCTTTCAGCCAAGCGTCGAACTTGGGCAGGGTCTTGATGACGTACACGCCGCAATTGTAATCGTTCGATTACACCCCTGCAAGACAGTGCGGGCCGTGCAGTCGCGTGGAATGGCGCGCCGCGAGACATGGATGGCCGTGCGGAGCCCTAATTGCTTGTCAGGTGAGATTGGAGCGGGTGATGGGAATCGAACCCACGCTAGTAGCTTGGGAAGCTACAGTTCTACCATTGAACTACACCCGCGCCCGGCGCCTGAGTTTATGCGGGAAGCGGAAGGTCAGCAAATCGACTGTTTGACCCAAGCGGGGCACCGCAAATGGCCGCGCTCGTGCCGTGCGCTTCCGGCGCTCGGCTCGGCGAGCGTTCCAGCGGAGACCGCCAGCGCCGTCTCGCGACGGCGCCTTTCCGTCAGAAGCTCAGCATGACATCGGTCGAGAACACCCAGCCGTTGCCACCGACAATGAACGGCGACGCCGTGTTGCCCACGGGCGACCTGTCGAGGTACAGGAACTGGGTGTTGAACCTCAACTCACGGCGCTTGAAGGGAAACCAGTTCGCGCCAACGCTCACGTCCCACGGATCGCCGTACTGGCCATTGATTTTCGAGCCGGCGACGTAGGCCTGCAGTGTTTTAGGCAACAGCATCGCGGAACCCTGCAACTGGAAGCCGTCGTCCACGAAACTGTTGCGGGGCACCGGACCGGTAGCCCGGAAATCATCGACCGTACGCCAGTAGTACTCGCCGTCGAGCGAGAAGCCGCGGTACTTGAACCCGGCGTTCACGGCCGCCATCTGGTAGGTGGCCTTGTCGATCTGCGTCCCGGTGCCGAACGGATCGGCCTGAAAGATCAACGTGCCGTCCGACAGCCGGATCTGGCTGTTCCAGAAATCGTTCACCCCCGGCTGGCTCTGGGCGTCCTCGCGGCTATGCGTAAAGTTCAAGCCCACCAACGTCGCGAATTCATCGTGATGTTCGAAATCGCCGAACCCTTCGCCAGGACCGTACTCGCCGGTGGTCGGCATCCACCAAAGTGCGCCGGAGTACGCGTTCAAACCGCTGTCAAGCTTCCCTGCGTCCACACCAAGCTGGCTCAGGTTGTTCCCGACCATGACCCGGTACCTGAGGCCTTGGGCAACCTCGCCCCAGGCCCAGATGCCTGTGGTGTACGACGCGCGGAAGAATTCATCGGCAATCGTCCGGTGATCCACCTTGAGCCAGTTCGGAAAGGTGTAATTGGTGGTACGGGTGCTCGGCAGGCCACCAATGCCGCCGGCCAGGCTGAAAGCATCGTTGAATCGGTAACTCAAATTGCCCGCGACGACGACCTGCGCACCCTGCCCCTGACTGGTGTTGGAGGTCCAGGTATAGAACTGGTAGCGGAAGTCAGGATCGAAGAGCCAGCCCTTGAAGAAGAGCATGACCTTCTGGAGCTGCAGGTCATCGCGAATATCGAGTTCCTTGGTCCTGCCAAAGGCGTCCGTGTAACTGTCGTCGAGCATCCTCTGGTTTAGGTAACGGAGGTAGGTGAACGCGCTGAAGTCGACCTCGCCCTGGCTCGTCCTCGCCAGCACCAGACCCTTGCCACCCTCGTAGGTGCCCCATGCCGATTCGAGCGGGACACGGTCCATCTTTGGATCGGCAGTCGCAGCGGCAGGTTCTGCTGCATCCACGACAGTTGTCACCTGCGGAGCCGCAAGGGTTGCGGCAGGGGCAGCCTGGGCTGGTGCGGGTACGACGGCGGTCGCGGCGCTGGCTATGGACTCAAGCTGCTGGATCCGCGCGTTGCTTTGCTCGAGCTGGGCGTCGCGCTCGCGAATCATCTGCTCCAGCTTCTGCTGCCGCGCCTCCAGGGCGCGCAGCCGCTCATCCATCGATGCGTCCGGGGCCGCATTGGCCAGCAGCGGAGACATCGCCAGCGCGAGGACGACGGATCGGGTGACTCTCATCGCTTTTCTCCCGCGGGAACGCCCATGCCACGGGTTGCGTTGGGGACGTTCGCTCGTTCCCAGGCGCGCACCCTGAGGCGCGCCGAGTCGAACAGACGCTCGTAATTGCCCTTGCGGATCTTCAGGCTCGCGTCCGGCGTCAGCAACGCCCAGATCGGATCCCAGAGATTGAAGACGCGCAACTGAGTGGCCTGGTCCGGCGGCGCGACATTGTCGGTGCCGAACAGAAATCGGTCGGGATGCCTGTTAAAGGTCTCGGCCGTCGACTTGATCGACTCCGGCGAGCTGATCGCGTACTTGGCGACTTCATCCCACGAGATATCGAAGTAGACGTGGCGGAGCGTCGGGTCACTGAGGATGTCCTCGACGATCGCCCGGTGTCCTAGGACTGCGCTCGGCGGAGTCCGACGTCGCCTGGCCTTGCACCGGGTGCACCACGCGACCGAGACCGGTGTGCGCCCAGATGATCGTGGCCCGCGGGTGGCGGCGCAGCAGGTCCTTCATCTGCGTGAGATAAACGGGCTCGGCCCCTGCCTTCGCAAAGGGCATGTCGATGTCATTGTGGAGGATGACGACGAGTCCGACCTCCGCTGCGAACTCGAGGATCCGGTCCAGGGCCGGGTCCGTCAGGCTGGCGGTTTCGCCAGCGACCTTGGAGGAAACGAATTCCTTGTGGATCGTGAACTCACCGATTCCGGTGAACACGCCCGGGAACACCTCGAGCACGCGACGGATGTGGTCGACCGCGTACATGTCGGCCGGATTGAAGCCGGTGATCATCGGGTCGAGACGCGCCCGCTGCTGCTCCGGCAGTGACTCGTAGACTCGAGCGACGTACGCGTCGGTGAACGAATAGTAGTAGAGCGATGCGTCAGTTTGCAGGTAGTAGGTTGGGGCGTAGTCACCAGAATTCCCGTGCGCCCAGGTCTGCTGCAGCGGGATGCCGAACAGCGTGGAACGGCCAACCTTGTCGCCCATGATCTCCAGGTATCTGTGGATCTCCGTACCCTGCTGGACGTAGTTGGTCAGGTGGAAGTGCGAGTCGTTGAAAAGGTAATTCGGCACTACTGCCGGCTTGCCCTTCGCCTCGACTGTGACGCCCCCGAGCGCAATGACCGTCGTGGCAAGTGCAATTGCGACGTTCCGGAGATTTCCGACAATCATTGCATTAGTCCGGATTCGGCCCGAACACCCCGACGCCCAGTTCGGCGGCGATGTCCTGGATAGCTTTCATCGAACGCACGCTGTTGCCGGCCTCGTTGAGCCGCGGCGAGAACGCGGCGATCGCGAAGCGGCCCGGCACCACGGCGACGATGCCGCCGCATGCGCGTTTGCGATCGTTCCACCAGCGAGCAGGCTCGGGACAACGGCCCGCGCCAGCACGGCTGACCGTGCATCCGTGATCGATTTCATGCTGATATTTCCTGTGAAAACGCGCCCGGGCCATTGCCCACGTGGGACCGTCGCCTATCGAAAATCAACGCGACCGGAGCGGTTCGTGCCACGTCAAAGCGTGGATTCAACCTTTCGCAGGTTTTCTCGAATCGTCGCGTCGCTGCATCCCGGTTGCGCGCGCGTTATGCAACCTTCGTCCCGGCTGCATTGCGACTAAGCAAAGGCTGCTGGTGACCTCTGCGTCGTAAATGCCGGCCGGAGGTGCGGCATGTTAAACGGAATCGAGGGGCTCATTTAGGACCCGAGCGGGTGGGACGGTAGAGGAAAAGTAGCAGCTCAGAGCGGGGTTGCGCGCGAACCGGCCCTCGCCACGGCGACTACGAGTACCGGCTGCGTCGAACTTCCCTCGATGACGTAACATTCGTCCTGGCCGCTCGGCGGCCAGCCGGACCCATGATGGCGCACCCGCGGCCGTGCCCAGGTAACCGAACGCCATGTCGATCCACGTCGCGCTGACGCACGAGACCCGCTACCGCTACGGCCGGCCCGCATCGCTGGGACCGCAGGTGATCCGCCTCCGGCCTGCGCCTCATTCCCGCTCGCGGATCCTGAGCTATGCGCTCAAGGTCGAGCCGGCCGGGCATTTCCTCAACTGGCAGCAGGATCCTCTCGGCAACTACCTCGCCCGGATCGTCGTGCCCGAGAGGACCCGCGAGTTCCGCCTGCAGGTGGACCTCGTCGCCGAGATGGCCGTCTTCAATCCGTTCGACTTCTTCCTCGAACCCGAGGCCGAGCGGTACCCCTTCATCTACGAGCCGCGCATCGCCAAGGAACTCGAGCCCTACCTCGAGCTCGAGCCGACCGGCCCCCTGCTTGCGGCGTGGATCGGGACGGTGGAGCGCGGCCCCGTTCCCACGGTCGACTTCCTGGTCGAACTGAACCGGCGGCTGCACCAGGACGTGGCCTACATCATCCGCATGGAGCCCGGGGTGCAGACCTGCGAGGAAACCCTCTCCACGGGCAAGGGCTCCTGCCGCGACTCGGCGTGGCTGCTCGCCCAGATCCTGCGCCGGCTCGGGCTCGCGGCACGATTCGTCTCCGGCTACCTGATCCAGTTGAAGCCCGACGTCGCGGCGCTCGACGGCCCCTCGGGCACCGACAAGGACTTCACGGACCTGCACGCGTGGACCGAGGTGTACCTGCCGGGCGCCGGGTGGATCGGTCTCGACCCCACCTCCGGGCTGCTGGCCGGCGAAGGCCACATCCCGCTCGCGTGCGCGCCGCACTTCAGCGGCGCCGCGCCGATCACGGGCACCGCGGACGTGAGCGACGTGGACTTCTCGTTCGCGATGCACATCGAGCGCATCGTCGAGACGCCGCGGGTCACGCGGCCCTACGCCCCCGAGCAGTGGGCGGCGATCGACGCGCTCGGCCGGGCGGTGGACGAGCAGCTGGCCGAGGGCGACGTGCGACTGACCATGGGCGGCGAGCCCACGTTCGTGTCCATCGACGACGTGGACTCGCCGGAATGGAACACGGCCGCGCTCGGCGCCCACAAGCGCATCCTCGCGGCGCGGCTGATCCAGCGGCTGCGCGACCGCTTCGCGCCCGGCGGCCTGCTGCATTTCGGCCAGGGCAAGTGGTACCCGGGCGAATCGCTGCCGCGCTGGGCCTTTGCGCTCTTCTGGCGCGGCGACGGGCAACCGCTCTGGCGCGACGCCCGCCTGATCGCGCAGGAGGACGTCGCTGGCAGCGCCACGCTCGACGATGCGAAGGCGTTCACGGAGGCGCTCGCCGAGTCGCTCGGGGTGGCGGCCGATCGCGCGCTGCCGGCCTACGAGGACCCGGTGCCCTACCTGACGCGCGAGCAGCGCCTGCCCGAGAACGTCGATCCGTTCGAGTCGAAGCTCGAGGACCCCGAGGAACGTGCGCGGCTGGCGCGGGTGTTCGAGCGCGGCCTCGCCAGTCCCGTGGGCTACGTGCTGCCGCTGCAGCGCTGGAACGCGCCGCACCAGACGGCCTGGTACAGCGAGCGCTGGACGAACCGGCGCGGCCGCCTCTTTCTCGTGCCCGGCGATTCGCCGATCGGCTTCCGGCTGCCGCTCGACGCGCTACCGCACGTGCCGAGCGAGGACTATCCGTACTTCATTCCGGCCGATCCCTTCGCGCCGCGGGCGCCGCTGCCACCCGTGCCACCCGCGCTACGGCGACGCCCGACGTCGATCAGCAACGCACCGTCCAGCGGGTGTCCGATGCGGGCACCGGCCGCCAGCAGCTCGTTGAACAAAGCGGCACGGCCGGGGCCGACGGCGTCGTGCGCACCGCGCTCGCGGTCGAGCCGCGCGACGGCCGGCTGTGCGTCTTCCTGCCGCCGACCGAGACGGCCAACGACTACGTCGAGCTGATCGGCTGCGTCGAGGAGACGGCCGCCCGCATCGGGCAGCCCGTCCACGTCGAGGGCTACACGCCGCCGGCCGACGAGCGCCTCAACGTCATCAAGGTCACGCCGGACCCGGGCGTGATCGAGGTCAACGTGCACCCCGCGCGCGACTGGAACGAGCTCAAGGCGATCACCACCACGCTCTACGAGGAGGCCCGGCTGAGCCGCCTCGACGCCCAGAAGTTCATGGTCGACGGCCGACACACCGGCACCGGCGGCGGCAATCACGTCGTGGTGGGCGGGGCGACGCCGGCCGACAGCCCCTTCCTGCGCCGGCCCGACCTGCTGCGCAGCCTGATCGGCTACTGGCAGAACCACCCGTCGCTCTCATTTCTCTTCTCCGGGCTCTTCATCGGCCCGACCAGCCAGGCGCCGCGCGTCGACGAGGCGCGCCACGACCAGCTCTACGAGCTCGAGATCGCGTTCCGGCAGATGGAGCGGCCGGCGGATGGCGAGCCGGTCGCCGCCGTGGCGGGTGGACCGCCTGCTGCGCAACATCCTGATCGACGTCAGCGGCAACACGCACCGCACCGAGATCTGCATCGACAAGCTCTATTCGCCCGACGGCCCCACCGGGCGCCTCGGCCTCGTGGAGTTCCGCGCGTTCGAGATGCCGCCGCACGCGCAGATGAGCCTCACGCAGCAGCTGCTGCTGCGGGCGCTGATCGCGCGCTTCTGGCGCACGCCCTACGCGCAACCGCTGGTGCGCTGGGGCACGGCGCTGCACGACCGCTTCATGCTGCCCCATTTCGTCTGGCAGGACTTCCGCGACGTGCTGCGCGACATGCGCGAGGCGGGCTTCGCGCTGCAGGACGACTGGTTCGCGCCGCATTTCGAGTTCCGCTTCCCGCGCTACGGCGCCGTCGAGCGCGGCGGCGTCGAGCTCGAGCTGCGCCAGGCCCTCGAGCCCTGGCACGTGCTCGGCGAGGAAGGCTCGGTCGGCGGCACCGCGCGCTACGTGGACTCGTCGCTGGAGCGGCTGCAGGTGCGCGTCCGGCGGGCTCACGGAGTCCCGCCACCTCGTCGCCTGCAACGGGCGGCGCGTGCCGTTGCGCCCCACCGGGACTGGGGACGAGGCCGTCGCGGGCGTGCGATTCCGCGCGTGGCAGCCGGCGCGCTGCCTGCACCCGGAGATCCCGGTGCACGCGCCGCTGGTGATCGAGGTCCTCGACCGCTGGTCGGGCCGCTCGCTCGGCGGGTGCACGTATCATGTGGCCCATCCCGGTGGCCGCAACTACGAGACGTTCCCCGTGAATTCCTACGAGGCGGAAAGCCGACGGCTGGCCCGGTTCTCGGAGCTCGGGCATTCGCCCGGTCCGGTCCGGCTGCCCGCCGAGGAACTGAACCCGGAGTTTCCGCTGACGCTCGACCTGCGCCTCGCCGCGCCCAGCGAGGATCGCCCCGCTTGAACTCCCAGACCGAGCCGCTGCCGGGTCCGGCGGACCAGACGTTGGCGCCCCTGTTCGACGGATATCGGCCGATCCCCGGCGTCTACGACGAGATGAAGTCGGCCGACGGCCAGGTCCGGCCGCACTGGCAGAAGCTCGTCGATGCGCTGCGGTCGCTGAGCCGCGCCGAGATGGACGCGCGCTGGAAGCGCGTCGAGCGGATCCTCTACGAGAACGGGCTCACCCACAACATCTACGGCCAGGGCGATGCGACCGAGCGGCCGTGGCGACTCGACGCGCTGCCGCTGCTGATCTCGGCGGACGACTGGCGCCGCCTCGAGGCGGGACTCGTGCAGCGCGCGCGACTGCTCGACGCCGTGCTCGCGGACTGCTACGGCGAGCAGCGCCTGATGCTCGACGGGCACCTGCCGGCGCCGCTGGTGCTCGGCAATCCCCAGTTCCTGCGGCCCTGCCACGGCGTACCGGTGAGCGGTGGCCGACGCCTGCAATACTATGCCGCCGACGTCGGGCGCGCGCCGGACGGCCGCTGGTGGGTGTTCAAGGACCGCTGCGAGTCGCCGGTGGGCGGCGGGTATGCCCTCGAGAACCGCATCGCGCTGCGCAACTGCCTGCCCGACGAGTTCGTCGCCAACCGCGTTCAGCAGCTCGCGGGCTTCTTCCAATCGGTCCACGACGGTCACGTCGCGCTTACGGGCCGCGATGATCCGCGCATCATCGTGCTGACGGCCGGGCCCACGACGTCCGGCTACTTCGCGCATTCCTATCTCGCGCGCTACCAGGGCTACGTGCTCGCGGAAGGACCGGACCTCACGGTGCGCGACAACCGTGTGTACCTGAAGACGCTCGAGGGCCTGCGGCCGGTGGACGTGATCATCCGGCGCGTGGAGGGCGCCTCCTGCGATCCGCTCGAGCTGCGCAGCGATTCGCCGCACGGCGTGCCGGGACTCGTCGAGGCCGTGCGCGCCGGGACGGTCAGCGTGGTGAACGCACTCGGCAGCGGCCTCGCGGACACGGAGGGCCTGATGCCGTTCCTGCCCGGCCTGTGCCGGACGTTGCTGAACGAAGACCTGCAGTTGCCGTCGCTGGCGACCTGGTGGTGCGGCCAGGACGAGGCGCGCGAGTACGTGCTGCGGAATCTCGACCGGCTGGAGACTCGGGACCTCTTCTACCGCGGTGCGAGCGAGCCCGGCACGCAGAATCCCGACGGCCCCGAGGCGTGGCAGGTCGGCGGCCCCGAGGCGCAGATCGCCGAGCGCGGCTTCGCCTACCTCGCGCGCGAGCCGATGCGTCTGTCGACGGTGCCCGTGATCGGGCCGCACGGCCTGCGACCGGTGCCGTTCGCGCTGCGGGTCTTCGTCGCAGCATCCGCCGACGGCTATGCCGTGATGCCCGGCGGACTGGCACGGCTCTGCCCGCCGCACGGTGGACAAGCGTTCGATTTCGGCCGGTTCGGCGACGGCAAGGACACGTGGGTTCTGTCGGACGCCGCGTCGCGTGCCAGCAGGCCGCGGCGCGCACGCACGGGCGCCGTCGAACTGCGGCGGACCGGTCGTGAACTGCCGAGCCGCACCGCGGACAACCTGTTCTGGCTCGGCCGCAACGTCGAGCGGGCCGAGGCGATCATGCGCCAGGTGCGCGCCTCGGTCCTGCGCCTGATCGACGACGACCGCCCGAGCGAGGACCTGCTGGCGATCGACCGCGTGCTGCGTCCCACCCTTGCGAAGGCCGGCATTGCGCCGCCGGACGAAGCCGAACTGAACGCCGGCGTCCGGGCCGGGCTCGAGCGCGAGCTCGGCGAGCTGGTGTTCGATGCGGACCGCGACTACGGACTGCGACGCACGCTGCGCGACCTCGGCCGTACGGCATCGCTGAGCCGGGAGCGGCTGTCCGGGGATTCCTGGCGCATCCTGCACGGCCTGCAGCCGGAGGATTTCGCGCGCCGCCCGGGACTCGCGGTCCCGCCGCGGCGGTCGCAGATCGCCGGTGTCCTGGCGCAGCTCGACCAGGGCATCCAGCGACTCGCGGCCTTCAGCGGCATGGGCACGGAGAACATGACGCGCAGCTTCGGCTGGCGCTTCCTCGACATGGGCCGGCGCGTCGAGCGCAGCATCCAGATGACCGCACTGCTCGGATGCCTGCTGACGGCGGAGGACCCGGAGGACGACGGCAGCCTGATCCTCGTGCTCGACATCGCCGACAGCTTCATGACCTACCGCTCGCGCTACCTGCTCACGCCGCAGCTCGCACCCGTGCTCGACCTGTTGTTGCTCGACGAGACCAACCCGCGGTCGGTTGCCTATCAGCTCGAGGCACTGGCCGCGCACCTCGAGCACCTGCCGCGCGCCGCGGCCGAGCCTTCCGGCAGCAACGCACTGGGCATCATGCACGGCTTGCTCGCGGAGCTGCGTCTCGCGGACATCGACGGCCTGTCCCGCAAGAGCCGTCTCGGTGATCGCCCGGGACTCAAGGCGCTGCTCGGGAGCGTCGTCGAGGAACTCGCCCGGCTCACCCCGGCCATCGCACGCACCTACTTCAGTCATGCGGACGACGGCCGCTCCGTGTCGGCGGCCGGCGTCGGGTCCCGCTGAGCGCATGCGCTACGACGTCCGCCACCGCACGACCTACCTGTACAGCCAGCCGGTGTCGATCTCGCACCACGTGCTGCGGCTGGCGCCCCGGGCTTGCGGCCACCAGGTGCTCCACGAGTCGTCGATCGCGGTCTCGCCGCTTCCGGCCGTACGCAGCGACACCCTGGACTACTTCGGCAATCCAGTCACCTACCTGACCATCCAGGAGCAGCACGAGGAGCTGGTCATCGAGGCGCGCTCGCGGATCGACGTCGCCGCGTCGGCGCCGCGCGAGCCCGCGCAGACGACCCCCTGGGACCGGATCTTCGGGGAGCTCGAGCGCAGCCCGTCGCCCGACGGTATCGCGACGCTGCAGTTCGCGTTCGACTCGCCGTTCGCGCGCTCGTCCACGGACCTCGCGGACTATGCGCGGGGATCCTTTCCCCCGGGGCGGCCCGTCCTCGAGGCGGCCTTCGACCTGACGCGGCGCATCCACCGGGAATTCCGCTACGACAGCACGGCGACCGACGTCTCGACGCCGGTGGACGAGGTGTACCGGCTGCGGCGCGGCGTCTGCCAGGACTTCGCCCACCTCGAGCTCGCCTGCCTGCGTGCGCTCGCACTGCCGGCCCGCTACGTGAGTGGCTACCTGCTGACGCGCCCGCCGCCGGGCCAGCAGAAGCTCATCGGCAGCGATGCTTCTCATGCCTGGATCTCGGTTTGGTGCCCCGAGGCGGGCTGGGTGGACCTCGATCCCACCAACGACGCGTTCGTGCGCGACGAGCACGTCACGCTGGCCTGGGGACGGGACTACGGGGACATCAGCCCGATCAACGGGGTAATCTTCGGCGGCGGCGACCACGACATCGAAGTCGAGGTGGACGTGACGCCGGCCATTTCCCCGCCGACCGAGGAGCAGCATCGGGCATGACGCAGCGCGGACCCGCCGGCCTGCTGGGAGGCTACGACCCCGGCGGCTTCTACTGCGAGGCCTTCGGCGACCCGAAGCACCCGGCAACGCACACCGGCACCGTGCGCGAGCGGCTCGACGGGCTGAGCCTCGCCGAGATCCGCCGTCGTGCGCAGGCGGCCGAGCGCGAGCTCTACAACCTCGGCGTCACCTTCACCGTCTACACGAGCCGCGAGCAGATCGACCGCATCCTGCCGTTCGACGTCATCCCCCGCGTGCTGTCGGCCGCCGAGTGGGACACGATCGAGCGTGGCGTGATCCAGCGGGTCACGGCGCTCAACCGCTTCATCGAGGACGTCTACCACGAGCAGAAGATCCTGCGCGACGGGATCGTCCCGGCCGACCTCGTGCTCGGCAACGCCAACTACCGGCCGCAGATGCGCGGGCTCAAGGTGCCCTTCGGCAGCTACGTCAACATCTGCGGCGTGGACATCGTCCGCGGCGGCGACGGCCGCTTCTGCGTGCTCGAGGACAACGCACGGACGCCCTCGGGCGTGTCCTACGTGGTCGAGAACCGCCACCTGACGCAGCGGGCGTTCCCGGACCTGATGCGCAACATCGGCGTGCGCTCGGTTTCCAACTACGGCCAGCGGTTGATCGGCAAGCTCACCGAGCTCGCCGCGGAGATCCACGTGGACCCGTGCGTGGTGCTGCTGTCGCCCGGCGTCTACAACTCCGCCTACTTCGAGCACGTCTTCCTCGCCCGCGAGATGGGCGTGCCGCTGGTCGAGGGCCGCGACCTCATCGTCCGGGACGACCGCGTCTTCATGAAGACGACCCGCGGCCTGCAGCGCGTGAACGTCATCTACCGGCGCATCGACGACGACTTCATCGACCCGGAGGCCTTCAACCCGAAGAGCCTGCTCGGCGTACGCGGCCTGATGCGCGCCTATCGCCTCGGCAACGTGGTGCTGGCGAACGCGGTGGGCACCGGCATCGCCGACGACAAGGCGGTCTACGCCTACGTCCCGCGCATCATCCGCTACTACCTCGACGAGGAGGCGATCCTGCCGAACGTCGATACCCACATCTGCCGCGAGACCGAGGGCCTCGAGTACACGCTCGCGAACCTCGAGGAGCTGGTGGTCAAGCCGGTCGGCGAGTCGGGCGGCTACGGCATCCTCATCGGGCCGCACGCGAGCCGCAAGACGCTGGCGGAGTTCCGCCGCAAGCTGCGCGCGGATCCGGCCAATTACATCAGCCAGCCGGTGGTGCAGCTGTCGGTGTGCCCGACGGTGACGCGCAGCGGCATCGAGCCGCGGCACGTGGACCTGCGCCCGTTCGCCGTCACGGGCCGCTCGACCTGGGTGCTGCCCGGCGGGCTCACCCGCGTGGCGCTGCGCAAGGGCTCGCTGATCGTCAATTCGTCGCAGGGCGGCGGCTCGAAGGACACGTGGGTCCTTGAATAACCTCCTCGCCCGGCACGCGGAATCCATTTTCTGGCTGGCCCGCCAGGTCGAGCGCGCCAACAGCACGGCGCGCATCCTCGACGTGAACGAGACCTTCAGCCGCAACGCCCGCGGCGAGCACGACTGGGAATCGGTGCTGCGGCTGTACGGCGACGAGGCGGGTTTCCGCGCCAGCGGCCGGAGACCCTCCGCCGACACCGTCATCCACTTCTACGTCCTGGACGACAGCAATCCAAACTCGGTGCTGAGAAACGTCCGCATGGCGCGCGAGAATGCGCGCGCGCTGCGGCCGCTGATTTCCACCGAGATGTGGGTGCAGCTCAACGGCTTCCACAACCGCCTCTCCCGCCTGCGCCGGCCCGACCTGCGGGTCGAGAACCTCAACCGGCTGTGCAGCTACATCAAGGAGTCCTGCCAGACCCACAGCGGCATCACGGCGGAGACGCTCTACCGCGACGAGTCCTGGTACTTCCACCAGCTCGGGCGCGCCATCGAGCGCGCCGACCAGACCACGCGCCTCGTGGACGTGAAGTACCAGGTGCTGCTGCCGCAGCCGAGCGACGTCGGATCGCCCATCGACGAGGCGCAGTGGAACACGGTGCTGCGCTCGGCCGCGGGCTTCCACGCCTTCAGGCGCGTGAACCCGCAGAGCATGTCGCCGTCCAAGGTCGTCGAGTTCCTGGTGTTCGACCAGCGCTTCCCGCGCTCCGTGGCTGCGAGCGTCCTGGTGGCGAACGAGCACCTCGGCGAGCTGCGCCTGAAGTACGGCCACACGGCCAAGCGCGCTGCCTCCGGGCTGCTTCGCAGGCTCGCGGCCTCGATGGCCGAAGACACCGCCAAGGACCTCATTGCCCGCGGGCTGCACGAGGGCCTCGACGAGATCCAGGCGGAACTCGGCGAGGTGACGGATGCCCTCGGCCGCGAGTACTTCCTGCTCGCGGAGACCGACGACCGCGCGCCGTCGGCCGGCGAGCGCCCCGCCTGACCCGCCCGATAGGTACGTCATTGACGTACCTGCGTCAGCGGCTTACATTCGGGCCATCGGGGACCAGAGGCCGCTGCAATGGATCCGGACACGTTCGAGAAACTGCTGGACGCCGCCCGCAAGCTGCGCAAGCGCCGTCGCGACCGGCTGGTCCGGCTCGGCCTGCTGCGGCCCCGCGCTCCGGCCCCGAGCGAAGTCGACGTGCCCGCAATCCGCCGCACCACGGGCCTGAGCCAGGCCAAGTTCGCCGAGCTGCTCTCCATCGAGGTCTCGACGCTGCGCAACTGGGAACAGGGTCGGCGTGAGCCGACGGGGCCTGCCCGCGCGCTGCTCCGCGCGATCCGCAACAACCCAATCGAAGTCATCAAGGCACTGAGCGGCTGACGCTCGAGGACATGCCCATGCCCGGACCCACACGCACCCACCTGTCGGATCTGCGCGGCGCCGCCCGCATGGCCTTCGACGCCACGGCAGGCATCGCCGGGATCGTCGAGAAGATGCACCGCACGATCCAGGTGCTGCCCTTGCCCGTCGGGCGTGCCGAGCCCGGCGCCACACGCGGCATCACGGGCTTCGTGTACCGCAGCGTCACCGGCAGCGTGCGATTGATCGGACGGGGCATCGACCTCGGCCTCGCGCCGGTCGTGGCGCTGCTGCCGGAGGGCGAGTCCACCCCGGTCCGCGACGCGTTCGTCTCGGCTGTGAACGGCGTGTACGGGGACTACCTCGTCCGCACCGGCAACCCGCTCGCGATCGAGATGGGCCTGCGCCACCGCGACCGCCCGCTGGACCTCGAGGACCTTGCGAGCACCTTCGGCGCCGACCGCGACGCGGCGCCGGGCGGGCGGATTCTCGTGATAGTGCACGGCCTGTGCCTGAACGAGCGCCACTGGACGCGCGAGGGTCACGATCACGGCGCGGCGCTCGCCGACGAACTCGGGTACACGCCGCTCTACCTGCGCTACAACAGCGGCCTGCACATCGGGCACAACGGGCGCGAGTTCGCAGCGATGCTCGAAGCGCTCGTTTCGAACTGGCCTCGGCCGGTGGAGGAGATCGTGATCCTCGGGCACAGCATGGGCGGCCTCGTGGCCCGCAGCGCCTGCCATTACGGCCGCGAAGCCGGGCACGGCTGGCTCAGGCACCTCAGGAAGCTCCTTTTCCTCGGTACGCCGCATCACGGCTCGCCGCTCGAGCGCGGCGGCCACCGGCTCGACTTCGTGCTGGAGGCGAGCCCGTACTCGGCGCCGTTCACCCGCATCGGCAGGATGCGCAGCGCCGGCATTACCGACCTGCGCCACGGCAGCATCACGACCGGCACGCACGAGGTCGTGCCGCTGCCCGCGGGCGTGAAGTGCTATGCGGCGGCCGCGACGCTCGCGGCCCGGCGCAGCGTCATCGCTGAGCGGCTGGTCGGGGACGGACTGGTGCCGCTCGACAGTGCGCTCGGCCGGCACGCCCAGCGCGAACGCACCCTGACGATCCCGAAGGACCGCCAGTGGGTGGGTTACGGCATGGGGCACCTCGAGCTGCTCAGTCGCGCCGAGGTGTACTCTCAGCTGCACGAATGGCTGCGGGATGCAGATTGAGGAGGACGAACGGGTGAGACATCTACATCGATCGGGAGCGCCTGCGCGTCGCCGGGCGAGTCTGCTGGCCGTCGCGATGCTCGTGTCGCTGTCCGTGCCGCACGCGATGGCGCAGCCGGCGCACGAACACTCGCATGATCACGCGCAGGCCGCGGTCGGGCAGCTGAAGCTGAACGACGGCAAGAAGTGGGCCACCGACGCGCCCCTGCGCGCAGGCATGGCGGCCATCCAGTCGGCGTTCGACGCGGATCACGCGGCGATTCACGCAGGTACCGCAACGGACGGGCAGTACGAGGCGCTCGCCGGCCGTATCGAGGCGCAGGTGAATTCGATCGTCGCGAACTGCAGGCTGCCGCCCGACGCGGATGCCAACCTGCACTACGTCATCGCGGACCTGTCGCAGGGTGTCAGCCTGATGCGTGGGAGCGACCCCGCACGCACGCGGCACGACGGCGCCGCGCTCGTGCACGGCGCCCTGCGCGCCTACGACACGTACTTCGACGCCGGGGCCGCGGCCCCGTAGCCGCTACCGCCCGCGACCCCGCCCGCCGCGCCGACCGTGGCCGGCCTGCGCCTGCCCGTGGCCGCGCTGCTGGCCGTACGCCGGTCGCGCGGCCCGCGGCGCCTGCGCGACCGCCGCCTGGGCCTGCACCGGGCGCTCCACCGGGATGCGGATGCCCGAGCGGTCGAGCGGCAGCACGTTGATCTTGCGGCCGAGTACGCGCTCGATGGCGCGCAGGCGGTCCTTCTCGTCGGTCGCCACCAGCGACAGCGCCTGGCCGGTGCTGCCGGCCCGGCCCGTGCGCCCGATGCGGTGCACGTAGTCCTCGGGGACGTGCGGCAGCTCGTAGTTCACCACCTGCGGCAGCTCGCTGATGTCGAGCCCGCGCGCGGCGATGTCGGTCGCGACCAGCACCTGCACCTTGTAGTCCTTGAAGTCGGCGAGCGCCTTGGTGCGCGCGTTCTGCGACTTGTTGCCGTGGATCGCCGCACACTCGATGCCGTCCTTCGACAGCTGCTCGGCCAGTCGGTTGGCGCCGTGCTTGGTGCGCGTGAACACGAGCGTCTGGGGCGTCGCGGCGCCTTCGCGCAGCAGGTGGCTCAGCACGGCGCGCTTCTCGCCCTGCTCCACGAGATGCACGCGGTGCTCGACGAGCTCGGCCGGGGCGTTGCGCGCCGCGACCTCGACGGTGAGCGGGTTGTGCAGCAGCCCGTTCGCGAGCGTGCGGATCTCCTCCGAGAACGTCGCCGAGAACAGCAGGTTCTGGCGCTGCTTGGGCAGCACCGCGAGCACGCGGCGGATGTCGCGGATGAAGCCCATGTCGAGCATGCGGTCGGCTTCGTCGAGCACGAGGTGACGGACCTTCGTGAGGTCCACGACGCGCTCGTTGATGTGGTCGAGCAGGCGCCCGGGCGTCGCGACGATGATGTCCACGCCCTGGCGCAGCGCATCGATCTGCGGGCGAGGGCTCACCCCGCCGAAGACCAGGATCGTTCGCTGCTGCAAGTGGCGGCCGAAGTCCTGGAACGACTCACCGACCTGGGCGGCGAGTTCGCGCGTGGGCACCAGCACCAGCAGGCGCGGTGCGCGCGAGCCGCGCGGGTTGGGCTGCTCCTCGGTGAGCTTCTGCAGCAGCGGCAGCGCGAACGCCGCGGTCTTGCCGGTGCCGGTCTGCGCGGCGGCCAGCAGGTCGCGGCCCTCGTGGACGGCTGGAATGGCGCGCTGCTGGATGGGCGTCGGGACGACGTAGCCCAATTCCTGGACCGCGCGCAGGAGTTCGGCCGAGAGGCCGAGTTGATCGAAAGACATGTATGGATACCGTTGCGCTTCCCCCGCGCGAGCGGGAACCGGACGAAGCGCCATTGATTCAATGACGGGATCGGGGGTGCGGAATGCAGACCACGATGAGTCTGCAGGAGGAGCCGCGAGGGAAGGAACGATGCCCTTCGCCGTAGAACCTCGGGCGCAGACCGGACTGCGCGGCGGCAAACTTGGCGCGCATTATGCCCGAGTCACCCTACCGGCGCCCGCCTGTTCCGCAAGCCCTTGATTTAAATACGTGATTCGTCCATAAAGATGAGCATGAACGGCAGCCATCACCCGCATTTCCGTGCTCCGGGCGTCACCGCCCGGCTCACTGCCGCCCGGCGCCCGATGTAGCTCGCCCCCGCCCGGAGGCGTCCGCATCGGACCCCGGGCCACCCAATCCGTTCCCCGACGACCGTGGCCAGATGGCCCGGACCCCGCATTGCCGGCCTCGCCAATTGCCGAGGCCGCTCCGACCCAAGGACCCGACATGAACCGCACCCACGAAATCCGCCTGACCGAGCTCGACGCCGTCCGCCTCGAGCGCGCGCTCATGGAACTGCTCAAGGCCACCGACCGCGAGCCGCAGGGCGCCAGCGAGCTCGAGTCGCTGCTCGACGCCGCGGCCATCGTGCCGTCGGCCAGCATCGACCCCAACGTCGTGACGATGAATTCCACCGTGGTGCTCGAGTCCCGCCCTTCCGGCGAACGCACCACGCTCACCGCTCGTGTACCCGAAGGACGTCGACCCGGCGCAGTCGAAGGTCTCGGTCCTCTCGCCGGTCGGCCGTGCATTGCTCGGCGCCCGCGTGAACGACCGGGTCCACGTGGTCGTGCCGGGATACGGCGAGCGCGAGCTGGTCCTGGTGGCGATCACCTACCAGCCCGAGGCGAATGGCCGCTTCGACCTCTGAGGGCCGACGTATCATTGCGGGATCGTCAGCACGGGGTCGCATGATGCACGTCGAGCCGTACCGCCTCGACTCCGACCGCTACCCGCTCAAGGTGCGGATCCTCGCGCGTTACGCGGACGTGGACCCGCTCTGGCACATCAACAACGTGGCCGTGGCCCAGTACTACGAGGAGGCGCGCGTCTCCACGACGATGATGGTGATGGGCGGCAAGCGCATCCCCACGCCCACCGGCGAGCGGATCCTGATCGCGCACCAGTCCATCGACTACCTGCGCGAGGCGACCTACCCGGGCACGCTCGAGATCGGCATCGGCGTGCTCCGCATCGGCCGCTCGTCGTTCCGCTACGGCATGGCGATGTTCCAGGACGGCGCCTGCGTCAGCGTGTCGGAGGCGGTGCTCGTCCATGCCGACGTGCACGGCACGGCCCCGTTGCCGGAGGAGTACCGGCAGCGCCTCGAGGGCTGGCTGATCGCGGCACCCTGAGCCGAGCGCCATGCGCGACCGTTTCTTCGTGCGGCTGCTGGTCCTCGGGCTCACCGTGTTCCTGCTCGTGGGGCTGTGGCGCAGCCTCCCGGGCGCCGCTCAATGGTTCGGTCGCAACGACAGCGAAGCGGAGCCACGCTCCGTGATCGCGCGCGGCGACCTCGCGGCCGACGAGCGCTCCACGATCGAGTTGTTCGAGCGGACGCGCGACTCCGTGGTGTTCATCACGACGAGCGAGCAGGTGAGGGACGTCTGGACTCGCAACGCGTTCTCGGTGACACGAGGCTCGGGCAGCGGGTTCATCTGGGACGACGCAGGCCACGTGGTCACGAATTTCCACGTGATCCAGGGCGCGAGCGAGGCCACCGTGCGGCTCGCCGATGGACGCGACTACAAGGCCGGGCTCGCGGGCGTGAGTCCCGCACACGACATCGCGGTGCTGCGCATCGGCGTGGACTTCAAGCGGCCGCCGCCGGTGCCGCTCGGCACCAGCGAGGGCCTCAAGGTCGGGCAGAAGGTGTTCGCCATCGGCAACCCGTTCGGCCTCGACTGGACGCTCACTACGGGCATCGTCTCGGCGCTCGATCGCTCGCTGCCGAGCGAAACCGGCCAGACGATCGAGCACCTGATCCAGACGGATGCCGCCATCAATCCCGGCAACTCGGGCGGCCCGCTGCTCGATTCCGCCGGGCGGCTGATCGGCATCACCACCGCCATCCTCAGCACCACGGGCGCCTCGGCCGGCATCGGCTTCGCGGTGCCGGTGGACACCGTCAACCGGGTCGTTCCCGAGCTGATCCGCCAGGGCCGCTACGTCCGTCCCGTGCTCGGCATCGAGATCGACGAAGGGCTCAACCGCCGGATCGGGTCCATGCTGCGCACCGAGGGCGTGTTCGTGCTTCGCGTCACGCCCGGTTCGGCGGCCGAAGCCGCGGGCCTGCGCAGCGCCCGCCTCGGCGACGACGGCAGCTTCGTGCCCGGCGACGTCATCACGGGCGTCGAGGGGCGCAGGGTCGCGAGCGTCGGTGAGCTGCTCGGGCGGCTCGACGAGTACCGGGCCGGCGAGTCGGTGACGCTCGACGTGCTGCGCGACGGCATGCAGATCGGGTCGCAGTCGCGGGGTTCCGGCGGAGGAGGAAGACAGGTGGACGCGTTGAAGAAGTTCCTGAAGACGACGATCGTCGGCGGATTGCTGTTCCTGATACCGGTCATCCTGCTCATCGTGATCCTCGGCCATGCGATGCGGATCGTCGGCAAGATCGCGGCGGCCATCGCGGCGGCGTTCGGGAGAACGAGATCGCCGGCGTGGCCATCGCCACGATCGGCGAGGCATGCTGCTGGTGAAGCGCCTGGGCGTGGGCTCGGCGAACGCCTGCGCCAGTCGACCTGACGCGCGTTCCCGAGGGCTGACCCATGACACGACTTGCGGCGGACGTGATCGTCGTGGGCGCCGGCATCGCCGGCGTCACCGCGGCCATCGAGCTGCTCGAGCGCGGACGACGGGTGCTGCTGCTCGATCGCGACGTCGAGGCGAACATGGGTGCGCTCGCCAAGGAGAGCTTCGGCGGCATCTGGTTCGCGGGCACGCCGCTGCAGCGCCGCTACGGCATCCGCGACGGCGCGGAGCAGGGCCTGCGCGACTGGCACGCTTCGCCGAGTTCGGGCCCGACGACCACTGGCCGCGCGCCTGGGCGGAGGCCTACGTACAGCGCGCCAACGAGGAAATCTACGACTGGCTGCGCGGCCTCGGCGTGCAGTTCATGCCGATGCCGCTGTGGGTGGAGCGCGGGCTGCACACGCCGGGCAACTCCGTGCCGCGCTGGCACATCGTCTGGGGCACCGGGCACGAGCTCGCCGTGGTGCTGAACCGTCACCTGCTCGCGCATCCGCGCAGGAACCTGCTCGAGCTGCGCTTCGGCCATCGCGTGGAGTCGCTCGTGACGACCAACGGCATCGTGACCGGTTGCCGCGGCCGGCTCGAGGGAACGGAGGAAGAGTTCGAGGCCCGGGCCGAGGCCGTCGTGATCGCCGCGGGCGGCATCAACGGCGACATCGCGCGCGTGAAGCAGCACTGGCATGCCGACTGGGGACGCCCGCCCGAGACCCTCCTGAACGGCTCGCACAAGTACGCCGACGGGCGCCTGCACGACGCGGCCGCCGAGCTCGGCGCGAACGTCACGCACCTCGACTGGCAGTGGAACTACGCCGCGGGCGTGCATCACTGGCAGCCGCGCAAGCCCGCGCACGGCCTGTCGCTCGTCCCGCCGAAGTCCGCGCTCTGGCTCAACTGGCGCGGCGAGCGCATCGGCCCGATGCCGCTCGTGACGGGATTCGACACCCACGACCTCGTCGCGCAGATCTGCCGCCAGGAGCGCGCGTATTCGTGGCAGCTGCTCAACCGCCGGATCGCGCTCAAGGAACTCGCGATCTCGGGCGGCGAGTTCAACCCGGCGTTCCGCGACAAAAAGCGGCTCGCGGTCGCGCGCGACCTGCTGCGCGGCAACCGATGGCTCTACGAGCAGGTGACGCAGAACTGCCCGGACTTCGTCGTGGCCGACTCGCTGCCCGCGCTGGTCGAGAAGATGAACGCGCTCGCGGGCGACGGCTCGGTGGATCTCGCCGCGGTGACGGAGGCCGCGATGCGCTACGACGAGCGCATCGACGCGGGGCCGCGCTTCCACGACGACGAGCAGCTACGCCGCATCGAGTTCGCGCGCCGCTGGACGGGCGATCGGCTGCGAACCTGCAGGTTCCAGAAGATCCTCGAGCCGAAGGCCGGGCCGCTCATGGCCATCCGCGAGTTCATCATCAGCCGCAAGAGCATGGGCGGCCTGCAGACTGACCTCGCCTGCCGCGTGCTCGACCGCACGGGCGTAGCGCTGCCCGGGCTCTATGCCGCCGGCGAATCCGCGGGCTTCGGCGGGGGCGGCATGAACGGCAAGCGCGGCCTCGAGGGCACCTTCCTCGGCGGCTGCCTGCTGGGCGGGCGCATCGCGGGCCGGACGGCCTGAGGCACGAGCCTCGACCCTCGAACGCCGACCCGGCGCCGACCGCTCAGCGCAGCGCGGTCTTCTCGGAGATCCGTCCCTTGAGACTCTTCGCCTTGAACGCGAACAGGATCTTGAGGACCCCGATCATCAGCGACCAGGAGGCGATGACGTAGACGATGGTCAGGCTGCCGAGCCCGGGGTTCGAGAGCACCAGGGCCCCGAACAGGATCGACAGGGCGCCGGCCAGGTACAGCATCCACTCGCGGTTCGAGGCCTTGCGCACCTTGTAGCCCAGCATCACCAGGAACACGCCGAGCACGATCGCCTCGAACGCCACGATCAGCACGAACGCCAGGATGCTGATCGGCGGGTTGAACAGCGCGTAGGCGCCGACGCCCGCACCGAGCACGCCGATGAGCAGCATGATCCACCAGCCGTCCTTGTCGCGGTTCTGGATCGATCCCACGACGTTGGACACGCCGTCCACCAGCACCGAGGCCGCGAAGAACGTCGCGAGCACGAACAGCGCCACGCCGGGATTGAACAGGGCGAGCCCGCCGAAGGCGACCATGGCGATGCCGCCGACGAGGAAGACCCACCAGGCGCGACGAACCAGGGCCTGTGCGTCCGCGCCCAGGTGCTCGAAGACGCCCTTGGAATACGCCATTGTGTTCTCCCGTGCCCTGTCGGGCACCGTATGATTCTCGGGGCAAGCGATTCTGCCGACATACCCTAGCCGCTCGCCCGCCATGATGCCAGAGGATGAAACCGCAGCACCGTCGCGGCACGGCACCGCGCGCACGGCGCGCCGTGCGCAGTTTCGTCGTGCGCGCCGGGCGCATGACCGTGGCGCAGGAACGCGCCTGGGTCGAGTTGTGGCCGCGCTACGGCCTCGAGAGCACGGACGCGGCGCTGGACCTCGCCTCCGTCTTCGGGCGCGAGGCGCCGCGGACGCTCGAGATCGGGTTCGGCAACGGCGAGTCGCTCGTGGCGCTCGCCACCGCGCACCCGGAGCGCGATTTCCTCGGCATCGAGGTGCATCGCCCCGGCGTCGGCCACCTGCTGCTGCGCATCGAGGAACTCCACCTCGGCAACCTGCGCGTGATCTGCCGCGATGCGGTCGAGGTGCTGCAGCGCTGCGTGCCCGAGGCCTCGCTCGACGAGGTGCTGCTCTACTTTCCCGATCCCTGGCCGAAGAAACGCCACCACAAGCGGCGCATCGTGCAACCGGACTTCGTCGCGCTGCTCGCGAGCCGCCTGCGTCCGGGCGGCACGCTCCGCATGGCGACGGACTGGCAGCCGTACGCCGAGCACATGCTTGCGGTGGCGGGCGCCTGCGTCGCGCTGCACAACGACTCGCCGCAGGGCGATTACGTGCCGCGGCCCGACAGCCGCCCGGTCACGCGTTTCGAGCGCCGCGGGCAGCGACTCGGCCACGGCGTGTGGGACCTCGCGTTCCGGCGGACATAGCGCCTCGACGAAGAATTTGACCAGTTCGTCGAACATTGTGAGTTCGGAGATTCCGACACTTGAACTCGTCGCTGCGCAGGTCTACAAGGGAAGCAGAGACACCCAGAGGACAGCAGCGCAGCGACGCCCGGAGAGGATGAAGACCATGGCGAACCCCACACCCGTCATCGGCCAGTGGTACCGGCGAGCCGAAGGAGATTCGTTCGAAGTGGTCGCCATCGATGCGGACGACCGCACCGTCGAGATCCAGTACTTCGACGGCACGATCGAGGAGCTCGATCTCGACGACTGGTTCGAGGAGCCCATCGTTTCCAGCGAGCCTCCCGAGGACTGGACGGGTTCCGTGGACGTCGAGCCCGAGGACACCGAGAACGAGTACGAGGCCGAGCCGAACGGCAAGACGGCCTGGGGCGACCCGCTGCAGTTCGTGGACCGCGGCGAAGTGAGTGGCTACTCCGAGGTCGAGCTGTCCGAGTCGCCGCAGGACGAGGCGGACCGCTACTGATTCAGCGGCCGAGGTCCGCCGGCTCCTCGAGCGGCACGCGCTCGTCGAGCATCACGTAACCCCCCTCGATACGCAGCGGCAGTGCGCGCAGCCCGAGGCCCGCGCACGGGCCCGACACGCATTCGCCGGTCTCGATATCGAACAAGCGCGCCGTGCATGACGCACAGGATCAGCGGCACCTGCGCGGCGAGGAATGCATCGGGCTGCCAGTTGAGCGGGAACCCCGCGTGCGGACAGTGATTCACGTAGGCTCGCACCGTTGCGCCGCGGCGCACCACGAAGCCGCGCAGCGGCCAGTCGCCCGCACCGAGGGTGAAGCCCTTCGCACCGGGATCGGCGAGCTCGTGCAGCGGGCAGATCACCCGCTCGAGGTCGAGCTCATCCGCCATCGCCGGGCCGCTTGAAGACCAGTCCGCCCTTGACGACGGCGTCCACGCGCTCGAGGCAGGCGATGTCGGCCAGCGGATCGCAGCCGACGGCAATCAGGTCACCGTATCGCCCGGGCTCGAGCGCGCCGACGCGGTCCGACCATCCCAGGTAGCGCGCGGCCACCGACGTCGCCGACTGGATCGCCTCCATGGGCGTCATGCCACGCTGCACCATGATCCTGAACTGCCGGGCGTTCAGCCCGTGCGGATAGACCGCGGCATCGGTGCCGTAGACGATCGGTACGCCCGCGGCATGCGCCTGCGTGAATCCCTGGCGCTGCGCCTCCGTGGTTTCGACGTTCTTGCGCAGGAACTCCTCCGGCCAGCCCTGCTCGCGTCCCGCCGTGTCGATGTAGTCGCCGTTGTACACGTCCATGGACAGCGCGACCGAGTGCTGCCGGGCCAGTTCGATCGCTGGCGCGTCGATCAACGAGGCGTGCTCGATCGTATCGGCGCCGGCGAGGATCGCCTCGCGGATCGAGCGCGCGCCGTGGGCGTGGGCCGAGACCTTCAGTCCGTGCCGGTGCGCCACCTCGACGACCGCCGCGATCTCCTCCGGCGTCATCTCCGGGTCGCCGGGGACACCTCCGAAGGCGAGCACGGCCCCCGAGGCAATCACCTTCAGGAAGTCGGCGCCTCCGGCCACCGCGAGCTCGGCCTTGCTCCGGAATTCCTCCGGCCCGCGCGCGACGCCCGCCCTGACCTGCGCCGGGATCGACGATTCGGGATGGCCGGGGATCACGAGATCACCGCCGCCGCCCGGAATGGTCAGGTAGAACCCGGCAACCTGGACACGCGGCCCGACGACGTGGCCGCCGTTGATCTCGTCGCGCAGCGCCCGGTCCGCCCATGCGATATAGGTGCCGACATCACGGGTCGTCGTGAATCCGGCCAGCATCGTGACCCGGGCATTCTCCCGCGCGATCGCCAGTTGCTCGTCGACGGTGCGGCGGTAGTACACGCTCAGGTCCGCGGTGTCGCCGGGACGATCGGTGAGGTGCGTGTGCATGTCGATCAGGCCCGGGAGGCAGGTGTGGCCTGGGAGGCTGAGCACGGGCATTCCGCGCGGCACCCGCAGGTCGGGACCCACCGCCACGATGCGCCCGTGCTCGATGACGATCGTCGCCGGCCCGTCCGCGCGCCCGGCGAGGCCATCGATGAGGGTGCCGCAATGGATGGCGAGCGATCCGGAGTCCGGCACGAACGGAGCGTCCGCCAGGGCTGCGGCGGTCCCGTGGCGCGCGGCCGGCGCACCGGCGCAGCCAGCGATCGCGGCGGCGACTCCGAACAGGGCGAGCCCGGAAAATCGGCAGCGATTCGGCACGTACGACACGTTTGACAAAGGCGGTTGCGGAGTCTTTCATCCGACTCCGTGACTGTCAAAGCACGGGATCGTGGATGAACGGCGCGCCGGAACCCGTCGGTACGATCGAGGTCGCGCTGGGACATGCCGGCCGGCTGCTCGAATCGGAACCGGCACTGGCCGCGGAGCAGGCGCGGGAGATCCTGCGTGCCGCGCCCAATCACCCGCTCGCGACGCTGTTCATCGGCATCGCGCAACGCAGGCTCGGCGATGTCGCGGGCGCGCTCGAGATCCTGCAGCCGTTGACCCGCGCACAGCCTGGCTGGGCGCCGGCGCACTATGAACTCGGCGTGACCCTCGGGCTCCTGCGCCGCGGCGACGAGGCCGTCCGGTCACTGCGACAGGCAGTCCGACTGAAGCCGGACATCGGGGACGCGTGGCGATTGCTCGGCGACCACCTCACGGCCATGGGCGACCGCGATGGCGCCGACGCCGCCTACGCCAACCACATCCGGTTCTCGACCCGCGACCCGCGCCTGCTCGCACCGGCGGCCGCGCTCTGCGACAACCGCATCCCGGAGGCGGAGAAGCTGCTCAAGCAGCACCTGCTCAAGTTCCCGACCGACGTCGCGGCGATCCGCATGCTGGCCGAGGTCGCCGCAAGGCTCGGGCGGTTCGCGGACGCCGAGGCGCTGCTCACGCGCTGCCTCGAACTCGCACCGGGCTTCTCGGCCGCGCGGCAGAACTACGCGCTGATCCTGCACCGGCAGAACAGGACGGTCGAGGCGCTCGCGGAGGTCGACCGGTTGCTGACCGCAGACCCGCGCAATCCCGGCGCCCGGAACCTGAAGGCGGCCGCGCTCAACCGGATCGGCGAGTACGAGCAGTCGCTTTCGATCTATGCGGAGGTGCTCGCCGAGTATCCGCAGCAGGCGAAAGTCTGGATGAGCTACGGGCACTCGCTCAAGACCGCAGGGCGCCAGGCGGAAAGCGTCGACGCGTACCGCAGGGCCATCGAACTGTCGCCGCAGCTCGGCGAGGCCTGGTGGAGCCTCGCGAACCTGAAGACCTTCCGCTTCCCGACTTCGGAGGTCGAGGCCATGCGCGGGCAGCTGGCGCGAACCGACCTGTCGGCAGAGGACCGCTACCACTTCCATTTCGCGCTCGGCAAGGCGCTCGAGGACGCGCGGGATTTCCCGCGTTCGTTCGAGCACTACGCGGAAGGAAACCGGCTGCGCCACGCCGCGATCCACTACGACGCCGACCGGACGTCGGCGAACGTGCGCCGCTCGCGTGAACTGTTCTCCCCCGATTTCCTGGCCGGGCGCGCCGGCTCCGGCGCGCCGGACGCCGATCCGATCTTCATCGTCGGGTTGCCGCGGGCCGGTTCCACGCTGGTCGAGCAGATCCTCGCAAGCCACTCGCAGGTGGAAGGCACGATGGAACTGCCGGACATCACGGCCATCGTGCAGGGCCTCACGAAACCCCGGGAGACGTGGCGATGCGTCGCGATATCCGGAGGTCGTCGCGCGACTGGGCGGGGACGAG
The DNA here is from genome assembly GCA_963754125.1 of uncultured Gammaproteobacteria bacterium. Classification (GTDB taxonomy): domain Bacteria; phylum Pseudomonadota; class Gammaproteobacteria; order Steroidobacterales; family Steroidobacteraceae; genus RPQJ01. The sequence continues at coordinate 237,703 of CAVWEX010000007.1, forward strand.
TTGCGCGCGCTGGGCGAACGGTACCTGGCGCAGACGCGCATCCAGCGAAAGTCGGGCGCGCCCTTCTTCATCGACAAGATGCCGAACAACTGGGCCTACGTCGGCCTGATCACGCTGATCCTGCCCAACGCAAAGATCGTCGACGCGCGGCGCCATCCCCTGAGCTGCTGCTTTTCGGGCTTCAAGCAGCATTTCGCCCGCGGGCAGCACTTCTCCTACAGCCTCGAGGACCTCGGGCGTTACTACCGCGACTACGTGGAACTCATGGCCCATTTCGACGCGGTGCTGCCGGGTCGCATCCACCGGGTGGTCTACGAGCGCATGGTCGATGACACGGAGGCCGAGGTGCGCCGACTGCTCGCGTACTGCGGCCTGCCCTACGAGGACGCGTGCCTGCGGTTCTACGACAACGAGCGTGCCGTGCGCACCGCCAGCTCCGAGCAGGTCCGGCGCCCGATCTTCCGCGACGCGGTCGAGCACTGGCGCAACTACGAGCCGTGGCTCGGGCCGCTCGTGACTGCGCTCGGACCGGTCCTCGATACGTATCCCGACGCGCCGCCGATTTGAATTCGCGCGGGACCCACACCAGAATGCCGCACGACAAACGCAGGGGGTTGCGAAAATGACACGAAGCCGCCGCCGGAAGTTGCACCGTCTTGCCGCGAACCGCGATCAGGGCAGTGCCTCGTACTCGAATGTCCTGATGGCCGGCGTCCCGCTGGCGCCATTGCTCCTCGCCGGAACCAACGTTGCACTTGCGCAACAGACGTCGGCGGGCGGCCTCGAGGAGATCGTCGTCACGGCGCGCAAGCGCGAGGAAAACCTCCAGACGGTGCCGATCAGCATCCAGGCGCTGGGCGAGGAGCGGCTCTCGCAGCTCAAGGTCAACGAGTTCACGGACTACGTGAAATTCCTTCCGAGCATCGCCTTCACCTCCGCCGGACCGGGCTTCAGCCTCCCGTACTTCCGTGGCGTCGCGAGCGGCGAGAACAACAACCACTCCGGGCCGTCGCCCGGCGTCGGCATCTACCTCGACGAGCAGCCCATCACGACGATCCAGGGTGCGCTCGACGTCCACATCTACGACGTCGCGCGAATCGAGGCCCTCGCCGGACCGCAGGGCACGCTGTTCGGCGCGAGTTCGCAGGCGGGCACGATCCGCATCATCACGAACCAGCCCGACCCGAGCGGCTTCGAGGCCGGCTACGGCGTCGAAGGCAACTACGTCCAGGACGGCGACGCGGGCTACCTGTTCGAGGGATTCGTCAATCTCCCGGTCTCCTCCGCAGCCGCCGTGCGCCTGGTCGGCTGGGCGCGACATGACGCCGGCTACATCGACAACGTCCCGGGAACGCGGACCTTCCCGACCTCCGGGATCTGCATGTCGAACGCCTCGTCGACGCCCGCCGGTTGCGAGCGGACTCCGGTGCGCGCCAAGGACGACTACAACGACGTCGACACCTACGGCGCCCGCGCTGCACTGCGGGTGGACCTGAACGACGAGTGGAGCATCACGCCCAGCATCCTGGCACAGAGCCAGGACGCGAACGGCAGCTTCGGCTACGACCCGGCCGTGGGCGACCTGAAGCTTCATACCTATTACCCGACGTTCAGCGAGGACGAGTTCGTCCAGGCGGCCCTGACGGTGCAGGGCAAGATCGGCAATTTCGACCTGGTCTACGCGGGTGCTTACCTGAGTCGCGACGTCGTGCTCGATAACGATTACTCCGACTACTCGTTCTTCTACGACACCTACTACACGAACTACTGTACCGAGAACCCGGCCGACTGCTTCGAATGGGGCGCCCAGTTCGTCAACGACAACGGAGACCTGATCAACCCCTCGCAGTTCATCCACGGTACCGACGGCTACACGATGCAGAGCCACGAGCTGCGAATCGCATCGCCGAAGGAGAATCGCTTCCGGGTGGTCGCGGGACTTTTCTACCAGGACTTCGAGCACGAGATCTTCCAGCGCTACCAGATCAAGGACCTCGCGACGGACATCTCGGTGCCGCTCTGGAACGACACGATCTGGCTGACCAACCAGCTCCGCGAGGACGAATCGCAGGCCATCTTCGGCGAGCTGTCGTTCGACTTCACCGAGAAGCTGACCGGCACCGCGGGGATCCGCTACTACGAGTACGACAACTCGCTGCGTGGTTTCTTCGGCTTCAACGAGAACTACTACGACGGCTACGGCACGGCGCAGTGCTTCTCGGCCGCGCAGTACAACGGCTCACCCTGCACGAACCTGGACGCCAACGTCGACGACTCGGGCAACGTGCCGAAGCTCAATCTCACCTACCGGTTCAACGACGGAAAGCTCGTGTATGCGACTTACTCCGAGGGCTTCCGTCCCGGTGGCGTGAACCGCAACGACGGCTCGCCCTACGACGCCGACTACCTGACCAACTACGAACTCGGCTGGAAGACGACCTGGGCCGATGGCCGGGTGCGCGTCAACGGCGCTGTGTTCCACGAGGAGTGGGACGACATCCAGTACGGCTACCTGCCGCCGGGCGGCGTCGGCCTGACCGTGATCCGCAACGTCGGCGCCGCCGAGATCGACGGTGTCGAGTTCGACCTGGGGTGGGCTCCGATCGACGCGCTGGCCCTCTCCGGCGGCTTCACCTGGCTCGACGCCGCGCTGACCAAGGACTACTACGAGGATCCGGCCGACCCGCCCGCGGCGTTCAAGGGAGACCGCCTGCCGGTGACTCCGGAGTTCAAGGCGAACGCATTGGGTCGCTACCAGTTCCCGCTCGGCACCTTCGGGGCCTATGCGCAGGCGGCGGTCGTCTACACCGGCGACAGCTACTCGGACCTCACGCGGTCCGACCGCTCGTACACGGGCAAGCAGGACAGCTACACCATCGTGGATCTCGCGTTCGGCCTGACCTGGGACGCCATGTCGCTGGACTTCTTCCTCAGCAACGCCTTCGACGAGCTGGCGCGGACGAGTACCGGCGTGCCGTGCGCGTACTTCACGTGCGGCGGCAACCCGTACTTCTATCCGAACCAGCCGCGCACCTTCGGCGTGCGGTTCACCCAGGGGTTCTGACGCCTGCGATGCGAGCGCCAGAGCGCGTGAGCGGCCCGGCATGAAGCACACCGTCCCGGACCTGATCGACCGCTACCGGCCGGACCTGCCGCTCGAGGAGGCCAGCACCTGCCCGGCGGCGTGGTACGTGGACCCGCGCATCCTCGAGCTGGAGCAGCAGACGACGTTTGCGCGCAGCTGGCAGTACGCGTGCCGGCTCGACCAGGTGCGCGAACCCGGTGAGTTCGTCACGTTCGAGCTGGCGGGCGAACCGCTGGCGGTGGTGCGCGGCAGCGACGGCGTCCTGCGCGGCTTCTTCAACGTCTGCCGGCACCATGCCGCCGCGGTGCTGACCGAGCCCTCGGGCTGCGTGAAGCGGCTGCGCTGTCCCTACCACGGCTGGACCTACACGCTCGAGGGCGCGCTCAAGGCCGCGCCCGCGTTCGAGGACGTCCGCAACTTCGATCCTGCAGCGAACTCGCTGGTTCCTGTCGCGACAGCCGTGTGGGAGAACTGGGTGTTCGTGCGGATCGCGTCCGAGGGACCGACGCTGCGAGGAGTTCCTCGGACCCGAGGTGATCGCCGAGGTCGCAGCGCTCGGCTTGTCGAACCTGCACTGGTTCGACCGCAGGCACTACGTCTTCGACTGCAACTGGAAGGTGTTCGTCGACAACTACCTCGACGGCGGCTACCACGTGCCCTACCTGCACGAGGGCCTCGGCAGCGTGCTCGACTACCACAAGTACACGATCGAGAACGGCCGCCGCCACTGCCTGCAGTCGAGCCCGATGGTGACGCGCGGCGCCGAGGCCGAGACCGGCGCGGTGCGCAAGGGCGAGCGGGCCCTGTACTACTGGTTCTACCCGAACTTCATGTTCAACTGGTACGAGGGCGTGATGGACACGAACCTCGTGTACCCGCGCGGCGTCAACCAGACCGAGGTGATCTTCGACTTCTGGTTCGCGGACGTGTCCGAGGCGGCGCGCGGAATTCAACCGCGCCTCCATCGACATCGCCAACCGCGTGCAGGACGAGGACGAGGGCATCTGCCGCTCCGTGCAGCGCGGCCTGCGCTCGCGCGCCTACGATACGGGCCGCCTGTCCGTTCGCCGCGAGGCGGGGGAGCAGCTGTTCCACCGCCTGCTGCACGCCGACCTGAAGGCCGGGGCGCAGCGCGGCTGAACCGATGGCCGATCTCTACCAGCTCAAGCGCACGCCCTTCCACGCGCGCACGTCCGCGCTGTGCCTGCCGCAGAACTGGCGCCGCTGGGCGGGCCACATCGCGGTCGGCTCCTACGACCTCGGGCTCGAGCGCGAGTACTGGGCGATCCGCAACCACGCGGCGCTGATCGACGTCTCGCCGCTGATGAAGTACCTCATCGAGGGCCCCGACGCGGCGCGGCTGCTCGACCGCATCATCGCCGCGCAACATCGCGAAGCTCGCGGTCGGGCAGGTCTACTACACGGGCTGGTGCGACGACGAGGGCAAGCTGCTCGACGACGGCACGGTCACGCGCCTCGGCGAGCAGAGCTTCCGCCTCACCTCGGCCGAGCCCTCGCTGCGCTGGCTCGCGATGAACGCGGTCGGCATGGACGTCACCGTCACCGAGCGCACCGACCAGATGGCGGCGCTCTCGCCTGCAGGGGCCGAAGTCGCGCGCGGTGCTGAATCGCTGCTGCGAGTCGCCGGTGGACGGACTCAAGTTCTTCCGCATGGCGCCGAACGTGCTGGCGGGCAAGGCGGTGACGATTTCGCGCACCGGCTACACCGGCGACCTCGGCTACGAGATCTGGATGGAGGCCGCGGACGCGCTGCCCGTCTGGGACGCGCTGATCGCCGGCGGCGACGACTTCGGCATCACGCCCTGCGGCATCCTCGCGATGGACATGGCGCGCGTCGAGGCGGGGCTCTTCATGCTCGACGTGGACTACACCGCCGCCACGCACGCGTGGATCGCGGGCCAGAAGTCCTCGCCGTACGAGATGGGCCTCGGCTGGACCATCGCGCTCGACAAGCCGGGCTACTTCGTCGGCCGGCGCGCGCTCGAGCGCGAGGAGCGCGAGGGATCGGCCTGGAAGATGGTCGGCCTCGAGGTGGACTGGGAAGGACTCGAGCGCCTCTACGCCGCGGTCGGCCTGCCGCCGCAGATCCCCGCGCTGGCGGTGCGCGCCAGCCTGCCGGTGCTGAAGGACGGCCGGCAGGTCGGCTACGCCTCGACGAGCACGTGGTCGCCGGTGCTCAAGAAGTACATCGCGCTGGTGCACCTCGAGCGGCCGCACTACGAGCCCGGCACGCGGGTGGAGATGGAGATCACGGTCGAGCACCACCGCCGGCACGCGCCGGGCACGGTGGTCGCGCTGCCGTTCTACGAGCCCGAGTGGAAGCGCAAGTGACCGCCGCCGGCCCGTACGACGCGATCGTCATCGGCGCGGGCCACAACGGCCTGATCGCCGGCGCCTACCTCGCGCGCGCCGGCAAGAAGGTGCTCGTGCTGGAGCGCCGCGAGGTGGTGGGCGGCGCGGCGGTCACCGAGGAGATCTTCCCGGGCTACCGCTTCACCGAGTTCTCCTACGTCGTGAGCCTGCTCCGGCCCGAGATCATCCGCGACCTGGAGCTGCCGCGGCACGGCCTCAAGATCCTGCCGCTGCCCTCGACCGTGACGCCGATGGACAACGGCGACTACCTCGCCGCGTGGGACGACCACGACCTCACGCGCCGCGAGCTGTACCGCCACTCGCCGCGCGACGCCGAGGCGGCCGACGAGTACTCGCGCGTGATGGCGCGCGCCGCCAAGGCGATCAAGCCGGTGATCGGACTCGTGCCGCCCGATCCGTCGTCGCTGAGCTGGCGCGACCTGCGCGGGCTGCTGAAGCTCGGCCAGTACGGCGCGAGCCTCTCCGAGCGCGAGATCTACCGCATCGCCAAGCTGGTCACGCAGTCCTCGGCCGACCTGCTCGACGAGTGGTTCGAGTTCGATCCGCTCAAGGGCACGAAGTCCGCGAGCGGCATCATCGGCACGTTCCTCGGGCCGCGTTCGCCCGGCACCGCCTACGTGCTGCTGCACCACTACATGGGCGAGATCGACGGCGCGTTCCGCGCCTGGGGCTTCGCCAAGAACGGCACCGGCGGCGTGACCGCGGCGATCGCGAGCTCGGCGCGCGCGCTCGGCGTCGAGATCCGCACCGGCGCCGCCGTGGACAAGGTGATCGTGAAGGGCGGCCGCGCGAGCGGCGTCGCGCTCGAGAACGGCGACGAGCTGCACGCCAAGGTCGTGATGTCGGCCGCCGATCCCAAGCGCACCTTCCTGCAGTTCGTGGACTCGAAGCACTTCCCCGACGAGTTCACGCAGGCGATCCGCGCCTTCCGGGTGCGCGGCTCCTCGGGCAAGGTGAACATCGCGCTCTCCGAGCTGCCGCAGTTCACCTGCCTGCCGGGCGAGGGCCCGCTGCACCGCGGCGCGATCTCGATCAGCCCGAGCATCGACTACATCGAGCGCGCCTACGACGAGGCCAAGTACGGCCAGTTCTCGTCGCAGCCGTACATCGACATGATCATCCCCTCGATGATCGACCGCGACATGGCGCCGCCGGGGCACCACGTGGCGTCGTGCTTCGTGCAGTACGCGCCCTACGACATCGAGGGCGGCTGGGACGACGCGAAGCGCGAGGCCTTCGGCGAGACGGTGATCTCGACGCTCGAGAAGTACGCGCCCAACATCCGCCGCGCCATCGTCGGCAAGCAGGTGATCACGCCGAAGGACATCGAGCGCATCGCCGGCATCACCGGCGGCAACATCTTCCACGGCGAGCTGCTGCTGCATCAGCTCTTCTTCCTGCGCCCGGCGCCGCAGTGGGCGGACTTCCGCACGCCGCTGCCCGGCTACTACTTCGGCGCCTCCGGTGCGCATCCGGGCGGCGGCGTGATGGGCGCGGCCGGCAAGCTCGCCGCGCACGAGATCCTGAAGGACTGGCGATGAGCGCGGCGCGAAGTACGACGTGATCGTCGTCGGCGCCGGGCACAACGGGCTCGTCACGGCCGCGTATCTCGCCAAGGCCGGACGCAAGGTGCTGGTGCTCGAGCGCGCCGACGTGCCGGGCGGCCAGCTCGCCGCCGGGCGGCTGTGGCCGGACGTCGAGGCGCCGGCGCTGCATCCGTCGGGCCAGCTGCGGCCGGACATCGTGCGCGACCTCGACCTCGAGCGGCACGGCCTGCGCACGGCGGCGGCGAGCGGCGGCGCGTATGTCTCGCTGCTGCCGGACGGCGGGTCGCTGCGGCTGACGGCCGATGCCGGCGACGCCGCGACGCTCGAGTCGATCGGCCGGCTCTCCACGCGCGATGCCGCGCGCTGGCCGGAGTTCGTCGCGTTCATGAACGCCGCGGCCGGCTTCCTCGACGCGGCCTACCGCACGCCGATGCCGCGCCTGCTGCGCAGCGGAGCTCGTGCGCGACGGGCCTGCCGCTCGCCTCGCTCGCTGCTGCGACTGCGCCGGCTCGGCCGCAAGGACATGTTCCGCGTGATGCGCAGCCTGTCGATGTCGGCGCGCGAGTTCACCGAGGAGTGGTTCGAGTCCGAGCCGCTCAGGGCGGCGATCGGCGCGCTTGCGATCCACGGCGTCACGCTCGGGGCGTACTCGGCGGGCACCGGCTTCACGCTGATCCACAACTGGCTCAACCGCGGCGGACTCGCGCACCGGCCGTCGAGCGGCGGCGCCTCGATCACCGACGCACTGGTCGCGGCGCTGCGCGCCGGCGGCGGCGAACTGCGCACGTCCTCGGCGGTCGAGCGCATCCTCGTCGACCGGCAGCAGGTGCAGGGCGTGCGTGTCGCGGGCGGCGAGGAGATCGCCGCGTCGCTGGTCGTCTCCGCCGCCGATCCGCGCACGACGCTGCTCGGCCTCGTCGGCGCGCCCGAGCTGCCGCCCGAGTTCGTGTGGCAGGCGCAGTCGATCCGCATGCGCGGCTCGGTGGCCAAGGTGCACCTGCTGACCGACGGCCGGCACGGCCTGCCCGAGGGCACGCTCGTCGTCGCGCCGACGCTCAAGTACCTCGAGCAGGCCTACGACGCGGCGAAGTACGGCGAGATCTCCGAGCAGCCGTACCTCGAGGTCACGACCGCGGGCCCGGTGGTGTCGGTGCACTTCCAGTTCGCGTCGTACGCGCTGCGCGAAGGGCGACTGGCAGGACGCGCGCGCCACGCTCGAGACGCGCGCGATCGACACGCTGGCGTCGTACGCGCCGGGGCTGCGCGACTCGATCCGCGAGGTGCAGTCCATCACGCCGCTCGATCTCGAGCAGGACTGGGGTCTGACCGAGGGCGACCTCAACCACGGCCAGCTGATCCTCGACCAGATCTTCTTCATGCGACCGATGCCGGGATGGTCGGATCACCGCACGCCGGTGGACGGGCTGTACCTGTGCGGCAGCGGCGTGCACGGCGGCGGCGGGATCAGCGGGGCGAGCGGGCGGAATGCGGCGCGGGTGGTGATGAAGGGGGGCGGTCGCTGAGTGCCGCCTCGGTCGGCACGGCGGAGCGCCGCCATTCGCCAGATGTGACGTATATGCGGCGAGCCATTAATTGACGGGTTTGCCGGTCGGTGGTCTAGTCGAATCAACGGGTTGGTAGGTAGAGCGTCATCTTATGCGGCACAAACGCGTGTTCTTGCCGGAATTTATTCCCGCAGAGCAGCGGCCAATTGTTCCTGCCTAATTGTTGTTGGGCGTCGCAAGCCCACCCACCCCGACCGAAAGGAGCGCCATCATGTCGTCAGCCGATGCGAGCAACATCGCGGTCGTCTTGAAGTACTTCGATGGATGCAACAGTGGCGATCTCGATCACCTTCTAAGCACGCTTGACCCGGAAGTCGTTCACTACTTCCTGCCGCAGCAGTTCAAGAGGATCTGTGGCGCCCAGCACCTCGCGAAGTACTGGCGAAAGTTCAAGCTGGTGCTCAATCCCACCTGGAAGATCGACCGCATCATCGCGCAGGGCGACGAAGTCGTCAGTGAGTGGAGTTGCCTCTGGACACCTGAGGGCACCGAGCGGCGGCTGATGATGCGCGGCAGCGAGTGGTACGTGATGCGCGACGGCCGGATTGCAGAGGTCCGCGCCTACTTTGCCTACAGCGCGAGCTCCGATGCCGAGCTCACCGAGTTCCCGTACGCTGAACGCGGCTACCTGATGGACACGGCAAGTGGCGACACCTAACCCCTCGCTCAAGCTGACCCGCTACGGCAGGCGGCGCTTGGCAGCTCCGGGCTTCGGCGGTCATTGTCCCTACGCGGCCAAGCGCCGTCTGCCTCCGCGGGCAGCTTGGCTCGAACGTTAGACGAATAGATGAGAACGCACGGAACGCTGACGAAGTGGAACGACGACAGGGGCTTCGGGTTTGTGACCCTTCCTCAGAGCCATGAAGAGGTCTTCGTGCACATTTCGGCGTTCCCAAGAGACGGAATGCGTCCTCGGATTGGCGAGACCATTTCGTTTGAGATTCGCACGGCGCCGGATGGGAGGAAACGCGCCGAGGGTATCGTGCGTCCTGGATCCAAAGGGGTCTCGCCGAAGCGCCGGGAATCGGAGAGTGTTCGAGGGCGTAGTCTGGCTGGGTCGTTGTTTACAGTCGCTGCGGTGCTCGTGCTCGGCTTTGTAGGCTACAACTCGTACATCTCGCGCCAGGAGACGAATGCAGCGGCGTCACCATCCACTGCGGACGAGACAGCCAGCCTGCCGTTCAGGTGTGATGGGCGCACGCATTGCTCTCAGATGACATCGTGCGCAGAGGCTCGGTATTTCCTGAAGCACTGTCCGGGAACGCAAATGGATGGGAATGGGGATGGTGAGCCATGCGAGCAGCAATGGTGCAACTGACTCGCCGGCGTCCAATAGACCCCTGCACGCGACGCGCGAAAGCGCACGCGCGCGATGAATGGCGTTAGGCCGCACAAGCGCCGGACCACTGCCCTCGCTTCGCTGTTCGGGATGTCGTCCATCGGCGCACTCAAAGGAGTCAAGCATGGGTCGATCGATCATCGTCGGTAGTGCCGCAATGCTGCTGGCCACCGCCACAGCCCTGGCCGACCCCGCCCCACCAGTCCCAGCCGGCCACCAACCCGGCGAAGAGTCCGCCGTTCTCGCCGCACTCGATCGATACGTACACGCCATCTCCGCCAGAGATCTCCGCACCATGGCTGCGATGCAGACGCCCGATGGCATGACCTATGTGGCGCGACCCAAGGAGGGCGGCGGCATCGAGATCGTTGGCCGACCGAATTCCTATTGGGTTGATCCCGCCCGCGCCGAAGGCCCCACGCTTCGCGAGCGGTACTGGTCGCCAACGGTGCTGGTACGCGGGCCGATCGCCGTGGTGTGGGCACCCTATGAGTTCTGGCAGGACGGCAAGACCAGTCACTGCGGCGTGGATGTGTTCGACCTGGTCAAGATCGACGGACAGTGGCGGGTGTCGAACTCGATGTGGACCGTCGAGCCCGACGCCTGCACCGAGTTGCGGCCTGCGGACGCCTCGCAACTGCGCCCTGAAGACTGATGCGAGACAAGCAGAGGCCTGACAGCAGCTTGCCGCGACGCGTGTGGGGCTGACAACAGCTTGCTGCGAACGGTGCTGCGCGCCGCCGCTGATGCTGAGCGTTCGGTGGCAAATCTGTCGATTCCCGCAGCATTCGAGCGTGCGCGAAGCGCCGCGCCAGTTCTAGCGTTGGCGGATGAAGGTGGGTGAGCTACTTCGGTTGCTGCATAACGACGGTTGGTTCCAGGTCGCGACTCGAGGGAGTCATCGCCAATTCAAGCACCCGGCGAAAGCTGGTCGGGTGACGGTCCCGGGTAAGCCCAGCGACCATTTGGCCCCCGGCACTCTCAACAGTATCCTCAAGCAGGCCGGCCTGAAACGAAGTTGAGGTGAGAGCGATGCGCTACGCCGTCGTCATTGAAAACGCGGGTTCGAACTTCTCGGCCTATGTTCCGGACCTCCCGGGCTGCGTCGCAACCGGCGCCACCCTCGCGGAGACGGAAGCAGCGATCCGCGAGGCTATCGAATTCCATCTCGAGGGATTGCGGGCAGACGGCTCGCCGATTCCGCCGCCATCGAGCAAAGTCGAGTATGTGGAGGTGGCCGCCTAGCACCTCTCCGGCGCCCACGCCTGGGCTCGCGGCCCCCAGCGCCGCACCGAGATCGGCTGACGCGGAGGACGATCGAATGATCAAGGGCGAATGCAACTGCGGCGCGATCGAGTACGAGATCGACGCCGACCTCCCCGGCATCTTCGTCTGCCACTGCTCGATCTGCCGCCGCTCCACGGGCAGCAGCGGCATCGCGGTGGTGGTGTTCCCGAAGGAGCGGTTCCGCTGGATCCGCGGCGAGGACTTCGTCACGAGCTGGAAGAAGCCCGGCGCGGACTGGGAGAAGTGGTTCTGCCGCGTCTGCGGCTCGCCCGTGCCGGGCGAGAACGACCCGAAGACGATGTTCGCGCCGGCGGGCTGCCTCACCGAGGGCGCCGAGGCGCTCAGGGTCATCCACCACGTGTGGGTCGGCTCGAAGGCCCCGTGGGACGAGATCGGCGACTCGGGCCGGCAGCACCCCGAGGGCTTCAGGAGCTGACCTTCGGGCGCGTGCGCTTCCGCCCGCGCCGCCCGACGGCTCAGGGCTTCAGGTAGCGGTCGAACCAGCCGATCAGCCGCTCGAGCCGGTCGCGCAGGTAGCTCGGCACCGTCAGGCCGTGGTTCTCGCCCGGATAGATGACGAGCTGCGTCGGCACGTCGCGCGTGCGCAGCGCCTGGTACATCTGCTCGGTGCCCTGGCAGGGCACGTTGAAGTCGTCTTCCGCGCAGTAGAACAGCGTCGGCGTCGCGATGCGCTCGGCCTTCAGGAACGGATAGCTCAGCCGGTCCCACACCTCGCGCGTGCGCCACGGAGACCCGAGCTCGAGGTCGTACTCGCGGGTGTACATGTCGTGGCCGTACAGGGCGATGAAGTTCGACGCGCCCGCCCCGCTCACCGCCGCCTTGAAGCGCGGGTCGCTGGCGATGACGTAGTGGGTGAGGATGCCGCCGTAGCTGCGCCCGCCCACGCCGAGCCGCTCCGGGTCGGCGACGCCGAGCGCGACCACGTGGTCCACGGCGGCCAGCACGTCCTGCACGTCCTTGTTGCCCCAGTCGGCGTAGATCGCGCGCGCGAAGTCGAAGCCCCGGCCCGAGCTGCCGCGCGGATTGGGCGCGATCACGACGTAGCCGGCGGCGGCGTAGGCCTGCCAGTCCGGCATGAACTCGTGGCTGTACTGGTACACGGGCCCGCCGTGCAGCCTGAGGATCGTGGGGTAGCGGCGGCCGGCCACGTAGTCGAGCGGCTTCACCAGGAAGCCGTGGATCTCCGTGCCGTCGGCACTTCGGAAGCTCACGTCCTCGACCGGCGCGAGGCGCTTCCCGGCCAGCCACTCGTTGTGCGCGCCGAGCGCGCGCAGGCCGCGCGACTCGACGGCCGCGAGATCGGCCGGGCGATCGTCGCCGCCGCCGAGCACCACGAGCCGGTCGCCGGACACTGCGAAGTCCGCGTCGAACCGCGGACCGCGCGTGAGCGGCGTGACGCGTCCGTCGTCCAGCGTCACCTGCGACAGATGCGTGACGCGGCTGTCCTCCACCAGCACGTAGAGGCTGCGGCCGTCCTTCGCCCAGCGCGGCTTGGCGAACCATCGATCGAGGTCCGTGGCCAGGGTCTCCTTGCCGCTCGCGACGTCCACCACCGCGAGCCGGGCCGGCGCGTAGTAGACCCACTTGTCCTCGCCGCCCTGCAGGTAGGCGATGCGCTTGCCGTCGGGCGACCACGCCGGCCGCGTCTCCCATTCCGGGTCGAGGTCGGCCCCCTCGAAGCGCGTGAGCTGGCGCTCGACGGCGCCGGCCCGCGGCTCGACGAGGTAGATGTCGAAGTTCAGGTGGCGATCCGGGTCCGCGCCTCGCTTCGTGACGTACGCGATCTGCGTTCCGTCGGGCGACCACGCCGGGAGGTCCTCGTCGTGATCGCCGGGCGTGAGCAGCTCGGCCTTGCCGGTCGCCACGTCGACGACGTAGAGGTGCCGGCGACGGTGGTCGAGGTAGCCCGTGCCGTCTTCCTTGAACCAGTAGCGGTCGGTCACGATCGGCGGCGGGTGTTTCGGCTTCTTCGCGTCCGCGGGGCGCACCGGGTCCCAGGCGATGACCGCGAGCCGCTTGCCGTCGGGCGACCAGGCGTAGTCCTCGACGCCTTCGGGCAGATCCGTCACGCGCCGCGCCTCGCCGCCCAGCGTGGGCATCAGCCAGACCTGCGTCTTCGCGTCCTCGCCGCCGCGGTCGGAGAGAAAGGCGAGCGAGCCGCCGTCGGGCGACCAGCGCGGCAGCGACTCGCCGTGCTCCGGCGTGCGCGTGAGCTGCACGCGATCGCGGCCGTCGTAGCGAACCCGCCAGAGGTCGGACTGGCGCTTGTCGGCCTCGACGTTCGTGGTCGTCACGCTGTAGACGAGGTGCTCGCCGTCGGGTGACAGCTCCGGCTCGGCCACGTCGGCGATCCGGTCGAGGTCGGCCGGACCGAAGCGGTCGGCGGCGACCTCGGCGAGTGCATCGAGTGACGGCAGCAGGGCCAGCAGGCCGACCAGGACTCGCATCATTCCGACTGTTCCTTATGCATGTATCGTCGCGCGCCGGGCTCGCGCTCAGCGGCCGGCGGCGCCGACCGTCGTGTTCTGCCGTCTCGCCTGGCGCGTGAGGAAATACAGCATCACCAGCGCCGGCAGGCCGAGCGACGACGTGTACACGAAGAACCACGGGTAGCCGATCGCGTCCACGACGAACCCCGACGTGCCCATGAGCAGCTTGCCGGGCAGCGCGTACATGGACGAGAACAGCGCGTACTGCGTCGCGGTGTACGAAGCGCTGGTGAGGCTCGAGAGGTAGGCGATCAGCGCCGTGCCCGCGACGCCCATCGCGAGGTTGTCGGCGCTCACGACGATCGCCAGCCCGGTGAGGCTCGGGTGGTCCTGGAACGCCAGGGTCATGAACATCAGGTTCGACGCGATCACCGCGAGGCTGCCGAACGCGAGCGACTTGACCGTGCCGAGCCGCGCCACCGCGAGCCCACCCAGCACCACCCCGACGATCGACGACACCACGCCGAACAGCTTGGCGACCGCCGCGATCTCCTTCAGCGTGTAACCCACGTCGAGGTAGAACGGGTTCGCCATCACGCCCATGGTGAAGTCGGTGAGTCGGTAGCTCGCGATGAAGGCGAGCATCAGCACCGCGAGCTTCGTGCCGTAGCGCGTGAAGAAATCCACGAACGGGCACACCACGGCACCCACGAACCACGAGCCCACCTGCTGCAGCGACTCGGGCCAGTGCGCCTTGCGCTCGAGCCAGTCGATGACCCGCTGCTCCTGCGCCAGGACCTGCTGCGCCACGCGCGGCTGCGGCTCGGAAATGACCAGGGTCGTGGCGATGCCGACGCCCACCATGACGGCCATGGCCGTGTACGCCGCCGTCCAGCCGAAGTCCGCCGCGATCCACAGCGCCCCGGCACTGGCCACCATGATCGCGATGCGATAGCCGAGCTGATAGGCCGCCGCCATCACGCCCTGCATGGACTGCGGCACGGCCTCGATGCGCCAGGCGTCGATGGCCACGTCCTGTGTGGCCGACGAGAACGCCACGAGCAGCGCGAGCGCGGCCATGGCGCCGAGGTGCCCGACCGGATTCAGGTGCGCCATGTTGAACAGGCCCACCGCGATGCCCGCCTGCGCGAGCAGCATCCAGCTCCGCCGCCGGCCGAGCAGCCGGTGGAGCAGCGGCAGTTGCAGCCGGTCGACGACCGGCGCCCAGAAGAACTTGATCGAGTAGATGATGCCGACCCACGACAGCATGCCGATCGTGGCGCGCTCGATGCCGACCTCGCGCAGCCACGCCGACAGCGTCGAGAACACCAGCATGAACGGCAGGCCCGCGGAGAAGCCGAGGAACAGCATCGCGAGCACGCGCGGATGCTTGTACGCGGCGAGTGCCTCGAGCCAGCCGCGCCACCACGGCTTGCGCGGGGCGGGGGCGTCCGGCGCAGCCGGCGTGTGGGCAGCGGTCACAGGTCGAAGTCGAGCGTGAGCGGCGCGTGATCGGAGAAACGCTGCGCCTTGCAGATGTCGGCACCGAGCACGCTGCCGCGCAGCCCCGGGCTCAGCACCTGGTAGTCGATGCGCCAGCCCACGTTCTTTGCCCAGGCCTGGCCGCGGTTCGACCACCACGTGTACTGCTCGGGCTCGCGGTTGATCTCGCGGAAGCCGTCCACGTAGCCCACGTCGCCGAACAGCTCGTCGAGCCAGGCGCGCTCCTCCGGCAGGAATCCGGAGTTCTTCTGGTTGGAGCGCCAGTTCCGAAGGTCGATCTCCTTGTGGGCGATGTTCCAGTCGCCGCACAGCACGTAGTCGCGGCGCCTGCGCCTGAGCGCGCGCAGGTACGGCATGAACTCACCGAGGAATCGGAACTTGGCCTGCTGCCGCTCCTCGCTCGAGGAGCCCGAGGGCAGGTAGACGGACACCACGCTCAGGCCCTTGAACTGCGCCTCGATGTAGCGGCCCTCGGCGTCGAACTCGCGCGAGCCGAAACCCGTGACGACCGCCTGCGGCTTCACGCGCGAGTAGATCGCCACGCCGCTGTAGCCCTTCTTGCCAGCGTCGAAGTAATAGCTGTGGTAGCCCTGCGGCCGGAACACCGGGTCGGCCAGCTGGTCCTCCTGGGCCTTGGTCTCCTGCACGCAGACGACGTCGGCGTCCTGCGCCTGGAGCCAGTCGAAGAATCCCTTGCGGGCCGCCGAGCGGATGCCGTTGGCGTTCAGGGTGACGATGCGCATGGCGGCGCAGTATAAAGTACGGCCATGCACCAGCCCGACTTCATCCGCCTGTGCCTCGAGCTCGGCGTGCTGCGCTTCGGAGAGTTCACGCTGAAGTCCGGCCGCGTGAGCCCGTACTTCTTCAACGCGGGGCTCTTCAACACCGGTCACGCCATCGCCGGGCTCGGCCGCTTCTACGCCCGGGCCGCGGCGCTCTCGGGCATCGACTTCGACATGCTGTTCGGGCCCGCGTACAAGGGCATTCCGCTCGTGACCGCGACGGCCGCCGCGCTCGCCGAGCACGAGCACATGAACCTGCCGTTCGCCTTCAACCGCAAGGAAGCGAAGGACCACGGCGAGGGCGGCACCATCGTCGGTGCGCCGCTCGCGGGCCGGGTGCTGATCGTGGACGACGTGATGACTGCCGGCACGGCGATCCGCGAATCGGTCGAGATCATCCGCGCCCAGGGCGCGACGCCCGCGGGCGTGCTGATCGCGCTCGACCGCGAGGAACGCGGCCAGGGCGAGCGCTCGGCGGTGCAGGAAGTCCAGGAGAATTTCGGCCTGCCCGTGGTGAGCGTGCTGCGGCTGCGCGACCTGCTCGCGCACCTGGAGGCCGCCGGCGAGACCACGGCCTTCGACGCGGTGCGCGCCTACCGCGATCGCTACGGCGTCTGACGTCCCTTCGCCGCCTTGACGTGGTTCACAAACCTGATGCGTCAGCTTTCGTGCATGCGCCAGGCAGGGCGCACAATCGCGGCCATGCGACCCGACTCCCGACACCGACGCATCCTGGCCCTGGCCGCGGCCCTGTCGGTCATGGCCGCCGCACCCGCGGCGGGCGCCGCGAAGAAGCAGTCCTCGACGCGCGCGAGCTCGGAGTCCGTGTTCCGCTGCAAGGACGACCGGGGCCAGAGCCACTTCGGACAGAGCATTCCGGCCGAGTGCCTCGAGCGCGACGTGGAGGTGCTCGACGGCACGGGCCGCGTCGTGCGCGTCATCCCGGGCCGCCGTGCGCTGGAGCAGGTCGCCGCGCAGCAGGCCAACGAGGAGGCCTTGAAGGCCGCGGCCCAGCGCGACCGCACGCTGCTCGCCACCTACCTGTCCGTCGCCGACATCGAACGGCTGCGCGACCAGCGCCTGGAGCTTCTCGAGCAGCAGTCACGCATCACGAACCAGTACATCGTGAACCTGCGCGAACGCGAGGCGCGGCTGATGACCGACGTCCAGCGCTACCGGCCGTACAGCGACAAGCCCAAGGCCTCGCCGCTGCCCGACCACGTGGCCGAGGACATCGTCAATACCGTGAACGGCCTGCAGGTGTACGAGCAGGAACTCGCGAAGAACACCGAGGAGCGGGACCGGCTGCGCGCCGCGTTCGAGTCCGACATCGCGCGCTACAAGGAACTGCAGGGGATCAAGTAGTCCCGGAGCTGCCGAAGCCACCGGCGCCGCGGTGGCTCTCGGTGAACTGCTCGACGATCGCGAAGTCCACCTGCACCACGGGCACGACCACCATCTGCGCGATGCGCTCGCCGGGCGCAATCGTGTAGGGCGCCGCGCCGCGGTTCCAGCACGACACCATCACCTGGCCCTGGTAATCGGAATCGATCAGCCCCACGAGGTTGCCGAGCACGACGCCGTGCTTGTGGCCGAGCCCGGAGCGCGGCAGCAGCACGGCGGCGAGTCCCGGGTCGTCGAGGTGGATGGCGATTCCCGTCGCAACGAGTTCGGCCTGTCCGGGCGCGAGCGTGAGCGGCGCGTCGAGGCAGGCCCGCAGGTCGAGGCCGGCGGAGCCAGGCGTAGCGTAGTGCGGCAACGGGAAGTCCCGGCCGATGCGCGGATCGAGCACGCGCACCTGCAGCGCCGGGCGAGCCGCCATGGTCGTCGCGTCGCTCATCGCGCCGCCGCGCTGCCCGGCGCGCGGCCGGTGTCGCCGGCGGCGGCCTGCCCGCGGAGCGCAAAGCGCTCCGCGATCACGCCGACGAGCTCGTCCGCCAGACGCCGCTTCGGCGCGCGCGCGAGTTCGCGCCGCCCGCCCGGCCAGTACACCGTGAGCGCGTTGTCCTCGCAGTCGAAGGCGAGGTTGTCGCCCACCTGGTTGGCCGCGATCATGTCGAGGCGCTTGCCCTCGAGCTTCGCGAGCGCGTTGCGCTCGACGTTCTGCGTCTCGGCGGCGAAGCCCACGACGAAGGGTCGGGGCGTGCCGGCTGCCACCGTGGCGAGGATGTCCGTGGTGCGCGACAGCGCGAGCATCAGCGAGTCGCTGGTCTTCTTGATCTTCTCGGCCGCGGCCTGCACCGGCCGGTAGTCCGACACCGCCGCCGCGGCGATGAACACGTCCGTGCCGCGCAGGTGGACGTTCACCGCCTCGAGCATCTGGTCCGCGGTCTCGACGTCCACGCGCTGCACGCCCGGCGGGGTGGCGACGTTCACCGGGCCGCTCACGAGCACCACCTCGGCACCCGCCGCATGGGCCGCCTCGGCCACCGCGAAGCCCATCTTCCCGGAGCTGCGGTTGGTGATGAAGCGCACCGGGTCGATGCGCTCGCGCGTGGGCCCGGCCGTGACCAGCACTTTGCGGCCGGCCAGCACGCCCGACGACGGACGATCGGGCCACAGCGCAGCGAGGATCTCCGTAGGCTCCAGCATCCGTCCCGGTCCGGTCTCGCCGCAGGCCTGGTCGCCCTCGGCCGGCCCGAGGATCGCCACGCCGCGCGCGCGCAGGGCCACGACGTTCGCCTGCGTCGCCGGGTTCGCCCACATCAGCCGATTCATCGCCGGCGCCACGGCGAGCGGGGCTCCGGTGGCGAGGCACAGGGTCGCAAGCAGGTCGTCGGCGAAGCCGTGCGCGAGGCGGGCGAGGAAGTCCGCGCTGGCCGGGGCAATGAGCACCTGGTCCGCCCAGCGCGCGAGCTCGATGTGGCCCATGGCCGCCTCGGCGGACGCGTCCCACAGGTCCGTGCGGACCGGCCGGCCCGACAGCGCCTGGAAGGTGAGCGGCGTGACGAACTGCCGTGCGCCGGCAGTCATGACGACCTGCACCTCGACGCCGCGCTCGCGCAGGCGCCGTACCAGCTCGGCGCTCTTGTACGCAGCGATGCCGCCGGTGACGCCGAGCAGGACGCGGGTCGGAGGAGTCGCGTTCATGGGGCGATTATGGGGCGGCGGCATTCCGGCCCGCAAAGGGACACGCCGCAGTCCGGCCTCCCGGTCTGAGGCCATAACCGGCCGTCAGGTCTGGCAGTGCGGGCAGAAATAGGTCGAGCGCTGGCCCTGGGCGAGCCTGCGGATGGTCGTCCCGCAGCGGCGGCAGGGCTGGCCGGCGCGCTCGTAGACGAAGAGCTGCTGGCGGAAATAGCCCGGCGTGCCGTCGGCACTGACGTAGTCACGCAGCGTGGTGCCGCCCACGCGGATGGCCTCCTCGAGCACCTCGCGCACGCGAGCGGGCGAGCCCGTCGTAGCGCGCCCGGCTGACGCGGCCGGCCGCGCGTCGCGGATGGATGCCGGCGCGGAACAGTGCCTCGGAGGCGTAGATGTTGCCGACCCCGACCACCGTATGTTGGTCCAGGAGGAACTGCTTGACCGCGACCCTGCGGCCGCGCGAGCGGTCCGCGAGGCAGGCGCCGTCGAAGCCGCGCTCCAGCGGCTCGGGCCCGAGGCCGGCGAGCAGCGGATGCTCGAGCGGGTCGCCCGTCACCCAGTGCAGGCTGCCGAAGCGCCGGGGGTCGTTGAAGCGCAGGCCGCGGCCGGAGTCGAGCCGCATTTCGTAGTGGTCGTGCTTGAGCCACGGCGTGCCGGCCGGCAGCACCCGCAGGCTGCCCGACATCCCGAGGTGCGCGATCAGCGTGCCGCGGTCGAGTCCGATGAGCAGGTACTTCGCGCGGCGGCCGACGTCCCGGACCCGCTGTCCCGGCAGCTCACGCTCGAGCGCCGGGTCCACGGGCCAGCGCAGGCGACGGTCGCGCAGGACGAACTCCGCCAGGGTGCGGCCGCGCAGCGCGGCCCGGATGCCTCGGCGGGTGGTCTCGACTTCCGGGAGTTCGGGCACGGCGGCGGGTTGCGGGTGGCGGAACGCGGAGGGTATGAAAGAAAAACCCGCCGTGCGGCGGGTTTTTCATCGGACCAGCGGGCGCGTGCGCCTCACTTGATCTTGGCTTCCTTGTAATTCACGTGCTTGCGGGCCTTCGGATCGTACTTCATGACCTCGAGCTTCTCCGGGTGGAGCCGCTTGTTCTTGGTCGTGGTGTAGAAGTGACCGGTGCCGGCGGTCGAAAGCAGCTTGATCTTGTCGCGCATGGCTCGTGCCTCCTCAGACCTTGACGCCCTGGGCGCGAAGCTCGGCCACGACGACCTCGATGCCCTTCTTGTCGATGGTGCGCATGGCGTGACCCGACACGCGCAGGGTCACCCAGCGCTTCTCGGTCTCGAGCCAGAAACGCTGCGTATGCAGGTTCGGAAGGAAGCGGCGCCGATTCCGGTTGTTGGCGTGCGAGACGGTATTACCGCTCATCGGGCGCTTGCCGGAGACCTGACAGACTTTGGACATGGCTGGATCCTCAAGGCCTGGGCCGGCATAGCGGCCGCCCCGGCATAAACGAGCCGCGTTTTATACCAGCGGAGCCGCCCCGAGGCAAGAGCTCAGAGCAGCCCCCGCTCTGCGAACGACACGCAGGCCCCGTCGCCCACGACGATGTGGTCGAGCACCCGGATGTCCACCAGGGCCAGCGCCTCGCGCAGCCGCCCGGTGATGAGTTCGTCCGCCTGGCTGGGCTCGGCGACGCCGGAGGGATGGTTGTGGGCGAGGATCACGGCCGCGGCGTTGCGGGCCAGCGCCAGCTTGACCACGTCCCGGGGGTGGACGCTGGCGCCGTCGATGGTGCCGCGGAACACCTCGTCGAAGCAGATCACCCGGTGGCGGTTGTCGAGGAACAGGCAGCAGAACACCTCGTGGTCCCGGTCGCGCAGGCGCGCGCGCAGGAACTCGCGCGTGGCCCGGGGGTTCGCGAGCGCAGGCCCCATCTGCATGAGCTCGGCGTAGTGGCGGCGGCAGAGTTCGAGCGAGGCCTGCAGCAGCGCGTACTTGGCGGCCCCGAGCCCGCGCACCCGGCAGACGGCGTGGCGTTCGGCGGTGAGCAGGCCGCGCAGGCTGCGAAACTCGCCGAGCAGGCCCCGGGCCATGTCGAGCGCCGAGTGCCCCGCGGTGCCCGTCTGCAACAGGATCGCGAGCAGCTCGGCCTCGGACAGCGACGCGGCGCCGAGCTTCAGCAGCTTCTCCCGCGGGCGTTCCGTCTCCGGCCAGTGCTGCAGCGACATCGGGCGCGTTCCTCCGGGCGCCATGGTCGCCGCGGCGGCAGTGCGGGCTGCACCGTGCAAATCGCCCGGGTGGGGCGAGATTCTCGGGTTCCAGCGCTGCCTCAGCGAACGACCGCTCCGCCGCCCCAGCGCGGATCGGAGGCGGCCTCGACGCGCCCGGTGGCGGCCTCCCAGGTGACCACCTGCAGGTTGCCGATGGTCGCGGGCCATGGGCGTACGGTGTGGCCGCGGCCCTCGAGGTCGGCCCGCTCCGACGGCGCGAGCGCCTCTGGCTCGGCGAACACGGCATCCGGGCGGTACTGGTGGTGGAAGCGCGGCGCCGCAGCGATGGCCGCCGCATCCGCGCCCGCGTTCCAGTTCAGGATCCCGAGCAGCACCATGCTCGGGATGTAGCTGCCGCCCGGCGTGCCGAGGATCGCGACCCCGCGGCGGCCCTCGACGAAGGTGGGCGACATGCTCGACAGCGGCCGCTTGCCCGGCGCGATGGCGTTCGCCGCGGCGCCCACGAGCCCGTACATGTTGGGGACGCCCGCCTTCATCACGAAGTCGTCCATCTGGTTGTTGAGCAGGATGCCGGTGCCGGGCACCACGATGCCGGAGCCGAACCAGCCGTTCAGCGTGATCGTGCCCGCGACGCGGTTGCCCTCGGCGTCCAGGACCGAGAAGTGCGTGGTGTGCTGGCCCTGTCCGCCGCCCGCCGCCGACGACGGCAGCAGGTCGCTCGGCGTCGCACGGTCCGTGCGGATCGAGGCGCGCAGTCCGGCAGCGTAGTCGGGGCTCGTGAGGCGCCCCACGGGGATGTCGGTGAACGCGGGGTCGCCGAGGTACTGGGCACGGTCGCGGTGCGCGCGGCGCATCGACTCGAGGATCACGTGCTTGCGCGTCGCGGGATCGAGCGCGTCGAGGTCGAAGCCCTCGAGCACATTCAGCACCGTCGCGAGCCAGATGCCGCCCGAGGACGGCGGCGGCGCACTGGTCACCCGCAGGCCGCGGTAACTGGCCACGACCGGCTCGCGCTCGACGACGCGGTAGGCCGCGAGGTCCTCGAGCGTCCACAGGCCGTCGAGTGCCTGCACGCCGCGCACCAGCCGGCGCGCGAACGGCCCCTGATAGAACGCGTCCGCACCGCCGCGGGCCAGCACCTCGAGACTGCGCGCGAGCTCGGGCAGGCGCAGGCGGTGGCCGACCGGCGGCGCCGCGCCCTTCACGAGGTAGATGCGCGCGAACTCGGTCTGGCCGTCGCCCACCATGCCCTCGTCCCGCAGCGTGCGGTCGAGGTCGTCGTGCATGCGCTCGCTGACCACGAAGCCGTCGCGGGCGAGCCTCAGGGCGGGCTCGAGACTCACGGCGAGGGGCAGGCGCCCGTATCCGGTCGCAAGGTGCTGCCAGCCCGCCGGTTCGCCGGGGATGCCGGCCGCCTTGGCGTGCCGGGTGGACAGTCCCTCGACGGGGTTGCCCCCGGCGTCGAGGAACATGTCGGCGGTGGCCGCGGCGGGCGCGACCTCGCGGGCGTCCACCAGCACCTGGCGGGCGTCGTTCGCCCGGTGCAGCAGGTAGAACCCGCCGCCGCCGAGCCCCGAGCCGTTCGGCTCGACGACTGCGAGCGCGGCGCTGATCGCCACGGCCGCGTCGAAGGCGTTGCCGCCGCGGGCGAGGATCTCGTGACCCGCTTCCGTGGCGAGCGGATGTGCGGAGGCGATCGCGGCCCGTCCGGGCGCAGCGAGCGCGATCGCGGGCAACGCGAGAACCGCGGCCACCAGCAGCACGAGCGCGTGCCGCACCCGGCCGACCCGGATGGCAGCCGCGACGGTCGAACTTCGCACGGTGCCGGTCCTCACCGGGCGTAGCGTTCCCGGAGCGCCTCGGCCACCAGCGGGTGCACGAACTCGCGCACGTTGCCGCCGAGGCTCGCAATCTCGCGGATCAACGTGGAGGAGATGAAGTTGAACTGCTCGGTGGGCGTGAGGAACACCGTCTCGACGTTGTCGTTGAGGTGCCGGCTCATGGTGGCGAGCTGGAATTCGAACTCGAAGTCCGAGACCGCGCGCAGGCCGCGCACGATCACGTTGAGGCCGTGCTCCCGGGCGAAGTCCACGGTGAGGCCCGAATAGCCCGTCACCTCGACGTTCGGCACGTCGGCCAGCACGCGGCGCGCGAGGTCCACCCGCTGCTCGAGCGAGAACAGCGGCGTCTTGCCTGGATTCGAGGCAATGGACACCACGACGTGCTCGAAGATACGGCAGGCACGGCGGACGAGGTCGTTGTGCCCGTTGGTGAAGGGATCGAAGGTCCCCGGATACATCGCACGGCTTCCCATGATCCCCCGCCTGCTAACCGCCGGTCACGTCGCGACGCGCGAGATGATAGCCCACCTCGCCGGCGCGCTTGCTGCGCAGCAGCGTCCAGCCGGCCGGCAGCTCGGGCGGGCCCGCGATCGCCGGCGCCTCGAGGTAAACGAGCCCACCGGGCGTGAGCCAACCGTCGCGCTCGAGCCTGCGACAGACGTCCGGCAGCACGGCGGCGTCGAAGGGCGGATCGAGGAAGACCAGGTCGAAGGCCTGCGCCGGGCCGTCGAGGTAGCGGGCGGCGTCCGAGCGGACCACCTGCCCGCGGTCACAGCCGAAGTCGCGCAACCGCTCGAGCAGATACCGCGTCACGGCCGGCTCGACGTCCACGAACACCACGTGCGCTGCGCCGCGCGACAGCGCCTCGAGACCGAGCGCACCGCTGCCCGCGAACAGGTCGAGGCACCGGCTGCCGGTCACCCTCTGCTGGAGCCAGTTGAACAGTGTCTCGCGAACCCGGTCCGGCGTCGGCCGGACTCCGGGCACTGCGGGAAACCGCAGTAGTCGTCCGCGCCACTCTCCACCGACGATACGCACTGCGCCACGCCCGTTCGGTTGCTGGGGCGATTTCCGGACGGACGAGTTCTTGCGTGGCATCCCTGCGCCAGCGTAGGCTCCGGGGTCGAATATTCATAGATGCGCGGGCCTCCGCGCCGACTAAAGTCATCTCTAGGGGAAGAATCATGCTGAGCTTGAAATTGGGGCGGTGGACACCGGCGCTCGTGCTCGCAATGGGCGTGGCGCTGGGCGGATGCGAGGCGTCGAAGGATGGACAGGATCCGTTCCCCGCAGCGCCACCGGAGACGGGCGTCGCGAAGTTCAACATCAACCTCGCGGCTTCGGTTCTCGAGGTCCCCTACCCGTACGACCTGTACTTCGCGATCCCGGGCGCACCGGTGGACGGGACCCTGAACATCCCGACGCTGCCCTGGCGCAGCGCTGCGATGCAGGCGGCGCTCAATTCGCAGGACGGCTGGTCGACGACCGCGTCGCTGACGACGGGCTTCTCCCTACCCATCGACCCGGCGTCCATCAGCGCGAGCTCGGTGAAGATCGTGAAGCTGTGGCTGGACCCGACCACCAAGGCGCCTGCCACCAACCCGGCCTTCCTGCCGACGGGCGCGGCGAGCCCGGTCGCCGGGGTACTCGCCTACGGCACCGACTTCACCGCGGACATTTCGCCGGACTACGACAGCTTCGGCACGTTCATTCGCATCACGCCGCTCAAGCCGCTCGCCTTCAGCACCGGCCCGGCCGTGAATGACAGCGGCCCGAACATCGGCAAGGTCCTGAACGTGGGCTACCTCGTGGTGCTCACCGACGGCCTCAAGGCCACGAACGGCAGCAGCATGGGCCCAAGCACGCTCTACGCGTCGTTCAAGTCCGCGCCGGCCGACTGCAGCACGATCACGGACGCGACGCTGAACCAGCTCTGCCGGCTCACCAAGGCGCATCTCGGCATCGCGGGCGCCACGGGGACGAGCCCGGCTTCGGTGATCCTCACGTGGAGCTTCTCCACGCAGTCGATCGACGACGTGCTCGACGTTATCTCCAAGATCTCGGCACCGCAGCAGACCCTGATCGTGCCGACCGGGCTCACCACCAGGAATGTGAACCCGGCATTCGCGGGCAAGGCGGACATCTACGTCGGCTCCACGAAGCTGCCTTACTACCTGACGCCGCCCGCCAGCCCGACGGACAGCGCGGCGGTGCTCACCAAGTTCTGGACCGCGGCCGGCCCGTCGCAGGTGCCGGGCATCGACGCGACCGAGCCGCAATCTGACGATGTTCAACCCGGTGCCCGCCAAGGTCGCCGATGTCACTGTACCGATCGTCGTGACGATCCCGAACGCCGCGTCGGCCTGCCCGGCCAAGCCCGCCGCCGGCTGGCCGGTGGCCATCGTGCAGCACGGCATCACTGGCAACCGTGGGCAGGCGCTCACCATGGCCGATGCCTACGCGGATGCCTGCTTCATCGTCGTCGCGATGGACCTGCCGCTGCACGGCATCGTGCAGGGCGACCCCGCCTTCGGGGCGCTGTACTGCTCGCCGGCGCTGCCGCAGTGCATCGGCGCCACGGAGCGCACCTTCGACGTCGACCTCGTGAACAACACGACGGGCGCGCCCCCTCGTGATGGCAAGGTCGACGGCTCCGGCACGCATATGATCAACCTGACGAGTCCGGCCACGGGGCGAGACAACCTGCGCCAGGCGGAGGCCGACCTCATCCAGCTCACGAAGTCGGTCCCGGGCCTTGCGATCGCTCCGGGCACCCCGGCCCCGGCCGGACCGGTGGGCGTGGACCCGACGCGGATCAGCTTCACCGGCCTGTCGCTCGGCTCCATCGTCGGCGGTTCGCACATCCACTTCACAAACGATCTGCGCACCGCAACGCTGACCGTTCCGGGCGGCGTGATCACCCAGCTGCTGCTCGACTCGCAGACCTTCGGCCCGCGGATCAAGGCGGGTGTGACGGGACAGCTCGCGCTCAACTCGTACAACTACAACCTGTTCTTCCGCGACTTCCAAGCAGTGGTCGATTCGGGCGACCCCATCAACCACATCAAGGACGCGGTGACGATGCACCCGGTCCACGTGATCAAGGTGTTGAACGACACGGTCGTGCCGAACAGCGCCACGGATCGGCTGATCGCCGCGGGTCCGCTGGTCAAGCTCAAGACGATCGGCCCGAACGCCGTCGGTCCGGGCAACGGCGGTTACACGTTCTTCTCGAAGGGCTCGCACGGCTCGCTGTTCGACCCGACGGCCAGCCTCCCGGCGACCATCGAGATGCAGCGGCAGGCGGTGCTGTTCGGTGCTACCGCCGTGCAGCCCGGCGGTCCGTTCGTGGTGCTCACCGATCCGACGGTGCTCGACCTGAACTGACGCCCCTCCAGGCGATGCAACCGAAGGGCGGGTAGCGATACCCGCCCTTCTTGCTTTTGGGGCTGATGCGATCCTGTCCAGGGCCGGAACCGAGGGCAACGGTCCCCTTTGGTGTCGGTCCCCATTACAATCCCGCCTCCGCTCCGGCCGGTCCCCGACATGTCCCTGTTCAACTTCAGGTCGAAAAAGGCCGGCGAGGCCGCGCCGGCGCCGGACGCGAAGCAGCCGGGCTTCATCGCGCGACTGCGCGCGAAGCTGAACCAGGGCGACTCGTGGCTCACCTACGACCTCGCCAACCTGCTGCCGGGCGGCAGGATCGACGACGCCGTGCTCGACGAACTCGAGACGCGGCTGATCGGCGCCGACGTGGGCATCGAGACGACCGAGAAGATCCTGGCCGGGTTGCGCGGCAAGGTCGCGCGCAAGGAACTGGCCAGCCTCGACGCGCTGCTCGCCGCACTGCGGCAGTCGCTGCTCGACATCGTGGCCCCCGTGAGCCACCCACTCGTGGTGGACGCGGCCCGGCGGCCCTTCGTGATCCTCGTGGTGGGCGTCAACGGCTCGGGCAAGACCACCACGATCGGCAAGCTCGCGCGCCGACTGAACGGCGAGGGCCGCAAGGTGGTGCTCGCCGCCGGCGACACGTTCCGCGCCGCGGCCATCGAGCAGCTGCAGGTCTGGGGCGAGCGCAACGACGTGCCGGTGATCGCCCAGTCCGCCGGCGCCGACCCGGCCGCGGTGATCTTCGACGCGCTGCAGTCCGCGCAGGCACGCGGCGCCGACGTGCTCATCGCCGACACCGCGGGGCGACTGCACACGCAAAGCAACCTGATGGACGAGCTGCGCAAGGTGCGCCGCGTGCTCGGCCGGCTGGACGAGTCGGCCCCGCACGAGGTGCTGCTGGTGCTCGACGCCGGCCAGGGCCAGAACGCGCTCACCCAGGCGCAGCAGTTCCACCAGGCGCTCGGCGTCACCGGCCTCGTGATCACCAAGCTCGATGGCACCGCGAAGGGCGGCATCGTGTTCGCCATCGCCGACCGGCTCGGCATTCCGGTGCGCTTCGTCGGCGTCGGCGAGACGGCCGAGGACTTCGGCGTGTTCGACGCCGAGGCCTTCGTGGACGCCGTGCTGGCGCCGCGCCGCGCCGGCGGTGCCGCGGCATGATCCGCTTCGACCACGTCTGGAAGCGCTACCCGAACGGACGCGAGGCGCTCTGCGACCTCACGCTCGAGATCGACCGCGGCGAGATGGCGTTCCTCACCGGCCACTCCGGCGCGGGCAAGAGCACGATGCTCAAGCTGATCGCGCTGATCGAGCGGCCTTCGCGCGGCACGCTGGTCGTCAACGGCCAGAACACCGCCACGGTGCCGCGCGGGAAGATCCCGGCCTTCCGCCGGCAGGTCGGCGTGGTGTTCCAGGACCACAAGCTGCTGATGGACCGGCCGGTGCACGACAACGTCGGGCTGCCGCTCGTGATCGCGGGCGTGCCCGAGAAAGAGATCGGCAAGCGCGTGCGCGCCGCGCTCGACCAGGTGGGCCTGCTCGGCCGCGAACGCAGCCGACCGCTCGAGCTGTCGACGGGCGAGCAGCAGCGCGTCGGCATCGCGCGGGCCATCATCGGCAAGCCGGCGCTGCTGATCGCCGACGAGCCCACCGGCAACCTCGACCCGGACCTGTCGCTCGAGGTGATGAACATCTTCAAGCGCTTCAACGAGGTCGGCGTCACCGTGCTGATCGCGAGCCACGACGTCGGCCTGATCGACCGCTTCGGCATGCGCC
Source organism: uncultured Gammaproteobacteria bacterium (assembly GCA_963754125.1). GTDB lineage: Bacteria > Pseudomonadota > Gammaproteobacteria > Steroidobacterales > Steroidobacteraceae > RPQJ01. Next base: position 265,921 of record CAVWEX010000007.1, read on the forward strand.
GCGTGATGCTCGAGGGCGGCCGCGTGTCCGGCAGCGTCGAGCCGATGCCGGACCTGCTCTCGATCGTGACGGAGCGGCCGTGAAGTCCTGGCTGGAGCGTCATTTCCAGACGATGGTCGGCTCGCTGGGCCGGCTCTGGACGCAGCCCTTCGCGACGCTGCTCACGATCCTGGTGATCGGCATCGCGCTCGCGCTGCCCGCCTGCCTGCACGTGCTGGTGCAGAACGTGCGCGTGGCGAGCGGCGGCTGGGGCAACGCGCTCGACATCTCCGTCTACATGAAGCCGCAGGCCACGCTCGAGCAGGCACGCAAGGCCGCCGAGCGCGTGCGCCAGCGGCGCGACGTCGAGTCCGTCACGGTGGTCGAGGCGGACGCGGCGCTCGAGGAGTTCCGCCGGAACTCGGGCTTCGGCGAGGCCCTCGACGCGCTCAAGGACAACCCGCTGCCGCACGCCCTCGTCGTGCGCCCGGCGGCGGAGTTCCGCGAGCCCACCCAGGTCGTGAGCCTGACCACCGAACTGCGCGGGCTCGAGGGCGTGGACATCGTCCAGCTCGACACGGCGTGGGTCAGCCGCTTCAACGCGATCCTGGACGTGGTGCGGCGCGTCGTGCTGCTCGCGGTCGGACTGTTCGCGCTCGGCGTCCTCGTGATCGTGGGCAACACCATCCGCCTCGACATCGAGAACCGCCGCGACGAGATCGAGGTGACCAAGCTGGTCGGAGGCAGCGACGCCTTCGTCCGCCGGCCGTTCCTCTACAACGGCGTCTGGTACGGGCTCGGCGGCGGGCTCATCGCCTGGCTGGTGGTGACGGTGGTGATCGCGGTGCTCGGCGACCCGGTGCAGCGCATTGCCGGGCTCTACGGCAGCCGCTTCCAGCTGCGCGGGCTGGGACTCGAGGGCAGCGGCGCCCTGCTGCTCGGGCGGCATCGCGCTCGGCTGGGTCGGCTCGTTCATCGCCGCCACCAGGGAGCTGCGGGGCATCGAGCCGAAGTAGAGAACGCGCCGCGATCGGCTGAAGCCGGCCCGCTGATCGGGTGTGCGGTCGACCAAGCGAGTATCGGGGAGCGACTCGACCGCACACCCGGTCGGCGGGCCTCCGCAGCCGTAACGCCAAGCCATTGTTTTTAAATGGGTTACGGCGGCCATGCCACGCCCTCCCGGCGTGAACTTCCCCTCGCCTTAGCACTCTAATGGCCTGACTGCTAATATCGGCAGTCGTTGCTGGGGAGACCTCGAGACACATGACCGCCGCCCTCGTCCGCCGAAATCCTTCCGACCTCGCGCTGGTCGGCCCGATCGGCAGCTTCGACGCCTATGTCGATGCCGTGAGCCGCATCCCGGTGCTCAGCCGCGAGGACGAGTCCGAGCTGGCCACCCGCTTCCGTCGCGACAACGACCTCGACGCGGCCCGGCAGCTCGTGCTGTCGCACCTGCGTTTCGTCGTGCACATCGCCCGCGGCTACCACGGCTACGGGCTGCCGATGGGCGACCTCGTGCAGGAAGGCAACGTGGGCCTCATGAAGGCGGTGAAGCGCTTCGACCCGGCGGTCGGCGTGCGGCTGGTGTCGTTCGCGGTGCACTGGATCCGCGCCGAGATCCACGAGTACGTGCTGCGCAACTGGCGGCTGGTGAAGATCGCCACGACCAAGGCGCAGCGCAAGCTGTTCTTCAACCTCCGCAAGTACAAGCGCAGCCTCGGCTGGCTCACCGCGGAGGAGACGCAGGCCGTGGCCCGCGACCTCGGTGTCAGCACCGACGAGGTCACCGAGATGGAGCGGCGACTCGCCTCGCGCGACCTCTCCTACGACCCGGCGCCTGACGCCACCGAGGACGACGAATCGTATTCGCCGGCAGCCTACCTGCCGGCGCCGGACGCCGACCCGGCCATCGCAGTCGAGCGCGCCGAGTGGGACGACGACGTGACCGACCGCGTCGCCGAGGCGATGTCGCAGCTCGACGCTCGCAGCCAGGCCGTGCTGCGCGCGCGCTGGATGGGCGAGCACAAGGCCACGCTGCACGAGCTCGCCGACGAGTACGGCGTCTCCGCCGAGCGCATCCGCCAGATCGAGGCGAACGCCATCAAGAAGCTGCGCAAGCTCGTGGTGGCGGAAGAGGCCTGAGCGGAGCGGCGCTCAGCCCTTCTTGGCCTTCTGCAGGGTGTCCTCGGTCACGGGGACGATCGTGATCTCGACGCGACGATTCTCGGCGCGACCGGCCTCGGTCGAGTTGTCGGCGATCGGGTGATCGGGGCCGGCGCCGACCGTCTGCATGCGCTGGGATGGCACGCCGCGGCCCGCGAGGAAGCTCTTCACGCTGCCGGCGCGCTGCTCCGAGAGCTTCATGTTGTAGGCGTGGGCGCCGGTGCTGTCGGTGTGCCCCGCGATCTGGATCACGGTCTGGTCGAACTCGGTCAGCGTCTGCGCCACCTTGGCGAGCACGTCGTTGAACTCGGGGTTGAGCGCCGCGCTGTCGAAGGCGAAGGTCACGTTGCCCGGCATGTCGAGCGTGATGTTGTCGCCCTTTCGCACGACGTCGACGCCGGTGCCGGCCATCTGCGCTGCGCAGCTTCGCTTCCTGCTTGTCCTGGTAATTGCCCACGGCCCCGCCGGCCAGCGCGCCGACGCCGGCGCCGATGAGCGCACCTTCCCAGCCGCCGCCGACCAGCAGGCCCACGACCGCGCCGCCCGCGGCGCCGATGCCCGCGCCCGTACGCGTCTTTTCCTTTTCCGGGTTCTTCGCGAAATCCTCCATGGACGCGCATCCGGCGAGCGACACGGCGGCAGCAACGGCGACGAGCAGGGCTGACTTGCGATGGATCATGGTTCGATGACTCCTGGGGGGTACGGAGGGACCCCGCACGGCGGGATGCCCGGTTGATGTGCCTATGATCACCTTGCGGGGTTGGCACTGACAACCTCGCACGATGCGCAGGGCGCCTCCCTCTCCAGGCGGCTCGCCTCGCGGAAGACGATCGCGTGCAGCTCGGCGGTGCGCGCGGGCGACGGCGCGTAGCCGCCCGCAATGGTGATCACGAGCGGCAGGCCGCGCCCGTGGCAGTTCTCCAGCACGTGCCGGTCTCGAAGCGCGAGACCGGCGTCCGTCAACGCGAGCCGGCCGTAGCGGTCGCCCTTCGCCGGATCGACGCCGGCCAGGTAGAAGACGACGTCGGGCACGAACGCCTCGAGGACGCCACCGAGGTGCCGCGCAAGCAAGTCGAGGTACTCCTCGTCGCCGATGCCGTCCGCCAGGCCCACGTCGAGGGTCGAGCGCATCTTCTGCAACGGATAGTTGCGCTCGCCGTGCATCGAGAACGTGAAGACGTCGGGGTCGCCCTCGAAGATCGCCGCCGTGCCGTTGCCCTGGTGCACGTCGAGGTCGATCACCAGCGCGCGCCGCGCGCGGCCGTCGCGCTGCAGCACGCGGATCGCAACGGCCACGTCGTTCAGGAGGCAAAAGCCCTCGCCGTGGGCCGGAAAGGCGTGGTGCGTGCCCCCGGCGAGGTTGGCCGCGAGACCGTCCTCGAGCGCGGCTCGCGCGGCCTCGAGCGTGCCCTGCGCCGCGAGCCGCGACCGACGCCACAGTGCGGGCGACCACGGCACGCCGATCCTGCGGACCGCTGCGGGCTCGAGCGTGCCGGCGGCCAGCCGGCCGAGGTAGTCGTCGTCGTGCACGAGCCGCAGGTCCGCGAGAGCGGCCTCGCCGGGTTCGATGAGGTCGCCGGGCCGGACGAGTCCGTCCCGGCGCAGAATCTCGAGCAGCAGCGGGTACTTCGCCATCGGGAAGGGGTGCGTCGGCGGCAGCGCGACGAAGTAATCGGGGTGGTAGGCGCAGCGCATGTCGATCCGTGGTTCGCAGGGCGGGCAGGACCGGGTTCGACGCACGCCGCTTTGCGGGGCGTCCGCCGATTACCCAGAATAGCCACCTGCCCCACCCCATCCCCACCGGGAGCCGTCCCTTGGCCACCTCAGCCGTCGACCTGCCGAAGAAGAAATCCGCCCGCTCGCTGGACCCGCTCGACCTCTACGACGTCCGCAGCCTGCTCTCCGAAGAGGAGCAGATGGTGAAGGATGCGGTCGGCCGCATGGTGGACGAGAAGGTCCTGCCGATCATCCAGCACCACTTCGAGAACCACACGTTCCCGGCCGAGCTGGTGGGCGAGCTCGCGGGGCTCGGCCTGTTCGGCAGCTCGCTCGAGGGCTACGGCTGCGCCGGCATGAACGCGGTGAGCTACGGACTGATCTGCCAGGAGCTCGAGCGCGGCGACTCGGGGCTCAGGAGCTTCGTCTCCGTGCAGTCGAGCCTGTGCATGTACCCGATCCACACCTACGGCAGCGAGGCGCAGAAGCAGCAGTGGCTGCCGCGCATGGCGACGGGCGAGGTGATCGGCTGCTTCGGGCTCACCGAGCCGCACGGCGGCTCGGACCCCGCCAACATGAAGACCCACGCGAAGCGACGCGGCCGCGACTGGGTGCTGAACGGCGCCAAGATGTGGATCACGAACTCGCCGCTCGCCGACCTGTTCGTCATCTGGGCGAGGACCGAGGAAGGCATGCGCGGCTTCCTGGTCGAGAAGGGTACGGCGGGCCTCGCTGCACCGGAAATCGAAAAGAAGTTCTCGCTGCGCGCCTCGGTGACCGGCTCGATCTTCCTCGAGGACGTGGTGGTGCCCGCGGAGAACATGCTCCCGGGCAGCACGGTGGGCATCAAGGCGCCGCTCTCCTGCCTGACGCAGGCGCGCTACGGCATCACCTGGGGCGTGATCGGCGCGGCGCAGGCGTGCCTCGCGCAGGCGCTCGACTACTCGCAGTCCCGCATCCTCTTCGGACGCCCGCTGGCCGCGACGCAGGCCATCCAGATCCGCCTCGCGGAGATGGCCCGCCGGATCACCACCGCGCAGCTGCTCTCGCTGCAGCTCGGACGCCTCAAGGACGCGGGCACGATGTCGCCCGCGCAGGTGTCGCTCGCCAAGTGGAACAACTGCCGCATGGCGCTCGACGTGGCGCGCGACGCGCGCGACATCCTCGGCGGCGCCGGCATCAGCGCCGAGTACGTGCCGATCCGCCACGCGCTCAACCTCGAGAGCGTGATCACCTACGAGGGCACGGAGACCATCCACCAGCTCACGATCGGCCGCGAGCTGACCGGCATCAACGCATTCTGATGCGCCCGGTCTTTCGCGGGCGGCAGACGACCCGCCTCGAGACCTTCGTGGACGCGGCCTTCGCGTTCGCGCTCACCATGCTCGTGGTGTCGGTGGACTCCGTACCGCAGTCGTTCGACGAGCTGGTCGACGCGATCAAGCGGGTGCCCGCCTTCGCAGCCAGCTTCCTGATCACGGTCATGTTCTGGCTCGGCCACTATCGCTGGAGCCGACGCTACGGCATCGAGGATACCGGCTCGGTGGTGCTGAGCCTGATGCTCGTGTTCCTGGTGCTGGTGTTCCTGTATCCGCTGCGGCTCATGATGTCGGGCGCGCTGCAGTCGATGAGCGGCGGCTTCCTGCCCGGCGAGATCGAGATCACGCGCATCGTGCACCTGCAGTTCCTGTTCGTGCTGTACGGCGTGGCCTTCATGCTCATGTCCGGCGTGCTGCTTCTTCTCTACGCGCGCGTGCGCCGCATGCGGCTCGAACCGGCGCTGTCGGCGGAGGACCGCGCGGTCGCCGGCGTCGAGGTGCAGGCGTGGGGAATCCTCGCGGCCATGGGGGCGACGTCCGCGCTGCTCGCGCTCGTGTTGCCGCCGAAGCAGATCGGCTTCGCCGTATGGATCTACGCGTCGCTCGCGATCGTCATGCCGGTGATGAGCGGGCGCTGGAAGCGCCGGGTCGAGCGCGTCGTGGGCACGCAATCATCGAGCGACGCGACCTGACCGCGACTGCGTGCCTCGCTTGTCGGCGCAACGGTGGCAGGACGGGGATTCGGAGCCCGTTTCGAGTCGCTCCCCGATACTCGCTTGGTCGAAACGGGCTCCGAGTCCCCGTCTGACGTTCGGCGGCTGAGCGAGTCAGGAAAACGCCGTCAACGAACGCGGTCACTCGGCGTGGGGCTCGGCGTTTTCCCGACTCGCACGCCGCAGGTGACGCGGAATCCGGCAGAACCCTCATGCGCCGTGCGAGTGGCCGGTTCCTCCGGCCGCTCGCTCAGGCGCGGCGTGTCCAGCGGTCCGTGCCGGGCGCGTTTCGACAAAGCGAATCACGTGGAGCGACTCGAAACGCGCGCGGCACGGATCGCCTGCCACCGCCCGCCCGTACAACGCGGCCACAAGAACCCGCGTCACTCCCGGGCGACTGAGTACTCGACCGTAACGACGGCCTTGACGACCTTCTCCACCGTGGAGGTGTCGTAGCTGCCGTAGTCCGCCGTCTCGGTGGAGTTGGGTCGCGTGATCTGGAACACGCCCTGCGAGGCCGAGCGCAGCGGGCCGACCGTGACGCCGCTGCCGGCCGCGAACTGCTCCGCGCGCTGCTGGGCGTCGCGCGTGGCGGCGCCGATCAGCCGCACCTTGACCGCATTGAGGTCGTTGTAGAAGTACTGCGGCGGCCAGGAGTTGATGCTCACGCCCTCGCTGATCAGCGACGAGGCCTGCGCAGCGACGCGGCCGATCAGCGCGACGTCGGTCGAGCTCAGCTCGAAGTTTCGGTCGAGTTCGTAACCGCTGATCCGGCCGGTCTGCACACCGCCCGGACCCATCTCGTACTGCGGCCGCGCCGCCACCGACGAAACCGCGACTGCGGCGGACGCGCCGGCGACCGACTCGAGCAACGCCCGCACGCGGGCCGTGTCGGCCTCGAGCGCGCGGTAGCCGGACTGCAGGTCCCCGGCGCGTACCGTCACGGTCGCCCGCCACGTGCCGGCGTCCGAGACGACTTTCTCCTCCGCGTAGCCCTTGACCGTGATCTTGTCGCCCGCGAGCTTGATGCGCTCGAGGCTGCGCGACACGAGGCCCGCCGCAGCGACGAGGCCCACGCCGAGCGCGAGGCCGAGCAGCAGGAGGCCGAGCGTCGATGCGCCCGACTGCCGGCGCCTCATTGGAACTGCGGTTCGCATGGGCTGCCATTCTCTCCGATGGCGCGCCGCTCGTCAGCGCAAACAGACGCCGTCCAGTGTCGGCATTCTTTACGGCCAGCGCCGCCGCGGCGCCTGCCGACCGGGCCGATCACGCATAACCCGTTGTTTTTCATCGGCCCGGCAGACGTTGGCACGTTCATTGCTCTGTAATCATCCGAGCCGCGACAGCGGGTGGCCGCGGCGAAGTCAGGTGGTAGTGGGAAGTGGGCGATTCGGCACGGGTAGCGAGGATCCAAGAAGAAAGACAGGGACGGTAGTGAGCAGAACCCCAACCGGGGCATCAATCAACAAGAAGACAAGAACAAGAATAGCGATGCCCCTGCAATGCAAGACGACCCCGCGCAAGCGGGGTTTTTTTTTCGGTAACCTGCACGGGTGAACGAGCTCATCGCCCACGCACACGCCATCGCCGTCCTCGCGTTCACGGTCGTCGCCTTCTTCCTGTTTACCCGCGAGCGCATCCCGATCCCGGTGACCAGCCTGATCGTGATCACCGGGCTGGCGCTCGGCTTCCACCTGTTCCCGTACCAGCACGACGGGGGCGAGCTCGGCATCCGGCAGATCTTCTCGGGCTTCGGCCACGAGGCGCTGGTCGCGATCTGCTGCCTGATGATCATGGGGCGCGCGCTGATGGTCACCGGCGCGCTCGAACCGCTGGCGCGGCTGCTCGCCCGCCTGTGGGCGTTCAATCCGCACGTCGCGCTGCTCGCACTGCTGTCGAGCGCCATGTTCCTGAGCGCGTTCATCAACGACACGCCGATGGTGGTGGTGCTCATGCCGGTCGTGATCGGGCTCGCGATGCGCGCCGGCCGATCCCCGTCGCGCATGCTGATGCCCATGAACTTCGCGGTGATCGTGGGCGGCATGGCGACGACCATCGGCACCTCGACCAACCTGCTGATCGTCTCGCTGGCGCGCGACCACGGCGTGGACCACATCGACATGTTCGAGTTCACGCCGCTGGTCGTGGGTCCGGCGCTGCTCGCGCTGCTGTACCTGTGGCTGATCGCGCCGCGCCTGCTGCCTGACCGCCCCAACCCGCTCGCCGGGCTGGCCCCGCGGCGCTTCAACGCCATCCTCTACGTCGGGCCCCGCAGCCGGGCGCGCGACCGGACGGTCGCGCAGGCCCGGCGCTGGACCGGCAACAAGATGACGGTGCAGCGCGTGCAGCGGGGCGCGGAGGCCCTGACGCCGAACGACGCGCTGGTCCTGCTCGAGGGCGACCGGCTGCTGGTCAACGACACCTCCGCCTACCTCAAGGAGTACGAGCAGGCGCTCGGGGCCACGCTGTTCGACGCCGGCAGCATGGACAGCCTGCCGCCCGAGCAGCACCCGCTGCACGCCGAGGACCAGCAGCTCGTCGAGGGCGTGATCACCGAGGAATCGCCGCTGCACCACGGCAACCTGCGCGAGGCGCGTTTCGCCGAGCGCTGCGGCGTGATGATCCTGGCGATGTACCGCCCGTCGGACGAGGACTCCCTGGAGGGCGAGATCCCGGACCGCGAGCTGCGCTCCGGCGACGTGCTGCTGATGCAGGGACCGCCGGCACGCATGGTGGCGCTCAAGCGCGAGCCCGGCCTGCTGGTGCTCGACGGCACGCTCGACCTGCCGCGCACGCGCAAGGCTCCGGTCGCGGTCCTGATCATGGCCGCGGTGGTGCTGCTCGCGGCCTTCCGCGTGCTGCCGATCGCGATGTCCTCGCTGCTCGGGGTGCTGGCGCTGATCCTGACGGGCTGCCTCAAGTTCGAGGGCCTCGGCCGCGGCATCAGCGCCGAGGTGGTGCTCGTGGTGGTGGCGAGCCTCGCGCTCGGCCGATCGCTCACCGCGACCGGCGGCGCCGACATCCTCGCCGACGCGTTCATGTCCGTCGCAAGCGGCCTGTCCACGCAGATGGTGCTCGCGGCCGTGATGATCTTCCTCGGGCTGCTGACCAACTTCGTGTCGAACAACGCCGCCGCCGCAGTCGGCACGCCGGTGGCGCTCGCGATCGCCCAGCAGCTCGGCGCGCCCCCCGAGCCGTTCGTGCTCGCCGCGATCGTCGGCTGCAACCTGTCCTTCGCCACGCCGATGGGCTACCAGACCAACGTGCTGATCATGCAGCCGGGCGGCTACGTGTTCCGGGACTTCCTGCGCGTGGGCGGGCCACTGGTGCTGATCATGATCGTGGCGTTCTCGATCGAGCTGACCAACGCCTACCCGATGTAGGCCGGACGCGCGTACGCGCCGGGCGCGTCGCCGGGCCGCTCAGCCGGCCGGCAGCGCCATCGGCTCGATCTCCCAGCCGATCACTTCGCGCGAGTGCGGATCGATGATCGGCTTGCCGGAGTTGACGCGCCCGGCGAGTCGCGCGGCCCGCGAGCAGCGCCTTGTCCGGGCGCAGGTTCCGCAGCTCCATGGTGCCCTCGGCATCGCGCAGCAGCGCCGTGACGACCGGCGTCTGACCCTCGGGCGAAGGGTGCGACTCGGGAAACAGCAGGGCGATGACTTCGGACTGCATCTCGGTCCTCGTGACCTCGTGCGAAAGACTGAGGGACCCGAAGCAAACCTCGTGCCAACGCGGGATTCCCGCACGATTCAGTGGCTTGCGCATTCCGGCCGAGCGCCCGTGGCTGACCAAAGCTGTCAGCCGCCTGCCGGCCCCTGTCCATGCGTGATCCGGGTCACGCGGTGCGCGGCCACGTCCCTTGCGACGAATGCGTGGCCGGCGTTGCGCTTATGTAATATTCGCCGCAGGCGCGAACGATCGAGACGCACGATGCCATCGGTTCCCGAGCTTCCGGCGATCATCGCGCACCGCGGCAACGCGGTGGAGTTTCCAGAGAACACGCTCGAAGGACTCGGCTCGGCGGTGGAGCTGGGCGCGCGCTTCCTCGAGTTCGACGTGCAGCTGACCGGCGACCTCGTGCCGATCCTGATGCACGACGCCGACCTCGCCCGCGTGGCAGGCCGCCCGGAGAGCGTCCACGACCTCACCTGGCCGACGCTGTCCGGGATCACCGTCGGCGAGGTCGAGCGTCTCGGCCAGCGGCATGCCCTGGTGCGCCCGCCGTCGCTTGCGCAGGCCGTGGAGTCGATCGCCGGCTGGAGCGGCGTGACGGCCTTCGTCGAGATCAAGCGCGCGAGCATCCGCCGCTACGGACGGGAGACGGTCCTGCGTCGCGTCACGGAGGTGCTGCAGCCGGTGCTCGAGCGGTGCGTGCTGATCTCCTTCGACGTCGTGAGCGTGAAGATCCTGCGGATGATGACCGGCGCGCGCATCGGCTGGGTGCTCACCAGCTACGACGAGGCGGCGCGCTCGCAGGCGGCATCGCTCGCACCGGAGTTCCTGTTCGCCAACGTCGAGCGACTGCCGCCGTTGCCCGAGCTCCTCTGGCCCGGTCCCTGGCAGTGGGCGTTGTACGAGGTGCGCGACCTCAGGACCGCACGTGACTGCCAGGAGCGCGGCGCGCACTTCGTCGAGACGATGGACGTGCGCGGACTCATGTCCGCCTTCGCCGAGAGCCGGCGCGCGTGGTGATGCCGGACGACGCGCTCGTCCTCGCGCTGGACCAGGGCAGCCACGCGAGCCGCGCCGTGCTGTTCGACGCCACCGGCGCCGAGGTCGCGCAGGCACGGCAACCGGTCGGGACGCGCCGCGAGGGCGACGATGTCGTCGAGCAGGACCCCGAGGAGTTGCTCGCCTCGCTGCAGACCGCAGCGCTGGACGCCTGCGAGTCGGTGGCGGCGCAGGGACGCCCGGTCGTGGCGGCGGGGCTCGCGACCCAGCGCTCGACCGTGCTGTGCTGGGATCGCCGCAGCGGCCGCGCGCTGACCGACGCGCTCTCCTGGCAGGATCGCCGCAACGCCGCCTGGCTCGCCCGACTGCATCCGCACGCGGCACGGGTCCGCCAGATCACCGGACTGCCGCTGTCGCCCCATTACGGCGCCAGCAAGCTGCGCTGGTGCCTCGACCACGAACCGGCCGTACGCCGTGCCGACGCCGATGGGCAGCTCGCCGCCGGCCCGCTGTCGAGCTTCCTGCTCGCGCGGCTCGTGCCGGGCCTGCCCTGCACGGTGGACCCTGCGAACGCATCGCGCACGCTGCTGTACGACCCCGCGGCACTGGACTGGTCGGACACCCTGCTCGGCCTGTTCGGGATCGAGCGCCGACACCTGCCGACCTGCGTGGCGACGCGGCACGCGTTCGGCCCGCTCGAGCTAGGTGCGCAGACGACTGCGCTCACGGTCTGTACCGGCGACCAGTCCGCCGCGGCCTTCGCGTTCGGCCGGCCGGATCCGCGCTCGGCGCTGGTCAACGTCGGCACGGGCGCGTTCGTGCAGCGGGTTGCACCGGGCGATGCGCCGCTGCCCGACGGACTGCTGCGCAGCGTGCTGTGCGCCGATGCAGGCGGCGTGCTGCACGCCCACGAGGGCACGGTCAACGGCGCCGGCAGCGCACTCGACTGGCTGCGCGAGCGCGTGGCGATCGACGTGGACCGTGCCCTCGCAGCGCTGTCGCCCGCCCCGGGCGCGACGGAACCGCCGCTCTTCATGAACGGCGTCGGCGGCCTCGGCGCGCCGTTCTGGCGGCCCGACTTCCCGGTGGAGTTCGTCGGCGACGGCGACGACATGGCGCAGCTCGCCGCCGTGCTCGAGAGCATCGCCTTCCTGCTCGGCGTCAACCTCGAGGCGCTCGGCCGCGCCGCACACCTCGAGCGCATCCGCCTGTCCGGCGGGCTGGCGCGCAGCGACTATCTGTGCCGTTGCCTCGCGGACACGAGCGGCCTCACGGTCGAGCGCTACGCCCTCACCGAGGCCACGGCCCGCGGTGCCGCCTTCCTGGCGGCCGGCGAGCCGGCCTCATGGCGCGCGCCGCCGCTCGAGCGTGCGTTCGCGCCCACCGGGGATGCGTTACTCGGCGCCCGGTACTCGCGGTGGCGCGGAGAAATGGAGCGTCGCGGCGCGCGAACGTAGACGATCGTTGCAGCGGTCGTCCCGCCGGTCGGGAGGAGGGAGTTCCTTTCCCGCGACCTGTCGGAGGCCGCCGCGAGGGCGTAGGACCGGGGCGTCCACTCCGGTGCGGCGGCTGCACGGACACGTCGCCCCGGGACCGCCCGAGCAAGGCTCGCCGAAAAAGCGCCCGGTTCCTCCGGGCGCTTTTTCGAAGCGCCGGAGACCGGGAGCGGGAAAGGAACTCCCTCCTCCCGACCGGCGGGACGCTCACCCGAGCGGGCCACATCCGAGCGTCGCGAGCACCTCGCGCTCGAGCCACGTGTTGCCGTGCCCGCCTGCGAAGTAGCCGCAGTGGCCGCCGAGCGCGGTGCAGGTGATCTCGAGTCCGGCGGGACGAGCGAGGCGCGCGAGATCGACTGCCGGGATGATGGGATCGTCGGCCGCCGCGATGATGCGCGTCGGCGCGGCCAGACTCGAGAGCGCCTCGCCTACGATGGCATAGCCGCGCAGGTACTCGGTGAGCGAGGGGTAGCCGCCGTAGGTACACACGAGGTGCTCGGTCATCTCCGTGAGCGATTCGAGCTCGAGCGCGGGCCTGAGGTCGTACACCTGCGGCCACGCCGCCTGCTTCTTGCGCAGCGACCGCCGCCACTTCCAGATGAAGTACCGGCGGTACAGCGCCCAGCCGTGCTCCAGCCGGTGCAGCGTGTGCTCGGGGTCGAGCACCGGGCAGATCGCGACGACGTGCTCGAGGCGCAGGCCGGCCGCAGCCGCGCGGGCACCGACGCGCAGGCAGAAATTGCCGCCGAGCGAGAAGCCGACGAGGCTCAACCCCAGACCCGGATTCAGCGCCTGCAGCCGCTGCACCGCGCCCACCACCTCGGCGATGCGGCAGGAGTGGAAGATCTCCTGGTTGAGGTGATGGCTCTCGCCGTGGTCGCGCAGGTTGAGCCGCACCACCTCGAAGCCCCGGTCGAGGAGCTGCTGTCCGAGCGACAGTACGTAGAGTGAGTCCGCGCTCCCCTCCCAGCCGTGCAGCAGCACGGCGAGCCGCGTGGCCGGCGCGCGGCCGAGCTGCTCCGGCGTGGCGCGCTGCGCGAGCAGGCGGACGCCCTCGCCGCAGTCGATCACCTCGGGGACCGACACGGCGAGCAACCCGCCGCAGCGCCGCTCAACGGCCGGCCGGCGCAGCGGCAGGCTCGGCAGGATGGACTGTACGTGGGGATTGACGAGCCATGCCGGCGGCCGGAAGTCGCCGGCCCGGTCCCTGGGCAGGAGGTCGGTCACCGTCGGGCCCGCGCCGGCCCGCGTCCGCGGGCTCTCATCCAGCGGGCACCGCGGCGGGCACCGCCCGGAACTCGACCCGGTTGTTCTGCGCGGCCACGGCGTTCCAGTCGCCGGCCGTGCTGTTTTCGCCCTGCTCCGGATACAGCACCGGGCTGCGGCGACCCGCACTGGCCGTCTCGACGGTGATCGCGCCTGCGGTGCGCCGGCCCAGGGTCGCGACGAAGTTGGCGAAGTCCACGGACTGGCGCTGCGCCGGCGACAACCCGTCGTCGAAGGGATTACCGACGAGGTCGCAGTTCTTCGTGGGCAGGGTGGCGTCGGCGGGCTCGAAACCCTCGCCGACGCTGCCGGACAGGCAGAAGTCGCCGGTGAACGTCTCGACGAGGATGCGGCCCTGGAATCCCTCGGCTTCAAGCGTCGCGGCCAGGGCGCGCAGGCGATCGAGCCGGCCGCCGGCGAGCGGCGCCTCGCCATAGGGCACGTACTCCAAAGCCGTGGGCGCGGCGGGCGCGGACGGGCCCGCGGGCTCCGCCGTCACCGGCCGCGCGGGCGCTGCCACCGTCTCCCGGGCAACCGGGACCGCCGCCGCGGCTGCGGCGGCTGCGGTGGCCGCAGCCACGGCCGCCCTGGATTCGGCCAGTTCGCGCGCCAGGCCCAGGGTGCGCTCCGTCGCCTGCCAGTAGAGATAGCCCAGGATCGCGGCGGGCACGGCCGCGAGCAGGGCCGTGAGCGCGACCGGCCACCACGGGGTGGGCGCCGGCTCCGGCGGCATGGGCTCGGCCGCCGGCGCGGGCGGCGCCTTCGCCATGCCCTCCTTGATCTCGCCGCTCATCCGGCGGGCGAACGCCTCGAACGTCGCCAGCGTGAAGCGCCGCTGCTCGGCGAGCTGGTCCTTCACGACCTGCTGGAGCGACTGGCGCAGGCTGCCCTGCAGCTCCGACAGCGCCGCCGCGGGAAGCGCGAGGGCGGCATGCGTGCCCGTGGCGGACTCGCTCGGCGGGCGCGATGCCTTCGCTGGCGGCAGATGCGGTGTCGCCTGCGGCGGCACGCGCAGCGGCCGCCGCGTCGAACAGCGGCGAGCGCTGCTGCCGGCGGTCCTGCAGCAGGTGCAGCTGGTAGAGCACGCGCGAGACGTCCACCGGGCGCACGGTCTTCGGCAGCACGCCGACCGCGCCGAGCGCACGCGCCTGGCTCACGTACAGCTCGCCTTCCTGCGAGGTGTACATCATCAGTGGGATGGTGGCGGTCTGCGGCTCGCCCTTGATGGCCTGGACGGCCTGGAAACCGTCCATGCCCGGCATGAGGTGATCCATGAAGATCACGTCCGGCCGGTTCTGGCGCAGGTATTCGAGCGCCTGCTCCGCCGACTCGGCGGTGTCCACCGCGAGGCCGTGCTGCTCGAGCATGCGGCTCAGGATCACCCGGGCCGAGCGCGAGTCGTCCACGATCAGGGCCCGCTTGCCCGTCGTCATTCTCTAGATCTTCCCCAGGAGGGCGGACAGACTGCCGCCACGAGTACCGGCTTTCTACCTTGATCCGGCCGGCAAGCCAATCCCGGCAAACGCCTCTAGCCCCGGATCGGGCCCGGCGTATGCTCTGGATCTCGCATCAGAAATAGAATGGAGGCATCGCATGCCCTACGGCACCGCGGACATCCGCAACATCGCATTGGTGGGCCAGGCTGGCGCGGGCAAGACGCTGCTGGCCGAGGCCTTGCTCGCGCAGTCCGGAGCCATCCGGTCCAAGGGATCGCTCGCCCGCGGCACGACGGTGTGCGATTTCGATCCGCAGGAGAAGGCGCTGCTGCACTCGCTCGACGCCGCGGTCTGCGGATTCGAGACGCTGGGCCGGCGCGTCAACGTCATCGACACCCCGGGGTACCCCGATTTCCTCGGCCGCAGCCTGGTCGCGCTCGAGGCGGTCGAGACTGCGGTGATCGTGGTGAGCGCGGTGAACGGCATCGAGCCGATGACCCAGCGCATGATGGACTTCGCCAAGGCGCGCGGCCTGTGCCGGCTGATCGTGATCAACAAGATCGACAGCAAGGAAGCGCGCACCGAGCAGGTGCTCGAGGAGATCCGCGAGGCCTTCGGCAGGGCCTGCCTGCCGCTCAACCTGCCGGCCGACGGCGGCCAGTCCGTGGTGGACTGCTTCTTCCAGGCACGCGGCAAGCCCGCCGATTTTTCGTCCGTCGAGGCGGCGCACACCGAGATCATCGACCAGGTCGTCGAGGTGGACGAGCAGCTGATGGCGCTCTACCTCGAGCAGGGCGAGGAGATCTCGCCGGAGCAACTGCACGATCCGTTCGAGCAGGCGCTGCGCGAGGATCACCTCGTGCCGATCTGCTTCTGCTCGGCCGAGACCGGCGCCGGGATCGGCGAACTGCTCGCGGTGCTGGCGCAAGCTCGCGCCGAACCCGACCGAGGGCAACCCGCCGCCGTTCCTCAAGGGCGAGGGCGCCGACGCGGTGCGGGTCTCCGTGTCCCCGGACCCGGACAAGCACGTGATCGCGCACGTGTTCAAGGTCACGATCGACCCGTTCGTCGGCAAGCTCGGCATCTTCCGCGTGCACCAGGGCACCGTGCGGTCGGGCGCGCAGCTGCTCGTGGGCGATGCGCGCAAGCCCGTCAAGCTCGCGCACCTCTACCAGCTGCAGGGCAAGGACCACATCGAGGTCCCGTACGCGATCCCGGGCGACATCTGCGCCGTGCCCAAGGTGGACGAGATGCACTTCGACGCCGTGCTGCACGACTCGCACGACGAGGACCACTACCACCTGAAGTCGGTCGCGTTCCCGCCGCCGATGCTCGGGCTCGCGGTCCGCGCCGAGAAGCGCGGCGACGAGCAGAAGCTCTCCGAGGGCCTGCACCGCCTCGTGGCGGAGGACCCCTGCGTGCGCGTCGAGCACCACACGACGCAGAACGAGACCGTGCTGTACGGCCTCGGCGACCTGCACCTGCGCGTCATGCTGCAGCGGCTCACCGAGCGCTACGGCGTGGCCGTCAAGACCAGCGCGCCGAGCGTCCCGTACCGCGAGACCATCACGCGTCCGGCCGAGGGCCACCACCGCCACAAGAAGCAGACCGGCGGCGCCGGCCAGTTCGGCGAGGTGTACCTGCGTGTCGAGCCGCTGGAGCGCGGCGCGGGCTTCGAGTTCGTGGACGACGTCGTGGGCGGCGCCATCCCCAACCAGTTCATCCCGGCGGTCGAGAAGGGCGTCCGCCAGGTGCTCTGCGACGGCGCGATCGCCGGCTTCGAGCTGCAGGACATCCGCGTGAGCGTCTACGACGGCAAGCACCACCCCGTGGACTCCAAGGAAGTGGCGTTCGTCTCGGCAGGCAAGAAGGCCTTCGTCACCGCGATCCGCGAGGCCGCGCCGATCGTGCTCGAGCCGATCGTGCGCGCCGTGATCAGCACGCCGGCCGCCTCGATCGGCGACGTGACGAGCGACCTCGCGACGCGGCGCGCACGCATCAGCGGGCAGGACTCGCTGCCCGGCGGCCGTGCCGAGATCGCGGCGCTGGTGCCGCTCGCGGAGCTGCAGGACTACCTCTCGCGGCTCAAGGCGATCACCGGAGGCGAGGGCACGTACACGATGGACCTGAGCCACTACGACCCGGTGCCGCCGCGGCGGCAGCAGGAACTGGTGGCGGCCTACAAGCCGCACGAGGAAGCGGAGTAGCGGCGGGCCGGACCGGCGTTGCGTGTACGCCTTCACGCACATCGACAAGACCGCCGGGCGGACGGTCAGGGCCGTGCTCCGCCGGTCGTTCGGCGCGGGGCACTGCGAGATCCGCACGCCCTACGCGCGCCGCCCGGCCGACCCCAATGATCGCAGCGTGCACGTGACGGGCGACGACCTGCGCAAGGTGCGGCGCATCTATCGCCGCCTGCGCGGCGTCGCCGGCCACAACGTCAAGCCATACTCGGACCTCGACGCTGCGTGCCCCGGGATCCGCTACTTCACCTTCCTGCGCGACCCGGTCCGGCGCTATCTCTCGCATTTCAAGAACAAGGCCGGCACGTACGGCCGCGAGGACTTCGAGCGCTGGGCGTCCGCGGGCTGGACACACGATTTCCAGACGAAGACGCTGGCCGGCGAAGCCAATGCGCAGAAGGCCATCGACCTGCTCGCGACCCGGGTCGGCTTCGTCGGGTTCACCGAGGCCTTCGACGAGTCGCTGCTGATGCTGGGGCAGTGGCTCGGCGAGCCCGAGTTCCGCCCGGAGTACCGCCCCGTCAACCGCCTCGAGGACAAGCAGCGGGAACGCGACGTCGTCCGCGCGCAGTCCGACCTCTCCTATCTCGAGGAGCCGGCCGTGCGTGATCGCCTCATGGAGATGAACGCGATCGACCAGCAGGTGTACGCCTTCGCCGCCCGCGAGTTCCTGGCGAGCCAGCGCCAGGCCTATCGCGGCGACCTCGCGGCGGACGTGGCGGCGCTGCGCCAGCGCAACGAGCAGATCACGGACTGGGACGAGGCGCTCTCGAGCCGCCTGCTGCGCAACTGGGTCTACAAGCCGGCGCTGGTCCTGCGGCTCGCCTGAGCGGCCGCGCGGCGCGGACTCAGTCCGGATCGCGGTCCTCATCCGGCTCGTCGGGCGTGGACGCCTCGACTCCGAGCCGTCGTCGCAGTCTTCGCCACGCCGAACGCCAGGGCTGGTCGGGCTTGGTCGGATTTGCGTGCGGCCACGGCGCCTCCGGCAGCGGCGCCCCGAGGAACGCGCACAGGCGATTCCAGCCGGGCTCGCGCGTCGGGTCGATCTCGAGGTACTGCTGCGGCCGGGTCGCGAAGTGCGCCCGCACCGCGGCGTTGTGGGCGCGGTAGGCATCGAGCCAGGCCTGGCGGCTCGCCTCGTCGCGCGAGGGGTTCGCGTGCGGCCCGAACATCCACACGCGCATCGGCCGGATGCGCCGGTTGCGGTAGAACTTCACGCAGCTCGCGATCCAGCCCGCCTCGTCGCGCACGGTGAGGATGTACTTCGCGTCCGGGAACAGGCCGTAGATCTGCCGCCAGATGTGGAAGTACGGGTTGTCGGTGAACGCGTCGTACATCTCGAACGTCGGCAGGCGGTAGTCGCCGGCGTCGATCTGCCGGATGAAGGTCGCGCCGTCGTCGGCGCCGGGGTAGCTGCCGAGCTTGTCGCCGTTGATCGTGTGGTAGCCGAGCGTGCGCAGCGCGTCGTACAGAGTCGTCGTGCCGGTCTTGTAGAAGCCGATGCCGAAGATCTTGCCGTCGTGCTGCGCCATGGGCGGACTCCCTTCAGCCGCGCCGACCGGAGAGGCCCTGCACTTCGTCGGCGAGCGCGAGGAGCTGCCGGCGGGCGGCCGCGCGCTGCGGCGCCGTGAGCGTCGCATCGAACGCGGCTACGAAATCCAGGAGCGACTCGCGGCGCTGCTCGAGGGCGGCACGGTACCGGGGCGTCCACAGCTCGTCGGGCCGCGCCACCAGCACCTGCATCCGCACCTCGAACTCGGCGCCGGCGCGGCGTCCGGCGAGCGCGTCGGCGAGTTCGGCGCGCCACACCCGCCGGTTCTCGAGCCACTCCGGCATGAAGGACGGCGAGCTTGCGACGTGCTCGCGGATCAGCGCCCGCTGCGCGGGTGTGAGCGGCCCGGTGAAGCGTTCCAGCGCGCGACTCACCGATTTCTCGCGCCGCGCGGCGCGTTGCCCTGGCGTTCGAGAATCGAACTCGCGTCGATCCTTCTCGTCCTGGCGCTCGAGGTTCGCGAGCAGCTCGGCCACCTGTGCATCCGTGAAGGTGGCCGCGAGCCTGGCGTAGCCCGGTGCGGCCTGTTCGAAGACGCGGCGCCAGTACTCCTCGGTCCGGCGGCTGGCCGCGAGCCAGTCATCGCGCCCGGCGCCGCGCTCGACCGCGACGGCCAGCTCGCGCAGGAAGGCCGAATAGCGGTCGAGCTCCGAGCGGCGATGCCACTCGAGGTTGCCCGCCAGGATCCGCTTGAGCTCGGCGGACTGGGCCTTGTCCAGCGTGACCAGGCCCTCGATGTAGAAGCCCACAACGGTGTCGAGCCGCGGGTACACGAGGCCGAGGCCGCAACCGGTCAGTCCGACGGCGAGGGCGGCCACGGCCAGCCAGCGGGTCAGGACCCCGGGCCGGCGGCGGGTGGCGGGATGGGCATAGGGCGGCATGCGAATTCGACTCTACGCGGGGTCGTCGGACGTGCCCACCGGTTCGACCAGAGCGGCTCCCTGGTTGCGGGCGTCGTTCACGCGGCGGCTCACCGGTCGGGCCGAGAGGCCCGGCAGTTCGCAGGGCACGAGCAGGTCCGCGAGCCGGGCGGTGGCCGTGTTGCCGGGGTCGAGCCACTCGGAGTAGCGGGCCGGCGGCACGATCACGGGCATGCGGTCATGCACGTGCGTCACGGCGGCCGACGGCGCGGTCGTGACGATGCAGCAGCTCTCGAGCGTCTCGTCGGTCGCCGGATCGCGCCAGCGCTCCCAGAGGCCCGCCATGCCGAACGGCTGGCCGTCCTCGAACGCGATGTAGTACGGCTGCTTCACCGCGCCCGCGCGCTGCCACTCGAAGTAGCCGTCGGCCGGCACGAGGCAGCGGCGCCGCTGGAAGGCGTGGCGGAACGACGGCTTCTCGCCGAGCGTCTCCGCCCGCGCGTTGATCATCCGGGCGCCGATCGCGCGCTCCTTCGCCCAGAACGGCACGAGGCCCCAGTGCAGCATCGCGACGGCGCGCGGCCCGCCCGCCTCGCGGACGGTCGCGACGAACTGGGTGGGCGCGATGTTGTAGCGCGGCTCGATGTCCGGCGCGTCGGCCACGCCGAACAGCCGGGCCACGGCCTCACGCGGGGAGTAGAAGGCGAAGCGGCCGCACACGGCTCATTCCCTCGTGCCGATGCCCTTCTCCAGCAGCCACACGCAGGCGCCGAACAGCGCCGCCGCCGTCACCGCCATCAGCGCGAAGGACAGCCCGAGGTTGACGTCGGAGTGACCGAGGAAGCCGTATCGGAACGCGTTCACCATGTAGAGGATCGGGTTGGCGCGCGAGAGGCTCTGCGCCCAGTCGGGCAGCATCGCGATCGAGTAGAACACGCCGCCGAGGTAGGTCATGGGCGTGAGGATGAAGGTCGGCACGAAGCTGATCTGGTCGAAGTTCTTCGCGAACACCGCGTTCACGAACCCGAGCAGCGAGAAGATCACAGCCGTGAGCAGCACCGCGGCCAGCACCGCCCCGAGGTGCTCGACGTGCAGGCGCGTAAAGAAGAGCGCGATCAGCGTGACCACGAGGCCCACCAGCAGGCCTCGCAGCAGCCCGCCCGCGACGTAGCCCGAGACGATCAGCCAGTTCGGCAGCGGCGCGACCAGCAGTTCCTCGATGTGACGGCCGAACTTGGCGCCGAAGAACGAGGAGACCACGTTGCCGTAGCTGTTCGTGATCACCGACATCATGATGAGGCCCGGCGCGATGTACTGCATGTAGCTCACGCCGCCCATCTCGCCGATGCGCCGGCCGATCAGGCTGCCGAAGATCACGAAGTACAGCGTGGCGGTGATCACCGGCGGCACCAGGGTCTGGCCCCAGATGCGTACGATGCGGCTGAATTCGCGGATGACGATGGTGCGGAAGCCCACCCAGCGGTGGCCGCCGCGCGGCGGCACCGCGGCGGCCGTCGCGACCCCGGTGCGGCTCATGCCGACGCCGCGGGCTTCGCGAGCCCGGTCTCCGCGTCCCGACCCTCCACGAGCCGCATGAAGAGTTCCTCGAGGCGGTTGGCCTTGTTGCGCATGCTCACGACCTCGATGCCGCGTGCCGACAGCGCGGCGAAGATGTCGTTGAGGTTCTGCGACTTGGTGACCTCCACCTCGATCGAGCCGTCGTCGGCGAGCTTGACTGCGTAGCCCGGTAGTTCGGGCACCTTGGCGACCGGCTGGCGCGGGTTCAGCACGAACACCTCGCTCTGCAGCTTGCGCAGCACCGTCGCCATGCGGTCGTTCTCGATGATGCGTCCCTCGTCGATGATCGCGATGTGGCGGCAGAGGCTCTCCGCTTCCTCGAGGTAGTGGGTGGTGAGGATGATGGTCGTGCCGTCCTCGTTGAGCTGGCGCAGGAACTCCCACATCGAGCGGCGCACCTCGATGTCGACGCCCGCGGTCGGCTCGTCGAGGATCAGCAGGCGCGGCTCGTGGATCAGCGCGCGCGCGATCATCAGCCGGCGCTTCATGCCGCCGGAGAGCGAGCGCGAGACCGCGTCGCGCTTGTCCCAGAGCTGCAGCCGGTGCAGCCACAGCTCCATGCGCTCGCGCGCCACCCGGCGCGGGATGCCGTAGAAGCCCGCCTGGTTCACGAGGATCGTGGAGACCTTCTCGAACTGGTTGAAGTTGATCTCCTGCGGCACGAGCCCGAGGCAGGCCTTCGCGGACTCGAGGTCGGTGTCGGTGTCGTGGCCGAACACCAGCGCCTGCCCCGAGGTCTTGTTGACCAGCGAGGCGATGATGCCGATGGCGGTGGTCTTGCCCGCGCCGTTCGGCCCGAGCAGTGCGAAGAAGTCGCCCTGCCCGACGTCGAGGTCGATGCCCTTCAACGCCTGCACGCCGTTGCGGTACGTCTTCGTGAGCTTGCGCAGCGACAGGGCCTGCATCGGGGGATCGCCGGGCGAAAGGGGAGCGAAGCGTAATGCGCCACCCCGGGGGCGGCAAGGAAGTCAGTGCCGCGGGCGCCGCCGGCCGACGCCCGCCGGGTTGCCGGCCGTGCCCTCGGCCTCGACGCCGAGCAGGCACACGCCGACGCAATGCGCCCACTCCAGCGCAACCTCGGAATCCCGCCGCGCCGCCGCCTCCAGCATCTCCCAGAAGCGCAGGTGATCGGGCCATCGGGGCCTGACCAGGCCCGGCTGCGCGGCGACGGCCGCGAGCTGGGACGGGGACATCGCGGCGAGCAGTGACTGGGCCACGGGCGTGAGGTCCAGCACCACGTTGGCGGCGAGGGCCTCCCCGTCCACGAGCCGGCGCGCGAAGAAGGCGGCCTGGTGGGTGAACGACGTCCAGCGACCCGTCGACGTCGTCGCGGCGGCGGACACCGGCAGATCGGCGACGCCGCCCGCAGGCTCGGGGGGTACCGCCACCGGCGGAACCGGGAGGACCAGCCGGAACAGCGCGAACGGGGCCGCCGCCATCCTCGCCCGCGTCGGTCGTCTCGATCTCCCGCAGGCGGCGGCGGACCGGCTCGGCCCAGTCGGCGCACGAGTCGGCGGCCCGCTCGACCGCGAGGCTCAAGTCGAGAAACTGACTGTTCAGGTCCGCCAGGTCGCGTCTCAGCGCGGGGGGCAACAGGCCGTGACGGGCTGGAGTCGCGGCCGCAGGCGCCGGGTCGGAAGGCAGTGTTTTCATGGCCTTTACTCCACATATGGTCCAAACGGACCATATTTGGTTATAGACTGCCAAATATGGTCCAGTTAGACCATATATGGCGGGAATAAACAGATTGGGGGAACAGCCATGCGCATCACCGACAGCCGCTACGATCGCGACCGGCAACGACTTGCCGTCGCCCACCGCCTCATCGGCCACGAAGCCCGGACCCAGACCATCCGCCAGGCGACCGGGCTGTCGGGCGATCGCATTCGCCGGCTGTACCGCGACTACTTCAAGGGACAGCTCACCCGTCCAGTGCGGCGGCGGCGCGGCAAGTCGCCGCGCCAGATGTCCTTCTTCCAGCGCAGCCCGTCCCACGAGCTGCAGGCGGCGACGCTCTGTGCCCTGCTGCGCCAGTGCGGGTTCCTGGGGCAGCCGCAGATGCTCTACCGGCCGAGCCTCGAGGAGATCGGCCGTTTCTGCGACGTGTACGAGACGTTCTGCGTGCTCTGCCCCGCCACCGTGATCACCTTCGAGCACGCCTGGCACCTGCTGCACGTGCTCGCCCGGCTCGACGAGTTCGTGCTGGCCCGCTGCCCCGACTGCGCGGCGCTCTGGGTGCGCGACACCCTCGACCTGCTGCCCGACAACTGCGCCGCCTGCCGGACCGGTCCGCCGCCCGGCTGAGCGCCGGGGCCGGGCCTCCGTCCGGGCCGCCCGCGACGCCTTGAAGACGCGTGCGGGTTGCTAGACTGCGCGCCCCGCTTCCGCAATGGCCGTCGTGCGTACCCCGAACGTCTTTTCCGGCCCCTACCTCGATCGTGTCGCCCACCTGCGCAAGGATCCGGCCGCCATCGCGGCCGCGCTGGCCGACCCGGACTCGCTGATCGTCCCGCTCTGGCACGCTCGCAGCCTGGTGCGGTCCGGAGGGCCGGGCTGCATTGCGGCCTTCCTCGAGGCAACCCACGAGATCCGTCGGACCCTCCCGGACGGCGAGTTGGTGCTGCTCGGCCGGTTCCGCGGCCACGCCTGTTTCGCCGCCGAGCTGGCCGGCGACGCGCCGCCCGAGCTGGTCCCGGAGACGCGCTTCGAGGACCTGCGCAGCGCCGGCGGCCAGCTGCCCGAGGACGAGGCGGGCCTGCTCGCCTACGCGCGGGCGATGGTCCTCTGGCGGCAACGGCACCGCCACTGCGGCAACTGCGGCGCGCTGGCGCGCAGCGAGAGCGCCGGCCACGTCATGAAGTGCACCGCGCCCGGCTGCGGCGCCGAGCAGTTCCCGCGCCTCGATCCAGCGATCATCGTGCTGGTCACCGACGGTGAACGCGCCCTGCTCGGCCGACAGGCTGCTTGGCCGCCGGGCCGCTACTCGACCATCGCCGGCTTCGTCGAGCCGGGCGAGAGCCTCGAGGACGCGGTGGCCCGCGAAGTGCTCGAGGAGACCGGCGTGGCGGTCGACGGGGCGAGCTACCACTCCTCGCAGCCCTGGCCCTTCCCCGCCTCGCTGATGATCGGCTTCACGGCCCGGGCGGCGGCCGACGCCGTCCCGCGCGCCGACGAGGAACTCGAGGACGTTCGCTGGTTCACCCGCGCGCAGATCGCGGCCGGCACTCCGCACCTGCCGCCGCCGCAGTCGGTCTCCTTCCGTCTCATCGAGGACTGGTACGACTCGGGCTCGCCGCTGCCACTGCGCCGGACGCCCGGCGTGGGCCTCTGGGGTTCGCGCTGAGCCGTCCGGAACCGCCGGCGTGAGCCTCGAGATCCTGTTCCTGCTCGCGGCGGCGTTCGGCGCCGGCGTGATCGACGCGATGGCAGGCGGCGGCGGCCTGATCCAGCTGCCTGCGTTGTTCGCGGCGTATCCGACCACGCCGCACCCGACGCTGCTCGGCACGGGCAAGCTCGCCGGCCTCGCGGGCACCACCAGTGCGATCTTCCGCTACCTGCGCCACGTGCGGCTCGACTGGCGGCTGGTGCTGCCGGCCGCCGTGGCCGCGTTCCTCGCCGCACTCGTGGGCGCGTGGATCGCGACCTCCATTCCGCCCGACCGGTTCCGGGCGCTGGTGCCAGTGCTGCTCACGCTGGTGCTCGCCTACACGCTGCTGCACCGCGACTTCGGGCTCGAGCACCGTCCGCGCGGGCTGGGGCGTCGCGGCCGGCTGCTCGCCGCCGCCGGCGCCGGCGTCATCGGTCTCTACGACGGGTTCTTCGGCCCGGGCACGGGCAGCTTCCTCATGTTCCTGTTCGTGCGCGGCTTCGGCCTCGACTTCCTGCACGCCTCGGCGTCCGCGAAGGTCGTGAACGCCGCTGCGAACGCGGCCGCAATCCTGCTCTTCGGCCTCACCGGCGAAATCTTCTGGCTGGTCGGCCTCGCGATGGCGGTGAGCAACGTGACCGGCGCGCAGGTGGGCAGCCACCTCGCGATCAAGCGCGGCAGCGGCTTCGTGCGCGTCGTGTTCCTGCTGGTCGTCGGAGCGCTGATCACCAAGACCGCCTGGGACGCGCTCGGCGCGGCGGCATGATTGTGGGCCCGGTGCGGATGCGGCAGGATTCCGGCCGCGGCCGGCCGGCCGTCCCCACTCCGGAAGCCCTATGGATTTCCAGTTCGAATCGCTGATCGGCGTTGCACTCGGCATCGGCCTTGCCGCCGCGACCGGCTTCCGCATCTTCGTGCCGCTGCTGATCGCCGGGCTGGCGGCGCGCTTCGGCTACCTGCCGCTGGGCGACGGCTTCCAGTGGCTCGCCAGCACGGCGGCGCTGGTCACGCTCGGCACGGCCGCCGTGTTCGAGACGCTCGCCTACTACATCCCCGGCGTGGACCACGTGCTCGACGTGATCGCGAGCCCCGCCACGCTCGCCGCGGGCGTCGTGGCGAGCGCCGCCGTGATGATCGACATCCCGCCCTCGGTGATGTGGCCGGTGGCCGTCATCGCCGGCGGCGGCGCGGCCGGGCTCACCAAGGGCAGCACCGCGCTGCTGCGGGCGAAGTCGGGCGCCCTGACCGGGGGACTCGCCAATCCCGTGGTCTCGACGGTCGAGACGGTGGGCGCCACAGGCGTCGCGCTGTTCGCGATCGTCCTGCCGATCCTGACGCTGGTGGCGGTCGTCGCGGTGCTCTACTGGGCGACCCGCAAGGCCGGGCGCGTGCTGTTCGGGCGGCGCCAGCCGCCGCCCGTGCCGGCCGGAGAGTGAGCGCCCGCACCGTACAATGCGGTCATGTGCCTGCTCGTCCTCGCCTGGCTCTCGCATCCCCGCTATCGACTGGTGGTCGCCGGCAACCGCGACGAATTTCACGACCGGCCGGCGGCGCCGCTCGGCTGGTGGTCGGACGTGCCGGGAATCCTCGCCGGGCGTGACCTGCGCGCGGGCGGCACGTGGATGGGCCTGTCGCGCTCGGGCCGCTTCGCGGTGGTGACGAATTTCCGCCACGTCGAGGCGGGCGCGCCCGAGGGCGCGCCGTCGCGCGGGCAACTCGTGCCCCGCTTCCTCGGCGAGGACCGTGCGCCGGGCCCCTTCGTCGAGGAACTCAGCGCGGCGGCGCCGCGATTCGCCGGCTTCAACCTGCTGGTGGGTGGGCCGACCAGCCTGCACTACTACTCGAACGGCGTGGACGAAGGCCCGCGCGAGCTGCCTCCCGGCATCTACGGGCTCAGCAACCACCGGCTCGACGAACGCTGGCCGAAGCTCACCCGCACGCGGGCACGCTTCACGGCAGCGCTCGAGGACGAGGATCCCGCGCCCGCCGGCCTGCTCGACCTGCTCGCCGACCGCGAGTCGGCCGGCGCGACCGGGATAGCGACGAGCGGACTGTCCGAGGAACTCGAGCGCGCGCTGTCGGCGCCGTTCGTCCGGCACGATCACTACGGCACCCGTTGCTCCACGCTCGTCCGGGTCGAGCACGGCGGGCGCACTGTCGTGCACGAGCGGCGCTTCGACGCACGCGGCGCCGAGAGCGGCTCGAGCCGCTTCGAGTTCCAGTGCGGAACTCGATGAGGGGAAGCGTGCGCGACGGCTGGCTCGGCGGTGCCCGGTTCGCGGCGATCCTCGGCGCCGTCCTCGCCCCGCTCCTCGTGACCGTCCCGTGCGGCTCGGCGGGCGCTGCCGACGCAGGGCGCATCCGCATCGAGGTGGATGGTGTCGAGCGCGAGGTCGCGGACAACATCCGCGCCTTCCTGACGCTGACGCGTTACCTCGATCGCGAGGAGGTCACGGACGCGCAGGTGCGGCGGCTCGCCGACCGCGCCGTGGACGAGGCCGCCGACGCGATGCGACCCTTCGGCTACTACGAGCCGGTCATCAGGAGCCGCACCAGCCGCGACGATACGAGGTGGATCGTCCGCCTGCGGATCAAGCCGGGCGAGCCCGTGCTCATGGAATCGGTGGACGTCCGCATCACCGGTCCCGGCGCCGACGAGCCGGCGCTGCGCGCCGTCGCCACCTCGAGCCCGCTGCAACCCGGCAGCCGGCTCGACCACCCGACCTACGACCGCCTGCGCAACGACCTGTTGCGGGTCGCACGCGACATCGGCTTTCTGGACGCGGAGCTGACCCGTCGCGAGCTGGTCGTCAACCCGCCTGCGCGTGCGGCCGCGGCCTACCTCGAGCTCGAGACCGGCGGGCGCTACCGCTTCGGCGCGGTGTCGGTCGAGCAGGACGTGATCGACGCCGAACTGCTGCAGCGCTTCGTGCGCTTCGAGACCGGGCAGGTGTTCTCCACCGCGCGCATGCGCAACACCCAGTTCGCGCTGCAGGACAGCAACTACTTCTCCACCGTGACGGTCACGCCGGGGGAGCGCGACCCCGAGACCCTCACCGTCCCGGTCACCATCCGCGCCGATGCGATCAGGCGCCACCGCTACTCGGTGAGCGTGGGCTACGGCACCGACACCGAGATCCGCGGCCGCTTCGCGTGGGACAACCGCCGCGTGAACGACCGGGGGCACCGGCTACGCTTCGAAGCGACGGGATCCGCCGTCCTCACCGAGATCATCGCCCGTTACATCATCCCGGTCGGCGACCCCGCGCTCGAGAAGCTCGAGTTCAGCGCCGCCCATATCGACGAGGAACTCGGCGACCTCGACAGCCGGCGCACCGAGCTCACCGTTGGCCTGACGCAGGCGATGGGCCAGTGGCAACGCGTGCTGTTCCTGATGCTCAACCAGGAGCGCACGAGCTTCGCGGACGGCAGCTCGCGCGATGACCTGCTGCTCATCCCGGGCATCAGCTACGCGAGCATGCCGCCGAACTTCCTGACCGGCTGGGTGCGCGACGCGGCCTACTACTTCGAGCTGACCGGCAGCCCCGAGACGCTCGGCTCCGACGCGTCCTACCTGCGCTTCTACACGCGCGCCGAGCGGGTCTGGCCGATCTCGCGCCCCTGGTACGTGCGGCTGCGCGGCGAGTTCGGCACGAGCTGGATCAACGACTTCTCGGAGCTGCCGGCCTCGCAGCGCTTCTTCGCCGGCGGCGACCGCAGCGTGCGCGGCTTCGCGCTCGATGAGCTGAGCCCGATCGAGGAGACCGTCTCGGACACCGGCCAGGTCTCGCGCCAGTCGATCGGCGGCGAGCACAAGATCGTCGGCTCCGTCGAGCTCGAGCGCGACTTTCCGTACAATCTTCGCGGCGCCGTCTTCGTGGACACCGGCAACGCCTTCAGCGACTGGGACACGCCGCTGGAGTACTCGGTGGGGATCGGGCTGCGATGGCGGCTGCCGATGATGCTGATCGGCGTGGACGTCGCCCAGGCACTGTCCGAATCCGGCAAGAGCCCCCGCCTGCACCTCAACATCACGCAGGTGCTGTGATGCGCTGGCGCTGGATCATCCTCATCGCCGCGCTGGTCCTGCTGGTCGCCGTGCCGGTCGTGGCCGTGTATCGCGTGCTGAACAGCCAGGCCGGCCTCGAGCTCGCGCTCGCACAGTTCCAGCGCCTGCAGAACATCCGCATCGAGGCGACGGGCGCGACCGGTACGCTGGCCGGGCCGTTGCGCGTGGAGCGCCTCGTCATCGAGCACGAGGCGGTCCACATCGAGGTGTACGACCTGCGTCTGCAGGCGCGCATGCGCGGACTGCTGAACGGCATCGTCCAGATGGATCAGCTCGAGGCCGCCCGGATCGAGGTCGTGCTGAAGCGCCGCGAGCCGCCCCCGCCGAGCGAGCCGCATTTCCTGCCGCGATTCCTCGAGGTGTCCGCGCCCGATATCCGGCTCGGCGACATCGGCCTCACCCTGCTCGACGGCCAGCGCGTCGAGGTCGCCTCGCTGCAGGCGGCGCTCGCCATGACGCGCTGGCGCATCGACCTCACGGACCTCGTGGCCGACGACCCGGCGGGCCATGTCGAAGGCAACCTCAGGCTGAGTGCGTGGCAGCCGCTCGGCCTGCGGGCGGCACTGAACGGTCACTGGCGCCTGCCCGACGAGCGCACCTATCGCTTCGCGGCCGCCGCCCGCGGCAACCTCGGCCGGCTCGGCACCACGATTGCGCTCGCGGAGCCCGCGAACGTGTCGTTCGTCGGCAACCTGCTGTCGCTCGACGAGGAGCCGCGCGCCGTCGGCACGCTGCGGGTGACCGACTTCGACGGTTCGCCGTGGATCGAGGCGGGCACCTGGCCGCTCGCGAGCGGCTCGATCGCGCTCGACGCCCGCGCTGACGCCTTCGGCCTGGACGGCACGATCGTCTCCGCGGCGCTCGGCCAGGGCCAGCTGCGGGTGCAGGGCGCGGGACAGTGGCGCGACTCGACGCTCGAGCTCGCGTCGCTCGAGGCCTGGCTGCCGCGCACCGGCGCGACCGCGCGCGTGGCAGGCAGCATCCGCTTCGGCGAAGCCGACCCGGTGCTCGCCTTGACTGGCGAATGGAACAACCTGCGCTGGCCGCTCGAGGGCGACGCCGCGATCCAGAGCCCGCTCGGGACGTTCGCGCTCGAGGGCGGGATGCCGTACGCCTTCGACGTGCGGGCCGTCACGCAGGTGCCGGACCTGCCCGACGCCGACTTCACGGCCGCAGGCTCGATCGACCGCGAGCAGGTGCTGCTGGAACGCTTCGACGGCCAGCTGATGGGCGGCCGGCTGCGCGGCTCCGGTCGGGTCGCGTGGACCGGCGCCAAGCCGTGGAGCGCCCGCCTCAACGGCGAACGACTCGACATCGCCACCGTGCGGCCGGACCTGCCGGGGCGAGTCACGTTCGCCGCCACCGTCGAGGGCAACGGCTTCACCCTCGATGCGCCGTGGACCCTGCGGCTCGCGTCGCTCTCGGGCACCGTGATGGGGCGCGCACTCACGGGACGCGGCGAGGTGCGGCATCGTGGGGGCAGCTACGAGCTGCGCGGCGTGCGCGTCGCGAACGGCCCGTCGCACGTCGACATCGACGGCCGCTGGGGAACGAGCATCGACCTGCGCTGGGACGCCGACCTGCGCTCGCTCGCGCTGCTGCATCCCGATCTCGACGGCGAACTCGTGACCACCGGGCATGCACGCGGCAGCCCTGCACGGCCCGAGGCGACCGGCGAGGCCCGCGTGCGCAAGCTGCGCTACGGCGGGATCACGGTGCAGTCGGTCGAGGCAGCCGTGGATCTCGACCTCGGCGACCGGCGCGAGTCGAACGTGGACCTGCGCGCGACCGAGATCGACCTCGGCGCGCTGGCGCTGGATTCGGCGACGCTGACCGCGCGCGGCCGCACGCGGGAACACACGATCGAGCTGCGCTTCGCCTCGTCCGGCGATCCGGAGCAGGGCATCCCCGGGTTCAAGGCCAAGCTCGCGGCCGACGGCGACTACGAGGAAGGGGACCGCGGCTGGCACGGCACGCTCCGGGAGACCTCCCTCGTGTTCCAGGACGACAGCGCGGACCTGCTGCAGCCGGCCGCGCTCGAGGCGGGCCCCGCGGGCATCCGCGCCGCGCCAGTGTGCATCGCGAGTGGCGAGGCGCGCCTGTGCGTCGAGGGCGAGTGGCGCGCCGATCCGACGTCATGGCGCGTGCTTTACAGCGCCCAGGACTGGCCGCTGCAGCGGCTCCTGCACTCGATGCTCGGCTGGCGCGACTTCGACGGTCGGCTGCAGGCGAGCGGCTGGGCCGCCCAGGAACCCGGCCGCCCCTGGACCGGCGGCACGACGCTGGTGCTCGACGAACCGACGCTCGACATCCCGCGCAACCAGTTCCGCACCGATCGCGTGTCGCTCGGCAACGCACGGCTCGACGTGTACGCCGAGCCCGATCTGATCCGCGCGACGCTCGACGCGAACGTGGCCGACAGCACCCGCCTAAAGGGCGAACTGAAGGCCCTGCGCGCGCCCGGGCGCGACCTGCTCGACCTGCCTCTCAGCGGCGAGATCCGCGGCGAGTCCGCGGCGATCACCGCCGTGCCGTTGTTCGTGCCGGAGATCGATCGCTCCGGCGGCCAGCTCGACGGGCGCGTCTCGGTGTCGGGCACGCTCGGCAATCCCCGCTTCGACGGCGAGTTCCACGTCCGAGACGGCCGCTTCGACCTCTACCGCACGAACCTGCAGCTCTCGAACGTAACACTGGACGGCCGCTTCGTTGGCGATCAGCTGGTGTTCGAGGGCCGCGGCTCGACCGCGCGCGGCGAACTGCAGCTGGACGGCCGTTTTTCCTGGCCCGAGAACATCATGACCGGGGTGATGCGGCTGTGGGGCGAGGACCTGCAGGTGGCCGACACGCCCGACTTCCGCATCGTTGCCTCGCCCGATCTCACCTTCACCGCCGGTCGCGACGGTTTCGACGTGACCGGCCAGGTGCTGATCCCGATGGCCCGGATCACGCCGCGGGATCTCACGACCACGGTCACGACCTCCTCGGACGAGCGCATCGTCGGGCTCGAGGTCGAGGATCTCGGACCCTCCACGCTCGAGCGGTTGCGCAGCCGCATTCGCGTCGAGCTCGGCGACAACGTCCGGGTGAACAGCTTCGGCCTGCGCGCCACGCTCGAGGGCGGCGTGACCGTGATCACGCGACCCGGCGACGTCGCGCGCGGCGACGGCGCGATCCGCGTCAAGGAGGGCGAGTACAAGGCGTTCGGCCAGTTCGTGCGCATCGTCCGCGGCGTGCTGAGCTACGAGATGACGCCGCTCAACGAGCCGACGCTCGACCTCGTCGCCGAGCGCGAGATCCGTCGCGAGGACATCACGGTCGCGATCAACGTGCGCGGCACGCTCGCCGACCCGTTCATCACGCTCACCTCGGATCCGGCGATGTCGCAGAACGAGGCGCTTTCGTACCTGCTCACCGGCCGCTCCATCAACACGCTGCAGTCGGGCGAGACGGCCTCGGTCGACCGTGCGGCCGAGAGCCTTGCGTTCAGCGGCGGCGGCATGCTGCTCGGCGGCCTCGGCAGCCGCGTCGGCCTCGACGAGGTCACCGTCGAGCAGACCGGCGACGAGGACGCCGCGGTGGTGCTCGGCAAGTACCTGTCGCCCAACCTGTTCGTGAGCTACGGGATCTCGATCGCCGAAGCGATCAACACCATCAAGCTGCGATACACGATCAACCGCAACTGGTCGCTCAAGGCCGAGGCGGGGCTCGAGCAGAGCGCGGACGTGGAGTATCGGATCGAGCGCTGACGGCGGCTGCGGAGGCGTGCATCTCGCGGAGGTGCGGCTGCGAGCGATTCGCGTTGCGATCTGCACCGGATCGGCGTAAGTAGAGCCTTTGAAACGATCAAGGAGAGGTTCCATGAACCGGACACTTGTCGTTGCGCTGGCCGCGATCGCCATCGCCGCCGGTCTCTTCTACGGTCGACGCACCGCCGACCCGCCGCTTCCCCCGCCCGCTCCCGCCGTGCCGGCGCTTGTCGGCGCGACCTTGCTCGAGGGACTCGGCGACTACACGTTTCCCGTCACGAGCGCGCACCCCGAGGTGCAGCGGTGGTTCGACCAGGGACTCATGCTCACATACGGCTTCAACCACGACGCCGCCGAGCGCTCCTTCATGAAGGCCACGGAGCTCGATCCCGGATGCGCGATGTGCTGGTGGGGCGCGTCGCTGGTGCTCGGGCCCCACGTCAACAGCGGCATGGAGCCGACGAACAACGCGAACGCGTGGACGCGGCTGCAGCGCGCGCTGGAGCTGGCGCCGCAGGCGAGCGAGCGCGAGCAGGCCTTCATCCGCACCCTCGCGGCGCGATACGCGGCGAACCCGCCGGACGACCGCCGCCCGCTCGACGAGGCGTACGCCCGGGCGGCGGGCCAGCTCGCGGCCGATCGCCCGGACGACCTCGACGCCGCGACCATGCACGCCGAGGCCTTGATGGACCTGCAACCCTGGGACTACTACGACGAGCAGCTCGAGCCCAAGGGAAACACGGCCGAGATCGTCTCGATCCTCGAGTCCGTGATGGCGCGAAACCCGGATCATGCCGGCGCGCTGCACCTGTACGTGCACGCGGTCGAGGCGTCCGCCGATCCGCAGCGCGGTGTCGCGGCGGCCGATCACCTGCGCGAACTGATCCCGGGCTCCGGGCACCTCGTGCACATGCCGGCGCACATCTATGCACGCGTCGGCCGCTGGCACGACGCGGTCATCGCCAACCAGAAGGCGATCGCGGCCGACGACGCCTACCTCGCGACCTGCCGAGGCAATGTGCAGGGTCTCTATCCGCTCGGGTACGTGCCGCACAACCATCACTTCCTATGGTTTGCGGCCAGCATGGAAGGCGCGAGCGGCATCGCGCGCGACGCCGCGCTGCAGACCGCGGCGCGCGTCAACCTGCCCGAGCTGATGCGACAGCCGGGCTTCGCCGGGCTGCAGCACTACTGGATGACGCCGTGGTTCGACCGGGTCCGCTTCGGTCGCTGGGAGGAGATCGCCGCCGAGGCCAATCCGGCGCCCGACCTGCCCTACGTGACGGCGATCTGGCACTACGCCCAGGCCATGGCGGCCCTGCGGCAGGGACGCGCCGATGACACCACGAAACACTACGAAGCACTCAGGACCCTGGCCGCAGATCCGGTCATGGAAACCATGATGGTCTGGGATCGCTATCCGCTGGCGCATGCCGCGCACATCGCCGAGCGCACGGTGAGCGCAGAAATCGCCCTCGCGGCTGGCGACCACGACGCCGCAGTCGCGGCGTTGCGCGAAGCCCTCGCAATCGAGGACCGGATTCCCTACGACGAGCCGCCGGGCTGGCACGCACCGGTGCGGCAGACGCTCGGCGTGGTCCTGCTGGCGGCCAACCAGCCGGCCGAAGCCGAAGCCGTGTATCGCGAGGAGCTGCGCCGCAACCCGTCGAATGGCTGGTCGCTGCAGGGACTCTCCGACAGCCTGCGCGCGCAGAAGAAAAGCCGCGAGGCCGCGGAGGCCGGGCAGCAGCAGGCGCTCGCCTGGGCCAACGCCGACGTCGAGCTGGTGGCGTCTCGCTACTAGGCGCGTCGCGGCCGGGGACTCGGCGGCGGGTTGCGCCTAGTCGAAGTCCGTGGGCAGTGCGCGCGCGCGCCAGTGCTCGAGCATGCGCGCCACCTGCCGCGGCGTGCTGCGCCCGAGTGACATCGGCGGCAGGTCGTCCGGCGCGAAGAAACCGACCCCATCGGTCTCGTAGCTGCCGCGCGCCTCGCCGCCGGTGATCTCGCAGAGGAAGAACGCCTTCCAGCCGTGGAACAGCGTCTCGCCGTGACCGTGGCGGCTGCGATCATAGAGTGCGGCGAGCTTCACGGCCCGGGCGCGGAACCCCGACTCCTGCTCGATCTCCTTCTCGACGGCCTGCGAGGGCGACTCGTTCACGTCGGCCCAGCCGCCGGGCAGCGTCCAGCGACCGTCGGCGGTCTCGCGCACCAGCAGCACGCGGCCGTCGCGGAACGTCGCACCACGTACCTCGACTTTGGGTGTGACGTAGCCCGTTTCCCGTCGCCACAGGGTGAGCAGCGCGTCTCGATCGGCAGGCCGGCCACCTGCGAGCCAGTTCCGCCGCGATGCGTTCGATCTCCTCGTAGCGTTGACGGTCGTACTCGCTGCCGCAGAAGTGCAGCCCGGTGCGGGCGAGCGCCTGCAGGCGAAGGATGAGGTCGATGTGGTGGTCGGTCACGAGTGGCTTCAGGTGCGTCCCGCCTCGTGGCGACGGATGAATTCAGCGGGCGATCTGCTCGCGATCTCGCGTCCGATCGCCTCGAGCGGCAGTTCATCAGGCGACCTGAAACGCAGGCAGGACTTGCCCATGTCGGGCCGGCGACCCATGGCCTCGCGGTAGCCCCTTGGCAGGTGCTCGCGGTCGGCTGTCGGGAGTATGCGACGGGCTGCGCGCCCGGTTCCAGCGGGCGGGTGATGAAGCTCGTTGCCCGGCTGGCGTCACCACCTGGCAGATTCGCGATCCTCTTCCTCACCACGCTTGACACTGCATGCATATTTATGCACATTACGCTCACTTTTATTCACTCGCCCGAGCCGACGTCCTGGCCACCGACCCTCACGCCCAGATCCACCGCCGGGAAGCGATCGCACGCATCCTGCGGCGCACCGCAGTCGGCCGCCAGGCCGAACTCGTGGAACTGCTGCGCGCCGAGGGCTTCGAGGCCACGCAGTCGAGCGTGAGCCGCGACCTGCGCGAGCTCGGCGTGGTCAAGGGCGCGGACCGCTACCTGCTGCCCGCCGCCGAGGACGCGCTCACGCCGAGCCACTTCGAGGACGTGCAGACGTTCGTGAAGGGCTACCGGGCCGCGGGCCCCAACCTCACCGTGCTGCGCACCACCGCGGGCACGGCCCAGGGCGTGGCGATCGCCCTCGACAAGGCGCGCTGGCCCGAGATCGTCGGCACCATCGCCGGCGACGACACGATCTTCATCGCGACGGCGAGTGAGCGCACCCAGCGCCGCCTGCACGCGCACCTGCATTCCATCTTCGGACGCTGAGACCTCCCATGCCCCACGCTTCCACGGGCGCCAAGCCCATCCTGCTCGCTTTCTCCGGCGGCCTCGACACCTCGTTCTGCGTGCCCTGGCTCGCCGAGACCTACGGCCGCCCCGTGGTCACGCTCACGGTGAACACCGGCAGCATCGACGCGGCGACCGCCGCGATGCTCGAGGAGCGCTCGAAGACCCTCGGCGCCGTGGCGCACCATCTCGTGGACGCGCGTCCCGCGTACTTCGAGCAGGTGATCAAGTACCTGATCATGGGCAACGTGCGCCGCGGCAACCTCTACCCGCTGTGCGTGGGCGCCGAGCGGGTGCTGCAGGCGCAGACCGTCGCGCAGTGGGCGCGCAAGCTCGGCACGGACGCCATCGCCCACGGCTCCACGGCCGCCGGCAACGACCAGGTGCGCTTCGAGGTGGCGCTGCGCACGCTCGCCCCGGAGCTCGAGATCCTGGCCCCCGTGCGCGATCGCGCCTTCAAGCGGCCGGACCAGCTCGTCTACCTCGAGACGCGCAATCTTCCGGTGCCGCCCTTCGGCGCGGCCTACTCGGTGAACCGCGGCCTGTGGGGCACGACCATCGGCGGCAAGGAGACGCTCGTCTCCGACACCTGCATCCCGGACACGGCCTGGGTGCTGACGCGCGAGGCCTTCACGAACCCGCAGGCACCCGAGCGGCACACGATCGGCTTCGACGGCGGCATTCCCTGCGCGCTCGACGGCGAGGCGATGGACCCGGTGAGCCTGATCGAGGCCGTGGAGGCCCTGGGCGCGAAATTCGGCATCGGCCGCGGCATCCACCTCGGCGACACCATCATCGGCTTCAAGGGCCGCGTCGCCTTCGAGGCCCCGGCGGCCGAGATCCTGCTGACCGCGCACCGCGAGCTCGAGAAGCTGGTGCTCTCCGCGCGCCAGGCGCGCCTCAAGGACTCGCTCGCCGGCCCCTACGGCGACCTCGTGCACGAGGGCCAGCACCTCGACCCGGTGTGCCGCGACATCGAGGCCTTCTTCGTCTCCTCGCAGCAGCGCGTCACGGGCGAGGTGCACCTGCTGCTGCGGCCCGGCGTCGTGTTCGTCGAGGGCGTGGCCTCGCCCTTCTCGCTCATGAAGGCCTCGAAGGGCGCCTACGGCGAGTCGGCCGGCGAGTGGACTGCCGCCGAGGCGCACGGCTTCTCGAAGATGCTGGCGCTGCCCGGCATCTTCTACACGCGGGCAGGCCAGCCGCCCAAGGGAGCATGACGATGGCGAGCCCGATGCGAACGGTGGTGGTGGACAAGATCGCCTCGATCGCCCAGGCCTGCGGCCTGAGCCACGAGGTGCGCATCGCCACGCGCGACATCCCCTGCGAGGAAGGCGTGGTGCTGGTGGTGGAGATCCTCACCAACAAGTCCACCTACAACACGCTCGAGCTCACCAGCGGCCGCATGGCGAAGGTGGCGCGCGGCGACGTGATGGTGGGCGCGCTCGGCCACCGGCAGGCGCTGTTCGGCTACTCGGGCCACATCCCCGAGACCGTGCAGGCGGGCGACGTGCTGCAGGTGCTCAACATCGGCGGCGTGCTCGGCCTGTGCGACTCGGTGAACCCCGACAAGGGCAAGCCCTTCGACTGCCGCGTGCTCGGCTGCGTGCTGCAGTTTCCGTTCCTCGGCGAGCGCATCGGCGTGCCGGCGAAGGTCGGCCACCGCAAGCTCGACTACGCCGCGCCGCTCGACACCCACGGCGTGCCCGTGGTGGCGCTCGCCGGCACCTGCATGGAGGCCGGCAAGACGGCCGCGGCCTGCGCGATCGTGAGCCGCATGCGCCATCGCGGCCTCGCCGTGCACGCCTTCAAGGCCACCGGCGTGTCGCTGCGCCGCGACATCCTCGCCATGGAGGACTCGGGCGCGCGCCGCAGCATGATCTTCACCGACCTCGGCATCGTCACGACCACGGCCGCCTGCGGCCCGGCGCTCACGCGCACGATGCTCACCGAGATGACGCAGGGGCGGCCCGACGTCGTCGTCTTCGAGCTCGGCGACGGCATCCTGGGCGCCTACGGCGTCGAGGCGATCCTCGCCGAGCCGGACATCCGCCAGGCGCTCACCGCCGTGGTGCTCTCGGCCAACGACCCGGTCGCGGCCTGGGGCGGCGTGAAGCTGCTGCGCGAGCGCTTCCAGATCGAGCCGTGCGCCGTCACGGGCCCGGCGACCGACAACGCCGTGGGCGTGAACATCATCCAGGACCAGATGGGCGTGCGCGCCGTGAACGCCATGACCGCCGGCGCCGAGCTCGGCGACCACCTGATCGAGAGCCTGGGCCTCGGGGCGAAGCTGGCGCGGGCGGCCTCGGAATGACGGCACGCATCCCCGCGATCGTGCTGGGCGGCACCGGCTACGTCGCGGGCGAGCTGCTGCGCCTGCTCGCCGCGCATCCCCACCTCGACCTCGCGGCCGTGGCCTCGGACAGCCAGCCGGACGAGCCCATCGCGCAGTTCTTCCGGCACCTGCAGCCCGTGCTGCCGCACCTGCGCTTCGCCGGTCACGACGAGACGCTCGAGTACGTCACCGCGAACCCCGCGACCGCGGTGTTCTCGGCGGCGCCGCACGGCGTGTCCGCGCCGCTGATCGACCGCCTGCTCGCCGCCGCCGAGCAGGCCGGCACGCAGCCGCGCGTCGTGGACATCTCGGCGGACTTCCGCTTCCGCACGGCGTCCGCCTACGAGACCGTCTACAAGCACGGCCACGGCGCGCCGGAGCGCCTCGCCGAGTTCACCTGCGCGGTGCCGGAGCACCTGAACGCGCTGCACACGACGCACGTCGCGCACCCGGGCTGCTTCGCCACGGCCATCCTGCTCGCGAGCGTGCCACTGCTGTCGCTCGGCCTCGTCGAGCCGAGGCTGTTCGTCACGGGCATCACCGGCAGCACCGGCGCCGGCCGCCAGCCGACCGCGGGCACGCACCATCCCCAGCGCCACTCCGACCTCTACGCCTACAACGCGCTCGCCCACCGCCACGCGCCCGAAGTCCGTGCGCTCGCGCTCGAGGCCAGCGGCGTCGAGGCCGAGATCAACTTCGTGCCGCACTCAGGGCCCTTCGCGCGCGGCATCCACGTCACGGTGCAGGCCGTGGCCTCGGAGCCGCTCACCAGCCACGCGCTGGTGCACGCGCTGCGCGACTACTACGACCAGTCGGTGTTCGTGCGCGTCGGCGGCGACCTGCCGCGCGTGAAGGACGTGGTCGCGAGCAATTTCGCGCAGCTCTCCGGCGTCGCGCACGGCGGCACCGTCGCCGTGACCTGCGTGATCGACAACCTGACCAAGGGGGCGGCGGGCGGCGCCGTGCAGTGGATGAACCGGATGCTGGGCTTCGACGAGACGGCGGGGCTCATGCAGAGCGCGGCAGGCTGGACATGACCGCCGACCACCTCGCACCCGTCTACGCCCAGTGGCCGATCGACGTCGTGGACGCCGAGGGCGTGCACCTGCGCACCCGCGACGGCCGCCGCATCCTCGACCTCTACGGCGGCCACGCCGTGGCGGCGCTCGGCTACTCGCACCCGCGCTGGCGGAAGGCACTCGAGGCGCAGTCGCGCGCGCTGCTGTTCCAGAGCAACGCCGTGCCGCTCGAGGTGCGCGCTCGGGCGGCGACGCGCCTCGCGCACTTCGCGGGCCAGGGCCTCGACACGGTGTTCTTCTGCAACACGGGCGCGGAGGCCAACGAGAACGCGCTCAAGCTCGCGCTCCGGATCACCGGGCGTCGCAAGGTGGTGGCGATCGAGGGCAGCTTCCACGGCCGCACGGCGGCCG
Source organism: uncultured Gammaproteobacteria bacterium (assembly GCA_963754125.1). Classification (GTDB taxonomy): domain Bacteria; phylum Pseudomonadota; class Gammaproteobacteria; order Steroidobacterales; family Steroidobacteraceae; genus RPQJ01. Next base: position 305,160 of record CAVWEX010000007.1, read on the forward strand.
CCGGTGCCGTGACCTGGGGGGCCGCCAAGAAGTGGTACGGATTCCCGCAGGCGCCGTTCGACGTCGAGTTCCTGCCGCGCGGCGACTTGGACGCCGTCGCCCGCGTGGTCGGCAGCGACACCGCCGCGGTGATCGCCGAGCCGGTGCAGGGCGTGGCGGGCGCCGTGGACCTCGGCCAGCCCTACCTCGCGGCGCTGCGCGCCCGCTGCAGCGAAACCTGCGCGCAGCTCATCCTCGACGAGGTGCAGTGCGGCATGGGCCGCACCGGCTTCCCGTTCGCCGCCACCCTGCACGGCATCGCGCCCGACATGCTCACCACGGCCAAGGCGCTCGGCGCCGGATTCCCGTGCGCGGCGCTGCTCATGGCCGATCACGTCGCGGCGCATCTCAAGACCGACGACCTCGGCACCACCTTCGGCGGCGGCCCGATGGCCTGCGCGCTCATCGAGGCGGTGGTGGACATCATCGAGAGCGAGGGCCTGCTCGCCAACGTACGCAGGCTCGCGCAGCAGATCCGCGAGACCTGCGTCGTGGGCCCGGTGACGGGCGTGCAGGGCGCGGGCTTCCTCACCGGCCTGCGCACGCGCCGCCCGCGAAGGACGTGCAGCGCGAACTGCTCGAACGCGACATCCTCACCGGCACGTCCGCCGACCCGCACGTGGTGCGCATCCTCGCGCCCTACGTGCTCGAGGAAGCGCACGTCGTGCAGCTGCGCGACGCGCTCGCCTCGCTGCCCGCTTGAGCCCGCCTGCAAGACGACTCCGCCATGAACCGCTTCCTCGACCTGGCCGATTTCTCCCGCGACGAGGTCGTGGACCTGATCGCCCTCGCCCGTCGCCTGCAGGAGCATCCCGAGCCGCAGGCGCTCGCGGGCCGCATCCTCGGGCTGCTGTTCATGAATCCGTCGCTGCGCACGCTGTCGTCGTTCCAGGCCGGCATGATGCGGCTCGGCGGCTCGGCGTTCGTGGTGACGCCGGGCCAGGGCACGTGGAACGTCGAGACGCGCGACGGCGTCGCCATGGACGGCGGCGCCGCCGAGCACGTGCGCGAGGCGATCCCGGTGCTGGCCTCCTACTGCGACGCGCTCGGGCTGCGGGCCTTCGCCGAGGGCAAGGACCTCGCCGCGGACCTCGCCGAGGCGCCGTTCAGGCTGATGGCAGGGCTCTGCGACAAGCCGTTCATCAACCTCGAGTCGGCGATGAACCATCCCTGCCAGGCGCTCGCCGACTGGAAGACGATGGACGATCTCGCGGTGCCGCGCGCGGGCAGGTTCGTGCTGTCGTGGGTCTACCACCCGCGCGCCCTGCCGCTCGCGGTGCCGGCCGCTGCGCTGCACATGGCGGCGCAGCGCGGCATGGACGTCGTGGTGCTGCGTCCCGACGGCTACGCGCTGCCCGAGGCGATCATGGCGAAGGCACGCGCCGCGGCGGCGGCCTCCGGCGGCTCGGTGAGCGAGACCACGGACCGCGCCAGCGCGCTCGCCGGAGCCCACGTGCTGTACGCGAAGGAATGGGGCTCGCCGGCCTGCTACGGCGATGTCGAGGCGGAGGCCGCGCTGCGCCGCCCGCTCGTCCGACTGGCAGGTGCGCGAGTCGTGGTTCGCCGGCGCGCGCGACGACTGCCACTTCATGCATTGCCTGCCCGTCCGGCGCAACGTCGCCGTGGCGGACGAGGTGCTCGACGGGCCGCGCAGCCGCGTGGTCCGCGAGGCCGCCAACCGCATGGTCGTCCAGATGGCCGTGCTTCACCGACTGCTCAGGGGATAGCGATGACGATGATCGGACACAAGGGCGAACAGGCCGTCACGGTGCGCGCGCTGCGGGGCGCTGCGCCCTACATGCACATGTACAAGGGCAAGGTCTTCGTCATCAAGACGGGCGGCGGCGCGTTCCGCGACGGCGCGACGATGCGCGCCTTCGTCGAGCAGATCGCGATCCTGCACCACCTCGGCATCCGCGTGGTGCTGGTGCACGGCGGCGGGCCGCAGCTCGACGTCGTGGCCGCGAAGCTCGGCGTGCAGACGCGCATGGTGCAGGGCCGGCGCGTCACCGACGGCGGCGCGATCGACGTGGCCTGCATGGTGCTGAACGGCCTCGTGAACACTCGCCTGCTCGCGCTGTGCCGCGAGCTCGGCATCCGCGCGGTCGGCATCTCCGGCGTGGACGGCGGCCTCGTCAAGGCGCACAAGCGCGCGCCCGTCACACTCGCGAGCGGCGAGGTCGTGGACTACGGCATGGTGGGCGACATCGACGGCGTGGACGGCACCGTGATCACGCGGCTGCTCGATGCGGGCTTCCTGCCGGTGGTGAGCCCGCTTTCCTGCGACGAGTCGGGACACCTGCTCAACATCAACGCCGACACCGTGGCCGCCGCCATCGGCGGCGCGCTGGTCGCGGAGAAGCTGATCCTCTGCACCGGCGCGCCCGGCATCCTCGAGCGCGTCGACGACCCCCACTCGCTCATCTCGTACACCGACGTGGCCGGCCTGCGCCGCCTGCGCGAGGAAGGCGCGCTCACCGACGGCATGCTGCCGAAGGCGAGCGCAATCGAGGCGGCGATCCGCGGCGGCGTGCGGCGCGTACACGTCATCTCCTACACGGCACCCGACGCGCTGCTCGCCGAGGTGTTCACCAACGAGGGCACGGGCACGCTCGTCGTGCGCGACACCAAGGTGCTGAGTGCCGCCGAACAGGGTGCGACGGAAGCGGGCAGCCGCCCCGTGAGCCGGCTGTGGGACAAGGGCGCGCCGCTCGATATGCGGGTGCTGCGCTACACCGCGGGCGAGGACCACGCGCTCGACGACCGGCTGGTGGCCTACGACGTGCAGGCCTCGATCGCCCATGCCGAGATGCTGCACGACGCCGGGCTCCTGGTCGACGCCGACCTCGCGGCGATCACCGACGGCCTGCGTGAGATCGCGGCCGCGCACGCCCGCGGCGAGTGGCGGGTGACGCTCGAGCTCGAGGACGGCCAGACGGCGCTCGAGACGCTGCTCACGCAGCGCATCGGCGAGGCGGGCGCGCGCCTGCACGCCGGGCGCTCGCGCAACGACCAGGTGCTCGCCGCGCTGCGGCTGTACCTGCGCGACGCGGTCGAGGACCTCGCGGGGGGTGCCCGCGGCGTAGCCGCCGCGCTCGAAGGCCTCGCCGTGGAGCAGGGCGCGGTAGCGCTGCCGGGCTACACGCACATGCAGCAGGCGATGCCGAGCTCGGTGGCGCTCTGGGCGCGCGGCTTCGCCGCCGAGATCGCCGACGACGCCGACGGGCTGCGCCACGCGCACCGGCGCATCCTCAAGAACCCGCTCGGCTCGGCCGCGGGCTACGGCACGCCGAACCTGCCCGTGAACCGCGAAGGCACCCGCACGCGGCTCGAATTCCCCGAGAACCACGAGCCGGTGACGGCCGTGCAGCTCTCGCGCGGCAAGGCCGAGGCCGAGGTGCTGTTCCAGGTCGCGATCCTGATGCAGGACCTCGGCCGCCTCGCCTCGGACCTGCTGCTCTTCTACACGCGCGAGTTCGGCTTCGTGGAGCTTCCCGACGCCTTCACCACCGGCTCCTCGATCATGCCGCAGAAGCGCAACCCGGACGTGTTCGAGCTGGTGCGCGGCCGGACCGCCACCGCCCAGGCCTGCCTCGTCGAGGTGCTCGGCATCACGGCCAAGCTGCCCTCGGGCTACCAGCGCGACCTGCAGCTCATCAAGGCGCCGCTGTTCCGCGCCATCGACCTGTGCGCCGAGACGCTCGACATCATGGCCGCGGCCATCCCCGAGCTGCGCTTCCGGCCGGAGCACATCCGGCTCGATGCCGACATCCACGCCGCCGCGGAGGCGAACGCGCTGGTGGCGAGCGAGGGCATTCCTTTCCGCGAGGCCTACCGGCGCGTGGGTCAAAGACTGCGCGAGGGCTGATAGCATCGGCGGCATGAACACGCCGCTGCTCCCGACACTGTGCGCTGGCGCTGCTCGCCGCGACCGCCTCCGCCGCCGAGCGCGATTTCTCGCGCCTGGCCAAGGATCTCACGCCCATCGGTGCCGAGCGCGCCGGCAATGCCGACGGCTCGATCCCGGCCTGGGAGGGCGGCCTCACGCAGCCGCCCGCGGGCTGGACGCCGCAGCAGGGCTACGTGGACCCGTTCCCGGGCGACAAGCCGCTCTTCACCATCACTGCCGCGAACGCCGCGGAGCACGCCGACAAGCTCACGCCCGGCATGCTGGAGATGCTGAAGAAGTACCCGCAGCACTTCCGCATGCAGGTGTACCCGACGCGGCGCACCGCGGCACTGCCGAAGGACGTCACCGACCGCGTGCGCGAGCAGGCAGGCAAGGTGGAGCTGAACGGCTTCGGTCTCAGGAACCTCGGCGGCTCCACGACGCCCTTCCCGATCCCCGGGAACGGCCTCGAGGCGATCTGGAACCACCTCGTGCGCTACGTGGGCGGCGGCACGGAGCGCATCGGCCACTCGTTCCCGGTGCGCGCCAACGGCGACTATTTCAAGATCGGATTCCGCTCGCAGCGCATCTACGCGCAGAACATGGCCGATGCGGAGCCGAACCGGCTGTTCTACGCGCTCGGCTACTTCACCGAACCGGCGACGCTGCGCGGCACGATCTTCCTGGTGCACGAGCCGGTGGACCAGGTGGCGGAGCAGCGCTCGGCGTGGATCTACAACGCCGGCGCACGGCGCGTTCGTCGCGCCCCGGACCTCAACTACGACGGCGTCAACGACGGCTCGGAAGGCATGATCGTCACCGACCAGGTGGACGCCTACAACGGCGCGCCCGACCGCTTCGAGTGGAAGCTCCTGGGCAAGCGCGAGATGTACATCCCGTACAACACCTACAAGCTCTCGGACAAGTCGCTCAAGTACAAGGACATCATCGGCAGGCACACGCTCAACGCCGACCTCGTGCGCTACGAGCTGCACCGCGTGTGGGTGGTCGAGGGCACGCTCAAGCCGGGCCAGCGCCACGTGTACGGCCGGCGCACCTTCTACCTCGACGAGGACAGCTGGAGCGTCGTGTCCGAAGAGGCCTACGACAACCGCGGCGGCCTGTGGCGGGTCGCGCTGCACGGCATGATCCAGTACTACGACGCCCTGGTGCCCTGGTACCGCTTCGGCGTCGTGCACGACCTCACGACCGGCGGCTACATCGCCGGCGGCTTCGACAACGAGGTCAAGGAGCCGATGCGGTTCGGCGTGAAGGGCCGGCTCGGCGACTTCCAGCCCGACGCGCTGCGGCGGCTGGGCGGGGCACTCTAGGGGCGCTCTAGTCGAGGCCGAGCGCGAACCCCGCCTCGAGGTCCTGCTTCGAGTACACCTTGAAGGCGATCAGGGTCTCGGAGCTCGTGATGCCGCCGAGCTTGCGCATCCGGTCGCTGATCACGTGCGCGAGGTCCTCGTTCTCCCGCACCCGCACCAGCGCGACGAGGTCGTACTGGCCGGCGACCGAGAACACCTCGCTCACGCCGTCGAGTTCGGCGAGCTTCTCGGCGAGGCCGGTGACCTGGTCGGTTTCAGCCTTGATCAGCACGACGGCCGTGACCATTCGGGGCACTCCTGAAGATCGGTTCGCGGGCGGGGCCGCCATGTTAACCCGGCCCGGCAGTCAGCCGGCGGCGGGCGCGGCGTCCGGCTGGGCCTCGGGACGTGCGGCCGCGAACGCCGGCAGCGCCTCGAGGTAACGTGCCACCTCGGCGAGGCGCGGCCAGGGCGCGAGGTCGAGCCCGGCGCGGCGCGCGTTGTACAGCTGTGGCACCAGGCAGGCGTCCGCGAGCGTGACGGACGCGCCGAAGCAGTGCCGGCCGTCGCCGGAGTGGCGTCCGACGAGCGTCTCGAGCGCGGCGAGGCCCTCCGCCATCCAGTGCCGGGCCCAGCGCGAGACCGCCGCCTCGTCCTGGCCGAGTCCGTCGCGCAGGTACTGCTGCACGCGCAGGTTGTTGAGCGGGTGGATGTCGCAGGCGATGGCGAGCGCCATGGCGCGCACCACCGCGCGCTCGTGCGGCCCGGCGGGCAGCAGCGGCGGCTCGGGAAAGCATTCCTCGAGGTACTCGCAGATCGCGAGCGACTGCGTGACGACGAAGCCGTCGTGCTCGAGCGCGGGCACCAGCCCCTGGGGATTCAGCGCGAGGTAGTCGGGTCGGCGCTGTTCGCCACCGTCGCGCAGCAGGTGCCGCGGGACCGACTCGTACGGCAGGCCCTTGCAGGCGAGCACGATGCGCACGCGGTAGGCCGCCGAGCTGCGCCAGTAGGTGTGGAGCCTGAGCGTCATGGCGCCTCCCCTCCGCGCCCGCGGGCGCTCAGACGATGGTGGTGCGCAGGGTCTCGAGGCCGTCGATGCCGCCCACGAGGCTGTCGCCGCGTCGCACCGGGCCGACACCCTCGGGGGTGCCGGTGAAGATCAGGTCGCCGGGCCGCAGCTCGAAGTAGGTCGAAAGCTCCGCCACGATCTCCGGCACGCTCCAGATCATCTCCGACAGGTTGGCGCGCTGGCGCGGCTCGCCGTTCACCTCGAGCCAGATCGAGCCGCGTTCCACGTGGCCCCATCTCGGCGGTCGGCCGGATCGCGCTCACCGGCGCCGAGCAATCGAAGCCCTTCGCCACGTCCCAGGGCCGGCCCTGCTCGCGCGCCGAGAACTGCAGGTCACGGCGCGTGAGGTCGTTGCCGACGGCATAGCCGAACACGTGCGCGAGCGCGTTCGCGAGCGGGATGTCGCGACCGCCGACGCCGATCGCCACCACGAGCTCGATCTCGTGATGAAGGTTGGTGGTGCGCGGCGGGTAGGGCACGGGCGTGCCGTTCGCCACGAGGGCGTCGGCCGGCTTGGAGAAGAAGAACGGCGGTTCGCGCTCGGGGTCCATGCCCATCTCGCGGGCGTGTGCGGCGTAGTTGCGCCCGACGCAGTAGACCCGGTGCACCGGAAATCGCGCGTCGGTCCCCACGACCTCGACCGAGGGCGGTGCGGCCGGCGGAATCACGAACGTCATGGCGGACCTCCTCGGTTGGCGTTCAATCGCAGCGGCCGAGCGCGGGCAGGAACACCTCCTGCACCAGGATCGGCGGGCCACCGAGGCGGTACACGGCGCGGCGCGCCCAGAGCGGGCCGCTGGCCGGAACCTCGGGGCAGGCCGCACGCGCGAGCGGATGGCCAGCCGCGAGCTCGATGTACTCGAGCGGCTCGCGACGCACGTCCTCGACCGCCGAGAGCGACTCGCCGAGGCCGCGCTCGCCGAGCTCGCGCAGCCACGGGTGGCGCCGCACCGTGGACTGCGGCAGCACCGACTGCGCGAACACCCAGCGGCGGGCGCCGCAGGTGAACTCGATCTCGCGGAGCACGCAGGTCGTGTCGTCCACGCCGAGGCGTTGGGCGACCTCGGGGTCCATGGGCGCGGGCTCGAGTCGCAGCAGCCGCAGCCGCGTGGTGGCGCCGCATTCGGCACGCACCCGGTTGGTCAGCAGCCCCGGTTCGGCCAGCCAGGGCACCAGCAACGGCGGGACGCGTGCCTCGCACTCGGCGAGCGTGAGCCAGGCATCGCCCGCGGCGGGTGCGGCGGCCCAGGGCGTCGCGACGTCGAGCAGGGGCTGGATCATGGCGCGGGTCAGAAATGGTCGGCGGTGAGCGCCATGGTCGAGCCACTGCCGGCACGGACCGCTGCGGCGTGGGCCGAGCACCGCGGCAGCACGTGCTCCGCGTAGAACTGCGCCATCACGACCTGAGTCTGGAGGAACGCCCGGTCGCCGCCGGCGGCGATCTGCTCCAGTGCCACGAGCGCGCCGCGCGCGAGCTGCCAGCCGCCGATGACCGTGCCGATGAGCATCATGTAGTCGAAGGCCGCCGCACTCACGAGCTCGGGATCGCGACGCTCGCCCGTGAGCAGCAGGGTCGAGCTCTGCACCAGCTCGTCGAGGCCGCGTGCGAGCGCGTGCCGCACGCTGGCGAGGTCCTCGCCGGCGTTGGCGAGCGGCGCGTCCACGGCGCGCATGTCGCTGATGAACGCCGACACCGTCGCGCCGCCGTCACGCAGCAGCTTGCGCCCGACGAGGTCGATGGCCTGGATGCCGTTCGTGCCTTCGTAGATCGAGGCGATGCGAGCATCGCGGTAGAACTGCGCCACGCCGGTCTCCTCGACGTAGCCCATGCCGCCATGCACCTGGATGCCGAGCTCGGTCGCCTCCTGCGCCACCTCGGTGCACCAGGCCTTGGCGATCGGCGTCATCAGGTCGGCGCGCGCCTGCCAGTGGGCGACGGCTTCGGCGTCGGTGCCGTGCGCGGTGCGGTCGAGGCAGGACGCCGTGTAGTAGCAGATGGCGCGCGAGGCTTGCGTGAGGCTGCGCATCAGCAGCAGCATGCGGCGCACGTCGGGGTGGCGGATGATCGCCACGCGACCCTTCTCGCCCGGGGCGCGGCCCTGCACGCGTTCGCGGGCGAACGCCACGGACTTCTGGTACGAGCGGTCGGCGAGGCCCACGCCCTGCGCGCCGACGCCGAGGCGCATGTAGTTCATCATCGTGAACATGGCGCCGAGGCCCTCGTTCGGCTTGCCGACGAGGTAGCCCTCCGCGCCACCCTCGTCGCCGAAGGCCAGCACGCAGGTCGGGCTCGCGTGGATGCCCATCTTGTGCTCGACCGACACCGGGCGGACGTCGTTGCGCTCGCCCGGCGTGCCGTCGGCGTTCAGCTTGTACTTGGGCACGACGAACAGCGAGATGCCCTTGGTGCCGGCTGGCGCGCCGGGCAGCCGCGCGAGCACCAGGTGGATGATGTTCTCTGCCATGGGGTGGTCGCCCCAGGTGATGTAGATCTTCTGTCCCTTGACCAGGTACCGGTCGCCCTTCGGCTCGGCGGTCGTGGTAAGCGAGGAGAGGTCCGAGCCCGCCTGCGACTCGGTCAGGCACATGGTGCCCGCCCACTGGCCCGAGACGAGCTTCGCGAGGTAGGTCTGCTTCAATTCGTCTGTGGCGTGGCGGTCCATGGCCAGGATTGCGCCCTGCGAGAGCTCGGGGCACAGCGCAAAGGCGACGTTCGCCGCGGCCCACATCTCGTCGCAGGCGAGCGCCACGGTCTTCGGCAGGCCCTGGCCGCCGAAATCGGGATTCGAGGCGATGCCGGGCCAGCCCGCCTCGCAGAACTGGGCATAGGCGTCGCTGAACTCCTGGGGCACGACCACGGCGTCGTTCGCGACCTTGACGCCCTGGCGGTCACCCAGCCAGTTGATCGGGGCCAGCACGCCGCCGGCGAATTTTGCCGCCTCCTCGAGCACCGCCTGGATCGTGTCGCCGTCCACCGACGAGAAGTCGGGCAGCGCCGTCACCGCCGGAAGGTCGGCAAGGTGCTCGATCGTAAAACGCATCTGCGGGACGGGGGCGTGGTAGTCGGTCATGGGAACTCCGCGATCCTGGTTTCCGGCCTTTTGCTCTGCAGCAATTCTGCCTCTTCGGGCGTCCCCGCGCCATGAGCGTCCGCAGTCTCGGCAGGCCCGCCGGCGCCCGCAGGTACAATCGCCTCCCCGACCCTCGAGCACCCCCGAGCATCACTGATGAGCATCTGGTTTCAACCCTTCACCGTGGAGGAACTCGACCGACAGTCGCGCGGCTGCATGGTCGAGCTCGTCGACATCCGGTTCACCGAAATCGGCCCGGACTACGTGCGGGCCACGATGCCCGTGGACGCGCGGACCTGGCAGCCGTACGGGCTGCTGCACGGCGGCGCGTCGGTCGTGCTCGCCGAGACGCTCGGCAGCGTCGGCGCGAACTGCTGCGTTGACCCCAGCCGCTACTACTGCGTCGGCCAGGAGATCAACGCGAACCACCTGCGTGCCGTGCGCAGCGGCCGCGTCACGGGCACCGCCCGGCCGATCCACATCGGCGGCCGCTCGCAGGTCTGGGAGATCCGCGTCGAGGACGACCGCCAGCGACTCAGCGCGATCTCAAGAATGACCCTCGCCGTGGTCGAGGGGCAGGCGCCGGTCCTCGGCGGGGACGGCCGACCATGAACGGTCGCGCGCTGGCCCCGTTGCTCGTGCTCGCAGTCGCGCTGGCCGGCTGCGGACTCAAGGGACCGCTGTACCTGCCCGAGAAATCCCGCGAAGTGATCATTCGGCCCGCGCCGGGCGCCCCGGCCGAGGCGGTCACGCCGACCGAGGCGCCGCCGGCCGCCGAGTCGACAGGCGAGGCGGACGCCGCGCCCGAGGCGCCGGTCGACCGCGACGCCCCGCCGCCCGGAAGCGCGCATGGCTGACGCCCTGGCGCTGGTGCTGGTGGACGGCTCGTCGTACCTGTACCGGGCCTTCCACGCGCTGCCGCCGCTCACCAATTCGAAGGGCGAGCCGACCGGCGCGGTGCTCGGCGTGCTCAACATGCTCGCCAAGCTCCTGAAGGAGCACGACCCGCCGCGCATCGGCGTGGTGTTCGACGCCCCGGGCAAGACCTTCCGCGACGAGCTGTTCGCCGAGTACAAGGCGCACCGCCCGCCGATGCCCGACGAGCTGCGCGCCCAGGTCGAGCCGCTGATCGCGGCGGTCGAGGCGCTCGGCCTGCCCCTGCTGCGCGTACCGGGCGTCGAGGCCGACGACGTGATCGGCACGCTGGCGCGCCGCGCGGCCGAGCGGGGCCTGCGGGTCGTGATCTCCACGGGCGACAAGGACATGGCCCAGCTGGTGGACGGGCACGTCACGCTCGTGAACACCATGACGGACTCGTCGCTCGACCGGGACGGCGTGAAGCGCAAGTTCGACGTGTACCCCGAGCAGATCGTGGACTACCTCGCGCTGGTGGGCGACAGCTCGGACAACATCCCCGGCGTGCCGAAGGTGGGCCCCAAGACGGCCGCGAAGTGGCTCAACGAGTACGGCACGCTCGACAACCTGCTGGCCCACCAGGAGGAGATCGAGGGCAAGGTCGGCGAGAGCCTGCGCGCGCACACGACCGAGCTCGCGCTCTCGCGGCGCCTCGCGACCATCGACTGTGCGCTCGAGCTGCCGCAGCAGCCGGACGACCTCGCCCGCCGGGCGCCCGACGTCGAGCAGCTGCGCGAGCTCTACACGCGCCTCGAGCTGCGGTCGCTGCTGAAGCAGCTGCCGGGCGCGACGCCGGAAGCTGCGCCTGCAACCGGTCTTCGATCCCGCGCTCCCACGGCGGCGGAGGACGCGTCTGCGGCCACTGCCGCGGGAGAGGGCCGCAGTGACGGGGCCCTCCCCTCGACCGTGCCCGCGGCCGAGGGCTGGGGTGAGGCGCCCCGCAACTACGAGACCGTCCTCACCGAGGCGCAGCTCGAATCCTGGCTCGATCGCCTGCGCGACGCCGAGCTCTTCGCGTTCGATACCGAGACGACGTCGCTCGACTACATGCAGGCCGAGATCGTCGGGGTGTCGTTCTGTGTCGAGCCGGGCTACGCCGCCTACGTGCCGCTCGCGCATCGCTATGCCGGGGCACCCGAGCAGCTCGACCGGACCGCAGTGCTCGCGCGCCTCAAGCCGCTGCTCGAGGACGCCGGACGCGGCAAGCTCGGCCACCACCTCAAGTACGACGCCCACGTGCTGCGCAACCACGGCATCGAGATGCGCGGCATGCGCTACGACTCGATGCTGGAATCCTACGTGCTGAACAGCACCGCGACGCGCCACGACCTCGACTCCGTGGCCCGGCTGTACCTCGGCGTCGAGACCATCCACTACGAGGACGTCGCCGGCAAGGGCGCCAAGCAGATCCCGTTCGACCAGGTGCCGGTGGAGCGCGCAGCCGAGTACTCGGCCGAGGATTCCGACGTCTCGCTGAGGCTGCATCGGACACTGTGGGCGCAGATCGAGCGCCTGCCGCGGGTCCGCACGCTCTACGAGGAGATCGAGCAGCCGCTGGTGCCGGTGCTGCTCGACATGGAGCACCTCGGCGTGCTGATCGACACCGCGATGCTGCGCAAGCAGGGCCATGAGATCTCGAAGAGCCTGCTCGCGCTCGAGCAGACGGTGCACACGATCGCGGGCGCGACGTTCAACCTCGACTCGCCGAAGCAGCTGCAGGAAGTGCTGTTCGGCAAGCTCGGGCTGCCGGTGAAGCGCAAGACCGCCACCGGGCAGCCCTCGACCGCCGAGGACGTGCTCGAGGAACTGGCGGGCGAATTCGAACTCCCGAGGCTGATCCTCGAGTACCGCGGCCTCGCCAAGCTCAAGTCCACCTACACGGACAAGCTGCCCGGCCAGGTGGATCCGCGCACCGGGCGCGTGCACACCTCCTACCACCAGGCCGTCGCGGCGACCGGGCGGCTGTCGTCCACCGATCCGAACCTGCAGAACATCCCGGTGCGCACGCCGGAAGGTCGGCGTATCCGGCAGGCGTTCGTGGCGCCGCCCGGCCACGTGCTGATGGCGGCGGATTACTCCCAGATCGAGCTGCGCATCATGGCGCACCTGTCCGGAGATGAGAGCCTTCTGCGGGCATTCGCCGAGGATCGCGACATTCACCAGGCGACCGCGGCCGAGGTGTTCGGCCTCGCGCCGGCGGAGGTCACGCCCGACCAGCGGCGGGCGGCGAAGGCGATCAACTTCGGGCTGATCTACGGCATGTCGGCGTTCGGCCTCGCCCGCCAGCTCGGCATCGACCGCGGGGCGGCGCAGCAGTACGTGGACCTGTACTTCGACCGCTACCCGGGCGTGAAGCGCTACATGGACGACACCCGCGCCATGGCGCGGGAGCAGGGGTACGTCGAGACAGTGTTCGGTCGGCGCCTCTACCTGCCGGACATCCGCGCGCGCAACCAGGCGCTCCGCCAGTACGCCGAGCGCAGCGCGATCAACGCGCCCATGCAGGGCACGGCCGCCGACATCATCAAGCGCGCCATGATCGAGGTGCACGCCTGGCTCAGGGGCGTACAGGCCGAGGCGCGACTGGTCATGCAGGTCCACGACGAGCTGGTACTCGAGGTGCGCGAGGACGTCGTCGAGGCAGTCGAGCGAGGGCTGCGGGCGCGGATGACCGCGGCCGCTGATTTGCGGGTGCCGCTCAGGGTGGACGTCGGACGGGGCCTCCATTGGGACGCCGCACATTAGCGAGAGATCGTTGCTTTTTGACAACAGCACTGGCTGATCATGCTCATATCCCGCGCCAAATAAGCATATTCCGCGGCAAACTACTCTCGCTGCATCGCACCAAACAAAGATCCAATGGAGTATCATTAGTGCCACGACGGTAGTGCAGCCGGCTCGTGCGCGGCATTTACGCGCAAAGGGGCTGCCCGCCGTTCAAAGCAGTTCAGAGTGCAAAATTGGAGACATCATGAAACTCATCATCGCGACCGCAGCCACCGCCCTACTCGCCGCCTCGCCGGCCTTCGCAGCCGAGGACACCGGCTTCTACGTCGGTGCCGGCCTCGGCAATTTCTCGGCCGATTCGCAGTCCATCGCCAACGGACGTGATTTCGACGGCAGCGACTTCGGATTCAAGGTTTTCGGCGGTTACAAGTTCATGCCGTACCTCGCCGTGGAAGGCGAGTACATCGACGGCGGCGAGCCGGATGACAACTACGATTCCGGGACCGACCAGCTCAGGATCGCGATCGGCATGAGCGGTTTCGTCGGCTCGGCGGTTGGCATCCTGCCGATCGGCGAGAACTTCGACGTGTTCGCCAAGCTGGGCTTCATCTACTGGGATGCCGACGGCAGCATCAAGCTCCGGGACGAAGGCGATCTGGTCACGAAGACCTCGATCGGCGAAGACGGCACCGATTTCGCATGGGCCGTCGGCGGGACTTGGAACTTTATGGATAACCTTGGGCGTCCGCGCCGAGTACCAGGGCTTCGAGATTTCCGAGTTCAACTCGGTCGACTTCGCTTCTGCGAGCATCATCTGGCGCTTCTGATCGACCGCCAGGCCTGTAGCTGGAACGAGAGCCCGCCATCCGGCGGGCTCTTTGTTTTCAGGCCGGAGCAGCCTCTGGGTTAGCATTCGACCGTGACCACATACACCGGAGGAGTGCACCGATGAAGACCCGGATCCTTGCCTACGGCACGCTGTTCATGGGCCTCACGAGCTTCTCGAGCCAGGCCGTGGACAACGGCATCTACCTCGGCGCCGGCATCGGCCAGGGTGGCGTCCAGTTCGAGGAGCGGATCGAAGGAGATAACTTCGATTTCGACGCCAGCGATACCGCCTACAAGCTCATCGCCGGCTGGCGGTTCCTGGACTGGCTGGCGGTCGAGGCCAATTACGTGGACCTCGGGACGGCCGATGACCGTATCGAGGGCGTCGATATCGAGGCCGACGTGAGCGGTTTCTCGCTCGCGGCCCTGGGCTTCCTGCCGATCGGCCCGGTGGACGTGTTCGCGAAGCTGGGCGCGGTCAACTGGGACGCCGAACTGTCGGCTCCTGGTACGGGACTTAGTGGCAGCGACGACGGCACGGACCTCATGTACGGGGCGGGCGTGCAGTTCCGCGTCTGGAGCCTGAGCTTCCGCGGCGAGTACGAGATCTTCGACGTCTCTGACGCCGACACCGTGGACATGATCTCGCTCGGAGTGACCTGGACGTTCCTCTGACACTGACCGTGCGACGGGGCCCGGCGAGGGCGGCCCGGCAGGCCTTGCCGCGACCGCCCCGGGGCCCGCTGTGCCGCGTTGCCCTGCAACGCTGGGCGGTCGGTCTATTATCAGCCAAAATTTCACTATAGGCCGATGGAGCGGCTAACCTGAAGGCCGATTCGGGGCCATCTATCAATTAATTGTTGAGCAGCTCGTGCCGCCCCGAACCGGCGTACCCACGTTTCGCAGGCCTCGGTGAGCCACGGAACTTTGCCGCGGAGCCTGACTCCAATTCCCTGAGCGCCTCACGGCGTTCGGCGCGGGCCTACCTCCCTGGGCTCGCGTTCACCCGGTCATCCCCCAACGCCGGGTTTGCCTGCCCCGGTTGGATCCGCTGGTCCAACCGGGGTTTCTTTTTCCGGCTTCCGGCGCAGCATCCGCTCGAGTGCCCCGCGCGCCTCAGGCACCCCTTCCCCGGACAGGGCCGAGAATGCCTGGACCGTCACGTCCTTGCCCGCCTCCCGGCGCACGGCGGCGCAGCTCGCGGCCCGGGCGCCGCGGCCGAGCTTGTCCGCCTTCGTCAGCAGCAGGTGCACGGGGACCGACCGCGACTGTGCGAGGCGCAGCATGTCCCAGTCCTGGTCCTTGAGTGGGTGGCGGATGTCCATCACGACGATCACGCCGCGCAGGCTGCTGCGCTTGCGGAAGTAGCCCTCGATCAACGTGCCCCAATGCTGCCGCATCGCCCCGGACACGGCGGCGAACCCGTACCCCGGCAGGTCCACGAGTCGGCGGTCGGCCTCGAGTTCGAAGAAGTTGATCAGCCGCGTGGCCCCCGGTGTCTTGCTGGTTCGCGCCAGGCCCTTGTGGTGGGTGATGGCGTTGATCGCGCTCGACTTCCCGGCGTTGGAGCGCCCGGCCACGGCCACCTCGACCCCCACGTCGGGCGGCAACTGCTTCACCTCGTTGGCGCTGGTGAGGAACCTGACGTTCGGATAAGCAGACATGGGACGGGCGGGCGGCAGAGACCTCGGGGGCGTTAGTGTACAATTTGGCGCTTGCCCGCCCCTGTTCCTCGGAGTGGTTCAATGACCGCGAAGCTCGTCGCCACCCTGTCTCTGGTGGCCGTCCTCGGCTGGAGCGCCCCCACGCTCGCCGCGGGTTCCAAAGAAGCCGGCCAGGCCAAGTCAGTCACCTGCATGGCCTGCCACGGCGCCGACGGCAACAGCCCGAATCCCGAGTGGCCCAACCTCGCAGGCCAGCACGCGGGCTACATCGAGCAGCAGCTGAAGTTGTTCCGGGCCGGCGAACGTCAGAATGCGCTGATGTCGCCAATGGCCATGATCCTCACGGACGAGGACATCGCCGACCTGGCGGCGTATTTCTCGTCTCAGACGGCGCGCGGCGGCGAAGCCGAGCCGTCCAAGGTTGCGGCGGGCCAGCGGGTGTACCGGGCCGGCAACGCGAGCAACGGTCTCATGGCCTGCGCCGCCTGCCACGGGCCGACTGGCCGCGGCAATCCGCTGGCGAACTACCCGTCCATCCAGGGCCAGCACGCCGTGTACGTGGCCGCCCAGTTGCGCGCCTACCGGGCGGGCGAGCGCGCCACCGACCCCAACCAGATGATGCGCAGCATCGCGGCACTGCTCTCCGACGAGGAGATCGACGCCGTCGCTTCCTTCATCCAGGGACTGCGCTGAACCCTCGCCCGTCGCCCCGGTCATAGCTGTCCATGAACGCATCCACTTTTAGGGTCTTCCATCCGCTTGCCGCGGTCCTGATGCTGCTCGCCGGCCATCTCGCGCTCGCCGCAGACCCGGTCGAGGGAGTGAACTACAAGGTCCTCAAGCCGCCGGTGCCCACCAACGTCGCCCCTGGCAAGGTCGAGGTCGTCGAGGTGTTCTGGTACGCCTGCGGCCACTGCTACCTGCTGGAGCCGAAGATCGAGGCCTGGGAGCGCAAGGGCAAGCCGGCGAACGTCCAGGTGGTGCGGATGCCCGCCGTTTGGAACGAGCTGCTCAAGACCCATGCGCGGCTCTTCTACACCATCGAGGTCCTCGGCAGACCTGAGCTGAACGCCGAGGCGTTCCGCGAGATCAACGTGCGCGGCAACCGGCTCGATACACCCGAGAAGATCGAGGCGTTCTTCACCTCGCGCGGCGTAAGCAAGGCCGACTTCCAGAAGACGTATTCCGGCTTCGCCGTCGAGTCGAAGCTGGCGAGGGCCGTGGACCTCAACAAGCGCTACCGCATCGCGAGCACGCCGACCGTGATCGTGAACGGCAGGTACGTCACCGACGTCGGCATGGCGGGCGGTGAGGACAAGCTCTTCGAGCTGATCAACACGCTGGCTGCAAGGGAAAAGCCGGCCGGCTGAACCGGTCCGGACCGATCCGAAAGGCCCCGCCTCGCGGGGCTTTTTTTCTCCATCGCGGTCCCGTCGCGCGGCCATCACGTCACGCGGCTTCCACGGACGCGGAACGCCTCCTGCGCCGCTAGCATGCAATGCGAGCCCCCAGCGAGGGACCAGCTCATGAATCCGCTTCGAACCGCCCTGACGATCCTCGCCCTGGCACTGCTGTCCGGCTGCGGCGGCAGCGACGATGGCGGAAGTACGCCGCCTGCGACCGCATCGCTCGTCGTCAACAGCCTGCTGGACTCGGCGACACCGCCCTCCGGCACGGTGACCCTGCGCTCGGCGCTGGCGGAGGCGGAACCGGGGCAGCCCATCACCTTCGACCCGCGGCTCGACGGCAGCACTCTCGCGCTCACCCTCGTCGCGGACGAGCACACTCGTCTGAAGGGAGAGGTCATGGGCATGCGCGACGAGCCGAGCGGCCCCGTCTCCTACCTCGTCGGCTACCTGCCGCGGGACTACGGGGCTTCGGCTCTGGTCGCCCGCAAAAACGTCGTCATCGATGCATCGGCACTGCCGTCGGGCATCACGGTCGCGTGGGCCGGCGGCCAGGACGCGCGGGTCATCGCCGTCGAGGGCGACCTCACGCTCGTGAATGTCGCGGTCACGGGCGGGCACAGCGTGGCGGTCGACATTGCGACCGGCAACCCGAACGACCAGCCCTGGACGCTGGCGCGGGGCGGCGCCGCGGCGGTCTGGGGCACGGCCCGGCTCGTCGACTGCAGGCTGTACGACAACCACGTCCAGGGAGACTTCGACTCGTCTCGCGACCGCGGCGCCTTCGGTGGGGCCGTGTACGCCGACATCGTCGAGATGGAGCGTTGCATCGTGAGCGGCAACACCGTGACCGGGGGTGGCGCGGCCGGCGGCGGCGTCTATTCCGTGGGCGGTGCCGAGAGTACGAAGACGATGTCTACCATCGACCGCTCCGCCGTCACCGGCAACCGCATCAGCGGGCTGTTCACCTACGGCGCGGGCGTGTACTCGGACGGCGGCGGCATCGGCAAGTCGAAGCTGCTTCGCATCACGAACAGCACGGTCGCCCGCAACCTCGCGGAGCCTGCGCCGGGCCTGCCCGGGTTCCTGCTGGCGATGGGCTACTGGCGCGGCGGCGGCGTCTACCTCTCGAACGGCCACCTGGAGATGCAGGCATGCACGGTGGTGGAGAACGAGGTCAGGGGCGCTCCGCGCACCGACAGTCTCGGCCGCCGCAACCTCGCGGGCGGCGTCGCCGCCACCGTAGGCAATGCCCACGCCGTCGAGCGCATGACCATCGGCCACTCGATCGTGGCCGGCAACACGGTCGAAGAAATCGGCGGCGACCGCTACCCGCACGACATCTTCACCGGGTCGCTGATGCACTTTCGCAGCGCGGGCCACAACCGCCTCGGCGTGATCGACTTCAGCCAGATCCTCGTGCCCGTGGGCGAGCCGGACTGGGAGTCCCTCAGCCGACGTCATTTTCCGAAGCAAGGCGACTCGGCCGGGGTCGAGCTCGCGAGCGTCCTGGACCTTGTCGGTGGCCTGTCTCACTCCACGCTGGCGACGTCCGCCGGAGTGGATGCCGGCAGCCCGGCCGTGCTCGCCTATCAGCCACGCGGCACGGCGCTCGATGCCGTGCCGCCGGGCACCTACGACGTCGAGGTCACCCTCGCCGAATACTCGCTGGCGTCGGGCGCCATGGACGACTTCCTCGAGATCGTGCTGGAACGCCTGGAGAGCCGTCATCGGCTCGCCGGGTTCGCGGCCGGATTCAAGGCGGACTTCGAGCAGTTCCTGCGGGCGCCGACGCCGATGCGGCGGCCGGGGGCGTGCAGCCCTACCGGGACCCCTCCGGCCGCGCCATCCTCACGCTCGGCGACACGCACTGGTTCGGCCCGAGCCAGACCTGGCCGCGCGAACTCACCAATTACCCGTACATCGAATTCTGGCACCGGCTCGACGACGCATTGCGGCAACGGGCGATGTCGGGGATGGGCCCCGAGATGCTCGGTGACGACGTCTGGCAGGACCTTTTTTCGTCCGGCCCGCTGGCCGAGAATCCGGGGATCCGGATGAAGGTCTGGAACCGCCGGGAACTCACCGTCCGGCGGCACGACTCGGACCAGGTCGGGACACCGCGGCCTGCAGGCCAGCCGGGCGACATCGGCGCAATCCAGGGACGGTGACGCGCCGCCTGCGTCGCGGCGGGTCCCTGTGCTAAAAGGGCGGCCTGTCCGCAGGGTCTCCCCAACATGCTCCGTCTCCTCATCCCCACCGGCAGCGGCTACACGTGGATCGAGCACGTGCCGCCGGCGCAGTTTCCCGACGAGTTCCTGTGGGCCGACCTCTACGAGCCCACGGTCGAGGAGGAGAAGGCCGTCGAGTCGCTGCTGACGGTCGACGTGCCGACGCGCGACGAGATGAAGGAGATCGAGACCTCGAACCGCCTCTACGAGGAAGGCGGCGCGGTCTACATGACCGCCACGGTCGGCAGCCAGCTCGACTCCGAGAAGCCCGAGAGCAGCGCGATCACCTTCATCCTCGCCGACAACCGGCTGATCACGAACCGCTACGTGGATCCGACGCCGGTGCGGCGGTTCATGACCCACGTCGAGCGCTCGCCGGCCGCGTGCACGTCCTCCGCGACGCTGCTGGCCGGCCTGCTCGAGGCCTTTACCGAGCGGATCGCCGATCTGCTCGAGCGGGTGCAGATGGAGCTCGACGCAGTGTCGCTGACGATCTTTCCGCGCAGCAACGGCGCCGCGGCGAGCAACCGCGACCTGCACGCGATGATCCAGAAGATCGGCGCGAACGGCGACCTGATCTCGAAGGCGCGCGAGAGCCTCGTGAGCTTCCAGCGTTTGCTGATGTACGTGCAGCAGGCGACCAACGTCTCGCTTTCCCAGGACCAGCGCGGGCGCTTCAAGTCCACGCTGCGCGACGTGCAGTCGCTCTCGGACCACGCGAGCTTCCTCGGCAACAAGGTGCAGTTCCTGCTCGACGCGGTGCTCGGCCTGATCAACCTCGAGCAGAACAACATCATCAAGATCTTCTCGGTGGCCGCGGTGATGTTCCTGCCGCCGACGCTGGTCGCGAGCATCTACGGCATGAACTTCGAGTTCATGCCGGAACTGGACAAGCACTGGGGCTACCCGCTGGCGCTGGTCGCGATGGTGGTCTCGGCAGTCATCCCCTACATCTATTTCCGCCGCAAGGGCTGGCTGTAGGCGCCGCATGGCGCCGGGCGACTTCCTCGCGCTCGCTGCGGTCGTCCTGGTCGCGGCGCTGACGCCCGGCCCCGCCGTGACGGCCATCGTGGCGCGCGCCATCACCGACGGACTGCGCCCGGCGATGGCGATCAACGCGGGCGTCGTCACCGGCGACCTGCTGTTCCTGCTGCTCGCCGTCGCAGGCATGGCGGCTGCCGCACGGTCCATGGGCGGCTTCTTCGACCTGCTCAGGATCGCCGGCGCCGGCTACCTGACCTGGCAGGGAATCGCCCTCTGGCGAGCGCGACCACGCGTGGCCCTGGCGGCCGCCGGCCCCCACGAGCGGGAATTCCGGCGCAACTACGCCGCCGGGCTGCTGCTCATGTTCGGACATGTGCAGGCCATGCTGTTCTACGCGGCACTGCTGCCGGGCTTCGTCGACCTCGCGACTCTGACTGCGCTCGACCTCGTGCTGCTCGTCGCGATGCTGGTCGTAGTGATCGGCGGCGTGAACACGGGCTACGCCCTCCTTGCTTCGCGCGCCCGGGGCTTTTTCCGGAACGAACGGGCGCAGGTCGCACTCCGCCGCGTCGCCGGGACGCTGATGCTCGCCGCCGCGGCGGTCGTCCTGAGCCGGTGATAGGATTCGCCCATGGCAAAGCCCACCATCACCAACATCGCCGTGTTCTGCGACTTCGAGAACGTGGCCCTCGGCGTCCGCGACGCAAAATACGCCCGGTTCGACATCGGCAAGGTGCTCGAGAAGCTGCTGCTCAAGGGCAGCATCGTCGTCAAAAAGGCCTACTGCGACTGGGAGCGCTACAAGGAGTTCAAGGGGCCGATGCACGAGGCCTCCTTCGAGCTCATCGAGATCCCGCACGTGCGCATGTCCGGCAAGAATTCGGCCGACATCCGCATGGTGGTCGACGCGCTCGACCTCTGCTACACGAAGTCCCACGTGGATACCTTCGTGATCGTGAGCGGCGATTCCGACTTCTCACCGCTCGTGAGCAAGCTGCGCGAGAACAACAAGCTCGTGATCGGCGTCGGCGTGAAGAGCTCGACCTCGGACCTGCTCATCGCCAACTGCGACGAGTTCATCTACTACGACGACCTGGTGCGCAAGGACGAGCAGCGTCGCGGCCGCCGCAGGGCGCCGGCCAAGCAGCCAGCGCAGCCGGCAGCGAAACAGGCGGTGCCCGCGTCGGGCCCCGCCACGGCGCCGCCGGCAATGGCGCCGCAGCCCGATGCGGGACCCGCCGATTTCGCAACTTCGCCCGCATCGGCCGAGACGCCGAAGACCGAGGACGAGAAGAAGCAGGAGGCCTTCGACCTCGTGCTCGCCACCATCGAGGCGCTCGCGGAGGACCGCGAGGAGGACGAGAAGATCTGGGGCTCGATGATCAAGCAGGCGCTGAAGCGCCAGCGCCCGGGCTTCAACGAGACGTACCACGGTTTCCGCAGCTTCAGCCAGCTGCTCGAGGAAGCACAGGCGCGCCGGCTGATCGAGATCGAGAAGGACGAGAAATCCGGCGGCTACGTCGTCAAGCCTGTCGCGGGCTGATGCCGGTGGCCGGAGCTGAGCTGGTGAGCCGGTCGAGCGAGCCCGATCCGCCCGCGACCCTGCGCGCGCTGGTCGCCCCTTACGCCCGGCCCGACCACCGCAAGGCGCTCTGGCAGCTCGCCAACACGCTGCCGCCGTTCGTCGCGCTGTGGACACTCATGGCGCTCACGCTCGAGTGGAGCCGCGACTGGTCGCTGCTGCTCCTGCTGCCGACCGCGGGCTTCTACGTACGGCTGTTCATCATCCAGCACGACTGCGGACACGGCTCCTTCTTCGCGAACGCGAAGTGGAACCAGCGTACGGGCGCGCTGCTCGGCCTGCTCACGTTCTTCCCTTACGCGTACTGGCGCCGGACACACGCGATCCATCACGCGACCTCGGGCAACCTCGACCGGCGCGGACTCGGCGACATCCAGACGCTGACCGTGCGCGAGTACCAGGCCCTGCCGTGGGCGCAGCGGCTCGCCTACCGGCTGTATCGCAGCATGCCGGTGCTTCTCGGCATCGGCCCGATGTACCAGTTCGTGATCAAGCACCGCGTGCCCTTCGACCTGCCGCTGTCCTGGCGCACGGAGTGGGCCAGCGCGCTATGGAACAATCTCGCGCTCGCGCTCGCAGGCTCGGTGCTCGTGTGGATCTTCGGCTGGCGCACCGTGCTCGCGGTGCACCTGCCGCTGATGCTCGTCGCGGGCGCGGCCGGCGTGTGGCTGTTCTACGTCCAGCACCAGTTCGAGCGGGCCTACTGGTCCCGGCAGGAAAGCTGGAACGCGGAGTCAGCGGCGATGGCGGGCAGCTCGTTCTACGACCTGCCACGCATCGCGCATTGGTTCACCGGCAACATCGGCTACCACCACATCCACCATCTCTCGAGCCGCGTGCCGAACTACCGGCTCCGGGAGTGCTTCGAGTCCAACCCGCGCCTGCAGGCGGCCCCGCGACTGACGCTGCTGGGCAGCCTCGGCTGCGCCCGACTGAAGCTGTGGGACGAGGACGCAGGGACGATGGTGGGGTTCCCGGCGCGGTCGACCTGACTCAGCGAAGAATGCCACTCGCGTTGCGAATGGCGCGCCCGACTGGATTCGAACCAGTGACCCCTGCCTTCGGAGGGCAGTACTCTATCCAACTGAGCTACGGGCGCTTGGGCTGGAGCCCCTGAAAAGGGGCGGGAATCATAGCCCCGACGCCGCGCCGCGTCCATTTCCGGGGGCGCGGCGATGCGGCCGCCACGATATACTTCGCGCCCTGTTTCGCGCCTGACACCTGAGGTTCCTTCGTGAGCGCTTCGCACGATCGCACGTTCTTTGACACCTTCATGCTGGTGCTGGGCATCCTGTTCGGCATCACCATCGGCCTGATTGTCCTGGCGCGCTTCATCGCGGGACACACCACGAGCGCCAACCGCGCGGCTGACGAAGTGTTCCAGCGGGAACTCGCGGCGCGGATCGCGCCGGTCGGGCGCGTCGCGGTGGCCGGCGAGGACAATTCTGCGCTGGCGCCGCCGTCTGCCGAGCCCGTCGCCGCGGTGGCAGACCTGCCCGGCGAGACCGTCTACAACCAGGCCTGCGTGGCCTGCCACGGCGCGGGCATCGCCGGCGCTCCGAAGTTCGGCGACAAGGCCGCGTGGGCGCCGCGCATCGCTCAGGGGATGGACACGCTGCACACGCATTCGCTGCAGGGCTACCAGGGCAAGGCCGGCTACATGCCGCCGAAGGGCGGGCGCACGGACCTGTCCGACCAGTCCATCCTCAACGCAGTGGACTACATCGTCTCGGCGTCGCAGTAGTCCATGGGTCGCACGCGGCACCGGCGACTCGTCCACGGGCTGCTGCTGGTCGCCGCTGCGATCGCTTCGGGCTGCGCCTCCGCACCGCCCGAGCCCGAGTCCATGCGCGACCCCGGCGCCGACTTCGGGGCCTTCCGGACCTTCGGCTGGGCGCCCGCGCCCGGCGTCACTGAGGCCGACGCGCCGCTTCGCCTGCTCGACCAGAACATCCGGGCCGCGATCGCCGCGGAGATGAAGCGGCGCGGCTACGTCGAGTCGGCCGGGAATCCCGACCTGCGCATCGCCTACGAGACCGCGAGCCAGGAAAAGATCGAGAACAACCCGGTGCGGGTCGGCATCGGCATGGGCAGCTGGGGCGGCAACTTCGGCGGCTCCGTCAATGTCGGAAGCCCGAGCGTGCGCAACTACCAGGAAGGCACGCTCGTGATCCACGCCATCGACGCCGGACGCAACGCCGAGGTCTGGCAGGGCCGCGTGTCCACCCGCATCGGCAAAGGCAGCCTCGAGCCCGCGGCCGTGACAGCCGCGGTATCCACGGCGATGCGCGACTTCCCTGCGCGAACGGCGCCCTGATCAGTCCTCCGACTGGCGGAAATCCACCCCGAGCAGGCGCAGCTTGCGGTACAGGTGCGTGCGCTCCATGCCGACGCGCTTGGCGAGCTGGCCGACCTTGCCGTTGCACAGCTGCAACTGCTGAGTGAGGTAGGCGCGCTCGAAGTGCTCGCGCGCCTCGCGCAATGGCAGCGCGAGCAGGTCCTGCTTCACCAGCGGCTCGCTGTGGGAAGACTGCGAGGCGATCTCGCGCTCGATCTCCTCCAGCGCCACTTCCTCCGGGCCGCCGCGCACCAGCGCGCGATGCACGAGGTTCTTGAGCTCGCGGATGTTGCCGGGCCACGGGTAGTTGCGCAGGCGGTTCTGCGCCGCCACGCTGAAGCGGCGGAACGGCAGCCGCTGGTCGTCCACCAGCCGATCCACGTAGTAGCGCAGCAGGTCGGGCACGTCCTCGGCGTACTCGCGCAGCGGCGGCACGCGCAGGCCCAGGACGTTCAGGTGTGCGAGCAGGTCCTGCCGGAAGGGTTCCGGCCCCCGCAATTCGAAACCGGGCTGGGCCGAGCAGATCAAGCGCGCCTCGCAGGGGACGCGCGTGCCGCTCCCGGCGCGCTGGAAGCTCCCGGCATCGAGCGCGGCGAACAGCAGCCGCTGGGCAGGCGGGGCGAGGTCCCCGAGCTCGTTGATGAACAGCACGCCGCGCTCGGCCTGCTCGAGCAGTCCCTTGCGGACGACGCCGCCTTCCTCCGAGCCGTACAGCGCCACCTCCGGTCCAGCCTCGGAGACGGCCGCAGCCACGGCCGTGACGAACGGCCCGGCGGAGCGCGGGCTCAGCGTGTGGATGTACCGCGCGAAGGCCTCGCGGCCCGAGCCGGGCTCGCCGACGATCAGCACCGGCACGTCGTGCGGCGCGAGCTGCTTGACCTGCTCGCGCAGGTCGCGCATCAGCCGGCTGCGGCCGACCGGCGCCAGCAGCGGCGGCAGCACGCTGCGGGCCGCCACCCGGCGGTTGCGGCCCTCGTCGAGTGCGGTACGGACCGTGCGCAGCAACTTGGCGAGCGAGAGCGGCTTCTCGACGTAGTCCACCGCGCCGAGCCGCGTGGCCTCGACGGCGGTCTCGACCGTGCCGTGGCCCGACATCATCACGATGGGGGCCGACAGCGACTGCGACTGCTGCCACTCACGGAGCAGGCTGATGCCGTCCGTGTCCGGCATCCAGATGTCGAGCAGCACGAGGTCGGGCGGCTGGCGGACGCAGGCGGCGCGCGCTTCGGCAGCGTTCGCAGCAACGTCCACGACGTAGCCTTCCTCGGACAGGATCTCCTGCACGAGGTCGCGGATGTCGGCCTCGTCGTCCACCACCAGAATCCGCGCGTTACTCATGCACGCTCCCTCCTGGGCTCCGGTCGGTGCGGCTCCCGCCGCACGGCCTCGCCTCGTGTCACCCCGTTCATGGGCAGCTCGACTCGAACGCGCGCGCCGCCGTCGGGCCGGTTCTCCGCCTCGACGTGCCCCCCGTGTTCCTCGACGATCTTGCGCACGATCGCGAGCCCGAGCCCGGTGCCCCGCGCCTTGGTCGTGACGTACGGGTCGAACACCTGGCCCATCAGCTCGCGCTGGAACCCCGGGCCATTATCCTCCACCGCCAGCTCGGCCACCTCGTCGTCCTCGACCCCCACCCGCCGCGTGGCGATCGAGATCCTTCCGCCGCGGCGTCCCTCGAGCGCCTCGACGGAATTGGTGAGCAGGTTGTGCAGCAGCTGGCGCAGCCGGCCCCGGTCGGCGACCACGCCGGCGAGCGCAGGATCGAGCTGCAGGTCGAGCGTGACGCCCCGGCCGGCCACCTGGGCGCGGTAGAGGTCGGTGAGCTCGGCGATCAGCTGGTTGAGGTTGACCTCCGTCATCTCGAAGCGCGGCGCCCGGGCGTACTCGCTGAAGGCGTTCACCATCTCCTTCATGGCCTCGACCTGCTGCACGATGGTCTCGGTGCCGCGGTCGAGCAGCCTGGCGTCCTGTTCGTTCATGGCCGGCATCAGCTTGTGGCGCATGCGCTCGGCCGACAGGCGGATGGGCGTGAGCGGGTTCTTGATCTCGTGCGCCAGGCGCCGGGCGACCTCGCCCCAGGCGGCCTCGCGCTGCGCCTGGAGCATGGCGGTGATGTCGTCGAACACGAGCACGTAGCCGCCCGGCGTGTCGCCTTCCCGGGGCAGCGGGGTGCACGCGCACATGATCACGCGCCGGCCGGTTTCGAGCGGGAACACCAGCTGCTCGCGCCACTCGGTCTCGCCGGCCGCGAGCCGGCTGCGACAGGCCTCGCTGAACTGGCGCAACAGGCCGTCCGGCCCGCCGATCCCCGCGAAGCCGCGGCCCTCGCAGCCGTCGAGGTCCTCGCCGAGGATGCTGCTCGCCGCGCGGTTGGCGGTGCGGATCCGCAGGTCGGACTCGAGCGCGATCACGCCGGTGGAGAGCCTCGCCAGCACGATCGCCAGGTTGGCCCGTTCGGTCTCCGCCACCTGCTGGGCCTGCTGCTGGGCCTCGCGGGCGCGGCGCAGCCGCTTGGTCATGTCGTTGAAGGAGTGCACGAGGAAGCCCATCTCGTCGTGCGAGGTGAGCGGCAGTTGCGTGTCGAGATCGCCCTGCGCGACGGCGCGCGTGCCTTTCACGAGGTCCTGGATCGGCTGGACGAGGCGCTGCGCGGTGAAGATCGCGCCGTACCAGGCGGCCAGCAGCGACAGCAGCAGCACGACGGTGAGCGTGAGGATGAAGCTCGCCTTGAGCGGCTTGCGCAGGTAGTCCTTCTCGCCGAACTGCTGGTAGGCGGCCTGCACGGTATCGGCCAGTGCGCCGAGCCGCTCGGCGACCGGGTAGGTCGCCTGCACCACCATGCCGCCGCGATCCCCGGAGGAAGCGCCGAGCGGCACGGCCGTGCGGATCAGGTAGCCGCCCTCGGCGAGCGGCTCGAGGCTCACGAAGGGACGGCCCTGCCGCACCTGCAGCAGCACCTCGCTTGGCACCTCGTCCGGCACGACGTCGTTCGACAACCCCTTGCTCATGGTGATGATGACGCCGTACTCGGTGGCCACGATGACCTCGGTGGCGCCGGACTGGCGGCGCAGCATCTCGAGGCTGCCGGGCAGCGGACCACCGCTCAGCGACAGCTCGTCAGCCATCATTTCCGTGGCGGCGAGGTGGTCGCGCATGCGCGTCTCGAGCGCCGAGCGCGACAGCACCAGCGCGTCGTCGAGGCTCTGGCGGATCTCGACGTTGAACCAGCTGTCGATGCCGCGGCTCAGGAACTGCACCGCGAAGAAGTACACCAGCAGGATCGGCAGCGTGGCGAGCACGCCGAAGGTCCACACCATGCGCGCCTTGAGTCGCGAGCCGATCACGTGGCCGCGCCAGTCGCGCACCAGCTGCGTGAGCTTGGTCGCGAGCAGCGCCAGCAGCACCACCAGGCCCGCGACGTTGATCATCAGGATCCAGGGGTGCAGCTGGCTGAACGGTTCGGCGTGCTGCGCCGTCCGTGCCATGAACAGGATCGCGGACAGCCAGAGCAGTCCCCCGACGCCCATCGCAGCCGCCGACTGCGGCCCGCCTCAGGGCCGATGTGTCCATGCGTACCAGTCGCTGGTGGCGCTCCAGTCGTCGGTCCAGAACAGCAGCCAGCTGAGGGTGTCGGGTGCAGAGCGCAGCGTGAGGTCGGCGCGTACGCGGAGCTCGTAGGTCGTGCCGGGGTCGAGCAGCGAGGCGTCGATGAGCGGCAGGCCGCGCACGGTGCCCAGTCGGTCGAGTGCCGCGGGCAGCCCGCCGAAATCCTGCTGCTCGCCGGTGTTGAGGTTGCGGAGCAGATAGCGCTGGCTCAGTGCGTGGTAGCTCAGCTCGTAGCTCTGCACCAGGGACGCCACGTCCGGGTCGGGCAGGTAGCGGCGCACTCGATCGATCTCGATCTCGTAGTTGAGCCGCAGGGTAAGCCCGGCCTCGATGGCGCGACGCGCACCGCCGGGCAGGTTGAGCCCGAGATCCACGTCGAGGGCGTACACACCTTCGTCGATCGCGACCGACGCGCGGGTCACCTCGACCGTGGTGTCGGCCCGGGCCGGCACCGCCACCAGCGTTGCAAAAAAGCAGATCACCCAGGCGAGCGGGAGCCCGCTCAATCGCCTGTCAAAGCCGCCGGTCCTGGCCTGGGTGTTGCTCATCACCAACATTCAAGGGTGCTTGCGCAGGCAAGCATAATAGAACCCGTCCATCCCGGCTTCCCCAGGCACGATCGGGTACCCCGGCCCCCCGGCCGGCGACCGCGGCGGCCAGCCGGCGACCAGGCTCGCGGTGGCGTCGCTCGCCTCGGGCGTTGCGGCCAGGAATGCCCCGACCACTGCCTGGTTTTCGGCATTCAGGACGGAGCAGCTCGTGTAGAGCAGCGTCCCGCCGGGCGCGAGCAGGCGCCATGTGGCGGCCAGCAACTGCCCCTGGCGGCGCGCCAACGCCGGGATGTCCCCTGCACGACGCAGCACCTTGATGTCGGGGTGGCGCCGGATCACGCCGGTGGCGGAGCACGGCACGTCGAGCAGGATGCGGTCGTACGGGCGGCCGTCCCACCACGTCCCGGGCTCGGCGGCGTCGCCCACCCGCACGTCGGCGGCGAGGCCGAGGCGTTCGAGACTGCCGCGCACGCGCGCGAGTCGCGCGTCGGAGACGTCGAGCGCGGTCAGGTCGCAGGGCCCATCCACCCGCTCGAGCACGTGGCAGGTCTTGCCGCCCGGAGCCGCGCAGGCATCGAGGATGCGCTGCCCGGCCCTCGGATCGAGCAACTCCACGGCGAGCTGCGCGGCCGCGTCCTGGACCGAGATCCGCCCTTCCTCGAAACCCGGCAGCTGCCGAACGTCGGCCGGCGGCTCGATCCGCAGGGCGTCCGGCGCGAGCGCGTGAGGGTGGACCTGCCACCCGCCCGCCTCGAGTGCGGCCGTGGCATCGGCCACGCTCCAGCGACGGCGGTTGACCCGCAGCCACATCGGCGGGTGAGTGTTGTTCGCCTCGAGGATCGCTTCCACCCGCTCGCCGTGCTCCCGTCGCAGTGCCGCGACCAGCCAGCCCGGGTGCGCGCTGCGCACGGCGAGGTCAACGTCCACCGCGGCCAGCACGGCTTCGCGTTCACGCTGGAAGCGCCGCAGGACGGCATTCACGAACCCCGCCGTGCGGGCGAAGCCGAGCTCACGCGCCGCGTTGACGGTCTCGGCGACCGCTGCGTGTGGAGCCGTCTCGCCCGACAGCAACTGGTAGAGGCCCACCTCGAGCAATGCACGCAGCCGGGGCGGCAGCTGCTCCGGGGGACGATCGGCGAGGCCGCGCAGGATCTCGACCAGGCGAAAGTGCCAGCGCAGCGTCCCGTAGGCGAGCGAGCGCTTGAGCCCGCGCGCCGCGCCCTGGTCGGTGTCCCGGGCGAGCAGCTCGTCGAGCGAGCGGCCGTCGGTGACCACCGCCGCCACGAGCTCGGCTGCCGCCGCACGGATCTGCGCCGGACTGGGCCCCAAGGCCGTCACTCGAGCCGGGCCCCGGCCAGCGGATGTGCATTCAGGAACTCCGCGGCCGTCATGGCACGCCGCCCGGCGAGCTGCACGTGCGTCGAGCCGCAGCGCGCCCTCGCCGGCCGCGACGACGATCCCGGCACCGCTCGCCTCGACGACCTGGCCCGGCTCCCCGGTCACCGCCGGCAGCGGTTCGGCCGCCCACACGCGCAGCTGGCGATCCTGCCAGCGCGTCTCGGCGACCGGCCAGGGATTGAACGCCCGCACCTGCCGGTCGATGGCGTGGGCCGGGGCGGCCCAGTCGATGCGGGCCTCCTCCTTGCGGATCTTGGACGCGTAGGTGACGCCGTCCGCCGGCTGCGGGACGGGCACCAGCCGCCCGGCCTGCCAGGCCGCGACCGCCTCGACGATTGCCTCGGCGCCGAGAGTCGCCAGCCGGTCGTGCAGCGACCCGCCGTCCTCCCGCGCCCCGACCGACACCGGGCGCGTGAGCAGCATCGGCCCGGTGTCGAGCCCCGCGTCCATCTGCATGATGGTGATGCCGGTCGCGGCATCGCCCGCGAGCAGGGCGCGATGGATCGGTGCAGCACCCCGCCAGCGCGGCAGCAGCGACGCGTGGATGTTCCAGCAGCCGAGGCGCGGGACCTCGAGCACGGCAGGCGGCAGGATGAGCCCGTAGGCCGCGACCACCAGCAAGTCGGGGGCGTACTCACGCAGGCGCGCGACGGCGTCAGGCGCTCGCAAGGTCGCCGGCTGCTCGACCTTCAGCCTGAGCGCCTGGGCGCAGCGCTTCACAGGGCCCACTCCCACCGCCTGGCCGCGGCCAGCCGGCCGGTCCGGCTGCGTGTACGCCGCCACGATATCGTGCCCGGCGGCGTGCAGCGCCTCGAGTGCGGGCACGGCGAAGTCCGGGGTACCGGCGTAGACGATGCGCAGCCGGTGGGTCATGGGGCAGGATCGCGCGGCCCGGCAGCCGCGCAGCCGGCTAGATCACCGGCACCCTGGAGCGCTCGCGTACCGCTCCGTCGGTGCTGCGCTCGCGGCGTTCCTTCTCGAGCTTCTTGCGGATGCGGCTGCGCTTGAGCTCGGAGAGGTAGTCCACGAACAGCTTGCCCTCCAGGTGATCCATCTCGTGCTGTATGCACACGGCCAGCAGGCCGTCGGCCTCGAGCTCGAAGGGCTTGCCGTCGCGATCGAGTGCCCGGACGACGACCCGTTCGGAGCGCGTGTTCAGCTTGTCGAAGATCCCAGGCACCGACAGGCAGCCTTCCTCGGCCTCGGTCTTGCCCTCCCGCTCGATGATCTCCGGGTTGACGAAGGCCAGCGGCTGGTTCTGCTCGCGCGTGACGTCGGCGACCAGTACGCGCTTGTGGACGTTGACCTGCGTGGCGGCCAGTCCAACCCCGGGGGCCGCATACATGGTCTCGAGCATGTCGTCGATCAGCGTGCGGATCGAGTCGTCCACCGCGGCGACGGGCACGGCACGCGTGCGCAGCCGGGGATCCGGGTATTCGAGGATGGTGAGCTTCGCCATTCGTTTGAATTTGCTGCTAAAGTTAAGTCGCGCTTGAGATTGTGCACCGTCGCAGGGCACTACCGCCGTCCCGGAAACCGCTCCGACTGAGACGTGGTCGGCAGCCGGGCCAGGCCGCGGCGGATTATAAGGCGGCGGTCACCCACCCCGACAGCCGATGGAGATTTAAGGGATGGATCGTAGCCTGCGTCTCGCAATCAGCTCTTCGGGCGGCCGCCGTTCCTGGATCCGGGCCGCTGCCGTCGCCGCCGCCGTGACAGCCCTCGGGCTGACGCTCGGCACTGCCGTCCCTGAACCCGCCCGGGCGCAGGCATCCGGGCACGTCGATGTCGGTCCCGCTCGCGCCCGACGCGCCCCAGCAGTACGTCGTCAAGAAAGGCGACACACTCTGGGACATCGCCGGAGTGTTCCTGCGCGACCCGTGGTACTGGCCCGAGATCTGGTACGTCAACCCCGAAATCCAGAATCCGCACCTGATCTACCCGGGTGACGTGCTGAACCTCGTGTGGGTGGACGGCCGCCCGCGCGTCACGGTCGCGAGCAGCGGTGCCACGCGGCTCTCGCCCCAGGTGCGCGCCGAGCCGCTCAAGGACGCGATCCGCGCCATCCCCTACGACCTGCTCATGGATTTCGTCGGCCGGCCCAGCCTGCTCGACCGGTCGCAGGTCCGCAACCAGCCCCACGTGGTCGGCATGCGCGACCGCCACCTCATCGGCTCCACACAGAACGAGGTCTACGCCCAGGGCCTCGGCGAGCCGGCCGTGGGGAGTCGGTTCACCCTGGTGAACGTGGGCGAGGAGCTGCGCGACCCGGACGACAACGACCTGCTCGGATACATGGGTCATCACGTCGGCACCGCCGAGGTGATCCAGACCTCCGGCGCCGTGGTGCCGGGCGCGACTTCGATCCGCAAGATGCAGCGCGAGGACGAGCTCACCCACCTGCGAGTGCTCGAGACCGGCCGCGAGATCCTCCCGGGCGACAAGCTGTTCCCGACCGAGGCCGACGTCGGCGAGGACTTCGTGCTCTCGGCCCCGGCCAACGAGGACGTGATCGGGCAGGTCATCGCCGTGGTGGACGGCGTGTACGTCGCCGGGCGCTACCAGGTGCTGGCGTTCAATCGCGGCAAGCGCCACGGGCTCGCACCCGGCAACGCACTCGGCGTGTTCGACCGGGGCATGGAGGTCCGCGACAGCTTCGGCGCCGGCACGGGCTGGCTGTCTCCCGCAGTGAATTACCGCCGGATTCGCCTGCCCGACGAGCGCAGCGCCACCGTGCTGCTGTTTCGCGTGTACGACCGCATGAGCTACGGGCTCGTGGTCGAATCGTCGCAGACGATCCGACTCGGCGACTTCGTCGCACATCCCCGCTACGGTCACCGCGAGGCCGGGCGCGAGAACTATTTCGTCCGCTGACCGCGCGCCGCGCGGAATTCAGCGAACGCACGCGATTCGCACGGGCCCGCCGGCGGCTTTGCCGGTAGTCTCGGGGGTCATGGACGACCCCAGACCGTGGCTCACGCTGGCCCGCGTGCCAGGCCTGCACGCGGGGCACTTAAGCCCCGATTCCGACCCGCTTGCGCTCGCCGCCGAATCGCGCGGCGCGCTCGCGAGGCCTCGGGTTCGGCGACGCCGCGATCGGCGCACTGCGCCATCCGGACGGCGATGCGCTCGCCCGGGACGAGGCGTGGCTCGCGGCTGCGAATCGCCGGCTCGTCGTCTGGGGCTCGCCAGATTACCCGCCGCTGCTCGCCACGATCGCCGACGCTCCGCTGGTGCTGTTCGTCGAGGGTACGGCAGCGGCGCTGTCCCTGCCCCAGCTCGCGATCGTGGGCAGTCGCAACCCGACGCAACTCGGCCGCGATACCGCCCAGCAGTTCGCAGAGCACCTCGCCGCCGCCGGGCTCGCGATCACCAGCGGGCTCGCGCTCGGGATCGACGGCGCGGCGCACCGCGGTGCGCTCGCGGCCGGCGGGCGCACCGTCGCCGTGCTCGGCTGCGGCCTCGATGTCGTGTACCCGCGCGAGCACGCCGGTCTCGCGGCTGAGATCGCGGCGTCCGGTGCACTGGTCTCCGAGATGCCGACCGGCACGCCGCCGCTGCGGCATCATTTCCCGCGCCGCAACCGCCTCATCAGCGGGCTCTCCGTCGGCACGCTCGTCGTGGAGGCCGCGCTGCAGAGCGGCTCGCTCATCACGGCGCGGCTGGCGTCCGAGCAGGGTCGCGAGGTGTTCGCCATCCCGGGCTCGATCCACAACCCGATGGCGCGCGGCTGCCACCGCCTGATCCGCCAGGGCGCGAAGCTGGTGGAGACCGCGGATGACATATTCACCGAGCTCGGCGCACTGCTCGCAGGCCTGCGGGCGGGTGCGCACGTCGAAGCGCCTGACGTGCAAGAGGATTCCGGCCCCGCGTTGGACAAGGACTACGAAATCCTGTTAGATGCGCTCGGCTTCGCGCCGGCCGGCATCGACACGCTCGTCGCGCGCACCGGGTTCGCGACCGACGTGATCGCGTCGATGCTGCTCATCCTCGAGCTCGATGGACGAGTGGCCCAGCAACCCGGCGGACTGTACTGCCGGCGACTGGCGGGGAAGTGAGGAATGAAGGAAGGCGTTCTCGACATCCTGATCTACCTGTTCGAGAACTACTTCGACGGCGAGCTGGACGAGGGCGACGAGCCCGACCGCGACACCCTGAAGCAGGAACTCGAGCACGCGGGCTTTCCCGCCGGCGAGGTCGAGCGCGCGCTGTGCTGGCTCGAGGACCTCGCGGCCGATCCGACCCGCAACAGCGGCCCGTCCGCGGGACGCGGGGCGATCCGGGTGTTCGGCGCGCTGGAGCAGGCCCGGCTCGACACCGATTGCCGCGGCTTCCTCGTGCACCTCGAGAACGTCGGCATCCTCTCGCCCGAGCAGCGGGAGCTGGTGATCGACCGGCTGATGGCGCTCGAGGGCGACGACATCGACCTCGAGAAGCTCAAGTGGGTGGTGCTGATGGTGCTGTTCAGCCAGCCCGGCCAGGAGACCGCGTTCGCGCGCATGGAAGACCTCGTGTTCGAGGAGCGGCCGGCGGTGGTGCATTGAGGCCCGCCCGGGCGACGCCCGACACCGATGCCGCGGCCCACCGCGGCATGATCGTTTTTGGGGTACGCGAAATTTTGCAGGGAACATGACCAGGAACCTCGTCATCGTCGAGTCGCCGGCCAAGGCCAAGACCATCAAGAAGTACCTCGGCAAGGACTTCGAGGTGATGGCCTCCTACGGCCACGTGCGCGACCTCGTGCCCAAGGAAGGCGCTGTCGATCCCACGCGCCGCTTCGCGATGCGCTGGGAAGTCATCGACAAGAACCGCAAGCACGTCGACGCCATCGCGCGGGCGATGAAGAAGGCCGACGCGCTGTACCTCTCGACCGATCCGGATCGCGAGGGCGAGGCGATCTCCTGGCACCTCTACGAGATCCTGAAGGAATCCGGCGCGCTCGAGGGCAAGGAGATCCACCGCAGCGTGTTCTACGAGATCACGAAGAACGCGGTGCAGGAAGCCATCGACCAGCCGCGCGCAGATCGCCGACGAGCTGGTGAAGGCCTACCTCGCGCGCCGTGCGCTCGACTTCCTCGTGGGCTTCAACCTCTCGCCGCTGCTGTGGAAGAAGGCCGGCCTGTCGGGCGCCTCCGCCGGGCGCGTGCAGAGCCCGGCGCTGCGCATGATCTGCGAGCGCGAGGCCGAGATCGCGGCCTTCGTGCCGCGCGAGTACTGGACCCTGGACGCCGAGGCCGAGAAGGCGGGCCAGGCGTTCGGCGCGCGCCTCGTCGAGTTCGGCGGCACCAAGGTCGAGCAGTTCACCATCACCAACGGCCCGCGCGCGGAGGAAGTCCGGCGCGCGCTGGAGCAGGCGGCCGGCGGGAACCTGACCGTCGCCAACGTCGAGAAGAAGCAGCGCAAGCGCAATCCGTCGCCGCCCTTCACGACCTCCACGCTGCAGCAGGAGGCCTCCCGCAAGCTCGGCTTCGGCGCGCAGCGCACCATGCGCACCGCGCAGCGGCTCTACGAGGGCGTCGATTTCGGCGAGGGCCCGGTCGGCCTCATCACCTACATGCGCACCGACTCGGTGAGCCTCGCCGGCGAGGCCATCGCCGACCTCCGCAAGTCGATCGCGCGCATCTACGGCGCCGAGGCCGTGCCGTCCTCGCCGCGCCAGTACCGCACCAAGTCGAAGAACGCCCAGGAGGCCCACGAGGCGATCCGCCCGACCTCTGCGGCGCGCACGCCCGAGCAGCTCGCCGGCAAGCTCGACCCGGAGCAGCACAAGCTCTACACGCTCATCTGGCGGCGCGCGGTGGCGAGCCAGATGGAGGCGGCGGTGTTCGACACCGTGGCCGTGGACCTCGCCGCGGCGCCGGCAACACCTTCCGCGCCAACGGCTCGACGCTGGTCTCGCCCGGCTTCCTCGCCGTCTACCGCGAGAGCGTGGACGACGCCACGCTCGACGACGAGGACGACCGCCGCCTGCCGGCGCTCGAGAAGGGCGACCGCGTGAAGCTGCTGTCGATCAAGCCCGAGCAGCACTTCACCGAGCCGCCGCCGCGCTTCTCGGAGGCGAGCCTGGTCAAGGCGCTCGAGGAATACGGCATCGGCCGTCCCTCGACCTACGCCAGCATCATCCAGACGCTGCTGTTCAAGAAGTACTGCGAGCTCGTCAGCCGGCGCTTCGTGCCGACCGACCTCGGCAAGATCGTCAACCGCTTCCTCACCGGCAACTTCGAGCGTTACGTCGACTTCGGCTTCACCGCCGCGATGGAGGACGAGCTCGACAACATCTCGCGCGGCGAGGAGGAATGGGTGCCGGTGCTCGAGCGCTTCTGGAGCGGTCTCAAGAAGCAGATCGACGACGTCGAGGAGAACGTCACGCGCTCCGACGTCGCCATGGCGCGCGACATCGGCGTGGACCCGGTGTCGGGCCGGCCGGTGAGCGTGCGCTACGGCAAGTACGGCGCGTTCGCGCAGATCGGAACGCGCGAGGACACCGAGAAGCCGAAGTTCGCGAGCCTGCGCCCCGGCCAGCACATGGACGGCCTCACGCTCGAGGAGGCGCTCGAACTCTTCAAGCTGCCGCGCACGCTCGGGACCATGCCGGACGGCCAGCCGATCCGCGTGGCCGTGGGCCGGTTCGGGCCCTACGCGCAGTTCGGCACGAAGAGCTACGTGTCGCTCAAGGCCGAGGACGATCCCTACACCGTCACGCTCGAGCGCGCGCTCGCGCTCATCCACGAGAAGCAGCAGATCGAGGCGAACCGCGTGATCCGCGAGTTCCCCGCGGCCGGCGTGCAGGTGCTGAACGGCCGCTACGGCCCGTACATCACCGACGGCAAGAAGAACGGCAAGATCCCGAAGGACCGCGACCCGAAGTCCCTGACCCTCGAGGAGTGCCAGGCGCTGATTGCCGCGGCGCCGGAGCGCAAGGGCCGCTGGGCGAAGAAGTCGGCGCCGGCAAAGACCGCCAAGTCGAAGGCCAAGGGCAAGGCCAGTACGGAGGGCGCGAGCGAGGGCAATGCAGTCGTGCCGGTGCCCAGGAAGAAGGCCCCGGCGAAAAAGAAGAAGACGGCCGCCAAAGCCGTAAAAAAGACGGCCTGATTTCATCCCCGCCTCGTCGCCGCTGGCTGGCCGCACGCGCATGAACACCGCCGTCCCCTCCACCGCCGCCGTCATCGCCTACCTCCGCTCGCTGCACGACTCGATCACGGGCGCGCTCGAGCGGGCCGACGGCGGTGCGGGCTTCCGCCGCGACCGCTGGGAGCGTCCCGAGGGCGGCGGCGGCGAGAGCCGCGTGCTGCGCGAGGGCGCCGTGTTCGAGCAGGCCGGCATCAACTTCTCGCACGTCAAGGGCGGCAAGCTGCCCGCCTCCGCGACGGCGCAGCGCCCCGACCTCGCCGGCGCGAGCTTCGAGGCCACGGGCGTGTCGCTGGTGATCCACCCGCGCAACCCGTACGTGCCCACCTCGCACGCCAACGTGCGCTACTTCGTCGCGATCAAGGACGGGGAGCCGGCCGCATGGTGGTTCGGCGGCGGCTTCGACCTCACGCCCTACTACCCGTTCGAGGAGGACGTGCTGCACTGGCACCGCACGGCCAAGGCCGCCTGCGACCCGTTCGGTCCCGAGGTCTATGCGAAGTACAAGGACTGGTGCGATCGGTACTTTTTCCTGAAGCACCGTAACGAGACGCGCGGTGCGGGCGGCCTCTTCTTCGACGACCTCAACGAGTGGGGCTTCGAGAGGAGCTTCGAGTTCATGCGCAGCGTGGGCGATCACTACGTGCCGGGCTACCTGCCGATCGTCGAGAAGCGCAAGGACACGCCGTACGGCGAGCGCGAGCGGAATTTCCAGCTGTATCGCCGCGGCCGGTATGTCGAGTTCAACCTCGTGTACGACCGCGGCACGATCTTCGGCCTGCAGACCGGTGGCCGCATCGAGTCGATCCTGATGTCGCTGCCGCCGCTGGTGCGCTGGGAGTACGACTACCGGCCTGAGCCGGGCACGCCCGAGGCGCGGCTGTATGCGGATTTCCTGCGACCGCGGGACTGGCTCGGCGAATCCACGACCTGAGGCCGCCGCCTCAGAATGCCGCCTCGCCGACGGGATCCGCCGAGCGCCCCGCCGGGCACAGCACGAAGTAGCCGCGCCGGCTCGCGTGGTAGTCCAGCACCTGCTCACCCGCGCGCACGCGGATCCGGTAGCCCGGCACCGGCGCCATCGTGTAGTTCACCCCGGGCTCCGCGCAGCCGATCGAGCCGTCCGCCCAGGTCACCGCTTCGGCACGCTCGACTGCAAGTTCAGGCTGCCTGAGGCCGGTCCGCTTCGCAGCGTCCGCCATCACCGCCTCGGTCACGGACTCCAGGGTCGGATTCATCGGTCTCTCCGGCGGGGAACCTGCGGGCGGCCCGCTCGGCGCGGTCGGGGCGGTCGGTCCGGAAATCGCAGCACAGGCCGCGAGCAGCATTGCCAGCCCGGCACCGATTGCGGAAGTAGCTCGTCTCATGTGCGGGGCCTCCCCGTGCAGTAACCTGTCCACCATGAACTACCGCCACGCCTACCACGCCGGCAACTTCGCGGACGTTCTCAAGCATGTCGTGCTGATCATGCTCGTCGAGCACCTGAAGAAGAAGCCCGCGCCGTTCTTCTACCTCGACACGCACGCCGGGCGCGGCCGCTACGACCTGAGCGAGGCGCAGGCGCAGCGCAGCGGCGAGTACAAGGAGGGCATCGGCCGGCTGCTCGAGGCGCGCGCGGCCTCGCTGCCGCCCGAGGTCGCGGCCTACGTCGCGCTGGTGCGCGACTCCGCGGGCAAGGGTCACAGCGCCATCACGGCCTATCCAGGCTCGCCCCTGCTCGTGGCGCGCCTGCGGCGCCCGGACGACCGCATGGTGCTGATGGAGACCCTGCCCAAGGAAGCCTCCGCGCTCGAGGCGGCGCTCGGCCGGCAGCGGCAGGTGTCCGTGATCGAGGGCGACGGCTACGCCGCGCTCAAGGCGCAGCTGCCGCCGCGCGAAAAGCGCGGGCTGGTGCTGATCGACCCGCCGTACGAGTCCGACCTCGAGTTCGACCGCGTGCTCGCCGGCCTCGAGCTCGCGCACGAACGCTGGCCGATGGGCACGTACTGCGTCTGGTACCCGCTCACCGATCGCGCAGGACCGGTGCGCTTCCACCGCGCGCTCGAACGTTCCGGAATCCGCCGCGTGCTCGACGTACGCCTCGGCGTGCTGCCCCCCGACGCGCAGGTGGGCATGGCCGGCGCCGGGCTCGTGATCGTCAACCCGCCGTGGCAGCTCGACGAGCGGCTCAAGGAGCTGCTGCCGCAGCTGCACCGGCTGCTGTCGCCGGAGGGCACGGGCTCGACGAGCGTGGAGTGGCTGGTGCCGGAGTAGCGGGGCCCGATCACTTCAGCTGCTTGCAGGCCTTGTAGCGAAAGCAGCCGACCACGTGATCGTTGACCATCCCGGTCGCCTGCATGTGGGCGTACATGATGGTCGAGCCGACGAACTTGAAGCCGCGCTTCTTCAGGTCCTTGCTGAGCGCATCGGACTCGGCGCTCGTCGCCGGCACCTGCTTCATGTCGCGTCCAGCGGTTGACGATCGGCCGGCCGCCGACGAAGGACCACAGGTGGGCATCGAGGCTGCCGAGTTCGTCCTGCAGCTTCAGCACCGCCTTCGCGTTGCCGATCGTGGACTCGATCTTGAGCCGGTTGCGCACGATGCCGGGGAACAGCATCAGCTTCTCGACCCGACGCTTGTCGAAGCGCGCCACGCGCTCGGCGTCGAAGTCCGCGAAGGCCTCGCGATAGCCCTCGCGCTTGTTGAGGATCGTGGACCAGCTCAGGCCCGCCTGCGCGCCCTCGAGCACCAGGAACTCGAACTGCCTGCGGTCGTCGTGCACCGGCACGCCCCACTCCTCGTCGTGGTAGCGGACGTAGGCCTCGGTCATGCCTGCGTAGGACCACGCGCAGCGGACGGGCGGCTTCACAGCCACTCCACCGCCGCCAGCACGTCGGCGGTCACCTGGCCGAGTTCAGCCTCGGCGGCCCCGATCACCGCGATGCTGCCCGGGCCGGCGGGCACGATCCGGCCCGCAAAGCCCTGCTCGTCGAAGCGCTCGGGTCCGGTCGGCCGCTCGTTGCGCAGCACCATCACGGTCACGGGCCCGCCGTCGGTCTGCACGACGAGGTGCGGCACGCGGCGGCCACGAAAAACGCAGGTGTTGGCGTAGGAGACCGTACCGATCTGCGGGCGCAGGCGGATGCCGCCCCGCTCGAGCACCTTGCCGAGCACGCTTTCGTCCTCCGGCCGCTGCGTGACGACCAGTGCCTCGGGCTCGTGACCGAGGTGCTCGATCAGGTCCCGGGCGAGCGAGTTCCGGGGACCGCCGACCCAGAGCAGCGTGCCCGACCAGGACGCCGCCCAGGATGCTGGCCGCCAGCGCCAGCCAGCGGCGGCGATCGAGGCCTGCGACCGACGCGGCCGGGCCGGCTCCGGCGGAACCCGGAGCGGGCACCGGCACCTCGAGCGCCGCGAGGATGCGCGCGTCGAGCGCGCGCAGCTGGCGCAGGTGCTCGGCGCAGCGCGGGCACGCCTCGGCGTGGGACCGGGCCGCGGCGTCGAGCTGCTGTGGATCGGCGCCGGCGATCCGGCGGAACTGCAGGCAGTCCATGGTCATTCGGCTTCTCC
This sequence comes from uncultured Gammaproteobacteria bacterium, assembly GCA_963754125.1. Classification (GTDB taxonomy): domain Bacteria; phylum Pseudomonadota; class Gammaproteobacteria; order Steroidobacterales; family Steroidobacteraceae; genus RPQJ01. The sequence goes on from CAVWEX010000007.1 coordinate 345,446, forward strand.
GTCGGCCACGCCCCGAGCGCCCGGCGCAGCTTGTGCCGGGCACGGAACAGGCGCGTCAGAACGGCCGCCTGCGTCAGGCCGAGCTGGTCGGCGATTTCCTGCGTCGAAAGTCCCATCAGCACCTGCAGCACGAGCGGCTCACGGTAGTCGTCCTCCAGGGCAAGGATGGCGCGGCGCACGTCCGTCGTCTCCTGGTCCGCGGCCGCGGCGAGCTCGGCGGACTCGCTTGCCACGAGCTCGTCCACCGACACGGTGTCGTGCCGCTTGCGCTCGTAGAGACGCGCGTGCTCGCGGCGGACGATGGTCAGCAGCCACGGCTTGGCGGCCCCGGCTTCCGTGAGCCTGTCCCTCGATGCCCAGGCCCTGAGCAAGGCTTCCTGCACGACGTCCTCCGCTACCGACCGGTCGCGCGCCAGCCAGAAGGCGAAGCGGTACAGGTCGGGGCGCAGCTCGTGGCAGAGCCGCGTGAAGGCGACCTCCCCGTCCTTTCCGGCAAACGGCGCGTTCATGTATAAAGACCGACTGACAAGCGAAGTTATTGCGCTCTGGCGGGCGTCGCCGGCGCTGGCGGCCATCAGGCTCCGGCCGGCCCAAACCATAGCCCGCGGAACCGCGCCGGCGCAAACCGGCCCCTGCCGCGACTGGAGTTCAGGATGAGCCATCACCAGAACCCGCACCAGTTTCCCCGCGTGCGCATGCGGCGCATGCGCCGCGACGAGTTCTCGCGCCGCCTGATGCGCGAAACGGTGCTCACGGCGGCCGACTTCATCTTTCCGGTGTTCGTCATGGAAGGCTCGGGCCAGCGCGTGGCGGTGCCCTCCATGCCGGGCGTGGAGCGGTTGACCGTGGACGAGCTGGTGCGGGAGGCGGAGGCCGTGGCGCGACTCGGCGTGCCGGCCATGGCGCTCTTTCCCGTAACGGCCCCGGAGGCGAAGTCGCTGGACGGTCGCGAGGCCTGGAACCCCGACGGCCTCGCGCAACGCGCCGTGCGCGCCTTGAAGAAGGCCGTCCCCGGCCTCGGCGTCATCACCGACGTGGCGCTCGACCCGTTCACCACCCACGGCCAGGACGGGATCATCGACGACACCGGCTACGTGATGAACGACGTCACGGTCGAGGCGCTGGTGAAGCAGGCGCTGTCGCACGCCGAGGCGGGCGCCGACGTCGTGGCCCCGTCCGACATGATGGACGGCCGCATCGGCGCCGTCCGCGACGCGCTCGAGGACGCCGGCCACATCCACACGCGGATCCTCGCCTACTCCGCCAAGTACGCCTCGAGCTTCTACGGTCCGTTCCGCGACGCGGTGGGCTCGGCCGGCAACCTCGGCAAGGGCAACAAGTACAACTACCAGATGGACCCGGCCAACTCCGACGAGGCGCTGCGCGAGGTGCAGCTCGACCTCGACGAGGGCGCCGACATGGTGATGATCAAGCCGGGGATGCCTTACCTCGACATCGTCCGCCGCGTGAAGGACCGCTTCGGTGTGCCCACCTACGTGTACCAGGTGAGCGGCGAGTACGCGATGCTGATGGCCGCGGCGGGCCACGGCTGGCTCGACGAGCGCGCCGTGGTGCTCGAATCGCTCACCTCGATCAAGCGCGCAGGCGCCGACGGCATCCTCACGTATTTCGCGAAGCGCGCCGCGCAATGGCTTGCGGATGACTGACGCCTACGCGCTGTTCGGCTACCCGGTCCAGCACAGCTGGTCGCCGTTCATCCACGGCATGTTCGCGCGGCAGACCGCCGAGGACATGACCTACCGCCTCGTCGAGTCGCCGTCGGAGCGCTTCCGCAGCGACGTGCTCGATTTCTTCAGCAGCGGCGGTTGCGGGATCAACGTCACCCTGCCGCACAAGCAGGCCGCCGCCGACCTCGTCAACGAACTGACGCCGCGGGCGCAGCGCGCCGATGCGGTCAACACCGTGGTCCGCCGCGACGAGCAGCTGATCGGGGACAACACCGACGGCGCGGGACTGCTCGCCGACCTCACCCGTAACCTCGATCTGCACTGGAAGGCGCCGCGCATCCTGCTGCTCGGCGCCGGCGGCGCGGCGCGCGGCGCGCTCGAGCCCCTCATGTCTCTCGAGCCCGAGGTCCTGGTGATTGCCAACCGTTCGGTCGTGCGCGCGCAGGCGCTGGCGACCGAATTCGCCGAGCTCGGCCACCTCAGGGGCTGCGAGTTCTCGCGGAGTCGAGCACCGAGCCTTCGACCTGATCGTCAACGCCACCGCGGCCAGCCTGCACGGCGAGGTGCCGCTGATCCCGATCGACGTGGTGGACGGCCGGACGACCTGCTACGACATGGCCTACGGCGTCGGCGACACGCCCTTCGTCGACGTGGGCGAAGCGCCTCGGTGCGGCCCGCGCCGAGCAGGGCTGGGGCATGCTCGTGGAGCAGGCCGCGGAGGCCTTCGAGCTGTGGCGGGGCGTGCGGCCCGACACCGCGCCGGTGCTCGAGGTGCTGCGGATGCGCGCCGCTAGGGCTGCTCGTAATCCCGCTTGAGATCGACGTAGAAGCCCGCCATCACGGGGATGCGGGCGATCTCCGCCGCGGTCAGCTCGCGCGCGCGGCGCGCCGGGTTGCCAAGGTACAGCCCGCCCGAGGCGAGCCGCTTGCCCGGCGTGACCACGCTGCCCGCGCCGATCATCACGTCGTCCTCGACCACCGCGCCGTCGAGCACCACCGCGCCGATGCCGACCAGCACCCGGTTGCCGATCGTGCAGCCGTGCACCGTGACGTTGTGGGCGATCACGACGTCGTCGCCGATGAGAAGCGGCCAGCCGGCGTCGCTGCCCGGATAGGGCCGGGTGACGTGCAGCACGCTGCCGTCCTGCACGTTGCTGCGCGCGCCGATGCGGATGTAGTTCACGTCGCCGCGCACTACTGCCATGGGCCACACGGACGCGTCCGCGCCGAGTTCCACATCGCCGATGACGACGGCCGCCGGATCGATGTACACGCCCGGGGCGAGCTTGGGGTGGATGCCTCGGTAGGTGCAGGCGGGCATGGCGGGAGCCTCGCGGAAGCGTTGAAAACGAGACGTGTAGTCTAGACGCTGCCGCCCCGCAGGCGGCAAGCTGGCAACCCCGCTACATTGGACACCCCGCCGTGATCGTCATGACCCTGCTGTTTCTCGCGCTGCTCGTGGTGGCGGCCCTGTATGTCGTGCGCATCTACAACGGCCTCGTCGCGCTGCGCGAGAACGTGCGCAAGGCCTGGTCCAACATCGACGTGCTGCTCACGCAGCGCCACGACGAGCTGCCGAAGCTGGTCGAGGCCTGCAAGCGCTACATGGCCTACGAGCAGGAAACCCTCGAGCGGGTGATGCAGGCGCGCTCGGCGGTGTTCCGGGCGCAGGGCAGCGGCGACGTGACCGCGCTCGGCGCGGCCGAGCAGCAGTTGCGCGATGGACTCGGGCGGCTGTTCGCCGTGGCGGAGAACTACCCCGACCTCAAGGCCGACCAGGGCTTCCAGCACCTGCGCACCCGCATCAGCGAGCTCGAGAATACGATCGCCGACCGTCGCGAGCTCTACAACGAGGCGGTGAATCTCAACAACATCCGCATCCAGACCTTCCCTGACCTGATCGTGGCGCGGATGTTCGAGTTCAAGCAGTCGGCGCTGCTCGAGTTCACCGAGGAGCAGAAGCGCGACGTGGATCTGGGCAAGCTGTTTGGCTGACCCGTCGGAGGCCTGGTTCTGGCTGCTGGCGCTGGGCGCCGCGGTCGGCGGCGGCGCGTGGTTCGCGTTCCGCTGGCTGCACATCGCGCGGATGATCGAGGATACCCCGACCTCCCGTGTCCGCTCGGCCGCGCAGGGCTACGTCGAGGTCGCCGGACGCTGCCGCCCGCTCGACGGCGCCAGCAACCTCGCCCCGCTCACGCAGCGCCCTTGCGTGTGGTGGCATTACCGCATCCAGAAGCGCACCAGCAGCGGACCGCCGGGCAAGCGCCGCACCAGTTGGCGGACCGTGAATTCCGGCCGCTCGGAGCAGCCCTTCCTGCTCGACGACGGCACGGGCGAGTGCATCGTGCAGCCCGGCGGGGCCGAGGTGCTGACTTCCGAGCGCACCACGTGGTACGGCGATGCGCCCTGGCCGACGCAGGCGCCCGGCGTCGGAAATCGTCTCGGCGGGGCCGGGTACCGGTACTTCGAGGAGCGCATCTACGAGCACGAGCAGGTGTATGCGCTCGGCCAGTTCCGCACCCACTCCGCGGTCGGGCAGCGCGACCTCGCGGCGGAGGTGGGCGCGCTGCTCGGCGAGTGGAAGCAGGACGCGGCGGCGCTCGCCGCGCGCTTCGACAGCGATCGTGACGGCCGCGTCAGCCTCGAGGAATGGGAGCGCGCCCGCGAGGAAGCGCGCCAGGCGGTCACGCAGCGCCACCTCGACCAGCCGACGCGGCCGGCGCTGCACGTCCTCGGGCGGCCGGACGGAGACCGACTGTTCCTGATCGCCACGCTGCGGGAGAAGGCGCTCGCGAAGCGCTATCGCCGGCGCGCACTGGCGGCCTTCGCCGGCTTCGCCGCCGCCGTCTACGCGCTCGCGTGGCTGCTGCAGGGGGTGTTCGGCTCGGCCTAGAATGGCGCCCCCTGCCGCCATGGACGTGCGCGATGACCCAGCCCCTGCTCTCCGACCATCCCCTGCCCGCCTTCGGCGCCATCGAGCCCACGCAGGTCGAGCCTGCGCTGCGCGAGCTGCTGGACGCCAACCGCGCCGAGATCGCTGCCCTGCTCGAGGCGGGCGCCGACGGCTGGGACACGCTGGTCGTGCCCATCGAGCACATGCACCACCGCCTCGCGCGCGCCTGGTCGCCCGTGAGCCACTTGAACGGCGTCATGAACAGTGAGGCGCTGCGGGCCGCCTACAACGCCTGCCTGCCGCTGCTCACCGCCTACCACACCGAGCTCGGCCAGAACGAGCGGCTGTGCGCGGCCTACCAGCGGGTCGCGGACCGCGAGGGCGCTGCCCTCAGGCCGGAGCAGCGCAAGGTGGTCGAGAACGCGCTGCGCGACTTCCTCCTCGCCGGTGTGTCGCTGCCGCCCGAACGCAAGCAGCGCTTCGGCGAGGTCATGGAACGCCTGGCCACGACGCAGGCGAAGTTCGACGAGAACGTGCTCGACGCGACCCACGCCTTCTCGCGACACGTGACTGACGCAGCCGAGATCGAGGGACTGCCCGCCAACGCGCTGCAGCGCGCCCGCGAGGCAGCCACCGCCACCGGCAAGGACGGCTGGCTCCTGTCGCTCGACGCACCCACCTACCAGGCCGTGCTCTCGCACGCCGTGAGCGAGCCGCTGCGCCGCGAGTTCTACGAGGCCTGGGTGACACGCGCCTCCGACCGCGGGCCGCACGCCGGCCAGTGGGACAACGGACCGCTGATGGCCGAGATCCTCGCCCTGCGCCACGAGGCCGCGAACCTCGTCGGTTTCGCGAACTTCGCCGAGTACTCGCTCGCGACCAAGATGGCGCGTGACCCGGCCGAGGTGATCGAGTTCCTGCACGAGCTCGCCCGCGTCAGCCGACCGGCGGCGGAGCGCGAGTTCGCCGAACTCGAGCGCTTCGCGGGGCGGACGCTCGCCTCCTGGGATGTCGGGTTCTACTCCGAGCGCATGCGCAAGGAACGGCTGCAGGTGTCCGAGGAGGCGCTTCGACCGTACTTCCCGCTGCCGCGCGTGCTGGCCGGCCTGTTCACCGTCGTGCACCGGCTGTACGGCGTGCGCATCGTGGCGAACCCGGCCGTCGAGACCTACCACCCGGACGTGCGGTTCTTCGACGTCCTCGACCGCGACGACACGCCGCGCGGCGGCTTCTTCCTGGATCTCTACGCGCGGCCGAAGAAGCGCGGCGGCGCCTGGATGGACGAGTGCGTGGGCCGCCTCCGGCTCGCCGGCGCGAGCGCGCTGCCGATCGCCTACCTCGTCTGCAACTTCAGCCCGCCGGCCGGCGAGCGGCCGTCGCTGCTCACGCACTACGAGGTGCTGACGTTGTTCCACGAGTTCGGCCACGGCCTGCACCACCTGCTCACGCGCGTGGACGTGCCGAGCGTGGCCGGCATCAACGGCGTGCCCTGGGACGCGGTCGAGCTGCCGAGCCAGTTCATGGAGAACTTCGCCTGGCGCGACGAGGTGCTGCCGCTCGTCTCCGCCCACGTCGAGACCGGCGAGGCGCTGCCGCACGACATGCTCGCCCGCCTGCAGGCGAGCCGCACCTTCCAGGCCGGCATGCAGACGGTGCGGCAGCTCGAGTTCGCACTGTTCGATTTCAAGCTGCACGCCGGCTACGCGCCGGGCGCCCCGCGCATCGCGGAGACGCTCGCCGAGGTACGCGAGGCGGTGAGCGTCTTGCGTCCACCCGAGTTCAACCGCTTCCCGCACAGCTTCCAGCACGTGTTCTCCGGCGGCTACGCGGCGGGCTACTACAGCTACAAGTGGGCCGAGGTGCTGTCCGCCGACGCCTTCGGCGCGTTCGAGGAGCACGGAGTGTTCGACGCGGCGACGGCGGGGCGTTTCCTCTCGGCGATCCTCGAGCGCGGCGGCAGCCGCGACGCGATGGAGGCATTCGTCGAGTTCCGCGGTCGCAAGCCCGAGATCGGGCCGCTGCTGCGGCAGATGGGCCTCGCGGCCTGACGCGCCATGCAGCTCGCCACCTGGAACGTCAACTCGCTGCGGGTGCGCCTGCCGCACCTCATGGACTGGCTCGCCGCAAACCCGGTGGACGTGATCGCGCTGCAGGAAACCAAGCTGCCGGATCCCGATTTCCCGCGCGAGGCGCTCGAGGCGCTCGGGCTGCACGTCGCCTTCAGCGGGCAGCGCACCTACAACGGCGTGGCACTGCTCGCGAAGTCGGCGCTCGAGGACGTCGTGGCCGGCATCCCCGGCTTCGAGGACGAGCAGCGGCGCGTGATCGCCGCTACCGTCGGCGGCGTGCGCGTGATCGACGTGTACGTACCGAACGGCCAGGCGGTCGGCTCCGACAAGTACGAGTACAAGCTGCGCTGGTTCGACGCGCTGCGCGCGTACGCCGCGGCCGAACTCGCGCGCAATCCGCAGGTGGTGATCCTCGGGGACTTCAACATCGCACCCGAGGATCGCGACGTGCACGACCCAAAGGCCTGGGAAGGATCGGTGCACGTGAGCGAGCCGGAGCGGGCGGCGCTTCAGGCGCTGATGGCGACGGGCTTCGAGGACTGCTTCCGGCGCTTCGAGCAGCCCGAGAAATCCTATTCGTGGTGGGACTACCGGATGATGGCGTTCCGCCGCAATGCGGGCCTGCGCATCGATCTGATCCTCGCGAGCGGCGCACTCGCTCCGAAGTGCGACGCGTGTCACATCGACAAGGCCCCGAGGCGTCTAGAACGGCCCTCGGACCACGCTCCGGTGCTCGCCCGATTTGACATATAGAGGTCCGGCGGGCGCTGCGAAGGGAAATTGTCGGTTTTCTTTACTCTGGTGACCTTCCTGCTTCCACTACACTTCGGCGCATCGCGCGTGTCGTCGCGCAGACGAAAACAATAACGCCATGCAGTACCGGCGCAGCGACTACGACGTCACCAATACCGTGCAGGTGAGCTCGGTGAGCGCGGTTCGCCGCGCCGTCGAGGATCTCTACTCGCGCAGCTGGCCGAGCGGACCGCTCGACAGGCTCGGCGCGGCGTTCGCGGACTTCGAGCGGCTGTTCAACGGCCAGTACCCCGGCTACCTCGGTTGCGACACGGTCTACCACGACGTGCAGCATTCGCTCGACGACACGCTCGCGATGGCGCGGCTGCTGGTGGGCTACGAGCGGTCTCACGCGCCCGAGCAGCAGTTCGGTGCGGAGCGCGCCCTGCTCGGCCTGGTGGTCGCGCTGTTCCACGACTCGGGCTACATCCGCCAGAGCGACGATCACCAGCACCGCAACGGCGCCGAGTTCACGCTCACGCACGTCGGCCGCAGCGCGCAATTCCTCACGCGGTACCTGCCGACGATCGGACTGGCGGCCTGGGTGCCGGTGGCGACGCAGATCGTGCACTTCACGGGCTACGAGCTGCGCTTCGACCAGATCCGCCTCGACGATCCGCGCGATCGGAAGGTCGGCCACCTGCTCGGCACCGCGGACATGATGGCGCAGATGGCCGACCGCTGTTACCTCGAGAAGGTCCGCGACCGGCTGTACCCCGAGTTCGTGCTCGGCGGGGTGGCCGTCTCACGCAACGGCAACGGCCTCAAGGTCAACTACGGCTCAGGCCTCGACGTGCTGCGGCAGACGCCGGAGTTCGTCGCCGAGACGATGAGCACGCGACTCGACGGCGAGTTCGGCGGCGCCTACCGCTACGTCGAGATCCTGTTCGACGGCCACAATCCCTACATGGAAGCCATCGAGCGCAGCCTCGGCTACCTCAAGCAGGTGCTCGAGACCCAGCGCTGGGGCATGTTGCGGCGCGAGCCCCCGTGCTTCACGTGGGAAAAGAATCCGCTGCACAACATGCGTACGCTGGTCATCGACCGCCTCAAGGCGACGCTCGCGACTTCCTGACCTCAGCCGGCAGGCGCAGCCGTCGGACGCAGCCCCCGCAGGAACGCCGCCGGATCCTCGCCGCGCTCGAGCACCTCCACGAGCGCCGATCCCACGACCACGCCGTCCACGTGTCCCTGCATGCGCTCGACCTGCTCGCGGCTGCGGATGCCGAAGCCCGCACACACCGGTACCGGCGACACGCCGCGCACGCGGTCCATGTAATCCAGTACCTCGTCGGGCACGGCCACGCTCCTGCCGGTGGTGCCCGTCATGGTGACGGCGTACACGAAGCCCTCGCTCGCCTCGCACAGCATCCGGAGCCGCTCCGGCGGCGTCACGGGCGTGACCATCTGCACCAGCGCGAGACCTTGCGCCCCGAGCGCGGCGCGCACCTCGGCGCTTTCCTCGTACGGCAGGTCGGGAATGATGAAGCCCGCGACGCCGGCGAGCGCGGCCGCGGCGGGCAGGCGATCGAGGCCGTGGGCCAGCAGCGGATTGAGGTAACTCATCAGCAGCAACGGCGCGGCGGCCTTCGGCTGCATTGCGGCGAGCTCCTCGAGCAGCCAGGGCAAGGTGAATCCGCCGGCGAGCGCCACCTGGCTCGCACGCTGGATGGTCATGCCGTCGGCCATCGGGTCGGTGAACGGAATGCCGATCTCGACCACGTCGGCGGCCGAGGCGACGACCGCGAGGCGGCCGCGGAACCCGGCCCGGTCCGGGAACCCGGCGGTCATGAAGCCGACTACGGCGGGGCGCCCCTGTGCCGCGGCTTCGCGGATGGCGCGACTGATGGTGTCGCGGGGTGCAGTCATCACGGCGTCCCCTTCAGCAGCGTGCGCTGCAGTGTCGGCATGTCCTTGTCGCCGCGGCCCGACAGCCCGATCAGAATGCGGCTGCCGGGGTTCGCCAGCGCGTAGCGCTTCGCACCGGCGAAGGCGTGCGCGCTCTCGATCGCGGGCAGGATGCCCTCGGCCCGGCAGCACTCCGCAAGCGCCTCGAGCGACTCGTCGTCGCCGGCCGCCTCGTAGGCGACGCGCCCGATGCTCGCGAGCAGCGCATGTTCTGGGCCGACCCCGGGGTAGTCGAGGCCCGCCGAGATCGAGTGCGTCTCCTGGATCTGGCCGTGCTCGTCCTGCAGCAGCAGCGAGTAGCAGCCCTGCAGCACGCCCGGCGTGCCGTAGGCGAGCGAGGCCGCATTCTGGCCGAGCCCGCTGCCGGTGCCGCCCGCCTCGAGGCCGAGCAGCTTCACCGCGAGGTCGCGCACGAACGGGTGGAACAGCCCGATCGCATTCGAGCCGCCGCCCACGCAGGCCACCACTGCGTCCGGCAGCGCACCGGCCTGCTCGAGCATCTGCGCGCGCGCCTCGAGCCCGATCACCGATTGGAACTCGCGCACGAGGTACGGATAGGGATGCGGTCCGACCGCGGAGCCGAGCAGGTAGTACGTGCCGTCGGGATCCGACACCCAGTCGCGCAGCGCCTCGTCGATGGCCGCGCGCAGCGTCTGGTCGCCGCCGGTGACCGGCACGACCTCCGCGCCGAGCAGCTTCATGCGCCCGACGTTGGGCGCCTGGCGCTCCATGTCCACCGCGCCCATGTAAACGACGCAGGGCAGGCCGAGCCGCGCGCAGGCTGCCGCCGAGGCCACGCCGTGCTGCCCGGCGCCGGTCTCGGCAACGATGCGCTTCGCGCCGAGGCGCTTCGCGAGCAGCCCCTGGCCGAGGGCGTTGTTGATCTTGTGCGCGCCGGTGTGGGCGAGGTCCTCGCGCTTGAGCCACACATCGGCGCCCCAGCGCCGCGACAGCTCGCCCGCGTGCGTGAGCGGCGTCGGGCGGCCCACCCAGGTGCGCAGCTCGGATTCGAACTCGGCGCGGAAGCCCGCCTCGCCGAGGTGCACGCGCACGCCCTCCTCCAGCCGGTCGAGCGCCGGGACGAGCGTCTCGGGCACGTAGCGTCCGCCGAACGGCCCGTAGCGTCCACGCGCATCCGGAAACGCGCCGCGCAGCGTCTCGGCAAGCAGCGCCTCGCGGTCGATCTTCAGGGACTGGGTTCGCATCACCGGCTCTCCTCGGTCGGGACCTGCGCCGCCTCGCGGGCGGCGCGGATGAATTTACGAATGCGCGCGACGTCCTTCACGCCGCGCTCGCTCTCTACGCCCGAACTCACGTCCACGCCGAACGGATGCACGGCACGCACCGCCTCCGCGACGCTCGCGGGATCGAGCCCGCCCGCGAGCACGAGCTGCGTCCCGCGCGCCAGCGCCGCCGCGGCCCGCCAGTCGGCGCGCTCGCCTGCGCCGCTGCGGCCGCTCTCGAACAGGCAGCGCGTGGGCAACGGCACGGGCAGCGGACCGCCGGTGCGCAGCACCGGCAGCACGCGCTGGCCGGGTGGCAGGCGCAAGCCTGCGAGATCCTCGACGTCGGTCTGCACCCAGTCGGGCGCGATCGCCTCGAGGGCCGCGTCCACGAGCGCCTGCGTCGGATGCAGGAACACGGCGACGCGTTCGACGCCCGGCGGCACGGCCGCCTGCAGCGCGCGCGCCACGGTGGGCTCGAGGTGGCGCGGCGAACTCCCGTGGAACACGAAGCCGACGGCATCGGCGCCCGCCTCGGCTGCGACCTCGATCGCGCCCGTGGTCCGCAGCCCGCAGATCTTGATCCACAGCGCGGGCATCGCGGGCTACGGCCGGGCCTGGCGGCCCGCCTCCAGCAGCTCGCGCACGGCGTGCGCCGCGTCGCCACGTCGCATCAGGCTGGTGCCGACCAGCGCAAGACGGTAACCGAGCGCCGCGACCTTCGCTGCCTCGGTCGGGGTCTGCACGCCGCTCTCGGCGACTGCCGGCCACTCGGGCGGCAGGTGCCCGCGCAGCCTGGCGAAGCGTTCGAAGTCGATGGCGAGGGTCTCGAGGTCGCGGCAGTTGAGGCCCATCAGCATCTGCTCGTCACGGCCGGTGCGTTCGCGGGCGAGGCTCGAGGCGACCGCGAGATCGTCCGCGTCGAAGGCCTCCAGCAGCACGAACAGCCCGAGCGCCGCCGCGGTGTCGAGCAGCTCGACCAGGCGCTCGCGCGGCACCAGCCGCACGATCAGCAGCACGCCCGAGGCGCCCCAGGCGCGCGCCTCGAGCACCTGGTAGGGATCGACGAGGAAGTCCTTGCGCATGGCCGGCACGCCGAAGGACTGCAAGGTCTCGGCCGCGAGCCGCAGGTGATCGAGGCTACCGTCGAAGCGGTCGGGCTCGGTGAGGATGGAGCAGACCGCGGCGCCGCCCTCGGCATAGGCCTCGAGCCGGCGCACCGGGTCGAGCGTCGCGGCGGAGAGGTCGCCGAGCGAGGGCGAGCGCAGCTTGAGCTCGGCGATCAGGTCGAAGCCCGATGGCGCGAGCCGCAGCGGCGGCGGCGCGGGCGTACCGAGCACCGCCGCACGCAACGCCGCCTCCGGCACGCGCTCGCGCGCCTCGGCGACGCGCTGCAGGCTGGAGCGGTGCATGTCGGAGAGCAGGCCCACGGGATAGCCTGCGCTCAGTCTTCGCGCGGTCGGCGGCCGAACGCTTCCAGCCGTTCGAGCAGCCGCGCGGCGTCGCCGCTGCGAATGGTCCCGAGCGCTGCCACCACGCCTGCTTCAGGCGAGGGCACGACGCCCGTGACCTCGAGCGCGAGCGCGGCGTTCAGCACGACGGCATCGCAGTGCGGCCCCATGTCGCGGCGTTCGAACACGGCGCGCAGCGCGGCGGCGTTGCGCTCCGCGTCGCCGCCGGCGAGGTCGGCGGCCGTGCAGCGCTGGATGCCGAGATCGAGCGGGTCGCGCACCTCCCGGGACACGCGCCCCGGCTGCACGTCGTAGAGCTCGAAGGGACCCACGGGCGTCGCCTCGTCCCAGCCGGGCTCGCCGTGGATCACGAACGCGCGCTGGATCGGCATGCCCGAGAGTGTGTCCGCCATGAGGCGTGCGGCCTCGGAGCTGTAGGCGCCGATCAGGCTGAACGGCGGCTCGGCCGGGTTGGTGAGCGGCCCGAGCAGGTTGAACACCGTGCGCACGCCGAGCGCGCGGCGCACCGGCGCCACTTCCTTCATCGCCGGGTGGTAGTGCGGCGCGAACAGGAAGGTGAAGTCCGTCGCGGCGAGGCACTCGCCCGCCGCGCGCTCGTCGAGCGGCAGCGGCAGGCCGAGCGCCTCGAGCAGGTCGGCGCTGCCCGAGCGACTCGAGACGGAACGGTTGCCGTGCTTCACGACCCGTACGCCCGTCGCGGCCACCAGCAGCGCCGCGCCGGTCGAGAGATTGAAGCTGCCCGAGGCGTCGCCGCCGGTGCCGACCACGTCCACCGCTGGCGGACCGGGCGGGAGTTCCGGGCGGCGGGCGAGCCGGCGCATCGCCCCGGCGAAGCCGCGCACCTCGTCCGCCGTGATGCCCTTGCCGCGCAGCGCCGCGAGCAGCGCGCCCGACATCGCGGGCGCCACCGAGGCATCGGTGAGCGCGACCAGCAGCGAGGCCGCCTCGGCTTCGGTGAGGTCGCGCCGCTGCAGCAGTCGCTCGAGGATGTCGCGCAGTTCGATCATGGCCTCCGCCTCAGGCGGCCCGGCGGCCGCCGGCGAACTCGAGGAAGTTGCCGAGCAGCACCGGGCCCTCCGGCGTCAGCACGCTCTCGGGGTGGAACTGCACGCCCTCGACCATGAGCTCGCGGTGGCGCACGCCCATGATCTCGTCCTCGGCGGTGCGCGCACTCACCTCGAGCACCGCGGGCAGCGACTCCGGCCGCGCAATCAGCGAGTGGTAGCGCCCGGCCTCGAAGGGCTGGGACAGCCCCGCGAACACGCCGCGACCGTCGTGCTGCACCGGCGAGACCTTGCCGTGCATGAGCCGGCCCGCGCGCACCACCTCGCCGCCGAACACCTCGACGATGGACTGGTGGCCGAGGCAGACGCCGAGCACGGGGATCCCGCCCGCGAAGGCCCGGATCATGTCCATCGACACGCCGGCGTCGCGCGGCGTGCCGGGTCCCGGCGAGATGCACAGGTGCGTGGGCGCGAGACGCTTCGCCTCCTCGACGGTGATCGCGTCGTTGCGATGGACGAGCACGTCGGCGCCGAGCACGAGGAAGGCCTGCACGAGGTTGTAGGTGAAGCTGTCGTAGTTGTCGATCAGCAGCAGGCGCGGCGTGTCCATCACAGGCCCTCCCGCGCGAGCTCGAGCGCACGGCGCAGCACCGCGCTCTTGGCGAGCACCTCGCGGTACTCGCTCGCGGGCACGCTGTCCGCGACGATGCCGGCGCCCGCCTGGAAGCTGTAGGTGTCGCCGTGGAACACCAGGGTGCGGATCGTGATCGCCTGGTCCATGTCGCCGCCGTGGCCGAAGTAGCCGACCGTGCCGCCGTAGAAGCCGCGGCGCACCGGCTCGAGCTCGTCGATGATCTCCATGGCGCGCACCTTGGGCGCGCCCACCAGCGTGCCGGCCGGAAAGGCCGCCGCGAAAAGGTCGAAGGCGTCCCGCCCCGGGGCCAGCGTGCCGTTCACGCCGCTCACGATGTGCATGACGTGGCTGTAGCGCTCGATGGAGCGGAAGGGATGCACGTGCACCGAGCCCGCGGTCGCGACGCGGCCGAGGTCGTTGCGCGCGAGGTCCACCAGCATGACGTGCTCGGCGTTCTCCTTCGGGTCGGCGAGCAGCTCGGTCGCGAGCGCGTCGTCCCCGGTCGCATCCGCACCGCGCGGTCGCGTGCCGGCGATGGGCCGCATCTGCGCGTGCCGGCCGTTGAGCTTCACCAGCGCCTCGGGCGAGGAGCCCACGACGACGCGGTCGCCGAGGTCGCAGAAGTACATGTAGGGGGAAGGATTCAGCAGGCGCAGGGCCCGATAAGTCTCGAACGGGTCGAGGTCGCAGCGGCCTGCGAAGCGCACCGACAGCACCAGCTGGTACACGTCGCCCGCGGCGATGTACTCCTGCGTGCGGGCCACGCGTCCAATGAACTCGTCCTCGGAGAGGCTCGCCTCGGGCGCACTGAAGCTCGCCGCCCAGGCGGGCCCCGGCAGTCCGCCGCGCAGCGCACGGATCACCTCGCGCCTGAGCGACTGTCGCTCGTGCTCCGAGCCCGCGTGCAGCAGCGCGGCGCGGCGCGTCAGGTGGTCGAACACCAGCAGCGAGCGCGGCGCGACGTAGTGCGCCTGCGGGCAGTCGTCGTCCACCCGGGCGTGCGCGGGCAGGCGCTCGAAGTAGCGCACGAGGTCGTAGCTCGCCACTCCCACCAATCCGCCGAGCAGGGGGAATCCGTTGCCCGCGCTCTCCGGGCGCGGGGCCGCGGCGAGCGCACGGCGCAGCGCGGCGAGCAACTCGGGCTGGTCGGCGGGCCGCGGCAGGCGCTCGCCGCCCAGCACCAGCCCGGAGGCGTCGAGCCGGAACTCGAGGCAGTCGCCGAAGCCGATGAACGAGTAGCGCGCGAGTCGCTCGCCGCCTTCCACGCTCTCCAGCAGGAAGCGCGGCCTGAACGGCTTGAGCTTGAGGTAAGCCGACACCGGGGTGTCGAGGTCGGCCGAGATGTCGAACAGGCTGGTCGTCACTGACGGTTCCTCGGTCGCGAGGATCCGGGGACGCGCAACTGAAAACCCATCCCCGGTCGGTTCGCGGAGATGGGTCCCAAGATTCTTAGCGTACGAGACGCGCGTGCCCGGGCCCACTCCTAGGAGTGGCGCCACCGCCAGCGGCGATCGAGGGTGTTTACAACGCGCGGATTCATCGTGCACCGCAGTATCCATGGGCGATCGAAGAGCGTCAACCGCGCACCGGAGGGCGGGTCGCAGCCTAGATCAGCACCTCGATCAGGCGCGGCCCGCGCTGCTTCATCGCGGAGGCGTACTGCGCCGCGAATTCCTCACAGGTCGTGGCGCGGCTCGCCTCGACGCCGAAGCCCTGGGCGATCTGCGACCAGTTCATCTCCGGGTTGTGCAGGTCGAGCATGGACATGGCCTTGGCGCCCGCGCCGATCGCGCCGACGCGCTGCAGCTCGATGTTCAGGATGGCGTAGGAGCGGTTGGCGAAGATCACCGTCGTGACGTCGAGCTTCTCGCGGGCCATGGTCCACAGCGCCTGCACCGTGTAGGCCGCACCGCCGTCGCCGTGCGGGCAGACCACCTTGCGGCCGGGGGCCGCAATGGCCGCACCCACGGCGAGCGGCAGGCCCTGGCCGATCGAGCCGCCGGTGAGCGGCAGGTGGGTGTGCGGCCGGGCGCGCGCGAGGAACATCAGCAGCGGCAGGCCGGCGGTCGCCGATTCGTCGGCGACGATGGCGTCCTCGGGCGTCAGGTGCGCAATCACCTGTGCAGCGGTCGCGGCATTGAGCGCACCCGACGGCAGGTCCGGAATCACGAGCGGCGTACGGGCCGGCTCGAGACCGGTCGCACCCAGCGCGTCGGCGAGCGCCGCGAGGGCGGCCGCGCCGTCCTCGTGGGGCAGCGCGAGGTGGCTGAACTCGCAGGACTCCGGTGCGCACCAGCTCGGCTTGCCGGGGTACGCGAAGAACGACACGGGCGGCTTGCTGCCCACCAGCACGATCTGCTCGAGACCCTGCAGCGTGGCGACGATCTGCTCGGCGAAGTACGGAATCCGCTCCACGGGCACGCGGCCCGCGCCGAGTTCGGCGTGCGGCGCGAAGGTGTCGCACAGCAGCCGCACACCGGTCTTCGCCTGGATCCTCCCCGCCGCCTCGAGGCCCGCGCCGCGCAGCGCGGTGCCGCGCAGCAGCATCGCCGACTTCTTGCCGTTGGTGAGCAGCCGCGCCGTCTGCTCGACGGCCTCGGCGCTGGCCGGGGCCGCGCCGAGGTCCGGCAGCGGTCCGGCCGCGCGCTGCGCCGGGTTCCAGGCGGTGTCGGCGGGCAGGATCAGCGTGGCGATGCCGCCCGGGGCGGCGCGCGCCGCCTGTACGGCCCGCGCGGCGTCGCCGGCCACGGTGGCGGCGCTTTTCGACTCGCAGATCCAGGCCGAGACCGGACGCGCGAAGCCCACGATGTCCGAGGTGAGCAGCGCGTCGTACTGCAGGTGGTAGGTGGCGTGGTCGCCCACGATGTTGACGATCGGCGTGGCCGCGCGCCGGGCGTTGTGCAGGTTGGCGAGGCCGTTGGCGAGCCCGGGCCCGAGGTGCAGCAGCGTGGCTGCGGGCTTGCCGGCGATGCGCCCGTAGCCGTCGGCAGCGCCGGTGGCCACGCCCTCGAACAGGCACAGCACCGGGTGCATGCCGCTCACCGAGTCGAGCGCGGCCACGAAGTGCATCTCGGAGGTGCCCGGATTGGAGAAGCAGACCTCGACGCCGCAGTTCACCAGCGTCTGCACCAGCGATCGCGCGCCGTTCATTTCGTGGGACATGCAGCGGACTCCTGGGCCGGTGGCTTGCTGTCGCGGTCGGCCGCGGGACGTCGATTGTGACGGCCCCACCGGGCGGCCGCCACACGGACATCCACCGAACCCGGGCCGCGGGCTTACCCGCGCTCTACAATCGCGGCGGTCACCCCGGACCCGGCGCACCCCTCTCGTGAACCCTGACATCGTCGGCGGCCTTCCCCTGCAGCGCATCCACGAGGTGTTCGAGGCTGAGTGCGCGAGCTACGCCGTCGCTGCATCCGCGGTCGATGCAGCTCGCCGGCCACGGCATCGCGGGCTTCTACCAGGGCGTGCCCATGCACTGGATGCGCGACTGGTCCATGCCCTACCCGCTGGTGGTCGAGTCGGCCCAGGGCGCGGTGTTGCACGACGTGGACGGCAACGACTACGCGGACTTCTGCCTCGGCGACACCGGCGCGATGTTCGGCCACTCGCCGGCGCGCCGTGGCCGAGGCGATCGCGCGGTCAGGCGACGCGCGGCCTCACCAGCATGCTGCCCACCGAGGACACCATGGCGGTCGGGCGGCTGCTCGCCGAACGCTTCGGCCTGCCGCAATGGCAGGTGGCCACGACGGCCACCGATGCCAACCGCTTCGCGCTGCGCGTGGCGCGCGCGGTCACCGGCCGGCCGCGGATCCTGGTGTTCAACGGCTGCTACCACGGCACGGTGGACGAGACCTTCGTGCGGCTGGTGGACGGCCGGGCGGTGCACCGGCCGGGCCTGCTGGGCCAGGCCGCCGACCTCACTCAGCTCGCGCGCGTCGTCGAGTTCAACGACCTGCCGGCGCTCGAGTCGACGCTCGCGCGTGGCGATGTCGCCTGCGTGATTGCCGAACCCGTGATGACCAATTCCTGCATGGTGCTGCCCGAGCCCGGCTTCCATGCCGAACTGCGGCGTCTCACGCGCGCCGCCGGCACGCTGCTGCTGATCGACGAGACACACACCATCTCGACGGGTCCGGGCGGCTACACGCGCGCGCACGGCCTCGAGCCGGATCTCTTCGTCATCGGCAAGCCCATCGCCGGCGGCGTGCCGGCAAGCGTGTGGGGTTTCACCGACGAGGTCGCGCGACGCCTCGACGAGGTGCGCGCGGCGACACCGCCGGGCCATTCCGGCATGGGCACGACGCTCTCGGCCAACGCGCTGTCGCTCGCCGCCATGCGCGCCACGCTCGAGCACGTGATGACGGACGAGGCCTACGCGCACATGGACGCACTCGCCGCCCAGCTGGCTGCGGGGCTATCGGCGATCGTGCAGGCCTACGGCCTGCCTTGGCACGTCGTTCGCGTCGGCGCCCGCGTCGAGTTCGTGTGCGCGCCCGGGCCGCTGCGCAACGGCACCGAGGCCGAGGCGGCGCACGCCCCGGCGCTCGAGCAGGCGATCCACCTCGCGCTCCTCAATCGCGGCTGCCTGATCGCGCCGTTCCACAACATGATGCTGGTCTCGCCGGCGACATCGGCCGCACAGGTCGATAGGCTGTGCATGGCATTCGAGGCGGCGGTCGCGAGCCTGGCGCTGCCCGACCTGCCATGAAGACCTGACCCGGAGATGCATGATGATTCGAAGGTTCACCCTCGCTCCTCGTCGCCGCTGCACTGCTTCTCGGCGGCTGCGAGACCGCCTATTACTCGGCTATGGAGGGCGTGGGCTTCGCCAAGCGCGACATCCTCGCGAGCCGCGTGGTGTCGGCCCGCGACTCCCAGGAGCAAGCCAAGCAGGAGATCACCGACGCGCTCACCGAGTTCGGCAAGGTGGTGAGCTACCAGGGCGGCGACCTCGAGGCGCAGTACAAGCGCCTCGCGGCGCAGCTCAAGGACAGCGAGTCGGCGGCCGAGTCAGTCCGCAAGCACATCCGGGACGTGGAGAGCGTCGCAGAAGCATTGTTCAAGGAATGGCAGGACGAGCTCGGACAGTATTCGAGCGCGAGCCTGCGGGCACAGAGTGAGCAGCAGCTTCGAAATACGCGAGCCCGCTACACCGAGATGATCGGCGCCATGCGGCGCGCCGAGAGCAAGCTCGAACCCGCGTTGCAGCCGCTGCGCGACCAGGTGCTGTTCCTCAAGCACAACCTCAACGCCCGCGCGATTGCGGGACTGAGGGGCGAGGTCAGCACGGTGGACACGCAGGTGAACCAGCTGGTGGCCGAACTCAACAAGGCCATCGCAGAGGCGAACCGCTTCATCGCCGACCTCGAGAAGAACTCGGGCTGAGCCGGCGCCCGCCGGCGGGGGACGTGACATGGACATCCAAGTGCTGACCGACATCGTGGGCCCCGACGGCGTCCTCACGGGCGCCGACGTCCGCGCGCGCTCCGTGAGCTGGGCCGATCACAGCCCCTGCCAGGCGCTCGCAATCGTGCGTCCGGCGAATACGGAGCAGGTGTCGCGCGTGCTGGCAGCCTGCCATGCGGCCGGCCAGCCGGTCGTGCCGATGGGCGGTCTCACCGGGCTCGTCCGCGGCTGCGTCGCGGGCCCGGGCGAGATCGGCCTGTCGCTCGAGCGCATGCACCGCATCGAGTCGGTGGACCCGGTGAACCGCACGATGACCCTCGAGGCCGGCGTGCCGCTCGAGACCGTGCAGCAGGAGGCCGAGAAGCACGGCCTGCTCTACCCGGTGGACTTCGGCGCCCGCGGCTCGGCGCACATCGGTGCCACTGTCGCGACCAACGCCGGCGGCAACGGCGTGATCCGTTACGGCATGACGCGCGAGTCGGTGCTCGGCCTCGAGGCGGTGCTCGCCGACGGCACGGTCATCTCCTCGATGAACCGCATGATCAAGAACAACGCCGCCTACGACTTGAAGCAGCTGTTCATCGGCACCGAGGGCACGCTCGGCATCGTGACCCGGCTCGTGCTGCGCCTGCGCGAGGCGCCGCGCAGCACCCAGACCGCGCTCGTCGCCTGCGCGGAGTTCGCTGACGTGACGCGGCTGCTCAAGCACATGGACGGCGCGCTCGGCGGCGCGCTCTCGGCCTTCGAGGTGATGTGGAACGAGTTCTATCGGCTGGTGACGACACCGCCCGCGAAGGGTGCCGCGCCGATCTCCCAGGAATACGCCTACTACGTGCTGATCGAAGGCGCGGGCGGCGACCCCGCGCGCGACCAGGCGCGCTTCGAGGAAGCGCTCGGCGAGGCGATCGAAGCGGGCCTCGTCGCCGACGCGGTGATCGCCTCGTCCGAATCGCAGCGTGCCTCGCTCTGGGCACTGCGCGACGACGTCGAGCAGTTTTTCCGGCTCGGCATGCCGGTGGTGTTCGACATCAGCCTGCCGGTGACGGAGATGGAAGGCTACGTGGCGGAGATCCTCGCACGGCTCGAACGTGAGTGGCCTGCGTATCGCCGCTTCGTGTTCGGGCACCTGGGCGACGGCAACCTGCACGTCATCGCCGCCGGGCCACCGAGCCGCGAGGCGCGCCACGGCATCGAGCGCTGCGTGTACGAGCCGCTCGCGGCCCGCAGCGGCTCGGTCTCGGCGGAGCACGGCATCGGCCTCGAGAAGCAGCCGTGGCTGTCGCTGTCGCGCAGCGAGGCGGAGCTCGCGCTGATGCGACGACTCAAGGTCGCGCTCGACCCGAAGGGTATCCTCAATCCCGGGCGCGTTCTGTCGGACTGACGGCTGGCCTCCGGGCCCGCTCGCCCATCGTGAGTCAGATGTCGAAATCCGGGTCCTCGCCGAGATCGGGAATGCGCATCATCGGCCCGGCTTCCGAGAGGCTCGACGGCTCGGTGAAACCGAAGACCGGCAGCCCGACTTCCCTGCGCAGCGAGTTGAGCCGGTTGAGCCAGCCCTTGAGGAACACCTTGAGCTTCGGATTCGCGACCGCGAGCCGCCGGTAGAACGCCTCGCGGGCGTCGCAGTAGGCGACCAGCGCGCTGCGCGGCTCACAGCCCGCCACGGCCTGTGCCGTGCCGGAACCGAACTGGCCGTCCACGCCGCAGCCGACCGCGCCCTGCAGGAACCGCACCGCGCGGCCCACGCCCATGTTCACGGCCGTGTCGAACTGCACGAGGTCGAGCTTCGTCGGCAGCTGGTTGCAACGCGGCGGCAGCCAGTAGTCGCCTTCGTAGATCTCCTTGACCTCGCCGTCGGTGATCAACTTGACGTCCTTCGGCGGCAGGCTGCGGCGCGCGCGCCAGGCCGTATACACGCGTTGCGTCACGCCCTTGTTGGTGCGGCCACCGGGATCGTTCGGGTGGTCGACGAAGCCACCTTCCCAGCGGAGGATGAACGGCATCGCTGCGTCGAAAGCGGGTGAGGGCATCGGACTTACCTCCGGTCAGAGACCTCAGGAGCCAGCCGGACTTCCGTGGGCCCGCCCGCTCACCTCGCAGGTGACTTCCGGGCCCTCGCGGAGTCGGCACTCGCGGCTGAACCGTATTATGTCTACGACGCAGCAGTATGATGTTCGCCTGGCCCGCGGCGTCAAGCGCCGCGGACCGGCACCGGATCCGGCCACGTCCGTCCGTCCAAGGGGGAAACAAAATGAGCATCGACCTCGACCACGCACGCTCCTTCGTCATGGGCCTCGACCTGCCCGCGCCGCGCTTCGGGGCCGCGGCCGCCCCGTCGGCGCCGATCAACTTCGACGCGGCCCGCGACCAGGCGCTGGTCGTGGGCTCGGAGGTCGTGTCGTTCGTGCAGGGCGTTACCGCCGAACAGCGCGGCGACATCGTGAACTCGGCGCTGCTCGCGCAGCTGCGGGCCAAGAAGGTCGTGCCCGAGCCGCGCTCGCTGGTCGAGATCCGGGAGTGGTACAACCAGTACTTCACCGTGCTCGGGAACATCGGCTTCGTCACGCAGCAGACGAACCTGCAGCACTACCAGGAGAAGAGTGACGGCTTCCAGGCCCACGAGGCCGTGCTCGACGTCGCCACGACGCTGCTCGCCGGCGCGCCCACGGCGCTCGCGGTGCTGGCCTCGACCGTGCAGGCGCTCAAGAAGATGGACGCAGGCAATCCGTGGGTGACGATCTTCAACCGCGAGAGCCGCTCGGCGAATACCGCGCATTTCCAGGTGTCCACGGTGGACCGCGACCCGGCCGGCGACCTGTTCGTCGCCCTGACCGCGTTCGCGCTCGAGGCCGAGCAGAAGATCACGCAGGTGCTGTTCTTCAAGTTCCGCAAGAACGAGGTCCGCATCGAGAACAATGCCGGCAAGGCCACGATCAACGCGGCGGTGCTGTCCGGGTTGCGCGCGCAGATCGCACAGAAGCTGCTGACGCAGACCAGCGACTTCGTGAGCGGGCTCGACATCTGAGCACCGGGGCGCGACGATCGGGCGTGGAGGCGCCCGGACGCGCCGGCCGGAGTGGGGAGTAAGCATGGGGGATTTCGACAAGTACCTGAACCCGAGCGTGGACCGCCCGTCGTTCGCGCAGTGCAACCACGGCAAGACCTACCAGCTCGGGCCGCGGGTGTACTACCCGTCCACGAGCGCCCACGAATGGCAGCTGGGCGAGCCGACCACGCGCCGGCTGCGCATCTTCGCGGTCGATCCGTCGGCGCTGGTGCGCGAGGGCAAGTACGCCACGATCGAGATCCCCTACGAGAAGCTCGCGCCGGGCCCGGTCGGCTGCCTGTTCGAGGTGGACACGACGGACATCGACACCGGCAAGAAGCCGACGGATGCGGATCCCGACCTCGACGGTCTCAAGGTGCTCCTCGGCAGCGGCATGGCGCCGTCCGACTCGAATCCCGCCTTCCATGCCCAGATGGTCTACGGCGTGGCAAGCCTCGTGCACCGCACCTTCCGCCGCGCGCTGGGGCGGCAGATCCCGTGGCCGTTCCCGGCGCGCGACGGCGTGACGCGCCTGCGCATCCGGCCATTCGCGGGCGAGACGCAGAACGCGTGGTACGACCCGAACCAGGGCACGCTCAACTTCGGGTACTTCTACGCCCACGAGAAGCCGACCGACGGCACGCTGCCCCGCGGCATCGTGTACACGGCGCTGTCGCACGACATCGTCTGCCACGAGATGACGCACGCGATGCTCGACGCGCTGCGCTCGAACTTCGTGCTGCAGACCAGCGCGGACATGTCGGGATTCCACGAGGGCTTCTCGGACCTCATGGCGCTGTTCCACCACTTCCTGCACAAGGACGCGCTGCGCACCGCGCTGGCGCGCTGCCACGGCAACCTGCGCGACTCGAAGTACCTGAGCCACATCGGGCAGCAGTTCGGCCGGGCCTCGGGCGGCGTGCAGGCGCTGCGCAGCGCGTGCAACACGGAACTGCGCTACGACCCGAAGATGCCGGCGCACCAGATGGGCGAGCTGCTCATGGCGGCGGTGTTCGACGCGTTCTGCACGGTCTACGAGCGCAAGACCGCCTCGATCATGCGCCTCGCGACCGGCGGCACCGGCCGCCTGGCCGAAGGCGACCTGCCCGAGGCGCTCGTGGAGGTGCTCACGACGCGCGCGCACAACCTCGCCAGCCAGTTCCTGAACATGCTGATCCGGGCGGTGGACTACCTCCCGCCCGTGGACGTGCGACTCGGCGAGTACCTGCGCGCAATCATCACGGCGGACTCGGAGCTGGTCCCCGACGACGTCTGGAACTATCGCGAGGCGCTGATCGACGCGTTTCGCCTGCGCGGCGTCTATCCCCGGGAGGTCGTGAGCCTCAACGAGGATTCGCTGCTCTGGCGGCCACCCCGACGCACGCTGGCTCCGATCAAGGCGCTGTCCTTCAGGGAGATCTACTTCTCGGGCGATCCCGGCAGCGCGGTGACGGTGGGCGAGCAGATCGCGCAGGCCTGCGAGCTCGGCGAGCACGTGACCGGCAGCGACACCTGCATGGAGGAACTCGGGCTGGTGAGGAACGGCGACCCGCGCCTCGAGGGCGACCAGGTGGCCTTGCCGCGGATCGAGTCGGTGCGCACGCTGCGTCGCATCGGGCCCGACGGACAGACCATCTTCGACACCGTCGCCGAGATCCTGCAGGTGCGCGTCGTGCGTCCGCGCGACGGCAAGCCCGGCTTCGAGATCTACGGCGGCTGCACGCTGATCCTCGATTCGCTGGGCAACGTCCGCATCGCCGTGCTCAAGAGCGTCATCGGCGAGCGGCGCATCGACCGTCGCCTCGACTACCTCGAGAGCCCCGCGAGCCGGCAGTTCTGGAAGAAGACCGGCGACCGTTACGTCCAGCGCGACACGACGCCGTTCCTGGCGCTCTGCGGTCCGGTCCGCCGGCGCAACAAGGACGACGACCTCGACGACTGACCGACCGCGGCGTCACGAGCCGCGCAGAGGAGCCGACCGATGAGATACGACCTGGTGTTCGAGGGTGGCGGTGCGAAGGGCATGGCGTTCGTGGGCGCCGTCGCGGAGCTGCTGCAGGCGGGCCATACCCACGACCGGCTGCTCGGCACGTCGGCCGGCGCCATCACGGCGACGCTGCTCGCCGCGGGCTACACGGTCGACGAGATGAACGCGGCGCTGATGGAGCAGGAGAACGGCAAGCCGGTCTTCGCGGGCTTCATGGGCCGCCCGGAGGACTTCACCGACGCCGAGATCGAGCAGGGCGGCATGCTGGCGCTGCTGAAGAACCTCGACCTGTCGCTGCTGCCGAACTTCCTCGAGGACCAGATGGACCGCAAGGTCGTGCGGGCGCTGGCCCGCGGCGGCAAGTCGCGCCACCTCGTGGCGCTCGTCGAGCGCGGCGGCTGGTTCGCGGCGCGGCGCTTCGTCACGTGGATGAGCGGCAAGCTCGACGCCGGCCAGCGCGCGGACGGCAAGCCGCGCGGCTACTCGGGGATGACGCTGCGGCAGTTCTTCGAGGCGACCGGCGTGGACCTCTCGATGGTCGCCTCCGACACCACCGACGGCCGGCTGCTCGTGCTCAATCACCGCACCGCGCCGGACTGCCCGGTCGTCTAGGCGGTGCGCATGTCCATGAGCATCCCGCTGGTCTGGGACGAGGTGACGTGGCGGCCCGAGTGGGGCGCCTATCGCGGCCGCGACATCGCCGGGCACGCGTGGTGGACGGCGGCATGCTCTCGAACTTCCCGCTCGAGCTGTTCATCTCGGCCGAGCCGCAAGGTCACGAACGTGATGGGCCCGAAGCAGAACAACCCGGTGCTCGGGCTCATGATCGACGAGTCGCTCGAGGTGCCGGGCGCCGGCGCGGGCGCCGCGGCGAAGCAGCCGGGCGCGCTCGCGGAGTTCGCGCTGGTCAGCGCATCGGCCGCCTGGTCGACACCGCGACCACCGCGCACGACAAGCGGGTGATCGAGGAGCACGGCGACCTCATCGTGCGCCTGCCGGCCAAGGGCTACGGCACGACCGAGTTCGACATGAGCGAGGCGCGCCGCAACGCGCTCGTCGAGGCGGCGCGCAAGGCGACGCAGGCATGGCTGCTCACCGCGCCGCGCACGGTGCCGCCGATGAGCTTCGGTCCGGGGGCGCCGGCCACCAAGGCCTCGCGCCGCGCGGATTCGATCGCCCTCGACCTGCTCGACTGAACTCGCCGCGTTATGTCGCTGCGTCCTGCTGGTGCAACTGCGGCAGCGAGCAAGGTCGCCTGAGAGGTGGTGCGTCCGGGGCGGTGGCTTGCGGTCCGTGCCGGGTGCGTTTCGAGTCGCTCCCCGATACTCGCTTGGTCGAAACGCACCCGGCACGGACCGCCATCACTGCGGCGCCTGAGCTCGACCGCCTGCGGCGGCCTTCGCACGGCGCATGAGACGTCCAATACAGCAGCCCGCTCGTAAGCCGGCGGGAACGTGGACCTGAATCAGCGTTGAGTGCCGTTGCGCACCCGCCACCTGTTGCCGCCGACGGTGCGGCGGGATCCGGGCAGACTTCACCCTGCGCCGTGCGAGTTCTCGCCCCGGCGAGAACGCGCCCAGGCGCCGCGTGTCAGGCGGGGCTTCCGGGTCGGTCCAGCCGAGCATATCGGCCTTCGCGAGGCCGGACCGACCCGGAAACCCCGCCCGCTACCAGCGCACTCGAATCGACCGAGGCCGCGCAAACCACTATCGCCACGTTGCGTCCCCCGCCCTAAGCTGCCGAGCGTGGACTCCAACGTCGTCTTCCGCGCCCGCGCCCTGACCAAGGTCTACCGCATGGGCGAGGTCGAGGTCGTCGCGCTGCGCGGCGTCGACCTCGACCTCTACGAGGGCGAGTTCGTGGTGCTGCTCGGGCCCTCGGGCAGCGGCAAGTCCACGCTGCTCAACATCCTCGGCGGCCTCGACAGCGCCGACCTCGGGCGAGGTGCGCTACGCCGGCCACGACCTGGCCCGCGCCAGCGAGCGCGAGCTCACCGCGTTCCGCCGCGACCACGTCGGCTTCGTGTTCCAGTTCTACAACCTGATCCCGAGCCTGACGGCGCGCGAGAACGTCGCCGCTGGTCACCGAGATCGCGCGCGCACCGATGACGCCGGAGGAGGCGCTCGAGCTCGTGGGCCTGGGCGAGCGGCTCGATCACTTTCCGGCGCAACTCTCGGGCGGCGAGCAGCAGCGGGTGGCGATCGCGCGTGCGATCGCCAAGCAGCCCGGCAGTGCTGCTCTGCGACGAGCCCACCGGCGCGCTCGACTCCACGACCGGCATCGTCGTGCTCGAGGCCATCGCCCGCGTCAACCGCGAGCCTCGGCACGACCACGGTCGTGATCACGCACAACGCCGTGATCGCCGGCATGGCCGACCGCGTGATCCGCATGGCCGACGGGCGCATCTCGGGCAGCGAGCGCAACACGCGATCGCAAGGAAGCGCGGGAGCTGGCCTGGTGATGGCCGTCCTCGACCGCAAGCTGCGACGCGACCTCTGGCACCTGCGCGGCATGGTGGCCGCCATCTCGCTGGTGCTGCTCGGCGGCATCGCCACCTTCGTGATGTCGCGCGTCACCTACCAGTCGCTCTCGGTCACGCAGCAGCGCTACTACGCCGACCAGCGCTTCGCCGAGGTATTCGCGGGGCTGGTGCGCGCGCCGGAGGCGGTCGCCGGGCAGCTCGCCGCGCTGCCGGGCGTGAACGAGATCGAGACGCGGGTCACGGCCGCGGCGAACCTCGAGATCGACGGTTTCGACGACCCGGTGACCGCACGCATCGTGTCGCTGCCCGAGCACGGCGAGGCGCTGCTCAACGTGCCGTGGCTGCGGCCGGGACGCCTGCCCGATCCGCACGCGGAGCACGAGGTGACCGTCAGCGACGACTTCGCCGCGGCGCACGATCTCGGGCCCGGCGCCCGGATTACCGCCGTCATCAAGGGGCGCCGCAAGCAGTTCACGGTCACCGGCGTCACGCTGTCGCCCGGAGTTCATGTACGCCATACCGCCGGGCGGCATCTTCCCGGACCACGAGCGCTACGGGATCCTGTGGATGAACCGGCGTGCACTCGCCACGGCGCTCGACATGGACGGCGCGTTCAACGACGTGAGCTTTTCGCTGCAGCGCGGGGCCGACGCTCGCGACGTGATCGACGCGGTGGACGTCGTGCTCGCCCGCTACGGCGGCGCCGGCGCATACGAGCGCGCGGACCAGTTCAGCCACCGCTTCATCACCGAGGAACTGCGCGGGCTCGCGACCATGGCGACCGTCTTCCCGGCGATCTTCCTCGGCGTGGCGGCGTTCCTGCTCAACGTGGTGATCACGCGCCTCATCGCCCTCGAACGCGAGCAGATCGGCACGCTGAAGGCGTTCGGCTACGAGACGTCCGCGATCGCCTGGCACTACCTGAAGCTCGTGCTCGCAATCATGTCCTTCGGCCTCGCGGCCGGGATCGGCGCAGGACTGTGGTTCGCGCGCGGCATGGCGAGCGTCTACCAGACCTTCTACAGCTTTCCCTACCTCGAGCTGTACCTCGACCCGGTGGTGTTCATGCAGGCCGTCACGGTCACACTGGTCGCGGGACTTGCCGGCACCGCCCTCGCCGTGCACCGTGCCGCCTCGCCTGCCGCCCGGCGGTCGCGATGCGGCCCGAGCCGCCGCCCATGTACCGCGCCACCTTCCTCGAGCGGGCCGGTCTGCGCCGGCGGCTCGCCGAGCCCTCGCGCATGATCGTGCGCCACGTCGCCCGCCGGCCGCTTCGCTCCGGCCTGACGGTGCTCGGCATCTCCGCCGCGGTCGGCATCCTGATGATCACCAACTTCCAGCGCGACTCCATCGGCTGGATGATCGACGTGCAGTACGTGCTCGCGAGCCGCGAGGACATGACGGTGATGTTCACGGACCCGACGCCGCGTCGCGCGCTCTACTCGCTCGACGCGCTCGACGGCGTGACCCTCGCCGAGGGCTTCCGCGCCGTCCCCGCCCGCCTCGTGCACGGGCATCGCAGCTACCGGACGTCCGTCGAGGGCGTGGAGCCGGGCGCCGAGCTTCAGCGGGTGCTCGACATGTCGCTGCGGCCCGTGCCGATCCCGGCCGCAGGCGTGGTGCTGACGGAGTACCTCGCCCGCGAGATCCTCGACATCGAGCCCGGGGAGATGCTGCGCATCGAGGTGCTCGAAGGCCGCCGCGAAGTGCTCGAAGTCCCGGTGGCGGGCGTCACGCGCCAGTACCTCGGCGTCAACGCCTACCTGAGCCGCGAGTCGCTCAACCGATTGCTGCGCGAGGGACCGGCGATCTCCGGCGCACGCCTCGCGGTGGATCCGGCACGATAGGTCGGGGTCTACCGGGAGCTGCGGCGCATGCCGCGCGTCGCCGGCACGGTGGTGCGCGAGAATTCGATCAACCAGTTCAACGAGATGATGGAGCAGACCATCCTGTTCTTCTCGCTGATCACGGCGCTGCTCGGCGGGTTCGTCGCCTTCGGCGTGGTGTACAACTCGGCGCGCATCGCGCTGTCCGAGCGGGGCCGCGAGCTCGCTTCGCTGCGGGTGCTCGGCTTCACGCGGGGCGAGGTCGGATACATCCTGCTCGGCGAGATCGGCACTGCTCACGCTGTCGCGCTGCCGCTCGGCTTCGCATTCGGGCGCGCGCTGTCGGCCTACCTCGCCGCCGCGTTCGCCTCCGACCTGTACCGTGTCCCGCTGATCGTGCAGCCGGCGACGTACTCGCTGGCCTCGACCGTGGTGCTCGTTTCGTTCGCCGCGAGCGCCGTGCTGATCTGGCGCAGGATCGCGCCACCTCGACCTCGTCGAGGTCCTGAAGACCCGGGAGTAGACGTGCCGTCGAAACGCCTGAAGGACTGCTCGTCCTGGCCGCCGTGGTCGCCGCGGCGGTCGCCTGGGGCTTCTGGCCGCGCGCCGAGCCGGTGGAGACGGCCACGGTGGCGCGCCGTCCGCTCGCGATCACGGTCGAGGAGGAAGGCCGCACACGCGTACGCGACCGCTACGTGCTGTACGCGCCGGTGGCCGGCTACCTGCGCCGCATCGATCTCGAGGTCGGCGACGCCGGCGCCACGCGGCGCAACGCTCGCCACACTCGACCCGCTGCGACCCGCGACGCTCGACCAGCGCAGCCGAGCGGAGTCTGAGGCGCGCGTCGCGGCCGCGCGTGCGGAGCTACGAGGCGCGAGGCCGCCGCACGGCAGGCCGTCGCCGAGGCGGAACTCGCCGCCGCGGAGTTCGCGCGCCGCGAGGGGCTGGTGGAGAAGGGGCTTGTCTCCCGCTCGCAGTTCGACGAGGCGCGCGGCCGGATGCGCGCGACGGAGGCAGCGCGCCGCGCCGCGACCGCGGACATCGAGGTGGCGCGCTACGACCTCGAGGCCGCGAACGTCGCCCTGCGTTACACCTCCACCGGCGAGCCGGGAAGGCCGCTCGAGACCGTCCCGCTGCGCTCGCCGGTGGAGGGCCGCGTGCTCGCCATCCGGCAGGAGAGCGCGGGCGTGGTGGCGGCGGGCCAGCCGCTGCTCGAGGTCGGTGACCCGGGCGAACTCGAGGTCGAGGTCGAGGTGCTGTCGCGGGACGCCGTGCGCATCGCACCCGGCGGACGCGTGCAGCTCGAGCGCTGGGGCGGCGAGGCTCCCTCGAGGGCGTGGTCCGCACCGTCGAGCCCACGGGCTTCACCAAGGTGAGTGCACTCGGCGTCGAGGAGCAACGCGTGCGCGTGATCGTGGATCTCGCCTCGCCGCCCGCCGCCTGGCAGCGGCTCGGCGACGGCTACCGCGTCGAGGCGGTGTTCATCGTCTGGGAACGCGAGGACGCGCTGACCGTGCCCGCGAGCGCCCTGTTCCGACGCGACGATGGCTGGGCAGTGTTCGCGGTCGAGGGCGGACGGGCGCGGCAGCGCGAGGTCACCGTGGGTCCCGGCAACGGGCTGCTCACCGAGATCGTCGCGGGGCTCGAGGAAGGCGACACGGTGATCGTGCATCCGGGGGACGCCGTTTCCGATGGCGTGCGGGTGCGGGGTTTCGGGCCGAGTGAATTCTTTCGGCCGCTGGCCGTTGTGGTGGCGGGGTGGGGATTCCGGGTCGGTCCGGCCTCGCGAAGGCCGATATGCTCGGCTGGACCGACCCGGAATCCCCACCTGACCGACGGCGCCTGGGCGAGCTTTCGGCGGACCGAAAACTCGCACGGCGCACGATGCTGTGGCCGGATCACGCCGCGCCGTGCGGCGGAGTCCGGCACAAACCACCATGCGCCGTGCGACTCGACAGCAAGGCCCGAGCTCGCTCAGGCGCCCCGTGTCAGGCGTGGATTGCGGGCCCGTCCAGCCGAGCATGTCGGCTTTCGCGAGGCAGGACGGGCCCGCAATCCACGCCCTGCCACTGCACTCGTCCCGGCCGACGTCAGAGCGACCCGACCGCCCGAGCCAACCGCAACCGCGCCAGCCCCGCATCGAGCGTGGAGTTGTCGCGGTTGGTGAGCGCCTGCACCCGCAGCGTCTCCGCCTCGAGCAGCTGCGTCTGCGTCCCGAGTCCCGCGCCGTAGCGCTCGCGCGCGATGCGAAGGTTTTCCTCCGCCTGCCCGACCGCGTCGGCGCGTCACGTGCACGCGCTGTCGCGTCTCCTCGATGTCGAGCCACGCCTGTCGTACCTGCAGCGCGATCATCGACTCGACGTCGGCGCGTTGCTCCTGCGTGGCGCGCCGGTTGCGCTCGAGCGCCGCGGCGCGCTTGCGGGATTGGCCGCCGTCGAACAGTGCCCACTGCACGCCCACGCCCGCCATCGCGACCGTCTCGTCGTCGAGGAACTGGTTCTCGAGGTAGGTGTACCCGCCGCTCACGCTGAGCTGCGGCAGCACCCGCGCCCGCTCGACCCGGGCGAGCTGCCCGTAGGCCTCGGCCTGTTCGCCGAGTGCGGCGAGCTCGGTGCGCCGGTCGAGCGCCTGCTGCACCAGCACCGCGAGCTCGGTGGGCAGTGCGTCGGGCGCCGGGATGGACTCCTCGATCTCGGCGGGACGATCGAGCGGCTCGCCGAGACGCCGGTTGTAGGCGGCCTGTGCGATCTCCGCGGCGTTGGCGGCACGCAGGCGGCTCTGCCGTGCGTCGGCCAGCGCCACCTCGACTGCCAGCAGCTCGTTCTTCGGCACCAGCTCGCTCTCGAACATCGCGCCGATGTCGCTCGCAAGCGCCTCGAGCGAGCGTACGTTGCTTTCGGCCACGGCGAGCGCCTTGCGCGCGCGCAGCACGCCGACGTAGGACTCGGCGACCGCGAGCTTCACGTCCTGCTCGGCGCCGACCGCCTGGGCGCCGACGCCGCGGCCGCGGGCCTCGGCGGCGGCGATGCCGAGGTGATTCGGCCGCCCGTGAACAGCGGCACCGAGACGGCGGCCTGGCCCGTCACGAAGTCGTCGCCGCCGAACAGCGGCGGCGCCGTGATCGGCAGCCCGGTGAACGAGAAGTCGAACGCGGGCGATTCGTCGAGCCAGGTGTAGCTGCCGCCGACCGCAACCGTTGGCCAGCGCTGCGCCCGCGCCGCCGCCGCGTCGAGATCGGCGGCCTCGGCCTGGCTGCGCGCAGCGGCGAGTCCGCGGTCGGCCTCGAGCGCGCGCGTCCAGGCCTGCTCGAGCGTTTCAGCCCCGAGCGCAGGTGCGGCCAGGCATCCCCGCGAGCAGGGATGCGACGATCATGAGCAGCACGCCGGCCTTCATCCGCCCACTCCTCCTCACGACTTCAGCGACTCGATGCCGAGCGTGCTCAGCACGTACTTCTCGTAGACCGGCGCCACCGTCGCCGGTGCGCACCTTGCGCAGGAAGTACTTCTCGAAGGCGATCTTGGCGAGGTGCACCCACTTGCCTTCCTTCGCCCAGGTGACGTTGCGCGGCGGGATCTGCGGCAGCGCGACGAAGGCGGCGCCGGTGTCGCCGAAGTCGGCGAGGCAGATCGCGTTCCAGGTGCCGCGCGCCTCGGCCGGCTTCCCGGCGAGCTCGGCGGCGATGTTCTCGCAGATCGCGCTCACCATGGACTCGATCATGTAGCCGGTCTTGGGCGCGCCCGTCGGCACGGGCGTCGCCTCGACGGGCGGGATCGCCACGCACACGCCGGCGGAGTAGATGTTCGGGTACTTCTTCGAGCGCTGGTGCTCGTCGATGAGCACGAAGCCGCGCGGATTGCACAGCTCCGGCACGGCGGCGACCGCGTCCACGCCCTTGAAGGCCGGGATCACCATCGAGTACTTGAACGGCAGCTCGTGCTCCTTCTTCACCGTGCCGTCCTCGTCGTGCTCGGTGACGGTCATCTCGCCCGCCTCGACGCCCGACGACCTTCGCGTTGGTGATCCACTTGATGTGCCGCTGGCGCAGCTCGGACTCCATGAGACCCTTGCTGTCGCCGACGCCGCCGAGGCCCATGTGGCCGATGTACGGCTCGCTCGTGACGTAGGTCATCGGCACGCGGTCGCGGATCTTGCGCTTGCGCAGGTCGGCATCGAGGATCATCGCGAACTCGTAGGCCGGACCGAAGCAGCTCGCGCCCTGCGCGGCGCCGACGACGATCGGGCCGGGATCCTTCACGAACTCCTGGTAGCGGTCCCAGGCCGGCGAGCGCGTGCTCGTGCGTGCACACCGACTGCGTGTAGCCCCGTGCGGCCCGAGTCCCGGGACCTCCTCGAACGCGAGCTTCGGTCCCGTGGTGATCACGAGGTAGTCGTAGGCGAGCGTCGCTGCCGTCGGCGAGCCGGAGCGTCGAGCCCGGCGCGTCGATCGACTCCACCATCTTCGGCACGAAGCGGATGTCCTTGTCGGCGAGCGGCTCGGCAGGTCCACGCGCGGTCTGCGGCGCGGTGCGCCAGCCGACCGAGGATCCACGGATTCGACGGCGTGAACTCGAAGAACGGCGCTGCTGCCCACCATCGTCACCTCGTGCGCCTTGCCGAGCTTCTTGCTCAGCTCGTAGGCGCACGCGACGCCGCCGAGACCCGCACCCATCACGACGACTCTGGCCATGACTCTCCCCTTGCGCCTCAGGCGCGCTGCTGTCGGTTGCGATAGCTGAAGTACAGGACCGGGATCACCACCAGCGTGAGCACGGTGGAGACCAGGATCCCGAAGATCAGCGAGACGGCGAGCCCGTTGAAGATCGGGTCGTCGAGGATGAAGAACGCGCCGATCATCGCCGCCGAGCGCCGTGAGCGCGATGGGCCGGGCGCGCACCGCGCGCGGCACGGATCACGGCGTCGTCGAGGCTGCGGCCCTGCGCGATCTCCATGTTGACGAAGTCCACGAGCAGGATCGAGTTGCGCACGATGATGCCGGCGAGCGCGATCATGCCGATCATGGAGGTGGCCGTGAACTGCGCGCCGAGCAGCGCGTGGCCCGGGCATCACGCCGATCATGGTGAGCGGGATCGGCGCCATGATCACGAGCGGCAGGCGTAGGATCCGAACTGCGCCACGACCAGCAGGTAGATCAGCACCAGGCCGACCGCGTAGGCGAGCGCCCATGTCGCGGAAGGTCTCGTAGGTGATCTGCCACTCCCCGTCCCACTTGAGGGTGTAGCGGTACGGGATCCTCGGGCGCGCTGAATGAACCGCTGCTCGAGGTCGATGCCGCCGGGCGGTGCGTCCTTGAGCGCGCCGACGATGCCGAACATGCCGTAGAGCGGGCTGTCGAGGTCGCCGACCGCATCGGCGGTGACGATAGGTCACGGGCAGCAGGTCCTTGTGGTAGATCGCGCTCGTCCCAGGGCCGCTCCTGCCGTGACCGCAATCTCGGACAGCGGCACCCGCGCACCGCCCGACGATCGCACTTCGAGCGCGAGCACGCCGGAGAGGTCGGCCTTGTCGGGCACGTCGAGCTCGAGGCGCACCGGGACCGGGTAGGTCCCGCGGCCGGACCTGCACGTAGGTCGCGTCGAAGCCGCCGAGGCCCGCCGCCAGCACCTGCGCCGCCTCGGCCTGGTTCACGCCGAGCAGCGCGGCCTTCTGCCGGTCGATCGCGACGAGAAGGCGCGGGCGCTCGGCCTCGAGGCTGTCGTCCACGTCGACGACGTCCGGTGTCGAGTCGAAGACCTTGCGCACGGCCTGCGGCGAGATCGCGCTGCGCGTCCGCGGAACGGGCCGTAGATCTCCGCCACCAGCGGTGCCAGCACCGGCGGGCCCGGCGGCACCTCCACGACCTTCACGGCGGCGCCGTACTGGCGTCCGATCTCCGCCAGCGCGGGTCGCGCGGCCGTCGCGATCTCGTGGCTCTGCCGGTCGCGGTGGTGCTTGTCGACCAGGTTGACCTGGAGGTCGCCGAGCCCGGGACCGGAGCGCAGGTAGTACTGGCGCACCAGGCCGTTGAAGTTGATCGGCGCGGCCGTGCCCGCATAGACCTGGTAGTCGGTGACCTCGGGCAGTCCCGCGATCGCCGCGGCCAGCTCGTCGAGCACGCGAGCCGTTTCCTCGAGCGCGGTGCCCTCCGGCATGTCCACGACGACCTGGAACTCCGACTTGTTGTCGAAGGGCAGCATCTTCATCACGACCCACTGCACGACCACCAGCGACACCGCGAGCCCGATTGCGACCGAGCGTGCCGAGGTACAGCCTGTGGCGGCTGCGCTGCGCGCCGTCGCCGCGCAGGAACGGCGCCATCACCCGCTCGAAGAAGCGTGCAGTCGCGACTCCTTGCCGTCCTCGCGCGTGGCGCCGACGCGCTCGCGTGCGACAGCAGTCGCTTCGACAGCCACGGCGTGAAGACGAGCGCGACCGCCAGCGAGATGAGCATGCCCATGCTGGCGTTGATCGGGATGGGGCTCATGTACGGGCCCATCAGGCCGCAGACGAACGCCATCGGCAGCAGCGCCGCGATCACGGTGAAGGTCGCGAGGATGGTGGGCCCGCCCACCTCGTCCACGGCGCGCGGGATCAGCTCGCTCAGGGCGGCGCCGGGGTGCAGGCCCATGTGCCGGTGGATGTTCTCGACGACGACGATGGCGTCGTCCACCAGGATGCCGATCGAGAAGATGAGCGCGAACAGCGACACGCGGTTGATCGTGAAGCCCCACGCCCAGGAGGCGAACAGCGTCGCGGCGAGCGTGATGATCACGGCCGCGCCCACCACGACGGCCTCGCGCCACCCGACCGTGAGCCACACCAGCAGCACGACGGAGGCGGTGGCGAACATCAGCTTCTGGATGAGCTTCTGCGCCTTGTCGTTCGCGGTCACGCCGTAGTCGCGGGTGACCGTGACCTCGACGCCGTCGGGAATGTAGGTGCCGCGCAGCAGCTCGACGCGCTCGATGACCGCGCGCGTGACGTCGATGGCGTTCTCGCCCGGCTTCTTCGAGACCGCGATGGTCACCGCCGGCGCCGTGCCGTCGAACTCGATGCCCCGCTGCGCCGCCGCCGGACCCGTGCCGAAGGTGACGTACTGCTCGGGCTGGTCCGGGCCCGCGCGAACCTGCGCCACGTCCTGCAGGTACACGGGCCGCCCCTCGTGCACGGCGACCACGAGCTGCGCGACCTCGTCGCGGTCGGCGAGGAACTCGCCGGCCTGCACCGGCACGCTGCGTGCCGCCGGCCACGACGGCTCCGGCGTGGTGGACGACGTTGGCCGCCTGCAGCGAGCCGATCAGCTCGTTCGACGGTGAGGCCGAAGCCCGCCAGCCGCTGCGGATCGAGCGTGACGTGCACGGTCTGGTCGGGACCGCCGATCGTGTACACGTTGCGCGTGCCCGGCACGCGCTGGATCTCCGCCTCGATGGCCTGCGCCACCTGCCGCAGCTCGTGCGCGCCGCGCTCCGGGTCCTGCGTCCACAGCGTCAGGCTGAGGATGGGCACGTCGTCGATGCCCTTGGGCTTCACGAGCGGCTGCAGCACGCCGACGCCGGGCGGCCGCCAGTCCTGGTTCGAGTAGATGGCGTTGTAGAGGCGCACGATCGCGTCGGTGCGCTCCTCGCCGACCTCGAACTGCACGGTGAGCACGGCGGCGCCGGGACGCGACACCGGAGTAGATGTGCTTCACGCCGGAGATCTCGGCGAGCACCCGCTCCATCGGCGTGGCGACCAGGCTCTCGACCTGCTCCGCGCTCGCGCCCGGGAACGGCACGATGACGTTCGCCATCGTGACGTTGATCTGCGGTTCCTCCTCGCGCGGCGTCACGGCCACCGCGAACAGCCCGAGCAGCAGCGCGGTGATGCCGAGCAGCGGCGTGAGCTCGCTGTCGAGGAACAGGCGCGCGATGCGCCCGCTGATGCCCAGCTTCTCAGTCATGCGGCTTGGCCGGCCGGCGCGCCTTCAGGCCCGCGGCCACCGGGTCGAGGGCGATGCGCTCGCCGGCGACGACCCCGGCGAGGATCTCGACCTGGTCGCCGCGGACGTGACCGAGCCGCACCTGCCGCAACGCGACGCGGCCGTCGGGCGCCACGACGTACACGCCGCGCATCTCGCTGCGCTCGACGACCGCCGAGCGCGGCACGAGCAGGCGGTCGGCCTCGCCCACGATCAGGCCGACCTTGACGAACATGCCGGGCGCGAGACCCTCGACGTTCCTCGGCAGCTCGATGCGGGCGCGGAACGTGTTCGACTGCGGCTCGGCGGAGGGAAACAGCGTGACGCCGGTGGCCTCGATGCGCCGGCCGTCCACGTACACGGCCGCCCTGCGCACGGCACGCGCCTGCTCGATGACGCTCTGGGGCACGTCCACCTCGACGCGCAGCGCGTCGAGCGAGGCGCCGCTCATGAGCGGCGTGCCGGGCGCGACGGCCTCGCCCACCTGCACGAACCGCTGCGTGACGACGCCGGCATACGGCGCGCGGATCTCCGTGTAGGACACGCCTTCGCGCGCCGCATCGAGGCCGGCGCGGGCGGCGATCAGCCGGGCGACGGCCGCGTCGCGCGACGCGCTCGCCTCGTCGAGCGTCGCCTTGGCGACCACCCGTCGCTGGTACATGTCGTTGATGCGCTGGTAGCGCAGCTGCGCCTCGGCCTCGCGGGCCGTCGCCTCCTTCAGCGCCGCCTGGGCCTGGGCGAGGCCGGCGGCCTGCTCGGTGCTGCGGATGCGCAGGATCACCGCGCCCTCGGTCACGCGGTCGTTGACGTCGAAGTTGATCTCGGAGACCCGCCCGGCCGTCTGCGCCGACACCGTGGCCTGGTTGACCGCCTCGACCGTGCCGTCGAGCAGCCGCTCGGTGGGCGAGGCTGCGGCGGTCAGCTGGATCGTCTCGAGGCCGGCGACCGTCGCCACGGGCGGCGCCGGACGCCTGGGCGTGCAGGTTGCCGCGGTCACGCCGGCCACGACCGCCAGCACGGCGACCCCCGTCGGATGCCCGCAGACCAAGGCCGGCTCGCCGCATGTCAGCGTCTCCCGGGGACTCAGAACGCAGCGCCGCGCTGCACGCCCAGCCGGCGCAGGATCGACCGCGAGCGGGCAGAAGCCCGTGAACGCCGACTGGAACAGGTTCGCGCCGACGAAGGCGGTGAACCAGAACCAGTAGGGGCTCACGTACACGCCGAGCAGCAGGCTCGCGAGGATCATGAAGCCGGCGAACGCCAGCACGATGCGGTCGATGCTCATTCGAGGGTGCTCCTGCAGGTGAATCAGCGCCGGCCGTCGTCGACGACGCGACCGGTCTGGGGGTCGATGCGGATCACGGGCAGGCCGGCGGCCTTCCACGCCTGGAGGCCGCCCGCGAGGTGCGTGAGGTGACCGTGGCCCGCGGCCTGCAGCTTGTGCGCCGCAGTCAGCGAGCGCTTGCCGGAGCCGCAGTGCAGGACCAGCTTGCGTCCCTCGGTCGGCAATGCTCCGGCGTCGAAAGTCGAGAGCGGGTAGAGCAGCGCGCCGTGGATGCGCTCGAAGGCGTACTCGTTGGGCTCGCGGACGTCCACGAGCAGGATCTCGCCGTTCGCGAGCCAGGCGTGCACCTGCTCGGGGGTGGCGTCGGTGACATGGGTGTCGTGATGCATGGGAGTGGATCCGTGATCAGGGGTTGAAGAGCGTGTTCAGAGCGGACGGCCGACGACGTTGAGCGGCACCCGCAGGTAGCTCACGCCGTCCGGGTCCGGCGGGGGCAGGTGGCCGGCGCGGATGTTGACCTGCACCGAGGGCAGGATCAGGTTCGGCATGTCGAGCGTGGCGTCGCGGGCGCGGCGCATGGCGACGAACTCCTGCTCGGGCGTGTCCGCCCGGACGTGGATGTTCGAGTCGCGCTGCGCAGCGACCGTCGTCTCGCAGCGTGGCTCGCGGCCGCCCGGCGAGTAGTCGTGGCAGACGAACAGGCGCGTCTCGGGCGGCAGCGCGTAGAGCCGCTGGATGGAGCGGTGCAACTCGGCGGCGTCGCCGCCCGGGAAGTCGCAGCGGGCCGAGCCACCGTCCGGCATGAAGATGGTATCGCCGACGAACAGCGCATCGCCGAACAGGTAGGACACGCTGTCGTTGGTGTGTCCGGGCGTGGGGATGACGCGACCGGTGAGTTCGCCGAGCTCGATCGTCTCGCCGTCGGCGAGCAGGCGGTCGAACTGGCGGCCGTCGGGCACGAACTCCTCACCGAGCCCGAACACCCGCTTGAAGGTGGCCTGCACCTGGCGGATGCCCGATCCCGATCGCGATCTGGCCGCCGGCCCGGGCCTGCAGGTGGGGCGCGCTCGAGAGG
The DNA here is from genome assembly GCA_963754125.1 of uncultured Gammaproteobacteria bacterium. Taxonomy (GTDB): domain Bacteria; phylum Pseudomonadota; class Gammaproteobacteria; order Steroidobacterales; family Steroidobacteraceae; genus RPQJ01. Next base: position 384,193 of record CAVWEX010000007.1, read on the forward strand.
TGGTCGGCGTGGGCGTGGGTCTCGAGGATCCAGCGCAGCGTCAGGCTCGCCGGCGGCGAGGTGCGCGAGGATCGCGTCGGCCGAGGCCGTCCCCGTGCGGCCCGAGCGCCAGTCGTAGTCGAGCACCGGGTCGATGACCGCGGCCTGCCGGGTCGCCGGGTCGGCCACGACGTACGACCAGGTGCCGGTCGGGCGGTGATAGAAAGGCGTGACGGTGGGCTGCATGGCGGCTTCCGGGGGCACGAGGAGCGGGCAGAGTATTAGTGATTGCTAAATTAGTCAATGATGAAATAAGATTCGCGGGTGCCGAGGAGAACTGCTGCGAATGACGCCCGCCCCCTGCCAACCCGACCCGCCGAACGCCCCCGTGCCGGGCCCTGAGCACGTGCAGGCGCACGCCGCGGACGCCGCGCTGCTCCTGAAGGCGCTCGGCAACGAACAGCGGCTGCTCATCCTCTGCCACCTGCTCGACGGGTCGCTGTCGGTGGGCGAGCTCAACCAGCGGCTGGACTTGAGCCAGTCGGCGCTGTCGCAGCACCTCGCCTTGCTTCGGGAACTCGATCTGGTGGCCACGCGCCGCGAGGCGCAGACCATCTACTACTCGCTGCCGGACGGGCCGGTGATCCGCGTCATGGAGCTGCTCCAGGACATCTACTGCCCGCGCCAGCCTGCGGCGGGCGAGCCCGATGCGCCGCACGGCGCACTGTGCGCCGACTGACCCGGCGACCCGCCTCCGTGCTGCTGACCTTCCTCGGCGCGCTCGCCATCGGGCTCAGCCTCGGCCTGCTCGGGTCGGGCGGCTCGATCCTCACGGTGCCCGTGCTGCACTACCTCGTCGGCCAGCCCGAGAAGCTCGCCATCGGCGGCTCCCTGCTGGTCGTGGGCCTGATCGCCGCGGCCGCCACCCTGCCCTACGCCCGCAGCCGCCAGGTGGACTGGCGCAACGTGCTGTGGTTCGGCGTGCCCGGCATGGCCGGCGCCTGGGCCGGCGCCACGCTCGCGCACTGGGTGCCCGGTGTCGTGCAGATGGCGCTGTTCGCCGGCGTGATGCTGCTGGCCGCGTGGCGGATGCTGCGCGGCGGGGTCGTGGAGCGCCCCGATCACGCGCCGAGGCGTCTCGCAGTCGTCGCGGGCGGCGTGGGCGTCGGCGCGCTCAGCGGACTCGTCGGCGTCGGCGGCGGATTCCTGATCGTGCCGGCGCTGGTGCTGCTCGCGGGCGTGCCGATGGCGAGCGCCGTGGGCACGAGCCTCGCGGTCATCTCGCTCAACGCCTTCACGGGGTTCGCCCGCTACCAGGACGTGCTGGCGGGCCAGAACCTGGCACTCGACTGGCCGTTGCTGCTGGCCGTGGCGGGCGTCGGCATCGTCGGAAGTTACGCCGGCAACCGCCTCGGACGCCGCCTGCCACAGGCGATGCTGCGGCGCCTGTTCGGCGCGTTCCTCGTCCTGATGGGGATCTTCATCGCCGTGGACGTGGGCCCACGGCTGCTCGGCTGAGCGTCGCTACGAACCCCCGCCTTCCAGCGCAGCGAGCCGCTTCTCGAGCGCCGCGAGCTTCGCCCGGGTTCGCTTCAGCACCGCGGCCTGCACGTCGAACTCCTCGCGCGTGACGAGGTCGAGACGGCTGAGCTGCGACTGCAGCACGCCCTTGAAGTTCTGCTCGAGGTCGCGCCGCAGCGCGGACACGCTCTCGGGCACGGCACCGGCGAGGCGCTGGGCGAGGTCGTCGATGAGTCGGGGGTCGAAGGCCATGGGACGGGTCGCCGCGGGTGATGGAGGCACACTAGTGTAAGGGGCACGCGCCGGCGGCGCGCTCTGCCGTGAGGCGCGCCGCGAGCCGGGCCGCTCCAACTTGGTGCGGCCGGGGTCCGAATCACGCCGGATCGCGGTGGGACGGGCCCGCACCGCCGCGCTGCCGGCGCTGGCACGGTTCCTGCATCGAGGGTTCGCGAGCCATTCGCACGCCCCCGCAGGAGACCGCCCGATGAAGCTGATCACCGCCATCATCAAGCCGTTCAAGGTCGATGACGTGCGGCAGGCCATCGCCGACATCGGCGTGCAGGGCGTCACCGTGACCGAGGTGCAGGGCTTCGGCCGGCAGCGCGGCCACACCGAGATCTATCGCGGCGCGGAGTACCGCGTGGACTTCCTCCCCAAGACCAAGGTCGAGATCGCGGTGGACGACACCGTGGTCGAGCAGGTGATCGAGGCGATCACCAACGTCGCACGCACCGGAAAGATCGGTGACGGCAAGATCTTCGTCACCCAGCTTCAGCAAGCGGTGCGGATCCGCACCGGCGAGGTCGGCGGCGAGGCCCTGTAGGCCCGCGGCCGCATGAAATCCCGTTTTCCCGAGCGCACCAGGAGAGACACCGTGACCCTTTCGAGATTCCTGAGCCCCACCGGCAGCCTGCGCTACGCGCTGGCGCTGCTACCACTGCTCGCCCCCGTGCTGGGGTATGCGCAGGACGCCCCCGTGCCCGACAAGGGCGACACGGCATGGATGCTCACGGCGACCGTGCTCGTGATCCTGATGACGATCCCGGGCCTCGCGCTGTTCTACGGCGGCATGGCACGCACGAAGAACGTGCTCTCGCTGCTCATGCAGGTGTTCATGATCTTCAGCATGATCGCGCTGCTGTGGGCCATCTACGGCTACAGCCTCGCATTCACGTCCGGCAACGCGTTCATCGGCGGGTTCGACCGGCTCTTCATGCGGGGCCTGGCGACGGACTCGCTCGCCGCGACGTTCAGCAAGGGCGTCTACATTCCCGAGTACGTGTTCTTCATCTTCCAGCTGACCTTCGCGGCCATCACGCCCGCGCTGATCGTCGGTGCGTTCGCCGAGCGGATCAAGTTCGGCGCCGTGCTGCTGTTCACGGTGCTCTGGTTCACGTTCTCCTACCTGCCGATCGCGCACATGGTGTGGTTCTGGGCCGGCCCGGACGCCTACACCGACGCGGACGCCGCGGCGGCCGCGACCGCCGGCGCAGGGTTCCTGTTCCAGAAGGGCGCGCTCGACTTCGCGGGTGGCACCGTCGTGCACATCAACGCGGGCATCGCCGGCCTGGTGGGCGCGATCATGATCGGCAAGCGCATCGGCTATCGCACCACGGCCATGGCGCCGCACAACCTGCCGCTGGTGATGATCGGCGCCTCGCTGCTGTGGGTCGGCTGGTTCGGTTTCAACGTGGGCTCGGGCCTCGAGGCGAATGGCTTCGCCGGCATGGTGTTCGCCAACACCATCCTCGCGACCGCGGCCGCGGCGCTCGCCTGGTCGTTCGCGGAGTGGATCCACCGCGGCACGCCCACCATGCTGGGTGCGGCCTCCGGCGCCGTCGCGGGCCTCGTGGCGATCACGCCGGCCTGCGGCTGGGTCGGCCCGATGGGCGCGATCGCGATCGGCCTCATCGCCGGCCTCGTGTGCCTGTGGGCGGTGGCCGGGCTCAAGTCGAAGCTGGGCTACGACGACTCCCTCGACGTGTTCGGCGTGCACTGCGTGGGCGGCATCATCGGCGCGCTGCTCACGGCGGTGTTCTGCTCGCCGTCGCTCGGCGGCACCGGCGTGTTCGACTACGTCGCCAACGCTGTCGGCGAGTACTCGATGGCCACCCAGTTCAAGTCGCAGTTGTGGGGCGTGGTGGTGAGCCTGGTGTGGTCGGGCGTCGTCGCCGCGATCGCGTTCAAGGTCGTTGACCTCGTGATCGGCCTGCGGGTCACCGAGGAGCAGGAACGCGAAGGCCTCGACACCGCCTCGCACGGCGAACGCGCGTACAACTGACCGAGTCTGTGGAAGGCGACCGGTTCCTGGTTCGGTCGCTTTCTCCCCCGCTTGCGGACGCTTCGGCGTCCGCTTTTTTGGAAGGCGGGGGCTCGGCGGCATCAGGGCCGCGAACCTTCGGTACCCAGCCTGCAAGTGAATCCGCCGATCCTCAGGCTTCGCTGCAACGACGGCGAGCAGGCTCCCGAAGTCGATCCCGTGGCCCGTCCGCGTGGCCCTCGCGGATCGCCGGGCGCCTCGCCCGGGAGGAACAAACGTTCGACTGCCTCACGGAATCGAAGGCCGGGAGGAGCCGCGGCGGGCACGATCGGGCACGCCGACCGGCTCGCGGAGTACGATTGGGGCCCTCCGTCGGCGCCACTGGAGACCGAGCGCATGAAGCCCCTGTCGATGATCCTGGCCGGACTGATGCTGGCAGGTGCCGCCTGGGGTGGCGACGTCTACGTCGTCACCGATTCCAACGGCAACCGCGTGTACACCGACCGGCCGCAGTCTCTGCCGGCCGAGCGACTCAACGTGCGCAGCAACGAGACCGATCCGGCCGCGGTGCGTGAGCGCTATGACGCACAGATGAAGAGTTACGCCGGCGACGACTCGAAAGGCGAACAGCCGCCGGAAGCGGCGGCGGAACTCGCCAAGGCCGACGCGTTGTCGGCCGAGGACCGCGCGAAGCGCTGCGTGGACGCCCGTCAGCGCTACCAGGGCTACATGGAAGCCATGCGCCTCTACGAAACGGAGTCGGACGGGCAGCGGCGCTATCTGGATTCCACGGAACTCGACGCCGCGCGCGCCAATGCCAAGAAGACCATGGACGAGTTCTGCAGCGCGCAATGAACGGAGCCTGAGGTGACCCACGCCGTCGGCTTCGTCGGGCTCGGCGCCATGGGGCGCGGCATGGCCCGCAACCTGCACCGCGCCGGCCTGCTCCGAGCCGTCTGGAACCGTACGGCGGCGACCACGGCCGAGTTGGCGACCGAACTCGGCGTCCATGCCGCCCCGAGTCCCGCGGATCTCGCCGCCCGCTGCGACGTGGTGGTCCTGTGCGTGTCGGCCGACGCCGACGTACTCGAGGTCGTGCACGCGCTCGCCCCCGGCCTGCGCCCGGGCTCGATCGTGGTGGACTGCTCCACCGTTTCCGCCGACACCGCACGCGAGGCGGCGCGTCGCCTCGCGGCCGGAGGGATCGAGTTTCTCGACGCGCCCGTGAGCGGCGGCGTCGAAGGCGCGCGCGACGGCAAGCTCGCGATCATGGTCGGCGGATCCGCCGACGCGCTCGAGCGCGCCCGGCCGGTGCTCGCCGCCATGGGCCGCGCGGTCACGCACTTCGGGCCGAGCGGCGCGGGCCAGGCCGCCAAGGCCACCAACCAGATCATGTGCGCCGGCATCATCCAGGCGGTGGCCGAGGCGATGGCCTTCGCCAAGGCCGAGGGTCTGCCGCTCGACCGGTTGATCGAGACCCTCGGCCAGGGCGCCGGCTCGAGCTGGTACTTCGTGCACCGCGCGCCGAACATGGTGCGCGACGTCCTATCCGCCGGGCTTTCGCGTCCGCCTGCACGAGAAGGACCTGCAGATCTGCCGCGAGATGGCGGCGCGCCACGGCGTACAGTTGCCCGTCATCGAGATGACGCTGCTGCACTACCGGCGGCTCATCGAGCAGGGCCACGGCGACGAGGACATCTCGACGATCTTCCGCCTCAAGGAAGCGCTGTTCTCTGCCGCGCGCGCTCAGCCGCAGGATCCGCCGCCGGGATGACCCGGCGGGCCGCACGGCGGGCCGCTGCCGGCGATGGTGACAGCGCGGGGCGCGGCAGCAGAGAATGACGACCGCCCGGGCCGCACCCGTTGGGCACCCCTTCTGAGTTCAACCGCCGGCGGCCGGGGCCGCTGGCCGAGAGGAGCCCGTTGAGTGAGCAGGCCGCAGGATGAGTCGGGCGAATCGACGGTGACGCTGCCGCAGCCGGGCGTCCCCGCCGAGCGGTCTCTCTACGTTCGCCTCGGCGGGCTGCTCCTCGCCGCCGCCCTCGGTTACGTGGTGTGGCGCATCGTCACGCCCCTGTGGCAGCCGCTGGTCTGGGCACTGCTGCTCGGCGGACTGCTGGCGCCGCTGAACCTGCGCCTCACGCGGCGTCTGGGCGGGCGCGCGCAGCTCGCCAGCTCGATCACGACGCTGCTCGACCGTCCTGCTGTTCATCGTGCCGGTCGCGATCACGGCGGGCGCCGTCGGCGTCCAGGCGACGCAATTGCTGCGCCGGCTCGAGGGAAAGGTGCCGGGTCGCATCGAGGGCTCCGCGATCGACGTATCGCAGCTGCCGATGGTCGGCGAGGCCATGGCCTGGATCGACGCGAACACGAGCCTGTCGATCGCCGCAGCTGGAGGGATGGCTGGCCGAGGCACTGCGCCGCGTGCTGGAACTGATCATGTCTTCGGGCGGCATGATGTTGATGGGCGCACTCGGCACCACGGTGAGCTTCGCCTTGATGCTCTTCGTGCTGTTCTTCGTGCTGCGGGACGGACCGACGCTGGCGCAGCAGGTGGTGCGCCTCCTGCCGATCGAGGGCCGGCGGCGCACGCTGCTGCAGAAGCACCTTACGGACATGACCCGCGCGGTGTTTCTCGGCCTCGGCCTCACGGCCGTCGCGCAGGGGGTGCTGCTCGGCGTCGGGTTCTGGATCGCCGGGCTGCCCTCACCGCTGGTGTTCGGCGTGCTCGGCGTGATCCTCGCGCTCGTCCCGATGGTGGGACCGGCGCTGCTGTGGATCCCGGCGGCGATCTGGCTCGCCGCACGCGGCGACACCGGCTACGCGATCTTCCTCGCGCTGTGGGGTTCGGTCGTCGTGGGACTCGTGGACAACCTGCTGCGCCCGCTGCTCATCTCCGGGCGCGCCGAGGTGCCGACCCTCGCCGTGTTCATCGGCGTCATCGGCGGGCTCGCCGCGTTCGGCTTCATCGGCCTGTTCGTGGGCCCGATCGTGCTCGGCCTGCTGATGGCGCTGTTCCGCTTCGAGCTCGACCGGCGCAATGTCGAGGATGGCGCCGCCTGAGCACCCGCTGATTGGAGAACGACTTGTCGAACCCGCTACGCATCGCCACCCGCCGCAGCCAGCTCGCCCTCTGGCAGGCCGAGCACGTCGCCGCGCTGCTGAGAACGGCGCACCCGAACCTTCCGGTCGAACTCGTGCCGATGACCACGCAGGGTGACCGCGTGCAGGACCGTGCGCTCGCCGAGGTGGGTGGCAAGGGCCTGTTCGTGAAGGAACTCGAGGTGGCCATGCAGGAAGGCCGGGCCGACATCGCCGTGCACTCCATGAAGGACGTGCCGAGCGAGCTGCCGCCGGGCTTCCTTATCGCGGCCGTGCTGCCGCGCGCCAACCCGCTCGACGCCTTCCTGTCGCTGCGGCACGCCCGCTTCGAGGATCTGCCCGCCGGCGCGCGCGTCGGCACCTCGAGTCCGCGGCGCCAGGCCCAGCTGCGGCATGCCCGCCCCGACCTGCGGCTCGAGCTGCTGCGCGGCAACGTGGACACGCGCCTGCGCCGGCTCGAGGAAGGCGCGCTCGACGCGATCCTGCTCGCCTGCGCAGGCCTCGAGCGCCTCGGCCTCGGCGCGCGCATCACCCAGCAGCTCGACCTCGACCTGTCGCTGCCCGCGGTCGGCCAGGGCGTGATCGGCATCGAGTGCCGGGAGGACGACGATGCGAGCCGCTCGGCGCTCGCGGCGCTGCACCACGCGGAGTCCTTCGTGCGCCTGCGCGCCGAGCGCGCCTTCGCGCAGGGACTCGGCGGCAGCTGCCACTCGCCCATCGCCGCGCACGCGCTGCTCGCGGGCGACGCGCTGGAGCTGCGCGGCTTCGTGGGCGCGCCCGACGGCGGCGAGGTGTACCGCGACACCGAACACGGCCGCGCGGCCGACGCCGAGTCGATGGGCCGACGTCTCGCCGCGCGCATGCAGGCGGCCGGCGCGGGCGCGCTGCTCGAGCGCCTCGAGCGCGAGGCCGCGACGGTCTCGTGACACGACCGCTCGCCGGCGTGACCGTCGTCGTCACGCGTCCGCGGGCGCAGGCGACGCGGTTCGCCGCGCTGGTGAGCGCGGCCGGCGGCACGCCGCTGCTGCTGCCGGCACTCGACATCGAGCCGATCGAGCTCGATGCGGACGCGCGCAATCGGCTGTCACCCGACAGCTTTGACTGGACGATCTACACCAGCGCCAACGCGGTCGAGTCTTCGCTGCGGCAGCTGCCGCGGCCGGTGCGCACGCAGATCGCCGCGGTCGGCCGCGGCACGGCCCGGGCGCTTGCGGAACACGGCGTCGCCGTGCACGCGTTGCCTGCCACGACGGCGGACTCCGAGGGCCTGCTCGCACTCGAGCCGTTCACGGCCGTCGCCGGGCGGCGCATCCTGATCCTCAAGGGCGAGGGTGGCCGCACGCTGCTGCGCGAGGCACTGGAGCGACGCGGCGCCACGGTCGTGACGGGCGACCTGTACCGCCGCGTGGCTTCGATCCCGGACTCGGCGTCGCTCGCTGCACTCGAACACGCCTGCGCGACGGGGCGCGTCGTGGTCGCCGTCACCAGTGCCGACTCGCTCGCCGCATTGCTTGCGGCGGTGCCCGACGATCGGCTGCCGCAACTGCGCGAGACCGCCTTGCTGGTGCCCGGCGAACGGGTCGCGGCATCGGCACGTGCGCATGGCTGGCGCGGACCACGGGTGGTCGCCGCGAGCGCCGAGGACGCGGCGATGGCGGAGGCGTTGCCCGGATCGGTCGCGACGTGTTGCCCGCCGGGCGGCCGGTTGCCGCCGGCGTGATAGCATCCGCGGGCCATCGCCGCCCGCGTCCCCACGCCGATGTCCGCCGAAATCGAATCGCTTTCCACCGACCTCAATTCGCGCCGCCCCGGCCGGGGCGTGAGCCCGATGCTGGTGGCGCTCGCGGTGCTCGGCCTGCTGCTCGCGCTCTACGCGAACTGGCGCATCGGGCGCTACGACACGCGCTCCGACCGGCTGCGCGCCCAGATCGCAGAGTTGCGCGCCACCCAGGACAAGCTCGACGGTCGGCTGCAGTGGCTCACGGCGGACCTCGAGTCGAGCCGCGCCACGTGGCGCAACGAGCTCAAGGGGCTGCGCGAGGTGCCCGCACAGGTCGAGGAACTCGGCAGGAGCGTCGAGGAACTGCGGGCCCGCACCGAGGCGCCGCAGCGCGCGTGGGTACGTGCCGAGGCGCTGTACCTGCTCGAGCTGGCCGAGCGGCGCATCGAGCTCGAGCGCGACGTGCAGACGGCGATCGCCGCGATGGAGTCGGCCGACGGACGGCTGGCCACGCTCGACGACCCGGCGCTGCGCGAGGTGCGGGCCAAGCTCGGCACCGAGATCGCCGGGTTGCGCGCCGTGCAGAGTCCCGACCTGCCGGAGATCCTGACGCGCATCGGCCGGCTCGAGGATGCCGTGCCCACGTTGCCCGTCATCGGCATGCCGGTGTCGGAAGTGCGGCGCACCCGCAGGGAGGTGGAAGAGGACGGCGCACTCGCGCGCGCCTGGCGGCGCCTCGGGCAGGCCGCGCGCGACCTCGTGTCGCTGAGGCGCATCGAGCCCGCAACCGCCCGCCTGGTCACGCAGGAGGAAGACTCGCTGCGGCGACAGCACCTCGAACTGCTGCTGTTCTCCGCGCGCATCGCCGCGATGCGGCCCGATCGCACCGCCTTCGCCCAGTCGCTGCGCGCGGCCGGTGCCTGGATCGAGCAGTATTTCGACACTGCTCGCCCGGAAGTCGCCGGCGCACTGGCCGAGATCGCAGCACTCGCGGATCTCAACATCGACCCTGAGCTGCCGCGCGTCGGCGAGGCAGGCAGCCTCCTGCAGTCCGTCATCCGCGCCAGCGCGCCCACGCCCAGCGCGCCGACCCCATGAGAGGCGCTGTGATCGCCGCGCTGGCGCTCGTCGGCGGCGGGCTGCTGGCGCACCTGCTGCTCACGGATCCGGGCTACGTCGCGATCCGCCTCGGGCGCACGCTGCTCGAGACCACCCTGCCGGTGTTCGTGGTGCTGGTCGCGGGCGCCTACGCCGCCGCGACCCTGCTGCTGCGCGCGTTCGCCTCCCGGAGACGACTCGCGCAGCTGCGCACCGAGCGACGGCGGCGCCGTGCGCGCGACGACACGCAACGCGGCCTGCTCGAGCTCGCGGCCGGGCAGTGGCAGAGCGCCGAGGACCTGCTCAGCCGGGCGGCACCGGACTCGGACTCCCCGGCCGCGAACTACCTGGTGGCGGCGCGGGCCGCGGATCTGCTCGACGCCACCGAGCGCCGCGACGAGTGGCTGTCGCGCGCCCAGGAGGAAGCTCCCGAGGCACGGGCGGCGGCGCTCATCACGCTCGCCGAGATGCAGATGCGGCGCGGCCAGGACGAGGCGGCGCTGCAGACCCTCGAGCAACTCGACGCGTCGGGCGACCTGAACTCGCGTGGCCTCGAGCTGATGGCGCGGCTCTGCCAGCAGCTCGGCCGCACCGACCGGCTGCGTGCGCTCGCGCCCCGACTGCAGGCCACCAAGGAACTGCCGGAGGCGCAGGTCAACGAGCTGCTCGCCGTGGTTCGGCTCGCAGACGTGCGCGCCGCCGCCGAGCGCGGCGACGCAGCGGCGCTCGAGAAGGCGTGGTCAGACGTGCCGCGCGCGGCCCGCAAGCTGCCGGGGTCCGTCGTGGCCTATGCGCGCGCGGCCATGGCCTGCGGGGACCATCCGGCGGCCGAGCGCGTGCTGCGCGAGCTGATCGACCAGTCGCCGGACGCGGCCGCCATCCGGCTGTACGGCGAGCTGGTGCTCGACAACCCGCTCGTACCGCTCGAGCGCGCCGAGGGCTGGTTGCGCCAGCGCCCGGAGGACCCCGAGCTGCTCGCGAGCTGCGCGCGGCTGTGCCTGCGCGCGGAACTCTTCGGCAAGGCGCGCAGCTACCTCGAGGCGAGCCTCGCGCGGCGGCCCAACGCCGAGAACAGCCTGATCCTCGCGGACCTGCTCGAGCAGATGGGCGAGCGCGAGGCGGCCGCGCGCTGCCTGCGTGAATCCGTGACGCGCTCGGTCGGCCGGCGCCCGAACCTGCCGCGCGTGCGCCTGCGGCGGCACTGAGGCGGGCCGCATGCGGTCAGGGCGCAGCGGCGCCTGCGCCGGCGAGCTTGGCCAGCGTGTCGGGCGCGTAATCGAACGAATCGAAGAAGAGCTGCTCGCGCGGCAGGCCACGCCCGACGAACGCGGTCCGGATCGCCTCGATCAGCCCGGGGGGGCCGCTCGCGTACACGTCGAAGGCCGCGATGTCCGTCAGATCGGCCAGCACCGCCGCGTGCACCAGCCCGCAGCGTCCGTTCCAACGCGCATCCGGCTCGGGCCGGCCCGACAGTACGGGGCAGTAGCGAAAGCCCGGGCGCTCCCGGGCGAGGCGCTCGAGCCAGTCGTGCTCGTACAGCCCGCTCGCATCGGCGGCGCCCCAGTACAGCGTCACGGGCCGGCGGTCGCCGGTCGCGATCAGCTGGCGCAGCATCGCCCGCAGCGGCGCGTAGCCGGTGCCGCCGCCGACCATGAGCGCCGGGCGCGGCGAGTCGGTGCGCAGCCAGAACTGCCCGAGCGGACCCTCGATGCGCAGCAGCGTGCCCGCCTGCAGGCTGTCGAACAGCTGGGCCGTGAAACCGCTCCGGGAGGCGCGGCGCACGTGCAGCTCGATCAGCCGGCCGTCCGCCGGGGCGCTCGCGATCGAAAAGCTGCGCCGGCGTCCCTCCGACAGCATCACGTCGAGGTATTGCCCCGGCCGGAAGTGCAGGTCCTCGACTGCCGGCAGGCGCAGGAACACCGCCATGACGTCCGGGGCCAGCAGGTCCATGCGCTCGATGCGGCACGGCAGGCTCTTCACCTCGACGTCGGGCGCCGGGCGCACCTCGCGCGTCTCGACGCGCAGGTCGGTGAGCGCGTGTGCCTGACAAAGTAGCGCATAACCCTCGCGCGCCTCCTCGTCGGTGAGACCCGGTGGCCGCGGTCCCGGGTAGGCGAACGAGCCCCCGAGCACGCGGGCGCGGCACGACGCGCAGTGCCCGCCCTTGCAGCTGTGCGGCAGGTTGAGGCCGGCACGCAGCGCGGCGGCGAGCACCGGTTCGCCGCTGTCGGCGGTAAACGTCTGGCCGGTCGGCACGAGCGTGATCAGGGGCATGGCGACAGGATGCCACGGGGCGGGGATGCGCCGGGTGTGCGGCACCCTTCGCGTATGCTCGACGAATGGATCGCTCCTGCCTGATCGCCGGCTGTGGCTACACCGGACTGCGCCTCGCGCGGCGCCTCCGCCCCACGTGGCACGTCACGGCGCTGGCCCGCTCGGCGACCGCGGCGACGCGGCTCGAGGCTGAGGGCCTCGCGACCCTGCGGGCCGACCTCGATGCCCTGGACGCTCACGCCCCTGATGCCGCCCCGCTCGCGACGGCCGCGGATGGAGCGGCGATCGCCTACCTGGCGCCGCCGCCCGACAGCGGCGACGGCGACCCGCGGCTCGAGCGATTCCTCGCGGCGCTGGGACCCGCGTGTCCGGCCGCGTTCCTGTACATCAGCACCACGGGCGTCTACGGCGACACCGGCGGCGCCACGGTCACCGAGGCAAGTGCCGTGGCGCCCGCCAACGACCGCTCGCGGCGCCGCGTGGCGGCCGAGCGCGCGGCCAGTGCATGGTGCGGCACGCGCGGCGTGCGCGCCGTCGTGCTGCGGGTGCCCGGCATCTACGGCCCGCACCGGCTGCCGCTCGAGCGGCTCACGCGCGGCGACCCCGCGCTGCGCCCGGAGGATGCGGGTCCCGGCAACCGCATCCACGTTGACGACCTCGTGACCGCCTGCGTCGCGGCGCTCGAGCGTCCGGTGCAGGGCGTGTTCAACGTCACCGACGGCAATCCCGTGAGCACCACGGTGTACCTGCAGCGCACGGCGGCGCTCGCCGGCCTGCCGTCGCCCCCGCTGGTGGCGCTCGCGGAGGCATCCGGGCGCATCGGCCCGGGGATGCTCGCGTTCCTGCTCGAGTCGAGGTGCGTCGACAACCGGCGCATGCGCGAGGAACTCGGGGTCGTGCCGCGCTACGCGCGCCTCGACGAGGGAATCGCGGCGAGTCTCGACGAGATGCGCGCCCAGCCGGACTGAGCTCTGGATTGGGCTATGCTTCCGGCATGCGGCTCGCCTTCACGAAGATGCATGGACTCGGCAACGACTTCATCGTCTTCGACGCCATCGATCCCGCCCGGCTGCCCTCGCCCGGCGCGCTGCGTCGCCTCGCCGACCGGCGCACCGGCATCGGCTTCGACCAGGCGCTGGTGCTCTCGCCACCGCGGCGCGACGGCACCGATGTCTTCTACCGGATCTTCAACGCCGACGGCTCGGAGGTCGAGCAGTGCGGCAACGGCGCGCGCTGCATCGCGCGCCTCGTGGCGAGCCGCAGCGAGGCGCGCGGCCGAACGGTGGTGCTCGACAGCCCCGGCGGGCTCGTGAACGCACGACTGCGCGAGGACGGGCTCGTCTCCGTCGCGATGGGCGTGCCCGACTTCGACCCACGCTCGCTGCCCTTCGAGGCAGCCGCCGAGGCGCCGAGCTACCGCCTCGAACTGCCCTCCGGACCCGTCGAGTTCGGCGCGGTCTCAATCGGCAATCCGCATGCCGTGATCCGCGTGCGCTCGGTGAACCATGCACCGGTGGACACGGTCGGACCCGCGATGGAGAATCACGCGCGCTTTGCGCGCCGGGTCAACGTGGGCTTCCTCGAGATCGTGTCGCCCGACCACGTGCGCCTGCGCGTGTTCGAGCGCGGCGCGGGCGAGACGCAGGCCTGCGGCACCGGCGCCTGCGCCGCGGTCGCGGTCGGCCGTCGTCACGGACCGCTCGCCGAGGAGGTCCGGGTGGACCTGCCCGGTGGCCGGCTCATCGTGCGGTGGCCGGGGCCCGGCGAGCCGATCTGGCTCACCGGTCCGGCGGAAACGGCCTTCGAGGGCCACGTGGACATTCCTGACGCTCCCGGGAGAGCAGCATGAGCAAGCAGCCGATGCGCGACGTCGAGCCGGGCCGCCTCGCGGAGGAGCAGGTCGTCGAGCACCTCACGGCTCACCCGGAGTTCTTCGAACGCCACCCGGCCGTGCTCGCACGGCTCAACCTGCCGCACCAGCGCGGCAGCGCGGCGGTCTCGCTGGTCGAGCGCCAGATGCTGGTGCTGCGCGAGCGGCACGCCACGCTCGAGCAGAAGCTGCACGAGCTGATCGAGAACGGCCGGACCAACGACACCATCGCCGAGCGCATGCACCGGCTCACGCGGCGCCTGCTCCGGGCGGGCGACGCCTCGGCGGTGATCGCCGCGCTCGAGACGTCGCTGCGCGAGGACTTCGGCGCGTCGCGCTGGGTGACGCTGCTCACCGACCCGGCTTACGCCGTGCTCGCCGGGCAGCCGGGCACGCACGTGCGCTACGTCCCGCGCGGCAGCCCCGACCTCAAGGTGTTCGAGACGTTCTTCGAGTCGGCGCGACCGCGCAGCGGGCAGATCCGCGAGGCGCAGCGCGAGTTCCTGTTCGGCGCCGAAGGCCGGCAGCTCGGCTCCGCCGCCCTCGTCCCGCTGGGCGAGCGCGCCTCGCTCGGGCTGCTCGCGATCGCGAGCCACGACACCGAGCGATTCGTGCCGACCATGAGCACGGATTTCCTGGTCCGCATCGGCGAAATCGTCACCGAGGCCCTCGCCGCCCGCAGCGCATGAGCGAGGCGCTCGCCGACGGCGTGAGCCGCTTCCTCGGGAACCTGCGCAACGAGCGTCGGCTGTCGCCGCACACCTCGAGCAGCTACGGCCGCGACCTCGCGGCCCTGCTCGCCTACTGCGAGGCGCAGGGCGTCGAGGCGTGGGACGCGCTCGACACGCAGCACGTGCGCAGCTTCGCCGCGCAGTGCCACCGCCGCGGCCTCGCGCCGCGCAGCATCCAGCGCCGGCTGTCCGCGGTGCGCAGCCTGTGCCGCTACCTGATCCGCGAGGGCGAGCTGCGCCACGACCCCGCCGCGGGCGTGCAGGCACCGAAGATCGGCAAGCGCCTGCCGACCACGCTCGACGCGGACACCATGGCCCGGCTGCTCGCCTTCCGCAGCGACGACCGGCTCGGCGTGCGCGACAAGGCGATCATGGAGCTCTTCTATTCGTCGGGCCTGCGCCTCTCCGAGCTGCTCGGCCTCGACCTCGCCGACCTCGACCTGCGCGACCGCACGGTCCGCGTGCTCGGCAAGGGCCGCAAGACGCGCATCGTCCCGGTCGGGCGGCAGGCGCTCGAGGCGCTCGGGCGCTGGATGCGCGAGCGTGCGGCGATTGCCGCGCTCGGCGAAGTGGCCGTGTTCGTGGGCATCAACGGCCGTCGGCTCGGGCCCCGCATCGTGCAGCGACGCATCGCCCGCTGGGCCCGGCTGCAGGGGCTGCCCGAGCACGTGCACCCGCACCTGTTCCGCCACTCCTTCGCCTCGCACCTGCTCGAGTCCTCGGGCGACCTGCGCGCGGTGCAGGAACTGCTCGGCCACGCCAACATCGGCACGACGCAGATCTACACGCACCTTGATTTCCAGCATCTCGCCAAGACATACGACGCAGCCCATCCCCGGGCGCGCCGCAGGAGACCCCAGGATGGCGACGTTTGATCCCCACGGAACGACCATCCTCTGCGTCCGCCGCGACGGGCAGGTCGCGATGGGCGGCGACGGCCAGGTCACGCTCGGCAACACCGTCATGAAGGGCAACGCCCGCAAGGTGCGCCGCCTGCACGAGGGCCGCGTGCTCGCGGGCTTCGCGGGCGGCACCGCGGACGCGTTCACGCTGTTCGAGCGCTTCGAGGCCAAGCTGCAGCAGTACGGCAACCTGATGCGCGCGGCGATCGAGCTCGCCAAGGACTGGCGCACCGACCGCAGCCTGCGCCGGCTCGAGGCGCTGCTGTGCGTGGCGGATGCGACGCACTCGCTCGTGATCTCGGGCAACGGCGACGTGATCGAGCCCGAGAACGACCTGATGGCGGTGGGCTCGGGCGGCGCGTTCGCGCAGGCCGCGGCGCAGGCGCTGCTCGCGAACACCGCGCTCGACGCCCGCAGCATCGTCGAGACCTCGCTCGGCATCGCGGCCGACATCTGCATCTACACCAATCGCAACCTCACCATCGAGGTGCTCGGCTGATGTCCGCCATGACCCCCCGCGAGATCGTCCAGGAACTCGACAAGCACATCGTCGGCCAGGGCGCGGCCAAGCGCGCCGTCGCCATCGCGCTGCGCAACCGCTGGCGGCGCATGCAGGTGGACGAGGGCCTGCGCGCCGAGATCACGCCCAAGAACATCCTGATGATCGGGCCGACCGGCGTCGGCAAGACCGAGATCGCGCGGCGCCTCGCGCGGCTCGCCGGCGCGCCGTTCATCAAGGTCGAGGCGACCAAGTTCACCGAGGTGGGCTACGTGGGTCGCGAGGTGGACTCGATCATCAAGGACCTCGTGGACGTGTCCATGAAGCTCACGCGCGAGGCGGAGACCGACAAGGTGCGCCACCGCGCGATGGACGCCGCCGAGGAGCGCATCCTCGATGCACTGCTGCCACGGCCGCGGCCGGTCGGCTTCAGTGCCGAGCCCGAGCCGCCGCGCGACGGCGACACCCGCCAGCGCTTCCGCAAGATGCTGCGCGAGGGCGATCTCGACGACCGCGAGATCGAGGTCGAGGTGCGCGCGATGCCGGCGGGCGTGGAGATCATGGCGCCGCCCGGCATGGAAGAACTCTCCCAGCAGCTGCAGGGCATGTTCCAGAATCTCGGCGGGCAGCGCTCGAAGCCGCGCCGCCTGCCGGTGCGCGAGGCGTTCAAGCTGCTCACCGAGGAGGAAGCCGCCAAGCTCGTCAACGACGACGAGCTCAAGACGCAGGCACTCAGGAACGCCGAGCAGAACGGCATCGTGTTCCTCGACGAGATCGACAAGATTGCGCGCCGCCAGGAGACCTCCGGCGCCGACGTGTCGCGCGAGGGCGTGCAGCGCGACCTGCTGCCTCTGGTCGAGGGCTGCACGGTCAACACGAAGTACGGCATGGTGAAGACCGACCACGTGCTGTTCATCGCGTCGGGCGCGTTCCACATGTCGAAGCCCTCGGACCTCATCCCCGAGCTGCAGGGCCGGCTGCCGATCCGCGTCGAGCTCGAGGCGCTCGGGGTCGAGGACTTCGTGCGCATCCTCACCGAGCCCGATGCCTCGCTCTGCACGCAGTACGCGGCGCTGCTCGCGACCGAGGGCGTGCGGCTCGAGTTCGACCCGTCGGGCGTGCGGCGCATCGCCGAGGTGGCCTTCGACGTGAATTCTCGCACCGAGAACATCGGCGCGCGACGCCTGCACACGGTGATGGAACGGCTGCTCGAGGCGATCTCGTTCGAGGCCTCGGACCGCGGCGGCTCGAGCCTCACGGTGGACGAGGCCTACGTGGACCGGCACGTGGGCGAGCTCGCGCGCGACCAGGACCTCGCCCGGTACATCCTCTGAGATTCCTTTTCGACGATCCCACGCGACGGAGACGCCCGTGACCCCGACGGAAATCAAGCTGCGCACGAAGTCCCGCGTGCTCGAGGTGGCCTTCGACGACGGCTCGCGCTTCGAGCTGACCTTCGAGTACCTGCGCGTGTACTCCCCCTCGGCCGAGGTGCGCGGCCACGGGCCCGGCCAGGAAACACTGCAGCTCGGCAAGCACGAGGTTGGCATCCGTGCCGTCCAGCCGGTCGGCAACTATGCCGTGAAGCTCGTGTTCGACGACGGCCACGACACGGGCCTCTACACCTGGGACTACCTGCACGAGCTCGGCAGCACCCGTGCGGAGAAGTGGCAGCAGTACCTCGACCGGATCACGAAGCTCGGCCTGACCTATCCGACGATGGTGCCATCGAGGCGGCCGGCGTAGCCGACACCTGCGGCTGCTGGCAGGCACGTTGCGACGTTATTACGATCGCAATAACATCGACGGATGATCGAACTGAAAGTAACCGCCGTCGGCAACTCTCTGGGCGTCGTGCTTCCGAAGGAGGCGCTGGCCCGTATGAAGCTTGCGAAGGGCGACGCGCTCTACATCACCGAGACTCCGGACGGCTACCGGCTGACGCCCTACAACCCGGAGTTTGAGGCGCAGATGGACGCTGCTCGAAAGGTCATGAAGAAGCGTCGCGCCGCGTTGCGCGAACTCGCAAAGTAGCGATCGACCGATGTCCGAGCCGGTCTGGATCGACCTGGCGGTCGTGCTCGCCATTCATGACGAGCAGCTCGCCGAACACGGCGGGCAGGCCGGCGTGCGCGATCGAGGCCTGCTGGAATCTGCACTGGCCCGGCCGCGCAACCAGTTCGGTTACGGCGAGTCATCCCTGGCCCGCCTCGCAGCCGCTTACGCTTTCGGCATCTCGCGCAACCACCCGTTCTTGGACGGCAACAAGCGAACGAGCCTGGTCGTCGCCGAATTGTTCCTCGAACTGAACGGATTCGAGCTGGATGCCAGCGATGCGGTGTGCGTCGCCACATTCCTGAGCCTCGCCGCCGGCGAGCTCACCGAGGACGACCTCGCCCGCTGGATCACGGATCACTCGCGCCAGGCTCGCCGAGGGGCGGGGACGGCCCGATCCCCGACCGCGTAGAATGCCCGCCCTCATGAGCGAAAACGCCCCCAAGACCCCGCGCGATACCGACGCGGGCACCGTGGACTTCGGCTATCAGGACGTGCCGGCGACCGAGAAGGCGCGGCGCGTGCGCGCCGTGTTCGACTCCGTCGCCGACAAGTACGACCTGATGAACGACCTGATGTCGGCGGGCGTGCATCGGCTGTGGAAGCGCTACCTGCTCGGCCAGACCGGGCTGCGCCCCGGCCAGGCGGCGGTCGACGTCGCCGGCGGCACCGGCGACATCGCGGCGGGCATGGCGCGGCAGGTCGGCGAAAGCGGCCTCGTGGTGCTCTCCGACATCAACGAGGCGATGCTCGAAGTCGGCCGCGACCGCCTGCTCGACCGCGGACTGATGCGCAACGTGCGCTTCTCGCTCGCCAACGCCGAATGCCTGCCGTTCGCCGACGAGAGCTTCGACTGCGTCACCATCGCCTTCGGCCTGCGCAACGTCACCGACAAGCCCGCCGCGCTCGCTTCCATGCGCCGCGTGCTGCGCCCGGGCGGACGGCTGCTGGTGCTCGAGTTCTCGAAGCCCGTGGTGCCGGGGCTCAAGCCCATCTACGACGTGTATTCGTTCAGCGTGCTGCCGTGGCTCGGCAAGCGCGTGGCGGGCGACTCCGACAGCTACCAGTACCTGGCCGAGTCGATCCGCAAGTTCCCCGACCAGGAGACGCTCGAGGGCATGATGCGGGACGCCGGCCTCGAGGACTGCCGCCACCACAACCTCAGCGGCGGCATCGTCGCCCTGCACAAGGGCTTCCGGTACTGACATGCTGCTCGAGCGCCTCGAGGCCATCCTGAACCGCAACGTCGCGGAGTCGCGCCGCGCGCAGGCGCTCGCGCGCCAGCTCGACGGGCGCGTCATGTCGCTCACCGTCGAGGGCACGCCGCTCGCGTTCTACTTCCGCGCCGAGGGCGGGCGACTCGCGATCGCCTCGCGCCACGAGGGCGCGGCGGATGCGAGCCTCTCCGGCACCCCGATCGCGCTGCTCGCGCTCGCCGGCCCGCGCGCCGAGGGCGCGCTGCGCGGCGGCGGCGTGCGCATCGAGGGCGACGCCGAGGTGGCGCAGCGGTTCCGCGAGCTGCTCTCCGAGGCGCAGCCGGAGTTCGAGGAGGAACTGTCGCGCGTGTTCGGCGACGTCGCGGCGCGGCGGTTCGCGAACCTCGCCCGGGGCCTGATCGACTGGGGCCGCAAGGCCTCCGGTTCGTTCACCGGCAGCGTGGTCGAGTACCTGCAGGAAGAAGGCCGCGACCTGCCGACCCGCACCGAGGTCGACGAGTTCCTCGCGGACGTGGACCGGCTGCGCGACGACGCCGAGCGCCTCGAGGCACGACTCGCCCGCCTCGAATCGCGCACGCCCCGCGTCGCGGGCGCCGACCGTGCGCGGCTGAGCCCGGCCTGCCGCACCCCCATGCGCCTGCGCGTCATCGGCCGCCTCCTGCAGATCCAGCGCGTGCTCGTGCGGCACGGGCTCGACGAGATGATCCTCGCGGCGCACCTGTTCCGGCCGCTGCGCTACGCGTTCTACCTCTCGCCCGCCACGTGGTTCGAGCGCCGCAAGGGCGGCTCGCGCGGCGAGCGCATCCGCCTCGCGCTCGAGGAGCTCGGGCCCATCTTCGTGAAGTTCGGGCAGGCGCTCTCGACCCGGCGCGACCTGCTGCCCGCCGACATCGCCGACGAGCTCGAGAAGCTGCAGGACCGCGTGCCGCCGTTCCCGGGCGCCGAGGCCCGCGCCATCGTCGAGCGCGCCTACGGCCGGCCGGTGACCGAGGTGTTCGAGCAGTTCGACGAGAACCCGCTCGCCGCCGCCTCGATCGCGCAGGTGCACACCGCGCGGCTGCGCAGCGGCGAGGAAGTCGTGGTCAAGGTCATGCGCCCCGGCGTGCGCGCGCTGATCGAGCGCGACCTCGAGGTGATGCACCAGCTCGCGCGGCTGGTGCTCGACTACGCCCGCGACGGCCACCGGCTGCGCCCGACCGAGGTCGTCAAGGAGTACGAGAAGACCATCCTCGACGAGCTCGACCTGATGCGCGAGGCGGCGAACGCCGCGCAGCTCGGCCGCAACTTCGCGGGCTCCGAGCTGCTGCACGTGCCGGCCGTCTACTGGGACTATTGCCGCCCCGAGGCGATGGTCATGGAGCGCATCCGGGGCGTGATGATCAGCGACATGGACGAGCTGCGCCGCCGCGGCACCAACATCCAGCGGCTCGCGGAGAACGGCGTCACGATCTTCTTCACGCAGATGCTGCGGCACAACTTCTTCCACGCCGACATGCACCCGGGCAACATCTTCGTGCTGCTCGGCGACCCGGAGCGCCCGAAGTACTGCGCGGTGGACTTCGGCATCGTGGGCACGCTCGACGCGCGCGACCAGCACTACCTCGCCGAGAACTTCCTCGCGTTCTTCGATCGCGACTACCACCGCATCGCGCAGGCTGCACGTGGACTCGGGCTGGGTGCCCGCCGACACGCGCGTGGACGAGCTCGAGGCGGCGGTGCGCACGGTGTGCGAGCCGATCTTCAACAAGCCGCTGTCGGAGATCTCCTTCGGGCAGGTGCTGCTGCGGCTGTTCGAGACCGCGCGCCGCTTCCAGATGAAGGTGCAGCCGCAGCTCATCCTGCTGCAGAAGACGCTGCTGCAGATCGAGGGGCTCGGCCGCCAGCTCTACCCGCAGCTCGACCTGTGGAAGACCGCGCAGCCGGTGCTGAAGGACTGGGCCGCGGACCGGCTGAGCGGTCGCAACCTCGCCGAGCAGCTGCGACGGCAGCTCCCGGACCTGAGCGAGTCGCTGCGCATCCTGCCGCAGGTGCTGCAGCAGGTCGTGCAGCAGGCCTCCGAGGGCAACTTCCGCATCCGCGTGGAGCAGGGAGGCATGGACGCGCTGCGGGCCGAGGTCCGTGCCGGTGCGCGCCGTCGCGACGCGACGATCGTGGGCGCCGTCACGCTGCTCGGCGGCCTCGTCTGGCTGGCAGTCAACATCAGCCCGTGGCCGGGCGTGGTGCTCTGCGCCGCGGGTCTCCTCACCGTGCTGCTCGCACGCCGCTGAGCAGCGGCGCGCGCCTCACTTCACCTCGATCCACGTCGCGCGGGCGCGGGCGCAGAGCTCGCCGTCGCCGTCGAAGATCGCCGTGCCGGCCTGGTGCTTGCGGCCCTCGGTGCCGATGCGCCAGCCGATGACGATGCAGGACTCGCCCACGCGCACCCGCCGGTCGAGAT
The DNA here is from genome assembly GCA_963754125.1 of uncultured Gammaproteobacteria bacterium. Classification (GTDB taxonomy): domain Bacteria; phylum Pseudomonadota; class Gammaproteobacteria; order Steroidobacterales; family Steroidobacteraceae; genus RPQJ01. Next base: position 405,858 of record CAVWEX010000007.1, read on the forward strand.
GCGCCTGCATCTCCCCGAGCAGCATCATGCGGCGGCCGCCCGAGACGGCAAAGTAGCCCGGGCAATCGAGCGCCGCCCAGTGGAACTCGGCGGCCACCTTGCCGTCGCCGGCGTCGAGCGAGTCCGCGGGCAGCCACGGCGCCGCCACGATGCCGCTGTCGAGCATGCCGGGGAAGATCCGAAGCCCGTCGCCGCGACGGCGCAGCGGTCCGCAGACGAAGCACTCCGGAAACGCGTGCTCGCGGAAGCCCGCATAGTGCTGCGAGGCCCACACGGCCTGGACGTAGCCGGGCGGCGCGGGCACCTCGAGCTCGAGCTTCGAGGCGAAGCCCCGCGCGAGCGGTCCCGCGGGGCCGCTGAGCAGCCATTCGCCCTCGCCGGCCGGCTCGAGCTCGAGCGGCGTGTCGAGCGGCGGCGGCGCGACCAGGCGCACGCGCACGTCGGCCTGCAGCGTCGCCGCCAGCAGGCCGCAGACGTAGCCGCCGTTGCCGGACTCCGGCGGTCCCTTGAAGCGGCTCGCGACGGTCAGCGTGGTCACGGCGACCTGCCCCGTCGCGGCCGGCACGCCCGCGCAGTGCCAGCACTGCGAGAACTGCGGCTCGATGCGTTCGCCGCAGCCCGGGCACAGCCAGGGCTCCGCCGCCTCGGCGGGTTCAAGGGCCGCGTCGATCAGGCCGCGCGCGCGCAGCGCCTCGCCCGGCTGCCGCACCCACAGCTCCGGCCAGCACTCGACGAAGGGAATCTCGCCCAGGGCGCCGGCGAGCCGCTCGTTGCGCACGACGCAGGCGATTCCCTCGGACTCGAGCAGGTTGCGCAGGTGCGCGATCTCGACGATGGACTCGGCCGTGTGGACCTTGCGCATGGTCAGCGGACCGCGGTGAGGATTGCGCGGTGAGCGCCCGGACCCTCGGCACGCCCCGGGAAATCCACTCCCAGGATGAAGCGGGTATAGATCTCCGGCAGGCGCTCGAGCACGCTCTCGCGGCCGAGGATCTCGCTGCCGGCGACGGCGCGTCGCAGCACCGGCAGCGTCAGCGCCTCGAGTGCCTCCGCGGCGACCGGCCAGTAGCTGAGGTGCCACGGCTCGGCGCCGGCTCCGCCCTGGCCGGTGGCGTAGGGCCGGTAGAAGCCGAAGCGCGCCATGTTCGCGTCGAGCCACCACGAGAGCCGCTCGAACACGCCGCCCGGCGCGTACTCCTCGGGGACCAGCTGCACGCGGTAGTCCGGCGGCAGCGCGGCGGCGTCGATGAGGTCCACGTCCGTGCCCCAGTGGTGACGGCTGCCGCCCGGCAGCGCCGACCAGCACAGGATGGCGTCGATGCGCCCGGCCTCGTCGAGGGTGGCCGCCTCCACCGGGCAGCCCGCGCGGTCGAGCAGCGGCCGCTCGCCACGCCATTTCCCGTTCCAGATCGCGAGCTGCCGATCGAAGTCGCGGAAGCCCGAGGCGGCGACGAGGTCGATGCCGACGGCGGCAGCGCCATCCCGCATTGCAAGAAACGAGGTGACCGCGCCGTAGTGCATCGCGCATCGCGGCTGCTCGAGTGCGACGATATGGGTACGGGCTCGACCGGTGAGCTCGAGTTCGTTCATGCGCTGTATGCCTCCGGGGCAAGCATAGCCGAGACCGCGACGGGAGCCGGAACTCGTACGCAGCGCGTCCGGCGACTATGATGGCCGGCAGGTCCGGACCGCCCAATAACAATTTCCGCAGGGGGCCGCTACGGCAGGTCGGCGCGACATGCGCAGCTTTCGCCTCAGGACACGATACGTGCTCACGGTGCTCGCCGTGGGCCTGATGCTGACCGTGGCGCTCGCCCTCGTGAACGTGGCCGGCGAGGACCACGCCCGGCAGCACCTCGAGGCCGTGCTCGAGGAGGCCGCGGGCCAGCCGGCGGCGGATTCCGCCGGCGCGAACGCGGACCTGCGGCAGAGAGTCCTCGCCGTGGTGCCCCACCTTTACGCCTCCCGCCTGCCGCTGATCCTCGGCATCGGCATCGGGCTGTCGCTGCTCGCGGCGTGGATCACGGCCTTGCTGATCGCACGCATCGACCGGGCGATGATCGGCCTCGCGGCGAGCGCAGAGCGCATCGGCCGCGGACTCACCTCCGAGCCCGTGCCGAGCAGTGGCGTGCCGGAGATCGCGGATCTCGAACGGGCACTCGAGCAGATGCGCGAGGCGCTCGCGCGCACCACCATCTCGCGCGACTACCTCGACACGCTGATCAACAGCATGAACGACGCGGTGCTGGTGGTGGCGCCCGACGGCCGGGTGCGCACGGTCAACGCGGCTGCCGCGGAAATGCTCGGCGCCGAGCGCGACTCGCTGGCCGGCATGGACTTCGAATCGCTGGTTGCCGAGCCTCACCGGGAAGCGTTCGTGGCAGCGAAGGTGCTCGCAGCGCCCGGCGAGACCGTGGTGCGCACGGGAACGGGCCAGACCATCCCGGTCTCGGTGCGCGCCTCCGCGGTCTCGAGCGCGGACCCGGCTTTCCAGGGCACGATCTACGTGCTGCGCGACATCACGGAGCGCAAGCGCGCCGAGCGGCGCATCCGCTACCTCGCCCGTTTCGACATGCTGACCAAGATGCCGAACCGCACGCAGTTCCAGCACCTGCTGCAGCAGGCGATCGCACGCGGCCGGCGACGGTCGGGCGGGCTCGCGCTGCTGTATGTGGACGTGGACCACTTCAAGGAGATCAACGACACCTTCGGGCACGCCGCCGGCGACCGCGTGCTCGAGACGCTGAGCGAGCGCCTGATCCGGGCGCTGCCGAAGGAATCGGTGGTGGGACGGCTCGCCGGCGACGAGTTCGCGGCGTTCCTCGAGACCCCGGACGGCCCGGCCGACCGACACGAGCAGGCGGCGATGATCGCCCGGCTGCTGCTCAAGGAGGTGTCGCGTCCGCTGCACGTCGGCGAGCACGAGATCGACGTGACGGCGAGCATCGGCATCGCCGCCTGCCCTGAGGACGCCGACAACGTCATCGATCTCATCCGCTGCGCCGACGCCGCGATGTATCACGCGAAGCGCGCCGGGCGGAACTGCCACGTGTTCTACACGCCGGAAATGAACGCCGCGGCCGTGGAGCGGCTGCTGCTCAAGAGCAAGCTGCGTCGCGCACTGGAGCGCGACGAGTTCCTGCTGCGCTACCAGCCGAAGGTGGACCTCGTCACGTACAAGGTGGTCGGCGCGGAGGCGCTGCTGCGCTGGCGGCTGCCGGGCCACGGCGAGATCGCACCGGCGCAGTTCATCCCGCTCGCGGAGGAATCGCGCCTGATCCTCGACATCGGCGCCTGGGTGCTCGATCACGTGTGCGGCGACTACGCCGAGTGGCGCCGGCAGGTGACCGATCCGGGCCGCGTCGCGATCAATCTCTCGCTCAAGGAGCTCAGCCAGGCGAGCTTCATCCCGCGCTGCCGCTCGGTGTTCGAGAAGCACGGCGTGTCGCCGGCCTGCGTCGAGCTCGAGATCACCGAGACCACGCTGATGATGGATGCCGAGCACACCCTGCCGCTGCTCGACGAACTGCGCGCGATGGGCGTGCACCTGTCGATCGACGACTTCGGCACCGGCTATTCGAGCCTGAGCGCGCTGCAGCAGTTCCCGATCGGGACGCTGAAGATCGACCAGTCGTTCGTGCGCAATGCGGCGAGCGATCCGGACGACGCCACGATCGTGCGATCGATCATCGACATGGGACGCTCGCTCGGGCTGGACGTGCTCGCCGAGGGCATCGAGACCGAGGAGCAGCGCCGATTCCTGATCCAGAGCGGCTGCCAGTACGGCCAGGGCCGCCTGTTCGGCGAGCCGGTCTCTGCCGACGCGTTCCTCGACCTGGTGGTTCGGCAGGAGACGGGCCGCTACCCCGTCCTGCAACAGCCCGCCTGAATCCGCCCCCGGCTGTGCGCCGAAAAAAATCGGGCGGGATCGCTCCCGCCCAAACGGGGGTCATCTATGACGCCTCGCAGGCTACCGGCTTGCGCTCCTATTGTCAATACATTGTTCACTCGAAACCTATACAAAATCTGAACACTTGGTCTTGTACGGGTATAATCCGGACATGTACTCGATCAAGGCCGTTGCCCAGGCCACCGGACTGACGGTCGAGACCCTGCGTGCGTGGGAGCGCCGGTACGCGGTCGTCACCCCGGTGCGCGACGCCTCGGGCCGACGCGTGTATCGGCCCGAGGACGTGCTGCGGCTCCGGCGCCTGCGCGAGGCGACCGAGCGCGGCCACCCGATCAGTCGGCTCGCGCCGCTGAGCGACGAGCGCCTCGCCGTCCTGCTCGACGCGCCAGCGGACCAGCGCGCGCAAGGGACAGCGCACGCGCTGGTCGATCGCATCCTCGGCGCCGCGCAGGATTTCCGCGCGGCCGACTGCGAGCAGGCGATCACGCTCGCGGTCGCCATGCTGCCGCCACCGCGGCTGGTGACCGAGGTGCTGCAACCACTGCTGCGCGAGGTCGGGGATCGGTGGCATCGCGGCGAACTGTCGATCGCGCACGAACGCCTCGTCTCGAAGATCGTCGCACGGCACGTCGGGCTGATGCTCGACGCCTACGACCGCGCCGCGCGCCGCGAGGCGATCGTGTTCGCGACGCTGCCCGGCGAACGACACGAACTCGGCCTGCTGATGTCGGCGATGATCTGCGCCAGCCGCGGCTTCAAGGTCCACTACCTCGGCGCCGACCTGCCCCCGGCCGAGATCGCGCGCTTCACCCGCGAGGTGGGTGCCACCGTGGTCGCGATCAGCGTGGTGCTGCAGGAAGGGCTTGCGGACATCCCGCCGCAGCTTGCGCAACTCGCGGGTGCACTGCCTCCGGGAACGGCGATCTGGATCGGCGGGTCGGCGAGCCCGCGGCTGGCCGAGGAGGTGCTGCCGACAAACTGCGTGCTGCTGCGCGACGGCACCGAATTCGAGCAGCGGCTGGAGATGCGGCCCCACTGAGCCGGCGCCGAGCGTGGCCCACGTGTCCACCTCAGTCGGCGGCGATCGGCTCCACATCTCGCAGCCACGCGGCCATCACCTGCACCGACTCGCCCGTCGCGCGCTCGAACGCCTCGAGCACCGCGCCGCGCTGGTTCGACCCGGCGACCACCTCCGCCGAGGCCACGATGCTCGACACCCGCCGCGCGCGTCGCGGGTCGACCAGCGTGGCCTGGAACTCCACCCGCACCGTGGGCGCGTCGACTCCGGGTGCGTACACCGCCTCGAAGCGACGCAGCTCCACGTCGAGCAGCAGATCCGCCGGCACGCGACTCGGCGCCGCGACCACCACCTCGAATCGGCCACCCGACTGCAGCACGCGGACGATCAGCGCCTGCAGCATCTGCGGCGCCGGCTCGGACCAGCGTACGCCGGCGAAATAGTCGAACCGGCTGTCAGGCTGGACCACGGCGATGCGCTCGGTATCGAGCGAGGCCGCGGCCCGCGGGCGCGCGACGCCGAGCGCGAGCGGCAGCTGCTCGGCGCCCTTCGCGGCGTCGGCGATCTCGAGCCGGTAGACCTCCGGCGCCTCACCGGACGGCCCGAGCAGGGTCCCCGCGCATCCGGCCGCGGCCAGGGACAGGGACAGGACCAGCGCAAGCCTCATGGGTCGATCTCCACGCCGCGCGTCGGGCGCCTCGCGCAGCAGGCTCGAGGGCCGCTCCCGCAGCGCCTGGGCGAGCGCGCGCACCTCGGCGCTGGCGTCCCGCATGTCGATCAGCAGCTGCTGCAGTTCGGCCGTACCCTGCCCGGCCGCTCGGGTGAGCGCCGCCTCGTTCGCGGTCATGATCCGTTCGAGGCTCGCGGCCGCGGTCGCGAGCTTCTCGGCGGCGATACGCCCGCTTTCGAGCGCGGCCTCGGTCGCGGGCTCGGACCTCTCGGCCAGGCCGTTCAGTCGCCGCGCCAGGGCGGTCGTCTCCGCCGCCGCCTCGCGCAACTCGGCCGTCAGGGCCGCGGCATCACGCGCCAGCGCAGGCAGCTCGGCGGTGGCCGCCCGGATGTCGCTCAGCGAATCCGCCGACCGCCTGTACGTTCTCCTCGTCGAGCAGCTTCTCGATGCGAGTCATGACCTCGCTGACGTGCGTGACGAGTTCAGGCAGGCGCTCGAGGAACGCCTCGATGCCGCCCTTGCGGGCCGGAATCACGGGATAGTTCTCGCCCCGCACCAGCGCCGCGTTCGGGTCCGCTTCGGGGTCGAGCTGCAGGTCGATGAAGAGCAGTCCGGTAAGGCCCAGCAGCCCGAGCCGGGCGCGCGTCGCCCCGGACAGCGGGGCGGCGGCGTCCACCTCGGCGAGCACCTTCACCCGGCCCGGATCGTCGCGCGCGACCGACAGTTGCAGCACGCGCCCGACGTCCACGCCGAGGTAGCGCACCGGGCTGCCCTGCGCGAGACCGCTCACCGAGCCCTCGAAGTAGATCTCGTGGATCTCGTAGACGCGCCGGTCGGCGCGGCCCGAGTACCACCACACGAAGGCGAACGCGGCCACGATCGCGGCCAGCGCAAATATCGCGACGGCGGCATAACGCGCGTCACGCTCCACCCGTGCCCTCCCGGCCTGCGGCCAACGTGCGGCCGCGCGCGCCGTGGAAGTAATGGCGGATCCACGGATGATCGTTCGCGACGATCCCCTCGAGCGTATCGACGATTACCTTGCCATCCACCAGCACCGCGACACGGTCGCACGTCCTCAGGAGTGTGTCCAGATCATGCGTGACCATGACGATCGTGAGGTGCAGCGTGTCGCGCAGGTACAGCACGAGATCGTCGAACGCAGTGGCCGCGATGGGATCGAGGCCGGCAGTGGGCTCGTCGAGGAACAGGATCGCCGGGTCGAGCGCGAGCGCACGGGCCAGCGCGGCGCGCTTGACCATGCCGCCCGAGAGCTGGGCCGGATGCTTGGACGCCGACTCGAGCGGCAGCCCCACCATGCGCAGTCGCAGCTCGACGAGGCGCTCGAGCGACGTCTCGTCGAGCTCGAGCGCCTCCGCCACCGGCAGCGTGACGTTCTCGGCCACCGTGAGCGAAGTGAAGAGCGCGCCGTGCTGGAACGTCACGCCGTAGCGGCGCTTGATGTCGCGCAGCTCGCGGTCGTCCATCGCGGTGATGTCGCGGCCCTCGAGCTCTACCGTCCCGGCGTCCGGCCGGCGCAGCCCGAGCAGGGTCTTCAGCAGCACGCTCTTGCCGCTGCCGGAGCCGCCGACGATGCCGAAGATCTCGCCGGGCCGGAACCTCGAAGCTCACGCCGTCGTGCACGACCTGGGCACCGAAGCGGTTGACGACGTCGCGGACGACGATGACGGGCGCCGCCATCAGAAATCGATCTCGAGGAAGAAGATGGCGAACAGCGCGTCGGCGAAGATCACGAGGAAGATCGACTGCACGACCGCGACCGTGGTCAGCCGGCCGAGCTCGCGCGAGGACTCGCGCACCTGCAGCCCGCGCAGCGTGCCGGTGAGCGCGATCAGCAGCCCGAACACCGGCGCCTTGACGAGGCCGGCCCAGAACGTCGTGGGCGCGATGGCCGCGTCGAGCCGCATCACGAACTGCGACCACGGGCAGGTCGAGCAGGTAGCTCGTGAGCAGCGCCCCACCGACGAGGCCCATGGCATCGGCGACGACGGTGAGCAGGGGCATCACCAGCACCAGCGCCACCACGCGGGGCAGCACCAGCACTTCATAGGGGTTCATGCCCATGGATTCGAGCGCGTCCACCTCGTCGTTGAGCTTCATCACGCCGAGTTCGGCGGCGTAGGCGCTGCCGGTGCGGCCGGCGACCATGATGGCGGTGAGCAGCACGCCCAGCTCGCGCAGCACGCCGATGGCGACGAGGTCCACGGTGAAGATCTCGGCGCCGAACGGGCGCAGCTGCTGCGCGCCGATGTAGGCGGAGATGACGCTGATCAGCAGCGCGATCACGGCGACGATCGGGATCGCCTGGACGCCGGTCTCGTGCATGTGCCTGACGATGGAGGGCAGCCGCAGCCGCTTCAGGCTGCGCCACGCGAGGGCGGCACTCGCGATCAGCCGCCCGCCATACACGAGCGCCTCGAACCAGCTGCGACCACGCTCCTGCAGGCCCTGGCCGAAGCGTGCGAGCCGATCCAGCAGGGACGGGCTGGACGGCGACGGAAGCGTTCCGGCCTCCCGGGCACGCAACTCATCGAAGTAGGCGAAGTGGTCGGGCGGCGCGCCGTCGAGCTCCACGCGCACGCCGGCATCCCGCAGCCGGGCGATCGCGTCGTGCAGCAGCCAGGCCGGGCCGATGTCGCGCAGCTCGGCGCGTGCGAGGTCGACGTGCAGCACGACGGGCGGGGATGCGCGCAACTCGCGCAGCGCACCCTCGAGCTCGTGCGAGTCCGCCATGGCAGCCTCGCCCGCGAGTTCGAGCCGCGCCGCCGCCCGGTGGTATTGCGCCGTGAACTGCATGGAGCTATGCGGTGCTCACGGATCCGGTCATCTCTCGTTGTCCTCGCGGGTCTGCGTTGCCGGCCGGAATGCTAGCATCGGGTCAATCGCTTCGTGAGGGCCGATGGGCGGCGACATCCTTTCACAGATCCTGATCCTGCTCGCAGGCTCCGTCGTCGTGCTGAGCCTGGTGCGCCGTTTCGCGCTGCCGCCCGTCCTCGGCTACCTCGTGGTCGGCATGACGATGGGACCCCACGCCCTGGGGCTCGTCTCCGACACCAGCGCGGTGCACGTGCTGGCCGAGATCGGCGTCGTGTTCCTGGTCTTCACGCTCGGGCTCGAGTTCTCGCTCGCCCGGATGATCGCCATGAAGTCCGAGGTGCTGGGCGTCGGCGGACTGCAGATGCTGCTCACGACGGCCGCGATCGGCGGGACGGCCTGGGCCTTCGGGCGTGGACCCGGCGATCGCCATCGTGCTGGGCGGTGCGCTCGCCATGTCCTCCACCGCCATCGTCATCCGCCAGCTCGGCGAGCAGCTCGAGATCAACCGGACGCACTCGCGGCTTGCCGTGGGCGTGCTGCTGTTCCAGGACCTCGCCTTCGCACCGCTGCTCGCACTCGCCACTGCGCTCGGCGCATCGGCGGACGTGCTGAGTCCCGCGTGGCTGCTCGGGATGGTGGGGCGCGCCGTGCTGGCCCTGGTGCTCGTGCTGCTCGTGGGCCGCTGGCTGCTGCGACCGCTGTTCCGCGAGATCGCGCGTCACCGCAGCTCGGAGACTTTCACGCTCACCGTGCTGTTCGTGGCACTCGGCGCGGCCTGGGCGACCCACGCCCTCGGGCTGTCGATGGCCCTCGGCGGCTTCCTCGCCGGCATGCTGCTCGCGGAAACGGAGTTCCGGCACCAGACCGAGGCGGTGATCAAGCCGTTCCAGGACATCCTGCTCGGGCTGTTCTTCGTGTCGGTCGGCATGCTGCTCGACTTGAGGCTGCTGCTCGCGCAGCTGCCGCTGGTACTGGTGCTGCTCGCGGCGCTGCTGGTGGGCAAGGCGATCCTCATCCACCTCATCGTGCGCCGGTTCGTGCCGAACACCCGCAAGGCGCTGCGCACGGGCATCGTGCTCTGCATGGGCGGCGAGTTCGGCTTCGCGCTGCTGACGCTGCTGCTCAAGGGTCGCATGGTGGACCCGGCGATCGTGCAGGCGCTGCTGACCACGGTCGCGCTCAGCATGCTGCTCGGGCCGCTGCTGGTGCGCTACAACGGCCGCATCGCCGATTTCCTGCTTCGACGCCCGAGCGTCCAGCCCACCGGGCTCGCACTGGAGACGGCGGCCACGCGCGAGCTGGCGCGGCGTGAGCACGTGATCATCTGCGGCTTCGGCCGGGTCGGCCAGAACCTCGCCCGCGTCCTCGAGAAGCGCGGCATCGAGTACATCGCGCTCGACCTCGACACGCTGCGGGTCCGCGACGCGCGCCAGGCCGGCGACCCCGTGGTGTACGGCGACGCCTCGGAGCCCGAGGTGCTGCGCGCGCTCGGGCTCGAGCAGGCGAGCGTGGTCGTGATCTCCTTCGACGGGCCCGCGACCGCGCTCCGGATCGTGCGGGCCGTGCGCCAGCTGCGCGGCGACGTGCCGGTGCTGGTGCGCACCGAGGACGACTCGCGGCTCGAGGCGCTGCAGGCCGCCGGCGCCACCGAGGTGGTGCCCGAGATCTTCGAGACCAGCCTCGCGCTCGTCTCGCACGTGCTGCTGTTCCTCAACGTGCCGCCGCGCGAAGTCCTCGAGACCACGGAGGACATCCGCCACGACCGCTACGCCATCCTGCGCAGCGTGTTCAAGGGGCGCCAGGGCGGCGACGCGGACGACAGCGACCAGGCGCTGCGCCAGCAATTGCGCACCGTGGTGCTGCCGCCGGGCGCCGTGGCGGTCGGGCGGACCCTCGGCGAGGTCGGCCTCGACCGGGGCGGCATCGTGGTGACGGCGCTGCGCCGCGAAGGTATCGTCGGCCGCGAGCCCGACTCCGGCACGCGGCTCCGCGAGGGCGACGTGCTCGTGCTGTGGGGCAGCCCCGCGGACCTCGAGCGCGGCGAGAGCCGGCTGCTGATGGGCTGAGCGGCGAGGCCAACCACCATGAACCCGACCCCATGACGACCCTGGGCACACCCCTCTCGACGTCCGGCACGCGCGTACTGATGCTCGGTGCCGGCGAGCTCGGCAAGGAGGTCGTGATCGAGCTGCAGCGGCTCGGCGTGGAGACCATCGCGGTCGACCGCTACCCGAACGCCCCGGCGATGCAGGTGGCGCACCGCTCGCACGTCATCGACATGCTCGATCCGGCCGCGCTGCGCGCGCTCGTGCTGCAGGAGCGTCCGGCGCTGATCGTGCCGGAGATCGAGGCGATCGCGACGCCGGCGCTGCTCGAGCTCGAGGCCGAGGGCTTCCGCGTGATCCCGACCGCCCGGGCGGCGCGCCTGACCATGGACCGCGAAGGCATCCGCCGGCTCGCGGCCGAGCAGCTCGGCCTCGCGACCTCGCCCTACCGCTTCGCCGATACCGCCGAGGAATACCGGGCGGCCGTCGCCGCCATCGGCTTCCCGTGCGTCGTGAAGCCGGTCATGAGCTCGTCCGGCAAGGGCCAGAGCGTGCTGCGCGGACCGGACGACGTGGGCCCGGCCTGGGACTATGCACAGGCCGGCGGGCGGGCCGGCGCCGGCCGGGTGATCGTCGAGGGGTTCGTCCGCTTCGACTACGAGATCACGCTGCTCACCGTGCGGCACGCCGGCGGCACGAGCTTCTGCGCGCCGATCGGCCACCTGCAGGTGGACGGCGACTACCGCGAGTCCTGGCAGCCGCAGCCGATGAGCGCGGCGGCGCTCGCCGAGGCCGAGCGCATCGCGCGCGCGGTCACCGACGAGCTCGGTGGCGCCGGACTGTTCGGCGTCGAGCTGTTCGTGCGCGGCGACGAGGTGTGGTTCAGCGAAGTCTCGCCGCGGCCGCACGACACCGGGCTCGTCACGCTGGTCTCCCAGGATCTCTCGGAGTTCGCGCTGCACGCGCGGGCGATCCTGGGCCTGCCGGTGCCGGCAATCCGTGCGCAGGGGCCCGCGGCCTCGTGCGCCGTGCTGCTCGAGGGCCGCTCGGCGCGACGTGCGCTTCCACGGCGTCGAGCGTGCGCTCGCGGAACCCGGCACCCAGCTGCGGCTGTTCGGCAAGCCCGAGGTGAGCGGCCGGCGCCGCATGGGGGTCACGCTCGCGCTCGGCGCAGACCTCGAGGAGGCACGCGACAAGGCGCGCCGTGCCGCGGCGGCGATCGTCGCCGGCGCAGAGCTCCGCTGACCGCGACCGCCCGCCTCAGCGATCCGCCTGGAGGTGCGCCTCCAGGAGCCACAGCCCTTTGTCGGCGCTGCGCGAGATGCCGGTGAAGAGATCGCTGGTGTCCGCGTCGCCCGCCTTGTCGGCGTCGTCGATCGCCTTGCGCACCGCCTTGGCGAAGCGGGCGTAGGCCGCCGCGAGCGCGTCGAGGTGCGCGCGTCCCTCGGCGATGTCGAGCGGATAGGCGTCGAGCTTGCTGCGTCCCGCGACGGCCTGCACCGTGCCCTCGGCGATGCCGCCGAGGGCAGTGATCCGCTCCGCCATCTCGTCCACGTGTCCGTCGAGCTCGCCGGCGAGCTGGTCGAACAGCTCGTGCAGCGCGATGAACTGCGGTCCCTTGACGTTCCAGTGCGCCTGCTTGGCCTGCATGTGCAGGTCGATGGCGTCCGCGAGACGCGCGTTGAGGAGAGTCGTCACCTTGGCACGGGCCTTGGCGGAGAGGTCGTTGCGGGTGCTGTGCATGAAATCCTCCTCCGGACCAGAAAGGGTCGGGGTTAGAAAGCATTGTGTCCGCGACTTCGTCGCCGGGCCAAGGAAAGCGGGCGTTCCGGCCGACGGGCCGCCGCGACGCCGGCCAGCCGCATCCCCATCAGGCGCTGACATTCCTACATTTAATTGACACCAATTTAATTATTGACGTTGTGTCAGCGCTCGGTCGAGAATGTGCCCATGTCGTACATCACCGAACGCCGGCAGGAGGAGCGCGACCGCCGCCGGGCCGAAATCGTGGACGCCGCCGAGGCCCTGTATGCCGAGGTGGGCTGGGACGCCGTGACCATGGACCAGGTCGCACGACGGGCGCGGCTCAGCCGCGCGCTGGTCTACGTGTACTTCAAGGACAAGGCGGACCTGCACTTCGCGCTCGTGGAGCGCTCGCTCGACGCGCTGCGTCACTATTTCGAGGCCGCCCGCGCCGGCAAGGCACGCGGCCTCGACGAGGTCGAGGCGATCGGCCGGGCCTACCTCGCATTCTCCCGTGAACTGCCGCACTACTTCGACGCCTGCGCACGCTTCCAGGCCCACACCAGCGCCGAGCGCGACGTGCCGCCGAACGAGGCTGCCTGCATGTGCTCGGGTCACCGCGTCCACGAGGTGATGGTCGAGTCGCTGAACCGCGGCGTCGCCGACGGCTCGATCCGGGCCGACATCGGCGACCCCTACACGACGGCGCTGGCGCTGTGGGCCTTCTCCTTCGGCGTCATCCAGATCGCCGCCTCCAAGGCGGGGCAGATGGAGCACGAGGGTGTCGCCGTGCAGCAGTTCGTCGAGCACGCCTTCGCGATGGCGCTGCGATCGCTGCAGCGCTGATGGATCTTCGTCCCGTGGACCTGCCAGCGCATCCTGCCCGCCGAACCTGCGACCCGCCGCGCCCGCGGAACTCGGGCGCTGGCGGTGCTGCTGCTCGCCGCCGCGCCCGCAGTGCAGGCGGTTGAAGCGCCGAATGCGCCGTTCGCGCGCCCGGCCGCAAGACACCGCCGTCCCGGCGCCTTCGATGATGACGGCGACGGTCGAGGAGGGCCTGCGAGCAGATCCTCGACGATGCGCTCGCCGCCAACCTCGAGCTGCACGCCGGCGAGGCGGAGATCCGCCAGCGCCTCGCCGGACTCGACCAGGCGCGGGCCCGCTACCTGCCCGCGATCGACATCGCGGCACGCTACAGCGTCGCCGACGGCGGCCGCACCATCGAGTTCCCGGTGGGCGACCTGCTGAACCCGGTCTACGCGACGCTCGACGAGCTGCTGGTCGCCTCCGGCCAGCCGCCGCGCTTTCCGCGGATCGAGAACCAGAGCATCACCTTCCTGCGCGGCAACGAGCAGGAAACGAAGCTCGTGCTGGAGCAGCCGATCTACGAGCCGCGCCTCGGGCCGGCGGTCGCGGCCAGCCGCGCGGAGGTCGATCGCTCGACCGCCAACCTCGACGCGCTGCGCGCACGGGTCGTGCGCGACACCCACCAGGCGTATTACCTGTGGCTGGCCACCCAGCAGGCGGTGCTGGTGCTCGAAGCAACGCTCGAGCTGGCACAGGCCAACCTCGCGGCGAACGAGAGCCTGTATCGCAATGGCAAGATCACCCGCGACCTCGTGCTGCGCGCCGAGGCCGACCTGCTCGAAGTCGAGCAGCAGCGCATTTCCGCCGCGAGTCGCGTACGCATCACGCAGGGCTACGTGAACCTGCTGCGCAACGCCCCGCTCGGCGGCTCCCCTGCCGCGTGCCGAGATCGACGCGCCCACCGTCGAGCGCTTCCGCGAGCGGCTCGATCCGACGCCTCGCGGAGGGGTCGCTGGACCCGGCGGCGCTGCAGCAGGTGGCGACCGGCCGCCGGTCGGAGCTCAAGGGCCTCGACGCCGCCATCGCCGGCGGCGAGGCGCGCCAGGACCTCGCCCGCGCCGCGTTCCGACCACGCGTGGCGCTCGGCGCCGAGACCGGCATCCAGGGCGACGACTACGACTTCAGCGAGGACGAGCGCTACGCCCTCGCCTCCGTGATCCTGCGCTGGAACCTGTTCCGCGGCGGCGCGGATCGCGCGGCCCTGATGGAGGCGCGCGCCTTCACCGACCAGCTGCGCGCCACGCGCGACCTCGCGGCCCAGCGCGTGCGCCTCGAGGTGCAGGACGCGGTCGAGCAGCTCGAGGTCGCCGGGCGCCTCGCTCGACACTGCACTCAAGCGCGCCGAGGCGGCCGACGGCGCCCTGCGCATCGCCAGCCGCAAGCGCGACCTCGGCCAGATCAACCAGGCGGAGTTCATCGACTCCCGGCGCGCGATGACCGACGCCCGGCTCAATCTGAACCGCGTGCGCGCCGAGTTCCTCGCGCGCATCGCCGAACTCGAGTTCGCCGTGGGCGACCCGCGCGCGACGCAGAAGGAGCTGATCCGATGAGGCTCGTGGTAGTCGGAACGATGATCGCGGCGGTCGTGCTGCTCGCCGCCTGCGGCGACAAGCCCTCCCCGCAGGCCACGGCGCCCGCGGCGGCGGCGGTGCGTACCGCGCCCGCGGAGAGCGCAGCCGTCAGCGGCGGCGTTCGCGCGGTCGGCATCCTCGGGCCGCGCGACGAGCTGCGGCTGTCCTTCAAGACGGGCGGCGTGGTCGAGCGCGTGGCGGTGGACGTCGGCGATCGCGTGACGGCCGGCCAGCTGCTCGCCGTGCTGAAGCGCACCGAGGTGGACGCCGCCGTCGCGCAGGCCGCGGAGGCCGCCGAGAAGAGTCGTCGCGACCTCGAGCGAGCGCGGCAGCTGCGCCTCGACGAGGTGGCGACGCAGGAGCAGGTCGAGGACCTGACCACGGCCTACAACGTCGCGCGCTCGACCCTCGAGACCGCGCGCTTCAACGCGCGCTTCGCGAGCATCGTCGCGCCCGCCGACGGCGTCGTGCTGCAGCGCCTCGCCAAGGCCAGCGAGCTGGTGCAGGGCGGCCAGCCGGTGCTGGTGCTCGGCGCCACCGGCGAGGGCTGGGTGGTGCGCACCGCGCTCGCGGACCGCGACGCCGTGCGGGTGAACCTGGGCGACACGGCCACCGTCAGCTTCGACGCGTTCCCCGGACGCAGCTTCGCCGGACGGGTCACCCGCATCGGCTCGAGCGCGGATACTTACACGGGCACCTTCGAGGTCGAAATCGAGGTCGCCCCGGACGGAGCCCGCTTCGCGCGCGGCCTCGTCGCCAAGGTGGAGCTTGCGATCGGCGGGGAGGGCGGCGGCGGATCGCAGACCGTCGTGCCGGTCGCGGCCATCGTCGAGGCGAACGGCCCGGCGGCGATCGTCTACGTGCTCGACACCGGCGCCGGCGTGGCACGGCGCCGGACGGTGACGGTCGGGCCGATCGTGGGCGAGCGCGTGGTGGTGATCGCGGGCCTCGCCCCCGGCGAGCAGGTCGTCACCGACGGCGCGGCCTGGCTCACCGACGGGCGGCCAGTGCGCGTCGTGTCCGACGCCGGCTGAGGCGAAGGCCCTTGCGCATCTGGAAATTCAGCGTCGAGCGCTGGCAGTTCACGCTGGTGCTGTTCGGACTGCTGATCGCGGTGGGGGTGAACTCGCTGCTCAACATCCCGCGCTCGGAGGATCCTGAGTTCCGCGCGCCGATACCCACCGTGGTCGCCGTGTATCCGGGCGCCGATCCGAAGGACATCGAGCGGCTCGTCGTGGATCCGATCGAGGACGCGGTCAACGAGCTCGACGACATCAAGCGCATCGACAGCCGCTCGATGGACGGCGTGGGCGTGGTGCAGATCGAGTTCCAGTGGCACACCGACCCGGACGACAAGTACGACGAGGTGGTCCGCGAGGTCAACCGCATCCGCAGCCAGCTGCCCGCGGACCTGGCCTCGCTCGAGGTGCGAAAGGCGGGCTCGGGTCTCGTCAACATCGCGCAGATCGCGCTCGTGAGCGAGGAGGCGGATTACCGCGAGCTCAAGGAGCTCGCCGAGGACCTGCGCGACTCGATCGAGACCGTGCCCGGCGTACGACGCAGCGAGACCTGGGCCTTTCCCGAGCCCGAGGTGCGCATCGCCGTGGACCTCGAGCGCATGGGCCGCGCCGGCGTCACGCTCGGCCAGGTGGAGCGCGCGATCCGCAGCGAGAACGCCTCGATCCCCGGCGGCGCGGTTGACGTGGGCCTGCGCAAGTACAACCTGCGCACCTCCGGCAGCTACGACACGATCGAGGAAATCGCCGACACCGTGGTGGCGAGCCGCGAGGGGCGGATCGTGAAGCTGCGCGACGTCGCCGAGGTCGCATGGGGCGACGCGGAGGAGCGCTACACCGGGCGATTCAGCGGCGAACGCGCCGTGTTCGTGACGGCGAATGCCAAGGACCGCGTGGACGTGTTCGCCGTCCGCAATGGCATCCAGGAGCGCCTCGACCGCTTCGAGGCGACGTTGCCGGAGAACGTCCGGCTCGAGCGCGGATTCGACCAGACGCGCAACGTCAAGCACCGTCTCGGCCGCCTCGGCTTCGACTTCGCGATCGCGATCGGGCTGGTGCTGCTCACGCTGCTGCCGCTCGGGCTGCGGGCCTCGATGGTGGTGATGATCTCGATCCCGCTCTCGCTCGCGATCGGGCTGTCGATGCTCTACTTCACCGGCTTCTCGCTCAACCAGCTGTCCATCGCGGGCTTCGTGCTCGCGCTCGGCCTGCTGGTCGACGACTCGATCGTCGTCGTGGAGAACATCTCGCGCTACCTGCGCGCCGGTTACTCCCGGGTCGAGGCGGCGATCGCGGCCACCGACCAGATCGCGCTCGCCGTGCTCGGCTGCACGGTGACGTTGCTGTTCGCTTTTCTGCCGCTGCTGTTCCTGCCCGAGGGCGCCGGCATCTTCATCCGATCGCTACCGGCGGCCGTGCTCTACACCGTGCTCGCCTCGCTGCTCGTCGCCTACACGGTGATCCCGTTCCTCGCGAGCCGGGTGCTCAAGCCCGAGGGCGAGACCGGCGAGGGCGGGCGGGCGCTCAAGGCGCTCACGGGGGCGATCCGCCGCTACTACGTGCCGGCGCTGCAACGCGCACTGGCGCGGCCCCGCGCGACCATGGTCGCGGCGACCGCGTTCGTTCTCGCGTCGCTGGCACTGGTGCCGCTCATCGGGTTCAGCCTGTTCCCGTCAGCCGACATCCCGCAGTTCCGCATCACGATCGAGACGCCCGACGGCGCGAGCCTCGCGGACACCGACCGTGCGCTGCGCTTCGTGGAGGACGAGCTCGCACGACGCGACGAGGTGAAGCACTGGTTCGCGAACCTCGGGCGCGGCAACCCGCGCGTCTACTACAACATCTACCCGGAGGAAACGAGCGCCAACGTGGCCGAGGTGTTCGCGGAACTGCACGGCTACCACCCGCAGCGCAGCCCGCGCCTGTACGAGGAGCTGCGCGCGGCGTTCGCGGAATACCCGGGCGCGCGCATCCTCCTCGAGTCGTACCAGAACGGCCCGCCGATCAACGCGCCGATCGAGGTGGCGATCTCGGGCCCGGACTTCGAGCAGCTGAGCACGCTCGCGGCCCAGGCCGAGGCCCTGATCGAAGCGACGCCGGGCACCCGCGACGTGGACAACCCGGTGCGACGGCTGCGCACCGACCTCGACCTGGGCATCGACTCCCAGAAGGCTGCGCTGCTGGGCGTCGCTCCGGTGGAAATCGACCGCACCGTCCGCGCCGCGGTGGCGGGCTTGAGCGCCGGGAAGTTCCGCGAGGCCGACGGCGACGAGTTCGACATCACGCTGCGACTGCCGATGCAGGGCCGCCCGACCCTCGAAATGCTCGACCGCATCGAGGTGAGCTCGGCCTCCGGGCGACCCGTGCCGCTGCGACAACTCGCCTCGCCCGAGTTCTCGGCCGCCGCGAGCCTCGTACGCCGGCACGACCGCGAGCGCGAGGTACTGATCACGGCCAACCCGGAGTCGGGTTACAACACCGGCAAGGTCACCAAGGCAGTGTTCGAGCGGCTCGAGGATCTCGATCTGCCGGCGGGCTACGCGCTGCGCGCAGGCGGTGAGATCGAGGCGCGGCAGGAGAGCTTCGGCGGCATCGGTACGGCGGTGCTGGTGGCCGTGTTCGGGATCCTCGCGGTGCTGGTGCTCGAGTTCGGCAGCTTCCGCTCCATGGCGATCGTGGCGGGCGTGATCCCGCTCGGCGTGGCGGGCGGGCTGATCGCGCTGCTCGTCACCGGCTACACGCTGTCTTTCACCGCGACCATCGGCCTCGTGGCGCTGATCGGGATCCAGATCAAGAACTCGATCCTGCTGGTGGACTTCAGCAACCAGCTGCGCGAGCAGGGGGTCGCTCTCGAGGAGGCGATCGCACGCGCGGGCGAGATCCGCTTCCTGCCGATCCTGCTCACCTCCGCGACCGCGATCGGTGGCCTGCTGCCGCTGGCGCTGCAGGGCTCCGGCCTGTACTCGCCGCTCGCCATCGTGATCATCGGCGGCCTCATTTCCTCGACGCTGCTCGGCGGCATCGTCACGCCGGTGATGTACCGGCTGCTGCCGCCGAAGATCGAGCCCGTGGGACCGGAGCCCCGCGACGCGGCGCTGGCCTGACGGCCTGCCGCGGGTCTAAGCGCCCGTCTTCTTCAACAGCTCCGCAGCGTCGAGGCCCAGCCGCTCGATGGTCGCCGCCACGCGCGGCCACTCGTGCGCGAGGAAGCGCTGTCGCTCGTCGGTGAGCAATCGGGCGCACGCGCCCGATGTGACGAACATGCCGCGTCCACGGCGCTTCTCGACGAGGCCCTCGTCCACCAGCTGCTGGTAGCCCTTGAGGACCGTGAGGGGGTTCAGCGAGAACTCGGCCGCGACGTTGCGCACCGACGGCAGTGCGTCGCCGTCGCCCAGCGTGCCTTCGAGGATCATCGCCACCACCTTGTCGCGGAGTTGGCGGTAGATCGGCTGGTTATCGTTCCAGTGTGAGTCCATTCGGCCCGACGGTTGGGTGCTGTGCTGCACTACTGTAGCAGAGCACCCGTATCACGCGACGGGCTCAGTCGATCACGGCCCGGGCGCAGGAAACGGCCACATCGAGGACCGATGGCGTGATGGCCTGTTGCGCCACCGGCCTCGATGCAACCGACAAACCGGCATAGATCCAGACGGCTGAGGCCAGGAGAACTGCGAGGAACCTGCTACCGGCGCGCATCTTTCCACCCCCGGGCGCTTCACCGCGCCGATGCCCTGTCTATTGAGTGTGCTAGTTAACTACAACACCAGAACGATAGCAAGCGCCATTTTGAACTTGGCTGGCCGGGACCGTGGCAGATCCCTACAGGGAAGCCGGGGTGTCGACTGCTACCATCGCAAATCCGCAGGCTGGCGGCCCCGTACGACGGGTTCTGCCGCTCGTCGCGGCACCTGAGAACCCAGCGGAGAGACTCCATGAAGACCCCTGTCAACGTCGCGATCACCGGCGGTGCGGGCCAGATCGGCTACGCCCTCGCTTTCCGGGTGGCCTCCGGCCAGATGCTCGGCCCCGACCAGCCCGTGAACCTGCATCTGCTCGAGATCACGCCGGCGTTGGGCGCCCTGCAGGGCGTAGTGATGGAGCTGAATGATTGCGCGTTCCCGACCCTCAACAGGATCGTCGCGACCGACGACGCCAGGGCCGCATTCAAGGACTGCCACGTCGCGCTGCTCGTGGGCGCGCGGCCGCGCGGCCCCGGCATGGAGCGCAAGGACCTGCTGCTCGCCAACGCGCAGATCTTCTCGGCACAGGGCAAGGCGCTCGACGCGGTCGCCGACCGAAACGTGCGCGTGCTGGTGGTCGGCAATCCCGCCAACACCAACTCGCTGATCGCGATGAAGAACGCGCCGGGCCTGAACCCGCGCAACTTCACGGCCATGGTGCGGCTCGACCACAATCGCGCGCTGTCGCAGCTCGCGGAAAAAACCGGTAGTCACGTCACCGACCTGCGCAAGGTGACCATCTGGGGCAATCACTCCGCGACCCAGTATCCCGACCTGCACCACGCCACCGTCAGCGGCCGGCCGGCGCTCTCGCTGGTGGACGAGTCCTGGTACAAGGACCAGTTCATTCCGATCGTGCAGCAGCGCGGCGCCGCGATCATCAAGGCGCGCGGCGCCTCGTCGGCGGCCTCGGCGGCCTCGGCTGCAATCGATCACATCCACACCTGGGTGCACGGCACGGCGGAGGGCGACTGGGTGAGCATGGGCGTGCCCTCGGATGGAAGTTATGGCATCGCTGCCGGCGTGATCTACGGCTACCCGGTCACGTGCAGTGGCGGCGACTACCAGATCGTGCAGGGACTGGCGGTGAACGAGTTCAGCCGCGCCCGGATGGACGCGACTCACAAGGAACTGCTCGAAGAGCGCGACGGGGTCAAGGATCTGCTGTAGACGCGTTCGAGCCGGTCGAGCGCATGCGGACGGCGGCCCTCGGGGCCGCCGTTTCGTTTCCGGATCCGCGCCGGCTGCAAGCCCCGCCCGCCCGGTCGGTTGTGGCGGTGCAGCATGATTGGGCATAGTCGGGGCTTCGCGGGGCATTTCGCCCCGACCCACGACAGGAGTTTGCAGCGGTGACGACCTTCCTCCTCTGGCTCCTGCTCTTCGCCGGCGGCGCGCTGTTTCTCGCGTACCACCGTGTCTCCCTCGGCATCGCCACGGTCGCGACCGGCGTGGCGTTGTTCGCCTACAGCCTGCTGGGCAGCGGCTCGCTGCCATGGCTGTTCGCCCTCTGGGCGGCGTTCATCGCGGTAGCGCTGCTCAACGTGGGTGCGCTGCGCATGCGCTTGGTCACCAAGCCCTTCCTGATGGTGTACCGGCGCATGCTGCCTGCCATGTCGGACACCGAGCGCGAAGCGCTCGAGGCCGGCACGGTGTGGTGGGACGGCGAGCTGTTCACCGGCAAGCCCGACTGGCCGAAGCTGCTCGGCGCCAAGGCGCCGCAGCTGAGCCCCGAGGAACAGGCCTTCCTCGACGGCCCCTGCGAGGAGCTGTGCGGGATGCTCGACGAGTGGGACATCACCCACCGCCGCGCCGACCTGCCGCCCCAGGTCTGGGACTACCTCAAGAAGAAGGGCTTCTTCGCGATGATCATCCCGAAGAAGTACGGCGGCCTCGAGTTCTCGGCCTACGCGCACTCCTGTGTGCTCGTGAAGCTCGCGAGCCGCAGTGCCACCTGCTCATCGACGGTGGCGGTGCCGAACTCGCTCGGTCCCGCGGAACTGCTGCTGCACTACGGCACCGAGGAACAGAAGGACCACTACCTGCCGCGGCTGGCCCGCGGCGAGGACGTGCCCTGCTTCGCGCTGACCGGCCCGCGCGCGGGCTCCGACGCGGCCTCGATCCCGGACACCGGCGTGGTCTGTCGCGGCACGTACGAGGGCCGGGAGATCTTGGGGCTCCGCCTGAACTTCCAGAAACGCTACATCACGCTCGCACCCATCGCCACCGTCATCGGCCTCGCCTTCAAGCTCCAGGATCCCGACCGGCTGCTCGGCGGCGAGAAGACCGACTACGGCATCACCTGCGCGCTCATCCCGCGCAACACGCCGGGCGTGACCATCGGCCGTCGCCATTTCCCGCTCAACGTCCCGTTCCAGAACGGGCCGCTGTCGGGCAAGGACGTGTTCGTGCCGCTCGACGCGATCATCGGCGGGCCGAAGATGGCGGGCCAGGGCTGGCGCATGCTGGTCGAGCAACTCTCCGTCGGCCGCTGCATCTCGCTGCCGTCGAACGCGGCCGGGGGCGCGAAGGCCGGCGTCTATGCCTCGACTGCCTACGCGCGCATCCGCAAGCAGTTCAGCCAGGCGATCGGCAAGTTCGAGGGCGTCGAGGCCGCACTCACCCGCATGGCGGGCGCCACCTACATCATCGACGCCGCCCGCTCGGTGACGAGCGGCGCGATCGACGGCGGCGAGAAGCCGTCGGTGCCGGCGGCCATGCTCAAGTACCACTGCACCGAGCTCGGCCGGAAGGTCGCCAACGACGCCATGGACGTGCAGGGCGGCAAGGGCATCTGCCTCGGGCCGAAGAACTACCTCGGCCGCGGCTACCAGGTGGTGCCGGTCGCCATCACGGTGGAGGGCGCGAACATCCTGACGCGCAGCCTGATGATCCTCGGCCAGGGTGCGATCCGCTGCCATCCGTACGTGCTGAAGGAGATGAACGCCGCGAAGCTCAAGGACAAGGTGCAGAGCCTGCGCGAGTTCGACGCAGCCCTGTTCGGGCACGCGGGCTACACGCTGTCGAACGCGGCGCGGTCGTTCGTCATGGCGACGACGATGGCGCGATTCTCGGACGCGCCGACGGACGGCGCCACGCGCCGCTACTACCAGCACATCAACAAGTTCAGCGCGGCGTTTGCATTCGCCACCGACATGGCGATGCTCACGCTCGGTGGATACCTGAAGCAGAAGGAGCACCTCTCGGCGCGCCTCGGCGACGTGCTCTCCGCGCTCTACATGGCCTCGATGGTGCTCAAGCACTACGAGAACCAGGGCCGCCCGGCGGCCGACCTGCCGCTCGTCGAGTGGAGCTGCCGCACGCTGCTCTACGAGGCCCAGGAACAGCTGCACGGCTTCCTGCGCAACTTCCCCAACCGCTGGGTCGCGGGGATGATGCGCGTCGTGATCTTCCCGCGCGGACGGACCTACTTCGCGCCGAGCGACCGGCTCGGCCGCAGGATCGTCGAGCCGCTGATGGTGCCGTCGGAGACGCGCGAGCGCCTGTCGCACGGCATCTACAAGACCGTCGAGCCCGGCAACCCGATCGGGCTGCTGCAGGAGGCGCTGGTGCTCTCGGTCGGCGCCGAGCCGCTCGAGAAGCGGCTGCGGGTCGAGGGCGTGAAGACCGGGCGCATCACCGCGCTCGAGCTGCCCGGCCAGATCGAGCAGGCGCTCGCGGCCGGGCTGCTGAGCCCGGCCGAGGCGCAGCAGCTGCGCGACTACGATCGCAAGGTGATGGACATCATCAACGTGGACGACTTCGCCACCGAGGACCTCGTGGCCGGCGTGCGGCCGGCGGCATCGTCCGGGCCGCTGCGCCAGATCGCCTGATCCCCGTCGGACCGCGCGGCCGCCCCGGGCGGCCGCGCGGTCCGCACCCGCGCATTTGCTACGCTTGCCGCCGTGCAGCGCCCCCCGGAAAGCAGCAGCGTCCTCTACGAGGTCGACCTCGAGGCCGACGCGGCGATCGCCGCACCGTTCGACACGTGGCTGCGCGACCACATCGCGGACATGCTGCAGTTCGAGGGCTTCCGCTCGGCGGAAATCCTCGAGGACTCCGCGCCGCCGCCCGGCCGGATCCGTCGCATCGTGCAGTACCGCCTGCGCGATCGCGCCGCGCTCGACGACTACCTCGCCGTCCATGCGCCGCGCATGCGGGCGCAAGGCATCGGGCGCTTCGGCGACCGCGCTACCGAGGAGTCGCGAGTGCTGCCGCACCGCGAGGAATTCGTGCGCGGCGCGGTCTCCACCGAGAACTGCCTCAACTGCGGCGAAGTGCTCACCGGCCAGCACTGCTCGCACTGCGGGCAGCACGCCACGGTGCGGGTGTTGTCGCTGTGGGGGCTCATCAACGACGTGATCGGCGACCTGTTCAATGCCGACTCGCGGGTCTGGCGCACGATGCTGCCGCTCGCCTTCCGGCCCGGGCTGCTCACCCAGGATTTCCTGCGCGGCCGCCGCGCGAGCTACACGCCGCCGTTCCGCATGTACCTGGT
Organism: uncultured Gammaproteobacteria bacterium; assembly: GCA_963754125.1. Lineage (GTDB taxonomy): Bacteria > Pseudomonadota > Gammaproteobacteria > Steroidobacterales > Steroidobacteraceae > RPQJ01. Next base: position 429,771 of record CAVWEX010000007.1, read on the forward strand.
GCTGAGCCTGGTGTTCTTCGTGCTCGCCTCGCTGTCGGACCCGGGCAGCGACGTCGCACTGCAACTCGACGACGAAGGCGCGAACATCCAGCTCCGGGACAGCGGCGCGGAGAGTTCAGCGGCAGCCGGACCCGGCGACGAGGGAGCCGGTGCAAAGCCCGCGGCCGTCGAGGCGTCGAAGCCGCAATCGGCCGGCGGCGGCGACGCCGTCCCGCCGCGCGCGCTCGACGCATCGGAGCGCCGCCTGATCGACCAGATCGTCCGGCGCCTGCCGGAGGCGGAGCGCGAGGCCCTGCGCAAGGAGATGGAGACGACGTTGACGCAGGCCACGCCCGCGGAACGCGCCGCCACGGCGAAGGTCCTTGCCGACCCCTGTGGCGAGGACACGCTGAAGGTCGATGCGGGCCCGGTGCTCGAGCGCTATGAGCCGCGGCTGCGCGAGGCCTGCCGCAAGATCGTCGCCGACCAGCAGAGCTACGGCCGTGCGCTGTTCGAGAACGTACCGAAGATGATGTTCATCTTCCTGCCGCTGATTGCGGCGGTAATGGGCGTGTTGTACGTCCGCTCGGGACGCTACTACGTAGAGCACCTGCTGTTCGTGGTGCACTTCCACGCGTTCTTCTTCCTGGCCGGGATCGTCGTGATCCTGCTCGACCGTCTTGCGGACATGCTGTCGGGAGGGGCCGCGGAGGCGGTCACGGTCGCCCAGGGATTCCTGGGCGTCGCGCTCGTGTTCTACGTGCCCGTGTACCTGCTCAAGGCAATGCGCCGCGTCTACGAGCAGGGCTGGTGGAAGACGATCCCGAAGTTCGTGCTCCTCGGGCTCGCCTATTTCTTCAGCCTGGTCTTCACCGTGCTCGGGCTGCTGTTCTACACCGCGCTCTCGCTGTGAGCGGCCACGCCGGCCTCAGCCGGCGCGCGCCAGGTTCGCGTTGGCGAACTCCCAGTTGAGCAGCTTGTCGATCACGGCCGCCACGAAATCCGCGCGCCGATTCTGGTAGTCGAGGTAGTAGGCGTGCTCCCACACGTCGATGGTGAGCAGCGCCGTCTGCCCGGTGGTGAGCGGCGTCTCGGCGTTGGGGGTCTTCACCAGCTTGAGCTGGCCCTTGTCCGCCACGAGCCATGCCCAGCCGCTGCCGAACTGCGTCATCGCGGCGTTGGCGAACTCCTTCTTGAAGTTGTCGTAGCTGCCGAAGGCGGCGTCGATGCCCTTCGCCACGGCGCCCGTCGGCGCGCCGCCGCCACCCGGCTTGAGGCTGTTCCAGAAGAAAGTGTGGTTCCAGACCTGCGCGGCGTTGTTGAACAGCGCCGGCCTTGTCCGGCTTGCCGGCGACCGCCTTGATCAGCGTCTCGAGCGGAGTCTCCGACAGGTCGGTGCCCGCGACCAGCTTGTTGAGGTTGTCCACGTAGGCCTTGTGGTGCTTGCCGTAGTGGAACGACAGCGTCTCGGCCGAGATGACCGGCGCGAGCGCGTCCTGGGCAAAGGGCAGCGGGGGCAGTTCGATGTGGTGGGTCACGGGGAGGTCCTCTGGCAGATGGCGCGCCACGGGGCGACGGTCCTGGATTATCGCCCGATTCGCGCTGCGGCGGTGACCGGATGCCGGGACGCGCGCTGGCGCGGGTCGTATCCTTGGCCCATGGACGGACGCGCCATCCTGCACGTGGACATGGATGCCTTCTACGCGTCGGTCGAGCAGCGCGACGACCCCGCGCTGCGCGGCCGCCCGGTGATCGTGGGCGGCACCGGCGGACGCGGCGTCGTCGCGGCCGCGAGCTACGAGGTGCGGCGCTTCGGCGTCCACTCGGCGATGCCGGTGCGCGAGGCGCTGCGCCGCTGCCCCGAGGCAGTCTGCGTGCCGCCGCGAATCGGCCATTACGCGGCCGTGTCCGGGCAGATCTTCGCCGTGTTCCACGAGTTCACGCCGCTGGTGCAGGGCCTGTCGCTCGACGAGGCCTTCCTCGACGTCACCGCGAGCATCGGCGCGCTCGGCGGGGCCGAGCACATCGCGCACGAGATCAGGCGACTCGTTCGCGAGCGCACCGAACTCACCGCCTCCGTCGGGGTGGCGCCGAACAAGCTGGTGGCGAAGATCGCTTCCGACCTCGGCAAGCCGGACGGTCTCGTCATCGTACGGCCCGACGAGGTTCGCGCCGTGCTCGACCCGCTGCCCGATCCGCAAGCTGTTCGGTCTCGGGGCCAAGACGGCGCCGAAGGTCGAGGCGCTCGGCATCCGCACCCTCGGCGAGCTGCGGCAGGCTGGCGCCGCGCGGCTGCGGCCGATCTTCGGCCGCTACACCGAGCGGGTGCAGCAGCGCGCCGCCGGCATCGACGACCGGCCGGTGGTGCCCGACCGCGACGAGCAGCAGATCAGCGCCGAGGAGACCTTCGACAAGGACATCGCCGACCACGCGAAGCTGCGCGCCGAGATCGTGCGGCTCGCGGACAAGACCTGCGCGCGCCTTCGGGCCCGGCAGCTGTCGGCCGGCTGCGTGACCGTGAAGATCCGCCGCGGCGACTTCACGACCTACACGCGGCAGCGACGCTTCGAGCCGCCGACCCAGGAAACGCGGGTGATCACCTCGCTCGCCACGGCGCTGCTCGACGCCTGGCTCGCCTCGCAGCCCCGGGCGGCGCTGCGCCTGCTCGGCGTGGGCGTCAGCGAGCTCGCGCCCGTCGACGCAGCTCGATCTGTTCACCGCGCCGCAGACCGCGAGGAACCGCGAGCTCGATGCCGCGGTGGACCGCATCCGCGAGCGCTTCGGCAAGGTGGCGCTCACCCGCGCGAGCTCGCTCGAGCGGTCGGCGACGGGCATGCCTACGGCAACCGATCCAGCAGCACGCGATCGATCTCGAGCGAAGCGAGGTGCGTGACGCGGCCCTCGGCGTCCAGCACGAACTCCACCGGCGCGAGCCAGCCCGGCGCGAGGAAACGCGTCGTCGACTGCGGGACCAGCTCGATCTCGGGTTCCTCGTCCACGCGCCCGTAGAGCCGGGGGCCGTCCTGGCGCACTGCGATCGTGAAGTCGTACTCGCGCGAGTGGTACCGGCCCGCGAGGCGCTCGAGCTGGTCGGGCTCGAGCGGCACGCCCACCGGCGTCTCGAGGCGGTTGTGCTCGCCGAGCGCATGCTCCTGTCCGCAGACGGCGCAATGCCGGGGCTCGCCGGCGTTGCCGATGTAGTGCGCCACCGGCTGCACGCTGCCGAGCGCCTCGTGGATGGCGGCGAGGTCGTCGTCGCTGAGTCCCTTGAAGGCGACCCAGGGCATGAGCGGGCTCAGCGACCCGCCCTTGCCGGAGCGCATGACCGCGATGAACGTGTCGGTGGGATAGCCCGTCCCGGAGGCGTGACCGGTGATGTTCGTGCTGAAGGCGGCGCGCGTGCCCCGCGTGATGAGGTTGCCGCCGGCCAGCAGGCCGGGATTACGCGTGGAGTACCACGAGGTGTGGCAGCCCGTGCAGTCCGCGACGCTGACGAGGTACCTGCCGCGGGCGAGCCGGTCGCCGGGTGGCGGGCCGGGCACGGGGCGCGTGATCGGCCGGGGCACGCCGGCCACCTCCCGTTGCTCGTCCTCGTTGAGCCGCGTCGCGGGCAGCGCGTTGCGGACGGGTGGAATCGAACGCAGGTAGACCACGACGGCGGCCAGGTCCTCGTCCGAGAGCGCCGCGAAGGACTGGTACCACATCGCCGGATACAGCGCGCGACCGTCGTGGCCGATGCCCTCGCGGATCGCGCGCGCCAGCATGTCGTCGGTCCACGTCCCCGCGCCGGTCTCGACGTCCGGCGTGATGTTGGGCGCCACGACGATGCGCTCGCCCTTCTGGCTGTAGACGACTCCGGCGCCCTTGCGGCCTTCGGCGGGTGGCGCGCCGGGCCGCTCCCAGTCGCGCTCGGAGTGGCAGATGAAGCACTGCAGCAGGTGCTCGGCGAGGTATCCGCCCCGCGCCAGGCGTTCGGCGTTGACCTCGAATTTCCGGTCCGTCAGCGGCCGTTGCCTCGGCAACGGTTCGTCCATGGCCGGCACCGGGCTGCCCAGCAGCAGGGCCGTCAGGACCAGCAACGATCTTGCGCGCATCGAACGACCCTCCCGCGTTTCCAGCTGTGTCCGAACGGCTGGCCCACAGCTACCACCGATGCGATGCCTCGGCTAGCCATGCCGGGCAGCGGCAGGCATCATTGGCGACCGACCGCGCGCTGGAGAATGGCCTAACCCCGCATGTACACGAGCTTTTTCGGACTCCAGGAAAAGCCGTTCGCGATCACCCCGGACCCCCGCTACCTGTACCTCAGCGAGCGGCACGCGGAGGCGCTCGCGCACCTGCTCTATGGCATCAACGAGGCCGGCGGGTTCATCCAGCTGACGGGCGAGGTGGGCACCGGCAAGACCACGGTCATCCGCAGCCTGCTCGAGCAGCTGCCAGGCCACGCCGATGTCGCGCTGATCCTCAATCCGCGCATCACGCCGGCGGAATTCCTGCTCACCATCTGCGAGGAGCTGCACGTCCCGGTGCCCGAGGCCGGCCGCGGCAGCACCAAGACGCTGATGGACGTGCTCGGGCGCCACCTGCTCGACACGCACGCGAGCGGACGGCGCGTGGTGCTGATCGTGGACGAGGCGCAGAACCTGGGCACCCAGACGCTCGAGCAGGTGCGGCTGCTCACCAACCTCGAGACCGCCACGACCAAGCTGCTGCAGATCATCCTGATCGGCCAGCCGGAGCTGCGCGAGCTGCTCGACCAGCCCGAGCTGCGGCAGCTCGCCCAGCGCATCACCGGCCGCTACCACCTGAACCCGCTCTCCCAGGAGGAGAGCGCCGGCTACGTGAAGCACCGCATGCGCATCGCCGGCGCCACGGCCGAGGTGTTCACGCCCTCGGCGCTGCGCGAGGTCCACCGGCTGAGCGGCGGCATCCCGCGGGTGATCAACGTGATCTGCGACCGCGCGCTGCTCGGCGCCTTCACCCAGGAGGACCACCGCGCGGGCGGCGCCCTCGTGCGCCAGGCGGCCTCCGAGGTGTACGGCCGGCCGGTCCCGGCTCCCTGGCTCAAGTGGGCGACGGCCGCCGCGGTGGCGGCCGCGCTGGCGCTGGTCGCGGTCGGGCTGTGGACCTACCTTGCGCAGCGACCCGCCGCGACGGCCGACGCCGGGCCGTCGCGCACCGTCGCGCCGGTCGAGCCGCCGCCGGCCGCGTCGGTCGCGGTCGCTCCCTCGATCGAGACACCGGGAGCCGCGGCTCCGGAGCCCGTGCTCGGGGCTCCACCCCCGCCGCCGCTGGCCGAATTGCTGGTCCGCCATGGCAACGACACGACGACCGAGGCCGCGCTCGCCCGGTTGTTCGCGCTGTGGGGCGCGCTCTACGAGCCGGCGCGCGGGCGCGGCTGCGACCAGGCGGTCCGACAGGGCCTGGAGTGCCTGTTCCAGAAGGGCTCGTGGGCGCAGCTGCGCACCTTGAATCGTCCGGCCATCCTGACGCTGACGGATGACGTGGGCCGCACCCACCAGGTCCTGCTCACCGGCCTCACCGACGAGCACGCCACCCTCGACCTCGGCGGCGAACCGCGCGAGGTCGGCATCACCGCGCTGTCGCGCTACTGGTTCGGCGACTTCCTTTTGCTCTGGCGTCCGCCGCTCGCCGTCGTCAAGTCGCTCGGCCCCGGCATGCGCGGCGAGGACGTGCGCTGGCTGCGGGAGAGCGTCCGTGCCGCGCAGGGCCTGCCGACGACGCCACCGGGCAGCGACGTGTACGACGACGAGCTGGTGCGGCTGGTGCAGGACTTCCAGCGCCAGCACCGACTCGCGGTGGACGGTGTGGCGGGCGTGCAGACGCAGATCGCGCTCGATACAGCGCTCAACGCCACGGGGTCGCCCACCATCGTCCCGCAGGCCGCGGGAGGCTGAGCCCGATGTCGTTCATCCTCGACGCCTTGCGCAAGTCGGAGCACGAGCGGCAGCGGCAGAGCGGGCCGGCGCTGGTCGAGGTCGCGGCCACCGCGCCGAAGCCGAAGTCGAACCCGTGGGCGACGGCGGCGCTCGCGCTGCTGCTCGTGAACCTGGTCGCGATCGGCGTGCTGTTGCTCGTGCGATCGGGCGACGCACCTCCCGCCGAGCCGACGGTCCAGTCCACTCCGGCCGCGGCGACGGGCGGGGCCGCGATGCAGTCCCCGACGACGACGCCCGCGGCACCTGCGCCGGCCGCGGTCGCGCAGAGCCCGCCGCCGTCCGCCGCACTCCCGCCGATGCTGAGGCCGGCCGAGCCCGTGGCGCCCGCCAGCCGGAATCCGCTCGAAGAGGAAGTCTCGGGCTACTCACCGGGCATGGAGTACGAAGCGCCGGAAGGCGCAGGGGCCCCGCCGCCCGGCCCGCCCGCCGTGGTCGCTGCCCCGCGCCGGGGCGGTACGGTCGTCTACGAGTCGCTGCCCGAAACAGGCACGCTGACGGCGGCGGGTCCACCTCGGCCCGCCGGCTCGGCGTCGCGCAACATGCCCACCGCCGACGACGTCGCGGCCAGCAGCGGCCTGCCGGAGCTCAAGCTCGAGCTGCACGTCTACTCGAACCGCCCGCAAGAGCGCTTCGTGTTCATCAACGGTGCCAAGTACCGCGAGGGCGAGACGACGCAGGAGGGTGCAGCGGTCGAGGAGATCTCGCCCGAGGGCGTCATCATGAGCGCGCGCGGCAACCGGTTCCTGCTGCCGCGCGACTGAGCACCTGGGGGAGCGGCGCTTGAACACCGTCGTCACCGCGGCCGACAGCCTCGATGGCCTGCGCCTCAACCGCGCCCTCAAGGCCGGCATCGCGCGGCTGCTGTCGCGGCAGGAGCACCTCAACAAGATCAACGTGTTCCCCGTGCCCGACGGCGACACGGGCACGAACCTCGCGCTCACGATGCACGCGGTGCTGGGCACGCTGCAGCGCACGCCCGACGACCACGCCGGGAACACCCTTACGCGCATCGCCGATGCCGCGCTCGATGGCGCGCGCGGCAATTCGGGCGCCATCCTCGCGCAGTTCTTCCTCGGCCTCTGCGACCGGCTCGGCCACCTCGGGCGGTTCAGCGCACACGAGTTCGCCGACGGCGTGCGTGGAGGCGCGGACTACGCCCGGGAGAGCCTGAGCGAGCCACGCGAGGGCACGATCCTCACGGTGCTCACCGACTTCGCGCGCGAGCTGCACGCCGTGCAGCGCGAGGGTGTGCGCGACTTCGCGGCTCTGCTGCGGCGGGGCGTCGCGGCGGCACAGGCGTCGCTCGAGCGTACGACGTTCCAGCTCGAGGCGCTGCGCAGGGCGAACGTGGTGGACGCCGGCGCACAGGGCTTCGTCGAGCTGATCTCGGGCATCACGGAATACATCGCGAGCGGCGCCCAGCACGAGCCGGCCGTGATCGTGCCCGCCCTCGGCGATACCGAATCTGCCGAGGTCACCGCGGGGCTGGAAGAAGACCTCGCCTACCGCTACTGCACGGAGTGCGTGGTCACCGCCGCGGACCTCGACCGGCGTCACCTGCGCGAGCAGCTGTCGGCGCTCGGCGGCAGCCTCGTGGTCGCCGGCCGGCAGGGCAAGGCGCGCGTGCACATCCACGTCAACGATCCGGCCGAGGTGTTCCGCGTGGCGGCGCGCTTCGGCGCGGTGTCGGGCGAGAAGGCCGACGACATGCAGCGCCAGCAGCACTCGGCGCACCTCGCTGGACGCCGCGTGGCGATCGTCACCGACTCGGCGGCCGACATCCCCGAGGACGAGCTCGACCGCCTCGACATCCACCTCGTGCCGTTGCGGGTGAATTTCGGCGAGCACAGCTACCTGGACAAGGTGAGTCTCACCCCGGAGGAATTCTTCGCCGAGATCCGTAGCAATCCCGCTCACCCGAAGACATCGCAGCCCCCGCCAGGGGACTTCCGCCGGCAGTTCGAGTTCCTCGCCTCGCACTTCGAGTCCGTCGTGTCGATCAACATCACCCGCCAGGCGAGCGGCACCTGCGTGGCGGCCGAGACCGCCGCGGCTCGGGTCAGCACGCACGGAAAGGTCACCGTCATCGACAGCATGAACGCCTCGCTTGGGCAGGGGCTCGTCGCGATGTACGCCGCGGAATGCGCACAGGCGGGCTACGACGCGGCGCGGGTCATCGAGGCCACGCGCGCGATCCTGCCGAAGACCTGGACCTGGGGACTGGTGGGCTCGCTCGAGTACGCGGTGCGCGGCGGGCGCGTGCCGCGCTGGGTCAAGGACGTCGCGGACCGCCTGCAGCTCATGCCGATCCTGCACAACGACCGGAAGGGCAGGGTGTCGGCGGGAAACGTGCTGTTCGGGAGGTCGCACCTGCAGCAGAAGTTCGCGCGCTTCGTGCGCCGTCGCATCCGCGGCGACCGCAGGTACCGGTTGCTGGTCGGCCACGCCGACTGCGAGGCCGCGGGACAGTGGCTGCTCGGGCAGCTCACCACCGACAGCGTGGTTTCCGCGAGGCTGCTGCCGCTCGGCAGCGCGCTCGGCGTGCACGGCGGCCCGGGCATGCTGGTGGCCGGGCTGCAGGAGTACGAGCCGCCGCGATGAAGCTCGAGACGCTGGCCATCCACGCGGGCCGCAAGCCCGATCCGTCGACCGGCGCGGTCCGCGAGCCGATCCACCTGTCGACGACGTTCGAGCGGGGCCCGGACGGCGCCTATCCGCAGGGCTACTTCTACGGCCGCAGCGGCAACCCGAACCGCGCCTCGCTCGAGCAGGCCGTCGCCGCGCTCGAGGGCGGCGCCGAGGCCGTCGCGTACGGCTCGGGTGCGGCCGCCACGCTCGCTGTGTTCTCGCTCGCGGCGGCAGGCCACCGCATCGTCTGTTCGGCGGACTGCTACCACGGCACCGCCCGCCAGCTGCGCGAGATCCTGCCGCGCTGGGGCGCGAGCGTCGAGTTCGTGGACACGACCGACCTCGCGGCCGTCGAGCGGGCGCTCGAGCCCGGGGCGGCACTGCTGTGGGTGGAGACGCCGTCGAACCCGCTGCTGCGGGTCAGCGACCTCGCCGCGCTCGCCGGACTCGCCCGCGCGCGGGGCGCCCTGCTCGGCTGCGACAACACCTTTGCGAGCCCGGTGCTGCAGCAGCCGCTCGCGCTCGGCGCCGACCTCGTGATGCACAGCACCACCAAGTTCCTGGGCGGCCACAGCGACGTGCTCGGCGGAATGGTCGTGGTCCGCGAGGCCGGAGCCGTGCTCGAGCGGCTGCGGGAATTCCAGGGGGTGGGCGGCGGCGTGCCCTCGCCCTTCGACTGCTGGCTGCTGCTGCGCAGCCTCGCGACCCTGCCGCTGCGGGTGCGCGCGCAGTCGGCCGGCGCGCTGGCCGTGGCACGGTTCCTCGCGACGCACCCCCGCGTGGAGCGCGTGCACTACCCGGGTCTCGAGGACCACCCGGGCCACGCGCTTGCGGCGCGGCAGATGCGCGACGGGTTCGGCGCCGTGGTCTCGGTGCAGGTGCCGGGCGGCGCGGCGGAAGCCCTGGACGTTGCAGCTCGGACGCAGCTCTTTACGCGCGCCACCAGCCTCGGCGGGGTCGAGAGCCTGATCGAGCACCGCGCCTCGATGGAGGGGCCGCTCACGCAGACGCCGCCAAACCTGCTGCGCCTCGCCGTGGGGCTCGAGCACCCGGACGACCTCGTGGCCGACCTCGACCGGGCGCTCGTGGGCTGACCTGGGGTCAGTTGGGGGCGCAGGCCTCCGCCACCGGCCCACCGTCCGCGAGCGCCGCGACGCACGCGGCGGCGTCCCGCGGCTTCTCCACCGGGCGGCCCTGGTCCACCCAGGCGGCGATGTCGCCCTGCAGGTGCTCGAGGTGGGCGTAGCCGTTGTCGGCCAGCACCTCGCCCGCCAGCACGGCGCGGCGGCCCGAGCGGCAGTAGAGCACCACGTCCCGGTCCTTCGGCACTTCGGCGAGCCGCGAGGCGAGCTGGTCGTGGGGAATGTTCACCGCGCCCGGCACGTGCCCGGAAACGTATTCGTCGGCCGTCCTCACGTCGAGCACGTACGGCGCCTGCGCGCCGTCATCGAGGCGCTCGATCAGGGCCTCCTGCGACACGGGGGTGAGGGGCGGGTCGCCCGCCCGCGAGAGCCCCGCCGCGAGCGCCAGGAAGACGGCGGGAACGACGAGGCTGCGTAAATTCACTTTCCGTCCTTGTCGAGGACGAAGGTCAGCTTCAGGCGCACCTTGTACTCGACGACCTTGCCGCCCTTCACGACGACTTCCTGGTCGGCGACCCATGCGCCGCTGATCCCGCGGATGGTCTTGCTGGCGCGGCGGATGCCGGACTGGACGGCGTCGTCGAAGCTGGTCTTGGACGTCGAGGTGATCTCGCTGATCTTGGCTACGGACATGTGGGTACTCCTGGTTGAAGGGCTCTCACCCTGAGGCCGTGCCGGGCCGTCACCAGCGCTGGGGCACGACCTGCAGCTTCGACATATCGTAGCCGAGATCGGCGACCTGCTGCTTCAGGCGCTCGAAATCCGCCGCCGGGATCTCGGGCGTGCGGGCCATGATCCACACGTAGTCGAGGCGACTGCGCGCGATGATGGTCTGCGTGTAGTCGGGGTCCACGTGGGCGATCAGATACTCGGCCTTGATCGGCCAGATGAACTGCATGCCCCAGACGGCGTTCGATTCGTGGTCCCGCACGAAGCCGCGCGGTCGCATGACGCGCTCGGGACCGTCGAAAGAATCCTCACGGAACGTGAAGGTCGTGGCGATCGTGCCATCCGTGTCCAGCCGGTACGACTCCACCGCGTTGTGCGCGCCCTTTTCCGGACGCGTCGGGATGTTGGCGATCACGTACCAGTCGCCCATGAAACGCTCGAGATCGACCTTCGCGGCGACCGGCAGCGTGGGAGCAGAGGAACAGGCGGACAGCATGAGCATCAGGGTGACGGCGCCGAACCAGCGGGCGGGGTGCATCGGGGATCTCCGTTGAGCCCTGTTATTCGGCACCGCCGCCGTCGTAGTTTCAGCACCGCCCGCCCGGGGCGGGCCGCGAACCGACGCACGACGCCCCGTCACCCGTGGTAGTTGAAGCTGATGCTGACCCGCTCGGCGGCGGCCGGATTCGGGGGCACCTCGTGGCGCAGCCAGCTCTCGAACAGCACGACCTTGCCCGCGGTCGCCGGCACCGTAACCCAGGGCCGGTGCTCGGCGCGGCAATCAACCCGCCGGGGAGGGGCCGCCATGAAGCGGTCGAGGCGCGGGTCCTCGAACTTGAGGCCCGCCGTCCCGCGCGGCGTGCGGACGTAGTACGTGCCGCTGATCGTGGACAGAGGATGCAGGTGCAGGCTGTGCACCACGCCCCGGGGCATGACGTTGATCCAGCAATCCGTCATCGCGAGGTCGCGGCCCTCGAGGTCGAACTCGAGGGTGCGGGCGAAGACGCGCACGTGTCGGCGCAGCTTGCGCTCGAGCGTCGCAAAGGTCGGCGAAAGCGTGTGCATGCGGCCGAGAGAGCCGTAGGAGGTGTAGCCGCCCGGGTACCGCGTGGCTGACCACTTGCGGCCGGCTGCGTCGTCCTCGCGGTATTGCAGGCACTCGTGCAGCAGGCGGCGGTTGAACTCGCGCTCGCCCGCGGGCGCCAGCCGGGCCTCGTACACCAGCGTGGGGAACAGGGCGCGAGTGGGCATGCGATCAGGATATCCGAGGCCCGTCCTTTTTTCAGATTCCCTCCACAGCCAGGCGGTGGCTGCCTTGCATGCAGTCGCTGCAATGCGTATTGTCAATCGAAAGTTAAGTCGAGGCGACCGATGACCGCCGTCCCCGATCGTCTGCCGCTGAACGCGCTGCGCGTATTCGAAGCCGTCGCGACCCACCTGAGCTTCACCGCGGCCGCGCGTGAACTCGGCGTGACGACGGCCGCCGTGAGCGCGCAGATCAAGTCGCTGGAGGCCGACATCGGCGTGCCGCTGTTCCGGCGCCACACCCGCGCGGTCGCCCTCACGCAGGAAGGCGCCGAGCTGCTGCCCGGCGTGCGACGCGGGCTCGAGGAACTGCGTCGGGCGGTGGACCGCATCCGCCGCGAGCGGGTGGGAGGCCTGCTCAACCTGAGCGTCGCGAACGAGTTCCTGCAGCGCTGGCTGCTGCCTCGCCTCGGCGAGTTCAACCGCCGGCATCCGGAAATCGAGGTGCGCTTCGGCCCGGCCCGGGCGACGCTCGACTTCGGCCGAGACGATTTCCACGCCGCCATCGTGTACGGCGTGGGTGAGTGGCCGGGCCTGCGCGCCGAGCACCTGCTGGACGAGTGGGTGTTTCCGGTCTGCAGCCCGGCGCTGCTCGCCCGGCTCGGCCCGATCGACACGCTCGCCGACTTCGCCCGCTACCCGCTGCTGCACAGCCGCGCCGAGCCGTGGCCGCACTGGCTGCGGCGGGTGGGCGGTGACACGACGCGGACCGACACGCTGCCACAGCCCGAGGACGCCTCGGTCACGCTCGCGGCCGTCGAGCAGGGCAAGGGCGTGGCGCTGGCGCGCTGGTCGCTGGTCGCGGCGGACCTCACGGCCGGCCGGCTCGTGCGGCCGATGATGCCGAGCGTGCAGCAGCAGGGGGCGTGGTACCTCGTGGCACCGCCCGAGCATTTCTCGCTGCCCAAGGTAGTGCGCTTCCGCGCCTGGCTGGTCGAGTGCTGTCGCGAGTTCCCACCGCCGACGGGCGAGACGCTGCCGGCCGAGTAGGCCGCGCCCGTCAGGTGCCCTGGCCGTCCGGGGCCGGCGTCGCAGCCGCGATCGGGCCTGGCCTCAGCTGCAACCGCGCAACCACCGGCCGGTGATCGGAGCCGATCGGCGCCCCGACCTCGGCGTGATCGACGCACAGATCGCCGTTCACGAGCACGTGGTCGATCCGCAGGGCCAGCGGCCAGAAGCTGGCCCGCCAGGTGGGGCGCCAGTCCGGGCCGTGCATCACGTCGCGCAGCCCCGAGTCGCCGAGCAGTCGTCCGAACGCGGGCGCGTCGGGCGAGAGATTCAGGTCGCCCAGCACCACCACGGGCAGGTCCTCGGTGCGCGCGATCTCGGCGACGCGACGCAGCGCATCGTCGCGCGACCGGGCGAGCCACGGCAGCACCGGCCACCGGGTGTGCAGGCCCAGGAAGCGGACGGGCTGGCCATCGATAAGCACGACGCCGGACAACGACGGCAGCCCGTCGTTTGCGAGGTCCACCGTGGCCACCGATTCCAGTGGCCAGCGGCTCAGCACTCCGATGCCGTAGGGATCGGGCCGGGGCAGCATGTACTGGTGGGGATAGCCCGGCAGGCGGGCGAGTGTCCGGACCCAGCCGTCGGTCACTTCCTGGACGACGACGAGGTCGGCCGGATGGCTCGCGAGCCAGTCGCGGAACGGCTCCGGTTGCTCGTTCACATAGCGCAGGTTGGCGGTGACGACGGTGAAGGCGGTTCCCTCGCAGGCGACCGGCGGCTCCGCGAGCGCCCGCTGGGCGATCGGCATGCCGTGCCAGCCGGCGAGGACGAGCGCCGCGGCGGCGTAGGCGGGACGCCGCTGCCAGGCGAGCAACACCGCGATCAGCAGCGAAGCGGCCGCGTACTGGGGCCGGAAGTGCGAGAAGAGCTCGAACGGCCAGCCGAGCGGCGCGAACACCGCGAGGATGCTGGAGACGCCGATCACCGCGAACGCGACCATCAACAGCCGCGCCGGCAACGACACCCTGACCCCGTTCGTGGCCATGGTCGGAGCTTAAACCCGGGGGTTCGGCGCCGTCCTCACGGGAGGGTCGACAGGAAATCGTCGATCGCAGCGAGGCACTCGGGCTCGTCGAGCAGCGGGGGGTGCCCGCGCCGGGCGACGCTCAGGCGACGCAGGTCGGGCTTCTCGCGCGCCATGCGCTCGAAGGTGGCCTCGGAAAGCACGTCGGACAGCGCGCCGCGCAACGCGAGCACGGGCAACGGTGCGAGCGCCGCATAAACGGGCCAGAGGTCCGGCGCGGCGCCCGCGGGCGCGGCACGCACCGCTTCGCCGATCATCGGATCCATGTCGAGGCGCGGCACTCCGTCCACCTCGATGTAGCTGCGCCGCGCGAGAGCCTGCCAATCCGCATGGGAGAGGTCGGGCAGCGCGAGGCCGTACGTGGACTGCGCCTGCGCGATCGCCTCCTCCCAGCTGCGCACCGGGGCGTGCCGTCCCACGTACTGCGCGATGCGCTGCAGCCCCTCGGGCGCGATCTCCGGACCCACGTCATTCAGCACCGCCCCGGCCATCGCGGCCGGACGGGTGGCCGCGATCAACATCGCGAGGATCCCGCCGAGGGACGTGCCGACCACGATCACGCGCTCTGCCGACGCCGCCGCCTGCAGCCGCTCGAGATCGCCGAGATAGGTGCCCGGATGATAATTCGACCAGTTCGGGTCGTACTGCGAGCGTCCGCGGCCGCGCAGGTCGGGCGTCAGGACGCGACGCCCGCCGCGCTGGAGCCACAGCGCCAGCGACTCGAAGTCGCGGCTGTTGCGCGTGAGGCCGGGCAGGCACATCACCGGCAGCCGACCCGACTCCGGCGCCGCGTAGTCCCGGTAGTAGAGCGTGAGCCCGTCCGACGACTCGAAGTAGCGATCCTGCCAGGCGGTTCCGTTCAACTCGTGCTCCGTTGCGACGCCCAGCCAGCGGCGTACTCCGCGCGCAGTTCGCGCTTGAGGATCTTGCCATTCGGGTTGCGCGGGAGCGAGTCCCGGAGCACGACGCCGGTCACACGTTGCTGACGTCCCACGCGCTCGTTGATCCAGGCGGTGAGAGCGGCCGCGTCGGGCTCGGCGCCGGCGAGCGGCACGATCACGGCGAGCGGCGTCTCGCCCCATCTTTCGCTCGGCACCGCGATCACCGCGACTTCGGCGACTTCCGGGTGCTGCTGCAGCACCGCCTCGATGTCGGCGGGGTAGATGTTCTGCCCGCCGGACAGGATCATGTCCTTCTTGCGATCGACGATGTAGAGGAAACCCTCGTCGTCGAGCCGGCCGATGTCACCGGTGCGCAACCAGGGGCGCCCCTGCTCGTCGGTCCAGGTGGCATCGGCAGTTGCCTCGGGCCGGTTGTAGTAGCCCGGCATCGTGATGCGGCCGCGCCCGACGATCTCGCCGCACGTCCCGGTCGGCAGCGCGCGTCCGGAGTCATCGACGATCCGCAGGTCGGTGCCGAGCAGTGGCTTGCCGACCGATGCCCAGCGGCCCTCGGCGTCCTCCGGATCGAGCGTGGTGATGACGCCCTCGGTGAGACCGTAGAGCTCGATGACGCCGCACGGGAAGCGGCGGAACACCTCCTGCTTCAGCGACGCGTGCAGTGGCGATCCGCAGCACATGATCGCGCGCAGGCTCGAGATCTCGGCCGGCCCGGCCTGCATGCGCTCCACGATTCGCTGCAACTGCACCGGTACCACTGCAGTGTGCGTGATTCGCTCGCGCCGAACGACGTCGAGGAACGCGTCCGCCTCGAAGTGCTCCTGCACGACCAGGGTGCCGCCGGCGAGGAACGTGCACAGCATGGCGACCCAGGAGATGTTCGAATAGAGACCGAGGGAGGCGAGCGTGCGTGCGCCGCCGTCATAGCGCAGCGCGATGGCGAGATCGTAGGCCCAGTCGCGGCGCCCGCGGTGCGTATGCGCGATGCCCTTCGGCACGCCGGTCGTGCCCGAGCTGTAGATGATGTTCAGCAGGTCGTCTTCGCGGAGCGCGACCCTCGGCGGGTCGGCTTCGGCCGTCGCGAGGAATGCGTTCCACGTCGTCCAGCCCGGAGCCTCGGCGTCTGCGAGCAGGTAGAGGCGCACGGACCCGCCGAGGCGATCCCGCAGCGCGTCGATACGCGGGCGCTGGTCGACGGTGGCGACGATCGCGTTCGCCCCTGCATCGCGCAGCATCGCGAGCAGTGCCTCGTCGCTGATCGACGTATTGAGTGGCACGGATACGGCCCCGGCGTCGAGCGTGCCGAACAGCGCATGCACCATCGGCAGGCCGTTCGACATCAGCACCACGACACGATCGCGCGCACCCACGCCGCGCGCGTGCAGGGCGTTGGCGAAACGGTGCAGCGTCGCTGCGAACTCGTCCCAGTGCTCGCGGCGGTCACCGCAGACCACGGCCTCGCGCCCGCGGCGCCAGCGGCCGTGCAGGGCGAGGATCTCGGGCAGCAGCGGCGCGCGGGATTCGAATGCGTCCATGAGCAGGCGACTCGCGGACCGGCGTGCGGGGCGGCGCCTTGCCGGCGCCGCCCCGCCCCGGGTCGAATCAGAACCGGAAGCCGACCGTACCGGTAAAGGTGCGGGGCGCCGCGTAGAACACCGTGAGGTTGTTCTCCAGGCCGAGCGCCGACGGACAGCCGGTCGTCGCCGGGTTGCCGAAGCAGTAGCCAGCCGTCCGGACGTCCTCGTCGGTCAGGTTCTTGCCGTAGAGACCGAGCAGCCACTGGCCGCTGGGCGACGTCCAGACCACGCTCGCGTTCAGCAGCGTGACCGACTCCTGGTCGATGTAGGCGTTCGTGACCTCGAACTGCGAGACGTCGTCACGGTACGACGCGTTCAAATTGAAGTTGGCTGCGCCTTCGGCAATGTCGGTGGCATAGGTGAAACCAAGGTAGGCCATCGTCTCCGGCGTGTTCTGGATCTCGCGCTGTCCCGAGACGTCGACCCCGTTGACGATCCATTCGTCGATCTCCGTATCGAGCAGGCTCAGCGCGAACTGCACGGACAACGCGTCGGTCAGCAGCACGTTGCCCTCGACCTCGATGCCCGCGATCGTGGACTCGGCGGCGTTGGTCACCGTGCCGACGAAGTTGTCGTTGACACCGTCGCCGTTGGTGTCGATGGCGACCGAGCCGGGAATCTGCATGTCCTGGTACTCGCTGTAGAACACCGCCACGTTGGTGCGCGCACGACCGTCGAGCCAGGTGGACTTGAGCCCGGCCTCGTAGGAGTCGAGCACCTCGGGTTCGAATCCCTTCTCGACTTCGGGCGTCACGAGGTTGGCGCCACGCGGATCGAAACTGCCCGCTTTCCAGCCCTCGCTGTAGCCGGCGTAGGCCGTCACGTCGTCGCTGAAGCTGTAGCTCACGTTCAGGCGCGGTGAGAAGTTCGTGTAGGTCCGGTCAGCCTCGAAGTCGCTCGTGACGGCCAGCCGCGGGGCGGCCTCGTTACCGAAGAACGGCGAACCGATGCCCAGGTAGTTCGCGCGGAAGATGTCGGCCGTGCGCTCATCATCCGTGTACCGGCCGCCGAGCGATATCGCCCACTGGTCGGTGAGGTCGTAGGTTGCATCCGCGAAGATCGACCAGGCCTTGGTATCCACCGAGCCGCCGGTGTACGCCGTGACGCCGACGCCGCCCGCCAGCTGCCCGAGCACCACGTCGAAGTCGTTGGCAGCGCCGGCATCCAGGTAATAGAGGCCGCTCACTACGTTCAGCCGGTCGCTCGAGTACAGGACCTGCAGTTCCTGGCTGAACTGGTCGTTGTCGTAGATTACCTGGCCGTCGAAGTCCATGACTTCGAGGCTGTCGAAATCGATGACCGACTCGGTGTAGTCCTCCCGGTACGCGGTGATGGAACGCAACGTCCAGCTTTCCGTGACGGCCCAGTCGATCGTGAGGGAAGTGCCTTCGGTCTCCACCTCGTTGTTGCCGTTGATGCCGGCCGTCGAGGGCTGCTGCGGCGCTCCGGAGGTCGTGTCGCGCAGGTCGTTGAGGACCGGGTCGCCGCTCACCGTCCCCGGGAACGGCCGGTAGCCGGCCACCGCGTTGGAGTCATCGTCCGTATTATCGTAGGCGATGCGCACGCTCAGGTCGTCGGACGGCAGGAATTCCGCGCTGACGCGGAAGCCGAGCACGTCCTTGTCGTAGTTCTCGCGACCGGTCGTGAGGTTCTCGCCGTAACCGTCGCGGGTCAGGTAGGCCACCGCGCCGCCGACGCGGAACATCTCGCCGAGCGGCATCGAGCCGACCCCCACGAGGTCCATCTGACCGTAGGTGCCGAAGGAGGCCTTGAGATTCAACTCGGGCTCGTCGGCGAGGCGCCGCGTGACGTACTTGATCGCGCCGCCGACGGCGTTGCGGCCATAGAGCGTTCCCTGCGGACCGCGCAGCACTTCGATGCGCTCGACGTCGTAGATGTCGAGCAGCGAGCCCTGCGGCCGCGCGATGTACACGTCGTCGACGTACAGCGCCACGCCCTGCTCGAAGCCGGCGAGCGGGTCCTGCTGCCCGACACCGCGGATGAACGCCGTGAGCGTGGAGTTCGTGGCGCGCGAGGCCTCGAGCGTGACGCTCGGCACGCTCTGAGCCAGCTCGGCGATGTCGGCCGCCCCACGCAGCACGAGGGCCTCGCCCGAGAAGGCGGTGATGGCGATCGGCACGTCCTGCAGCTGCTCCTCGCGCCGGCGCGCCGTGACGATGACCTCCTCGAGGCCGCCCGTGGCGGCCGGCTTCGCGGCCGGTGCGTTCTGGGCGAGCACGGCGGGAACGGCACACAGCGCGGCAGCCGCAGCCGCGCACGCCTGCACCGAACGGATGGTGAACTTGTTCATTGGATCCCCCTGGACGGCGCCGGCGCGGCGCCTGGTTTTTCAACGCGCGCTGAAATCTAGTTGAACGGTCGTTGAATTTCAACAGGCGTTGCAGGTCGGCTTGCGCTTGGCCAGAATCGCCCGAACCTCGCAGCGGCGCGACCGCCGCGAACCACGGCGACTCTTGCGGTGCAGCAATAACAGTACGATGGCGACGGCGGCAAAGCGACGACGGACGACGGCCTCGGCACGCGGAACCCGTGCGATCGCGCCGCCGCGGCGCGTGCGCATCCTCGATGCGGCGGAGCGGTTGTTCGCGGAACGCGGCTTCCATGGCGTGTCGATCCGCGACATCACCGGGGCGGCAGGCGTGGACGTCGCGCTCGCCAACTACCACTTCGGCAGCAAGCGGGGACTGCTCGAGGCGGTGGTCCTGCGTCGCGCGGAGGACCTGAACACGGAGCGCCTCACGCGCCTCGACGCGTTGATCGCGGGCGCGGGCCGCAAGGCGCCGTCGCTCGAGGAGATCATCGACGCGTTCACGCATCCCCTGCTCGACCGCTCGGCGCGCGGCGGCCCGGGCTGGAAGAGCTACTTCGCGCTGATCGCCGAGGTGAACAATTCGCCCGAGTTCGGCGGCGTGCTCATGACGAAGCACTTCGATCCGGTGGTGCATCGCTTCATCGAGGCCATCCGGAAGGCGCTGCCCGACTGCGACGCGCGCGATCTGTACTGGGCGTACCACTTCCTCTCGGGCGCCCTCACGCTCACGTTCGCGGAGACCGGGCGGATCGACAAGCTCTCGGGCGGCCTCTGCCACGCCAGCGACCTCGACAGCGTCCACGAGCGGCTGGTGCCCTTCTGCGCCGCCGGCTTCCGCGCGCTCTGCGCCGGCGGCACGAAGAAGCGCCGTTCGCGGCCGGCACGTGCCGCGAGAGTGCGATGAGCCAGCGCAGGCTCAGCGCGCTCGTGACCGGCGCCGCGAGCGGCATCGGGCTCGGCGTCGCCACGCACCTCGCCGAACGCGGCCACGCCGTGTACCTCACGGACCTCGACGCGGATGCGGTCGCGGAAGCTGCCGCCGGGCTGCGCGCGCGCGGCCTCGAGGCCACCGCGATGCGGCTCGACGTGACCTCGGCCGCCGACATCGACGCCGTGGCCGCGGCACTCGCGCCCTCCGCGCCCGACCTGCTGGTGAACAACGCCGGCCTGCAGCACGTGGCACCGCTCGAGGAGTTCCCGCGCGAACGCTGGGAACTGCTCGTCGCGGTCATGCTCACCGGCAGCGCCATGCTGACCCGCGCCGTGCTGCCGGGCATGCGGCGGCGCGGCTTCGGGCGCATCGTCAACGTGGGCTCGATCCACTCGCTGGTGGCCTCGCCGTACAAGAGCGCCTACGTCGCCGCCAAGCACGGGCTGATCGGTTTCTCCAGGACCATCGCGCTCGAGACCGCGGACTGCGACGTCACCATCAACACCGTGTGCCCGAGCTACGTGCGAACGCCGCTGGTGGAGGCCCAGATCGCGGCGCAGGCCCGCGCTCACGGGCTGCCGGAACAGCAGGTCGTGGACGAGATCATGCTCAAGCCCATGCCGAAGCGCGCCTTCGTCACCCTCGAG
Source organism: uncultured Gammaproteobacteria bacterium (assembly GCA_963754125.1). Taxonomy (GTDB): domain Bacteria; phylum Pseudomonadota; class Gammaproteobacteria; order Steroidobacterales; family Steroidobacteraceae; genus RPQJ01. Next base: position 449,875 of record CAVWEX010000007.1, read on the forward strand.
GAGCTCGGCGGCATCATCGAGTTCCTCGCGAGCGACGTGGCCCGGAACGTGACGGGACAATCGATCGCGGTGGACGGCGGCTGGACGGCACAATGAACGGGCGAGCGGAGGACAACATGCGAACGAACAGGGCAGGAATGGCGCGAACCCGGTACGTCGTGGCCGCGCTCGGGATGCTGGCCGCGACCGCCTGCGGACGCGAGGCCGCAACAACGACGCAGGACGCGCGGCTGTCGCCGCGGCCCATCGACCCGGGGAGCGTGACGGTCTCGGGCGCCTCCGCCGGTGGCTACATGGCGGGGCAGTTCCACGTCGCGTACTCGGACCTCGTGCAGGGCGCCGCGATCATCGCGGCCGGTCCGTACCGTTGCGCCGAGGGCTCGCTGCGGCACGGGCTCGGCCGCTGCATGAAGGGCGACGAGGAAATTCCGACGGCGCGGCTGCTCGAGGAGACGAGCCAGCTCGCACTCGACGGCGCGATCGACCCCATTGCGGGCCTCGCGGACGATCGGGTGTGGATCTTCCACGGTGCGGCCGATCCGTTCGTGGGCGTCGCCGTGGCCGACGCGCTCGAGACCTACTATCGGGCGCTCGTGACGCCCGACGCCGTGGTCCGCGTCGAGCACCCGCAGGCCGGCCACACGTTCCCGACCGCCGACCCCACGGCACCCGCCTGCACGGCCGTCGAGGAGCCCTACATCGGCAACTGCGGACTCGACGGCGCCCGTGCGCTGCTCGGTCACCTGTACGGCGATCTAGCCGACGGCCGGGCGCCGCGCCCGGCCGGGCTCATCGAGTTCGACCAGCGACCATACGCCGAGGCCGCGGGCAGTGCCGGCCTGGCCGACCGCGGCTGGCTGTTCGTCCCGCAGGACTGCGAGGCCGGCGGGGAGGCGCGCTGCCGCCTGCACGTGGTGTTCCACGGCTGCAAGCAGGGCGGCTCGTACATCGGCGACGCGTTCATCCGCCGCTCGGGCTTCCTCGAGGCGGCGGAGGCGAACCGCATCGTGCTGCTGTTCCCGCAGGTCGAGCCGAGCTTCCAGCCGCTCAACCCGAACGGCTGCTGGGACTGGTGGGGCTACGAGGGCGAGGACTACGCGACGCGCAGCGGCGTGCAGCTGCGGGCGGTTCGGGCGATGATCGGCGACCTGCTCGGCGAGGTGCGCGAGGCGCGTTGAGATCAGGCCTGGGCGCGGCTCCGCTGCGCGCCGTAGAGCACGCTCAACCGCCGCACGCCTTTCACGCGTCGGGAGGAGCGGCGGATCTCCTTCAGCAGCCTCAGCAGCAGGCGGAGGCCCTCGCGCTCGCCGCCGGCGCAGAATTCCTCGCTGAGCCCGACGTGCAGCACGGACACGTGCTCGAGGTCGGCGCGCACGTACACCGCGACGCCGATCGGCCGGCCGGTCGTGGTCTCGACGGCGAACAGCGACTGCACCTCGGTGAGGCCCGCAACCCGCACGCGCAACCACTCGCCGTCGGGCTGGATTTCGGGCGGCCCGAAGCGGTCGATGACGTGGACGATGCCGCGCGCCACGCGGTCCTGGCAGCGATTGAAGAACAGCAGTCGTTCGAGCGTCGGGCGATGCTCGAGGGCGATCCGCGAGGCGAACGTCACCGCGTCCCTCATCTCAACGTGACCCTCGTACGGTGTCCGGGGGGCCGGTGCTCCGGCCTTCTGTCAGCGAGGGCCGATCATGCTCGCGGGGCCAGCTTATGTCGAGAAGCCGGCCGGCCCGGCGGATGTTGCGCCGCGGCAGCCGGCCCCGGGTCGCAGCGCCGCAGTTCGCCCGCGAAACTTTGAATTGCCTCAGGTTTTTGCCCACTGCCGGTGGACCCGCCGTTGCGCGTAGTGCGCAATTCGCGGGTGCACCCCCGGACCGAAGCACTTTCCCCTGCTGCCCCGGCCGCCGCTCCCTCCGAGGGGGTGATGGTGGACGTCGTCGTCCTGTCCGACGATCTCGCGCTGTACCAGGCGACGCGCGACGCCGTGGGCGAGCGCAACCCGGTGTGGCGGGCGAGGACCGCGGCCGAATCGGTGGACCTGCTGCTGACGGGACGCTGCGGCGTGCTGCTGCTCGATATGGGCGCGGTCTCGACGCAGCCCGCCTCGCTCGTCGAGCAGATCGTGGACCAGTTCCCGGACGTGGTGGTGGTGGTCGCCGGGCGCCGCGACGACGAGGCGCTGCTCGAACAGCTCATCAGGGACGGCCTCATCTACCGCTTCATGCACAAGCCGCTGTCGCCGAAGCGCGCCGGCATGTTCCTCCATGCCGCGATGCGCGCCAACGTCGCGCGCCGCGGCAGCCGTGGCGGCGCACTGCGACTTCGTCGGGTCGGGACGCTGCGTGCGCGTCTCGATCTGCGCAAGTGGCTGTTCGTCGGCGGCGGCCTGGCGCTGTTCGTGGCGGCGCTCGCGGCCGTGCTCGTGGCGCGCCACGAGCGTCCGGCGGCACGGCCGTCGATCCCGGCCGTGTCGCGACCGGTCGCGATGCCCGCCGCGGGTCCACTTGCCGATCCGGTGCTGTCGGCCGCCCGCGCGGCTCGCGCCGCCGGACGACTCGAGTCGCCGGCCGGACGCAACGCCCTCGACCTCTACGCGGCGGTGCTGCTCGTTCGCCCGGACAACGCCGAGGCGCAGGCGGGGCTCGCTGCCACGACCGCCCTGCTGGTCGAGCGCGCGGACGACGCCGCAACGTCCGGCAACGCGATCGAGGCCCGCCGCCTTGCGGCGCGGGTGCTGGCGGCGAGCGCCGACCACGCCGGGGCACGCGAACTGCTGGCGCGCCTCGAGGCGCCGCGCACGCCGCTGCCCTCGTCCGCACTGCCAGCGCCCGCGCCCGAGCCGAACCCGCCGACGCCCGCGCAGGTCTCCCGACCGACAGCCGAACCGGCAACGGCGAGGCTTGCCGCGCCCATTGCCGCCGCGCCGCGCGACACCGCGCCGCCCAACCATCCGGTTGCGGCGGCGCCCGCCAGCCCGGCCCGGGCGCGGCCCACGCCGCGCACCGCGCGCGTGATGCCCGATCCGCTTACGCCGCGGTTCGTCGCGCCGCCCCCGGCGCCGAGGCCGGCGCCACGGGCCGGCCGGCCACGCGTCTACGGCGCGCCGATATCGTCCGGACTTGCCGTCGCCGGCCTGGCCGCGGCGGAGCCCGACCCGACGCCAACCGTAGTACCAACGCTGCCGCCGAACCTCGCCGACTCCGGCATTGAACCGGGCGTCATGGCCCGCGATCTCGAGCCGCTCGCCACCCCCGAGCCCGCCTATCCGCCGGAGGCCCTGCGCGACGCCGTCGAGGGCTGGGTCGAGGTCGAGTTCACCGTGAGCGAGCGCGGCACCACCGGCGACATCGTCATCGTGGCCGCCGAGCCGCGCGGTGTGTTCGACGCCGCGGCCACCGGGGCCGTGGCCGCGTGGCTGTACCGGTCGCGCATCGTGAATGGCCAGCCGGTCGCGCAGCGCACGTCCGTCACCCTGCGCTTCAGCGTCGAGGATTGAGCGCCTGGTGCTTCGTGCCCAGCACGAAGGCCACCACCGCCCACAGCGCCGCGAGCGCCGCGCCGCACCAGGCGATGCCGCTGAGGCCCAGCCCGAACGTCGCCTTCACGATCGCGTGCGCCGAGGCCGAGGTCGCGTCGCCGCCGCGGTACACGAAGGTGTCGATCAGGCTCTTCGCCTTGTAGCGCTCCTCGCGCGACACCGAGGTGTAGAGCGTGTCGCGCGACGGCCGGGTGATCGAGTACTCGCCGACGCGTCGCACCACCATCACGGCGACCAGCACGGCGAAGCTCGGGAACAGCGCGAGCGCCGCGAAGCCGAGCATCATCAGGATCGGCACCGAGACGATCAGCGCGCGGAACCCGAGCCAGCGGTACAGGCGCCCGAATACGAACAGCTGCATGACGAGCGAGCCGGCCTGCACCCAGAAGTCGATGCGGCTGAAGAACGTCGTGCGTGCGTCGCGGCTGTCGAACACGACGGCGACCATCGCCTGCTGCTCGAGGTACAGGAAAGTGGACACCCAGGTGAGCAGGAACACGAACAGCGCGATCAGCGAGAGGTAGGGCGAGCTCGCGACCTGCCGGAAGGCAGCGAGCGCCGAGCCGCCGAGCTTCGCGTCATGATCCTCGCCGGGCGAGGTGTTCTCGCCGTGCCGGCGATGCCAGCGCAGCACCAGCAGCATGAAGCCGAGCGAAGCGGCGAGCAGCGCCGCCGACACCAGCAGCAGGTTGATCGTGCCGATCGGCTCGGCGAGGCGCGCGCCGAGGAACGGCCCGAACAGCCCGCCCGTGCTGATGCCCGCCGCGACGAAACCGAACAGCCGCCCGGCCTGCTCGCGGCTGAACACGTCCGCCATCAGGCTCCAGAACACCGCGACGACGAACAGCACGAAGACGCTGACCCAGACGAAATAGGCGCGCGCGATCCAGGTGTGGTCCTCCTGCAGGTTGAACCACGCGTAGAACCCGAGGATGTTGGCCACGAAGAACAGGTACACCCAGGGCAGGAAGGCCGTGCGCCGGAAGCGCGAGGTGAGCCAGCCGTATACCGGCTGCACGAGCAGCATGCCGGCGAACGTTCCCCAGAACAGCGCGGGCAGCGTCTGCACGCCCGAGGTGATGCCCATGGTCTCGCGGATCGGCCGCAGGATCGCGTAGGCCGAGAACATCGCGAACGCGGTGGCGAACGCCGCGAGCGCGCCGGCGAGTTCGTGCGGCCGGGCATTGATCGCACCTGCGAGCAGGCGCTTCACTGCACGGTGACCGGCGGGAGGGCCGCGAGATCGAGCGTCCCGCCTGGCACCGCGACTTCGGCGCGCACGCCCTGCCCGCGCAGCGCGTCGCGCAGGCCTTCTGCGGCCGTGGTCTCGCCGTGCACCAGCCACACCGGGGGCCGGCCCGGGATGGCGGCATGCCAGCGCAGCAGGTCCTGCTGGTCGCCGTGCGCGGAAAAGCCGCCGAGCGTGTGCACGCGCGCCGCGACCTTGACCGGCGAGCCGTGGATGCGGACGGTGTCGCGCCCGTCCACGATCGCGCGGCCGAGCGTGCCCTGCGCCTGGAAGCCGCTGAAGACGACGTCGCACTCCGGTCGCGCGAGGTTGTGCTTGAGGTGATGCACGATGCGCCCTCCGGTGCACATACCGCTGCCGGCGATCACGAGCGCCCCGTTCGGGATCCGGTTGATCGCCATGGATTCATCGGGCGAGCGGCAGAGCTTCAGGTTCGGCAGCGCCGGCAGGCTGCGCAGCCGGGCGCGCCAGGCCTGCGCTTCCTCGTCGAAGAGCTCGGCGTGCTTCCAGTACACCTCGGAGGCCTCGATCGCCATGGGGCTGTCGAGGAACACCTGCCAGTCGGCGAGTTCCCACGCGTCGAAGTGCATGGCGAGCTCGTAGAGGATCTCCTGGCTGCGGCCGACCGCGAAGGCCGGCATCAGCACGTTGCCGCCGTCGCGGCGCGCGGTGCGCAGGATCTCGCCGAACTCATCGAGGGTCGCCTCGCGCGAGCGGTGCAGGCGGTCGCCGTAGGTGCTCTCCATGAGCACGAGGTCCGCGGCGGGGCCCGTCTCGGGGTCGCGCAGGATCGGCGAGTCGTACTGGCCGACGTCGCCGCTGAAGACGAGGCGGCGCTCGACGCCGTCCTCCCTCAGGGTGAGCCAGACGCTCGCGGAGCCGAGGATGTGGCCGGCGTCGCGGAAGGTGAGCTCGACGCCCGGGAGCACCTCGACGGCCTGCCCATAGCGCACGCTGCGCATGAGCTGGATGGCCGCCATCGCATCGTCGAGCGTGTAGAGCGGCTCGACACGGCCGGGGTCGCCCGCCTTCTGTCGCTTGCGGCTCACCCGCTCGGCGTCCCGTTCCGACATCGCCGCGCCATCGGCGAGCAGGATCCGGGCGAGATCGCGGCAGGCCGGGTTGGTGTACACGGGGCCGCGGAAGCCGCGCTTGCGCAGCAGCGGCAGTCGTCCGCAGTGGTCGATGTGCGCGTGGCTCAGCACCACGGCATCCACCTCGGCGGCATCGAAGGGAAAGGGCGCGCGGTTGCGCTCGTCGGGCGCCGCGCCGCCCTGGATCATGCCGCAGTCGAGCAGCAGCCGGCGGCCGCCCACGATGAGGATGTGGCAGCTGCCGGTGACTTCACCGGCGCCGCCGAAGAACTCGAGCTGCATGGACTCGCCTCAGGCGATCCGCTGGCCTACGGATGCTTCGCCTTCGGTTCTGGGTTCGCGTTCGCGCAACAGCTTGACGCAGGCCTTGACGACCCGGGCATCGTACCGGCGACCCGCCTGTGATTGAAGCTCTTCGATGCAGGCGCCGACCGACATCGGCGGGCGCTGCGGCCGCGGCGCGAGCATCGCCTCGGCGGCGTCGGCCACGGCGACGATGCGCGCCTCGAGCAGGATCGCCTCCCCCGCGAGTCCGCGCGGGTAGCCCGAGCCGTCGAGGCGCTCGTGGTGCTGGCGCACGACCTCGGCCACCGGCCACGGGAAGTCGATGGCGCGCAGGATCTCGTAGCCGCGCTCGGCGTGCGTCTTGACGAGATCGTACTCCGCCGCGGTGAGCTGGCCCGGCCGCCACAGGATCTCGCGGGGGATGTGCAGCATGCCCGCGTCGATGAGCTGCCCCATGACACGCAACCCGCAGACCGAATGGCCCGGCAACCCGAGCGCCGTACCGATGCCGGCGGCGAGGTCCCCGACCCGGCGCGCCCGTCCGGTGCGGCCGGCGTCCTGCGCCTCGGCGAGCCCGCCGAGCGACTCGACGACGCCGAGCATGACCCGCTCCATGTGGTCCATCGCGCTCAGGACCTCGGCGTCGGAGCGCCGGCGCCGCAGCACCCGCACGAGTCCCTCGGCGATCCAGCCGGCATGCCGCCGGTCGTCGTCGTCGTAGGGCTCGGCCTTGTCCGCGAGCAGCAGGACACCCGCGACCCGCCCGCCGTCGAGCAGCGGCGCGCAGAGCTGTCGGCGCAGCGTGCCCGGCAGTCCGGCCTGCCGCAGCCCGTCCGTGCCCTCGACCGCGTCGCGCACGACCGCGTGCTGGGTAGCCAGGCACTCGGCCAGCGCCGTCTTTGCCGGCGGCTCGCCGCGCCAGCGTCGCAGCAGCGCGAGGTCGGTTGCCGCCGCGGCGTCGCCGCCCCGGGCGGCCGCGAGCTCGAGATGGCCCGCCTCGGGCAGTGCGAAGAACACATAGCCGACGGCCCCGCCCGCGAAATTGCCGGACGCCACGAGGGCCTGCTCCAGGATCTCCGCCTCGGTCATCGAATGCGCCCGCTGCACGAGATCGAGCAGCGCGGCGAGGCATTGCTGCTCGCAGCCGGTGCGACGCGCGGCCCGACGATGCTCCGACAGGTCGCGCACGGCCACGACGCGCAGGCCGGACGCGCCGTCGATCGCAGCGACCGACACCTCCGCATCGAACGAAGTGCCGTCCGGACGCTGCCAGCGGCACTCACGTACGTTGGGACGGGCCGCGCCGATGGCGACGCTGCGCACCGTCGCCTCGCCTTCGGCGGCCGTGTCGAACTGCTGCAGGCTCGACCTGGCCAGGGCCTCCGCATCGAGGCCGAGCAGCGCGCTGAACGCGGCGTTGGCCTGCAACAGGCGTCCCTCGGCATCCGCCACGCAGGTCGGGACGGGCGAGCGCTCGAGTGCCTGTGCGCGCAGCGCCGACTGCTCCTGCGCCGCGCGGTTCGCTCGATCCGCAGTGACCTCGCGCGCCGAGGTGATCCAGCACGCCCGGCCGTCGAAGGACACCGACCGGAAGCGCAGCTCGAGCGCGAGCGGCGGGTGGCCGGGCCGGGCCAGGGTCGCCTCGACGAGCCCCGTGGCGTCGTTGCCGGGCACGCCCTCCGGAAGCAGCTCGGCGATCGAGCGACCGCAGAGCGACTCCCGCGCGGTACCGAACAGTGCCGCCGCGGAATCGCTCGCGGCGCGGATCTCGTGAGTCTCCATGTCGGCGAGCCAGGTCGGCACGGGTTGCGCCGCGAAAGCGCGCTCCGCATCCATTGCGACCGCCTGCGCGCGCGCGCGACTGGCCTGCAGCTCGGCAAGCCGCGATTCGAGTGCGGCGAGGCGGCCCTGCTCGTTGCGGGTCTCCTGGGCCGCGTCGCGCGCTTGCGCGACCTCGTGCGCCATCTGGCGCTCGCGGGCGTCGGCGTCGCGCAGTCGCGCCTGCAGCGCGCCGAGCGCTTCGGCGTCGGCCCGGGCCGTCAGGTCGCGCTCACGTGCCGCCGCCTCGGCCGCTTCGCGCGCGATCCGCTCGGCGACGGTGAGCTGCTGGTTGGCGGATTCGAGTTCGCCAAGGCGGCGTTCGAGCTCGCCGAGCCGGCGGCGGTCGCTCTCGCGACGCTCGAGCAGCTCCGGCACCAGCGCGGGCATGCGCATCGTCCCCGAGCCCTGCATCTGCTCCTCGACGGCACCCATGAGCTCCTCGAGGGTCGAGCCGCGCGGGAAGAAGCGGATCGCACCGACCTCGGCCGCGAAGGCTTCGTACTTGGCGCCCTCGATGCGGAACGAGTGCAGCAGCACCGGGACGTGCGCTAGCAGGGGATCCTCGTGGACGCGCCGGCAGAGCGCGAAGCCGTCGAGCTTCGGCAGCAGCACGTCGCTGATGAGCACGTGGGGCGCCTCGCGGCGGGCGACCTCGAGTGCCTCGACGCCCGACCGGGCGGTCTGGACCCGCAGGCCACGGGACTCCAGCAGCGTGGCGACCGCCGCCAGGTCCTGTTCGCGTTCGTAAGCCAGCAGGACGGTTTTCATCGCCTCGCGCCGGCCCCCGTGCATCCAGTTTCGCTGTCTGCGCGCTGCATACGGCGCCTCGCCTCCAGAATTCTGATGGCCGCAAGATATGCTCCGCGGGCCACAGGACACCAGCAGCGGGCGCGGACCGCGCGAGGTCCGTCACAGTTCGGGCCCGCCGCCCGTCCCCGGCGGCGAGCCCCGCGATGGCCGCTCAGGCGGGCCGGAGCTCGGCCGCGGAGGCCGGCAGGTGCCGGCGCAGCGCCTCGACCGGCCCGTGCACGAGGTCCTTGCGGATTTCGTGAACCACCCGCTCGCGGGCGGGACGCGACAGCTCGCTGCGCATCAGGCCGAGGAACGGCGGACCGGCGACCACGATCAGCTCCTCGAACTCGCCCTTGCGCAGCGCGTCGTCGAGGCGGCAGGAGATGCGCCGGGCGAAGCGCACCGCCTCCTGCCAGCGCGGGCCGTTCTCGCGCTCGATCGCGTGGCGGGCGCCGCCGACGCTCTCGTAGCTGCGGCCCGGGCGTTCGCTCGCGAGGTCGCGATCGTGCAGGTGGGCGGCCGGATCGGAGATCCGTCCGACCTCCTCCGGCCGTGCGTCCAGCGAGGGCGCATCGTAGAAAATGGCTTCCGCCTGGTCGGCGACGACGATCCGGATCCGGCTCATGGTGACCTCCCCTTGGGTTGGGGCCTGATCACAGGCTGCGCCGGGTCCACGGGCGCCGCAATCCGTGGAAGCGGCAAGCCGTGACTGACCGACCGATCGGTCAGTGCTAGCATGCCGTGATGAACCGTCCTGCACGCCGCACACGTTCCGCCCGGGCGCCTGCCCCGGGCGCGCGCCGCATCGAGACTGCCGCCCGGCGCCTGTTCGCCAACCGGGGCTACGCCGGCACGTCGATGGCCGAGATCGCCGCAGCCGCGGGCGTCAGCAAGGCGACCGTGTTCCATCACTACCGCAGCAAGCGCGCGCTCTACGAGGCACTGCTCGGGGACGCCATGGCGGGCTTCCGCGAGCAGCTCGTCCCGCTGCTCGACGCCGAGGGCGACCTGCAGGGCAGCCTGCGCGATTTCGCCGCCGCGCACGTCGAGCGCCTCACCCGGATGCAGGGGACGATGCGGCTCATCGCCCGCGAGATGCTGAGCGGTACGTCCTCCTCGAGCGACCTGCTCAGCGGCAGCGGGATGGCGCAGAACTTCTCGCTGCTGGTGGACGCACTGCGTCGCGGCCAGGCCCAGGGCACGGTGCGTGGCGACGTCGATCCCGGCCTCGCCGTGTTCCTGCTCCTGAGCGCCAACTGGTTCCTGTTCCAGACCGGGGCGCTGACCCGCCGCAACCCGGACCTCGCCGTCACCGCCTCCACCGACACCTATGCCGCCGGGCTCGCGCGGCTCTTGTACTTCGGACTCGCGCCGCCGGCCGGGCCTGGCCGCCAGGAATCGCCATGAAACGTCGATCCATTGCCGCTGCCAGCACCCTGTCCGTGGTCCTCGCGCTCGCCGCGGGCTGCGGCGACCGCGACGCCGCGGAATCGAAGGCCATGGTCCGAAAGACACCGGTCACGACCGCCCAGGCCGTGCGGCAGCGGGTGGACGCCGTGGAGACGACCGTCGGCCGCATCGAGGCCACGGCGTCGCCGGCGCTGGCCGCCGAGACCTCCGGGCGCGTCGTGCGCCTGCACGTGGACGGCGGCAGCGTCGTACGCAAGGGGCAGGTGCTGGCCGAGCTCGACGGCGAGCCGCAGCGCCTCGCCGTGGCCTCGGCGCGCGCCAGCGTCGAGCGCCTCGAAGCGCTGCTCTCGAACCAGCAGCGCACCGTGAAGCGCTACCAGGAACTGCGCTCCAAGGCCGTGTCCGAGAGCATGCTCGAGGAGGCGATCGCGCAGGAGAGCGCCCGGCAGGCCGAGCTCAACGACGCGCGTGCCCGCCTCGCCGAGGCGCAGTACCGCCTCGACCGCACGCGCATCAAGAGCCCCGTGGACGCGATCGTCGAGCGGCGGCTCATCTCGGTCGGGGACTACGTGTCGCCCGGCACGCCCATCGTCACGATCGTGGGCCGGGACGGCATCCGTGCCGTGCTGCCCTTCCCGGAGCGGCTGTCCGGCCAGCTCCGGCCGGGCCTGGCCGTGACGCTCGATCAGCCTGCCCGGCCGGGCGAAACCGTGACCGGCACCGTCACCGAGGTGCGACCGATGGTGGGCACCAACAACCGCGCGGTCGAGGCGCTGGTGGACCTGCCGGGCGCCTCGGAATGGCCCGCCGGCGGCAGCATCACGGCGAAGCTGGTGCTCGCCTCGCGCGAAGGCGTGGTCGTGCCCGCCGCGAGCGTGGTGCGCCGCCCGGCCGGCGACGTCGTGTACGTGCTCAGCGGCGAGAAGGTGGCCGAGCGCAAGGTCACGGTCGGCCTGCGCGACGTCGAGCGCGCCGAGGTGCTCACCGGCGTCGAGCCGGGGGAGACCGTGATCCTCGGCGGCGCCGGGTTCCTCACCGACGGCGCACTCGTCGCCGTGCGCGAGCCGGGCAAGCCGGCTCCCGCGCCATGAAGCTCGCGGAACTCTCGGTCCGCCGGCATGTGCTCGCCTTCATGGCGAGCGCCGTGTTCGTGCTGTTCGGGCTCGTGGCCTACCAGCGCATCGGCGTCGATCGCTTCCCGCGCGTCGAGTTCCCGGTGATCTCGATCACCACCGTGCTGCCGGGCGCCAACCCGGACGTCATCGACGCGAGCGTCACGAACATCATCGAGACGGCCGTCAACAGCGTGCCGGGCATCGATTTCATCCAATCGCGCTCGAGCCCGAGCGTCTCGAACGTCGCGATCACCTTCAACCTGTCGAAGGACATCGACGTCGCGTTCTCCGAGGTGCAGGCCAAGGTCAACCAGGTGCTGCGCCAGCTGCCGGACGAGGCGGACCCGCCCGTGGTGCTCAAGGTCGAGGTGGGCGCCGCGGCCGTGATCTGGCTGGCACTGCAGGGCGACCGCACCACGCAGCAGCTCAACCAGTACGCGCGGCAGGTGGTGAAGAAGCGCCTCGAGACGGTCGAGGGCGTCGGCCAGGTGATCATCGGCGGCGAGCGGCGACGCAACATCCGCGTCAACCTCGATCTCGACCGGATGGCAGGGCTCGGCGTGACGGCACAGGACGTGCGCGAGGCGTTCCGTACCGAGCACGTGCAGCTGCCCGGCGGCTTCCTCGTGAGCGGCACGGGCGAGCGGCTCATCAAGCTCGACCTCGAGTACCACAGCCCGGAGGGGCTCGGCGAGCTGATCGTCCGCTACGGGGACGGTGCGCCGGTGCGCCTGCGCGACATCGGCGACATCGAGGACGGCCTCGCCGACGACCGGCAGATCATCCGATTCAACGGTGAGCCGACCGTGGGCATCGGCATCGTCAAGGTCAGCAACTACAACACCGTCAAGCTGGTGGACGACATCCGCGGGCGGCTCGACTCGGAGATCATTCCGCAGCTTCCGGCGGGGCTCACGCTCACGGTCTCGATCGACGATTCGGCGCCGATCCGCAAGATCGTCTCGGCGCTCGAGGACCACCTGCTCGAGGGCACGATCCTCGCCGGCCTCGTGGTGTGGTTCTTCCTGCGCAGCTTCCGCTCGACGCTGATCATCTCCACCGCCATCCCCGTCTCGCTGCTCGGGGCGATCGCGGCCATGTACTTCCTCGGCTACACGTTCAACCAGATGTCGCTGCTCGGCCTGCTGCTGCTGATCGGCGTCGTGGTGGACGACGCGATCGTGGTGCTCGAGAACGTGTACCGGCGGCTCGAGGAGGACCCGTCCCTCGACCGACGCACCGCCGCGATCGAGGGCACGGAGCAGGTCGGCTTCGCGGTGGTGGCGGCGAGCCTCACGCTGGTGTCGATCTTCGGCTCGGTGCTGTTCCTCGAGGGCATCGTGGCGCGGTTCTTCCAGTCGTTCGCGGTGGTCGTCACGGTGGGCGTGCTGGTGTCGCTGTTCGTGTCGCTCACGCTCACGCCGATGCTGTGCTCGCGCTTCCTCCAGCCCTCGCAGAAACACGGGGCCGTGTACCGCTTCTTCGACCGGCTGCTCGACGGGCTCGACGCGCTCTACCGGCGCGTGCTCGGCTGGGCGCTCGGGCACCGCGTGAAGGTGCTGCTGGCCACGCTCGTCGTCGTGCTCTCGAGCGGATTTTTCTTCACGAACGTCGGCAAGGACTTCATCCCCGAGGAGGACGACGGGCGATTCAACGTCAGCTTCCGTGCGCCGCTCGGCACCAGCCGGACCGGAATGGACAGCCTGCTCACCGAGATCGACGAAACCATCCGGCGCCACCCCGAGGTCACGTCCGTGTTCATCGGCGTCGGCTTCGGCGGCATCTCGCAGGTCAACAGCGGCATGGCGTTCGTGAACCTCGTGCCGCGCAACGAGCGCGACGTCACCCAGCGCGAGTTCATCCAGCGCCTGCAGGCGGAGCTCTCGCAGATCCCCGGCGTGCTCGCGTTCGCCTCCGTCCCCTCGCCGATCGGCGGCATGCGCGGCGAGCAGCTGCAGTTCGCGATCGTCGGCCCGGACCTCGCCAACGTCGCCTCGCTGTCGCGCGAGCTTGCACGGCGGCTCGCCGAGGAGCCCGCGCTCGGCCGCATCGACCTCGACCTGCAGCTCGACCTGCCGCAGATCCGCCTCGAGGTGGACCGGGTGCGCGCCGCCGACGTCGGGCTCTCGAGCGCCGACGTGGCCTACGCCGTGAACATGCTGGCAGGCGGCGTGGACATCGCGAAGTACAACGACGACCCGGGCGACGGCGACCGCTACGACATCCGCGTCAAGGCCGCCGAAGGCGAGATCGTCTCGGCCGACGACCTGCAGCGCATCTTCCTGCGCACGCCCAAGGGCCAGATGGTGCGGCTCGACACGGTCGCCACGGCCGTGGACATCGTGGGGCCCGCGGTCATCAACCGCTTCGGCCTGCAGTACTCGGCCAACTTCTACAGCAACCCCACGATGCCGCTCGGCGCGGCGGTCGAGCGCGTGCGTGCGGAGACCGCCGAGCTGCTGCCGCCGGGCTACTCGATGGAGCTGCAGGCGCGGGCCCGCGAGTTCGCCAAGACCGCGGGCTACGTGCGCCTCGCGCTGATGCTGGCGCTGGTACTCGTGTACATCGTGCTCGCGAGCCAGTTCAACTCGTTCCTGCAGCCGCTGATCGTCATGACGGCGCAGCCGCTCGCGGTGGTGGGCGGACTCTTCGCGCTGTGGATCACGGGCACGACGCTCAACATGATCTCGATGATCGGGCTGATCCTGCTCATGGGCCTGGTCGCGAAGAACTCGATCCTGCTCGTGGACCTCACCAACCAGCTGCGCGACGCCGGACGCGGGGTCGAGGACGCACTGCGCGAGGCCTGCCCGTTGCGCCTGCGCCCGGTGCTGATGACGTCGCTCACGGTCATCCTGGCGCTGCTGCCGGCCGCCCTCGGGCTCGGCGCCGGCGCCGACACCAACGGGCCGATGGCCATCGCGGTGATCGGCGGCATGCTGAGCTCGACGCTGCTGACGCTGGTGGTGGTCCCGGTCGTATACTCGCTCGCGGAACAGGGACTGCAGCGAATGCACCGGAGGTCGGCGTGAAGTTTCAGCGATGGTTGGTGGCAGCGGCAGTGACGCTGGTCGGCGCCTGTGCCATCCCGCTCAAGGTGGACACTTTCGCCGCGCCCGACGTGGACCTGGCGGGCAAGCGCACGTTCGCCTGGAAGGGCGGGGAATTCGCGCTGCCGGAGACCGCAGCGCCCGCGACCGCCGCGTCGGCCGAGGCGCAGATCCGCGGGGCCGTGGTGGCCGAGCTCGTGCGCAAGGGGTTCGTCGAGACCGCGGATCCCGCCGCCGCCGACATGCTCGTCAGCTTCCAGGCGAGCGCGGTGCGTCGCACCGTGATCGCCGAGCGCCGGGTCGGCGCGCCGCTGCCGTCCGAGGTCCTCACCGTGGGTGGCCAGCCCACACCGGCCGCGTCCGAGCTGCCGCGCGAGCAGACCGTGCGCGAGGGAACGATGGTCGTTTTCGTCGAGGATCCCGCCTCCGGGCGCGTCGCGTGGCGCGGTCTCATCGACGTCGAGACCCGCACGGCCTCGACCGAGGCAAACGTCCGCACGGCGGTCGAGATGGCGCGGCAGATCGCCCGGGAAATCCCTGCGCGACGGCCGGCGAACTGAGCTGCGGCCGGGTCACCCGGCGTCGGCCGCGCCGTCGGCGCGGCGCCTGCGTCAGCCGCCCGCGTAGTCGGGCTCGGCGCCCTTCCGCCACTTGATGTTGCAACCGAGGCTCGGGTACTGGTCGGGCCCGGGCACGCCGCCCGCGAGCGTCGCATCGACGGCCGCCCGCAGGTCCGCGCCAGTCACCGGACGACCGTTGCCGGGCCGGCTGTCGTCGAACTGGCCGCGATAGACCAGCCGGCGCCCGGCATCGAAAAGGAAGAAGTCCGGCGTGCACGCAGCGCGGTAGCTCCTGGCGACGGTCTGCGACGCGTCCAGCAGGTAGGGGAACACGTAGCCGAGCTCCGCGGCTTCCTGCCGCATGGCGTCGGGGCCGTCCTGCGGATACGCCTCGATGTCGTTCGAATTGATCGCCACGATCGCGAGTCCGCGCGGCGCGTACTCGCGTGCGAAGGCCGCAAGCCCGGCGCGCAGGTGGCGCACGAATGGGCAATGGCTGCAGATGAAGGCCACCAGCAGCGCCGGAGCGTCCCGCGAGTCCCCGAGTCCGTGCGGACGGCCGTCGAAATCCGGCAGGCGGAAATCGGGCGCTGGCGTGCCGAGCGGCAGCATGGTGGACGGCGTGCGGGCCATGGATTCCCCCCCGGCAGGTTCAACGACGCATGATGAGCAGCACGCCCGCCACCAGCAGGGCGGCACCGAGCAGGCGTGCGGGCGTGACCGGCGACGACGGAAAGCCGATGACGCCGTAGTGGTCAACGAGCAGCGCGGCGAGCATCTGGCCCGCGAGCGTGAACGCGAGCAGGGCCGCCGCGCCGAGGCGCGGGCCGAGCACGGTCGTGGCGGCGACGTAGGCGGCGCCGAGCAGGCCGCCGAACCACGCCCATGCCGGCACGGCAGCCGTGGACCCGGGCGTCCAGCGCGCGCCGCTCGCGACCGCGACGAACGCGAGCGCGGCAAGGCCCACCACGAAGTTCACGATGGCCGCGAACACCGGTGATCCGATGCTGGCGCGCACCGTCGCGTTCATGCCGACCTGGATGGTGAGCCCGGCGCCGACCAGCACCGCCGTGAGGTGCGGCCAGTAGCTCATGCCGTGGCGGCCCGTCGCCCGTTCCAGCCCTGCCAGACCATCGCGCCGATGCCGGCCACCAGCGCGAGAAAGCCGATCAGGCCGCCCGCGAACGGGACCTGACGCAACAGCCACAGCGCCAGCAGGCCGAGAAACAGGGCGAGCAACTGCCAGGCGGGCGTAACGACGCGCCCGGGCCTTAGGACCTCGAGCCCGCGCTGGGCGATGAACAGCGCCGCCGTGGCCCAGCCGAGGAACAGCACGAGCAGGTAGAGCGGCACGAGCAGCAGCGCCAGCGGGATACCGATGATGGTGATCAGGAGCACCACCCCGAGGAACGGCACGCAGAACAGGATCGCGATTCCGAGACCGAGCGACTGGAGCGGCTTGGCCCCGATCGCAGCGGCCGCGTCACGCGCGAAGCCGGGGAACATCAGCACGAACAGGGCCGCGGCCACGAACACGCCGACGAACCACATGAACGATCCGGCGCCGCGGACCGCGTCGTGGACCCGCGGCCGGTGGTTGTCGAAGAAGCGTCGCGCGTCCTGCTCGTGGAACTCGACGCCGCCGGCGATCACCGCGCCCTCCGGCACCTCGGGCGCCACGGGTCCGTGGAACACGAGCCTTCCGCCGATGCGGGTGTCGGGGCCGATCAGGAGTTCCTCGGCGCGCACCTCGGCATCGCCGTGCACTTCGCCGTTGAGTCGCACCGACCCGCCGGAGGCCCGCAGGTTCGAATGCGTGTTGCCCTCGAACAGCACGCGCCCGCCGCTGAGCGACAGCGCCCCGGCGACCACCGTGGCCGGACCGACCGTGACCTCGCCGCCCGCCACCCGGGCGTTGCCGCTCACGATCGCATCGAGCTGGACGCTGCCGCCGGCCGCGTACAGGTCATCGCCCACCGCGCCGCCCAGCGACAGCTCGCCGCCGGCCGCGACGAGATCGCCGTCCACTTCGCTCGCGACCGACACGCGGCCGCCGGCCATGATCGCGTCGCCCGGGACGGCGTCGGTGAGGTTGATCATGCCGCCGGCGCCGAAGAAATCGGAGCCCGACATGCCGGTCAGGGCGTCGTTGCCGTCGGTCTGGATGGTGCAGCCGGTGATGGTCGCCAGGACGAGCACGGACAGCGCCGCGTCCCGAATCGCGCGTTTCATCGCAAGTCTCCTTCGATCCCCGGCCGGCCTGTCGGTCGAACGGGGCGGTGGGCAGGCCATCGAGCAGCAGTCTAAGGCAGCCCGGCCGGAGCGGCGAGCGCGACGCAAGAACAGAAAGGCCGCGAGCAACTGTCGCTGCTCGCGGCCTGTCCGCTGCTGGCCTTCCGTGGCCCGCCCGCTGCCCCCCGTTCAGGCATCCCCCACTATCGGAATCCCGGACCGGCGTGTCGCGGGTCACGCCGGATTTGCTGGCGTTGTACGCCACTCGCCGCGGCGCGTCATCACGCAGCGCAGCATCACCGCGACCGCTCAGCGCGTGGCGACGCCTTCCGTCATGTAGCCGACGAAGCGCGGCGCCCGCTTCAGGTAGTAGTTCTGCACCGGGCCGAGCACGAGGCCCGCATCCTCGACCAGCGCGCGCATCGGCCTGTTGAGGTGACAACCGCCGGCCAGCGGCATCCACGCCGGGTTGAGGCGATCCTGCCAGTGCGCGATCGCGGGATCGGGCGCGCGTCCGTGCTCGAGGAACAGGAACTGCCCGCCGGGCTTCAGGACGCGGCGGACCTCGCCGAGCGCGTGCACCACGTCCGGGATCGAGCACAGCGTGAAGGTGCTCACCACGGTGTCGAAGCGTGCCTCCTCGAACGGCAGGTGCGCCGCATCGAGGTGATGGAAGTCGACCTCGATCGCCGCCCGGGCGATGCGCGGCATCGAGAGGCGATCGAGATCGAGGTCGGGATCGATGGCTTCGATGCGCTTCACCGTCGACGGGTAGTGGCGGAGATTCCGGCCCGTGCCGAAGCCGATCTCGAGGATGCGGCCGCGCGCCGGCGCGAGCGTGCGGTCACGTGGCTTGCGGAGCAGGCGGCTCGACATCGCGAGGTCGAGCATCCGCGGGAAGACGAAGTGGTGATAGAAGCTCAAGACCGGCTCGCGGCGCTCAGTGCGTGACGGGCCCCGCCGCCGCCGGCCAGACCACGCTGAACGCCCCGCGCAGCTCGCCCTGCCTGAAGCCCGTGGCCTGGTCGCCCGGGTAATCGCGGGCAATGGCGGCCGCGAGCTCCGGGGCGACGGTCTCGCCGTGGCAGGTCAGGCACAGGGCCTCGGTCGGGATGGCGCGCATGTAGTGGCGCTCGATGCCGCCTTCGCGCTTGATCTCGAAGGCAGCCTCCAGCGGTCCCTCGACCCGTCCCGCGGTCATGTCGTCGGCGAACTGCTCGAGCACGGCTCGCTGCAGCTCGTCGGGCGCGTTTGAGGCATTGCGCACCCGGAGCGCCGTGCGTCCGACCCGGGCGCCCGACTCCGCCGACAGGCGCGCGGCAATGGCCGGCGCACGGGTGTGGCAGACGTCGATGGCGGCGACCGGTCCGCCCTTCTGGATGGCGGCGCCGAGCTCGGCCTTGAGCTCCGTGCCGAGCTGCATCGACAGCTCGCGGCTCTTCCCGACCCACTCGGGCCACATGGCCTCGTCGGCGGCGCTCGCGGCGAGCGGACACAGCGAGACACCCATCAGGAGGACGGCGAGTGATCGGATCATGGCGAAAGCTCCAGTCGGCGTGATGTGTAGCGGGTGTTGACGATGCGGGGACGGGCACCCCCCGCCGGGACCGATTATTCCATGGCGGCATATAATCGCGCGATTCACGCCGTTGGCCCCGGTTCCGCGCCCGGGTAGAGTGCGCGCCCTCCCGCCCAGCAGGTCCGTTCACGATGGGACGCATTTTCGAAGTTCGCAAGCACGCGATGTTCGCGCGCTGGAACCGCATGGCGAAGCAGTTCGCCCGCATCGGCAAGGAAATCACCATCTCGGTCAAGAAGGGCGGAGCGGACCCGGACTCGAACCCGACGCTGCGGCGATGCATCCAGAACGCCCGCAACGTGAACATGCCCAAGGACAAGATCGAGGCCGCGATCAAGCGCGCCTCGGGCCGCGACGCTGCCGACTTCCAGGAAGTGATGTACGAGGGCTACGGCCCGCATGGCGTCGCGGTGCTCGTCGAGTGCGCGACCGACAACCCGACCCGCACCGTGGCGAGCGTGCGCAACGCGTTCAGCAAGAACGGCGGCAACCTCGCGACGACCGGCAGTGTGTCCTTCCAGTTCAAGCGCATGGGCGTGTTCCGCCTGAACCCCGAAGGGCTCGACGCCGACGACCTCGAGCTGTACCTGATCGACCACGGCCTCGAGGAATTCGGCGAAAGCACCGGCGAGAAGGGTGAGCCGCAGCTCGTGGCGCGCTGCCTGTTCGAGGATTTCGGCACGCTGCAGAAGGCGCTCGAGGACCGCGGCATCGCGCCGATCACCGCGGAGCAGGAATACATCTGCATGACGCCGACCGAGCTCGCCGAGGAGCAGGCGACCGAGGTGCTCGAACTCATCGACAAGCTCGAGCAGGACGAGGACGTGCAGCGGGTGTATCACACGCTGGCGTGACCGCAGGCGACGTCAGCTCCAGCCCGCGGAGCTGAACTCGAACACGCCCGGATTCAGCGGGTCGCTTCGCTGCCACACGACGCGCGTCTGCGTCACGGTCAGGATCCAGCCCTGCTGTTCGGTTGGTGCGCGGCTTGCGAAGGCCGCCGCGTCGAGCACGACGCCACAGCCGCCGTGACGTGAGTCGCGCACCGACTCGTACCTCAGACATTGCACGCACGCCTCGCGCGTCACACGGCCAATGGCCTGGCATGCCGTGTAGTCCGAACGGTGCGTCCACGTCGCTCGATCACGGTCGAAAGGCGGATCGCGCAGGTCGATCGCCGATCCGTACACCGGCACCTTGAATACCGTCTGCGATCGCGGCGGCATCGCCGCAAGCGCCGGCGTGTCGCGCAGGTGACGCCAGCGCCAGTAACCGACTTCGGCACAGGCCGTGCGGGCGTGGTCCGCCCCATAGAACACGCCCGGATCGTTTGGACCGCGGAATCGCGAACCGCCGGGCGGCGGCGCGTAACGGAAAGGTGTGAACAGCAACCAGTGCAGGTTGGCCTGCGCCACGTCGCGCGGCACGGGCGGCTTCGACGATTCGACCAGCCGTTCCAGTACGGCCTGCTCGGCCACGGTATCGACGAGCGCCATGGTCGAGGCGACGTGCTGCGCCTCGACGGCCCGCCACAGGTCGAGCGCTGCGGGGCGCGCTTCAGACGCGACCGCGAGCGTGGTCCAGGTAGTCAACGACGCGCACCAGTCCGGCCGCGCTCTTGATCAGGTCGAGCGGCGCGGCACCGAGCGCAGTGTTGTAGCTCTCGAGCCAGGCGCGGGCGGTACCCTCACGCCCCCACAGCGCGTCGAGCGAGCGGAACAACCGCACGAACAGGATGGCCAATTCCCATTCCTTCGCTCGGGTGGGCGACAGGTGGTATTTGCCCGTGAAGAGCCGTGAGGCGGTCGGACCGGAGAGGCCGAGCGTCGCGGCCACCTGACGCTGGCTGAGTCCGAGCCACCCCGCCGCCCGGGTGACCGCCTTGGTCAGCACAGAGGACTCCTCCGGAACCACGGAAGGACTCGGGGTATTGAGAGCCATGGCCTCAAATTACTCCATAGGAAACTATTGGTCCATATTTATTCTATTGAATGCTCTGGCCGATGGCTTCGCGCCACCGACCGACGCGTGGCAGCGTGAGTCAGCCCGACGGTGCCCTGCCAGCGGCATTTCCCCTGCGTGCGACCGGATTCACTGGACCGGCGAAGAGGCGGGCAAGCCTCCTCGACTAAACTGCGCGCCATGCACCCCGCCCGCGACCTCTTCTCCTACCGCAAGCACTGGGCCCACCGTTTCGGCCCGGCGCCGTTCCTGCCCACGTCCCGGGCGGAGATGGACGAGCTCGGCTGGGACTCCTGCGACGTCATCATCGTCACCGGCGACGCCTACGTGGATCACCCGAGCTTCGGCATGGCCATCGTCGGCCGCGTGCTCGAGGCACAGGGCTTCCGCGTCGGCATCGTTGCCCAGCCCGACTGGCACTCCACCCGCGACTTCATGAAGCTCGGTCGCCCGAACCTGTTCTTCGGCATCACCGGCGGCAACATGGATTCGATGGTGAACCGCTACACCTCGGATCGCCGCATCCGCAGCGACGACGCCTACACGCCGCACGGCGTCGCCGGCGCGCGACCCGACCGCTGCGTAATCGTCTATTCGCAGCGCACCCGCGAGGCGTACAAGGACGTGCCCGTGGTGATCGGCGGCATCGAGGCCTCGTTGCGCCGCATCGCGCACTTCGACTACTGGTCGGAGAAGGTGCGCCGCTCGGTCCTGATGGACGCCAAGGCCGACCTGCTCGTGTTCGGCAATGCCGAGCGGCAGATCTGCGAGATCGCGCACCGGCTCGCGGCGGGCAAGCGCATCGACGAGATCGACGACCTGCGCGGGACGGCGTTCGCGCGCAAGGCGCTGCCCGAGGGCTGGATCGAGATCGACTCGACGTCGGTCGATGCGCCGGGGCCGATCGGTCCGCCAGTGGATCCGTATGCGATGTCACCGGATGCGGCTGCTCGACCAGGTCGTGCGGTGGCTGGCGGTGAGGGCGGCCCGCCGACCGGGTGTGCGGTCGAGTCGCTCCCCGATACTCGCTTGGTCGACCGCACACCCGATCAGCGGGCCTCCGCAGCCGCCGCGACGACGGGGACCGCGTCCACAGCCGGTGATCGCGTCTCTCCGGGCGGGACCTCGGTCGACCAAGCGAGTATCGGGGAGCGACTCGACCGAGGTCCCGTCCGGCGAGACGCGTCCAACGGCAGAGAGCACGTGGTCCACTTCACGCGCCAGGTGCGCAACGAAGATCGCGATCGCAGCGTGATCCGGCTGCCGTCGTACGAGACCGTCGCCGACGACCCCGTGCTCTACGCGCACGCCTCGCGCATCCTGCACCAGGAATCGAACCCCGGGAACGCGCGGGCGCTGGTGCAGCGCCACGGCGATACCGACGTGTGGCTCAACCCGCCTCCCATCCCCCTCACGACAAAGGAGATGGACGCGATCTACGAGCTGCCGTACCAGCGCGTGCCGCACCCTGCCTACGGGAACGCGAAGATCCCGGCCTACGAGATGATCCGCTTCTCGATCGCGATCCAGCGGGGCTGCTTCGGTGGCTGCACCTTCTGCTCGATCACCGAGCACGAGGGCCGCATCATCCAGAACCGCTCCGAGGACTCGGTGATCCGCGAGATCGAGACCATCCGCGACTCGGTGCCGGGCTTCACGGGCGTCATCTCCGACCTCGGCGGCCCCACCGCGAACATGTACCGGGTGGCCTGCAAGTCGCGCGAGATCGAGGCGGCCTGTCGCCGGCCGTCGTGCGTGTACCCTGGCATCTGCCCGAACCTCGACACACGGACCACTCGGCGCTCATCCACCTCTACCGTCGCGCCCGCACGCTGCCCGGCATCAAGAAAGTGCTGATCGCCTCGGGCGTGCGCTACGACCTCGCGATCGAGTCGCCCGAGTACGTGAAGGAACTCGCGCAGCACCACGTGGGCGGCTACCTGAAGATCGCGCCCGAGGCGATCTCCGAGGGCCCGCTGTCGAAGATGATGAAGCCGGGCGTGGGCGCGTACGACCGCTTCAACGCGCTGTTCGACAAGTACTCGAAGGAAGCGGGCAAGGAGCAGTACCTCATCCCGTACTTCATCGCCGCGCACCCGGGCACGACCGACGAGGACATGATCGAGCTCGCGCTGTGGCTGAAGCGCAATGGCTTCCGCGCCGACCAGGTGCAGGCCTTCCTGCCCTCGCCGATGGCGACCGCCACGGCCATGTACCACTCGGGCAAGAACCCGCTACGCAAGGTGACGCGCGGCTCCGAGGACGTGCCGATCCCGAAGGGCATCCGCGTGCGGCGCCTGCACAAGGCGTTCCTGCGCTACCACGACCCGAACAACTGGCCGCTGCTGCGCGAGGCGCTGCGGCGCATGGGCCGGTCGGATCTCATCGGCAACGGCAAGCAACACCTCGTACCCACCTACCAGCCGATCGGCACCGGCCTGGCACCCGAGGGCCGGCGCAAGCCCAAGGGGCCGCCTGCGGCGCGCACGAAACCGTTCAGGACCCAGCACACCGGACTGCCCAGCACACCCAGGCCGCCCAGGCCACCGAAGTGACGGCACGCTGGGCGCGACGGCTCGGGGAGATCCTGCTGGTCGTCGTGATCGTGGGCGGCATCTATGCGTGGCAGAGCCGCGACCTGCTTCCGGCCGGTGAACGCGTCGCGGCCCCGGCGTTCGAGCTCCTCGACCTGCAGGGCCGCCCGTGGACGCTCGACGCGCTCATGGGTAAGCCCGCGGTGCTGTATTTCTTTGCGCCCTGGTGCGGCGTCTGCGCCGCGAGCTCGCCGCAGCTTCGATGGTTCGATCGCTGGAAGGGCGAGGAAGTGCAGGTCGTGCTGGTCGGCCTCGACTGGTCGAACCCGGCCGAACTCGCGGACTACGCGGCACGCCACGAGCTGACGCTGCCGATCCTCGCCGCCGGTCCGCAGACCGCGGCGGACTACCGGATCGGCGGCTACCCGACCTATTACGTGCTCGATGCCGATGGCCGCATCGCAGGCCGCGATTTCGGCTACACGACCGCGCCCGGGCTCTGGCTCAGGACGCGCGGACTTTGAGGCCGGCTGACCTGCGGGTCACTGCGCGGCGCGTGTAACCGGGATCATTCCGCTTCATACTCCGCGCTGAAGCGGAACGGCCGCGTCGGCCCCGCCCCGCAATCAACGGAGAGTTCATGGCCAAACCCAACTATTCACACCAGAAGAAGCAGCGCGAGCTCGCGGCCAAGAAGAAGCGCGACGAGAAGCAGCAGCGCCGCCAGCAGAAAAAGGAAGACGAGGCGCCGCCGCCGCCGCCCGCCTGACGCGGGCCTCAGATGAAGCTCGGCGTGCTCTTTTTCGCCTTCTTGGCAGCCTTCTTCTCTTCCTTGGTCTTGGCGGGCTTCTTCTTGCCTTCTTTCTTTCGGTCCATGCCTTTGCTCATGGCGTTCGCTCCGTTGCCTGCTTGGCGGTTATCGCGCAATCACTCGTAGTGGTGTGACTGGAACAACTCGGTCGCCGTCTGGAAATAGGCGATTCCGAGTGCATCGAGGGCCGGGTCAGGCCGGGTTCGCTCGAACGTCCCATGCGCTCGATCATACAGGTAGTCGCGCACCGAACCGTCGAGTCCGAGCACGGCGAGCCTGCCGTCCCGGTAGATCGCCACGTCATGGTCGTGGCTGAAGAGCGCGATTCGGCCAGCGTCCGGCGTGTGCAGCACGTCCTGGCCGAAAAACGGCGCCTGGTAAGGCAACCCCAGCAGTCCGAGCACCGTCGGCGCGACGTCAATCTGGCCCATCAGCGCATCCACGCGCCGTGGGGCGATGTGCTTCGGCGCAAATACCATGAGGGGAATCTCGTAGGTGCGCAGAGGAATCTCCGCCTTGCCATAGACGCGGGCGCCGTGGTCGGCGACCACGACGAAGAGAGTGTCGTCAAACCAGGGCTGCTTCTCCGCCTCGCGCAGGAAGTAGCCGAGCGCGTAGTCGGCGTACCGGACGCCGGCGGCGCGGCCACCGCCCTGCGCCGGAATGCCGGACTGCTCGAGGCCCGGCCGGAACGTGTACGGTTTGTGGTTCGACGTGGTCATGACGATCGAGAAAAACGGCTCGTGGCGGGCATGCTGCTCGGAGAAGTGCCGGATGGCGCGATCGAACAGGTCCTCGTCACTCACGCCCCAGATGTTCTCGAAGCGGACGTGGTCGATGTCGGCCCGATCGAGCACCGTGAAGCCGTTCCCCGAATAGAACGCGTTCATGTTGTCAAAGTAGCCGTAGCCGCCGTAGAGGAAGCTCGTCTGGTAACCGAGGTCGTGCATCACGCGACCCCAGGTCGCGATGCCGTCGTTGCCGGGACGGCGGAGGATGGACACCGTCGGGATCGGCGGGAACGACGCCGTGAGCGCCTCCAGCCCGCGCACCGTACGGGTCCCGGAGGCGTAGGTGTTCGAGAACCAGAGCCCGCGACGAGCGTAGGCATCGAAGTTCGGCGTCAGGTCGCGGTCGGAGCCGTAGAGCTTGCTGAACTTCGCGCCGAACGACTCGCTGGCGATGACGACGACGTTCAGCCGTCCGAGACCGTCCCGGCGGGCCGGAAAGCGCCGGTCGAGCCGACCCTCCGCAAGCCGCGTGAAATGTCCACCACCGGGGTCGAGTGAGCGTGCGAGCAGGTCGAGATTCGCGCGCGGATCGCCCGACGCATAGAAGGCGTGGTAGTCGATCTGGTTCGTCGCAGCTGCGCGAAAGAAGCTGCTGTAGCCGTTCTGGAGGATCTCGTTCTCGACCCGGTTCGACGACCATGACAGCGCATCGGTCGGGTACCACGCGATGACGGCCAGCAGCGCAACGGCGAATGCCGCGAACGGTACGGCGCGCGCGCGCAGCGGGACGACGGCCTGCATTCCCGCCGTCCACCACCGCCGCAGTACCCAGGTGAGCGCGGCTGCCACCAGCACGGTTCCGATGAGCCCCTTGACCACCGGGTAGGCTTCCCAGATATCGACGAACACCTCCGTCGGATACGCGAGATAGTCGACCGCGACGAGATTGAAGCGTGCGTCGAATTCCTCGAAGAAGTAGACCTCGGCCACGGCGATGTAGATCAGCACGCCGGCCGTGATGGCCGTGCCGGCCAGCAGGAGCCCGCGCTGGAACGGGGTACGGTACCAGCGGTCGGGGACCAGCAGCAGGTAAATGACAAAGGGCGCGAACAGGTAGAGGCTCTCGGTGGCGTCGTTCGCGAGGCCGGCCAGCAGCAACAGCGGCAGGTCGAGCGCCGGGACGTCCGCCGCGCTCCCGAAGCGGGCCCACAGCACGATGCGGGCCAGGAAGCCGAGCGCGACGTAGAAGACCGCAAGGGCGGCTGCCGGCGCGAAGCGTCGGCTGGCCGCTTGAATCATCGATCGTGTTTCCGTTCGCACGTGCCCGTTCCTGATGGACCGGGGTGTTAGACGAGCGCGGCGCGGGAAACCAATCGCCCGCAGGCCCGGCAGTCAGCCGATGGCGCCCAATTCCTCTCGGTTGAGGCGCAGCGCGCTTGCGGCAGCGTTTTCCTCGAGGTGGGTCACCGTGGACGTACCGGGGATCGGCAGCATCGCCGGCGAGCGCGCCAACAGCCAGGCGATCGCCGCCTGCGCGAACGAGACGCCGCGACTCGTCGCCCAGGCCTCGAGCTTCCCGCGCGGACCGACCTCGTCGGCGTCGCGTCGGGCTCTGCGTGAGCGGCGACCACGGGATGAACGCGAGACCGTCGCGCTCGCAGACCGCGAGCACCGGGTCGGACGAGCGGTCCGACACGTTGTAGCGGTTCTGCACGGAAACGATCTCCACGACGCGCCGCGGCGCGCGCGAGCTCGTCCGCGTCGACGTTCGACACGCCCACGTGGCGGATCTTGCCCTCCTGCTGGAGCCGCGCAATCTCGCCGAGCGAGTCCTCGAGCGGGACCTCCGGGTCGATTGTGTGCAGCTGGTAGAGGTCGATGCGCTCGACGCGCAAGCGCCTGAGGCTGGCCGCGCACGCGGCCCGCAGGTGGTCGGGACGCCCGTCGCCGTCCCAGCGGTCCCGCGATGGCCGCACGATGCCGCCCTTGGTCGCGATCACGAGCCCCGGCGGGTAGGGATGCAGCGCATCCGCGATCAGCAGCTCGTTGGTCGCGGGCCCGTAGGCGTCCGCGGTGTCGATGAAGTTCACGCCGAGTTCGACCGCCCGGCGCAACACGCGCCGCGCCGCGTCTCGATCGGCTGGGTCGCCCCAGATGCCGGGCCCGGCGAGTCGCATCGCCCCGTAGCCGAGACGATTCACCCGCAGGTCGCCGCCGATCACGATCGTTTCAGGCATCACCGCCGTTCCGCTGATTTTTCGCGACCCGAGCTTACGCGGTTTGACGTAATCGTCGCGTGCACCGTGACCGGGGTCACGCATTCGCTCGAGCGCCGCACGGAGGCCGGCGCCGCGGATTAGCTTCGAGGCAGCCCCGGGGCAGGCCGACGATGCCCCGCGACGCCGAGGAGGACCACATGAACCTGGCGACCGACGTTCAGTCCGTGCCCTCGACCGAGGACCCGAGTCCCCGCACCCGCCGCGTGCTCAAGCGTCTGCTGCTGGTGCTGCTCATCGCCCTGCCGTGCATCGCGCTCGCCACGCCGCCCGCCTGGGCGCCGGCGCACGGCTGGCGCAAGAAGAACGATCCCGCCTACGCTGGCTACAGCGGTCGGCAGTGGGAGCGCGATTACGGCGTGAGCCTGGGCCGCTGCGATCGCGCCGAGGTCGGTGCGGTGCTCGGCGGCGCCGCAGGCGTCATCGGCGCGGCGGCCGGGCAGGACGGCCAGCGCGCGGTGGCGATCGTGGTCGGCACCGTCATCGGTGCCGCCATCGGCGCGGAGATCGGGCGGCGCATGGACCAGGCCGATCGCTCCTGCGTCGGCCACGCACTCGAGCTGGCGGTGCCCGGGCAGACCGTGGCGTGGAAGAATCACAACACCGGCATCACCTACCAGCTCACGCCTGCCAGTGACGGCGAGCGGACGGCCGACGGTTGTCGCAAGTTCCGCCTCATCGCGACCGGTGGCTTCGGTCTCAGCGAGGGCCGTGCCGTGGCCTGCGCCGGCACGGACGGCAAATGGAAGCTCGAGCCCGAGGTGCGCCTCGGGCAGCGCTAGTTGCAGGGATAAGCTTGGCTCAGGCCCTCGAAGAACACCTCGCCGATCGGGCGCTGCAGGTCCTTTGGGTTGCGCTCCAGGTGGGTGAGCACGGTTCGCACGTACTCCGCCGCCGGGGTGGACGCCGGACTGCACACGCCGAGCAGCCGGGCCGGCTCCTGCGTCTGGAACAGCTTGAACACCTCGTCGGCGTCGAGCTCGTAGCGGATCGCGAGCCGCGACCCGAAGCTGAGCGCGCCGATCTGGCTGCCGATGCGCAGGCCGTTGAGAAGGCCCTTGGTCACGCCGAGGCAGTAGGTGATGTCGAGGTCGTTGCCCTGCACGTCGCGATCGAGCGCCGCGAGGTAGGCCTGGCAGTATCCGCGCCACTCGCTGGCGGGCGGAGACATCTCCTGGGCGCGGGCCGTGCCGGCCCCGGCGATCAATGCGACGGCCAGAAGGTTCGCGGCGAAAGCCGATGCAACTCGATTCATGTTCCGACCCTCACCTCGATGAGCGCGTCCGGGCGCGCGCGCATTGTGCGGGTTCCGATCGCCGGAATGTAGCCGGCCCGGGCGGTCCGGGACGTCAGCTGCTGACCTGTGGCGTCGGCAGCTTTGCCAGCACCTCCTCGACGTAGGACGGCACGACCTCGGCGAGCGGCAGGTCGCGGCCCAGGCGCTCCGACATGTACCAGCGGTGCTC
>CAVWEX010000008.1:0-89194 GCA_963754125.1 uncultured Gammaproteobacteria bacterium
CACACGGCCCTGAACCGGGTCGATCCCTACGCGCTCAACGACCTCGACCAGCGCATGCTGAAGGAGTCGTTTCGCCAGGCGCGCGCGTTGCAGGCGCAACTCGAGCAGTCGATCGGGCAGTAGGGACCGCCCGGAGGAGCCAGAGCCGGATGCGACTGCCGTTCCAGGGTTCGATCGAGAGGCGGCGGGTCCGACTGGCGCTGCCGCCGGAGGCCCGTGCACGCCTGTCCGCCCTGCGGCTGCGCGCGAAGCAGCGTGCGCGCGAGGATCGCCGCACCACGACCGGGCTGTTGTCGCTGGCGCGCTTCGTCGCCATGGATCTCGAGACGACCGGGCCGAACATGCAGCGCGACCGGATCATCTCGATCGGCGCCGTGGCCGTTGTCGAGCGGGCGGTACGGCACGACGATGCGTTCGAGGTCGTCGTGCGGCAGGCCAGCGAGAGCCGCGCCGACAACATCCTGATCCACCAGATCGGCGGCCAGGAGCAGCGCGCCGGCGTCGAGCCGATGGACGCGCTGCTGTCGTTCCTCGAGTTCCTGGACGGCTCCATCGCGGTCGCCTTCCGCTCGGAATTCGACTCGACCGTGCTCGGCCGCGAACTGCAGGACAGCCTCGGCATCCGCGCCGGGCCGCGCTTCCTGGACCTCGCCAGCATGCTGCCGGCGCTGTTCCCCAACACACCGAACGATTCGCTCGACGACTGGGCGCGGTACTTCGGGCTGCCACCCATCGGACGCCATCACGCGATCGCCGACGCCTATGCCAACGCCCAGCTGCTGCTGCTGGCGCTGGAGAAGGCGCAGCGGATCCACCTCGCCACCACCACCAACCTGCTCGATCTCGACAAGTCGCAGCGCTGGCTGGGCCGGCGCCGCTAGGTCCTTCGACTAAGGTCGCACTGACAATCCGCCGGGCGCGCTGCTACGTTCAGAGTGCCCACATAAAAGGCGCCAGCGCCGGGGTTGCGACTGGGTGTACGGGGCCCCGGCCGGGGGCGTTCACATCACGAGGGGGACTTGCAGTGCGTCAACTATCTGCCGCAGACCGCGCCGAGCACTGGCGCCAGACGCGAAACCTGACGATCGCGCATCTGACCGTCTGGTTCATCTTCGCCTACGTCGTCCACTGGTTCGCCCTGCCGTTGAACAACATCAACTTCTTCGGCTGGCCGCTGGGCTACTACTTCTCGGCGCAGGGCTCGCTGATCGTGTTCGTGGTCCAGCTGTTCGTGTTCAACCGTCAGCAGCACGCCATCGACGTCAAGTTCGGCGTGGAAGAACGGGAATAAGGGGGACGACATGGGCATGAAATGGGAAGGCAAGGGATTCATGGAATCCCTTCCGAAAATCTACGCGATCTACACCGGTGGGTTCCTCGCATTCTTCGCACTGATGGCGTTCTTCGAGTCGCTCGGCATGAGCGCCGAAGTGGATCGGCATCCTGTTCGTCCTCTTCACGCTGGTCGTCTACGCCTTCATCGGCGTGCTGTCGCGCACGACGGCGGTCGACGCCTACTACGTCGCCGGGCGCAGCGTCCCGCCGGTGTTCAACGGCATGGCGACGGCGGCCGACTGGATGTCGGGCGCGTCCTTCGTCGCGATGGCCGGCGGCATCTTCATGTCCGGCCATCCCTACATGGCCTTCATCGTCGGCTGGACCGGCGGCTACATCCTGATCGCGACGCTGATGGCGCCGTACCTGCGCAAGTTCGGCTGCTACACGGTGCCGGACTTCATCGGCACGCGCTACGGCGGCAAGCTGACGCGCTTCTGCGCGATCGTGGTGCTGGTGGTCGCGTCGTTCACCTACGTGACGGCCCAGATCACCGCGACCGGGACGATCGCGGCGCGCGCTTTCCAGATCCCGTTCGAGGTCGGCGTCTGGCTCGGCCTGTTCGGCATCCTGGTGTGCTCGATGCTCGGCGGCATGCGCGCGGTGACCTGGACCCAGGTCGCGCAGTACATCGTGCTGATCGTCGCCTACCTGATCCCGATCTTCTGGATGTCGATCGCGCAGGGCTTCGGCTGGCTGCCGCACCTGTCGTACGGCTCCGCCGTGCAGCGCATCATGGAACTCGAGCCGATCATCGGCGTCGGCACCGCGCCGACCGACACGGTGGCGGGTCTCAAGGCCTTGACCACCCTGCATGCGACTCCGCCGGAAGGCGCGCTCGCGGCCTGGAAGTTCGTGACCCTGGTGTTCTGCATGATGGTCGGCACCGCCTCGCTGCCGCACATCCTGATGCGCTACTTCACGACGCCGTCGGTGCGCGATGCGCGCAACTCGGTGGCCTGGTCGCTGTTCTTCATCTTCCTGCTGTACTTCTCGGCGCCCGCGCTCGCGACGTTCAGCAAGCTGCAGATGATCGACCCGAACCTGTCCACCTCGATCATCGGCGCCTCGATCGACCACGTGATGTCGCTCGAGTGGATCCAGAAGTGGAGCGCGATCGGCCTGCTCGCCATCAAGGACAGCAATGCCGACGGGATCCTGCAGATCAACGAGTTCTTCCTGAACCCGGACATCATCGTGCTGGCGACGCCGGAGATGGCCGGCCTGCCGTACGTGATCTCCGGCCTGGTCGCGGCCGGCGGCATGGCGGCGGCGATGTCCACCGCCGACGGCCTGCTGCTGGCGATGGCCAACACGCTGTCGCACGACCTGTACTACAAGATCATCGACCCGAAGGCCGAAGTGAAGAAGCGCCTGATGACCTCGCGCGTCCTGCTGCTGATCATCGGCGCGGGCGGCGCGGCGGTCGCGAGCCTGAAGCTCACCGGCATCCTCGGCGCGGTCGCCTGGGCGTTCTGCTTCGCGATGTCGGGCCTGTTCGTCCCGCTGGTGCTCGGCGTGTGGTGGAAGCGCGCCAATCGCGCGGGCGCCCTTGCGGGCATGATCGTCGGCCTCGGCACGGGCTGGTGGTACCTGCTGGCGGTGCGCAACCCGGACGCCTGGTATGGCCTGGCGCAGCCGTGGATCGGCCTGGACGACCTGCGTTTCGGCGTCGTCGGCGTCACGGCCAGCGCCATCGCGATGATCGTCGTGACGCTGCTCACGCCGGAGCCGAGCGAGGAGATCCAGCGCATGGTCGACGAGGTGCGCGTCCCGCACGGCGACACGATCATTCCTTCCAAGGCCTGATCGCGCACGGCGCGGACTCTGCAGGGCCGGGGCGAGGCAACTCGTCCCGGCCCTTTTTCGTGTGAGAGAATTTCGCGGGTCAGCGCGGCCGGCAGGAACGGAGTGACCAGATGATCGAGGGTATCCCGCTCTGGGTGGTCCTGCTGGATTACCTGCTCGGCATGGTCATGTGGACGCTGATCGGCCGCTTCGGCATGGGCCTGTTCCTGCCCGCGGACAGCCGGTTCTTCTTCAGCCGCTTCTTCATCCGCGTCACCGACCCGCTGATCAAGCGCTTCAAGCCGATCACGCCGGATTTCCTGATCCCCGCGCTGGTGCCGCTCTACGTGGCGTGGTTCTTCTTCATGTTCCGCTTCTACGTCATGCCGTGGCTGCTGGGCTACTCGGTGATGGGCATGCTGTCGTTCCCGCTCGAGGGCCAGATCGCCAAGGCCATCTACTGGCTGGGGCGCCTGTTCACCGGCTGATTACGGGCCGGGCGGCTCCGGCATCGCGCCGAGCAGCGGCCTGCGAGTCGAGGTGACGGACGAAGTCCCGGCGCACCTCCTGCCAGCGGAAACGGACCGAGTTGCGCACGATCTCCTCGTCGAGTTCCTTCAGTTCGTCCATGACCGGCGCCCAGCGCACCAGCCCGGCGGGGCTCTCCGTGAACGCGGCCTCGTCCTTGCCGACCGCCAGCCAGTCGGTGCGCGCCACGCGGTCGCGCACGCGCTCCGCGTGCGCGGCAAACGCGTCGCCGGCCTCGGCCGGCGTCCCGGTCTGCGCGAGAACGTCGTCCACCAGCGCGACCATCATCTGCGCGATCCGCGGCAGTTCCCGCGGTGCCTGCTGCGCGAGGCGGCTGCCTGCATGGACGGCGAGGTCGGACAGGCAATCCAGCCAGACGTGCCACTTCGCGATGTTGATCGACGCGACGAACGGGTCGTCGTCGAACAGTTCCGGGTAGCGCATGCCGGCGCGCGTGCGCAGGTAGCCGTAGAGCGACGTCTGCGCGACGAAGCTGGCGCGCTTGTCGAGGAAGCGGGCCAGCGCCTCGGGCGTGTCGATCGGCTCCTGCGCCGCTTCGCGACCCAGCCCCAGGTAGGACCGGAGCGTCGTCCAGAGCTCGGCAGGCCGCAAGTCCGACCACGTCAACCCGACGCTCTCGCCGGAGCGCGGGCGCCGGACGATACGCGGCGAACGGGACTTGTCGGGTCCGGACATCGGGCACTCCGTGCGAGCTTCAGGGCGACCGCCAGTATACGGTCAGCGCTATGATTGACGACCATGAGCAATCCGCTGGCCGACGTCGAAAAGTTCCTCGAGGAGACGCCGCCGTTCGACCTGCTCGATGCGGCGCTGCGGCATCGTGCCGCGGCGGCGATCGAAGCCGTCTACCGGCGCACGGGCACGGTGCTGCTCGAGGTCGGCGACCACAACGAGACGCTGTACATCATCCGGCGCGGCGCCGTCGAGGCCCACGACCGGCACGGCAATTTCGTCGACCGCTACGGCGAGGGCGAGAGCTTCGGGCTGCAGTCGCTGCTGACCGGCAAGCCGGTGCGATTCAGGATCACGATGATCGAGGACGGCCTCGTCTGGATGATGCCGCGCGCGGCGTTCGACGAGCTGCGCGCCGCGTCGCCGGAGTTCGGCACCCACTACATGCGCAGTCTCGAGGAGCGGCTGATCTCGGCGCTGCAGCCGCGCAAATCGTCCGGCCAGACGCTGTTCATGACGCCGATGGGCGAGCTGCTGCATTCCGAGCCGATCGTGGTGACGCCACAGACGACGATTGCAGCGGCCGCGCGCAGCATGTCGCAGCACGGCGTCTCCTCGGTGCTCGTCAGCGAGGGCGATCGCGTCCGCGGCATCGTCACCGACCGCGACCTGCGCAATCGCGTGCTCGCGGAGGGTCGCAGTCCGGAGGAACCCGTGGCCGCGATCATGACCGCCGACCCGCTCACGCTCGATGCCTCGAGCCCGGTGCTCGAGGGCATTCTCGCGATGGCCGGACGCGGCATCCACCACCTGCCGCTGACGCGCGACCAGCAGATCGTCGGCATGGTGACGACGCGCGACCTGATGACGCTGCAGACCCAGCACCCGCTCTACCTCGCCGCGCAGGTGCAGAAGGCCGGCTCGGTCGAGGCGCTGGTCAAGACCTGCCAGCAGGTGCCGAAGCTGTTCGAGCTGATGCTCGCCTCGGGCATGCGCGCCGAGCAGGTGCCGAAGGTGCTGACCACGATCAACGATGCGGTCACGCGCCGCCTGATCGGTCTCGCCCAGCAGCAGCTGGGGCCGCCGCCAGCGCCGTTCGCCTGGCTCGCCTTCGGCTCGCAGGCCCGGGCCGAGCAGAGCATCAAGACCGACCAGGACAACGGGATCGTCTACGCGGACGACGCGCCGCCCGGCGCGGACGACTGGTTCGCCGCGCTGGCGCGCTTTGTCTGCGATGGCCTCGACGCCTGCGGGTACCCGTACTGCCCGGGCAAGATCATGGCGACCACCGCCGAGTGGCGCCAGCCGCTTGCCGGCTGGCTGCAGCACTTCCGGACCTGGGCCGCGGTCCCGGACCCGGAGGCGGTGCTGCGCATCAGCATCTTCTTCGACCTGCGCGCCGTGCACGGCGACCCGCAGCTCGCCGACGCGGTCAGCCGCGCGCTCGGTGAATGCGGCACCGGCTCCGGCAAGGGCGTCTTCATCGCGGCGCTGGCGCGCCAGGCTGCGGGCTACGACGTGCCGCTCGGATTCTTCCGGCGCTTCGTGCTCGCCAGCAAGGGCGAGCATCGCGAAACGCTCGAGATCAAGGCCAGCGGCCTGATGCCGCTGACCGACCTCGTGCGGGTGCGCGCACTGGAGGCGGGCGTCACGATCCCCGGGACGCAGGCCCGGATCGCCGCGATGCTCGAGGCGGAACGGCTGAGCCCGAGGGATGCGGACCGGCTGTCGGGCGCGCACCTGCTGCTGGCCGGCCTGCGGGTGCGCCTGCACGCCGAGCAGGTACGGCGCGGCGAGGAACCCCACAACCACCTCGATCCGCACACGATCAGCCACGCGGAACGCGCCGCCCTCCGCGAAGCGTTCCTGGTCATACGCGAGGCGCAGAAGGGACTCCTCCTGGACTTTCCGCGGTGAGCCTGCTGCAGCGAATGCGCATGGCCCGGGCCCGACGCGGCTGCGCGTTGCCCTTGCAGCAGCGGCTGCTCGAGCAGCCGCTGCCGTCGCGTGGCGCGCGCGTGGCCGGCCTGGAGATGATCGCGCTCGACTTCGAGACGACCGGTCTCGATGCCGAGCGCGACCACATCATCGCGGCGGGCTGGGTGCTGATCCGCGGCGACCGCATCGTGCTGGCCACAGCCCGGGAGGTGCGGGTCCGCAACGGCAGCCCGGGCGGCGTCGGGCAGAGCGCCGTCATCCACGGGATCCTCGACAGCGACCTCGACGATGCCGGCGGCACCGAGGCCCTGGTGGAGGAGCTGCTGCCCGAGCTGGCCGGCCGCGCGGTGGTCGCCCACGCCGCCGCGATCGAGCGCGGCTTCCTGGCCGCGCTGCTGCGCCGGATGGGCGGCGTGCCGCTGCCCAACCCGTTCATCGACACGATGTCGCTCGAGCGCCACCTGGTCGAGGGCGGCGGCGGCAAGGTGCGGGAACTGCACGGCGACCTGACGCTGGACGCCTGCCGCGAACGACGCGGCCTCCCGGATCACCAGCGACACTCGGCCGGCGCGGACGCGGTGGCCGCCGCCGAGTTGCTGCTGGCGCAGATCGCGGTGCTCGGCGGTGCCCAGGACGTGAAGCTGCGCGAGCTGCTCTGAGCGGGTCGGGCCGGCCCGGCGCGGCCCGGCCGGCCACGGCGACGGCGTGCCTCTACCGGGGTGGCACGTAGAAGCGTCCGCCGCCGACAAACCGCTCTCGATACCACTGGTCCTCGAGGCTCGCGACGTGCACGCGGCCGCCGCTCTGCGGCGCGTGCACGAAGCGATCGTCGCCGACGTAGATGCCGACGTGGCCCACCTCCCGACCGGACAGGCGGAAGAACACGAGGTCGCCCGGCCGCAACTGCCGGCGCTCGACGGGCGTCGCCCGGGCGAACTGTTGCGCCGCCGTGCGCGGCACGGCGATGCCGACCTGGTGGTGCGCGTAGGCGACGAGCCCGCTGCAATCGAAGGCATCGGGCCCGGCGCCGCCGTAGCGATAAGGCGCACCGATGCGCGTCTCGGCGGCCTGCAGCAGCGCGCGGCCGGAATCCGGCGTGACCCCGTCGTCAGGCAACCCGTGACGGAACGGCGCGCAGGCGGCGAGCGTCGTCGCCAGCAGCGCGCCGAGTGCCGCGAGCCGCAGGCGGCCGGGGGGACGCGTGGTGGATCCATGATCTCGGTCAGGCGACATGCGACCCAGTCTAGGCCGGGCCGCGGGCCGAAGTCTCCCCGGGCCGTCCCGCTCCGCGGGCGTCCCGAATTGCGCCGGGGCGGGGGCGGGTGCTGCAATCGCGGGGCCTGGAGCGCGGGAGGCGATGCATGAAGTGGCGGACGTTCGGAATCATCGCGGTCCTCGCAGCTGCGGGCGTGGCCGCCGCGCTGTGGTTCGGGCGCGCCCAGCCGATCGTGGTGGACACGGTCGAGGTGGGACGCGGGCCGGTTGCCGAGACGGTGACCAACACCCGCGCGGGTACGGTGGAGGCCTGCCGCCGCGCCAAGCTCGCGCCGCCCGCCGGCGGCCAGATCGCGCGCCTGCTGGTGAAGAAGGGTGACCGCGTGCAGGCGGACCAGGTGCTGCTCGAGCTCTGGAACGACGACGTTCGCGCCGAGCTCGCGGTCACCGAGCGCGACGCTGCCGCGGCCGGTGCCCGGCGCGAGGAGGCCTGCATCGCCGCGCGGGTCGCGCGTCGCGAATCCGGCCGGCTCGCGAGCCTGGTGGAGCGCAGGCTCGTGTCGACGGAGCTCGCCGAGCGCGCCGCCGGGGAAGCCGAGGCGCGCGAGGCGGGATGCCGCGCGGCCGCCGAGCAGACCCGCGTGAGCCAGGCGCGCATCGAGGCCGCCCGCGCCCGGCTCGAGCGCACGCTGCTGCGGGCTCCATTCGCCGGGACGGTGGCCGAGATCAACGGCGAACTCGGCGAGTTCGTCACGCCCTCGCCGGTGGGCATCCCGACGCCGCCGGCGGTGGACGTCGTGGACACGAGCTGCATCTACATCACGGCGCCGATCGACGAGGTGGACGCGCCGCGCGTGCGCGCGGGCATGCCGGCGCGCGTGACGCTCGACGCGTTCCGCGACCGCAGCTTCAAGGCGCACGTGCGCCGCGTAGCGCCCTACGTGCTCGATACCGAGAAGCAGGCGCGCACCGTCGAGATCGAGGCCGAGATCGACGAGGCCGGGGACGCGCTGCTGCTGCCCGGCTACAGCGCCGACGTCGAGGTGATCCTCGAGGAGCGTGGCGACGTGCTGCGCGTCCCGACCCGCGCGCTGCTCCAGGGCAAGCGCGTGTACGTCCTCGACGGCGACCTCATCCGGGCGCGCGAGCTCACCACCGGCATCGGCAACTGGGAGTACACGGAGATCACCGGCGGACTCGAGGCCGGCGCGCGGGTGGTGGTCTCGATCGATCGCGAGGGACTCGCCGACGGCGTGCCGGCCGTGGCGCGCTGACGCGGGGGCGCGGCCGTGATCGAACTGCAGGAAATCCACCGCCGCTTCCAGGTGGGCGATCAGCTGGTCCGCGCGCTCGACGACGTCAGCCTCGCGATCGGCGACGGCGAGTACGTCTCGATCATGGGCCCGAGCGGCTCCGGCAAGTCCACGCTGCTCAACGTGGTCGGGCTGCTCGACCGCCCGAGCGAGGGCCGCTACCGGCTCGACGGCCGCGAGACCACCGCGCTCGGCGACGACGCGCTCGCCGACCTGCGGGCGCGATGCATCGGGTTCGTGTTCCAGTCGTTCCACCTCGTGCCGCGGCTCACCGCGTACGAGAACGTGGAGCTGCCGATGGTGCTCGCCGGCCGGCCGCGAGCGGAGCGCCGCAGCGCGCGCCGAGGAGGTCCTCGCGGCGCTCAGCCTCACCGACCGCGCCCACCACCGGCCGGACCAGCTCTCGGGCGGCCAGCGCCAGCGCGTCGCCATCGCACGCGCGATGGTGATGCGCCCGACCGTGCTGCTCGCCGACGAGCCCACCGGCAATCTCGACCACGCCTCGGGCGCCGACGTGCTCGCCGCGCTCGAGTCGCTCAACGCGGGCGGCATCACGCTGATCGTCGTGACGCACGACGACGAGGTGGCGGCGCGCTCGCGGCGGCAGATCCGCATGCGCGACGGACGCGTGGTGCACGACGCCCCGACGCCGGGGCCGACGCCGGGGCCAGCGCCGTGAGGGCCGCCGACCTGCTGCGCCTGGCCTCGGAGTCGCTGCTGCGCGCACGACTGCGCAGCGTGATGATGCTCGTCGCGATGGCGATCGGCGTCGCGGCGGTGGTCGTGCTCACCTCGCTCGGCGAAGGCGCGCGCCGCTACGTGACCGGCGAGTTCCAGGCGCTCGGCACCGACCTCATCATCGTGCTGCCGGGCCGCTCCGAGACCACCGGCCTGCAGCCGGGGATGTTCGCGGGCGAGACGCCGCGCGACCTGACGCTCGGCGATGCACAGGCGCTGCTCAGGATCCCGTCGGTCGCGCGCATTGCGCCGATCGTCATCGGCTCGGTGCCGGTCTCTGCGGCGCAGCTCTCGCGCGAGGTGCCCGTGCTGGGCACCAACGCGGATTTCCTCGTCGTGCGCAACCTCGCCATGGGCCAGGGGCAGTTCCTGCCCGAGGGCGAGCTCGACCGCGACATGGCCGTCTGCGTCATCGGCAGCAAGGTGCGAAGCGAGCTCTTTGCGGACCGGCCGGCGGTCGGCGGCTCGGTGCGCATCGGCGGCCGCCGGTTCCGCGTCATCGGCGTGCTGAGCGACACGGGACGCGCGATCGGATTCGACCTGCAGGAGCTGGTGATCATTCCGGTGCGCAGCGCCCAGCAGCTCTTCAACACCGAGTCCGTGTTCCGCATCCTGGTGCAGGCGCGCGACCGCGACGAGATGCCGCGGGCCCAGGCCGCCGTGCGCGAGGTGATCACCGGGCGGCACCAGGGCGAGGAGGACGTCACCGTCATCACGCAGGACGCGGTGCTCGCGACCTTCGACCGGATCTTCACGGCGCTGACGCTGACGCTGGCGGGCATCGCCTCGGTGAGCCTCGCCGTGGCGGGCATCCTGATCATGAACGTGATGCTGGTCGCGGTCAGCCAGCGTACGGCCGAGGTGGGCCTGCTGAAGGCGCTGGGTGCCCGTCGGCGGCAGATCACGGCGCTGTTCCTGGCGGAGGCCGTGCTGCTGTCCGTGGCGGGGGCGGCGGCGGGCCTGGCCGTCGGTTATGCCGTCAACTGGGTGATCGGGCGGATGTACCCGGCGCTGCCGGTCGGGGCGCCGGCCTGGGCCGTGGTGCTCGCACTGGTGACCGCGGTCGCGAGCGGCGTGGTCTTCGGCCTGATGCCGGCGCGGCGCGCGGCGCGGCTCGATCCCGTCGTCGCACTGGCGGGGAGGCGCTGAGCCGTGCGCGGGTCGGACCTCGTGCGCTTTACCGGCAACTCGGTGCGCGCGCAGCGCATGCGTGCGCTGCTCACGGCGCTCGGCATCGCGGTGGGCGTGGCGGCCGTGGTGCTGCTCACGTCCATCGGCGAGGGCGTGCGCCGCTTCGTCGTCTCCGAGTTCACGCAGTTCGGCACCAACCTGATCAGCGTCACGCCGGGCACCACGCAGACGATGGGCGGCTCGGTGGGCGTGTTCGGCTCGGTGCGTCCGCTGTCCATCGACGACGCGGTGGCGCTGAGGCACGTGCCCTTCGTCGCGGCGGCGGACCCGATGGTGCAGGGCAATGCCGAGGTGGAGGCCAACGGGCGCAAGCGCCGCGTGACCGTGTACGGCACGGGGCCCGAGTTCGCCGAGGCCTTCCGCTTCGACGTCGCGCAGGGCAGCTACCTGCCCGCGGACGACCCCCGTGCGCCGCGCAGCTTCGCCGTGCTCGGCTCGAAGATGGCGGCCGAGCTCTTCGGCGACGCGAACGCGCTCGGCGCGACCGTGCGCATCGGCGGCGGTCGCTACCGCATCGTCGGCGTGATGCAGCCAAAGGGCTCGATGATCGGCTTCGACCTCGACGACACCGTCTACATTCCCGCGGCGAGCGCGCTCGAGCTGTTCAACCGCGAGGGGCTGTTCGAGATCCACG
The DNA here is from genome assembly GCA_963754125.1 of uncultured Gammaproteobacteria bacterium. Lineage (GTDB taxonomy): Bacteria > Pseudomonadota > Gammaproteobacteria > Steroidobacterales > Steroidobacteraceae > RPQJ01. The sequence goes on from CAVWEX010000008.1 coordinate 11,374, forward strand.
TGCTGTACGAGGAGCGCGCGCCCGTCGCGGAAGTCGAGGCGGGCCTGCGGCGCGTGCTCGTCGACCGGCACGGCGACGAGGACTTCACGATCCGCACCCAGCAGCAGATGCTCGACACGCTCGGGTCCGTGCTCGACGTGCTGACCTTCGCGGTCGCCGCGCTCGGGAGCATCTCGCTGCTGGTGGGCGCCGTCGGCATCTTCACGATCATGACCATCGCCGTTCGGGAGCGGACCGCGGAGATCGGCCTGCTGCGCGCGCTCGGCGCGGGGCGCGACCAGGTGCTGGCGGTGTTCCTGGCCGAGGCGGTGGTGCTCTCGGCCCTCGGGGGCCTCGCCGGGCTGGCGGTGGGCGGCGGCATCGCGTGGCTCCTGGGCGCGACGGTGCCGGCCCTCCCGGTCAGCGTCTCGCCGCTGTTCGTGGGCCTCGCGCTCGGGCTCTCCGTCGTCATCGGGCTGATCGCGGGCATCCTGCCGGCACTCAGCGCCGCGCGACTCGATCCCGTCGAGGCGCTGCGGGCGGAGTGAGCTTCAATTGCCGGGCGGGCGCACCCGCCGCGTCGCCACCGCCTCGCGCGGGTCCTCGGGCCAGGAGTGCTTCGGGTAGCGGCCCTTCAGTTCCTTGCGCACCTCGTGGTAGCCGCGCGACCAGAAGCTCTCGAGATCGCGCGTCACCTGCACTGGCCGCCGCGCGGGCGACAGCAGCTCCAGCGTGACCGGCACGCGTCCCTCGGCGACGCGCGGCGACTCGGCGAGTCCGAAGACTTCCTGCAGGCGTACGGACAGCGTCGGCACGCCGCCCGAGTAATCGATCGCGATGCGCGATCCGCTCGGCACGCCGAGGTGGGTGGGTGCGAGCGCGTCGAGCCGGCGCTGCGCGTTCCAGTCGAGCAGCGCGTGCAGCGCGGCGCCGAGGTCGACTCGCGCGAGCTGCTCGCGGCGCGTGATGCGCTCGAGCCACGGCGCGAGCCACGACTCCAGACCCTCGAGCAGCGCTGCATCGGAAACGTCGGGCCACGCCGCCGCGCCGCGCGGATCCTGTGCGCGGGCGAACGCAACCCGCGCCCGCCACTGCTCGAGCTCCCGCGTCCAGGGCAGGCAGCGCAGGCCCATCGCGCGGATGCCGTCGAGCATCGCAGCGGCGGCGCGCTCGCCTGCATCGCGCAGCGGCTCGTCCTCGATCACGAGCTGGCCGAGACGGCGGACGCGGCGCGCGGCGACCGCCTCGTTGCGGGGGTCCCACTCGACGCGCGTCGTCTCCTCGACCAGTCCGCCGAAGTGCTGCAGCAGAAGCGGCAGCGACAGCGGCGCCGCGAGCTGGATGCGCGCCTCGCGCTCGCCCGCGTCGAGTGCCGCGACCGCGAGGTATTCGGAACGGGCGAGCGCACTCGGACCCGGCAGTGCGGCGCCCCGGCCGCCGGAGAGCACGTAGCGGCCGCCTTCCCCGCGCGAGCGCCCGATGCGGTCGGGATAGGCGAAGGCGAGCAGCAGGCCGACGGCCTCGGATTCCTCCGGTGTCGCAGCCGCTGCCCCGCCCGCCGCCGCGCGTCGCCCGATCCGGCGCTCGAGCTGCTCGACCACGCGCCCGATGCGGGCGAGTGCACCGCGGTCCGCGCTCGTGCCGGGCGGCAGGCCGCGACCGCGCAGCGCATCGAGGCGGCTGCGCAGGTCGGGATCGGCGGGGCCGGCCGCGCCGCGCAGCGGATCGCGCTCCGAGAGCACCGCCGCGACGGCACAGGCGAGCGGCCCGAGCCCGAGCGCCTGTCCGCGCAGGATCATGTGCGCCAGGCGCGGGTGCACGCCGAGCGCGGCCATCTCGCGGCCGAGCGGCGTCGCGCGGCCGCGTGCATCCAGTGCTTCGAGCCGCGTGAGCAGTTCGCGCGCCTGCGCCAGCGACGCCGCCGGCGGCGGGTCGAGCCAGGCGAGCGCCGCCGGGTCGTCGCGCGCCCCAGCAGGCGAGTTCGAGCGCGAGCGGCGCGAGGTCGGCCTCGAGGATCTCGGCCGGCGCCTGCGGCAGCAGCGCCGCGTGCGCCGATTCGCTCCACAGCCGGTAGCACACGCCCGGCGCGGTGCGGCCCGCGCGGCCGCGCCGCTGGTCGGCCGAGGCGCGCGAGATGCGCACGGTCTCGAGCCGGTTCATGCCGGTGGCGGGATCGAAGCGGTTGCGGCGCTCCTGCCCCGAGTCCACGACGATGCGCACGCCGTCGATGGTGAGGCTGGTCTCGGCGAGGTTGGTGGCGACCACGATCTTGCGGCGGCCGCGCGGATCCGGGCGCAGCACGGCGTCCTGTGCGGCCGAGGGCAGGTCGCCGTACAGCGGCAGCACGACGCAGCGATCGGCCGGCAGGCGCTCCGACAGCGCCTCGACGACGCGGCGGATCTCGCCCGCGCCCGGCAGGAACGCCAGCACGTCGCCCTCGTGCGACTCGTGTGCCGCCGCGATGCGTCCCGCGACGCGCTGCGCGAGGGCCTGCGGAGCCGCGCCGGGCGGGGGCGCGACGTAGCAGGTCTCGACCTCGAACATCCGGCCCGGTGCGCGCACGATGCGTGCCGCGCCCATGAGGCGAGCGAGCGCCTCGCCGTCGAGCGTCGCCGACATCACCACGAGCCGCAGCTCCGGCCGCAGGTGCCGCTGGCACTCGAGCGCGAGCGCGAGCCCGAGGTCGCCCTGCAGGCCGCGCTCGTGGAACTCGTCGAAGATCACGCAGGCGACGCCCTCGAGCGCCGGGTCGTGCTGCAGCTGCCGTGTGAGGATGCCCTCGGTCACGACCTCGAGCCGCGTGCGGGGCCCGACACGCGACTCGAGCCGGGTGCGGAAGCCGACGCGCTCGCCGCTGCGCTCGCCGAGCAGCGTGGCCATGCGCTCGGCCACTGCGCGCGCCGCGATGCGACGCGGCTCGAGCATGACGATGCGCCCGTCGCCGCGCCACGCCGCATCGAGCAGCGCGAGCGGCACGACGGTGCTCTTGCCTGCGCCCGGCGGCGCCTCGAGCACGACCTGTCGGCCGGCCTCGAGTGCTTCGGCGAGCGAGGGCAGTGCCGCGACGATCGGCAGTGTCGGGAGGGCGTGCATGCTGAGGCCGCGGAGTCTACCGCGCGGGCGTCTGCCCGGCGGATGACGCCCGGCCCGGCGACGGGCACCATGGCCGCTCACGGTCGAACGCGAGGTGATGCATGTCGGTCGAAGTCCTGTGGTGGGTGCTGGCGCTGCTGCTCGTGGGTGTCGGGCTCGCCGGTTCGGTGCTCCCGGCGCTGCCGGGGGTGCCGCTCGTGTTCGCGGGCCTGCTGGTCGCGGCCTGGGCCGGCAACTTCGAGCAGGTCGGCGCGTTCCCGCTGGTGGTCCTCGGGCTGCTCACGCTGCTGTCGTTCGGGATCGACCTCGCGGCCACCGCGATGGGCGCGAAGCGCGTCGGCGCCACGAAGCTCGCGGTGCTCGGCGCGGCGCTCGGTACGTTCGCGGGCATCTTCCTCGGCCTGCCCGGCCTGATTCTCGGACCGTTCGTGGGTGCCGTGGCGGGCGAACTGATCTCGCACGGCCAGGTTCAGCAGGCGACGCGCGCCGGGATCGCGACCTGGATGGGCCTGCTGTTCGGCACGCTCGCCAAGCTCGCGCTGGTGTTCACGATGCTCGGGCTGTTCGCGTTCGCGTACTTCTTCTGACGCGACGAGCGCCTGGGAGTCCAGCGGGCCGCCGGCCCGGTCAGCCGCTCGCCTCGCGTCGCTGGACGGTGCCGTCCTCGCCCGCGTAGTACGCGCGGCAATCGGCCTCGCGGCCGCGCACCACGCGCCGTCCCGCGAGCGGCCCGTGGGTTTCCGTCACGACCGTGTGCTGCCCCTCGGCGTGCTCGTCGTCGTAGAAGTAGAGCACCACCCAGTCGCGCGTGCGGTTCAGCTGGTGCGCCTGCGCCGTGTTCGAGAACAGCGCGGTGAAGTGCCAGCCGTCGCGCGCGGCGTGCAGCACGGGCAGCCACGCCTCGCCCGAGGGATTGAAGCGCCGCGGCGCGATGGTGGGCAGCCGGCCGGCCTCCGCCTCGTGGCGGTAGTCGCGGTCCACCGCGAGCAGCGTCGCGACGTCCGGGCCCGTGCGGCCGCGCCTGGATCGCCGTGCGTGAAGCGCGGACGGCTGCGCGACAGCATCGCCTGCAGGCTCGCGCGGATCGCCGCCGCGCGGCGCGGCCCGACGCCGGGAACCGACTCGAGCCGTCTGTCGTGGGCGGCGAGCTCGAGCGCCTCGAGCGTGTCCACGTGCAGTTCCTCGTGGATGCGCTCCGCGAGCCGATGGCCGAGGCCCGGCACCGCCGTGAGCAGTTGCACGGGGTCGGCATTGCCGCGCAGCCGCTCGAGCTGGATCCACCGTCCCGTTCGCGTCATCTCGAGCAGCGCGGCGGCGATGCCGCGGCCGATGCTCGGCAGCGCCTCGAGGCCGGGCAGCCCGTCGCGTGCGGCAATCCCGGCGACGTCCTCCGGCAGGCCGAGCACCGTGGCGGCCGCCTTGCGGTAGGCGGACACGCGGAACGGATTGGCGCGCTGCGCCTCGAGCAGGTCGGCGGCCTCCCGCAGGCGATCGGCGCACTGCGCATTGATCGACCGGGCGGAGTCGTTCATGGCGTCTCAGGCCACCTGGTCGGGCGGGGAGTCCGGGTGCTGCTCGCGCAGCAGGCGGGCGAGCGCCCGGCAGGCGTCCGTGGTGGTGAAGATGCCGACCAGCTTGCCGCCGCGCGTCACCAGCGCCGATCCGACGTGACGCTCGGCCATGTTGGCGGCGACCTCCTCGAGCAGCGCGCCGGCGTCCACGACGTAGCACTCCGGCTGGTACACGTCGCTCACCCGCAGCTCGCGTTCCGGCGGCGAGCCGAGGTCCGGGCCGAGTGCGAGCTTGATGTCGCGGTCGCTCAGCACGCCGGCCAGCACGCCCTCGCGCGTGACGGGCAGGTGGCGGATCCGGCGCTCGCGCAGGAAAGCGTGCGCCTCGCCGAGCGGCGCCTCGACGTCGATCGAGAACGGGAAGGGCGTCATGAACGCCAGGATCTGCGGGAACCGGGTACGGGACATCGAGGCCGGGCCAGGGCAGGCTTGACCCGGCCGATGCTGCCCTGTGCCCGCGGTCCCCACCATTCGGGTTTGTACGAGAAACGACCCGTTCGGACTATCATCGGCGGCCGCGCTCCTGCGGCCCTTAGCCTGGACTTCCGATGATCCGTCCACTGGTGCGCTGGCTCCTCTTCGCCGCCGGCTGTGCACTGCTCGGCCTGGCGTTGATCGCGCTCGCGCTGTACTGGCATTTCCTGCGCAGCGGGCCCGAGCCCAGGGCCTGGCACGAGGCGGACCTCAAGGACTTCACGGCAGCCGACGCCGCCGAGGTCACCACGCTGGCGGACTACCGCAAGCTCGAGGATCGCCTGTTCGCGGACCTGCAGAGCCAGGTCTATGCGCAGACCGAAACCGGCGACCGCAAGGCGTTCAATCGATACAGCGCGGGCAGCCGCAGCGACCCGGGCATCTGGCCCGTCAACTGGAACCGCAGCTTCCACCTGCAGCCCGTGGCGGGGAGCGGGGCGCCGCGCGGGGCGGCCCTGCTGCTGCACGGCCTGACGGACGCACCCTACAGCCTCCGCTCGATCGGCGAGCATCTCGCCGCCACCGGCTTCGAGGTGGTCGGACTCCGGCTGCCGGGCCACGGCACCGCGCCGTCGGGGCTCGTCACGTTCCGGGTCGAGGACATGCAGGCGGCCGTCCGCATGGCGATGCTCGACCTGCGCCGGCAGGCCGGCCCGGACCTGCCGATCTACATGGTCGGCTACTCGAACGGCGCGGCGCTCGCCGTGGACTACACGCTCTCGGTGCTCGAGGGCGAGGCGCTGCCGAAGCCGGCCGGGCTCGTGCTCATCTCGCCGTCGATCGGCATCACGCGACTCGCCGCCGTCGCGCAGATGCGGACCGGCCTGTCGTCCGTCCCCGGCTTCGAGCGGGCCGCGTGGCAGGTGATCCAGCTCGAGTTCGACCCCTACAAGTACAACTCGTTCTCGTTCAATGCCGCCGGCCAGACGCACCGCCTCACCGCGCGTGTCTCGCGCCGCGTGCTGGAGCTGGCGGACGGCCAGCCGATCGAGGGCTTCCCGCCCGTGCTCGCGTTCCTCTCCACGGTGGACTCGACGGTGCGCGCGGAAGCGGTCGTCGATGCGCTGCTCGAGCACCTCGCCCCGGGCAACCACGAGCTGGTGCTGTTCGACGTCAACCGGTTTGCGACGGTCCAGCAGCTGCTGGTGAGCGACCCCGGGCCGCTGACGCAGCGGCTGCTCGCGCTGCCGCAGCGGCCGTTCGGACTCACGGTGATCACCAACCTGACGCCGGAAACGCAGCAGGTCAAGGAACTGCGGGCGCCGGCCGGCTCGGACGACCAGGTGATGCGGCCGCTGGAGCTGGCCTGGCCGCGCACGGTCTTCTCGCTGTCGCACGTCGCGTTGCCGTTTCCGCCGGACGACCCGCTCTACGGCTTCGAGCCCGCCGCCGAGACGAACCACGTGCAGCTCGGGCACATCGCGGTGCGCGGCGAGAACGGCGTGCTGGCGCTGCCCATGTGGGCGCTGACCCGGCAGCGCAGCAACCCGTTCCACTCCTACCTGATCGAACGCCTCGACGAGTTCGTTGCGGATGATGCCGGGTCGCCCTGAGATGACTCCACGGCGGGCCGGACGAGCGGCGCGACTCGCGCTGCTCGCGCTGCTGCCGTGGCTCACGCACTGCGCCACCGCCCCGCGGCTCGATGGCATCGAACCGAGCTACGCGATCCCGCCGGCCGCCACCGGTCGCCTCGATGCGGCCACGCTGCGCGACCTCGGCGAGAACCCGACGGTCTCCGGCGTGACGCTCATCGAGCAGAACGCGATGGCGTTCGCCTACCGCGCCGTCACGGCCGCGGCGGCGGTGCGCACGCTCGACGTGCAGTACTACATCTGGCACGACGACTTCACCGGCAGGTTGCTCGCGGCGGAGCTGATGCGTGCCGCGGAGCGCGGCGTGCGGGTGCGGCTTCTGGTGGACGACATCGATGCGCGGGCGAAGCACGAGGTCTTCGTCGTCGCCGACCTGCACCCGAACCTCGAGGTGCGGGTGTTCAACCCGTTCTACAGCCGCTCCGGGTTGCTCGGGCTGGCGAGCGAGTACGTGCTGCGCGGCAGCCGCCTCAATCACCGCATGCACAACAAGGCCTGGATCGCCGACAACCGCGTCGCGATCGTGGGCGGACGCAATATCGGCGATGAATACTTTGGTGCCGCCGCTCACTCGAATTTCAGCGACCTCGACCTGCTGCTCACCGGGGCCGTCGTCGCCGACGTGAGCGCGTCCTTCGACGACTACTGGAACAGCCCGAACGCCGTGCCCGTGGCGCGCTTCGACGGCAAGAAGCCGAAGCCCGGCGCGCTCGATCAGATGATCGCCAGTGCGCGGGCGTACCGCGAGGAAGCCGCGGACGACCCCTACATCCTGGCACTGCGCGACGAACGCGCGCGTGCCGAGATGCTGCTGCAGCAGGCGCCGCCGCTGCGCGTGGAGAACGTCCGCCTGCTGGTGGACGACCCGTCCAAGGTCGGGACGAAGGAGCAGGGCGTGCGGGCGTCGAACGTGCTCGCGGGACTGGCGGGCGCGATGACGGGAGCCGAGGAAGATCTGTTCATCGTCTCGCCGTACTTCGTGCCCGGCAAGCGCGGAGCGGAAAGCCTGGTCGCGCAGGTGGATCGCGGATTGCAGGTCGTGGTGCTGACGAACTCGCTGGCCGCGACCGACGTGGCCGCGGTTCACACGGGCTACGCGCGTTATCGCCGCGACCTGCTGCGCGGCGGCGTGGAGCTCTACGAGATGAAGCGCAAGGCCGCCAGCGAGACCGGCCGCAGCCAGATCAGCGTCACGGGTTCGTCGGGCGCCAGCCTGCACACCAAGGCGATGATCATCGACGGTCGCTGGGTGTTCGTGGGCTCGATGAACATCGATCCCCGCTCGGCCAACCTGAACACCGAGATGGGCATGCTGCTGGAGAGCCCGGAACTCGCTGCGCAGCTGCGTCGCGAGCTCGACCACATCAGCGGTCCCGAGATGAGCTACCGCGTGGTGCTCGAGGAGCACGAGGGACTGGTCTGGTACGACCGGGTGAAAGGCGAGGACCGCCGGCTCGAGCGCGAACCCGACGCCAGCACGGGACGGCGGGTCACGGTCACGCTGCTGCGGCTGGTGCCCATGGAATCCCAACTCTGAAAGGAACCATCATGAACGCTGATGCGACCACGCCCGCCGTTCCGCCGCCTGTGCCGCCGGCCCAGCGCCCGCCGCGGCGCAGCTTCCGGTCTTATTTCTGGGGCAGCGTGATCGGGGCGCTGGTCCTGATCGCGCTCTACACGCTTCTCATGCTGTGGTGGAGCTACTCCGACGGCGACCGGGCGGGCGTGCTCCAGAAATTCTCCAAGCGCGGCTGGATCTGCAAGACCTGGGAAGGCGAGATCGCGATGTACGTGGTGGGCGGCGTGGCGCCGCAGATCTGGGCATTCAGCGTGCGCGACGACGAGGTCGCCGCCCAGCTGCAGTCTGCCGTCGGCCAGCAGGTGCGCCTGCACTACGCCGAGCACCGCGGCCTGCCGACGAACTGCTTCGGCGAGACCGACTACTTCGTGAACCGGGTCGAGGTAGTGGGGCCGCCGCCCTGGCTCGATGGGCCCGCGTCGCCCGCGGGACCGTCGCCGGCCGGCGCACCGCCCGCGCCGCCCACCGCGCGCTGAGGCTCGCCGAAGATCACCCGCGCCGGCGGGTCCGACCGCGGGCCGACGAACCACGCCGATTCGCCGCGCAACGGGTCCACGACCCAGCCCACGCTGTAGGCGTGCGGGAAGAACGCCTGCTGCGTGCGCCGGTCGGTGTGGCTGAAGAACGCGCCGAGGCCGGGGTGGCTGTGGTACCAGCCGACCACGCGCTCCCGCGGACCGAGCCGCGCGCGCGCAGCCTCCCAGACGCCGCTCGCCATGCGCAGCGACACGCCGGTGCTCGAGAAGTCCGCGGCCGCCACGGCCTGCGTGACGTGCACCGCCCGGCTGCATGCCGCGTCATCGCCCTCGGCAAAGACTTCGCCGAGCAACAGGCCGCCCTGCTCGTCGCCATGGTCCCCGAGGTGGCGCAGCACGGCCTCGCGCGCGGCGGCGCTCACGGCGACGAACAGTCCTGCCCCGGACGGGTTCGCACGCAGCAGCGCTGCGAGTGCCGGCTCGCGCGCGGCGAGCGCCGCGAGCGGCTGCAACGGCAGGGAAGGGGCCAGCTCGGTCCAGCGCATCAGGTCACCGCCTCGAACACGGTGCTGCAGCCGGGGCAGCGCACGCGACCGCGACGCCCGCGCGGCAGTCGCAGCGTGCGTGCGCAGGCCGGGCAGGGCTGCGACACGCGCTCCTCGCTCGCCGGCGCGTCCTGCCAGCCGACGCGGCGTGCGCGCGCCGGCCGGGCCGGCCCGTCGAAGCGCGGCTGGTCGGAAGGGAACGCGTCGGGGTGGTGCTGCCGTGCGCGCTGGTACCAGTCCGCCGCCGCGCGATTGGCGGCCGAGGCGGTGTTCACCAGCAGCGAGTCGAAGGTCAGGAGCCGCGCGAGCCGCTGCACGAACAGGTCGAGCCCCTCGGACGCGAGCCACCGGGTGCCGAGGCAGATCGTGCCGGAGGGGAACACGTTCGGATGCCACACCGGCGTCAGCACCGTGGCGGTGGGCGGCTGGAACGGGTAGCGGCCCGGCAGCGCGATGCGCAGGCGGGTCTGCCGGGTGACGTCCGCGGGATAGCGCTCTGAGCGCGCGATCGCGTAGCGCAGCTCGACGTCCGCCTGCGGTACCGCAGGCCGTCGGGCCATTGAGCAGCGCGATCATCTCGCCCGAGGCGGCGGCCAGCGCGCGCAGCCGTTCGTGGTCCGCCTGCAGGCGGATCGGGCTCGTCATGTCGCGGCGTTCGGACGCTCAGCCCGCGACGAGCACGGGCTGCACTTCCAGCACGTCGCCCGGGCGCACGCTGCGGGCGAGGTCGTCGCCCGGGGCGAGGGCGCGGCCGGTGGTGGTGTTGACCAGCGTGTAGTCGGTGTCGGCCGGCAGCGCCCAGTTGTCCACCGCCGCCTGGATGATGTCGGCGCCGGTGCTCGCGCCGTCGAGGTCGAGTTCGGCGCGGCGGGTCTGGTCCGCCGTGCGCACGTAGAGCTTGAGGGATTGCGTCATATGCCAGGGTTCTCCTCGAGGTCGAAACAGATCGCGTCGCCGTTGATCTCGGCCAGCGCGAACTTGGCGGGCACCGGCCGGCCGGGGAAGCGTGCGGTGAGTTCGCCGACCGTGAAGGTGTCGCGGATCTCGATGCGCACCGCCGGCGCGGCGCACTTCGGGCAGGTCGCGATGCCGTCGTCGAACTCGGCGGCGCGCCGGTTGACGTAGCGCGTGGCGGCCTCGAGCGGCCCGCAGGCCGCGCACTCGTAGCCCGCGATGAGCGGGTCGCTGAGCTGCACCACCTGCTCGCCGATGTCGGGCCTGGCGTCGCCCTGGTCGTCGCGGTGCGCCGACCAGCGGTTGCGGGTGTGCACGATGCGCGGCGCCCGCGCAAACGTGCCGCAGCCCGGGCAGCCCTCGCGACGCTCGATCTCGACCGCGCTGCCCGTGCCGCCGATCGTGTCGAGCAGCCGGCGCTGCGCGCGTTGCGGCGCCTCGCCGCCGAGGCGCAGCGCCATCGAGGCCGCAAGCGCCCCCGCCACGCTCGCCGTGACGGCGGTGGTCGGGATCAGGCGCTGCAGTCCGGCGCGACGACGCAGCCCGCCGCAGGAGTAGCGCTCGGCCACCCGCGCGTAGGCCGACTCGGGCAGCGTGCACTCGTAGCAGGCGGTGGCGTCGGACGTGGCGAACGGGAACGACTCCACCACCGCCCAGCGGCTGTCGAGCCCGGCGTTGACGAGGTTCACCCGTGTGAGCAGGCAGAGCTGGTTGAGACGAAGGCGTGCCTCGAAGTTGTCCACGGCCGCAATCGCACAGTCGTACTGGCGCAGCCGGCCGAGGCTCATCGTGTCCCAGAAGTCGCCCGGCACGGCGCGCACCGTCACGTGCGGGTCGAGGTCGCGCGCCCGCTCGGCGACCGCCTCGGCCTTGTTGCGCCCGGCGTCGGACTCGCGCAGCAGCACGCTGCGCGTGAGGTTGTGCAGCTCGACCACGTCGAAGTCGAACACGTCGATCGTCCCGCAGCCGAGCAGCGCGAGGTTCTTGACCACCTCGTTGCCGACCGCGCCGGCGCCGATCACCGCGACGCGCGCCGCGGACACCTGCTCCTGCGAAAACCAGTCGATGAGATCGTGCCGCCGGTAGCGTTGCGTGCGCCGCGGGTCGTGCATGTCGCTGTGTCCTCGATGAATCCCGGACCCGGCCCCGATCAATCCTCGAGGACCTTCACGGCCACGAAGTCGGCGCCGCCGCAGGCGGCGCAGCGTCCGCCGTTGTCCCGGGCGAGCACGCCGGCGCTGTCGGCATGATAGAGCGCTCGGCAGCCGGAGCATCTCACCAGTGGCCGCGCTGCATCCAGCGGCTCGCCGGAGTAGGCGTCGCGCAGGCCGGTGAGCTCGTCGCGACGAACTGCAGCGAGCCCGCCGTCGTCCGGCCGGGCACGCCCGCGGGATCGCGCCCGGGGCCGGTAGGTGCGTCCGTCGCGCGGCCGCGAGGACGCGGACTGGCGCGCCATGAACAGCACGAGGCCGACCAGCAGGAAAACCAGCAGCGGCAGCAGTCGTGCCATCGTTTCGCCTACGGGACCTCGTCCACCTTGACCCAGGCCGCGTACTGCGACTCGGTGCTGCGCCGGCCCCAGACCAGCAGGCCGCTCGTGTTCCCGCTGCCCGTCTCCTGCACCGCGCCGAGCGGAATCCACTCGCCGAGCGGACCACTGACCGTCGACGCCAGGCCCGCGGTCTGGACGACGGGAGCGGTCGCCGCACCGCGCAGCCGCTGTTGCCGCGGCGAGACCTCGAGGGTAACCGTCTCGCCGTGCAGGCGTACGGTGGCATAGAAGCCGGTGCTCACGTCGCGATATTCGGTGGATGTGTACACCAGCGGTCGCCGGTGCCCGGGCACGACCTGCGTGGTCGTGAGCGGCACGAGCTGGCCGACCGCGATGTAGGTTTCCATGCCCTCGATGGTGCGGACGCCGGAGGTGTTGTGCAGGTTCGCGCGTTGCGACCCGCTGCGCACACCGACGGCGACGCCGGAGTCGTCGCCGGGCGGTGCGTTCACGCCCACCTGTACGTCACCACTCCCGACGGTCGCCGTGCCGCGCAGGTCCGTACCCTCGTCGCGCGTGACGGTGCCCTGGCCCACCGTGACCATCAGCTGGCGAGGTCGGCGATCGAGCATTTCCACGGCCTGGCGGATCTGCTCGAAGTTGGCCGGGCTCGTGTTCACGAACAGCACGCGGTCCGCCCCGGTCAGCACGCCGCCCGCCTCGAGCAGCGGCTGTACGATGGGGACGATCTCCTCCGCCAGGCGGTAGCGCAGCTCGATGACCTGCAGTTCGCGGGCCGTGGCGACCGCCGCCAGCACCGCGAGCACGAGCGCGAGGACGGAGCGAGCCGCTCGCATGATCAGCGCCCGGCCCCGGCCCCAGCCGCGTGGCCCGTGAGCGCGTCGCGCACGCAGTCGAGCAGCGCCTCGATGCCGGCCGGTTCCTGGTCGTGGCGGCAGACGAACCGCAGGTCGCGGCCGAGCTTGTAGAAATCGAACGGTCCGCGGTCGAGCGCGGCGACGGCGGCCGCGGGGAGACGCAGGAACAGCATGTTGATCTCGACCGGCGCGACCAGCGACACGCCGGGCAGCGCGGTGAGCGCGCGGGCCAGCATCGCCGCGTGGGCATTTGCAGCCGCCGCCCGCTCGAGCCAGCGGTCGTCGGCCACGTAGCGCTCGAGCTGCGCCGACACGAAGCGCGCCTTCGACAGCACCTGGCCGCCGCGTTTCATCAGGAAGGGGATCTCGCGCGCGAGCGCCGGGTCGAACGCCACGATCGCCTCGGCGTTGATCGCGCCGTTCTTGGTGGCGCCGAGCGAGAGCAGGTCCACGCCGGCGCGCCAGGTGAGATCGGCGGGCGAGCAGCCGAGCGCCGCCACCGCGTTCGCGAAGCGCGCGCCGTCCATGTGCACCCGGAGCCCGTGCCGGTGCGCCACCTCGCAGAGCGCCGCTACTTCCGCGGGCGTGTAGAGCGTGCCGAAGTCGGTGGGCTGCGTGAGGTTGAGCGCGAAGGGCTGGACGCGGGTCGGGTTGCCGCGCCCGGCGAGCGCGAGCGCCTCCTCGAGCGCCGCGGGCTCGAGCTTGAAGTCGCGGCCCGGCAGGCCCACGAGCTTGGCGCCGGTGAAGAACTCGGGCGCGCCGCACTCGTAGACGTTGATGTGCGCCGTCTCGTGGCAGTAGATCGCGCCGTAGGGATTGGCGAGCGCGGCGAGCGCGACCGAGTTCGAGCCCGTGCCCGAACACAGCGGGAACACCTGCACCGGGCGCTCGAACAGCGCCGCGAAGCGCGCGTTCATGCCGCGGGTATAGTCGTCGTCGCCGTAGGGCGCGGCGGTGCCGGCGCTGGCGGCGACGAGCGCCTCGAGGATTTCCGGGGCGGCGCCGCCGACGTTGTCGCTGCGGAAGTCGTAGCGGGGCTGGGTCATCTTGGGGGCAGCAGGCGCGGCGCGGCCGCGGAACGCGGGGAGGACAGGCGTGATTCTACTGGAGACGGAACGGCTGAGGTTCCGGCGCTTCGTGCCGGAGGACATCGACCGGCTGGTCGAGCTCGACTCGGACCCCGAGGTGATGCGCTACATCACCTTCGGTGAGCCCACGCCGCGCGAGCGCTACGAGCGGGAGATCATTCCGCGCTGGCTCGCGTTCCAGGAGACGATGCCGCTGCTCGGCTACTGGGCGGCCGAGAGCCGCACGGGGGGCGACGTCGTCGGCTGGTTCCACCTGCGGCCGGACCGCTTCGACGCGGGCGAGCAGGAACTCGGCTACCGGCTGCGGCGCAGCGACTGGGGCCGGGGCCTCGCGACCGAGGGCGGCCGCGCGCTGGTCGCCTACGGCTTCGAGCGCGCGGGCGCGGACAAGATCTCGGCACGCACGCTCGCAGCGAACGCGGGCTCGCGGCGCGTGATGGAGAAGTGCGGGCTCGCTTTCGAGTGCGATTTCGTCTATCCCGAGGACATCCTGGCCGGGCGCCCGGAGGACGAGCGTGCCGCCGTGAAGTACTCGATCACGCGCCCACGGTGGCTTGCGGCGCGGGCTTGAGGAAGGCCTCGCAGTGGGCGCGTCCCGGGTCGCCGGCCGGCAGGCCCGCACAGATCGTGCCCGTGCGCACGCGCAGGCGCTCGACGACGGCCGCGGGCTCCGCGTCCTGGCCCCACTCGAGCAGCTTCGCGCCGAGCTGTTCGAGTCGCGCCTGCGTGCGCTGGTAGAACGCGTCCGGCGACTCGCCGAGTTCGCCCAGCACCTCGAGGCCCACGCGCTCGATGCGCACCGTGTCCTCCGGCGTCATCTCGAGCAGGCCCACGAGGTAGTTGTAGCCCCACTGGAAGCGCGTCGCGGGACCCTGCGCGCCGGCGTAGGCGCGCTCCAGCCACGCGACGGCCTCGTCCTTGCGGCCGGCCTCCTTCGCGAGCTGGGCAAGGTCCAGCATGAAGTAGTACGGCGACTTCGACTTCTCGAGCTCGGCGGTGAGCATGCGGTTCGCCTCCTCCGCGAGGCCCGCTTCCCAGTAGAGCCCGGCCGCGGCGTAGATCGCCGCGTGCCGTGCGTACGGCTCGGTGGTCGCCGCATCCACCCGCGCCACCGCCGCGCGGGCCTCCGCGAGCAGGGCCTCGGGCAGCGGCGCGTCGGGGGCCTCGAGGCGCTGCAGCAGGATGCGCGCGCGGACGAGGTTGAGCTGTTCCGGCCCGGACAGCGCGACCGCCGCGCCGCCCCGCCCGAGCGTGTCGAGCGCGGCGCGCCACGCGGCGAGCAACTGCTCGCGCTCCGGCGAGCCGGGTTCCGAGAGCAGTCCCACCACGTCGGTGGCCCCGTAGAGCAGGCTGTCGACGTTGGCGCCGGCCACCTCGGCCGAACCGAGCAGTCGCATCAACCGGCCCGACTCCGCGTTGCGCGTCGCACCGTCGAGCGGCGATTTGCCTTCGCTCGCTTGGTCCGCGGCCGCGCCGAGGTACTCGAAAAAGAATCGCGCACACTCCGGCTGCAGGTCCGCCGGGCACGCCTCGCTCAACTGGCGAAACGTGCTCGAGCGCCGGTCGGGCGGCAGGATGCGTCCGTTGTCGGTCCCCCAGGAGTAGTAGGCGAGCAGCCGCCAGTCGCTGGGCGCCACCGCGCCGGTGTCGAGCGCCGCCTGCAGGATCTCGGCCACCGGCCGCCCGTCCGCGAGCGCCGCATCGAGGACGGTCGCGTAGCGCGCGACGTCCACGCCGCCCGGCAGCCGCGTGATCTCGGTGCCGTCCGCGCGGAACAGGATCATGGTCGGGTAGCCCATCACGCCGAAGCGCTCGCCGTGGCGCTGCGCGCTCGGCGTGTCGCCGTCGAGGTACACCGGCACGAACAGCCGACTGCGCTCCTGGAACTCGCGCGTGTTGAAGATGGTCGACTTGATCTCGGCGCAGGGCGGGCACCACTCGGCGCCCCAGTACAGGAAGATCGGCTTGTCGGCGGACTTTGCCGCCGCGAACGCAGCGTCCACGTCGCCGGGGAACCAGTCGATGCCGGGCGGAAGGTGCGGCCCCGGTGACTCTGCCGCGGAGGTCGCCGCCGCCTCCGGCTCAACCGGCGTGGTCGGCGGCGACTTCCGGCTGCAGCCGGCGGCCGCGAGCAGCACGGCGAGTGAGACGAGCAACGGCAGGCTTCGCGCTTGGAATCGCATCGGGGGGGTATCTCGGGCCAGGGCGGGAGGGTACGTCGGGCGGGCCGCGCAGTATGCCAGTCGCCGCGTCCGCGACCGCAGCCGGGCCGGTGTCAGCGACCGAACGCGGCCAGCTCGTACACGAGCCGCGCCGCCGTGCGCGCGGTGCGGCCGTCCGGATCGTGCCGGGGGTTCAGTTCGGCGACGTCGGCGAGCAGCAGCGTGCTGCCGGGTCGCCCGTGACCGCAGGCCTCGAGTGCGCTGCGCAGCAGCGCGACCGCGCGGTGCAGCGCCACGCCGAGCCCCGACGGGGCGCTCACGCCGGGCGCGACGGCCGGAGGCAGCACGTCGAGGCAGAAGGTCAGGTACACGGCCGAGGAGTCCGCGACGAAGCGCCGGAGCGCTGCCTCGGCGGCGGGGCCCGCCGCGTCCACGTCGAGTACGACCGCGCTGCCGAGCCGCGCGGCGCGGTCGAACAGCACCGGCGTGTTGGCCGCCTCGCTCGCGCCGAGGCAGAGGTAGCGGAACTCATGGCCCGCGGCCTGGCGCGCTTCGGCGATCTGCAGGAATGGCGTGCCCGACGTGCCGCGCCCTGGTGACGGCGGCGCGCGCAGGTCGAGGTGCGCGTCGAAGTTGACGATGCCGAGCCGCTCGAGGCGCTGATCGCCCGCGAGCGCACGCTCGATGCCCTGGTACGCAGCCCAGGCGATCTCGTGGCCGCCGCCGAGCCCGATGGGAAAGTGCCCGGCGCGAAGCAGCGCGGCGAGCCGCTCGCCGTAGTCGGCCTGCGCCTCCTCGAGCGCGTCGCCCTCGCAGACGACGTCGCCCGCGTCGTAGAGCCGCGCGGCGTCGCCACCGTGCCAGGCGAGGTTCGCGAGCGCGCGACGCAGCGCCGTGGGACCGTCGGCCGCGCCCGGCCGGCCGCGATTGCGACTCACGCCGGCGTCGCTCGCGAGGCCGAGGAGTGCCACGCCTGCCGGGTCGGTCGTGGCCGCGGCGTTCGCCGTCGCCGCGCCGACCGGCCGCACCACCTGGTGCCAGCGTCGGCCTCGCTCGCCGTCCTCGGCGTCCACGCGGCCCGACCAGAGTTCGCGGTCCATCTCGCGATGACGGGTCATGCGGGTGTCCTCACGCGTCGCGCTCGAGCACGATGACACCGTCCTTCGCGACCAGGCTGCAGGGATTGAAGCCCACCCAGTAGCCGAGTTCGTCGAGCGAATCGATGGACCAGGCGGCGAAGTCGGCGGCGCGGCCCCGCGCGAGCGAGCCGCGCACCGCCCCCAGGCCGAGCGCCCGTGCCGCGTGCCGCGTGGCGCCGAGCAGCACCTCTTCGCTGGTCATGCCGAACAGCCGTCGCGCCATGTTCATCGCGAGCAGCAGCGAAGCGCCGGGCGCCGAGCCCGGGTTGCAGTCCGAGGCAACCGCGAGCGGCACGCCGTGGCGGCGCAGCGCCTCGATGGGCGGGCGCTGCGTTTCGGCCAGCGCGTAGTAGGCGATGGGCAGCATGACCGCCACCGTGCCCGCGCGGGCGAGCGCAATCGCATCGGCCTCGTTCGCGTACTCGAGGTGATCGCAGGACAGCGCCCCGTGCCGCGCGGCCAACTGGCTGCCGCCGACGTTCGAGAGCTGCTCGGCGTGCAGGCGCACCGGCAGCCCGAGCGCACGCGCCGCGGTGAAGAGCCGGTCGCACTGTGCGGCGGAGAAGGCGATGTCCTCGCAGTAGGCGTCCACGGCGTCCGCCTGCCCCGCGAGCCGCGGCAACCAGTCGTTGCAGATCGTGTCGATGTACTCGTCCGCCCGGCTGGCAAACTCCGGCGGCAGCGTGTGCGCCGCCAGCAGGCTGGTGGAAACGGTCACGGGTTCCTCCGCCTCGAGCCGTCGCGCCACGCGCAGCATGCGCGCCTCGGTCTCGTATTCGAGCCCGTAGCCCGACTTGATCTCGACCGTCGTGACGCCTTCGGCGAGCAGCGACCGCAGCCGCGGCCGGCTCTGCGCGACAAGCTCGTCCTCGCTCGCCGCACGGGTCGCGTGCACCGTGCTCAGAATACCGCCGCCCTCACGGGCGATCTCCGCGTAGCTCGACCCCGCGGTGCGCCGCGCAAACTCCGCCGCCCGCTGCCCCGCGAACACCAGGTGCGTGTGGCAGTCGACGAGTCCCGGCGTCACCCAGCGACCAGCGAGCTCGATCGTGCGATCGGGTCGCAGCCCAGCGGGCAGGTCGGGCTCGTCGCCGACCCACTCGATTGAACTGTCGCGCGTCACCAGTGCGCCACGTTCGAACACCCGCGACTGCTCGTCGCAAGTCGCAATCCGCGCGTGTCTCCAAAGCGTCAGCATGCCGCGCAGCGTCCGTGGTAGACCGGCTCCGGGTTCGTCCGGAAGACCGTCGCGCGACATGGATGTCGCGCGCGAGCCCCCAGGGACGGGTTCACGGCGTGTCTTCCGGGCGAACCCGGAGCCGGTCTACCGACGAGCCGCGAACCCACGCTACACGCATGGCAGATCGAGCCCGTGCTCCCGCGCACAAGCAATCGCCTCCTCGTAGCCCGCATCCGCGTGCCGCATCACGCCCGTCGCCGGATCGTTCCACAGCACCCGCTCGATGCGCTTCGCCGCGGCCGGCGTGCCGTCGCAGACGATCACCACGCCGGCGTGCTGCGAGTAGCCGATGCCCACGCCGCCGCCGTGGTGGATCGACACCCACGTGGCACCGCTCGCGATGTTGAGCATGGCGTTCAGCAGCGGCCAGTCCGCGACCGCATCCGAGCCGTCGCGCATCGCTTCGGTCTCGCGATTGGGGCTCGCGACCGAACCCGAGTCGAGGTGATCGCGGCCGATGACCACGGGCGCCGCGAGCTCGCCCCGCGCCACCATCTCGTTGAACGCCAGCCCGAGCCGGTGGCGCTGCCCCAGGCCCACCCAGCAGATGCGCGCCGGCAGGCCCTGGAACTGGATGCGTTCGCGCGCCATGTCGAGCCAGCGATGCAGGTGCGGATCGTCCGGGATCATCTCCTTCACCTTTGCGTCGGTGCGGTGGATGTCCTCGGGGTCGCCCGACAGTGCCGCCCAGCGGAACGGCCCCACGCCGCGGCAGAACAGCGGCCGCACGTAGGCGGGCACGAAGCCGGGGAATGCGAAGGCGTCCTTGACGCCCTCGTCGAGCGCCACCTGCCGGATGTTGTTGCCGTAGTCGAAGGTCGGGATGCCCTGCCGCCGGAAGGCGAGCATCGCCTCGACGTGCTTCGCCATGGACGCACGCGCGGCCTTCTCGACGGCGCGCGGGTCGCGCTCGCGCAGGCGATCCCACTGCTCGAGCGTCCAGCCCGCCGGCAGGTAGCCGTTCACCGGGTCGTGGGCCGAGGTCTGGTCGGTGACGGCATCGGGACGCACGCCGCGGCGCAGCAGCTCGGGCAGCACCTCGGCCGCATTGCCGAGCAGGCCCACCGACACCGCGCGACGTTCGCGCGTGGCGCGCTCGATGATCGCGAGCGCCTCGTCGAGCGATTCCGCCCGTTCGTCGAGGTAGCGCGTGTCGAGGCGCTTCTGGATGCGCTCGGGCCGGCACTCGACCGCCAGCATCGAGGCGCCCGCCATGGTCGCCGCCAGCGGCTGCGCGCCGCCCATGCCGCCGAGGCCCGCGGTGAGGATCCAGCGCCCCGCGAGGTCGCCGCCGTAGTGCTGGCGGCCCATCTCGACGAAGGTCTCGTAGGTGCCCTGCACGATGCCCTGGCTGCCGATGTAGATCCACGAGCCGGCCGTCATCTGGCCGTACATCATGAGGCCCTTGCGGTCGAGCTCGTGGAAGTGCTCCCAGGTGGACCAGCGGCCGACGAGGTTCGAGTTGGCGATGAGCACGCGCGGCGCGTCCGCGTGGGTGCGGAAGACGCCGACCGGCTTGCCGGACTGCACGAGCAGCGTCTCGTCGTCGCCGAGCCTGCGCAGCGCCGCGACGATGCGGTCGTAGCAATCCCAGTTGCGCGCGGCGCGGCCGATGCCGCCGTAGACCACGAGGTCGTCGGGGCGTTCGGCCACCTCCGGGTCGAGGTTGTTCATGAGCATGCGCAGCGGCGCCTCGGTGAGCCAGCTGCGGGCGGAGAGAGTGGTGCCGCGCGGCGCGCGGATCGGGCCCGCGGGACGATGAGTCAGGTCGTTCATGGCGGGCGTTATATCATCGGGGCGCCCGTTGGGAGCGGCCCGCCCCTGGAGACGCCCGTGATCCGCTGGATTGCCATCCTCTCGCTGCTGCAGCTCGTCGCCTTCTGGAAGATCCTGGGCCGGATGGGCTACCCGCCCTGGCTTGCGATCATGGCCTCCGTGCCGCTGGTGAACCTGATCGTGCTGTACTACGTGGCGCTCACGCCCTGGCCGCGCGAGCGCGCCCTGGAGCCGCCGCACAGCGACGGCGGGACCGACGCCAGCTTCTGAGCCGGTGCGCGGCCGCGTTGTCCCGGCCACGTTGTCCGGGGCGCGGGGCTCCGGTACCGTGTCGCCCTGCTTTCCCGACTGACCTGCCCCGAGGAGTGCCCATGGCCGGCCCGACGAACGCCCTTGACCCCAAGATGGACGTCAACGACCTGTACCGCGAGGACATGTACTCGGACCGCAAGGTCGGCACGATCCGCGTCCTGACGCCGGTCCGCGCGGACGGTACGACGGACCCGACGCGGGCGACCTCCTACGTCGGGCAGGCGCAGATCATGACGCCCGCCGGTGCGCTGCCGCTGTCGTTCGAGATCGACGCCCGGACCCTGGCCGAGGCCTGCGAACGCTTCGCCGACGGCGCTCGCGTCGCGTTCGAGGAGACGATGCGCGAGCTGCAGGAGATGCGCCGCCAGCAGGCGTCGTCGCTCGTCATTCCGGACGCCGGCACCGCCTCGGCGCTCGCCGGGACCGGCGGCCTGCCGCCGCGCGGGAAGATCCAGATTCCGTGAGAGCGACGGGCGGGCCCTGGCGCTCGCCCTGCTGACCGGACGGAAGCTTCGCCTGGTGCGTCTGCGCTGGGCCTCAGCGCGTGCCGCCGCCCCGCGCGATCTCCTGCAGCCGCCGCACGCGCTCCTCGGTCGGCGGATGCGTCGAGAACAGCGACGCGAGGCCGCCCTGGTGCGCCGCGAGCGGGTTCACCTGCGCCAGCGGCGCCATGGCCGGCGACACGCCCATCGGAATGCGCTGTGCGGCGCTCTGCAGCTTGCCGAGCGCACTCGCAAGCGCCAGCGGCTGGCCGCTGATCGCGGCGCCCGCGGCATCCGCCTTGAACTCGCGCGTCCGGCTGATCGCGAACTGGATGATCATCGCCGCGAACGGCGCGGCCAGTGCCGCAAGCGGGGCCATCGGCGAACCGCGCTGCTCCCGCGGCGCGTACATGCCGAACCGCGCGAGGTTGGTGATCGCGCCGGCCATCGTGGCCGTGACCGTCTGCAGAAGCATGTCGCGGTTCTTGATGTGGCCGAGCTCGTGCGCGATCACGCCGGCGAGCTCGTCGCGATTGACGAGCTGCATCAGGCCCTCGGTGACGCAGACCACCGCATTCTCCGGGCTGCGGCCCGTCGCGAAGGCATTCGGCTGGGCGTGCGGCGCGATCGCCACCGTGGGCATGGGTAGCCCCGCCCGCTGGCGCAGCTGGTCCACGAGATCGTGGAGCTCCGGGGCCTGCTCGCGGCTGACGATCTGGGCCTTGTAGGCCTTGAGCGCCATCTTCCCGGAGTTGAAATACATCACGAAGCTCATGACTGCGGCGATCACGAGCGCGAGCAGCATGCCGCTCTGCCCGCCGAGCATGCCGCCCACGACGCCGAACAGCGCCACCATGCCGGCGAGCAGGACGAAGACCTTGACGTTACCCATGCGGATGCTTCCTGACGGTGAATGCCCTTCCCGCGGCGGACTCTAGCCTCCCGGCCGCCGGAAGTCCCGGGCCGCATGCATGGGCCGCCTGCTACGCTCGGGCCCGCAACCGGGTGGCCGGGGAGGGGTCCGCGTCATGAGCGACAGCCTGCACGAACTTCGCGACGCACTGCGCGTGTTCGCCGCCGAGCGCGACTGGGATCAGTTCCATTCGCCGCGGAACCTGGCGACGGCGCTCGCGGTGGAGGCCGCCGAGCTGCTCGAGCCGTTCCAGTGGCTCGACGAGTCGCGAGGCCGCGAGCTGCCGCCCGCCGCCCGGGCCGCGGTCGAGGAGGAGATGGCGGACGTGCTGCTCTACCTCGTGCGGCTCGCCGACAGGCTCGACGTGGATCTCGCGCAGGCCGCGCGCACCAAGATGGCCCGCAATGCCGAGAAGTACCCGGTCGAGAAATCGCGCGGGTCGAGCCGCAAGTACGACGAGCTGTAGGCTCCACAGGTGCGGCCGCGCGGCGACCCGATCGCCGCGCGACGCAATGCGGCGCTGCATTTGCCGCAGGATTGCGCGTCATCGGGCAGCCGGATAATTGCTTCAGGTCCGATGCCGGTAATTTTCCGGCCCGGCATCGGCGGCTCAGGAGGGACGAGCCATGATGCCGATCCATGTTCCGACAGCACGTCGGCGGCGGGACTGCCCTGCCGACACTTCACGTCTCCCGACACTTCTCGCCGCTGTGGTGGCTGCTCCTGATCCTGGCTGGCGGGGCTCGCGGCTGCTGTTCGCCTTCCCGGCGCGCGGCGCGACGGTGAGCGGCGAGGTCGCCATCCCGGTGTCCGACGGCGGCTACCAGCCGGCCATCGACAACTGGAAGCCGGCGAAGGTGCGCGTCGAGGGCACGAGCCTCGAGACCAACGTGGTCGCGACGACGCAAGTACACGGGCACCTTCACCCTGATCGACGTGCCGGCCGGACCGGTCACGCTGATCTACGAGGAGACCCCGGGCGAGGACAGCTTCACGATGGACTCGCGCCGTCTCACGGTGGACGTCACCGGCGACGTCGCGGGGCTCAAGTTCAACCTCGTCCACCACTGGAAGAAGCTGCCGTCCTACCCGCCGCCGTATTTCGACCGCGCGAACTACGACATCTGGGAGCCGTACTGGGTGAGCGCCAGAGTGGGCTTCATCCTGTTCCTGAACCGCGGCGTCTCGCCGCATCGAGTCGGAGCTGTGGCGCACCGTGACCGGCGGCACGAGCTGGACGAAGATTGGCCACTGGAGCGCATGCGAGAGGCAACGTCCACCCGGATATCACCGGCCGCTCGATGCTGTTCGCGGACAAGGACCACGGCGTCATCACGGCGGGCACCACTGTCAACTTCGGCATGCTGCGCACCGGCGACGGCGGCGCGACTTGGACAGGTGATCGACCTGCCGAACACAAGCAAGCCGGGCTGGCCCGTCATGAACGGCATCGCCGACGGTGCAGAACTACGCGAAGATCGACGCCGACCGCTGGATCGCCTGCGGACCGGAGAACACGGGCACCTACATGGGTTCGGCTCGCCGGTCACGATGACCATCTGGGAGACGGCCGACGCCGGCGCCACCTGGGCGATCAAGCGCACGGGTGGCTCGAGGACTACGCCGGCTGCTCGCGCAGTGGACGCCGACAAGAGCGGCAACGCGGTGCTGTTCGCGACGCCCTATGCCTGGGGCGGCGCGATGCACCGCGAGCTGCGCAGCACGACGGGCGTGTGGAGCCACGGTCGCCGGCAACAACATCATCACCAACTCGGGCTACGGCACCGCGGACCTGCCGATGGTCGGCGCCGAAGTCTGGGTGCGTGCGGACGGACCATGGCCCGAGCGGCGCCGGGCTCTTCAAGAGCACGGACTACGGGGCGACGTTCACCAAGATCAACGACTCCCTGCCGCAGTACATGGACTTCGTGTCGCTCTACAAGGGCTCTCGCGCCGGCGGGCGGGCCGATGTACTCGCCACCTACGACGGCGGCCTCACCTGGCTCAAGCAGTCCAACGGCGGTGGAATCTGCTGCCACGGCAACTACATCTGGGCCTTCGACACCATGAACGCCGTCTGGAAGGACGGCGGCGTGGGCGATCCGAACGGCGAGTCCGACATGCTCATGCTCGTCGAGCCGCGCAGGCGAGCTTCGAGGTGCTGCCGGGCGTCGGCGCGTGCCGGCAGTCAGCGCGGATGCCGGGCGATGCGAACGTCGGCGTGCTCGGGCCTGCAGGTTCGTGAACCAGCGGGCCGATGCCGCTCAAGGTCATCGGGCGCTCAGGCTGCAGGCCTCGGGCACCGGCAACGACCAGCTCGACGTGGCGGCGGTAAAGGCCTGGTGGGACCGCGACGCGCAACGGCGTCGTGGACCGGACCGACGTGCTGCTCACCTCGGGCGTCTACCCGGCCGACGACGGCGAGCTGGTGCTGAACCTGGGCATCGACCAGCTCGGCGCAGTCGCGGCGTGCCGTACGACGTGCTGGTGACCTACGACTTCGGCGGCTTCGTCACGGCGGCCGGCACGTTCGGGGTCACGGTGACGCCGGCGAACGTCACGGCCAGTCGGCCGATGTCGGGGCGGCGCTGTGGTCAACGCCACGGCGCCAGCGGGCACCGTGATCACCTCCGACATGACGAGCGTGACGCCGAGCAGCGTGGCGCTCAGCTCGAGTGACGCTGAAGTCGTCGCTGGTGGCGGGCTGCAAGTCGGTGAGCGGCACGGTGACGATCTCCGAGCCCGCGCCTGCGACCGGGCTCGTGGTCTACCTCTCCGACACGCTCGGCGCGGCCACCGTACCCGCGACCGTGACCGTGCCGGCGGGCGCGACGACAAAGACCTTCACGGTGAAGAGCAGCTACGTTGGCGCCAACCAGGCCGGACTGGTGAGCGCGACGCTCGGGCCCACCACGCTGAGCCAGCCACTGACGCTGCGGCCGGTCGGCATGTACATCCTCTCGATTCTGCCGAGCAACGGTGGTGGGCGGCGTGACCAGTAACGGCACCGCCAAGCTCGAGTGCAAGGCCGGTCCGGGCCCGATCACCGTCATGCTGGGCAGCAGCAATGCGGTGGCGAGCGTGCCAGGGAGCATCGTGATCCCGGCGGGCGTGCAGTCGGGCACCTTCCAGGCGACAACGACGCCGGTGGTGGCGACCACGAAGACGACGCTCTCGGCGACCGCCAACGGCATCACCAAGACCAAGACGCTCTCGGTGACCGCGCCGTAAGGCCTTGGCCTGGGGGAGACCATCCGGCGCGCCGGCAAAGGCCGACGCGCCGGTGTCGTTTCGAGCAGCCCGGCGAACCCGCCGACAGTCGTGCCGCCGTTCGCCCCCAAGGAACCTGGCCGTGCAGCAGTGGATGTGCGCCACCATCGTGGTGAAAATGGCGATCGTGGCCTCGCCCAGGTCTCGCGACCCAAGGCCGCTCCATCTCGCCGCCCGCCCCCCACGTTGTCTTAACCGCTAAACGCTCTCAGACTTGTCTGGCAAACCGACTACCTGGCGGCAGCCATGCGCGACAGCAGCTTGCCAATGCCGACGATGCCGGTCAGCGTCAGGTACATGAGTGCATCGTCATTGAAGCGCAGCGGCACCATTTCATCAGCGGTCGACGCCGCCGTCCGCATGCCGTAGCGTTCCCTCGTTCCACTCGAAGGCTGCCGCCCATGACGCCACGTTCAACCCGAGCCCGCCTTGCGCTCCTGCTGGTCGCACTCGCGCTGCTCGCCGCAGCCGGGTTCGCGGCCCACGCGCAGTCCAATACCTACACGGTCGAGATCCGCCCGACCCTGAACGACCTCGACATCAAGATCGAGCAGGTCGCACAGGCAAGCACGCTCACCATCAGGCTGACCAATAATTCGCCGGCTCGGGTGCGCTGCAACCTGCTGCTCGACGCCTCGCCGCAGACGCCGGTCAGGAGGACGCGCCACATCAACCCCGGACAGACCGACTCGAGCGTGCTGCGCGCGCAGCGGCGATGGTTTTCGGTCACGGTGAACGTCGAGTGCGTCCCGGCGCCGAGGTAGCTCACTTGCCGAGGCTGTCGAGCACGCGGCGAGGGTCTGCTTGGAGTAGTCCGTGAACGGCTTGCGGCGTTTCTCGCGCTGCCTCCATTCCCACGGGGCCACGGGCGGTATCGTGGGCAGCCCCCACAGTCCGTGCTCGAGAGCGCGGGCCTGCTGCTCGAAGGCGCAATAGTCGGGCTCGCGAGCGTAGCGGCGGTACACCCACGCCGCACCGCGCCGAAGCAGCTCCGCGTTCACGTCCATCTCGCCGAGCCACAGCCGCGCGACCAGCCGGTCGTACGTGTCCTGCTCGATCGGCTCGACCTCGACGTTGCGCAGGTACACGAGTCGCGACAGTTCGCGGCGCGCGGCCTTGCCGTAGGGCTGGTCGTGCTCGGGCGCATCGACTGCGTGCAGTCGGACCCGGATCATCCCCGAGTCGAGCCGCAGGTCCACGGTGTCGCCGTCTGCGATGCCGACCACCGTGCCGGTCAGTCGTGGGGTGTCCTCGGCGCGTGCGTTCGCGGTGGCCACGGCGAAACACAACAGACCGCAGAGCAGGGCGCGACACAACATGCCGCTATGTTGAATCATCCGGTGCGTGCGGATGCGAGTCCGAGAGCGCGCTCGAAGCTCTTTGAGCCCGCCAGCCACGGCCGGCCGGGCAGGCTTCTCGAGGGTAGCTGGAGCCGGACGGTCCGCGGCAGCGTGCCCAGGCGCGAACGCGGGCCTGCAGGCCGCTCAAGCCGTCGGCAAGTCTCGCGGCGGAGGGCCAGCACCGCGCGCGCCGCCTCGGTGCGGGCGCAGAGTCGCCACCAGCGTGCGCCACGCGTCGCCGAAACGGTCGGCCGCAGGCATGCGGAGAGGCCCGCGCGATCGAACGAGTCCCGCAGGCACAGGTCGGCGAAGTCCGAATCGTCGTGCAGGGAGGCGCACCAGCGCACTCCCCAGACCAGGAAGCGCTCGACGCCGATGAGGTCGCAGACCGTGAGGCGAGCACAGTTTTCGAGGTCGAGCCCAGGGGCGCTGGCGGTCGGAGGGCGCGACATCGAAGGTCACGGACGGGCTCCGGGTGAGAAGGTTCGTATATGCGAATGATTCTCATCATCTGGCCTTTCCTTTCCAGATGCAACGCGTCGCGACCTCGGGGCGGGCTCCAAGGTCTGGGTCCTGCCCGGCCTCCAGAATCGAGCTGCCCACCCCATCTGCGATCGTTGCCGTTCAGCGGGCTAGTGATTCCGGAGACCCCATGGCACGGCTCGAAGGCAAGGTTGCTCATCATCACCGACGGCACAGCGCTCGGGCAGCATCATCAACAACGGCTCGGTGGCGGGACTGCGCGGGGGACGGTCCTCGTCGTTGGTCTACTCGGCGGCGAAGGCCGCGATGATCCACCTCACGCGCTGCGTGGCGATGCAGCTCGGCGAGCGGGCCGAGCGGACCGCGGAGGTCGCGCAGGCGGCGCTCGCCGCGGCGCAGCCCGTCCCCTGCGCGGGTCTGCCGGATGACATTGCCCTCGCGGCCGTGTTCCTCGCGAGCAACGAGTCGAGCTTCGTGAACGGAAACGACTTCGTGGTGGACGGCGGCCTGACGGGAGGGCAGCGCTGGATTGAACAGCAGGCGCGGCTCGAGGCCATGGGCGCTGCACTCCGCGCTCATTCGGGCTGAGCGAACCGGCACGCCGTCCCGACAGTAGGTTCTGTCGGTCAAGATCGCAATCGAATCGGCTGGCCTGAATCTCCGTCGCGCCGCGGCGCGAAGCGCCTCGGCATGCATGTCGTCTGGTTCAAGCGTGACCTGCGCGTTCACGACCACGCGCCGCTCGTGGAGGCGGCGCGGGCTGGGCGCGTGTTGCCGCTGTATGTGTTCGAGCCCGAAATCATCGGCGCTCCCGACTACGCTGTGCAGCATCTCGAGTTCACCCGCGAGTGCCTCGCCGATCTCGATCGCGATCTCACCGCCGCCGGCGCACCGCTGGTGCGGCTTTGCGGGCCGATGCCCGATGTGCTTGCCCGCCTTCACGAGCGCACGCCCATCGAGTCGTTGTGGAGCCACGAGGAGACCGGCAATGACCTGACCTACGCCCGCGACCGGCGCGTTCACGCGTGGTGCCGTGAGCAAAGCGTGCCTTGGCACGAGCGGCCGCAGAGTGGCGTGGTGCGCCGGCTCGACACCCGCGACCGCTGGGCCGACCGATGGGAAGTTCGCATGTCGCAGCCGGTGCTGGCGCCGCCACGACGGCTGTCGCCGGCGCAGGTGGATCGCACCGGCTTTGCGACGGATCTGCCGGCGGAGCTGCGCCCTCACGGCAAGGACAAGCCCGCCCGCCAGCGTGGCGGACGCGACGCCGCCGAGGGTCTGCTTGCGACCTTCCTCGACGGTCGCGCCTGCGACTACCGCAGCTTGATGTCGAGCCCGCTCACGGCCGAGTCAGCCTGCTCACGGCTCAGCCCTTACTTCGCGTGCGGCACCCTTTCGATCCGCGAGGCGACGCAGGCCGCTCGACAACGCCGTGCAGAGCTCATCGCCCGGCCCGGGCCGCAGCCGCCGCGCGGCCTGCTCGCCGGACTCGCGAGCTTCGAGGGCCGGCTGCATTGGCACTGCCAGCAGATGGCGTGCACCTGGCAACGGGTGCGCGACAACGCGGTAAGCAGCGCCTCACGCGTGACGGCGCGTCGTGCGCGATCCGCCGTCCGACCCGACGCAGGGCTCGCTGCCGCTGGACCGGGTCACAGTCCCCGCGGGAGGGGTCGCGTATCGTCGAGGGTGGAGGAACACCCAGCGCTATGCGACCGGACGAGCCCGTATCCCGAATCATGACCGAAGCGGTGGTGGCGATCGAAGTCGATCGCCCGGCCAGCGAGGTGCTCGACTGCTTCCTGCAGTACCCGATCCACCACCTTCCCGTGGTGCGTGCCGGCCGGCTGGTGGGCATGCTGAGTTCGGCCGACGTGATGAAGCTCGAGTTCTTCATGCCGAGGGCTGCCGCGGAAAGCGCGCGGTTCCTCGACTCGCGCGTCACCATCGAGCGGCTGATGCGCACGCCGGTGATCAGCGTCCTGGCGGCCACCAGCATCGCCGAGGCGGCCGAGCGGATGGTCGGGGCAGGCGTGCACGCCGTGCCGGTCGTGGACGAGGACGATCGCGTGCTCGGGCTCGTGACGACCACCGACGTCATTCGCAGCCTGCTGCACGGCGTGCCGCGGCGGGGCACGGTGCCGCCGCCGCGGACCCTGGAGCAGCCGCCGACCGACGACTCGTACGACGAGCCGCAGTATCACCGCCGGCCGACCGACACCGAGTACCGGACGGCGCTGCGCACGGCGGAGGAGCTGCACGTGGAGGAACGCGACCCGCGTTACCTCGGCAAGACGCTCCTGTACCTCGACCAGCGCCGCAGCAGTCTCGAACAGGTGCTCAAGCTGGCCGACCGCTTCCTGCGCACCGGGCAGGACGAGCAGACGCACGCGCTGCTGCTGAAGAGCATCCACGCTGCGAAGCGGGCCGAGGAGCACGCCACCGGCCAGGCACGCGTGCCGTTTCCGCTCGAGTGAAGGTCACGGCCGCCGGCGGGCCGCGATTCATCCGCGACCGACCCGCGGGCTCAGAGGCTCGCCGCCAGCCGCGTGCCCTGCTCGATGGCCCGCTTGGCGTCGAGCTCGGCGGCCACGTCCGCGCCGCCGATCAGGTGGACGTCGAGGCCCTTCGCGCGCAGCGGCTCGGCGAGCTCGCGGGCCGGCTCCTGCCCGGCGCACAGCACGACGGTGTCCACCTCGAGGAGCTGCGGCTTCTCGCGCGCCTCGCCGTAGCTCACGTGCAGGCCGCGCGCGTCGATGCGCTCGTAGTTCACGCCGCCGATCATCTCGACGCGCTTCATCTTGAGCTGTGCGCGGTGGATCCAGCCGGTGGTCTTGCCGAGGCCCTTGCCGAGCGGCGCGGCCTTGCGCTGCAGCAGGTACACCTGCCGCGCGGGCGGCGTGAGTTCCGGCCGGCCGAGGCCGCCGCGCGCGACCGCCGGATCCGCCACGCCCCATTCGCGCAGCCACGCCGCCGTGTCGAGCGTGGTCGAGTGGCCTTCGCTCACGAGGTACTCGCTCACGTCGAAGCCGATGCCGCCGGCGCCGATGACCGCGACGCGCGGGCCCGCCGGCCGGCCGTGCAGCAGCAGGTCCACGTAGGAGAGCACCCTACCCTTGGCACGGAACTCCGCCG
Source organism: uncultured Gammaproteobacteria bacterium (assembly GCA_963754125.1). Classification (GTDB taxonomy): domain Bacteria; phylum Pseudomonadota; class Gammaproteobacteria; order Steroidobacterales; family Steroidobacteraceae; genus RPQJ01. Next base: position 41,347 of record CAVWEX010000008.1, read on the forward strand.
CACCCTCGATGCGCGGGTCGCGCGGCGTGACGCCCGTGGCGAGCACCACGGCGTCGTAGCCGCCCGCGGCGAGCTCGTCCGCCGCGACCCGGCGGCCGAGCGCGAGGCGCACGCCGGTGATCTCGATGCGGCGGCGGAAATAGCGCAGCGTCTCGTCGAACTCCTCCTTGCCGGGGATGCGCCTGGCCATGTTGAACTGGCCGCCGATCTCGCCCGCGGCCTCGAACAGGTCCACCGCGTGGCCGCGCTCGGCGAGCGTCGTGGCGCAGGCGAGGCCCGCCGGGCCGGCGCCCACCACGGCGAGGCGCTTGCGCGCGGCGGCGGGCCGGATCACGAGTTCCGTCTCGAACGCCGCGCGCGGGTTGACGAGGCAGGAGGCGATCCTGCGCTGGAAGACGTGGTCGAGGCAGGCCTGGTTGCAGGCGATGCAGGTGTTGATCTCGTCGGCACGCCCGGCCGCGGCCTTGTTCACGAACTCGGCGTCGGCGAGCAGCGGCCGCGCCATCGAGACCATGTCGGCGCTGCCGTCGGCGAGCACCTGCTCGGCGACGTCGGGCGCGTTGATGCGGTTGGTGGTGCAGAGCGGGATCGCGACCTCGCCCTTGAGCTTCTTCGTCACCCAGGCGAAGGCCGCGCGCGGCACCGAGGTGGCGATGGTCGGGATGCGCGCCTCGTGCCAGCCGATGCCGGTGTTGATGATCGTGGCGCCGGCGCGCTCGATGGCCTTCGCGAGCGTCACCACCTCGTCCCAGGAACTGCCGTCCGGCACGAGGTCGAGCATCGAGAGGCGGTAGACGATGATGAAGTCGCGGCCCACGGCCTCGCGCGTGCGCTCGACGATCTCCACCGGCAGGCGCATGCGGTTCTCGAAGCTGCCGCCCCACTCGTCGCTGCGGCGGTTGGTGTGCGCGGCGATGAACTGGTTGATGAAGTAGCCCTCGGAGCCCATCACCTCGACGCCGTCGTAGCCGGCCTCGCGGGCGAGCCGGGCGCAGCGCACGAAGCCGCGGATCTGCCGCTCGACGCCGCGCGCCGTCAGCGCCCGCGGCGTGAAGGGCGTGATCGGCGACTTGAGTCGCGAAGGCGCCACCGCGAGCGGGTGGTAGCCGTAGCGGCCGGTGTGCAGGATCTGCAGCGCGATCGCGCCGCCCTCGGCGTGCACGGCGTCGGTGATCGGACGGTGCTTTGCCGCCGCCCCGCGCGTCGTGAGGCGCCCGGAGAACGGCGCCGCCCAGCCCTCGATGTTGGGCGCGAAGCCGCCGGTGACGATGAGCCCGACGCCGCCCACGCGCGCGCTCGGCGAAATAGGCGGTGAGGCGGTGGAAGTGCTTCGAGTCGTCCTCGAGGCCGGTGTGCATCGAGCCCATCAGCACCCGGTTGCGCAGCCGGGTGAATCCGAGGTCGAGCGGGGCGAGCAGGTGCGGGTAGGGAACGGTCATGGTGCGTCGCCTCAGAGGAGCTTCGTGCCGGCCCAGTAGGCGGCAGCCGCCATCAGGGCCGCGGCCGGCATGGTGATGATCCAGGCCACGACGATGTTCCCGGCCACGCCCCAGCGCACGGCGCGGGTGCGCTGGGCCGAGCCGACGCCGACGATGGCGCCGGTGATCGTGTGCGTGGTGGAGACGGGGATGCCGAGGCTGGAAGCGAGGAACAGCGTGATGGCGCCGCCGGTCTCGGCCGCGAAGCCCCCCTGGGGCCGCAGCTTGGTGATCTTCTGGCCCATGGTCTTCACGATGCGCCAGCCGCCGAACATGGTGCCGAGCGCGATCGCGGTGTAGCAGCTCACGATCACCCAGGCCGGCAGGTGGTCTCGCGTAGTGACTCCGGCGGCAATGAGCAGCAGCCAGATGATGCCCATGGTCTTCTGCGCGTCGTTGCTGCCGTGCCCGATGCTGTAGGCCGCGGCGGAGGCGAGCTGCAGCCGGCGGAACCAGCGGTCCACCTTGCGCGGTGCCGCGCGGATGCAGGCCCAGGACACGCCGACCATGAGCAGTCCCCCGAGCAGCATGCCGAGCAGCGGCGAGACGAAGATGAACGCCGCGGTCTTCAGGATGCCCGGGGCGAGCAGCGGTGCCGTCCCCGCCTTGGCGATGGTGGCGCCGATCAGTCCGCCGATCAGGGCGTGTGAGGAACTCGAGGGTATGCCGTAATACCAGGTGATCACGTTCCAGGTGATGGCGCCGATGAGCGCACCGAAGATCACGTAGTGGTCCACGGCCACCGGGTCCACGATGCCCTTGCCGACCATGGCCGCGACCTTCAGGTGGAAGATGAAGATGGCGACGAAGTTGAAGAACGCCGCCCAGATGACCGCCTGGTAGGGCCGCAGCACGCCGGTCGAGACGACGGTCGCGATCGAGTTCGCGGCGTCGTGGAAGCCGTTCATGAAGTCGAAGACGAGCGCCAGCACCACCAGCAGCACGAGCGTCCCGAACGCGAACTGCAGGTCCATGCTCAGACGTTCTCGACCACGACGGCCTCGATGATGTTGGCGACGTCCTGGCACTTGTCGATCGCGTTCTCGAGGTATTCGTACACGTTCTTGTGCTTGATGAGCTGGCGGACGTCCTGCTCCTCGCGGAAGAGCTTCGAGATGCCCGCGCGCATCACGGAGTCGGCCTCGCTCTCGTAAGCATCGATCTCCTGCGCGAGCGCGAGTGCCCTCGGCGCGTTGTCCATGGACGACAGCAGCGCGACCGCCGCCTGCACGCGGGTGCAGCAGGCGTCGAGCAGCTCGGCCATGCGCGGCGCCTCGGGCGGCAGAACCTGGATGTCGAACAGGTGCATGGACTCCGCCGCGTCCTGGATGAGGTCGAGGATGTCGTCCATCCCCGAGATCAGACGGTGGATGTCGTTGCGGTCGAACGGCGTGATGAACGTCGAGTGCAGCAGCGAGACCGTCTCGTATGTGATCTTGTCGGCGCTACGCTCGATGTCCCCGATCTGCTGGATGAGCGCCGCGCGCCGCTCGGTGTCCGCGTAGTCCCGGACGAGGTCGGCGGCGGCCCGACCGCCGGCGGCAATCAGGTCCGCGTGCTGGTTGAATAGCGCGAAAAACCGCGCTTCGCGCGGCATCAGGGCGGACAGGAACCGCATGTGCGTATCCGGAGAATCTTCGAGTCGTTGTGCCGCGAAGTATCCGCGATCGGGGCGGATCGTGGTAGCGTGATCCCGACGGGCTGCCCCCCTCTGGAGCGCCCGTACCCCATGACTGCGCAAAGCCACGATTGCATCCGCGTCCGCGGCGCGCGGCAGAACAACCTGCGCGCGCTCGACCTCGACATCCCGCTGCGGCAGCTGGTGGTCGTCACCGGCGTGTCGGGCTCGGGCAAGTCGTCGCTGGTCTTCGACACGGTCTACGCGGAGGGCCAGCGCCGTTACGTCGAGACCTTCTCGCCCTACGCGCGGCAGTTCCTCGACCGCATGGACAAGCCGCAGGTGGACCGCATCGACGGCATCCCGCCCGCGATCGCCATCGACCAGACCAACCCGGTGCGCACGTCGCGCTCGACGGTGGGGACGATGACGGAGCTGAACGACCACCTGAAGCTGCTGTATGCGCGTGCGGCACGGCTGCACTGCCGGGGTTGCGGCCGGCCGGTGCGCCGCGACACGGCCCAGGGCATTGCCGCGGAGCTGCGCGAGCGGGCGGCGGCTGCGGGCGATCCGCGCCTGGTCGTTACCTTCCCGGTGCCGGTACCGCACAACTTCGACGAGACCGAGGTACTGAAGCTCCTCGAGCAGCAGGGCTACACGCGCATCCACGGTCGCGCGGCCGGAACGCTCGAGGTCGTGCAGGACCGCTTCCGCGCCGCCGGCGCCGATTCGAGCCGCGTGCTCGAGGCGCTGGAGGCCGCGCTGCGCGTGGGACAGGGGCGGGTGAACGTGCAGGTGGAGGAGGGCCCGAGGTCTGGCGCTACTCCACCGACCTGCACTGCGCCACCTGCGACATCCACTACCGCGACCCGACGCCGAGCCTGTTCTCGTTCAATTCCCCGCTCGGTGCCTGCGAGACCTGTCGCGGCTTCGGGCGCGTGATCGGCGTGGACTACGGCCTCGTCGTGCCCGACGCCTCGAAGACGCTGCGTGGCGGCGCGGTCCGTCCCTGGCAGACGCAGGCCTACCGGGAGTGCCAGGACGATCTCGTGAAGTTCGCCCGCAAGCGCGGCGTGCCGCTCGACGTGCCGTGGCGGGAGATGAGCGAGGAGCACCGCCGCTGGGTGCTCGACGGCGAGGGGCCGTGGGAGAAGAAAGTCTGGTACGGCGCGAAGCGCTTCTTCCAGTGGCTCGAGGGGCGCAGCTACAAGATGCACATCCGCGTGCTGCTGTCGAAGTACCGCAGCTACACGGCCTGCACCGACTGCGGCGGCGCGCGGCTCAAGCCCGAGGCGCTGCTGTGGCGGCTGGGGTCGCCGGGGAGGCCGGACGCGACGGCCGGGCTCAACATCCACGACCTCATGCTGCTGCCGATCGATCGCGTGAGCGAGTTCTTCGCCCGCCTCGCGCTGCCGGCGCCGCTCGACGAGGCCGCCGACCTGCTGCTCGGCGAGATCCGCGCACGACTCGACTTCCTGGTGCGCGTGGGTCTCGGCTACCTCACGCTCGACCGCCAGTCGCGCACCTTGTCGGGCGGCGAGGTGCAGCGCATCAACCTCACCACCGCGCTCGGCACCTCGCTCACGAACACGCTGTTCGTGCTCGACGAGCCCTCGATCGGCCTGCACCCGCGCGACATGCGGCGCGTGGTCGAGGTCATGCAGCGCCTCCGGGACAACGGCAACTCGCTGCTCGTGGTCGAGCACGACCCGCAGATCATGCTCGCCGCCGACCGCATCGTGGACCTCGGCCCCGGCCCCGGCGAGCACGGCGGGCGCATCGTCTTCAACGGCACGGCGGCGGAGCTCGCCGCGACGTCCGACACGCTGACGGCGGAGTACCTTTCGGGTCGCACGCGATGCCGTCAACGCCGCCGGCCACCGCGGCCCGCCGCTTCCCGGCGAGCCGCGCCTCGTGGTGCAGGGCGCCGCCGAGCACAACCTCAAGGATCTCGACGTCGAGATCCCGCTCGGGCGGCTGGTGTGCGTCACGGGCGTGTCGGGCTCGGGCAAGTCCACGCTGGTGCAGGACGTGCTGTATCCGGCCCTGCGCCGCGCCCGCGGCAAGCCGACCGAGACGCCGGGCGCCCACCGCGCGCTCGCGGGCGCCGAGCACGTAGGCGAGGTGGTGATGGTGGACCAGTCCGCCATCGGCCGCACCACGCGCTCCAATCCCGCGAGCTACGTCGGCGCCTTCGACGTGATCCGCAAGCGCTTCGCCGCCGAGGCGGTCTCGATCGAGCGCGGCTACACGCTCGGCACCTTCAGCTTCAACTCCGGCAACGGCCGGTGCCCCACCTGCGCCGGCAACGGCTTCGAGCACGTCGAGATGCAGTTCCTCTCGGACGTCTACCTGCGCTGCCCGGACTGCGACGGCCGCCGCTACCGACCCGAGCTGCTCGAGGTGAAGCTCGCGCGCGGCGACGGGGCGGCGAGGAGCATCGCCGACGTGCTCGACATGACGGTGTCGGAGGCCGCGGTGTTCTTCGCCGGCGACCGCGACGTGCTCGACCGCATCGAGCCGCTGGCGGCGGTGGGCCTCGATTACCTGCGCCTCGGCCAGCCCGTGCCCACGCTGTCGGGCGGCGAGGCGCAGCGCCTCAAGCTCGCCGGCCACCTGGCCGAATCGTCGGCGCCGGGCACGCTGTTCCTGTTCGACGAGCCCACCACGGGCCTGCACTTCGACGACGTCGCGAAGCTGCTCGGCGCGTTCAAGCGGCTGCTGGACGCGGGCCACTCGCTGGTCGTGATCGAGCACAACCTCGACGTGATCCGCGCCGCCGACTGGATCATCGACCTCGGGCCCGAGGGCGGCGAGGGCGGCGGCCGGCTGGTCGCGGCCGGCACGCCGCAGGAGGTCGTGCAATGCGAGGCGTCGCACACGGGGCGCGCGCTGCGGGACTACGAGTCCGGGCGCCGGGACCTGCTCGCCGCCGCGCTCCGCGAATCCGGGGAGCCGCGGCCGGGAGCCGGCGGCAGCGCACTGCTGAAGGTCGCCGACGCGGCGAAGAGTGCGATCGTCGTGCACGGCGCCCGCGAGCACAATTTGCGCGACGTGGACGTCTCGATTCCGCGCGATGGCATGACCGTGGTCACGGGCGTGTCCGGCTCGGGCAAGTCCACGCTCGCCTTCGACATCGTGTTCGCCGAGGGCCAGCGCCGCTACCTCGAGTCGCTCAACGCCTATGCGCGGCAGTTCGTGCAGCCGGCGGGCCGCCCGGACGTGGACGCCATCTTCGGCATCCCGCCCACGGTGGCGATCGAGCAGCGCACCAGCCGCGGCGGGCGCAAGAGCACGGTGGGCACGCTCACCGAGGTCCACCACTTCCTGCGCCTGCTGTACGTCAAGCTCGGTACCCAGCATTGCCCGGACTGCCAGGTGCCGATCGAGCCGCAGAGCGCGGACGCGATCGCGGCGCGACTGCTGCGCGAGGCGAAGGGCCGGCGCGTCGGCTTCCTCGCGCCGCTCGTGGTGGCGCGCAAGGGCTACTACACCGACCTCGCCAAGTGGGCCGCCGGCAAGGGCTACGACCGGCTGCGGGTGGACGGCGAGTACCTGCCGACCGCGCCCTGGCCGCGCCTCGATCGCTTCCGCGAGCACACCCTCGAGCTGCCGGTCGGCGAGGTCGTCGTGGGCGCGAAGACCGAGCGCGAGCTGCGCCGGCTGCTGCAACTGACGCTCGACCACGGCAAGGGCGTGGCGCACGTGATCGACCGCGGCAAGGTCCGGGTATTCTCGACCCGGCGGGCCTGCCCCTCGTGCAGCCGCAGCTTCGCCGAGCCCGATCCGCGGCTGCTCTCCTACAACTCGAAGCACGGCTGGTGCGAGTCCTGCTTCGGCACGGGCGTGGCCATCAAGGGCTTCGACGCCGAGCAGACCGGCGAGGAGATCTGGTGGAACGAGTGGTTCGAGGGCGAGGCCACGCCCTGCGCGGACTGCGAGGGCCAGCGGCTCAACCCGGTCGCGCTCAACCTGCTGTTCCGCGACCAGTCCATCGCAGCGCTCGCCGCGCTGCCCGTGGATGCTGCCCGGAAATTCTTCGACGGCCTCAAGCCCGCCGGCCGCGAGCGGGAGATCGCCCGCGACCTGCTCGCCGAGATCCGCTCGCGCCTCGCGTTCCTGCAGGACGTGGGCCTGGGCTACATCTCGCTCGACCGTGCCGCGCCGACGCTCTCGGGCGGCGAGGCGCAACGCATCCGCCTCGCCGCGCAGCTCGGTTCCAACCTGCAGGGCGTGTGCTACGTGCTCGACGAGCCCACCATCGGCCTGCACCCGCGCGACAACGCCGTGCTGCTCGACACGCTCGGGAAGCTCGGCGCCAAGGGCAACACGCTGCTCGTCGTCGAGCACGACGAGGACACCATCCGCCGCGCCGACCACGTGATCGACCTCGGGCCCGGCGCCGGCACGCGCGGCGGGCGCGTCGTGGGCGAGGGGCGCATCGCCGACCTGATCGCAGCGCCCGAGTCGCTCACCGGCCGGTTCCTCGCGCACCCGCTCACGCATCCGCTTGCGGCGCGTCGTCCGGTGCGGCGCGGCGAGGCCGCGCTCGAGATCGAGCGGGCCGAGCTGCACAACCTGCGCAAGGTGAATGCGCGCATCCCGCTCGGCCGGCTCACGGTGGTCACGGGCGTGTCGGGCTCGGGCAAGTCAACGCTCGCTCGCGACGTGCTCTACGCGAACCTGCGCGCCCACACCGGCGATGCGAAGCGCCGCCGCCGGCGCGCGCGTGGCTCGGCTGCAAGGCGCTGCACGGCGTGGAGCAGGTGGCGCGGGTGCTCGAGGTGGACCAGACGCCGATCGGCAAGACGCCGCGCTCGTGCCCGGCCACCTACGTGGGGTTCTGGGACGACATCCGCAAGCTCTATGCCGGCACGACCGAGTCGCGCGTACGCGGCTACGGACCCGGCCGCTTCTCGTTCAACACCGCGGGCGGGCGCTGCGACGCCTGCGAGGGGCAGGGCGTTCAGACGATCGAGATGAGCTTCCTGCCGAACGTGAAGGTACTTTGCGACGTCTGCGGGGGAAAGCGCTTCAACGGCGAGACCCTCGCCGTCCTGCACCGCGGGCGCAGCATCGGCGACGTGCTCGCGATGAGCGTGGACGAGGCCGTCGAGTTCTTCGCGGCCCACCCGCGCATCCACCACGCGCTGCGGCTGCTGCAAGACGTCGGCCTCGGCTACCTCACCCTCGGCCAGCCGAGCCCGACGCTCTCGGGCGGCGAGGCGCAGCGCATCAAGCTCGTCACCGAGCTGGCCCGGCTCAGGCCGCAGCCGGAAGACCCTCGGCGGCGCGCGACGGCAGCGGCGCCGGCCACGCTCTACGTGCTCGACGAGCCCACCGTCGGCCTGCACATGGCCGACGTGGAGAAGCTGATCCACGTGCTGCACCGCCTCGTGACCGCGGGCAACACGGTGGTGGTGATCGAGCACAACCTCGACGTGATCGCGGAGGCGGACTGGATCATCGACCTCGGGCCCGAAGGCGGCTCGGGCGGCGGTCGCATCGTCGCGCAGGGTGCGCCCGAGGCCGTGGCACGGGCGAGCCGCCGGTCGCACACGGGGGCCTACCTGAAGCGCTTTCTCGCCGAGCGGTCGCACTGACGCAGGTCGCCTGCGCCGGTGGCCGGCGCGGCGGCCAGCCCGGTCGGCCCGGCCCGGGCGTCGGAAAAGGACTCGCGCCGGCCCGCTAGATGCGGGCCTCTGCGAATCCTTTCCCGACGCTGGACACGCGGCGCCTGAGCGAGTGGCCGCCGAGCCGGCCACTCGCACGGCGCAAGCGACGTCTACCGGATCATGCGTGTCGGGCGGCGGCGTCGAACGGGGACTGCGCGGTCGATTCGCGCGCGGAACCCGACGCTGAATCCGGCAAACGCCGCGTGCGCCGTGCGAGCCGGTCCCCCGGCTCGCTCAGGCGCGTAATGTCCGGCGCCGTTCCGGGGTTGCGTAGGGCGCGCCTATTTCCGAGCGCGCCCGCAGCAACTCCAGAACGGCGCCAGCAACTTCAGCAACCGCCGCAACCGCGTCGAGCCGGCTCACTGCGCCGGACGCGCGCCCTCGACCTTCCACTTCACGTAGCGCAGCACCTCGCCGCTGTCGAACGGGCCGAGCGAGGTACGCACGTTCACGGACTTGCGGCCCGGGATGACGTTGCCGCCGGTGCCGACGCGCTCGGGGCCGTACACGGTGCGGCCGGACTGGTCCACTACGCCGACGACGAGCGTGACGTTGCTCACCGGAGTCGTCGTGCGGTTGCCGATCGTAAGCCACACGCGTCCCTGGTTGTCGAGCTGCGGCTGGATGGACAGGTACGTCTCCGGGTTCTGCGCGAGGTCGAGCCGAACGAGGCGTGCGAGCGCCTCCGCGCCGACCGGCGACTTCGAGCCCGCAGCCAGCTTGTAGAGCTCCACCGCACCCGCCGTGTTGCCGCCGTCCTCGTAGACACGGCCGAGGTAATAGGCGCCGGGCGCGGTCGGCAGCAGGTCCATGCTGCGCTTCAGCAGCGGCTCGGCCGCGGCGCGGTTGCCGAGCTGATACTGCGCCACGCCTGCCTGGACCATCGGCTTGAAGTAGCCTGGGTCGAGCTGGCCGGCCTTCTGGAAATAGGGAAGCGCGGCGCGCGGGTTCTTCTCCGCCATCGCGAGATCGCCGAGCAGGCCGTGGAAGCGCGACTCGCGCGGCTCCATCTTCGCGGCCTCGCTGGCCAGCCGGCGGGCGGTCGCATAGTCGCCCTTGTTCGCGGCGGCGAGCGCCTGCTGGTGCTTCTCGTAGGCCGGCGCCGCGCGCTTGAGACCGGCCACCGCGGCCTGGTATCGATCCTTGCCGAGGTCCCCGCCCGGTCCACCCATCGCCGTCATCGTGCGCCGGTTCGCGTCCACGCGTTCCTGCGAGGGTGGATGGCTCGCGAACAGGCCCGTCATCCAGTCCTGCTCGGTGCCGGCCGAGTACTTGCGCACGAACAGCTCCTGCAGCGAGACGGCCGCCTGCAGGTCGTAGCCCGCGAGCTTCATGTACTTCATGCCGTAGTGGTCGGACTCGAGCTCGTCGTCGCGGCCGTACTTGGCCTGCAGCATCTGTGCGCCGACCGCCGCGCCCTGGCCCACCACCTGCCCGAGCTCCGAGCCGCCGTACACTGCCGCACCGATGCTTGCGACGGCCGCGCCGATCTGCATGAGCTGGCCCTTCTCCATCTGCTGCGCACCGTGCCGCGCGGCCGCGTGCACGATCTCGTGGCCGAGCACGGCCGCGAGCTCGGCCTCGTTCTGCAGCTCGACGAGCAGGCCGCGGTTGATGGCGATCTTGCCGCCCGGCAGCGCCCAGGCGTTGAGCTCGCCGCTGTTGAGCACCACGAATTCGTAGGGCAGCGGGCGGTCGGCCACGGCAGCGAGCCGGTTGCCGACCTGCCGCACGTACTCGGTGACGCGCGGGTCGGTGACGTAATCGCCGCCCTGCGACTGCCGCGACGGCGCGTAGTACTGCTGGCCGAGCTGGATCTCCTTCCCCTCGGAGATCATCTGTATCTCCTTGCGGCCGGTGACGGGATTGGTCGCGCAACCGGTGAGCGCGGCGACGACGGCGAGCAGTGCGAGCAGGTGACGCATGACGAGTCCTCCGATGCTAGGAGTCTGCCAGAGGCAGGGCCCACGGCGGAGGCGTTCGCAGGAGCAACGGCGACGGTTGCGGTGGTTGCGGGCGTCGGGCTGGGGTTACTGCGGGCGCGCGAGGAGATAGGCGCGCCCTTCGCAACCCCGGCCCGACGCCGGACACCCGGCGCCTGGGCGAGCCGAGGACCGGCTCGCACGGCGCACGCAACGTCCACCGGATCCGGCGTGGAGATCGGTGCACGAATCGCCGGCACAGTCGCGACGGGCAACCGCTGCAGGATCACGTTTGATGCGGTAGACGCTTCCTGCGCCGTGCGAGTGGCCGGCTCGGCGGCCACTCGCCCAGGCGCCGCGTGTCCAGCGTCGGGAAAGGGTTCGCAGAGGCCCGCATCCAGCGGGCCGGCGCGAATCCTTTCCCGACGCTGCCACCGACCGCAACCGGTGCGAATCCTCTCCCGACGCCGCCACAAGACCGAGCGGGCCAGCGCGGACGGCGGACCTCATCCGCCGTACGCGCGGCGCACCTCGTCCGCGATGATCTGGATGCCGGCCGCGACGCTGGCCGGCGCCTGTGAGTAGCTGATCCGCAGGCACTCGGTCCGATGCGGCCAGTCGTCCTCGAGACCCGGGAAGAAGTGATGGCCCGAGAGCACCAGCACGCCTCGGGCCTTCAGGCGCAGGTACAGCTCGCGGCTGCCGATCGGAAGGCCCGGGAACCACAGCCACAGGAAGAACGCGCCCTCCGACCGATGGATGCGCAGCGGCAGGCCGTCGCAGGCCTCCCGCAGCCACGCGACGGCCTGGCGCGAGCGTGCCTCGTAGTACGGCCGGATCACCTCGCGACAGAGCGTGTCGAGCTCGCCGCTCGCGAGCAGCGGCTCGACGATCACGGCGCCGGTGGATCCGGGCGCGAGTGCGGCGGTGGCGTTGAAGGCGGTGATGGCCTCGATGACGTGCTCGGCGGCGATGACGATGCCCGTCCGAGTGGCGGGCAGGCCGAGCTTCGAGAGGCTCATGCAGAGTACGACGTTGTCGTTCCAGAGCGCTCCTTCATCCGTGAACTGGATGCCCGGGAACGGCAGCCCGTAGGCCGCGTCCACGATCAGCGGCACACCGCGCCGCCGCGCGAGGCCGTCGAGGCGGACGAGTTCCTCGAGGCTGAGCACGTTGCCCGACGGGTTCGTGGGTCGCGACACGCAGATCGCGGCCACGTCGGGAACCGACTCCAGTTCCTCGAAGGACAGCCGGTACTTGAAGAAGCCGTCGGGCAGTTCCTCGATGGCCGCCCGCCGCGAAACCAGCATGCCGTCCGAGAGACCGACGTCGGTGTAGCCGATGTACTCGGGCGCGAGCGGCAGCAGGATGCGCCTCCGCGGGACTCCGTTCTCCTCGCCCGCGAGCAGGTTGAACAGCGTGAAGAACGCGGACTGGCTGCCGCCCGTAAGCGCCACGTTGCGCGCGGTGAGCGGCCAGCCATGGCGTGCGGCGAGTGCCTCGGCGACGGTGGCACGGAAGCCCGCGTCGCCGCCCGGCGCGGCATACGACGCCGCGAAGCGGCCGAACTGCGCGGGGTCGGCTGCGATCTCGGCGAGGCGTCGCGCGTACACCGCCTCGACGGCCGGGATGCGTGCGGGGTTGCCGCCGCCCAGCATGTGCGTGCCGGGCTTGGCCCCGGCGAGGTCCTGCATCAGCTCGAGGGCGCCGGTCATCCGCACGAAGCGGCGCGCGAATCGGGTCGTGAAGGTCATGCGTCTCGCTTTCCACGCCGCCCGCGTCGCGGCGGCTCCGCTAGACTCGGCGATGCCATGCGCGAAGTCCAGGCGATCATCTTCGATCTCGACGACACCCTGTGGGAAGTGGGTCCGGTGATCGTGCGCGCCGAGCACGCGATGCGCGCGTTCCTCGCCGAGCGCTACCCGCGCGTGCTCGATCTGCACACGCTCGACTCGATGCGTGACCTGCGAGCCCGCATCGCGCTCGAGCATCCGGCGATGCGCCACGACTTCACGTGGCTCAGGCGCGAGTCGCTGCGCCGGCATGCGCGCGAGGCGGGCTATCCCGACACCCTCGCCGAGGAGGCATTCGCCGTGTTCTACCGGGCGCGCAACGAAGTCGAGCTGTACGACGACGTGCTGCCGTCGCTCGAGCGCCTGCACGGGCGCTTCCGGCTGTTTGCCGCCAGCAACGGCAATGCCGACCTGGCGGCGATCGGGCTCGCGCGATTCTTCGAGCACGCGCTCGCCGCGCGCGACGCCGGGATGCTGAAGCCCGACCCGCGCATCTTCAGGCTGCTGCTGGGCCGGGCTGGCCTCGAGCCCGCGCAGGCGCTGCACGTCGGCGACGATGCGCAGGCGGACGTCGAGGGCGCGCGCCGCGCGGGCGTGACGCCGGTGTGGGTGAATCGCCGGGGTGCGGACTGGCCGATCGCTGCCTCGCCGCCGCCGCTCGCGGTGCGTTCGCTGACGGAGCTTGCGGACCTGCTCGCCTAGCCTTCCGGCGAGGATCGCCGTCGCCGGATCGCATCCGATCCGTGAACGGCGTCACGAACACAGGGCTTGATCGACACCGGCGTGCTTCGGTAAGTTCGGGCCATGGCTCGCCACAGCCGCATCGTCACTGCGTCGGCACGATGGATCGTCTGATCCCTCGCCGCCGCGCCAAATCAAACGACTCCCACGCATCCGTCCGGTCGCCGCGCTGTCAGCAGGCGAGGCGCCCGGCTGCCAGCCTGTTCGACACACGCATGGAGTGGAGGCGATGAACCCCGAAGCCGCACCCGACCTACCCGCCATCGACGTCCGCAACCTGCGCGAGTTCTTCCGCGACAGCGTGCACGAAGCGCTCACCCGCCAGCAGGTCGGCGTGGACGACCACACCGAGCACTACGTGGTGAACCTGCTCACCATGTTCGCGCGTTCCGAGGCGCTGTTCGAGCCGACCTCCGAGGGACCGCGACTCAAGCCGCTGGCAGTCATGCTCGCCGAGGCCGCGAGCGCCTCCTCGAGCGAGCATCGGCGCCGCACGTTGCAGCGGCTCGGCGACGTGTCGCTGTTCGTGGCCGGCTTCCTGTCGCACGGCTTTGCACGCAAGCTCGTCGACGTGGACTACCACATCGCCATGGGCGGCCGTGCCTACGGCACGCTGGCGGATCACTGCGGGCCGGGGACCCGGGGCCGGGCCCTCGCCGGCGTGTTCGCCGAGATGGCCGCCAAGTTCCAGCGCCTCGTGGACGCGCTCAACGACGTGAGCGAGATGTCGTGGCGGCAGACCGACCGCGACGTGCTGCGGCTCTACGAAGTCTGGCTGAGGACCGGCAGCCCGCGTGCACACGCGCTGCTGCGGGAACTGGGCGTGAGCCCGGCCGTGGTCCCCGTCGGCCGCGTGCCCAACTGAGCCCGTGCTGCTCCGCGAGCTGCAGAATCGGCTCGCCGGGCTGTACGACGCCCCGGCCGATCACGACGTCTACGACTTCCTGATCACCGACGCCGCGCACGCGGCCGCGCTGCAGGGTGCCGCCGCGACGCCGGCGACGGACGAGCAGTTGCTGGTCGTGGAGGAGGAGGACGGCGTCGGGATCTCGTTGTACCTGGACCGCGCTGTCATCGACCGGCTCGCCGAGCGCTGCCCGCTGCAATCGCTGTCCGAGGACAATCTCGCCGACTACTGCACGGCGCTCGAGGGCGTCAGCCACTTCCACTATTTCGTGTGGAGCGCGGGACGGGAGCGGCACGTGTCGTTGCTCGAGCTCGAGCTGCAGGCCGAGGTCGACAAATACGTGGGCGCGCTGCAGCTCATGCTGCAGCAGCGCGATGGCCGCTTCCCGGGCGAGCTCTTCGAGCGGCTGTTCGACCGCGCCACGTTTCTTCCGCACCTGCCGGCGCACGAGCGCACTCGTTACGAGGAGGCGCACCGCTTCGCAGCGCGCTTCTGCCGCAGGCTCGAGGAGCGGTTCCTGAGGTGCCGGCGGGCGAGGCCCGAGGCGCTGATTGCGGAACTCCGGAGCTTCTACCGGCTCGGCCGGCACGCCAAGCTGCGCCACGCGGAGCAGTGGCGCTGAGGGACGAGGATCAGTCCTCGTCTTTCCTCGTGGCGAGCTTCTTGCGCAGCTCGATCCACTTCGACAACTCGCGCAGGTTCCTGCTGCGTTTCCAGCTCTGCTTGAGGAGCGCGCCGCTGTTGTACGGGTTGTAGCCCTTCTTGAGGCCCTTCGGATTACCTTCGAGGGGGCTCGGAGGATCTTCTTCCTCGCTGATCTCGAGCGACGGGTCCAGCAGGGCGCGGACACGCTGCGAGGCGCCAAGCTCGTCGTCGGCGAGGAGTTCGGGGGAGTCGCCCCATTCCCAGGTGACGTTGCCGCGGTCGTCGATGCCGAGGCGTCCCGGATCGCTGACGGGGTCATCCAACCCCGGAGGCTTGCCGGTCGGCTTGGCCGTCATAGGATCGCTCTCCAGGTTCTGCTCCGACTTCCGAACCATACGCTACTGGTTATGAAATCCGCAGAGCTGGATGCAGTTCACAGATTTCCGAGCCGGATGGTGAATCCGGTCGGCTGCCGTTCAGCGCGGGAGGAGCCGCTCGCGGGCCCACAGCAGGCCGATCAGGCTCTTGGCGTCGCGCAACTCCCCGCGGGCGGCAAGATCCACCGCCTCGCCGAACGGCACCCAGCTGGCCTCGAACACCTCGTGTTCCTCCGGCTGCGCATCGGCCGGCGCGAGGCCGCGGGCCAGGAACAGGTGGATGACTTCGGTCAGCACGCCCGGTGAGCTGACGCACTCGCCGAGCTTTTCCCACTGCCGCGCCGTGACGCCGGCTTCCTCGGCGAGTTCCCGCTGCGCGCATGCGAGCGGCGGCTCGCCGCCGTCGAGCTTGCCGGCCGGCAGCTCGGTCAGCCAGCCGCCCGCGGCGTGACGGAACTGCCGCAGCAGGCAGACGCGGCCGGCGTCGTCGATCGCCACCACCGCCGCACCGCCGGGGTGGTGCGCGATCTCGAGCTCCGCGACCCGGCCGTTCGGCAGCCTCACCTGCTCGAGGTTGAGCGTGAGCACACGGCCCGTGAAGACATTGCGTATGGATTCGTTCATGGCAGGCCTTGGGGCCGAAGGTAGCGCCGGATCATACGACGTGCAGACGCCCATGCTGCACTGCGCCAGGGCTCCCGGCGCCTGTGATATGGTTCCTGGGATGCCCCGCAATCGACGGGGCGAATGGAGATTCCCAGTGAGCACCTCCCTCCTGCCTGGCACGCTGGCCCGGTTGCGGCAGGCGTTCGACAGCGGCAAGACCCGGCCGATCAAGTGGCGCCTCGCGCAGCTCGCGGAAGTCGAGCGCATGATGCGCGAGCACGAGGCCGATTTCGCCGAGGCTCTGCGCCTCGACCTCGGCAAGTGCCTGTTCGAGGCGGTGCTGACGGAAATGAGCTTCGTCGAGGCCGAGGCCAAGTACGCCCGCAAGAACCTCGCGGAGTGGATGCGCCCGCAGCGCGTGCGCACGCCGATGATGGTCCAGCCCGGCCGCAGCTACATCCAGCCCGAACCCAAGGGCGTGGTGCTGATCATCGCGCCGTGGAATTACCCGCTCTCCATGGTGATGGCGCCGATGGTCGGCGCGATCGCCGCCGGCAACTGCGTCGTGATGAAGCCCTCGGAGATCACCGCACACACTTCGGCCGCGCTGGCGTCCATCCTGCCTCGCTACCTCGATGTCGACGCGTTCGCAGTCGTGGAGGGCGGCGTGCCGGAGACCAGCGAGCTGCTCGAGCAGCGCTTCGACCACATCCTCTATACCGGCAACGAGCGCGTGGCGCGCATCGTGATGACGGCGGCCGCGAAGCACCTCACGCCCGTGACGCTCGAGCTCGGCGGCAAGAGCCCGTGCCTGATCGACAAGAGCGCCGACCTCGAGGTGGCGGCCGCTCGCATCGCCTGGGGCAAGTTCATCAACGCGGGCCAGACCTGCGTCGCGCCCGATCACGTGCTGGTGCACCGCGAGGTGTCCGCGCAGTTCGTGGACATCCTCGCGCGCAAGATCCGCGAGTTCTACGGCGACGACCCCTCGCAGAGCCCGGACTTCTGCCGTATCGCGAGCGAGCGCCACACGGCGCGCTTCGCGGAGCTGCTCAAGGGCCAGAAGATCCACCTCGGCGGGCGCGTGGACGTGGCGAACCGCTACGTCGAGCCCACCATCGTGCTCGACCCGCCGCCCGACTCGGCCCTGATGCAGGAGGAGATCTTCGGACCGGTGCTGCCGGTGATCACCGTGGACGAGATGCATCACGCCATCAAGCACGTCGCCGATCGCGCCAAGCCGCTGGCGCTGTATCTGTTCACGAAGAGCAAGGCGCTCGAGGAGGCGGTGCTCGAGCGGCTGAGCGCGGGCAGTGTCTGCATCAACGACGCGGTGATCTTCATGGTCTCGCCCGAGTTGCCGTTCGGCGGCATCGGCAACAGCGGCATGGGCCGCTACACCGGCTGGTACGGCTTCGAGACCTTCAGCCACCTCAAGCCGGTGATGAAGCGCAGCTTCCGGTTCGACGCGCCGATGCGCTATCCGCCCTACACCGAGACGAAGGCGAAGCTGCTGAAGCTGGTGCGCTGAGCGGCGTACCGGGGCGGCAGGCCCCGGCGACTGCCGTCACTTGTCGACGCGGTCGACGGACGCCTGTCCTGCAACTTCGCGGCGGATGTGCGACCACGACATGCCGATCCCGAGCACCAGCCCGAGGATCAGCAGCACCACCCAGGCCATCGCCGAGCGATTGCTGACGTCGAGCCAGCCCTGGCTCACAACCCACCAGACGATCGCGGCGAACAGCGAGAGCAGCAGCACCACGCCGAGCGTTCCCATGGCGGACATGGTGGAGCGCACGAAGAAAATCCACGCGCCGAGCAGCGCGATGCCCGCGATCACCTCGAGCGGCTGCACGGACGGGAACCCGTCGGCCAGCCAGTGATAGTAAGAGTGACCGGTCGGGTTGAAGGTGAGCAGCACCAGCGCGACCGAGAAAATCAGTCGCCAGAGAAAGTCCTTGAAGCCGAACTCGTCCATGGATCGCCTCGACCGGAGTCATTCCGGGCCGCGCGCATCTTAAGTGACCGTAGGTGCGGGCGGCGGCTGGATATCCATACAGGTCCGTCCTATATTGGCCCGACCCATGACGATCGCCGAATCATTCACGCGGCTGAACCCTGCGCAGCGCGAGGCAGCGACCCATGGCGAGTCCGTGGCGGGCGGCGGCGTGCGAGCGGAGCCGCTGCTCGTCATCGCGGGGGCCGGCACCGGCAAGACCAGCACGCTTGCGCACCGGGTCGCGCACCTGCTGCTGGCCGGTGTGCCGCCGGAGCGCCTGCTGCTCCTCACGTTCAGCCGGCGTGCCGCGCTCGAGATGACCCGCCGGGCGCAGCGCGTGGTCGCGGACGCAATGGCGGCCGCGCGACCGGGGGCGGGCGCGTCCACCAGCCTGCGGCTGCCCTGGTCGGGCACGTTCCACGCCACGGGCAACCGCCTGATCCGCCAGCACGCCCCCCGGCTCGGGCTCGATCCGGCTTTCAGCGTGCTCGATCGCGCCGACGCCGCCGACCTGATGGACGTCGTGCGGCACCGGCTCGGGCTCTCGAGGACCGAGCGTCGCTTTCCGCGCAAGGACACCTGCCTCGGCATCTACTCCCATCGTGTCAACACGCAGCAGCCCCTGCGCCACACGCTCGAGACCGCCTATCCGTGGTGCCTGCCGTGGGAGGACGAGCTCACGGCGCTCTGCCGTGCCTACGTCGAGGAGAAGCTCTCGCAGCAGTCGCTCGACTACGACGACCTGCTGCTCTACTGGCAGGTCATGATGCGGGACCCGTCGCTCGCGGGCGAGATCGGCCAGCGGTTCGATCACGTGCTGGTGGACGAGTACCAGGACACGAACGCACTGCAGGCCGAGATCCTGCTCAGGCTGAAGCCCGACGGCGCCGGCGTGACGGTCGTCGGCGACGACGCGCAGGCGATCTACTCGTTCCGCGGTGCGACGGTCGAGAACATCCTCGAGTTCCCGGAACGGTTCTCACCGCCGGCGCGCGTGGTGGTGCTCGAGGAGAACTACCGCTCGACGCAGCCGGTGCTCGACGCCGCGAACGCGGTGATCGCGGACGGCGGGCGCCAGTACCGGAAATTCCTGCGCAGCACGCGCGGCGGCGGCCCGCGTCCGCGCTACGTGACGGTGCAGGACGACCAGGCGCAGGCCGGGTATGTCGTCGAACGGGTGCTCGAATGCCGCGAGCGCGGCGTGGAACTGCGCCGGCAGGCCGTGCTGTTCCGCAATGCCGACCACAGCGACGTCCTCGAGCTCGAGCTGATGCGGCGGAACATTCCCTACGTGAAGTACGGCGGGCTCAAGTTCCTCGAGGCCGCGCACGTGAAGGACCTGCTCGCCGTCCTGCGCTGGGCCGACAACCCGCGCAACCGCATTGCGGCGTTCCGCGTGCTGCAACTGCTGCCGGGCATGGGTCCCGCGCACTCCCAGCGTGCTTGCGAGGCGTTCGAGGCCGCCGGGTTCCGCTGGACGGCCCTCGTGGGCCACTCCGTTCCGTCCGCCGCGCGCGAGCACTGGTCCGCATTCGTCGCCCTCATGAGCGACCTCGGGAACACCGCGGTCGCGTGGGAGGGGCAGGTGACGCGCGTTCGCGCCTGGTACGAGCCCCAGCTGGAGCGACTCTACGAAGCGGCGCAGGCGCGGCGCGGCGACCTCGAGCAGCTCGAGCGACTGGCGGTGCAGTACCCGACGCGCGAGGCGTTCGTCACCGAGCTCACGCTCGATCCGCCGCAGGCCAGCGGCGACCTCGCGGGTGATCCGTTGCTCGATGAGGACTACCTCGTGCTGTCCACGGTCCATTCGGCAAAGGGACAGGAATGGGAGGCCGTGCACGTGCTCAACGTCACGGACGGCAGCTTCCCGTCGGAGTTCGCAGCGGGGCGGCCGGAGCTCCTCGAGGAGGAGCGGCGCCTGCTCTACGTGGCCATGACGCGCGCCCGGCAGGAGTTGCACCTCATTGCGCCGGTGCGCTTCTACGTCACGCAGCAGTCGCGCGTCGGCGATCGCTACGTGCATGGCACCCGCAGCCGCTTCCTCACCGACCCCGTGATGGAGCGATTCGAGCGCGTGGCCTGGCCGGCCGATGCGGTCCAGCCTCGAGGCGCCTCAGCCGGGCCGGGCCCGCGGATCGACGTGGCTGAGCAGCTTCGCAGGCTCTGGTAGCGGCCGCGCTGCGCGACGCGTCCGTTTCGGCGGGACATCCGCTCGGGCCTGGTGCCGGCGTCGGGAAAGCACTCGCGCCGGCCCGCTGGATGCGGGCCTCTGCGAATCCTTTCCCGACGCTGGACACGCGGCGCCTGGGCGAGTGACCGCCGAGCCGGCCACTCGCACGGCGCAAGAAGTTGGCAGGATCCAGCGTAACGATCGGCGGTCGTTGGCGGGGACTGCGCGTTCGTTGCGGGCGCCCCTCTCCACGCCGAATCGGGTGGGAATTCGTGCGCCGTGCGAGCCGGTTCTCCGGCTCGCTCAGGCGCCGCGGGTCCGGCGACTTGTCGGGGTTGCGGAGGGCGCGCCTATCTCCGAGCGCGCCCGTAGCAACCCCGACAAGTCGCCCGCGACCTCAAGGCAGATGATCGCAGCCGACCCGACCGGCAAGCCGGTGCCGCAGCAGCGACGAGCCGGACTGGGAGCCGAAAAGCAGAAGGCCCGGGTCGCCCCGGGCCTTCTGCGTTTGGATCGGCTCAAACGCCCGAAGGCGTCAGGCGATTACCAGCGACGCTGGCCGCCGCCGCCACCGCCGCCGTAGCCACCACCGCCACCGCCGCCGTAGCCACCACCGCCACCGCCGCCGTAGCCGCCGCCGCCGCCACCCGAGCGGCCACCGCCGCCGCCGCCGCCCGGACGGCCGCCACCGCCGCCGGTGCGCGGACGATCCTGCGCCTCATTGACGCGCAGGGGCCGGCCGCCCATGTTGAAGCCGTTAAGTGCCTCCATCGCCTTCTGCGCGTCGGCCTGCGGCATCTCGACGAAGCCGAAGCCGCGCGGACGACCGGTCTCACGATCGGTCGGCAGGGCAACCGAGTCGACGGTGCCGTGCTGCGCGAAAAGGTCACGGATTTCGCTCTCGGTGGCCGAGAACGGAAGGTTGCCCACGTAAATCTTGGTCATTCGAACATCCTAGAAAGAAAACAAAACGGAAAGTACGGGATCACAAACAGCCGACACGCCCAGCACGCGCTGCCCTTCTCAAGGCGAGCGCCCGGGCGATCCCTGTCACCTGATCGAAGACGTTTCGGCTTAACAAACCAGGCGCCTGAAGGCACCCTGCAAGGCACGGACGGGCAACGATCGCGGCGCAGTCTAGCACAAGCTCATGTCCATCAACGGAAAATCCGGCCCGGGCCGGCGGTGTCCAGAAGCGTCATCGACGTAATCGCTCACTTCGAGACGAGCGCACGTGCCGACGCTCCGGAAGCGTGGCTTCGCGGAAGGGGGAATGAGCCTGGAAAGAGGAATGACAAGTCGGTCACCGGGCGGGGAGCTGAGGGCTTCAACCACGCGACATGCAACAGTTCTGAGGAACTCGATTCCCGATGACAGATCTCGAACGAAGTCAAGCCTACCCACTGACGCCGGGCACTGCAACCTAAATCGTTGATGCAGCGCAAAAAAACGGCCTCTGACCGGTCGGTGCGGCGCCACGATCGGCGGGGCCTGCCGTGGGTTCGACCCGTGAATGGGCGCGCGCGCGGAATCAGATCCCGCGAGACGCAGCGGTCAGGACCCGGCGCGTTCGATCCAGTGCTCGATGTTGCGCAGGTTGGTCCAGACGCCGGCGTGATCGTTCCAGCCGCGCAGCCATCGCGTCGGGTCGGCTCCCGTCGGTCCGGCTGCGGCTGCACGAGCGGCCAGCGTCCGGGCGAATTCGCCGGGATCGGGCGTGGGGTCCAGGTGGTCGTCGGGCACGCGGGTCACTCCGGGTGTTGCTGCCCGCGGCATTGGGCCCGCGGCAGGTTGCGACCGCGTGACGCCCGCATGACCGCCGCGTGAATGCGGCGCCGGGAGTCAGTCCGGCTCGAGGTAGGTGTAGCCGGCGAGTTCGCCGTCGTAGAAGCGACGCAGCGCCTGGCTCTCCGCGAGCGACAGTCGTCCCTCGCGCACGGCACGCTCGCAGTCGCGAGCGAGCTGCGGGACGAGGCGTTCGACGTCGTAGCGCATGTAGCGCAGCACTTCGGCTGCCGTGTCGCCCTTGACCGTTTCCTCGATCCACCAGCCGCCCTGCTCGTGCAGCTTGATGTGCACGACGTGGGTGTCGCCGAACAGGTTGTGCAGGTCGCCGAGCGTTTCCTGGTAGGCGCCGACCATGAAGGCCGCGAGGTAGTAGGGGTCGCCCGCCCGCAGTTCGTGCAGCTCGAGGGTGCGCTTGGTCTCGCGGAGGCTCACGAAGCGGTCGATCTTGCCGTCCGAGTCGCAGGTGATGTCGGCGAGCACGGCGTTGCGGACCGGGCGCTCGTCCAGGCGGTGGA
This sequence comes from uncultured Gammaproteobacteria bacterium, assembly GCA_963754125.1. GTDB lineage: Bacteria > Pseudomonadota > Gammaproteobacteria > Steroidobacterales > Steroidobacteraceae > RPQJ01. Next base: position 63,584 of record CAVWEX010000008.1, read on the forward strand.
TGGGCGTAATGGGAAACAGCTGGTCGATCGCCCAGCTGTCCGGCAGGGACTGGAAGACCGAGACGTTGCAGAAATAAATGTCGCTCAGGATCGACTCGAGCCCCTCGAGTTCCTCCGGCACGCGATCGAGCCGCCGGCAGAAATCGCGGATCCTCGCGCAGGTGGCCCAGTACAGCCGCTCGACGAGGCCGCGGTGCTCGAGGCTCAGGTAACCGAGGTTGAACGTCTGCAGCGCCTGCTCGCGCGCCTGCAAGGCGTCGTGGTAGCACTCCACGAGCCGCCGCTCGGTGATTGAGCGGTAGGCGTCGAGCAGGTCGCGCACGGGCTGCGGCACGTCGTCGCCGCCCGTGAGGTCGCGCGCGTCCTGGTCGCTGACGCTGAAGCGGTCGAGCGCCGAGCTGCCGAGCACGTTGAAGACGAGCAGACTGTGGTGCGCGGCGATGGCGCGACCCGATTCGCTTACGATCACGGGGTGTTCGATGCCGCGCGCGTTGCACACGCTCGCGATGCGGTAGACCACGTCGCTCGCGTACTCTGCCAGCGTGTAGTTCATGGACGAGGCGTAGTTGGTGCGGCTCCCGTCGTAGTCAACCCCGAGCCCGCCGCCGACGTCGATGTAGCGCAGTCCCGCGCCCATGAGCTTGAGCTCCGCGTAGACGTGCGCGAGCTCGTTCACCGCGTCCTTCACACGCCGGATGTCCTGGAGCTGGCTGCCCGGATGGCAGTGCACCAGCTGCAGGCAGTCCTCCATGCCTTCCTCGCGCAGCACGCGGAACAGCTCGAGGATCTCCGTGACGAACAGCCCGAACTTCGATTTCTCGCCCGCCGACTCGCGCCAGCGGCCAGCGCCCTCGCTGGCGAGCTTGACCCGCACCCCGATGCGCGGGCGCACGCCGTAGGCGCGGGCGTGCTTGAGGATCAGCCCGAGCTCCTCGAAATTCTCGACCACCGGGATGATCGTGCGGCCGAGCTTGGTCGCGAGGATCACCGCCTCGATGTAGCTGTCGTCCTTGAAGCCGTTGCAGACGATGAGCCGCTCCGATTCGCCCTCTGTGATCGCCATGACCGCGAGCAGCTCGGGCTTGGAGCCTACTTCCAGGCCGAAGTTGAATTCACGCCCGTAGCCGTAAACCTCTTCCACGACCAGGCGCTGCTGGTTCACCTTGATCGGGTAGACCGCCGTGTAGCGGCCGCGGTAGTCGTTTTCGGCGATGGCACTCGCGAACGCGTCGTGCAGCCGCTTCAGGCGGTGGCGCAGGATGTCCGAGAAGCGCACGACGACCGGGGTCGTGAGGTCGCGTGCCTCGAGGCCGCGAATCACCTCGTGCAGGTCGATCTCATGGTCGGCCGTCTGGTCCGGCCGCACCACGATGTGGCCCGCCGCGTTGATGCTGAAGTAGCCGTTGCCCCAGGCGTTCACCCCATACAGGTCGAGCGAGTCCTCGATCGTCCAGGCACTGCCCGGTCGCGGCTTGAAGGCGGGATTTTCCAAGGCGTCGGCACTCCGGCCCGGGCGGGGAAAAAAGTGGCGCGCACGATAGCAGAAGCGGTCCGGAAAATATCGTCTCGCCGGGCCGCCGTGCTCAGGGCAATTCGCCGGTGCGGACGGGTCGCGAGGGATCGCTCGACCACTCGCTCCAGGAGCCCGGGTAGAGCCGCGCGCCCCGCAATTCGGCGTGCTCGAGCGCGAGCAGCAGGTGGCAGGCGGTGACGCCCGAGCCGCACATCGCGACGGTGCGATCCGCGGGCAGGCCGCCCAGTGTCGCGGACAGCGCTTCGCGCAGGGCCGCCGGCGGCAGGAAGCGACCGTCGCCGGCGAGACTGAGGCCGAACGGGTGGTTGCGCGCGCCCGGCACGTGGCCGGCGACGGTGTCGATGGGTTCGACCTCGCCGCGATAGCGCTCGGGCGCCCGCGCATCGAGGATGCGGACGCCTGCGTCGCTCGACGCCCGGAGCACCGCCGCGGCATCGACTGCGAGCGCCGGGCGCAGCCGCGCGGCGAAATTCCCGGCCGCTGGCTGCGGCAACTCGTCCGTGAGCGGCAGATCGAGCTGCAGCCAGCGGCGCAGGCCACCGTCGAGCACGGCGACATCGTCGTGACCGACCCAGCGCAGCATCCACCACAAACGCGCGGCGTAGATGCCGTTGCCGTCGTCGTAGGCCACGACGAGCGAGTCGGCGTTCACGCCCCAGGAGCGCAGCCGCGACTCGAACGTCGCCGGCGCGGGCAGCGGGTGCCGGCCGGAGGTCGCCGTGACGGGCGCCGACAGGTCGCGGTTGAGGTCCGCGTACACCGCGCCCGGCAGATGCTCCTCGAGGTAGCGCTCGCGGCCGTCCGCCGGCCGCGCGAGGTCGAAACGGCAGTCGAACAGCCTGAGCCGTGGATCACCGAGCACCTCGGCGAGCGTCTCGGCCCCGATCAGCGTGCGCAAGTGCATCCGGAGCACCTCCTGGCTCCGGAAGATACCGCGGCGCGAATGTGGCCGATACAATCGTATCGTCGCACCCGCCCGGGACCGCGGCGGTGGCAAGGAGCCAGCATGGCACTCGAACTCTACTGGGGCAGCGGCAGTCCCTACTCCTGGCGGGTGCAGCTCGCGCTCGAGTACAAGCGGCTCTCCTACGAATCGCACCTCCTGCAGTTCTCGATGCAGGAGCACAAGTCGCCGCAAATGCTGCGCATGAACCCGCGTGGTCGGGTGCCCGTGCTCAAGGACGGCGACTTCATCGTGTTCGAGTCGCTCGCCTGCCTGCTCTACCTCGACCGCAAATACCCCGAGCCGCCCCTCTTCGGGCGCACCGCCGAGCAGGCCGCGACGATCATGCGAGTCATCTGCGAGTACCAGGCCTACGCCGAGAGCCACCTCATGCGCATCGTCTACGCGGTGTTCTTCGAGAACATGGACGAACGTGCCGAGGAGGTGACGCGGGCGATGCACGTCGTCGCGGGCGAGGCGCGCACCATCGAGGGACGCCTGAGCAATTCCGACTGGCTGGTCGGGGCACACGTCTCGGCCGCGGACATGGTGGTCTTTCCCGGAATCATGCTGCTGCTGCGAGCGATGGAGAAGCGCGAGGCCGGCGACCTGCGCTCGCGGTTCCTGCCGCTCGAGACCACGCACCCTGCGATCGCACGCTGGATCCGCCGCGTCGCTGCACTGCCCGGCTATGAGCGCACGGTCCCGCCGCACTGGCGGGAGGGCGCACCGCGAGGCTGAGGCAGGCGGCACCTGCGGCGACTGGTGAGGGGTGACCGCAATTGGAATCCGGGTAAACTACCCCTCGTTCGCGTCATCCCATCATCCAGTCGTCGCGAGGCGTACCCGGCAGGCCATGAGTCAGTACCCCGTGCACGTCGCCTTCCCAGGGCGACTCATCATCGTCGGTTTCGGCAGCATCGGGCAGGGCGTATTGCCGCTGCTCCTGCGGCACGTCGGCATCAAGCCCGACCAGATCACCATCGTCTCGGCCGACGATCTCGGCGAGAAGGTCGCCGCGGAGTACGGTGTCCGCTTCATCCGGCACCCGCTGACGCGGGAGAACCACAAGAACGTGCTCGATCCGCTGGTGGGCCGCGGCGATTTCCTGCTCAACCTGTCGGTGGACGTGTCGAGCCTCGCGCTCGTGCAACTGTGCTGGGACAAGGGCGCGCTGTACCTCGATACCTGCATCGAGCCGTGGGCCGGCGGCTATACGGACCCGACGGTCTCGCCCTCGCGGCGCACCAACTACGCGCTGCGGGAATCCGCACTGGCGCTGCGCGAGACCAAGTCGCGCGCGCCGACCGCCGTGCTGACCCATGGCGCCAATCCCGGACTCGTCTCGCACTTCGTCAAGCAGGCGATGCTCAACATCGCCGCGCGACACGGGCGTGGAGCACGGCGATCCGAACACGCGCGCGGAGTGGGCCGCGCTCGCGCACAAGCTCGGCGTCAAGACCATCCACGTCGCCGAGCGCGATACCCAGGTGGGGTCGCGTCCGAAGGAGCCAGGCGAGTTCGTCAACACCTGGTCGGTGGACGGCTTCGTGGGCGAGGGATGCCAGCCCGCCGAGCTCGGCTGGGGCTCGCACGAGAAGAACTGGCCGCGTGACGGCAAGAAGTACGATTTCGGCCGCGGCAACGCCATCTACCTGATGCAGCCAGGTGCCGGCACGCGGGTGCGCACGTGGACGCCGCTGTCGGGCCACTTCCACGGCTTCCTGATCACGCACGGCGAATCCATCTCGATCTCCGACTACCTGACGATCAAGCGGGGCGAGCAGATCGTGTACCGCCCGACCGTCCACTACGCGTACCACCCCTGCGACGACGCCGTGCTGTCGGTGCACGAGCTCGCCGGCCGCAACTGGGTCGTCCAGGATCGCAAGCGCATCATGATGGACGAGATCGTCAAGGGCGTGGACGAGCTCGGCGTGCTGCTCGCGGGCCACAAGAAGAATGCCTACTGGTACGGCTCGCAGCTGTCCGTGCAGGAGGCGCGCCAGCTCGCGCCGCACAACAGCGCGACCTCGCTGCAGGTGACGGTGTCGGTCCTCGCGGGTCTCGTGTGGGCGATGGAGAACCCCAACAGCGGAATCGTCGAGCCCGACGAACTCGACTACAAGCGGATCCTCGAGATCTGCCGGCCGTACCTCGGCCATGTCGTGGGCGAGTACACCGAGTGGCACCCGCTGGTCGAGCGCAACCGGCTGTTCCCCGAGGACCTCGACGAGACCGATCCCTGGCAGTTCAAGAACGTCCGCGTGATGTGAGGCACGAACGCGATTCGGCCTCCGGTCCCGCCGGCGCGGCAGCCGGCGCTCGAACGGGAGGCTGTCTCTGCGGCGGGGTGCGGTATCGCATTGGACCGGCGCCGCTGTGGGTCGCGCACTGCCACTGCTCGATGTGCCGCCGGGCGCAAGGCGCAGGCTTCGTCACGTGGGCGGGCTTTTCCAGAGGACACGTTCAGTCTCATCGCGGGTGAGGACCTGCTCGCCCGATACGAATCTTCCGCGGCGGCCGTGCGCAGTTTCTGCAGCCGTTGCGGCACTCCGCTCTTCTTCCAGTCCGGCCGCTGGCCCGGCGAGATCCACGTCACCCTGGCGAGCCTCGATTCCGCCGCAGGCCTCGAACCTCAGGCGCACGCCTACTGGGGGAGCCGCGTCGCGTGGCTCGGCTGGGACGGCGGCGGGTTGCCGAAGGTCGAACCCGCGAGCGAGCAGCGCTAGACGCCCTCGGCGGGTTCCTCGTACCGGACTTCCGTCACGACGTACGTGCGGCGTCCGCCGGGCACTTCCACGCCCACCTCGTCGTCGCGCCGCCGGCCCATCAGGACGCGGGCGAGCGGAGAGTCCATGCTGACGTGGCGCCGGGCCGCGTCGATTTCGTCCGGACCGACGATGCGGATCTCGACCTCCCGGCCGTCCTCGTCCTCGAGTCGCACCCACGCACCGAAGTAGATCCGGCTGCGGTCGTCGGGCGGCCGGTTCACCACCACGAGCCCCTCGAGCCGCTTGCGCAGGTAGCGCACGCGACGGTCGATCTCGCGCAGCTGCTTCTTGCCATAGATGTACTCCGCGTTCTCGGAGCGGTCGCCCTGGGCGGCTGCCTCGGCCACGGCGCGCGTCACCTGCGGCCGGTGCACGCGCCACAGGTGGTCGAGTTCCTCGCGCAGGCGGCGGGCGCCCTCGGGGGTGGCGTACTTGGAGCCGGCAGGCTCGGCCTTGCGGTAGCGAGTCATGTTTTCCGGGCCTCGGGGCGACGGCGCGCCGGACCGTGCGCATCGTCACGGAAACCGGCCGGCACCCTGAGTAGCCTGACCTCCCGTGAGCATCAAGTACTACGCACACTTCCTCGTCGACGAGCCCGATCCGCGCGGCCTGCAGGAATACCGCGGCGTGGTGGAGCTCGACGGCCAGCCGAGGCGCGGCGGCCGTGAGCTGCGCGAGGTCGCCCTGATCATCGCGCGCAACATGGGCCGCCAGTCGCGGGACGTGAAGGTCCTGCAGTGGGCGAGGTTGCACTGACGCTCCGAACGGCAGATCCCCTGGCGGACTCGTCCCTTCCCTTCGACCAGAGTCCGCAACTCGACCCCGGGCCGCAAGCCCGGGGTTTTTTTCGCCCCCTCAGGGCCCACCGATGCGCAGCGCGTCGATCGCGACCCGCACCTCGAGCAGGAAGCTCAGGAGCGCGCCGACCAGTGCCCCCATCGCGAGCACGAACAGCACCGCCACCGGGCCCGCGAGGTTGATCGGCACGAACGTGCTGGCGAACAGCAGGGCAACCACGAGGGCGACCAGCAGCGCGGCAATCGTGCTCAAGGTGATCGACACGTTGATCAGCCGCGCGCGCCGCGCCGCGACCTGCAACTGGCGGCGAGAATCCTCCGCCGACGCGGCCGCCGCCTGACGCAGGCCCTCCTCGACCTTGCGCGCGCGGTCCACGATGCGCGCCAGACGGTTCGTCAGCACGCCCAGCAGCACGCCGATGCCCGACAGCAGGAACACCGGCGCCACGGCGAGCTCGATCGCGTGGGCGATGTCGACGACCTCGATTCCGTCCATGGCGCGCATTCTAGGGCAGGCCGTGCGGCACCGTTGCGCCCGTCAGTGGGCCCGCGCAGCATTCAGGCCGCGGGGTGCGCATGAGTTTCAAGGATCACTTCTCCGGTCAGTCCGCCGCGTATCGCCGCTTCCGGCCCGGCTATCCCTCCGCGCTCTTCGAGTTCGTCGCGTCGCGTGCGCCCGGACGGCAGCTCGCGGTGGACTGCGCGACCGGTAATGGCCAGGCCGCGGTCGATCTGGCGCGGCACTTCGACTCGGTGATCGCGGTGGACGCCAGCACGAGCCAGCTCGCGAGCGCGGAGCCGCACGCGCGGGTGCACTACGCGGCGGCCCTCGCCGAGCGGCTACCGGTTCGCGCGCGCGCCGTCTCGCTGGTGACCGTCGCGCAGGCGATCCACTGGTTCGATTTCGACCGCTTCCATGCCGAGTGCCGCCGTGTCCTGGTGCCGGGTGGACTGCTGGCCGTCTGGAGCTATGAGAAATTCCGCGTGGACGCGGCGGTCGACGCGATCGTCGACCGGTTTTACACGGACGTGGTCGGCCCCTACTGGCCGCCCGAGCGGCGCTACGTGGACCAGGGCTACCGCACGCTGCCATTTCCGTGGCGCGATGAGGCTGCACCCGATTTCGGAATCGAGACCGACTGGGACCTCGAGGAGGTCATGGGATACCTCTCGACCTGGTCCGCGGTGCAGCGCTACAGGGACCAGCTCGGGCGGGATCCGCTGCCCGACCTGCGGCCACGGCTGGCCGCGCTCTGGCCCTCCACAGGGACGCGCCGGCTCCGCTGGCCGATCCACATGCGGGTCGGCCGGGCCTGACTCGCCTATACTCCGCGGCCTTGCGGCCGGCCCGATCGGGCCCGACCCCCTTCCATGGAGAACCGAGATGACACGCTGGTCCTTCCCCGTCGCCTGCCTCGTGACCCTGGCCGCCGTGGCCGGCACGCCACTGCCCGACGCGCGGGCTGCCGCCCCGACCACCGATGTGCCGCCGTCCGGCGTGCTGCTCGGGAACCTCGACCGTACGGTGCGTCCGCAGGACGACTTCTACCGTCACGTCAACGGCAAGTGGCTCGCCGCGACCGAGATCCCGGCCGACCGGTCGAACTTCGGCGCGTTCTCGAAGCTGCAGGACGACGTCGAGACGAATCTCAAGGCCATCGTCGAGGAAGCCGCGGCCGCCGGTGCGGACGGCAATCCTGAGCAGCGCATGGTCGGCGACTTCTACGCGAGCTTCATGGACGAGGCACGCGCCGAGCGCCTCGGCCTCGCCCCGCTCGAGCCTGAGTTTGCCCGCATCGCGGCCATCGAGGACCGCGCCGGCCTGCTCGACTACCTCGCCCACGCGGGGCTGGTCGGGATCGCCAACCCGATCGGGTTCGAGATCACGCCCGACGCCAAGCGACCCGACTTCAACACCGTCTGGACCGGCCAGGCGGGCCTCGCCATGCCCGACCGCGACTACTACCTCAAGGACGACGCGCGCTTCGTCGAGATGCGCGGCAAGTACCAGGCGTACGTGACGGACGTGCTGACGATGGCAGGCCGCAAGGACGCCGCGGATGCCGCCAGGCGCGTCATGGAGTTCGAGACCCGGCTCGCGCAGGCGTCCTGGCCGCGGGTGGACCTGCGGGACCCGACCAAGATCTACAACCCCTTCGATCTCGCGGCTGCGACGAAGGCCACGCCCGGTCTCGACTGGGCGCGCTACTTCGCCGGGTTCGGCATCCAGAGTCACGACCAGCTCGTGGTCGGCCAGCCGAGCTATTTCGCCGAGGTGGGCAAGGCGCTCGAGGACGTGCCGCTCGAGACCTGGAAGGACTACCTGCAGGTCCGCGTGATCGACGCCTATGCGCCCTACCTCAATGACGCGCTGGTGCAGAAGCACTTCGACTTCTACGGCCGCACGCTCTCCGGCACGCCGGAGCTCAAGCCGCGCTGGAAGCGGGGCCTCGCCGAGTCCGAGGCGGCGATCGGCGACCTGCTCGGCAAGGTCTACGTCGCCCGGCACTTCCCGCCGCAGGCGAAGCAGCGCATGGACGCGCTGGTGGCCAACCTCCTGAAGGCGTTCGGCACCTCGATCGACGAGCTCGAGTGGATGGGCCCCGAGACCCGCCGCGAGGCGCACGCCAAGCTCGCCGGCTTCACGGTGAAGATCGGCTATCCCGAGAAGTGGAAGGCGTATCCGGGCCTCGAGGTGCGGCGCGACGACCTCGTGGGCAACGTGCTGCGCGCCCGCGAGGTGAACGTGAAGCGCGAGCTCGCCAAGCTCGGCCAGCCCGTGGACCGCACCGAGTGGTACATGACCCCGCAGACGGTCAACGCCTACTACAACCCGCTCGGCAACGAGATCGTGTTCCCGGCCGCCATCCTGCAGCCGCCGTTCTTCGACATGAATGCCGACGACGCGGTGAACTACGGCGGCATCGGCGCGGTGATCGGCCACGAGATCAGCCACGGCTTCGACGACCAGGGCCGCAAGTTCGACGGCAAGGGCGTGCTGCGCGACTGGTGGACGGCGGAGGACAACGAGCGCTTCCGCAAGCGCACCGACCGGCTGGTGGCCCAGTACGCCGCGTTCAGCCCGCTGCCCGGGCAGAACCTGAACGGCGAGCTCACGCTCGGCGAGAACATCGGCGACCTCTCGGGCCTGTCGGTGGCGTACAAGGCCTATCGCCTCGCGCTCGGCGAGGATGCAGGCGCCCGTGCTCGACGGCTACACCGGCGACCAGCGCTTCTTCATCGGCTGGGCGCAGGTGTGGCCGCGCAAGTACCGCGACGACGAGCTGCGCAAGCGCCTCGTCACCGATCCCCACAGCCCGAGCGAGTACCGCGCCAACGGCATCGTCCGCAACATGCCGCAGTTCGTCGAGGCCTTCGGGGTGAAGGAGGGCGACGGGCTGTACCTGCCGCCTGAGCAGCAGGTCCGCATCTGGTAAGGTCCAATCCATCGGTGGCCGGGATCTGGAGATTCCGGCCGCCGGCCCCATAATGACGGCCCCAACCGGGCCTTACGTTGCCGAGGAGAGCGTCCGATGCGCGCATTCAGAGTCGCCCTGATCGTTATCGCCAGCACCCTGTTGTCGGCCTGCGGATACAACACGTTGCAGGTGCAGGATGAGCAGGTGACGTCCGCGTGGTCCGAGGTCGTCAACCAGTACCAGCGACGCGCCGACCTGATCCCCAACCTGGTCAACACGGTCAAGGGCTTTGCCGCCCAGGAGCAGGCCGTGCTGGTGGGCGTGACCGAGGCCCGCGCCCGGGCCACGCAGATCCAGGTGAACGCCAACGACCCCGAGTCGCTGCGCCAGTTCCAGGCTGCGCAGGGCGAGGTCTCGAGCGCGCTGTCGCGCCTGATGGTCGTCGTCGAGCGGTATCCGGAACTCAAGTCCGACCAGAACTTCCGCGACCTGCAGGCGCAGCTGGAGGGTACGGAGAACCGCATCACCGTGGCGCGTAACCGCTACATCCAGGCGGTGCAGGACTTCAACGTCACCGTCCGGCAGTTCCCGACCAATCTCACGGCGATGCTGTTCGGCTACAAGGTCAAGCCGAACTTCGCGGTCGAGAACGAGGCGGCGATTGCGCGGCCTCCGACGGTGGACTTCACCGCCCCGGCGCCAGCGCCAGCGCCGGCACCGGGAACGAATTGACCCAGCGCCGCGCCGCCGGCGCGCGGCGCGGCCCCATGCCCGTGACCGCATCGGGATCTCGCCTGGCCAGGATTCACGCGGCGGCGTTCTTCGCCGCTGCGTTCCTGCTGTTCTGCGGCTCGGCGCCGGCGCAGCAGCTCGTCCCGGTCCCGCCGCTCAGTTCCCCGGTCACCGACGTGACCGGCACCCTCACGTCCGACCAGGTCGCGGCGCTCGAGGCCAAACTGCGCGCCTTCGAGCAGGCGAAAGGCAGCCAGGTGGCGGTGCTCATCGTGAGGACCACGCAGCCGGAGGTCATCGAGCAGTACGCAATCCGCGTCGTCGATGCCTGGAAGCTGGGCCGGCGCAACGTCGACGACGGTGCGATCCTCATCGTGGCGCTCGACGACCGCAAGCTGCGCATCGAGGTGGGCTACGGACTCGAGGGCGCGCTGCCCGACGCGATCGCCAATCGCATCCTCGACGAGGACGTCGCGCCGCAGTTCCGTCGCGGCGACTACTACGGCGGCATCGCCACCGGCCTGGACCGCATGATGCGGGTCATCGAGGGCGAGCCGCTGCCGGAGCCGGAGATCAGCTCGCCCGCACAGGGCGTCCCCGGGCTCTTCTCGCTGCTGCCGTTCCTTTTCATCTTCGCGCTGGTCGGCGGGCAGATCTTCCGCCGCCTGTTCGGCCGCGTCGGCGGCGCGCTCGCCACCGGCGGACTCGTCGGGTTCCTCACCTGGCTGCTGATCGGCATCCTCGGCCTGTCGATCGGCGCCGCCTTCCTGGCCTTCATCTTCTCGCTCGGAGGCGGCATCGGCGGCGGGCCGACCGCAGGAGGCAACGGCTGGTCCAGTCGGCGTCACGGCCGCGGCTGGGGCGCCCCGGGCGGATTCGGCGGCGGCTGGAGCGGTGGCGGTGGATTCGGCGGCGGCTGGAGCGGCGGTGGCGGCGGATTCGGAGGCGGCGGCGCCTCGGGGAGCTGGTAGGCGCATGGACTGGGGACGCTGGTTCCGGCATCTGTTCGCCACGCGCGGCGCGCTGCGACGTGCGTTCACGGTCGAGGCCCTCGACGCCATCGAGCGGGCCGTGGACGAGTCCGAGCGACAGCACTCCGGCGAGATCCGCGTCGCCATCGAGGGTGCGCTCGAGCCGGGCGACGTCTGGCACGGCAAGACGCCGCGGGAGCGGGCGCTCGAGGTGTTCGCCGCACTCGGCGTGTGGGACACCGAGGCGAACAACGGGGTGCTGATCTACGTGCTGCTGGCCGATCACGACGTCGAGATCGTCGCGGATCGCGGCTTCAACGAGCGCGTGCCGGCCGCGGAGTGGCAGGCGGCCTGCGAGGACATGGAGCGCGAGTTCCGCGCCGGCCGGTTCCGCGAGGGCGGGGTGGTGGGCGTCCAGGACGTCGGCCGGATCATCGCCCGGCATTTCCCGCAGCTTCCGGGGCAGCGCGATGAGGACGAACTGCCCAATCGACCGAGGCTCTTGTGAACGGCGCCGGGCGGAATGCCCGGAAGGAGCAGGCCCAAGTGAACCATCGAAGCAAGCGCGCGACCCCGGTCCGGTGGCGCAACGCAGCCCTCGTCGCGACGCTGGCGCTCGGCGGGTGCAGCATCTTTGAGCCGCGCGAGCCTGTGCCGGTCGAGCCGGCCGAGCCGCCGCCGCCGGTGATCGAGGCCCCGCTCGCGACTCACCGGTTTCCCTTCGATCCGGAGTCCACCGGCGTCGTGGGCCAGCTGCAGGTGACCTACGCGCGCCACGAGGACACGCTCTCCGACATCGCGCGCCGCTTCAACCTCGGCTACGAGGAAGTGGTCCGCGCCAACCCGGGCGTGGACCCGTGGCTGCCCGGCGAGGGCACGCGCATCGTGCTGCCCACGCAGTTCGTGCTGCCGGACGCGCCGCCCGAGGGCATCGTTGTGAACCTCGCGGCGCTGCGGCTCTTCTACTTCCCGAAGCCGGGCAAGGACGGCGAGCGCGTGGTGCTCACCTACCCGATCGGCATCGGCAAGGTCGGCTGGGCGACGCCCGAGGGACGGACCACCGTCGTGTCGAAGCGCCGCAACCCGTCGTGGACGCCGCCCGCCTCCGTGCGCAAGGAGCACGCGGCCGAGGGCGATCCCTTGCCGGCACGCGTGCCGCCCGGTCCTGACAATCCGCTCGGCGCGTATGCGATGAACCTGGGCTGGAGCAGCTACCTCATCCACGGCACGAACAAGCCGGCGGGCGTCGGACTGCGCGCGAGCCACGGCTGCATACGCATGTACCCCGAGGACATCGCCGCCGTGTTCGATCGCATTCCCATCGGCACGAAGGTCACGGTGGTGAATCAGCCGCTGCTGTACCGCTGGCACGGGGACAGCCTGTACGTGCAGTCCCATCCGCCGCACGAGGAGATGCGCGCGGGACAGGAAACCGCGCCCGCGGAGCAGGCGGCGCTCTTCAACGACGTCATCTCCGACCACATCTGGCAGAAGGTCAAGCAGCACGGCGGCGCGATCAGCTGGCCGGTCACGGAGCGGGTGGTGACCGAGGCACGCGGGGTCGCCGTGCCCGTCTCGCGGCGCGGCATCTCCTACGAGGGCTTCCTCGCCTCCGCGCGGCTGGTGGAGAACGCGCTGCCCGACGGTGCGAACTGGGACGGCGGCGACGATGGCGAGCCGGTCTCGGCGGTCGCACCGAGCGCCAGGCGAACGCGTCGGGCACTGATCGCCCGGCGACGGCGGCGCGCGAGCTCACGCGGTCGGCGGCGCGCGCGGATCCGGCCGGGCGCTCGCCCGCGCCCCGAGCGCCGTCGTCATCGAGCCGGCGACGACCAGCAGCGCGCCGATGACGTTCCACCACGACAAGGTCTCCGCGGGCGCCGCCGCGGGCCACAACCCCGCCGCCGCGTGCACGCCGACCAGGGTGAAGACCGGCGCGAGCGTGACGACCGCGCTCACTCGCGAGATTTCCCAGTGCTCGAGCGCCTCGGCGAAGCAGCCATAGGCGATCACCGTGTTCGCGCAGCAGAAGGCGAGCATGCCGAGCTGCAGGCGGTCGAGCTCCAGCACCTGTGCGAGCGCTGCCGGCGGCAGCAGCAGCGGGACGGCGCCCAGGTAGAGCAGGAACAGCACCTGCTCGGAGGCGAGCTGCACGAGCAGCTGCTTCTGCGCCAGCGCGTACGCAGCCCAGGAGAGTGCGGCGAGCAGCATGACGGCGACGCCGAGGCCGAGTCGCGTGTCGAGGGAGAACACCTCCGCGACCCGGTCGTGGAAGAACACCGCGAGGCCCGTGACCAGCAATGCGAACCCGGCCCACTGCAGCGGGACGAAGCGCTCGCGGAACACGAGCACGCCTCCGAACAGCAGGAACAGCGGTGCGAGCTGGATCAGGATCTGGGCGACGGCGGGGCTCGTGAGCTCGAGAGCCACGAGGTAGCCCACGTAGTTCGCGACCAGGCACAGCAGGGCCGCGAGGTAGAGCCACCAGCCGCGCCGCGTGAGCGGGGCCCTGATCGGCAGACGTCGGCGCCACGCGAGAAATGCGCCGAGCGCGATCGCGGCAGTCGTGAACCGGTACCAGGTCAGCGTCCAGGCATCCATGCCCGCCAGCGTGACCTTCAGTGCGATCGGCAGGAGGCCCCAGAACACCGCGGTCGTGAGCGCGAGGGCGAGGCCGAGCTGCCAGCGGCCGGTGGTGGTGTGCATCTACATGGGGGTAAGCGCGGAACGCAACAATACAAGAACCTGTGCTAACGTAATTCCGTATCGAATACGGGGGCACCTTGCGCGATCCGGCGCTCAGCAACTTCGTCGTCACGGAAGGGCCCGGCGCGGACAACGCCATTGCCCGCAGGCCCACGGCCGTGACCGCATTCGTGGGTCGCGCCCTGCGCGGCCCGGTGAACCGTCCCGTCGCGGTTCGCAGCTTCGCCGAGTTCCAGCACGCGTTCGGTGGCCTGTGGCAGCCGAGCACGCTCTCCTATGCCATCGAGCAGTTCTTCGAGAACGGCGGCCAGGTCGCGCTGGTCGTGCGGGTCGTGAACGGCGGTGCGCCCGCCACGATCACGCTGCCCTGCGGCGCGGACACGCTGACGCTCGCGGCGCTGAGCCCGGGATCGCGCGAGATGCTGCGGGCCTCGGTGGACTACGACAACATCGGTGCGAACGAGCCGGAGCGGTTCAACCTCGTGGTGCAGCGCGTGCGCGCCCACGGCTCCGAGCGCATCGAGGACCAGGAGATCTTCCGGCGGCTGTCCGTCGTGCCCGGCACGACCCGCTACGTGGCCGGCGCGCTGCAGGAATCGGGACTGGTCCGCGTCCGCGGTGCGGTGCCGGCGACCCGCCCGGAGCAGACGTTCCGCAGCGGCTCGCGACACCCGATCGGCTACGTGGATTCGAACCCGGACGGCGACGACGGTGGGCCGCTCACCGACTACGACGTGATCGGTTCGCCTGAGACGGGCACGGGCCTGTTCGCGCTGGCATCGGCCGAGGACGTGCACTTCGTCTGCATACCGCCGCTGACGCGCGACCGCGACGTCGGGCCCGGCACGCTGATGGTGGCGGCACGCCTGTGCCGCGAGCGTCGAGCGATGCTGGTCGTGGACCCGCCGGCTGCCTGGGACACCTGCGACGACGCGGTGCAGGGCCTGCGCGAGCTCGACTTCCGTTCTGAGCACGCGCTGATGTGCTTCCCGCGCGTGGTGGCCTTCGACCGGGTCCGCGGCCGTCCGGAGGTGTTCGCCAACTGCGGCGCGGTGGCGGGCACGATCGCGCGGCTCGACGAGCAGCGCACGCCATGGCACGCGGGCCCCGACGACGAGCTGCTGCTCCGGCTCGGGACCCGGCCGACCCGCGTGCTCACGGACATGGAGCGCCAGCGCCTCGCGGCGCACGGCGTGAACCCGCTGCAGGCCTTGCGCTCCGCGAGCCCGCGGTCGCTGCCGCTCAAGACGCTGGCGGGTGGTGCGGCCGAAAGTGCCGAGGGCGCGCTGCTGACGGTGCAGCGCCGCCGGCTCCTGCTCATGAACAGCATCGAGATCGGCACGCGCTGGGCGCTGTTCGATGCCCCGGAGCGCGGCGTGTGGCGCAAGCTCGAGCGCCAGGTTCAAGCGTTCCTCCAGCCGTTTGCTGACGCGGGACTGTTCGGCGCGGCGGGGGAGCCGGGTGCCTTCCAGGTCGTCTGCGACGAGCGACTGAACGGCCCGGACGAGGTCGCCGCCGGCCGCGTCAACCTGCTGGTCTCACTGCGGACCGCGCGGCCCGGCGCCTACTGGTCCTTCGTGGTGACGCATTCCCGCGACGGCGGCCGCCTGCGTCCGGTGCGTTCGGCGGTGCTGCCCTCGAGCGCGCGGCTGGCGGTCGAGGCCGAGGAACTGGCGAACGCCGCGGCGGAGTCGCTCCGCCAGCGCACGGTTGCGCAGGCGCTGTACGGGCACTATCGCGAGCCTCGCCCGCCGCCGTCAGTCGTCGTCCGCAACAGCAGGCCCGTAACCGCCCCCGCCGGGAGTCTCGATCCGGAAACGATCGCCCGCATCCACCGCGAACTCGGCGGTGGCCTGCACCGTTTCTGAGCTTCCGTCCCGACGCAGCAGGCGGTTGATGCCGGTGGCGCCGGGCATTCCGCCCGCCAGCCCGAACGGCGGCACGCGCCGGTGATTCGAGAGGATCGCGGCGGTCATCGATTCACGGAACTCGACCTCCCGCACCAGCCCGTCGCCGCCGCGGCAGGCGCCGGCCCCACCCGAGCCCGCGCGCAGCGAGAACTCCCGCAGCAGCACCGGGAAGCGGCGTTCGAGCACCTCCGGATCGG
Source organism: uncultured Gammaproteobacteria bacterium (assembly GCA_963754125.1). Classification (GTDB taxonomy): domain Bacteria; phylum Pseudomonadota; class Gammaproteobacteria; order Steroidobacterales; family Steroidobacteraceae; genus RPQJ01. The sequence continues at coordinate 79,567 of CAVWEX010000008.1, forward strand.
TGAGCCGCGAGTTGGTCATGTGCGTCTGCACGCCGCTCGCGCCGGGGTAGCCCGGGCCGGCGCCCGACCCGCCCGCGATGGTCTCGTAGTACTGGTAGCGCTCGTTGCCGAAGGTGAAGTTGTTCATCGTGCCCTGCGCGGCCGCCTGCAGCCCGAGCGCCCCGTACAGTGCGTCCACCACGCACTGCGAGGTCTCGACGTTGCCGGCCACGACCGCACCCGGTGAGCGAGGGTCGAGCATCGAGCCCGGCGGCACGACGATCGAGAGCGGCCGCAGGCAGCCGGCATTGAGCGGGATCGGCTCGTCCACCAGCGTGCGGAACACGTACAGCACGGCAGCGACCGTGACGGCCCGTGGCGCATTGAAATTGTTGGCCTGCTGCGCGGAGGTGCCCGTGAAGTCCACGGTGGCGGCGCCGGCGTCGCGGTCCACGCGGATGCTCACCGCGACCTGCTGGCCGCTGTCCATCTCGTAGCGGAACCGACCGTCGCGCAGTCCGCGGATGGCGCGGCGCATGCACGCCTCGGCGTTGTCCTGCACGTGGCCCATGTAGGCGAGCAGCAGGGGCCAGCCGTGCATCGCCGCCGCCCGCTCGAGCTCGCGGATGCCGCGCGCATTGGACGCGAGCTGCGCGCGCAGGTCCGCGAGATTCTGCACGGGGTTGCGCGCCGGCCACGCCGCGCTTGCGAGCAGCCCGCGCACGGTGTCGGCGGCGAAGATCCCGTCGCGCACGATGCGCACGGGCTCGATCAGCACGCCTTCCTCGCCGATGTCGCGGCTGCCCGGCGGCATCGAGCCCGGCGTAATGCCGCCGACGTCCGCGTGATGGGCCCGCGAGGCGGTGAAGAAGTGCACGCGCGCGCCGGCCGTGTCGAACACGGGCGTCACCACGGTCATGTCCGGCAGGTGCGTGCCGCCGTGGTAAGGCGAGTTGAGCAGGTACGCGTCGCCGGGCCGCAGGTCCGCCCCATGCGCCTCGAGCACCGCCGCCACGCTCGCGCCCATCGAGCCGAGGTGCACCGGCATGTGCGGCGCATTGGCGACCAGGTTCGCGTCCGCGTCGAACAGCGCGCAGGAGTAGTCGAGCCGCTCCTTGATGTTCACGGAGCTCGCGGTCTGGCACAGCACGACGCCCATCTGCTCGGCCACGTGCATGAAGAGACCGCTGAACACCTCGAGACGCAACGGGTCGGGCGCCCCGGCCGCGCGCGGCGCAGTCGCCACCGTGGTTTCGGTCCGGCGCAGCACGAGACTGCCGTCGTGCCCGACCGAGCCCTCCCATCCGGCCGCGATCCAGGCCGTCGAGCCGGGCTCGCTGAGCAGCGCAGGGCCGGTGACGGTCCGTCCGGCCGCCAGTTCTTCCCGGCGAAGCATCGCGACTTCGCGCCAGCTCCCGTCGATCCAGGTGTCGGTGGTCGCCGCGTGCACGGTGCGCGTCGCGTCGTCCGGGCGGTTCGGCAGGGGTGGGTCAGTCGCCTCGAAGGCGGCCCGGGCGGCGTCGCCGTCGCCGGTGGTGCTGCGTTCCGCGGCCTCGACGGACACGGTCGCGATCACGACCCCGGCTGCGTCGTCGCTGAATCCATAGAGTCGCCGGTGGGCCGCGAGGAATGCCGAGCGCAACCCGGCGACCGGCTGCCACGGGAGCTCGAGCGCGGTGTCGGATCCCGCGATGCGAAGCTCGGCGCTGCGCTGCAGCTCGACGTCCTGATCGGCGATGCCTTGCCGCAGCAGCTCGGCGCGTGCCGCGCGCTCCAGCTCATCGAGAGCCACGGTAGCTGCGTTCGTGCCGGCGGCGTCGAGATCGCACTCGACGCTGCGCCGGCGCAGGCAGCGCCGGCGCGCGAGGCCGATGCCCCAGGCCGAGAGTACGCCGGCGAGCGGATGCAGCAACAGGGCGTCGATGCCGAGCGCGTCGGCCACCGCGCACGCGTGCTGGCCGGCCGCGCCGCCGAAGGGTACCAGCGTGAACCGCCCGGCGTCCTCGCCGTGGCGCAGCGCGAGTTCGCGGATCGCGTTGGCCATCTTCGACACCGCCACCTCGACGAACGCCGCGGCCAGCGACTCGACCGTGTACCGCGGTCCACCGGCGTCCGCGACCGCCTCCGCGATCGACGCGAGGCGCGCCCGCGAGGCCGACGGGTCGAGCGGCGCGTCGCCCGCGGGGCCGAACACCTGCGGAAAGCGGTCGGCGCGGATGCGGCCGAGCACCACGTTGCAGTCCGTGACCGTGGCCGGACCGCCGCGCCGGTAGCAGGCGGGACCGGGGTCCGCACCGGCCGAGTCGGGACCCACCTGCAGCCGTCCGTCGGCGTGGCGCACGATCGAGCCGCCGCCGGCAGCAATCGTGTGGATGTCGAGCATCGGCGCCTGCAGCCGCACGCCGTCGATCTCCGTGACGAAGCGGCGCGGCAGGGCGCCGGCGTAGAGGCTCACGTCCGTCGAGGTACCGCCCATGTCGAGGCCGATCACGTGCGCGCAGCCGCTCGCCGCGCCTGCGACGGCGAGCCCGACCACCCCGCCGGCCGGGCCGGACAGCACGCTGTGCAGGCCGCGGAAGCCCTCGGGGTCCACGAGGCCGCCGCTGCTCTGCATCAGCAGCAGCGGCGGCTGCCCGTGCCGCTCGCCCAGCTCGAGCCGGAATGCCGAGAGGTAGCGCAGCAGTACCGGTGAGAGGTACGCGTCCGCGACCGCGCTGTCGCCGCGGGCGATGAGCCCGACGAGCGGTGCCACGGCGTGGGAGACGACGATTTCCTCGAAGCCGGCGGCGCGTGCGAGCGCCGCCGCACGCTGCTCGTGCGCCGGGTTGTGCACTGCGTGCAGGAAGGCGATGGCCACGGCGCGGAGCCCGGCGTCGCGGGCGCGCGCCAGGTCGAGGGCGAGTGCGGCCTCGTCGAGCGGCTCGAGCACGGCGCCGTCGGCCGCGACGCGCTCGTTCGCCTCGACCGTGTCCGCGTACAGCACCGGCGGCAGCCGGATCTCCCGCGCGAAGATGTCGGGCCGGTGCTGGTGGCCGATGCGCAACGCGTCGCGGAAGCCGCGCGTCACGACCAGCAGCGTCGGCTCGCCCTTGCGTTCGAGCAGCGCGTTGGTCGCGACGGTGGTGCCGAGGCGCACGGACTCGATGCGGACACCGTCCGGCGCGTGGCGATGCAGCAGCTCGCCGAGGCCGCGCACCGCCGGGTCGCCCGCGTGCACCGGGTCGCGCGAGAGCACCTTGAGCGCATGGATGCGGCCGGTCGGGTCCGAGGCGACGACGTCCGTGAAGGTGCCGCCGCGATCGATGGACAGGCGCCAGCCGCCCGCGGGGGCTCGCCCCGTCACGGTCGCCCCCCATCGCCGGAGGCTCCGCGGCTCCGGGCGATGGCCCGGCTTGCCCGCCGATGCACGCAATGCGAACCGTTGCCGCATTCCTGCAACGGCTGCGGGGTATGATCGAAGTCGTTCATCGGGAGCAGCTCATGACCGAACGATTCGTGGTGTTCTCGCACGGTCAGGACAGCGAGCCGTGGGGCAGCAAGATCGCGGCGATGGCCGAGATCGCGCGTGCCGAAGGTTTCCACGTCGAGTCCGTGGACTACCGCGGCATCGACGACCCGCGCGAGCGGGTCACCCGGCTGCTCGCTTTCTGCAAGGACCTGCGCGGCTCGCTCGTGCTGGTCGGCTCGAGCATGGGCGGCTACGTGTCGGTGGCGGGCTCCTCGCTGCTGCAGGCACGGGGCATGTTCCTGATGGCCCCGGCGCTCTACATGCCCGGCTTCGAGAAATTCAGCCCGCGTCCCGCCACCTGCCCGACCACGATCGTGCACGGCTGGCGCGACGAGGTGATCCCCGTGGACAACAGCATCCGCTTCGCGCGCGAACAGAAGGCCACGCTGCACGTCGTGGACTCCGACCACCGCCTGCTCGATCAGATCCGGGCGATCAACCACTACTTCACCTACTTCCTGTTCATGGTGGACGAGTTCCTGTAGCGCCGGTCGGGCGACGTGCCCGCGAATACGCCCACGCCCGGACCCATCGGTTAAGATTGCGCCCCGGCCAGGCCGGTGGGGGTACACATGCCAGTCGCAAGATTAACGCTGTCGGGGCTCGTGTTGACGGGCCTCGTGGCCTGTGGCGCCCCGGCCCCGCAAGACAAGGCCGAGGCCCGCGAGAAGGGCCGGGACACCGACGAGACGGTTTTCGACGACATGATCCAGACCCAGGATCGCGCCCGCGCCGTCGAGGACCTGACGCTCGGCCGCAAGGGCGAAATGGACGCGGCCGTCGAGGAGTCGGAGGGCGAATCCGCGCAGGACGAGCCCTGAGCGGATGACGGGTTTCACGCCGTTGGAGCGCCTGCTCCTGCCGCTGGTGCGCCGCTTCGTCGCGCTCTGGGTCCGGCCTTCGATCCTTCCCGACGACCTGGGCGGCCGCTTCGTCGCGGGCCGACCCGTGGTCTACGTGCTCGAGAAGCGCAGCGTGGTGGACGTGGCGGTGCTGGAGTACGTCTGCCGCGAGCGGGCCCTGCCGATGCCGCTGGCGCCGGCCGGCACGGCCGGCGTGCCCTCCGAGCACGTCGTGTTCCTCGAGCGACGGGCCGGGTTCTTCGGTGTCCGCATCGACCGCCGCATGCCCGACGCACTGCGCGTGCTCGCGGACGCCGCCGCGAGTGACCTGCTCTTCGACGTGGACTTCGTGCCGGTGAGCCTCTTCTGGGGCCGCGCACCGGGCCGCCAACGCTCGTGGTTCCGCCTGCTGGTAGCGGAGGGCTGGGACATCGGCGGCCGCTTCCGCAAGGTCCTGTCGCTGCTGGTAAACGGCCGCAACCTGCTGGTGCTGTTCGGCGAAGCGTTGCCGCTGCAGCCGTCGCTGGCCGAGACGCGTGGCCTGCCGCGCGGACCGCGCCGCTTGTGGCGGCAGCTGCGCAGCCAGCTGCGCAACCAGCGCGTCGCAAGCGTCGGACCCGACCTCTCGCACCGCCGTACGATCGTGACCCAGGTGCTGCGGACGCGCAGCGTGCGCCGCGCGGTGCGCGGCGAGATGCAGGAGAAGGGCATCGTCCGGCGCGACGCCCTCAAGGCCGCCCGCCGCTACGCCTACGAGATCGCCGCCAACTACTCCCACTGGTTCGTCACGCTGATGTACGGCGTGCTGAGCTGGCTGTGGAACCGGCTCTACGATGGCGTGGAGCTCGCCAACTTCTCGAGCCTCGAGTCGGTGGCGGAGGGTAGCGAGGTCGTCTACGTGCCGTGCCACCGCAGCCACATGGACTACCTGCTGCTGTCCTACGTCGTCTACCACAAGGGTTTCGCGGTCCCGCACATCGCGGCCGGCATCAACCTCAACATGCCGGTCGTAGGATCGTTCCTGCGCCGCGGCGGCGCGTTCTTCCTGCGGCGCTCCTTCGGCGGCAACGCGCTCTACTCGGCGGTGTTCAACAAGTACCTCGGCCTGATGATGGCGCGCGGCCACTCGCTCGAGTACTTCATCGAGGGCGGGCGCAGCCGCACCGGCCGGCTGCTGAAGCCCAAGACCGGGATGCTGGCGATGACCTTGCGCAGCTACCTGCGCGACCCGCGGCGTCCGGTCGTGTTCCAGCCGGTGTATTTCGGATACGAGCGGCTGCTCGAGGGAGGCACCTACATCGGCGAGCTGTCCGGACGGCCGAAGGAAAAGGAATCCGTGCTGAGCCTGCTGAAGGCGATCCCGGCGCTGCGCAGCCGTTTCGGCAAGGTGTACGTGAGCTTCGGCGAGCCGCTGCCCCTGGATCCCGTCATCCGCAGGCACGCGCCGGAGTGGAATCGCGAGCCCGTGGACTCGAGCGCCCGGCCGGACTGGCTTGGGCCGGTCGTGAGCGAGCTGGCCACGGGCATCATGACCCGCATCAACGCGGCGGCGTGCGTGTCGCCGATCAACCTGATCGGGCTCGTGCTGCTCGCGACGCCGCGCCAGAGCATGGGCGAGGCCGACCTCGCGCGGCAGCTCGAACTCTACGCCTCGCTGATGCGCCAGGCGCCGTACTCGCCACGCGTCTGGGTCACGAACGAGGATGGTGCCGCGATGATCCGCTACGGCGTCTCGCTCGGCATCCTGGGGCGCCGCCCGCACGAGCTGGGTGACGTCGTGTACATGACCGAGGAGCACTCCGTCCTCACGAGCTACTTCCGCAACAACGCCCTGCACCTGATGCTCGTGCCGTCGCTGCTGGCCTGCGCGTTCCTGAGCAATGCCTCGGTGCCGCGGGCGGACCTGCACCGGCTGGCGCGCCGCGTCTACCCGTACGCGGCGGACGAGTACTTCCTGCGCTGGAGGGAGGACGAAGTGCCGGCGGTCGTGGACGAACTGCTCGAAGACCTGTTGAACCACGGCCTGCTCACCGCCACGGAGGACCGCAACGTCTGGCACCGGCCGGCCGCGGAGTCCCCGGAGGCGGTGCAGCTTTCGGTGCTCGCGCAGGCGACGGTGCCGATCCTCGAGCGCTACTACCTCGCGCTCGCGCTGCTGCTCAAGGCGGGCAGCGGCCGCCTGACACCCGAGGCGCTCGAGCGGCAGTGCGAGCTCATGGCGCAGCGCATGGCCCTGCTGTACGAGATCAACTCGCCGGAGTTCTTCGACCGCGCGCTGTTCCGCAACTTCGTCGAGCAGCTTCGGGTGCGCGGCGTCCTGACGGTCACCGAGGAGGAAAAGCTCGGCTTCGACCCCGCGGTCCTCGAAGCGGTCGTGGCCGACGCGCAGATGGTGCTGAACGAGCAGGTCCGCAACTCGATCCTGCAGGTCGTGCATCGCTGAGGCGCACGGCCGGTCCGGCCACCAGCGCGACGGCCCTCCGCGGCTGGCAGGACCGGGTGGATTGACCTGGGTCAATGCGGGTCGAGGGCGATCCGCTACGATCGCTGCGTGCTACCCCGTAACCGGTGGTTCGTGGCCGCGGCGCTCGTCTATGCGCTGCTCGGCGGCTTGCTGGGACTGGCCTGGTTCGCGAGCCCGGACCTCGTTCCGAGGCTGGCCCTGCGCGCCCATGCGCACCTGATGCTGGTCGGGTTCGTCGGCATGATGATCTTCGGCATCGGCCTGCACGTACTGCCGCGCTTCACCGGCCGACCCCTGTACTCGGAGCGCCTGGCCGACGTGCACTTCGCGCTCGCGAATTTCGGTCTGCTCGCCATGGCAGGCGGCTGGCTCGCCTGGTCGCAGCAGGGCCTGGTGCATGCAGGCATCGTGCTGCTCGCGGTCGGCTTCGCGCTGGACGTGGCGTCGCTGGCCGTGCTCGGCGGGCTGCTCGGCTGGGGCGGGCTGTGCGTATTCGCGTCGCGGCTGCTGCCAGTGCTGGTGCACGCGGACCGCGGCACGAGCAGCCGCTCGAGTCCCAGAACGCACGTCCGCTCGCCGCCGGGCTGACCGGCTGATAGGGTGCCAGCCATGCACACACAGCTTCCCCGCATCATCCAGGGCGGGATGGGTGTCGCCGTTTCCTCGTGGCGGCTGGCACGTGCGGTCTCCCTGAGGGGCCAGCTCGGCGTCGTGTCGGGAACCGGCATCGATACCGTCGTCGCTCGACGCCTGCAGCTGGGCGACCCGGGCGGTCACCTGCGCCGGGCCTTCGACGCCTTTCCGCTGCCCGAAGCGGCTGAGCGCGTCTGGGACCACTATTTCATCCCGGGCGGCAAGGCGGCCGGCGCGCCCTTCAAATCGAAACCCATCCCGACGATCAAGATGCCGAGCGCACTGCTCGACCTCGTCGTCATCAGCAACTTTTCCGAGGTCTTCCTCGCCAAGGCGCAGCATGCGGGCCGGGTCGGGATCAACCTGCTCGAAAAGGTGCAGCTGCCCAACCTGGCCTCGCTGCTCGGCGCGATGCTGGCGAAAGTCGACGCGGTCCTGATGGGCGCCGGCATTCCACGCTCCATCCCCGCGATCCTCGATCGATTCGCGGCCGGTGATGCCGCGGAACTCAAGATCGACGTCGCCGGCGCGCTGCCGGGCGAGGAGTTCCACACCCGACTCGACCCCCGCCGCTACCTGCCTCACGGGGCGGAGCCGCTTCAGCGGCCGCAATTCCTCGCGATCGTCTCGTCCTCGACGCTCGCCCTGACGCTGGCGCGCAAGAGCTCGGGCCGGGTGGACGGATTCGTCGTGGAGGGGGCGAGTGCGGGTGGCCACAATGCGCCGCCGCGGGGAGCGCTGACGCTCGATGAGAACGGCGAGCCGGTCTATGGCCTGCGCGACTCGCCGGATCTGGAGCAGATCCGGGCGCTCGGGCTGCCTTTCTGGCTCGGCGGATCGTACGGCGATGCGACGAAGCTCGAAAAGGCGCTCGCGCTAGGAGCCCACGGCATCCAGGTCGGCACGGCCTTTGCCTTCTGCGAGGAATCCGGGATGGCGCCCGAACTGAAGGCGTCGGTGCTGCGCGCGAGCCGCGAGGGTCGCATCCGGGTGTTCACCGATCCGTATGCCTCGCCGACCGGCTTTCCGTTCAAGGTGCTGCAGCTGGCCGGCACGGTCTCGGAGCCCGACGTGTTCGCGGAGCGCGAGCGCATCTGCGACCTCGGCTACCTGCGTCAATGCTATCGGCAGCCGGACGGAAACGTCGGCTACCGTTGCCCGGGCGAACCGCTGGACGACTTCCTGCGCAAGGGCGGCAACGAGGCCGACACGGTCGGCCGGAAGTGCGTGTGCAACGGGCTGCTGTCCGCCATCGCGTATGGCCAGGTCCGCCGCAGTGGCGACCTCGAGCCGCCGCTGGTGACGGCGGGCGACGACGCGTCGCAGGTTCATCGCTTCCTGAAGCCGGGCCGTGACAGCTATTGCGCGGACGACGTGCTCGACGCGCTGCTCGCCGCGGTCTAGTCGTCGCTTTTCAGGCGGCTGCGAAGCTTCTTGGTCCGGCCGGCGCGGACCTTGCTCGCGAGGCGGCGTTCCTTCGAGGCGCGCGTGGGCCGGGTCGGACGCCGCGGCTTGGGCTCGATGAGCGACTCGCGGATCATCGCGGTGAGCCGGTCGAGGGCGTCGGCGCGGTTCTGCTCGAGCGAGCGGAAGCGCTGCGCGTCGATGACGATGAGGCCCTCCGCGGTCATGCGGCGGCCGGCGAGGCGCCGCAGGCGCGGGCGAGCGGCGGGCGGCAACGCGTCCCACGCGGCGGCATCGAAGCGCAGCTCGACGGCGTTCGACACCTTGTTGACGTTCTGGCCGCCGGGCCCCGAGGCCCGCACGTTGCGGACCTCGATCAGCTCGTCCGGGATCGCGAGCGAGCCGGAGATCTCGACCGGCATGGCGGTCAGTCGTCGCGCGCGGGGCCGAGCTCGCCGACGCGCGGATTCACCATCTCGAGGCGGACTTCGCGCTGCGCGACGGGGATGGTGACGCCGTGCTGCCCGAACAGCCGCCAGATCGCGCGGTTGACGTCGGAGCGCACGTTGTTGACGCCCTCCGCCGGGTCCGGGATCCAGAAGCGCAGCTCGAGCTCGATGCCGTGATCGCCGAAGGCCATCAGGCGCGCGACCGGTGCCGGATCGCGAATGATGCGGCGGTGGCCTTCGGTGGCCTCGAGCATCAGGCGCATGGCGAGCTCGGGGTCGTCCCGGTAGCTCACGCGCACCGGCAGCTTGAGCCGTACCCGCGGGTCGGTGTAGCTCCAGTTGATCACCG
>CAVWEX010000009.1:0-47673 GCA_963754125.1 uncultured Gammaproteobacteria bacterium
GTAGGCCGTCTTTGGCCCCGACGATAAGCAGACAATGGAGGTGACAACGTCACGGCCCCGTTCCGCAAGCGGCACGCCTTCGCAGGTGGTTGCGATCTGATGGTTGTTGGATCTCGTCCGCCATTTGCAGCCACCGCAGCGATATTCTAGTGTCACCTCATGCGTACCGAACCCGTGACGACCCTCAAGCGCCGGGCCACGGAACTGCTTTCGGAACTCGAGCGTGACCGCCAGCCGATCCTGATCACGCAGCACGGCGTACCTAGTGCGTATCTGGTCGATGTCGCGACGTTCGAGTCATTGCGGCGTCGGATGAGCCTGCTGGAGGGTATCGCTCGTGGAGAACGGGCGATTGAAGTGGGCCGTATCGTCTCCCATGCGGAGGCAAGGCGGCGCATGGAACGATGGCTGAAGTAGTCTGGACTGAAACGACTTCGATGCCATCGCGGACTACAGTGCGCTGGAGTCGCTCCCTATTTTGAGGTCAGGGAGTGCCGACGATCTTCATGAATTCCGTCAGGTCCGCATCGCTGAATTCCCCGGAATTCAGTCGATCGACGAGCTGCTGCGCTCGCTCGTCGAGGCCCGATGTGTCGCTCTGGCCGGACGCCTGAACCCATGCCTGCCGGATGATCTCGGTACCCGATTCACCACCGAGACAGGGATTCACGGTCTCATAGTGACAGAAGGCCGCGACCCACGCGGCGCCTGGCGCGCAGTCATACCCCTGGATGCACGCGGCCATCTTCCAGACCCACTGTTCGGTATCTGCCGTCGACCCGCTACCGGTCAGGTAGTAGATCGCGTCCGCCGCGTCCCACGTTGCACCGGGATCGCCTGCGGCGACGGCCTTGAGAACCAAGGCACGCGCCCCGTCTTTTCTTTCGTCGAATTCCGTTGCAGTAAGAGCCGCTCGGTCGGGCCATGGCACAGACTGCAGATAGGCGGCACGAAGCTCATCCAGCGCCTTGCGTGTCTGCGCAGCTGGAATGCCTGCCTCGGACGCCTTCTCCAGCCAGCTCCTGGAACTGCCCACGTTCGCCGGTTCCCCGGGCCATCAACGCTTCGCATCGGCGGTGCACATCACGCACGGCGTCCATGTTCACTGACCGCGTGCTTGCCCAGTTGAGCGCTTCATCCAGCGTCCGACGTTTTCCAGGTCGATCGAAGTACCCGCGATAGCCGTCCTCGCAGTACTCGAGGGCCTGGTAAAGCGCGAACTGCGCGGATGCGTCGCCATCTCTGGCCGCCGGCAACGCACGATCGACGAACTCGAGGTAGTTCGATGACATCTCCAGCAGGTCTTGCCAGCTACCCGTGGCAACCACGGTTGCGGAGGGAACGGCCTCCCGGCGGATATCGGACAGTTCTGCAGTCTGTGGTTCGGGACTGCGCCCACCAACTCTCGCTGGCGGTTGCGGAGCGACCGCCACATCGGGATCGGGGTCGCCGCGGCGGTCGGCGATGACGAAGGCGAGAGCCGCGACTGCCGCGAGTGCGGCAACCCCAACTCCGACTCCGTATCTCACCGCTATCTTGCGCGGCCCTTGAGGGCGCCGCCAGCCACGAAGTGCGCCGCCACGTCGTCACCGGCGCGGGCCGCGCGCCGGATGCCCTCGAGGATCATCTTCTCGGCCCGCTCGGTGCCGACCCAGCTCACGATCGTCACCCACTTGCCCTTCTCCAGGTCCTTGTAGTGCTGGAAGAAGTGGGCGATCTGGTCGGTGAGCGTCGCGGGCAGGTCCTTGTACGAACTTCACGCCCTCGTAGAACGGGTGCAGCTTGTCCACGGGCAAGGCGATGATCTTCTCGTCGTCGCCGGCCTCGTCCTTCATCAGCAGCGCGCCGACCGGGCGCACGCGCACGATCGCGCCCGCCACCACCGGGCTCGGCACGACGACGATGACGTCGACGGGGTCACCATCCCCCGACAGCGTGTGCGGGATGAATCCGTAGTTGCCCGGATAGAACATCGCGGTGTTGAGAAACCGGTCCACGCGCAGCGCACCCGATTCCTTGTCGAGCTCGTACTTCACGGGCACGCCGCCCTGCGGGATCTCGATCAGCGCGTTCACGTCGCGCGGCGGGTCCTCGCCGATGCCGATCTTGCCGATGTCCATGTGCGTTACCCGTGGTACTGGGGCGAGAGTTCGTGGACGGCCTCGACCATCGCGAGCGCGTGCTCCGGCGGAACGTCGGGATGGATGCCGTGGCCGAGGTTGAAGACGTGGCCGGGCCCGTGGCCGAAGCTCGCGAGCACGCGCGCGACCTGGGTGCGGATCTCGCTGGGCGGCGCGTACAGCACGCTCGGGTCGAGGTTGCCCTGCAGCGCGACGCGATCGCGCACAGCAGCACGCGCGTCCGCGAGATCCGTGGTCCAGTCCACGCCGAGCGCATCGCAGCCGGTGGCCGCCATGTCGGCGAGCCACTGGCCGCCGCCCTTGGTGAACAGGATCACCGGCACACGCCGGCCCTCGCTCTCGCGCGTCACGCCGTCGACGATGCGCTGCATGTAGCGAAGCGAGAACTCGCGGTAGTCGGCGGGCGTGAGCGCGCCGCCCCAGGTGTCGAACACCATCACCGCCTGCGCGCCGGCGGCGACCTGCGCGTTGAGGTAGGCGAGCGTCGCGCGGGTGATGATCTCGAGCAGGCGGTGCAGCTCGGCGGGCGCGCCGTACAGCATGCCGCTTGATGTGCTGGAAGGCCTTGCTGCTTCCGCCCTCGACCATGTAGGTGCCCACGGTCCACGGGCTGCCGGCAAAGCCGATCAGCGGTACGCGGCCGGCAAGCTCGCGGCGGATGAGGCGCACGGCGTCCATCACGTAGCGCAGCTCGCCCTCGGGGTCCGGGATCGGGCAGCCGGTCGATGTCGGCCGGCGTGCGCACCGGGCGCGCGATCTTCGGGCCCTCGCCCGCCTCGAACTCGAGCCCGACGTTCATCGCGTGCGGGATCGTGAGGATGTCCGAGAACAGGATCGCCGCGTCGAGCGCGGTAGCGCTCGAGCGGCTGCAGCGTCACCTCGCAGGCGAGCTCGGGGTTCATGCAGAGCTTGAGGAAGCTGCCGGCCTTCGCGCGCGTGGCGCGGTACTCCGGCAGGTAGCGACCCGCCTGCCGCATCATCCACAGCGGCGTGCGGGGCGTCGGCTGCCTGAGCAGCGCGCGCAGCAGCAGGTCGTTCTGCAGCGGGACGCTCATTTCGCTGCCCCGCCGCCGAAGATGCCGGCGATGGTCCGCTGGATGGCCTCGGCCGCCGCGCGCGGATCAGCCGCATCGCGGATCGGACGGCCGACGACGATGTAGTCGGCGCCGTTGGCGAAGGCCTGCGCCACGTCCACGGTGCGCTTCTGGTCGTCCACCGGCTTGTTCTCGACCGGGCGGATGCCGGGTGTGACGACGATCAGGCGCTGGTCGATGAACTCGCGCAGCTTCGGCGCCTCGAGGCCCGACGAGACCACGCCGTCGCAGCCCGCCTCGAGCGCACGCCGCGCGCGGGAGAGCACCAGCTGCTCGACGTCGCACTGGAAGCCGAGGTCGTCGAGGTCGCCGCGGTCGAGGCTCGTGAGCACCGTGACCGCGAGCACCTTCACGTCGCCCTTGGCGGCGGCGGCGGCCTCCATGATCGCCTGGTTGCCGTGCACCGTGGTGAGGGTCACGCCCCGGTGGCGCAGCTGCTTCACGGCGGCCGCGACGGTGGCCGGCACGTCGAAGAACTTGAGGTCGACGAACACCTTCTTGCCGCGGCCCACGATCCAGTCGAGCAGCTCGAAGTAGCCGCCCGACATGCACAGCTCGAGGCCGAGCTTGTAGAACTGCACCGAGTCGCCGAGCGTGTCCACGAGGCGCCGGGCCGCGCCGGGGTCGGCGACGTCCAGGGCGAAGATCAGGCGCTCGTTGACGGGAATGGCCTTCGGGATCGGCGGCATGGTCGGGACTCGGCGGGAAATTCAGCGGCGAATGATACCCGCTTTCCTCAGGTCCTCTCCGACGGGTCGAACAGGCGCCGGTGCTCCAGGATCGCGTAGCGGTCGGTCATGCCGGCGATGTAGTCGGCGACCGCCCGGGCCCGTCCCGGGCGCCCGGCCTCGGCCTCCATGCGCCGCGCCGCCTCCTGGTGCTCCTCGGGCATGAGCTCGACGTCCTCGAGCAGCGCGGCGAACAGCTCGCGCACGACCCGCTTCGCCTTGGTCGTCATGCGCAGCACGCGGTAGTGGCGGTACAGGCCGTCGCGCAGGTAGCGCTTGAGCTCGAGGTGCTCGGCCTCGACGACTGCGCTGAACGTGAGCAGCGGCGCGGACAGGGCGCGCACCTCGTCGGCGCTCGCGGGTGCCGCCGCCGCGATCGCCGCCGTGGAGGCGCCGACCAGGTCGTTGACGAGGTAGTCGATCATCCGCCGCACCACCTCGTGCACCAGGCGACGGGATCCGAGGCCTGGATAGCGTTCGGTGACGAGGTCGTGCTGGCGGCGGAAGATCGCGAGCCCGCGCAGCTCGTCGATGCGTGATCAGCCCGGCGCGGATCCCGTCGTCCACGTCGTGGTTGTTGTAGGCGACGGCGTCGGCGAGGTTCGCGAGCTGCGCCTCGAGCGACGGCTGCCGCCGCTCGAGGAAGCGCAGGCCGAGCTCGCCGAGCTGCCGCGCATTGGCCGCGGAGCAGTGCTTGAGGATGCCCTCGCGAGTCTCGAACGTGAGGTTGAGCCCCGCGAACTCCGCGTAGCGCTCCTCGAGCTCGTCCACCACGCGCAGCGACTGCAGGTTGTGCTCGAAGCCGCCGAACTCGCGCATGCACTCGTTGAGCGCGTCCTGGCCCGCGTGGCCGAAGGGCGTGTGGCCTAAGTCGTGGGCGAGGCAGATCGCCTCGGCGAGCGGTTCGTTGAGCCCGAGCGCGCGGGCCACGCTGCGCGCGATCTGGGCGACCTCGATCGAGTGCGTGAGCCGGGTGCGGTAGAGATCGCCCTCGTGGTTCACGAACACCTGGGTCTTGTACACGAGCCGCCGGAACGCGGTGGAGTGCACGATCCGGTCGCGATCGCGCTGGTACTCGGTGCGGTGCCTCGGCGGCGGCTCCGGGAAGCGCCGGCCGCGCGAGGCCGACTCGTGCTGCGCGTACGGCGCGAGTCCCGCGTCCGCGCTCATGCGTGCTCCCCGAAGTGGGCTGCGAGCGTGGCCTGGAGGGCCTCGGCCGGGTAGTCGCCGGTCACGACGCCCTCGCCGAGGCGGCGCATCAGCACCAGGCGGAGGCGCCCTGCGAGCACCTTCTTGTCGAGGCCCATGAGTGCGAGCGCACGCCCCGCGCCGATCAGCGGCGGCTCGAGCGGCAGGCCGGCGCGCGCGAGCAGCGCCCGCACGCGCTCGACGTCGGCCGCGTCGATCCAGCCGAGGCGACTCGAGAGATCCGCCGCCATGAGCATTCCGACCCCGACCGCCTCGCCGTGCAGCCACTCGCCATAGCCGGCCGCCGTCTCGATGGCGTGGCCGAAGGTGTGGCCGAGGTTGAGCAGCGCACGGCGGCCGTGCTCGCGCTCGTCCTCGGCGACGATCGCGGCCTTGAGCTCGCAGGAGCGACGCACCGCGTGTGCGACTGCGCCGGGCTCGAGCGCGAGCAGCGCCTCGAGATGCGCCTCGATCCAGCCGAGGAATACCGGGTCGGCCACCAGCGCGACCTTGATCACCTCGGCGAGACCGGCGCGCAGCTCGCGCGGTGGGAGCGTGGCGAGCGTGTCCGTGTCGGAGACCACGGCCCGCGGCTGATGGAAGGCGCCGATCAGGTTCTTGCCGCCCGGATGGTTGACCCCCGTCTTGCCGCCCACCGAGGAATCGACCTGCGCGAGCAGCGTGGTGGGCAACTGGACGTAGTCCACTCCGCGCTGGTAGCAGGCCGCGGCGAAGCCGGCCATGTCGCCCACGACGCCGCCGCCGAGCGCCGCGATGCAGGCGTCGCGATTCATGCGCCGCTCCACGAGTGCGTCGAACACCCGCGCGAGGGTGTCGAGCGTCTTGTATTGCTCGCCGTCCGGGAGGATTTCGTGCGCGACCCGCCGGCCCGCGAGTCCGTGCCGCACCCGCTCGAGGTACAGCGGCGCCACCGTGTCGTTCGTGACCACCAGCACGTCGCGGGCACGGACGACCTCGTCGAGCACCGCGGCAGCACCGAGCAGCCCGGGGCCGATCAGGATCGGGTAGCTCCGCTCGCCGAGCTCGATGCTGAGCCGCTCCATCAAGCGCCCCGCGCCACGGCCAGTCGCCCGGCGATCTCCTCCACCACCGTGCCGACCCGTCGTCCGTCGGTGTCCACGGTCAGGTCGGCGGTTTCCTCGTAGAGGGCGGCGCGCTGCTGCATGAGGCGCTCGAGCGTTTCACGCGGGTCGGGACTGTTCAACAGGGGCCTCGATCGGTTGCGCCGCGTGCGCGCCAGCTGCTGCCCCACGGAGGTCCGAAGATACACGACGCAGCCGCGGCTGCGCAGCCGCTCGCGCGTGTCCGGATCGAGGATCGCGCCACCGCCCGTCGCGACCAGCACGTGGTCGCGGCGCGTCAGCAGCTCCAGCACCTCGCGTTCCCGCACCCGGAAGCCGGCCTCGCCCTCGCGCTCGAAGATGTAGGGAATGTCCACGCCCGTGCGCTCCTCGATCTCGGCGTCGCTGTCCACGAACTCGAGGCCGAGCCGATCGGCGAGCTGCCGGCCCACGGCGCTCTTGCCCGAGCCCATGGGCCCGATGAGGAAGATGTTGTCGGCGTCCAGCATGCTCGGTGAAAGAAAAACGGCCGCAGGGTCGCTGCGGCCGTTCATTCTCGCACCGGTGTCGCCGGGCGTCAGTAGATCTCCGCACCCTCGCGCAGGATCTTCGGCGTCACGAAGATCAGCAGCTCGTCCTTGTTGTCGGTCCGCGACTTGCTGCGGAAGAACATGCCGAGCCCGGGGATGTCGCCGAGGAACGGCACCTTGTTGGTCGTCTCGCGGCGCTCCGTCTCGAGGATGCCGCCGAGGACCACCGTCTGCCCGTCGTTCACGAGCACCTGCGTGGTGATCTCGCGCGTGTCGATGCTCGGCACGAAGCCGCCCGTGGCGCTCGCGACCACCTGCCCGACGTTGTCCTTGTTGACCGTGAGGTCGAGGATGACGCGGTCGTCCGGCGTGATCTGCGGCGTGACCTTGAGCGACAGCACCGC
The DNA here is from genome assembly GCA_963754125.1 of uncultured Gammaproteobacteria bacterium. Lineage (GTDB taxonomy): Bacteria > Pseudomonadota > Gammaproteobacteria > Steroidobacterales > Steroidobacteraceae > RPQJ01. The sequence continues at coordinate 7,168 of CAVWEX010000009.1, forward strand.
CTTCTTGAACTGCGTCGTGGTGGCGCCGCTCGAGGCCGATTCCTGGTACGGGATCTCCACGCCCTGCTCGATGCTCGCTTCCTTGCCGTTCGCCGTGATGACGCGCGGCGCCGACACCAGCTCGCCGCGGCCCTCGGTCTGGGCCGCCGAGATCTCGAGGTCCACGACGTAGTCGCTGTCGAGCAGCGTGAGCGCGAGCCGCGCCGCCGGGTTGGCGATGGGCAGGTTGACGAGGTAGCGATCCGGCACCGGCTGGGTGGCGACCGAGTTGCCGTCCACGCCGACACCGCCCGGGCCGTTCGGGCTGATGATCGGGCCGCGGCTGCCGTCCGCCGAATTGAGGCCCTGGTTGCCCATCCACATCAGGCCGTCGCTGCCGCCGTAGTTGCCGACGAACGCGCCGCCGAAGCGGACGCCCAGCTCGCGGCTGAAGTCGTCGTTGACGATCACGATGCGCGCCTCGATCAACACCTGCCTGACCGGGATGTCGAGCGTCGAGACCAGCCGGCGGATGTCGGCGAGGCGATCGGCCGTGTCCTGCAGCAGCAGGGTGTTGGTACGGTCGTCGATCGAGACGCTGCCGCGCTCGGAGAGCAGCGAACTCTTGCCCTGGGTGCGGATCAGCGCCGCGAGGTCGGAGGCCTTGGCATAGTTGACCTGCAGGTACTCGGTGCGTACCGGCGACAGCTCGGTGAGCGCCTTCTGGGACTCGAGCAGCTGGCGCTCGCGCGCCGCCAGTTCCTCGGTGGGCGCGACGTAGATGACGTTACCTTCCTGCCGCTTGTCGAGGCCCTTGGTACGCAGCACGATGTCGAGCGCCTGGTCCCAGGGCACGTTCTGCAACCGCAGCGTGACGTTGCCCTGTACCGAATCGCTGACGACGATGTTCTGGCCGCTCGTCTCGGCGAGCAACTGCAGCACCGCGCGGGTCTCGATGTCCTGGAAGTTGAGCGTCAGGCGCTCGCCCTTGTATTCCTTCTTGGACGGATCCACGACCGCGGCCTTGGGGCGCGGACGCAGCTCGAGCACATACTCACGATCGGACTGGTAGGCCATCTGCTCGTAGTCGCCCGCGGCCGCGACGACGATGCGCGTGCCGAGCGCCGTCCGCGCCACGTCGAATGAGCTCACGGGCGTGGCGAAGTCCACCACGTCGTAGCGCTGGGCCTGGTCCTCGGCGACGCTGGTACGCGGGAAGTCCACCACGATGCGCCCACCCTCCTGCTTGAGGCTGGCCTGCACGTGGGTGTCGTTCGTGCGGACGATGATGCGCCCGGCGCCGTCGGTGCCGCGGCGGAAATCCACCTTCTCGATGCTCGCACCCGCCGCGGGTGCGCCCGAGCTCGCGACGGTCGCCGCGGCTGCGGCGGAAGCCACGGCCGCGGAAGCGCCGCGCCCGAGCGTGACGATCACCGTGTTGCCGGCCACGCGCGTCTGGTACGGCTGCATCTGGTCGAGGTTGAACACGAGCCGGGTGCGGCCCGAGGCCTCTGCGGCGACGATGGTGTCCACGCCGCCGGTCTTGACGTCGATGCGGCGCGATTCGAGCGCAAGCGTCGTGCCGGGCAGGTCCACGGCGAGCCGCGCCGGGTTGTCGGTCGTGAAGGTCACGGGCTGCGGAGCCGGGCCGTCCAGCACGAGCCGCACCTCCAGCTGCTCGCCGGGCTGCGGCTGCAGCTCGACCTTTTCCAGCCGCGTGGCGGACTGCGCGAAGGCGGCGCCCTGCCAGGCGAGGCCGGCCAGCGCGGCCAGTCCGAGCAGCGCGGCACGCGATCTCGACGGCTTCGCCGAGCGCGGGCCCTCGCGGAGGTTGTTGGAATGCGACGAAACAGCGGTCATGCTCGGGTCTCCTTGCGGATCAGTCTCTCAGGGCGAGCGCGGCGGGCCGTTGGATGAACCCGCCCATGCCGTCCGGGACGATCTCGATGAGCGAGATCTTGCCTTCCTCGACGGTCGTGATCCGGCCGTCGCTCTGTCCAATGTGATTGCCGGGCAGCACCCGGTGCACGAGTCCGTCCTTGGACTGGACCAGGCCGTGCTGCCGTCCGCCGAGGTCCAGCGTGCCCACCATGCGCAGCGTGTCGAGCGAGAACTGCTCGAGGAACTCGCGCGGGCGACTCGGGTCGGGCCGAAGCGCGTTCGGCGAGCTGGCGGAAGCCGGCATGCCCGCCTCGAACGGAGAGCGCTGGTCGGAGACGCTGTAGGCGAACGTCTCGTAGGGCTTCACCTCGGGCAACGGCTCGATGCGACCGCCCGGGCGGCTCTTGATCTCGTCGACGCGGGCACGCAGGTCGGCGTTGTCGCCAGCGCAGCCGGCGAGCACGGCGAGCGCGGCGACGGCAAGCGCGAATCGCCCGGTGCGGCTCATCTGAAAGGGGAATTTGGCCATGGCTGCCTCAGCGCTTGCGGGCGGGCTTCTTGCCCTTCTGGTCGCCCTTCTCGGTTTCGCCGCCGGATTCCTGCTCGTCCTCGTCGAGGTAGCGGTAGGTCTTCGCGGTGACGTTCAGCGTCAGGTCGCCGGGCGTGCCCTCGCCGACGCGCGCGTCACGTCCGGCGGGCACGATCTCGATGTCGTGCAGCGTGACGATGCGCGGCAGCGCGGCGATGCCGCTCGCGAAACTGCCCATCTGGTGGAAATTGCCGGTCAGGCGGATGGCGATCGGCAGCTCGGCGTAGAAGTCCTTGCGGTTCTCGCCCTGCGGCTGGAACAGCTTCTCTTCCAGCCCCGCGGCGAGGCCCGTCTGCGAGATGTCCACGAGGAGGTTCGGCACCTCCGTCTTGTTCGGCAGCTGGCGCAGCATGGCGCCGAACGACTTCTCCATGTCGGCCAGCTGGTCCTTGTAGGCCTGCAGGTTCGCGGCCTTGCGCGCCTTGTTCTCGAGCGTGCCCCAGAGTTCCGTCTCCTTGGCGCGCGCCTCGAGGAGTTCAGGCCGTTTCGCCTTCCAGACGAAGTACCAGTATCCGGCCGAAGCCGCGAGCACGAACAGCAGCGCGACCGTTCCGGCGCGCACGGCCAGCGGCCAGCGGCCCGGATCGTTCGGGTCGAGGTTGCGCAGCTGGTCCAGGAGGGCCTTCAGCTTGTTCATTTGGACGCCACCGTCTCGCCTTCCGCCGCCTGCTCGGGCGGAGTCCGGCTACGCTGGTTCGCGAACAGCGTGAAATCGGCACCGCGCCCGCCGTCGCGGCTCTTGGTCTCCACGATCCGCAGGGCCGGGTCCGCGAGCCACTCCGAGGCGTCGATGTTGCGCATGAACGCGGACACGCGCGTGCTCGACTGGGCGACGCCGCGCAGCTCGAAGCGCGTCCCGCTCTGCTTGAGGTAGTTGAGGTACACGCCCTCGGGAAGGATGCGCACGATCTCGTCGAGGATGTGCACGATCTCCGGACGGCTGCGCTGCAGCGTCTCGATGATCTCCATGCGGGCGAGCAGCCGTCGCTTCTGGTTCTCGAGCCCGTCGATCTCCTTGATCTGCTTGTCGAGCTCGGCGATCTCCTCGCCCAGGATGCCGTTGCGGTCGTTCTGGTGATCGATCGAGGCGCTCATGTGCCAGCGGCCGACCAGGGTGACGAGCGCCGCCGTCGCAACGGCTGCGCCTATGGAGAGCACGAATTCCTGGCGCTTTCGCTTGCGCTCCGACTCGCGCCACGGCAGCAGGTTGATTCTCGGCATCAGTCGAAGCTCCTCAGCGCCAGTCCGCAGGCCGTGAGCAGTGCGGTTGCGTCCTTCTTCACGCCCTGCGCCAGCGCACGCGTGGAGATCTTCATCTGGCCGAGCGGGTCGCCGCGCTCGGCCGGGATGCCGACGCGGCTCGCGATCACGTCGGCGACGCCCGGGATGTTCGCGCAGCCACCGCAGATGAGGATCTGGTCCGGCTGCTCGCGCCCGCTGCCCGAGGCGAGGTAGAACTGCAGCGAGCGGCTCACCTGCTGGCACATGTCGTCGATGAAGGGATCGAGCACCTCGGCCTGGTAGTTGGCTGGAAGTCCGCCCTCCTTCTTGGCGCGGCCAGCGCTTTCGAGGCTCAGGCCGTAGGTCCGCATGATCTCCTCGGTGAGCTGCTGGCCGCCGAACGCGAAGTCGCGCGTGTAGCTCACCTTGAGGTCACGCAGCACCGAGAAGGTGGTGCTGCTTGCCCCGAAATCCATGACGGCCACGTTGCGTTCCATGCCGCCGTCCGGCATCTGGTGCGTGAGCAGGCGGCAGGCGTTCTCGAGCGCGAAGGCCTCGACGTCCACGATCCGGGCGACCAGGCCGGCGGCCTGCACCGACGCCTGGCGTTGCTCGACGTTTTCCGAGCGCGTCGCGACGAGCAGCACGTCGAGCATCTCGGGGTCCTTCTCGGAGGGACCCACCACCTCGAAGTCGAAGCTCACCTCTTCCATCGGGAAGGGGATGTACTGGTCGGCCTGCATCTCGACCTGCGACTCGAGCTCGGCCTCGCGCAGGTTGCGCGGCATCTGGATGATCTTGGTGATGGCGGCGTCGCCGCTGATGGCGACGGCACACTCGCGGCTGCGCGCGCCCGCACGCTTGACTGCGCGCCGCACCGCCTCGCCGACGGCCTGCGCATCCACGATCGCCTTCTCGTTGATCGCGTTGGAGGGCGAGGGCTCGGCGGCGTAGGACTCGACGCGATAGCCGTCGCCGCTCTTCGACAGCTCGATGAGCTTGATCGAAGAAGTCGTTATATCGAGCCCGATGACGGGTCGCGACCTGCGCTGGAGAAACACGGGTGAGTCCTTTTATTTCAGTGGGTTGCGCAGCGTTCGTGGAGTGCTTTCCAAATCTCCGGCGCACTATATAACAGCAATCCGTTAAATAGAATTGTGCGCGAGCCGGCAGTTTGGACCATCTGTTGTGCGCCCCCGTGGCGTAATCGGTACCCAGTTCACTCTCGGGACTGACGCATGTGCCGCCGGGCCGCTTGGGACCCTCGAGCGCTGCGGTGGCCTGACGATCCTTCAGGACCCGCGATCGCCCGTGATGGAGCGTCGCGACCGGGTCCGGACCGGCAACCCCGCTGTCCTCGGCGTGCCGGGGACCGGTGGCTTTGCGTCCTCACCTTTCGATGAGTTTGCCCTTGATTCGCGAGCTACTATGCACAAGCCCTGAAGGGGCAGCAAGAACTGGGTCTCAGATTTGAGCATGGGCAAACTCGTCGCCGGACTGCTCGTGACGCTGCTCACGATCGCGCTGGCTCTCATCGGCTCGGTGGTGCTGGGATTCGCAGGTGCGCAGCAGTTTCTCCGGCCGGAGATCCCCGACGCCGCGGAGCTGCGCGACATCCGGCTGCAGCTGCCGTTGTCGATCCATTCGCGCGACGGGCTGCTGATGGCGCAGATCGGCGAGCAGCGGCGCATCCCCGTGACCTGGGAGGAGATCCCGCAACTGGTGGTGGACGCGTTCCTCGCCTCCGAGGACGACCGCTACTTCGAGCATCCGGGCGTGGACTGGCAGGGCCTCGTGCGCGCGGCCGCGAGCAATTTCTCCGCCGGCGCCGTGCGCGAGGGCGGCGGCACGATCACCATGCAGCTCGCACGCAATACCGTGCTCGGCTCCGAACGCACGCTGCGACGCAAGCTCAAGGAGGTGTTCCTGGCGCTGCGGCTCGAGCGCGAGTTCACCAAGCAGGAGATCCTCACCCTCTACCTCAACAGGATCTTCCTCGGGCAGCGCGCGTACGGCATCGGCGCGGCCGCGCAGGTGTACTTCGACAAGACGCCGCGAGAGCTGACGCTCGCCGAGGCGGCGCTCATCGCCGGCCTGCCGCGCTCGCCGTCGCTCGACAATCCGGTGGCGAGCGTGACGCGGGCCCGGGACCGTCGCAGTTACGTCCTGCGCCGGATGTTCGAGACGGGCAAGATCGACGCGGACGAGCGCGACGCTGCGGCGGCGGTGCCGTTGGTCGCACGCATCCACGCCCCTGTGATCGAGCTCGACGCGCCCTACGTCGCCGAGATGGCGCGAATCGAGATGATGCAGCTGCACGGCGCGGGCGCACTGACCGGCGGCTACCGCGTCACGACGACGGTGGACAGCCGGCTGCAGAACGCCGCCAACGCGGCGGCCTGGCGGACGATGCTCGAGTACGAACGACGGCACGGCTATCGCGGCCCGCTCGAGCAGCTCGACGCCGCGACGCTCGCGGACCCGTCGGCGGTGACCGCGGCGTTCCGGCGCCACCCGGATCGGGGCAGCCTCGTGGCCGCGCTCGTCGAGAGCGTGCGCGAACGCGGCGCGCTGCTGCGCCGGCGCGACGGCATCGCCGTCGACCTCGAGTGGGACGATCTCGCCTGGGCGCGCGCCGCGCTGCCGGGCGACCGGCTCGGCCCGGCGCCGAAGACCGCGGCCGACGTCCTTGCCGGCGGCCAGCTGGTGTACCTCGAGCCCTACGAGGACGGCCGCTACCGCCTCGCACAGCTGCCCGCCGTCGCGGGCGCACTGGTCGCACTCCAGCCGCGCGACGGCGCCATCCTGGCCCTGGTCGGCGGCTTCGACTTCGACGAGAGCAAGTACAACCGGGCGATCCAGGCACGCCGCCAGCCGGGCTCCGCCTTCAAGCCGTTCGTCTACTCGGCCGCGCTCGAGCGCGGCTTCACGCCGGCGAGCCTGATCAACGACGCCCCGATCGTGCTCGGCGGCGGCGGCGGCAACGACGAGTGGCGTCCGCAGAACATCAACAAGAAGTTCTACGGGCCCACGCCGCTGCGCGAGGCGCTGGTGCGCTCCCAGAACCTGGTCTCGGTGCGCCTGCTGCGGGCCACGGGCATCGGGCCCGCGATGCGCCACATCGCCGGCTTCGGCTTCAGCCCCGAGGCGACGCCGCCGAACCTGACCTTCGCGCTGGGCTCGGGCCAGGTGACGCCGCTCGAGATGACCCGCGCCTTCGCGGTGTTCGCCAACGGCGGCTTCCTCGTCACCCCGCACGTGATCGAGCGCGTGACCGACGGCGAGGGACGCGAGGTGTTCGTCGCGCAGCCACCGGTCGCGTGCGTCGACTGCCCCGGCACCACCGCGGCGCCCCAGGCGATCACGGCGGCCAACGCATTCGTGATGACCGACATCATGCTGGACGTGGTCCAGCGGGGCACGGCGCAGCGCGCCAAGGCGCTCGGACGCAGCGACCTCGCCGGCAAGACCGGCACCACCAGCGACCGGCGCGACGCGTGGTTCGTCGGCTTCAACGGCGACGTCGCAGCGGCGGCCTGGATCGGCTTCGACCAGGAACGCTCGCTCGGCGACAACGAAGAAGGCGGCCGGACGGCGCTGCCCATGTGGGTGTCCTTCATGGAGGAGGCGCTGCGCGACCGCCCCGAGAACCGGCTGCCCGAGCCACCGGGCGTAGTGCGCATGTGGGTCAACCGCTCGACCGGCCAGCCGACGTCGGTCGGCGCCGGCGGCGCGCTGTTCGAGGCGTTCCTCGAGGGCCACGTCCCGGACGCCCGCGCGGCGTCGTTCGACGGCGAACTGAGCGGCGAGGGCGTGGTGTCCGCGGCAGCCGACGAGTCGATCTTCTAGCGGGACCCGCAGTGAGCCGAAGACCCAACCCGCGGGCCGACCTGCTGCGCCAGGCGGTCGCAGACGAGGCGGCGCGGATCATGCGCGAGCAGGGTGTGGCCGACTTCCTGCTCGCCAAGCGCAAGGCGGCCGATCGCCTCGGCGTCACGGACGCCTCCATCCTCCCGCGGAACGTCGAGGTCGAGGCCGCACTGATGGCTCACCAGCGCCTGTTCGGTGCCGACCGACACGAGGCCGACCTGGCGGTGTTGCGCCGCTCCGCGCTCGAGGCCATGCGCCTGATGTCGGACTTCCAGCCGCGCCTGGTCGGGCCCGTGCTGACGGGCACCGCCTCGCCCCACTCCGAGATCAACCTGCACCTGTTCACTGAGAGCCCGGAGGCCGTGTCGCTGCGACTGGAAGACCGCGGCGTCCCGCACGAGGTGCTGGAGCGCCGGGTGCGCTTCGAGCGCGATCGCATCGTCGCCTATCCGGCGTTGCGCTTCGTGGCGGGACGTCAGACCGTGGACGCCGTGGTCTTCCCGCTGGACGGCATCCGCCAGGCACCCTGCAGTCCGGTGGACGGAAAGCCGATGCGCCGCGCGAGCGCAGCCGAGGTGGAATCATTGCTCTGAGCCGGCCGACCGCTGGCGCTGCCGGCCGGACGCTCCCTCGTCACCCGTCGACTTCCCGCGATGACGCCTGCCGCCAGCGACCGAAGCGGCGGACGGCGAGCACCGCGGCCGCCAGCGCCAGTACCGATGCGAACGCGGCATAACGCCCGTAGGTCGTCAGCAGGTCGTTGAGCTGTTCGAAGAGCAGGGCCCAGACGCCGATCGCCGCATAGGTGGCGACCAGCACGATGGCGAGGTTCTGGCGGGACTTCAGCCCGAGCAGGAAGCCGATGATCGATCCGACGACGGGCCCCGTCATCCAGAACGGCAGGAAGACGAACACGAAGAGTCCCAGCATGCCGAAGCGGGCTACCCTGGGCTGGCTGGCCTCCGCCGAGCGCCGCATCTCCACGAGGACGCGGCGCAGCCGCCGCACGTCCACCAGGTTCCTCCAGCTGAGCACGAACAGCGGATAGAGCACCAGCACCTGGATCGTTTCCACGAGCACGTTGCTGCAGATGACGACCACATGGTCGAGCCCGTTGGCGTAGCCGAAGGACATCCCTGCCGCCCGCCCGATCAACAGGTTGAGACCGGTCATCGCCGCAAACACGAGGGTCCACTCGGGCTTCGTCAGCCAGCCGACGCCCAGCGTAATCAACATCAGCGCCGTGAGGCCGAGCCCGACGGCCAGGATGCGGCCCTCGGTGCTGTTCCAGAGGCCGCCCCCGGAAGGACGCAGGCGCAGGGGGTCAGGCCTCGGCACGGCGGGAATTCTGCCTGCGCTCCGGCGGTCGTCCCGGGTAAGGCGGCGTCGCTAGCGCTTGTCGACCTCGACGTAGTCGCGCTGCACCGGCCCGGTGTAGAGCTGCCGCGGCCGGCCGATCTTCATCGCCGGGTCGCCGATCATCTCCTGCCAGTGTGCGACCCAGCCCGCGGTGCGCGCGATCGCGAACATCACCGTGAACATCGAGCGCGGGATGCCGAGTGCGCTGTAGATCACGCCCGAGTAGAAGTCCACGTTCGGGTACAGCTTGCGCGAGATGAAGTACTCGTCCTTGAGGGCGATCTCCTCGAGGCGCAGCGCCAGCTCGAACAGCGGGTTGTCGGTCTGGCCGAGCCGGCCGAGCACCTTGTGGCACATCTCGCGGATGATCCTGGCGCGCGGGTCGAAGTTCTTGTAGACACGGTGGCCGAAGCCCATCAGCCGCTTGCCGCCGTCCTTGTCCTTCACGTGATCGAGGAACTTCGCGATGTTGTCGACGGTGCCGATGTCCTCGAGCATGGCGAGCACGGCCTCGTTCGCGCCGCCGTGCGCCGGGCCCCAGAGGGCCGAGACGCCGGCGGAAATGGCGGCGTAGGGGTTCGTGCCGGTGCTGCCCGCGAGGCGAACGGTCGAGGTACTGGCGTTCTGCTCGTGGTCGGCGTGCAGGATGAGCAGCAGGTCGAGCGCCTGGGCCGTGACCGGATCGACCTCGTAGTCGCCGGCCGGCACGGCGAAGAACATGCGCAGCATGTTGGCGCAGTAATCCATGTCGTTGCGCGGGTAGACGAACGGCTGGCCGAGCATGTGCTTGTAGGCCGCCGCCGAGATGGTCGGCACCTTGGCCAGGATGCGGTGCGCGAAGATCTCGCGGTGCCGCGGGTTATGGTTGTCCATCGAGTCGTGGTAGAAGGCCGCCATCGACGACACCACCGCAGACACCATCGCCATCGGGTGTGCGTCGTAGTGGAAGCCGTTGAAGAAGCGCAGCAGCGACTCGTTGATCATCGTGTGGTAACGGATCGCATGGTCGAACTGCTCGAGCTGCTCCGCCGTCGGCAACTCGCCGTTGATCAGCAGGTACGCGACCTCGATGAAGCTCGACTTGGTGGCGATCTGCTCGATCGGGTAGCCGCGGTAGAGCAGGATGCCAGCGTCGCCGTCGATGTAGGTGATCCTGCTCTCGCAGGACGCCGTGGCCATGAAGCCGGGGTCGAACGTGAACGCCCCGAAGTCCTTCGCGATGTTGCCGATGTTGACGCACTCCGGCCCGATGGTTCCGACGCGCGAGTCGAGCGTCGTCTTCTTGCCTGAGTCCAGATTGACCAGTTCGTACTTGCTTCCGCTCATTGTTTTCTACCTGTGACGACCCGCCGGTGACGGCCCCGGGCACGGTCTCGGAGCCTTGCACGGCGGCCCGATCCGATCAAGTTAGGACTATTCCACGACCTTGAGCCATTGACCCGGGGTCGGCTCCTTGTCCGGGTAGAGGTCGTTGAGGAGCCGCAGGCGCTCGGTCGGGTACTTCTCGATCGGCGAGGCACCCGCCAGCGCTGCGATCCGCGTCTGCGGGGTGGCCTTGATCAGCCGGATGCGGTTCGGCTCGGCGAGCTTGAGCTCGTTGTCCCGCAGGCGGCGGAAGGTCTTGATGCTGGACATGAACAGCGGGTCGCTGGCGCCGAGCGCCGAGCTCAGGCGCGTCGCGCCCGTGAAGACGTAAGCGAGGCCGTTGTAGTAGACGACGGCGTAACGCGCCGGGCCCCGGTTGCCCCACGGCAGCGCGACGTCGCGGGCGATCGCCGTGTAGCCGCTGAGGCCGTTAATCTCCAGCGGTTCCGCGCCCGACAGCGGCACGCCGGGGAGGCTTCTCGCGAGCAGCTCGCCCGGCTTGACGTCTGGCGGCGGCGGCGTCGCGCTCAGCTGCAGCATCGCGTCCTTCTGCGGCGAGGTGGCCACCACCTTGCGGGGCAGGTTCTGCACTGCCCAGCCCGACGGGAACGCGACCGTCATGCCGAGCGTGCCGTGGTAGAAACGGCTGCCGCGCACCACGCCCTGCTCGCGGCTCGGTCCGAGGGGTAGCCCGCTGATGCGCTTCAGGTACGCGTCGCGACCGTCCGGACGTGCCTCGCCGGTCCCCGCCTTGCCGGCCGACGCCACGACTTCCTTGAGACGGGTGTCGCTGTCGGGGTGGGTCGAGAACACGCCGTGGTAGACGCGCGGCTCGCGGCCTTCCTGGCGGGCAATCTGCACCTCCAGCATTTCCTGGTTCTTGAGCAGGCGCACGACGTCGATCATGGCCTCGGGCGCGTAGCCGAGGCGGACGAGGTACTCCGCGCCGATGGAATCGGCCTCGAGCTCCATGTCGCGGCCGTAACCGCGTACCAGCGCGGTGCCAGCGTAATTGGCCAGGTTGGCGAGGTCGCCGCTGCCGGTGAGGACCCCGATCAGCGTCGCCCCGACACCCGCCGCCGCGGCCCCCGATTGCTGGCGGACGGCATGCCGGGCCGTCACGTGGCCGACCTCGTGACCGAGGACCGCGGCGAGCTCGGCCTCGGAGTTGAGGTACGCCAGGATGCCGCGCGTCACGTACACGTATCCGCCCGGCAGCGCGAAGGCGTTGACCTCCTCGCTGTCGAGCACGGTGAAGGTGAACTGCAGGTCCGGCAGGTGGCTCGCCGCCGCGATACGCTGCCCGAGGTCGTTCACGTACGCCTGCAGGACCTCGTCGGAGTAGCGTCCGTACTGCTGGAGGATCTGCGGGTGCATCTTGCGGCCGATCTCCACCTCCTGCGCCGCGGACATGGTCACGATGTCGGAGCGGCCGGTGACGGGATTGGTCGCGCAACCACCGAGTGCCAGCCCGGAGGCCAGCGCGGTGGCGAAAATCAGGGTGCGGGCATTCATCGGCTGGGCCTCCGGCGATCGGACCGAGTGTAGAGGCCGGTCGCGGCAGCCGAAAGTTCCTGAGAAACGAAACGGGGCGCCGAAGCGCCCCGTCGCATTCAACCGGGAGACCGTTGCCGATCAGCCGCGCGCGTACTTCTTCCGGAAGCGGTCGACGCGGCCGCCGGTGTCGACGATCTTCTGCTTGCCCGTGTAGAAGGGATGGCAGCTCGAGCACACCTCGATCTGCAGATCTTCCCCGAGCGTGGAACACGTCTCGAAGGTGTTGCCACAGCTGCAGGTGACGGTGATCGCCTTGTAGTCGGGATGGATTCCGCTCTTCATGGCCGCGGTCCTTGGGAAGGCTTGGGGGAAAAGGGCGCGAAGTATAGGAGCGCAGTGGGGTCGTTACAAGGCCGCCACGCAGCCGTGTTCCTGGCCCGGCGGCGGTTATCCACAAAAGCTGTGGATAAATCTGTGGATCAAACTCGACACCGGCGACTCGCACGGGAGCCGGAGTGCGCCATTTTCGCATTGATCAAAAAATGACCAGCTGTTTTTCACATATAAAAACAATCGGTTACGCCCGTCGCCTAACATGTCACTTCGACTACAGGACGTAACATGTCGAATCTGGGCCTTCGCCGGGGAGGTGTGAATAACTGCTCCGGGACCTAGCCGATCCTTGCAGCCAATGCAAGGCCTCCGGGATCGGTGTTTGCCGCGCTTTCAGTGCTGGCCGGCAGGAACAAGGCCTGCAGGTCGTTCAGGAACCGCCTTCCCAGCGGGGTGGGCACCCAGTGGTCTCGCGGCCCGGCCCGCAGCAGGCCCCTCGCCTCGGCGACAGCCACCGCTGCCGCCACGGATTCCCAGGCCAGCCCCGTGCGCGACTCGAACTGCGCCGCGTCGAATCCGTCCACCAGCCGCAGCACGTTGAGGAAGAACTCGAACGCGAGATCGTCCGCGAACACCCGTCGCGACTCCTCGATGCGGGCGGCGGGCGTGCCGGCCGCGAGATAGCGTGCGGGCTGCCGCACGCGGGCGGTCCGCAGCACGCTGCCGGCGACCGGATCGGTGAGCTTGCCGTGGGCGCCGGCCCCGATGCCGAGGTAATCCCCGAAGCGCCAGTAATTGAGGTTGTGCCGGCATTCACGCCCGGCCGTCGCGTAGGCCGACACCTCGTACTGCCGCAGGCCCGCCGCGGCCAGGCGCGACTCGCAGGCGCCCTGCATCGCGAACGCGGCCTCCTCGTCGGGCAGCGGCGGCGGCCGGCGCTCGAAGGCCGTGCCGGGCTCCAGCGTGAGCTGGTAGTGGGACACGTGCGCCGGATCGAGGCGCAGCGCCTGCTCGAGATCCGCCAGCGCACCCTCGAGCGTCTGCTCCGGCAGTGCGTACATGAGATCGAGATTGAAGTTGTCGAGGCCCGCAGCGCGCAACTCCGCCACCGCCGCCAGCGTTTCGCGGCTGGAGTGAATGCGCCCCAGCGCCGCGAGGCGGTCGTCGTCGAAGCTCTGCGCGCCGAGCGACACGCGCGTGACGCCCGCAGCACGGTAATCGGCGAAGCGCCCGCGCTCCACCGTGCCGGGATTGGCCTCGAGCGTCACCTCAAGGTCGGGCGCTGCCACGAACAGCCGATCAGCGTGCTCGAGGATGCGGCCGACGGATTCGGCCGCGAACAGGCTCGGCGTGCCGCCGCCGAAGAACACCGAGACGAGCTCGCGCCCCTCGCAGTCGCGCGCCGCGAACTCGAGATCGTCGAGCAGCGCCGCGACGTAGGCGCGTTCGGGCAGCCCGGCGGCCGGCACCACGTGCGAGTTGAAATCGCAGTACGGACACTTGCGCACGCACCAGGGCAGGTGCACGTACAACGCGAGCGGCGGCACGGGCCGTTTCACTCGGCTCCGGACCGGCCCGCGAGCGCCGACACCAGCGCCCGCAGCGCCTGCCCGCGATGGCTCTCGCGATTCTTGCGCTCCGGGTCGAGCTCGGCGGCCGTCGTCATGCTCTCGCCGACCCGGAACAGCGGGTCGTAGCCGAAGCCGCCCGCGCCACGAGGCAGGCGAGCGATGCGACCCTCCCAGCTCGCCTGGCAGACGACCGGCGATGCATCGAGCGGGTGGCGCAGGTACACCATGGCGCAGCGGTACCTCGCGCTGCGCGCAGCGTCGGGCACCGCCTCGAGCTCCCGCAGCAGGCGCGCGTTATTCGCCGCGTCATCGGCCCGAGGCCCGGCATAGCGGGCCGAGTAGATGCCCGGCTCCCCGCCGGAGCGCGTCCACCTCGAGCCCCGAGTCGTCGGCGACCGCCGGCAGCCCGGCCGCCTGCGCGGCGAAGCGCGCCTTCAGGATCGCGTTCTCGACGAAACTCAGTCCGGTCTCCTCGGCGGCTTCGCTCGTGAACTCGGACAGCGGCCGCACGTCGACATGCCAGGGCGCGAGGATTGCGCGCATCTCGCGCAGCTTGCCCGGATTGCCGGTCGCGAGCACCAGTCGCGGCGGCAAGCCGCCGTTGCTCATCGTCGCGGCCGGGCCGGCTCGTCCGGTCGTGGCGCCATCAGCGACTCGGCCTGCGCCGCAAACAGTTGCTGGCAGGCGGCCGCCGCGAGGTCGAGCAGCTCGTCGAGCTCGTGACGGCGGAAGGCGTGGCCCTCGGCCGTGCCCTGCACCTCGACGAAGCCACCGCCGTTGTTCATGACCACATTCATGTCCGTCTCGGCGGTGGAGTCCTCTGCGTAATCGAGGTCTACCACGGGCACGCCGCCCACGATGCCGACCGACACCGCGGCCACCTGGCCGTGCAGGGGACTCGATGCGACCGCGCGGCGGCGCGCGAGCGCGTCCATCGCGTCGGCGAGTGCGACGTAGGCGCCGGTGATCGCGGCCGTGCGGGTGCCGCCGTCCGCCTGCAGCACGTCGCAGTCGAGCGTCACCGTGCGCTCGCCGAGTGCACGCAGGTCCACGACCGCGCGCAACGACCGGCCGATCAGTCGCTGGATCTCGAGCGTACGACCGCTCTGCTTGCCGCGCGCCGCCTCGCGTGCCGAGCGCGTGTGGGTGGCGCGCGGCAGCATGCCGTACTCGGCCGTGACCCAGCCGCCGCCCTTGCCGCGCAGGAATGAGGGCACGCCGTCCTCGACGCTCGCGGTCACGAGCACCCGCGTCTCGCCGAACTCGACCAGGACCGATCCCTCGGCGTGGCGGGTGAATCCGCGGGTGATCCGGATCGGGCGCAATTCGCCCGGCACGCGGCCGTTCGGTCTCACTTGGGGGTCTCCTCGGGGGGCGGTCAGGGGCCGAGCCAGCGCAGCGCGGCCACCGTGGTGTTGTCGGCGAACGGCGCGGTGGCCTGCAGCGCGGTGGCGCCGAGCTCGGCGAGCGCGTCGGCCAGGCTGCGATCGCGGGCCCCGGCGAGCGCACCGATCTGCGCCTCCGTCACGCCGGACCAGAGTCCGTCGGAACACAGCAGCAGCACGTCGCCCGCCATGAGCGTGCGGCGGCCGCCGAGCGTCATCTCCGGCAGGGCCGGGTCTCCGCCGAGGCAGCTCTCGACGTAATTGCGCATGGGGTGGTCGTGCGCCTGCCCCTCCGTGATGCGCCCGGTGCGCAGCAGCAGTTCGACGTGACTGTGGTCGCGAGTGCGCTCCGCCACGCGGCCAGACCGCAACAGGTAGATGCGGCTGTCCCCGACGTGCGCCCAGAAGGCGCTCGAGCCCTGCACCAGGCAGACGGCACAGGTCGCGCGCGGCCGGCTCTCGGGCGGCACGCCTCGCCCGAGCGCCACCACCGCCTCGTGCGCGCGGCCCATCGTGAGGTGCAGCAGTCCGTCGGGATCGAACAGCGGGCGGCTCGCCTCGCCGAATTCGGTCAGCATGGTACGAATGGCCGCCTCGGCGGCGCGCGCGCCGTCGGAGTGTCCGCCCATGCCGTCCACGACGGCGATGAACGCTGCGCCATCGTCCGCGGCGATCGCGACACGATCCTGGTTTTCTTCGCGATTCCCGAGGAGGCTCAGTTCCGCGTGCTCGATCTGCAAGGGACGCTCCGGCACGCCTGTTCTCATGTAAACTCAGTCGCGTTTTATAGCATCCGCGCCCGCGCCGCGTAAGTGGCGCACCGCGCCGGCGCCGTACCACCTGCCCTAAGTAACCGCCCATGATCCGCAGCATGACCGGCTTCGCGCGCCGCGAGCGCCAGGGCCCGTGGGGAACCCTCACCTGCGAGCTGCGCTCGGTGAACCACCGCTACCTCGAGCTCTCGTTGCGGCTGCCCGAGGACCTGCGCGGACTCGAGACCGACGCACGCCAGCTGCTCTCCTCGAACCTGCGACGCGGCAAGGTGGATGCCGGCATGTACCTGCGGGGCGGGCCAGCGACGGCAGCGGCGCTCGAAATCAATCAGCCCCTGGTCGAGCAGCTCGTCGCGCGCGCAGCAGAGGTGCAGGCGATGGGCGGCGCCGCCGCCGGAACGATCGATCCGCTCGACGTGCTGCGCTGGCCGGGCGTGATCCGCGACGTGGAACGCGACGTCACGCCGATCGCCGCGGCGGCGATGGAGCTGCTGCGCGAGACCGCGGGCGAGCTCAACGCGGCCCGGGCCCGCGAGGGCGCCCGCACCCGGGAGATGCTGGTGCAGCGCTGCGAAGCGCTGCGCGAGTCGGTCGCCACGTTGCGGGCGCGGCTGCCCGAGGTCGCCGCACGCATCCGCGCTCGCGTGGTGGAACGCGTGGCGCAGCTCGGTACGGCCGTGGACGCCGAGCGCCTCGAGCAGGAGGTCGCGCTGCTCGCCTACAAGATGGACGTCGAGGAGGAGCTCGACCGCCTCGGCAGCCACGTCACGGAGACGCTGCAGGTGCTGGACTCGAAGGAGCCCGCCGGCCGCCGACTGGACTTCCTGATGCAGGAATTCAATCGCGAAGCGAACACGCTGTCGTCGAAGTCGCAGGACACCGAGACCACGCGTGCCGCCGTGGACATGAAGGTGCTCATCGAGCAGATGCGCGAGCAGGTGCAGAACGTTGAGTGACGCCGCCGGCCGCCGCGGGCGGCTGTTCGTGATTGCCGCGCCCTCCGGGGCGGGCAAGACCTCGCTGGTCCGGGCGCTGATGGAGCGCGAGCCGGGCCTGCGCTTCTCGATCTCCTATACCACCCGCAAGCAGCGGCCGACCGAGTTGCACGGACGCGACTATTTCTTCGTCGATCCCGATGAGTTCGAGCGCATGGCGACGGCAGGCGAGTTCCTCGAGCACGCCCGGGTGTTCGACAACCGCTACGGCACGGCCCGCCGCCAGGTCGAGGCCTCGCTCGCGGCCGGCCAGGACCTGATCGTGGAGATCGACTGGCAGGGCGCGCGACAGGTCCGCGCGGCCCTGCCCGAGTGCGTCTCGGTGTTCATCCTGCCGCCGTCGCGGACCGAGCTCGAGCGCCGGCTGCGAGGCCGCGCCACCGATGCGGAGGACGTCGTGCAGCGCCGGCTGCGCGATGCCGCCGCCGACATGGCGCACTGGAGCGAGTTCGACTACGTCGTGATCAACGACGACTTCGGGCAGGCCGTCGAGGAACTGCGTGCGATCGTGGCCGGCCGCGGGGAGGCATCGAAAAGCAGCGCGCCCGGGTTCGCGTCGTTGGCGACCCGGTTGACCGGCGACCACACGGCCCGGGAATAGGGCCATGATTTCGCGGGCCCGCATTCCGGCCCCCGGAAGCCGATGAGCGTGCGTTATTTCAATAAAATCAACTACTTGGTGAATTCGACGTCATTGTATGCGGCGTGGATCTGCGAACGCAGCGTGCTCGAGTCGGTTTGCGCGACCCTCATGTTGTGAAACTATCCCGGTTCTGACTGTCTGACTCCTGTGCCCACGCAGGGGCCAGGGGGCTCCCTTTCCGTGAATCAGGTCACAGTCATGATTCACAGGTCGGCGAGAGGGGACAATCTCTCATCCGTTCACAGTAAATTTGACGCGCTGTGAAAAGATTCATGGTCATGAAACCTATACCGGCGCAGACGGGCTTTAGCCTGATGGAGCTGATGACCGCGCTGACGGTCCTCGGCATCCTGCTCGCGCTCGCCGGGCCCGGTCTTGGCAACATCGTAGACGAGTCGCGCCTGTCCGGCAGCGCGCGCGATCTCGTCGTCGACTTCGCGCTGGCCCGTAACGAGGCCGCGATGCGTGGACAACGCGTCACCGTCTGCACGAGTGCCGACGGTGCGACCTGCGCGACCGACAGCTGGAACGACGGTCGCCTCGTATTCATCGACAACGACACGGTGGGTGACGTCGATGGGGGCGATGTGATCCTCTCGACGACGCCCGCACTGGACCCGTCGATCGAGACGAACCCGACCGGAGCCGCAGGCGCGTTCTTCCTCAGCTTCGAGCCGAGAGGGCGACTGGCCGCGCCCGGCCAGGTCGAGGTCTGTTCGGCGGGCCACGAGCGGCGCGTCGTCAACATCCATCGCAGCGGCGCGGCGACGCTCGACCGGGAGGCGGTCGTATGTTGAACCCCGGCCTCCGTAGCGCCGCTCCGCGCCGTGCAGACGGCGGCTACATCCTCATCGAGGCGTTGATTACCGTACTGATCTTCGCGATCGGCCTGCTCGGAGTCGTGGGATTGCAGGCCGTCGCGCTGTCCTCGAGCTCGATCTCGAACATGCGCACCGAGGCGACCGTGCTCGCAACCGACATGGCTGACCGGATGCGTGCGAATCGCGGTGCCGCCGACGGCACGCCGGGAGTGGGCTATGACGACGCGGCGCCGGCCGCCAACGCCTGCCGGTCGGTCTATGCCGGGGCCGTGGAGGGCGCCCCTGCCGCCTGCACGCCCGAGGAACTCGCGGCGGACGACATGTCCGACTGGCTCGACCAGGTACAGCAGAGCCTGCCGGCCGGAGAGGGCGTGGTCTGCATCGACAGCACGCCGGACGACGGTGACGACGCCGGCGCTGCGGGATGCGACGGAGTGGGCGATGCCTACGCCATCAAGATCTGGTGGAGCCAGCGTGCGACGCGCGACCTCGATGCCGAGGTACCGCGCTTCGTGATGACGGTGCGGCCATGACAGCACCGGCCACCCGGCAGAACGGCTTCTCGCTGATCGAGATGATGATCGGCATGGCGCTGGCGCTGGTGCTCGCCGCGGTGATCGTCACGGTGTTCTCGCGCGCGTCGAAGACCAGTTCCGTGACCCAGACGATCAACGAGATCCAGGAGCAGGCGCGCGTCGCCGTGGACATGATGCAGCAGGACGTGCGGCTCGCGGGCTATATCGGCTGCAACAGCAACCGCCTGCTGGATTCCGGTGGGCTGGTGAACGTGATCGACGTGCCGACCGCGTACCTGAACGACTTCGATGAATACGTCATGGGGCACGAGGGGACCGGCGTGGCCTTTGACCCGGCCCCGGCCGCGGGCGCCGGTCTCGCAACGGCGGCTCCGGCACCGCTGCCGGACAGCGATGCGATCACCGTGCGGATCCCGGCGGGCGAGCCGGTATCGCTGTCCGGGACGATGGCGAACGGCAGCGCGGCGATCCCACTGTTCTCGGTTGCCGGATTTGCCGTCGGCCAGCGCGCGATCGTCGGCGACTGCACCCAGTCGACCGCCTTCTACGTCACCGGCCTCGCCGGCGGCCTCCAGCACGCCGACGGCGGCGGCTTGAACGCGGTTGCCGACTTCGGCCGCGCCTACGGTCCGGATGCGATGGTTGCGCCGTACACGACGCTGACTTACTACATTGCCGAGAACGGCGTTGGCACGAATCGCTCGCTGTACCGCCGGGTCAACAACGCGGCGCTCTCCGAGGAGATCGCCGAAGGCGTCGAGGAGTTCCAGCTGCAGTACGGCCTGGATACCGACGGCGACATCTTCGCCGACCTGTTCGTCACCGCGGACGACGTGGCGGATTGGTCGCAGGTCGTGTCGGTGCGCGCAAGCCTGCTGATGCGAAGCAAGCTCGAGCGTGCGGCGCAGAGCCCGCAGGTCTACGACTTCAACGGCGTGCCGGACATCGCGGCGGCCGACGACCGGCTGCGGCGCCCGTTCAACGTTACGATCCAGCTGCGCAACCGAACGCTATGAGCCACCGAACCCCTGCATTGCACCGCCAGCAAGGCGCCTCGCTCGTGATCGCGCTGATGTTCCTGATCGTGCTGACGATCCTCGGGCTGGTATCGGTACGCTCCTCGACGCTGCACGAGCGCATGGCCGGTAACGACCGCGATCGTGCGATCGCGTTCGAGGCGGCCGAGGCTGCGCTGCGCGACGCCGAGGCCGACATCCTGGCGAATCTCACCACCGAGAGCCCGTTCGATGCGGCCTGCACGGACGGCCTGTGCATACCCGCGACCGTCGCGACGCCGAACTGGCAGCAGGTGACTGGGACGACGCATTCGTCGCGCGTCTACGGCGACGGCTCCGGCGCCGGCGCATATCCCGTCGACGTCTCGCAAGCGCCGCGCTACATCGTCGAACTGCTGCCGGACCTTCCGGCCGGCGCGGGCAACTCGCTGAGCGCCAACGTGCGCTCCTCGACCTCCGGCGGCACGGCCTATCGGATCACCGCGCGCGGCTGGGGCCGGCGTGACACGACCCAGGTGATGCTGCAGAGCGTCTACGTCAAACAGTAAGCCAGGTAACCGCCCATGAAACCCTCTAGAGTCCCGCATCGTTCGGCAATCGCCACTGCCGTCTGCGCGGCGCTGGCTTCACTGGCACCGCCGGCGATCGCGGCGCCCCTCGTGATCGCGGAGACCCCGCTGTTCGTCGCCTCCGGCTATAAGCCGAACGTGATGCTGACGATCGCCAACTCGAACAGCATGGACGAGGACGCGACCGGTCTTGCGGTCGGCAGTGCCGCCGCGAACAGCCGTTCGGAGATCGCCCGGCGCGTTGCGAAGAACCTGGTCGTCAACTACGGCGGCGCACTGAACATGGGCCTCACGGCCTTCCAGCAGAGCGGCGTGGTGCTCAACTGGTTGCATTCGAGTCCCTACGACGTCAGCTTTGATCCGGCGAACTACGATCCGGCCTATGCCGGGCCGCGCGCCGCACCGACAAAGAGGTTCCGCGAGCCGAACCCGAGCTGGCCCGGAAACTTCATCTACTTCAACGTCAACCTGCCGTTCTACTCGGCCGCGAATCAGGGTACCCGGTTCTGCTACTCACGCACGGCGAACGCGGCACCAAATCCGCCAAATCCACTGTCTACTTCACCAGAAGGGTTCAAGAACGGCGAGGTCCTGTGGGGCGGTCCGTGGGACCAGTACCGTTGCTTCCCGACCAAGAACACCACCTCCGAGACGCTGCCGGCGGCGGACACCGCCGCTTCCGCGGCCTTGCAGGGCTGGGGCGGGGGAATGGGTACCTTCACGTTCCTGCCTACGGACAGCGACCTGGGCCAGGGCATCACCGACTTCGGCCGGTTCATGGCATGGCGCGCGGTATCGCTCACCTGGTTCAACAACGGCTCGCCCGGCCGCGGGTACGTGCACGTGCCAATCGCGAACGTCGATGCGGCCCAGGCCGCGAAGATGAATACGAAGCTCGGTACGTCGCAGTTCGTCACAAATGCGCCGACCAATCCGGCGTTTCCGCTGCAGAACGCGGGCCTGACGCCGCTCGAGGGGACGCTGTACACGATTCGCGACTACTTCCAGGGCAATGTGGCGGAGGCCGCGCGCGGCGGTCCGCTGCCGGCCCCGCCGAACTCCTGCGGCAAGAACTTCTCGGTGCTGCTGACCAACGGCCTGCCGTCGGCCACTCGCCTGGGCGTGCCATCATCCGACGTCGCCACGATGCTGGCCGACGCGTCGACGGCGGCGGACGCGGTGCGCACGAGCGGGGTGCTGAGCTACATCGTCGGTTTCGCGCTGCCCTTCGGCACCAATCCGGCGCAGCTCGATACGATCGCAGCCGCCGGCGGCACCGGCAGCAGCTACTACGCGACCGATGAGGCGACGCTGATCACCGAGCTGAACACGGTCTTCAACGACATCCTGATCCGCTCCGGTGCGGCCGGCGCGGTGGCGCTGAACAGCGGTTCCATCGAGACGGACTCGAAGCTGTTCCAGGCGAAGTTCAACACCGGCGACTGGTCCGGTCAGCTGCAGGCGTTCCCGATCGACCCGGACACCGGCGAGATTGGCCCGGCCGAGTGGGATGCCGGGGTTCGGGTGAACCTCCAGGACTGGGACGCCGGCCGCAAGATCCTGTCCTACAACCCGTCGTCGGACCGCGCGATCGCGTTCCGCTGGCCCGCCGATCCGGCGGCGCCGGAAGATACGGAGTTGTCGCTGGCACAGGTGACGGCGCTGAACACGAACGTGCTGGGCGTCAACGACGGCATGGGCAGCCAGCGCGTCCAGTACCTGCGCGGCTCGGCGGCGAATGAGGGCGCCGGAGCGATGAACTTCCGGCGCCGCAACGTCTCAAACTCGGCGACATCGTCAACTCCTCCCCGGCCTACGTACGCGGACCGAGACGCAACCTGACCGACGCGAGTTACCTGGCATTCAAGTCGACCTATGCGGGTCGCGCCGAAATGATCTACGTCGGCTCGAACGACGGCATGCTGCACGGGTTCAAGGCTTCGACCGGCGACGAGGTGATGGCCTATGTGCCGACACCGGTCTATTCCCGGCTGTCGGGCCTGACTGCGCAGGGCTTCCAGCACAAGTACATGGTGGACGGCAGTCCCATCGTGGCCGACATCAAGTTCAGCGGCGGCTGGCGCACGCTGCTGGTCAGCGGTCTGTCGGCAGGCGGAAGGGGCCTGTTCGCGATCGACGTCACGGACCCGACGCGCTTCAGCGAAGCCGACCCGGGCGACACGGTGCTCTGGGAATTCACTTCCACCGACGACAACGACCTTGGACTGACGTACTCACAGCCGACGATCATCCGTCTCAACAACGGCGACCCGGGCGTCATCGTCGGCAACGGCTACAACAACACCGGCTCCGGTCTCGCGAAGCTGTTCATCCTCAACGCCGAGACCGGAGAGGTGATCCGCGAGATCGACACCGGCGTCGGCACCGTGGCGGATCCGAATGGTCTTTCGACCCCGGCGGTCGTCGACATCGACGGCAACGGCACGGCCGACTATGCCTATGCGGGCGACCTGAGGGGCAATGTCTGGAAGTTCGACCTGACCTCCGCGGCCGAAGGCACCTGGAGCCGTGTCTACGGCGGACCGTTCTACAGTGCAGTCGACTCGCTCGGCAATGCGCAGCCGATCACCACAGCGGTCGAGGTGACGCGCCATCCGAAGGGTGGGCTGATGGTGCTGTTCGGCACAGGCCGGTACCTCCAGAGCGTTGACGTTCCCTCGGTGAGCGTGCAGTCGCTCTACGGCGTGCGCGACGCCGGCGCCGCGGTGGCCGCCGGACGCGCCGACCTGCAGCAGCAGACGGTCACCGACGTGGCTGCCGTTGCGGGCTCGACCTATCGGGCCGTGTCGAACAACGCCGTCGACTATTCGACGAAGAAGGGCTGGTACATGGACCTGCCCGGCGACGGCGAGCGTGTCGTCGTCGACCCGATCCTGCGCAACGGTCGCTTCATCGTGGCGACGACGCTCCCGAATGCCGATCCCTGCTCGGCGGGCGGCTCCTCCTGGCTGATGGAGGTCGACTACCTCGGGGGTGGCCGTCTCGACAAGGCGATTTTCGACGTCAACGTGAGCGGCGCCATCGACGGTGCCGACCTCGTCGTGTTCCCGAGCGGTGCCGTCCACGCGTCGGCCGTGCGCCTCGACGCGATTTCCTCCTCGCCGTCGGTGGTGCGGGGCTTCGGCGAAGACGGCGGTCTCGAGAACAAGTACCTCAACCAGTCCTCAGGTGGAATCGCGCGCGTGCTGGAGAGCGGTCAGCCGCTGTCGAACCGCCGCACCTCGTGGCGCGAGATACCCTGATACTTGCGGGAGTCAGCACAGATGAAATCATTTGGCAGGTGCGTGACAGGACTGGTCGTGGCGGCGGGACTGGTGTTAGCGGCGCAGGCCGGGGCGGTGACGACCGCGGGTCCCGGCGCGATCGTGAACACGGTTGAAGCCCGCGAAACGGTGGTCGACGGCGTCGTCACGAGCATCGACGTGAAGCAGGGAATCCTGGTGGCCGCCGGGCGCACCTACCGCTTCGACCCGGCGATCGTGTCGTTCTCGGACGAGCGGCGGGAGCCGCCGAGCGGCGGGCTCGCGTCGCTGAAGGTGGGCAGCAAGGTGACGTTGCGCACGATCGTGCAGGACGGCACGGAGCAACTCTTGCAGATCACCGCGCACGATTGAAGATCAGCCCATGAAGAAACAGCGTGGCGTGACACTGATTGAGCTGCTGGTCGTGATGGCGGTCATCGGCATCCTCAGTGCGATCGTCGTTCCGACCTACCTGGAACAGGTGCGTGCCGGCAGGCGGGCTTCGGCCAAGTCCATGCTGCACGAAGTGCTGCAGCACCAGGAGCGCTTCTACTCCGAGAACAACACGTTCACGGACGACATGGCCGATCTCGGCTACGGAGCAGCGGGCCCATACCTGTCGGAGAACGGCACGCACACGATCACCCTCGCGGCTGGCCCGTCCGGCGATCTCGAGACCAGCGTGACGATCAGCGCGACGCCAGTGGCTCCAGACGTGAAGTGCGGTGTGCTCACTCTGTCGAGCGACATGACCCGAGATGCGAGCGGTACGACGCCGGACAGGTGCTGGTAGCCGCCGGCTGAAAATTCGAAAAAAGCATTTCAGACCAGGTGGTTACGGTCGCTTTCGGCTAGCGTCCCCCGACCGGGGGGCAGCCCTCGGAGCTTGTGCTATTCTGCCCCGCCGATAAATCAGCTTAAACCGGTCTAAATACCCGCCATGGCCCGTATCACCGTCGAGGATTGCCTGAAGAACATCCCCAACCTGTTCCAGCTGGTGCTGGTCGCGTCCCGGCGCGCCCGCAAGCTCGCGAACGGGGCCGAGCCCACGCTCGACTGGGCGAATGACAAGCCGACGGTGCTCGCGCTGCGTGAGATCGCGGCCGGACACGTCGGCGTGGAGATCCTCGAGGAGCCGGACCGCCCGATCCAGGAATTCATCCCCGAGCCCGAGTTCATGGGCGAGCTTCGCGCGCCCCACCTCGGCCTGGGAGACTGATCCCGGGCCCGAGACGCCGCGATGGACGTCAGGTCTTCCCTGCGCAGCCTGCTGCCCTACGGAAGACGCTCCATCGGCATCAACCAGCTGATCGACAAGCTCGAGGGCTACCTGCCCGCCGAGGATGTCGAGCGCGTCCAGGCCGCCTACGACTTCGCGTTCCAGGCCCATGACGGCCAGCGCCGCCGCTCGGGCGAGCCCTACATCACCCATCCGGTCGCCGTCGCCGACCTGCTCGCGGACCTCCGCCTCGACGCGCAGACCCTGATCGCCGCCATCCTCCACGACGTCATGGAGGACACCCCGACGCTCAAGGAGGAGATCACGACGCGCTTCGGCGCCGAGGTCGCGGAGCTCGTCGACGGGGTCAGCAAGCTCGACCAGATCCAGTTCAAGAGCCGGGCCGAGGCGCAGGCCGAGAGCTTCCGCAAGATGCTGCTCGCCATGGTGCGCGACATCCGCGTCATCATCGTCAAGCTCGCGGACCGCACCCACAACATGCGCACGCTCGGCGCCATGCCGCCCGCCAAGCGCCGCAACATCGCGCGCGAGACGCTCGACATCTACGCGCCGATCGCCAACCGCCTCGGCATGCACTCGATCAAAGTGGAGCTCGAGGACCTCGGCTTCCGCGCGCTCTACCCGCGCCGCTACAAGGTGATCGAGACCGCGGTCCGCAAGGCCAAGGGCAACCAGAAGCAGTTCGTCGCGCGCATCGCGACCGCGCTCGAGGCCGCGCTGAAGAAGGCGGGGATCCCGGCGCGCGTCGAGGGCCGGGAGAAGGACGTCTACAGCATCTACACGAAGATGCGCCGCAAGAAGGTCTCGCTCGCCGAGATCGTGGACGTGCACGGCATCCGCATCGTGGTCGACCGCGCCGACACCTGCTACCGCGCGCTCGGCATCGTGCACAAGACCTACAAGCCGATGCCCGGCCGCTTCAAGGACTACATCGCGATCCCGCGGGCGAACGGCTACCAGTCGCTGCACACGACCACTTTCGGGACGAATGGCCTGCCGATCGAGGTGCAGATTCGCACCGAGGAGATGCATCACGTCGCCGAGTCGGGCATCGCCGCGCACTGGCAGTACAAGGAAGGCGACGACTCGGGGCGCACCTACAGCGACCGCGCGCGCGAGTGGCTGCAGCAGCTCGTCGAGATCCAGCAGGGCGGCAACTCCGAGGAGTTCCTCGAGAGCGTCAAGGTCGACCTGTTCCCGGACAAGGTGTACGTGTTCACGCCGAAGGGCGACATCCGCCGCCTGCCGCGCGGCTCGACCTGCGTCGATTTCGCCTACGACGTGCACACGGACGTCGGCAACCGCTGCGTGGCCGCCAAGGTGGACCGCCGCCTCGTGCCGCTCAGGACGCCGCTGCGCAACGGCCAGACGGTCGAGGTCATCACGGCCAAGGGCGCGACGCCGAACCCCTCGTGGGTGAACTTCGTCGTCACGGCCAAGGCGCGCGCCGCGATCCGCCAGTACCTGAAGAACCTCAAGCGCTCGGAGGCCGTGGACCTGGGCCGGCGGCTGCTCAACCAGGCGCTCGAGGAATTCTCGCTCAGCCTGCGCAAGGTGCCCGAGGAAGCGCTCCAGACGGTGGTGCGCGACCTCGGCCTGCGCAGCGAAGAGGAGCTGTTCGAGAAGATCGGTCTCGGCGAACGGGTGGCGCCGTTCGTGGCGCGCCGCCTGCTGCCGGGCGAGGTCGGCGCTCCGACCGACGGCGCCGCGGGGCCGCTTGCGATCGCGGGCACCGAGGGACTGGTCGTGAGCTACGCGCGCTGCTGCTTCCCGATCCCGAATGACCCGATCCTCGCCAACCTCTCGACCGGCCGCGGCGTGGTGATCCACCGCGAGGCCTGCGGCAACCTGGCCTCGTTCCGCAAGCAGCCGGAGAAGTGGGTGTCGGTGACGTGGCAGGCCGCCACGGACCGGTACTTCCACGTCGAGATCAAGGCCGAGGTCACCAACCGCATGGGCGTGCTGGCACGCGTCGCCTCCGCGATCGCCGCCACCCAGACCAACATCGACCGCGTCTCCGTCGTGGAGCGCGACAGCGACTCCTCGATGCTCACCTTCGAGCTGCTCGTGCTCGACCGCCGGCACCTCGCACGCGTGATCCGCGCGATCCGCAGCATGCCCGAGGTGCTCAAAGTCACCCGGACGCTGACCTGACCAGGAGTCCTCCATGCCCCGTACCCCCATCCACACCCCCCGTGCGCCGCAGGCCATCGGCACGTATTCGCAGGCGGTCCGCGCCGGCGACACCGTGTACCTGTCCGGGCAGATCCCGCTCGACCCGGCCACCGGCGAGCTGGTTGCCGGCGACATGGAAGCGCAGGTACGGCGCGTGTTCGAGAACCTCAAGGCGGTGTGCGAAGCGGCGGGCGGCGACCTGTCGCAGGTCGTGAAGCTGACCGTCTACCTCACCGACCTCGCGCATTTCGCGCTCGTGAACCGGGTGATGGCGGAATACTTCAGCCAGCCCTACCCCGCGCGCGCCGCGGTCGGCGTGGCCGCGCTGCCGAAGGGCGCCGCCGTCGAGATGGACGGCATCGTCGCGCTCTGAGCCAAGGTCACGACCAGCGCCGTGATCCCGTCGTGAACCCGTTGTGACCATGGCGCTGCCGCTCGAGGAGCGGCCCGTCACCAGCCTGCGCGGCGTGGGCGAGGCCCTCGCCGTGATACTCGAGCGGCTCGGCCTGCGCACGGTGCAGGACGTGCTGTTCCACCTGCCGCTGCGCTATGAGGACCGCACCCGGGTCGTCCCGATCGGCACGCTGCGCGCCGGCGACCGTGCCGTGGTCGAGGGCGAGGTGCAGCTCGCCGAGGTGGTGTTCCGGCGCCGCCGCGCCCTGCTCTGCCGGATCGCCGACGGCTCGGGCTTCCTCACGCTGCGCTTCTTCCACTTCTCGGCCGCGCAGCAGGAGTCGCTCGCGCGCGGTGCGCGCCTGCGCTGCTTCGGCGAGGCCCGGCCCGGGCCGGCCGGCCTCGAGATCGTCCATCCCGAGTACCGCAAGATCACGCCCGGCGCGCCCTCGCCGGCCGACGAGGGCCTCACGCCCGTGTACCCGACCACCGAGGGCGTGCAGCAGGGACGGATGCGCCTGCTGACCGGCCTTGCGCTCGCCGAGCTGCCCGGCGGCGGGCTGCGCGACTGGGTGACGCCCGAGGTACTGGGCACGGTGGGACTGCCGTCCCTCGAGGCAGCGCTCGGCTACGTGCACCGGCCGCCGCCGCATGCGGACATCGAGGCGCTGAACGCCGGCCGGCACCCGACGCAGCGCCGCCTCGCCTTCGAGGAATTGCTCGCCCACCAGATCAGCCTGCGCCAGCTCCGGCAGGCTGCCGACCGGGACGACGCCTGGCCGCTGCCGCCGCGGGCGGACCTCGTCGAGCGCTGCCTCGAGCGGCTGCCCTTCAGCCTCACCGGCGCGCAGCGCCGCACCTGGGACGAGATCCAGGGCGATCTTGCCCGCGAGCATCCGATGATGCGGCTGGTGCAGGGCGACGTGGGCTCGGGCAAGACCGTGGTGGCGGCGCTCGCGGCGCTGCGCGCCGTCGAAGACGGCGCACAGGCGGCGGTGATGGCACCCACCGAGCTGCTCGCCGATCAGCACGCACGAAATTTCCTGGGCTGGCTCGAACCGCTCGGCGTGCGCGTGGGCCTGCTCACCGGGCGCCTCACCGGCCGGGCCCGGGCGGCCCTGACCCACGACCTCGCGGGCGGGGCGGTACAGGTCGCGGTCGGAACCCACGCGCTGTTCCAGGAGGGCGTGGCCTTCGACCGGCTCGCGCTGATGATCGTGGACGAGCAGCACCGCTTCGGCGTGCACCAGCGCGTGCAGCTGCGGGATTGCCGGGGAACACCCGCATCACTTCGTTGAGTGCGGCGAGCGGCGTGGCGTCCGAGATCCAGACCTCGGCATCGCGCTCGCTCTTCGGCACCAGCAGGATGGCGTTATCCCGCGCGTACGAGTAGGGCACGAAACGGCTGGCGGGAGTCACGGTGACCGTCCTGCGACGATGATCAGGGCGCGACAACGATCGGTTCGAAGCCCATCGCCTTCAGTCGCGCGACCGTCTCCGCCATGCTCTGCGTGGCCGGGTCGACCGATACACGCACGCGCACGACCTCGGCACCCGTCTTGGACTTCACGCTTTCCCAGTAGGCATCGAACCCTGCCGCGCGCAGCTGCCGCTGCAACTCGCGTCCGCGGCTGATCTCGGAGACAGCGGCGACCTGCAGCAGGTTGCTCGTCGGACCCTGCGTTGCACCGGGCGTCGCCGAGAACGCGCCCGAGGTGCTGGGCGCAGCGGCGGAAGACACGGCAGGCGCGACTGCCGAGGCGGGCGGCGACGCCGCGGGCGGCTCCGCCATGGCGACCGGTGCCGGGCTCGGAGTCGTTGCCGGCCGCACATCCGGGGCCGGCGTGGTGATGGCGGGCGCCGCCGGCGTTGGCGGGGTCTGGGCGACGGTGCTCGGGAGTGGCTCAACCGCGGCGCGCTCGACCGGGGCCGCGACCGGCGGACTGATCGATGCGCTGCTCGTCGCAGGTGTCGTTTCCGCAACGGGCGGCCGGGGCGGTGCCGCTGTAGCTGTCGGTGTGGTCACCGTCGGCGTCGCGGCAGGAGATGCCACGGCGGGCGCCGGCGCAACCGTGGTCGTGGTGGCGGCTTCGACCGCTCTCGCAGGCTCGCTCGGGGCGGGCGTTGAGGTCATCGGTGCGGCGGTTGTCGTGGTGGCTGTCGTCGGCGGTGCGGCCGGCGCCATGCTCGCCGCGGGAGCGGGCGGCATCGATGCCGCAGGCGGCGCAGTGCTTGCCGCAACGGGGCTCTCGCTGGTCGGCTTCGGCCATGGACTGGCTTGCGTTTCGGCTCGGGGCACCGGAGGGCCAGTCGTGGTGTCCGGGGTCGAACTGCTCGGCGCCGGCGTCGGAGTGGTTCCGTCCTGCGAGCGTCGCATCGCGGGTGGCACCGGCAGGTTTTCAGGCAGTTGCGTTCCCTGGAAACCGCGGAACAGGAAGTTGTCGGCGATGGAATTTGCCGAGACCTGGCCACGGATGTACGCGTAGCGGTCAAGCGCGAGCGCCGAGGACTTGCCCTCTTCGCGCACGACATACGGCCGCAGGAAAACGAACAGGTTGGTCTTCTTGCGACCGCGGTTCTCGTAGCTGAAGAGATAGCCCAGCCCCGGAATCCGGCCCAGCAACGGCAACGAGCTGCGGCTGTTGTCGCTGCGGTCCTCGATCAGGCCACCGAGGACGACGATGTTGCCGTCTTCGACGAGCACGGTCGATTCGAAGCTGCGCTTGTTGGTGATGATGCCGCCCTGCGCCGCGGTCAGCGTGTTCTGGATCGACGACAGCTCCTGGTAGATCGCCAGCCGCACGACTCCACCTTCAGTGATCTGCGGCCTCACACGCAACTGGAGGCCGATGTCCTTGCGCTCGAAGGTCTGGAATGGATTAACGCCGGCCACGGCATTGCCGCCCGCGTTGGCATACGCGCCGGTGATCAGCGGGATGTTCTGGCCAACGAGAAACTTCGCCTCTTCGTTGTCGAGCGTCTGGATCGTGGGCGTCGACAGGATATTGGCGTCGGCCGTCGTCTCCAGTGCGCGGGCCAGGAACGCCAGGTTGAGCACTTCACCTATGCCCGGAATGTTGATCTTGCCGTTGATGACGCCGAGGTTCAGGCCCTGGCCGACCGAGCCGAGGTTCGAGGCCGTGCCGATGATGTTGGTTCCCGATCCGCCGAAGTTCTGGCTGGCGATGACGCCGACGTCACTGTTGTTGACGTTGCCGAGTGCCTGCCACTGGACGCCGAATTCGGCCGCCTTGTCGGCCGTCATCTCGACGATCAGCGACTCGATGACGACCTGCGCCCGCCGGACGTCGAGCTTGTCGATGATCGCGCGGATGTTGCGATACAGCGGCTCGGGCGCGGTAATGATCAGCGAGTTGGTGGCGGCATCGGCCTGGATCAGTCCGGCCAGCGGTCCGCTCCCGCCGCCGCCCCCGCCGCCGGCAGGACTGCCGCCCAGCGCCGCGCCCGCCGTCCCGGCGCTCAGACCAGCTCCGCCGCCACCCGGCTGTCCAGCTCGTCGTGCTCGGCTGGGATAGTCCGCTGCCGGCCCCGGCCGCGGGGGTGTAAGACGGATCGGAACTGATGATGGCCCGCAGCAGTGGCGCCAGGCGCGAGGCCTCGGCGTTGCGCAGGTAGACGACATTGATGTTGCCGGGGGTCGAGGCGGGCCGGTCGAGTTGCGCGATCAGGTTCTTCGCCAGCGTGAGCCGTGCCTGGCTCGGCGCGCGCACGATCAGCGTGTTGGTGCGCGGTTCGGCCAGCACGGAGATCCGCTGGCCGGCGTCGATCGCCTGGCCGGCCGCCCGCGCACCTTCGTCGAGCACGCGGTTGACCACGGTGGCG
The DNA here is from genome assembly GCA_963754125.1 of uncultured Gammaproteobacteria bacterium. Taxonomy (GTDB): domain Bacteria; phylum Pseudomonadota; class Gammaproteobacteria; order Steroidobacterales; family Steroidobacteraceae; genus RPQJ01. The sequence continues at coordinate 38,485 of CAVWEX010000009.1, forward strand.
ATCTCCATCGCGAGTCCGTACTTCACCGGGATCATTTCGAGGTCGGAGGTGGCCGGCGTGTCGATCGACTCGATGATGCGCTGGATGCGGCGCAGGTTTTCCGCGTAGTCGGTGATGACCAGCGTGTTGTTCTGCGGATAGGCCGAGATCGTGTTGTTCGGCGCAATCAACGGTCGCAGGATCGGCACCATCGCGGTCGCCGACTCGTACTGGAGCCGGAAGACCTGGGTGATCAGCTGGTCGCCACCCGGCGATGCTTTGTTCGGCCCGACGACCGTGCCGCCTTGCAGCTTAGCGTCGGCTTCCGGCACGACGCGCATGACGTTTCCAGTCTGGACGATCGTGAAGCCCTGAAGGCGCAGCGCCGACAGCAGCTGCTCATAGGCCTGCTGCTTGGTGACGGGCCGCTCGGTGACCAGCGACAGCGTGCCCTTGACGCGCGGATCGATGACAAAGGTGCGGCTCGTGTACTGGCCGATCGCCCGCACGACGGCGTCGATGTCAGCGTTGACGAAGTTCAGCATCACGCTGTCGGCCGGCGGTGCCTCCTTCTTCTGGTTGCCGATCGTGCGGGGCTTGCTCTGTGCGAAGGCCGGTGGGGCGAGCGGCGGCAGCGCGAGGCTGAGCGCACACAGGAGCGCAATGAGGCGGGCGAGTGAATCTCCCCCTGCGCGTTTCGTCGAGCGCCCGCTTGTCATGTCACCCACCGCCGAAGTTCAGAACAGCCCCATCGCCGTCTCGCCGTCCCAGCAGCGAGATGAGGCCTGTCAGTTGTGCTTTCACCCCCGGATCGGTGCCCGCCAAGGCCTGTGCGCGGCCGGAAAAGCGTAAGCGCCCACCCTCTGGGATTGTGCCACTGCCCCTCAGCTCGAGGGGACCGGAAATGGTTAGTAATTCCAGCTGAGTTCCTGGCCAGACGCCGTTGGTCTGCAGGCGATAGTGGCCCATCGGTGAGACGGGCGTCAGCGCACTCGACGCGTGCTGCCACTCGGCTGAGAAATTGCCGGTCAGCCGGCGCGGTTCGATCTGGAGCCGGTCCCAGGACAGCGCCAGGATCCCGCCGGGACGTACCGTGTTCCAGGGAGCACCGAGGCCGACAAGTAACGAGGCGGGCAGCTTGACGGTCGTCGCCCCGAGCGTGGTACGTCCCTCCGAACAGGCCCGAGCGAATCACGAGCGGCTGCGTCAATGCGGAAGGATGCGAGATCGTCAGGTCGACCTGGCCGGCGAGCAGCGACCACGGGCTGAGTTGCCAGGACAGGCGCTCCGGCAGACTGGCACGCGAGGCGGTGGCATCCGATGCGGCCGCCAGCACCAGGACTGCCGAGCCGTTCCAGACCGTCCCGCGGGCCTCGGCCAGGTCGACCCGGCCCTGGGTCGCGGAGCGCACCGCTCCTGCCGCCCACTGCGCGGGCGCGATGACGAGCACGGTCACCACGAGCACCACCAACGCCGCCAGCAGGTAGAAAGCGATTCGCATCGTCCGGGTTCATTTCCGCGCCAGGCGAAGGGCGAGTTCGGCATCGACATTGCCGGGCGTGGCGTCCTTGCCAGTGATGACGACCGACGCCGTGCGTGCGCCCAGCTCGCGCTCGATGCCCGCCAGCCAGGTGGCCCAGGTGCTGTAGGGAACGTCGGCGAAGGTCAGTTGCATGTCACCGTCGGAAAGCGGCACGACGCGCGACGCCTTGAGGCCCGCGCGTTTCAGCGAGGACTCGATCGCGCCCTTCACCTCGGACGACGACACCGTGGCGACCTGCGGCTGTGTCCTGAGGCTCTTCACTTCGCCCAGCAGCGCGTCGAGCTCCGCCGCCTGCGCGCGCTGCTGGGGAAGCGTGCGCTCGAGCCGGCCGATGCCGGTCCAGGCCGGCTCGATGAGAACCAGATAGAGCACGGCAATCAGCACGACGCTCGCGCCCGCGCCGAGGATCATGCGCTCGCGTGGAGCACGTTCGGCCCAGAACTGTCGCAGCGTCTCCATCATGAGCCCGCCGCCGTCACGCGCGCCGTACCGTCGGCTTCGAAGCGAATCGACAGCCCCTGCTGCACGGCGGCGGCGCGCATCGTGTTCTGGAAGGCAGGGTTGTCGCCCATTCCACCCTTGAACCTGACCTTCAACGCGCCGTCGCGGTACTCGAGCCCGCCGACGGCTCCCAGCGGCGCCGCCGAAAGCAGCACCGCGGTACGCGCGTTCAGGACCGAGAAGTCATTGGCCGACGGGATACCGGCGCGGGCGCGCAGGTCGTTCAGCTGGCGTTGCGTCTGGAGCACCGGATCGACGATTGCCGTGGACTCCGGGAAGCTGGTGCGAAACGCGCTCTCCATCTGCTGCCGCACGGCCTTCGACTCGGACTCGAGCTTCAGCCAGTAGGCATTCATGCCCGCAATCGCGACCAGCGCGCCGATCGCCGTCCAGATGAGCGGGACCTTGAGCGACTTGGCCTTGAGGGCGCTGGCGCGACCCGCCAACGGCATCAGGGCGCCCAGCATTCCGCCCGGGGCGAAGCTGCCCTGGAGGAGGTTGACCGCGCCCTCGATGCTGGTGGCATCCGCCTCGGTCGCCGAGGCCTCGACCTGCACGTTGAGGGCGGTGGCGAGCGAGTTCATCTTCGCGGCCTCGCGACCGTAGGCCTGGATGCGTCGGACGCCGAGCTGCCGCACCGCCAGCGCGAGTGCCGCGGGAACTTCATCGCCGGCGAGTTCGAACGAAAAGCCGTCGTGCGTGGCCGACCGCGCCACCCCGCGACTGCGGTCGACCCGCACCGAGAGCACGCCGGCCGCCGGAGGCGGGTACGGTGTAGATCTCGCTGTAGGCGGCCCGCACGCGGAAGCCGGCTTCCGCGCAGGCATCGAGCGCCCGTGTCAGCACGCCACGATCGATGACCGCGATCGGCATCTTCGGTTGGGCCGCGATCGTCGTCGAGCCGCTGCCGCCGCGCGGGATACTGAATGCGAAGTGGCAGTCCGCCGCTTCCGCGAGCAGCCGGTCCTCCAGCATGTTGGGCAGCGCCAGCCGCAGCTTGCCCTCCGAGAGCTTGGGTGGCTCGATCGCCGTGACAAAGATATCGGCCGGATCGAATACGAGATCGAGCGCCACCGCCTTGGGCAGCAGCGCGATCGGTGTTTCGCCGCTCGTCCCGCCGGGTCCGGGCGCGACAAATGTCACGACACTGCCGGATGACAGGTGTCCCTTCGCGCCCAACGAGCGTCGGGGCGGGACGAAGACCAGCAGTCGTTGCAGTGATCGTTCTTTCATCGGTCGATCAGATTTCGCGGATCCAGAGCACAGTAACCGGCTGTATACCCTGACCCGGCACCCCGCGGCGGACCAGGGCTTCCATGCGCGTCACGGCCCGGTCCAGTTTGACCTCGCCGCGCACGAAGAAAAAGCGCGAAGCGGTGGCGATATCCGCCTCTCCTACGCCGTTTGCCTTGGCGCCCAGTCGGGTGCGCACCTCGCCGACGTTGTTGAAGTACGAGATCCGCTCGCGTTCCGCGACCAGGGCGCGGGCATCGGAGAGCGACATCTCGGGCACGCGGGCGGCGATCACTTCGGGTCGCGCGGTGTTGACGTTGACCGGCGTACGTTCGTCCAGCACGACGATGTAGGGCGCGAGGCGCTGTGCCGCTTCGCCCGAGATGCCGGGAATCGAGATCAGGTCCTGCGGCAACATCAACGGGATCGGACGGGTCATGTCGCCCGCCTGCATGGAATCCGGCATGCGGCCACCGTCGTCGACGACGGTGGACGGCATGGCGAGTTGCATGCGCTGGGCGATCAGGTCGGCGGTCTGCTGCGGCACCTGCAGCAGCGTGCACAGCCGGCGCAGGGCTTCGAGTTCGGATTCGACGATCTCGCCCTTGTCGATCAGGTTGCGCAGATTGAGCCGCGACTGTGCGTCTTCCATCGAGCCGGCGATCGAGGCCTGCGAGGCGAGCACGGACGTCTCGCCCAGTTGATCGAGCCGGGTTTCGGCCAGTGGCTGGGCCCAGGGCTCCGACAACGCGTCGTAGCTCGAGCGGTTCGCGTCTTCGCGCAGGATCGCGCGACCCCAGTCGAGCGCGCCGCGCAGCAGCAGGCGGCTCTGCGCCATCAGTTGCTGGTTCTCGATCGTCCGCAACAGCACGAACTGCCGGTAGAACAGCGCGCTGACGATCATCGTCGCCAACGCTGCCACAAAGAGCGCCAGCAGCACGGCCGCGCCGCGTTGCATGTGCCGCAATGGGATGTGCGGTGCGTGGACCGTCATGCGCCCACCAGTAGCACGCGCCGGAATGTCTTGCCGTCGCCACGCTCGATCGTCACTTCCACGCCGGGAACGACTGCGTTGGCCGCAGCGGCCGCACCGCCGGTTTGTTCCTGCGTTGCGTTGGGATCAACCCAGCCGCCGTTCGGTGACCACGTCCTCACGTACAGCGTGCGCACATTGGTCAGCAGCCGCGCCGATTCCAGGCGGTCGGTCGGGGTGATCTGAAACCCGGGCAGGGCCGCCGTCGCCTGACGCGTCAGCGTACCGTCGACGACACGGTAAAAGACGGTCTGCACTTCCGTCGGCCGGTCCGCCGTGGCGGGCGCGATGCGCGCGAGCTGCAGCAGGGTGGAGCCACCGGCCACCGACACGTTGACCGGGGACTGCGAGAGCCCCAGGAACTTCGGATTGGTCACCTGCGACAGGTCGCGCTCCATCTGGCCGAAGGTCGTCAACAAGGCGCGTACGTCGGTCGCTTCCGGCTCGAGCCGCTCCCGGGTGTGGACCAGCGAGTCGAGTCCGCGCCAGGCGATGATGGAAACGATCGACAGCACGGTGATCGCCACCAGCAGCTCGAGCAGAGTGAATCCGCGCGCGAGGCCTCGGGGCTGCGCCCGCGGCGCGAGCTTGCTTGAGACGGCTCTGCGCTACTCTCATTGATTGGTCGGCAATACGGTCATCAGCTCGGCCAACATGCGCGGCGAGCCGTCGGTGGCCGTCTTGTAGACGCGCACTTCGACGCGCCGGAAGAACGGGTTGGGCGTCGGCTTGACGGCCTGCACGCACTGGAAGGTCTGGCCGCCCTGTTCGCACGGCAGGCTGTTTTCGCCCTGCTCGAGCCGCTCGCGCGCGAGGCGCAGTTCAAGCAGGCGATTCTCCGCCGTCATGATGGCCAGCATCTTCTCGCGCGTGTACTCCGCCGTTGAGGTCAGCGCCATTGCGCCCCGCATGGCGGCGGCGAGCGCCACCCCGATGATCACGAGCGCGACCAGCACCTCAAGTAGCGTGAATCCCCGCCCGGCGCGCTTCATTGCACCACCGTAGCGCGGCCCGCTTCGTCGAAGTCGATACGCACCGTCGCGTCCTCGTTCGAGAGTTCGAGCCTCCAGTGCGGCTGCACCCACTCACGCGCGATCGCCATGCGCACGGGCGGTGCGCCAGGTCCAAGCAGCACCTGCGCTGGTTGCGGCCCGGCGCCGTCCTGCAGGGACAGGCGCGTCAGCGGCGTCTCCCACGTGCGTTCGCGCAGCAGGTCATCTTCGCTGAGGAGCCGGCGCTCGCCGCCGACTTCGGCTACGAAGCGATAGCTGCGCAGATCCGCCTCCCAGACGATGGGCAACTGCCGGATGCGGGCCTCGTCCGCCGCGAGTGACATCAGCTGTCCGATCCGTTCTGCCTCCCGCAGGAGCTTCTGGCGCGGGTCCGGCGTGACGCTGATGGAGACGATCGAGATGAGGATGCCGGCCAGCACGATGACGACCAGCATCTCGATCAACGTGAAGCCCGCCGGCCGCTGGTGCCGGGCGATGGCAGAAACGCAGGGCGCCGGCGACGTCAACATCGGAGTCCGGTATCGGGGTGGGCGAGCGTGGCGCCAAGCGGCGCGCAGGCCAGCGGCCTACAGCGACCAGGACCCGATGTCGGCGTCCGTGTTCTGGCCGCCCGACTGGCCGTCGGCGCCAAAGCTGAAGACGTCGATCTCGCCGCGCAGTCCCGGATTCAGGTACTGGTAGGGATGGCCCCAGGGATCCTTGGGCACCGAACTGCGCTCGAGGTAGCCACCCTGTTTCCAGTTCATCGGCATCGGCTCGGTCGAGGGCTTGGTGAGCAGCGCCTGCAGGCCCTGTTCCGTCGTCGGATAGCGTCCGTTGTCGAGCCGGTAGAGCTTGAGCGCCTGCATGACCGACGCGATGTCCTGTCGCGCCGCGGCGATCCGGGCGTCGTCGGTGCGACCCACTACTTTGGGGACGATCAGCGCGGCCAGGATCCCGAGAATCGTGATCACGACCATGATTTCGATCAGCGTGAATCCGCGATCGCGCGAGAATCTTTGGGGCTTCATCGAACACATATGACCACTGCCCGAGGCGAAAGAAAGCTTGAAGTTGCGCGCCGAAGGCCTTGAACTTCCTGTGTTTTGGGCGCGGACAACGAGGACTGCGACGGATATTATCAATGCAAGATGGCGACCTTACCCCTCTTAGGCGGGATGTGACTGGGCCGCTAATGCAACAGGATGACTCGGGGCGCAGCGAGGCGCGCGATGATCCGCGCCTTGGCTTGACGATGCAATGCTGAAGAAACTTACTTCTGCGGTGGTCCATCTGCTGTTCTTCGCCGGTGTGGTCGCCATTGGCGCCTACTGGTCGGTGCGCATCTTCACGCCTGCCCCGACGACCGCGCCGCCGCCCCTGCCGCCGCCGCCGCTGCGCGATCCGGATCCGGCCGCGGCCGCCCGCATGTTCGGCAAAGTCGCAGTCGCCCAGGCCGTTGTCGCCACCAACATCCAGGCGCTCGGAGCCTTTGCTGCCGGCAAGGACTCCAGTGCGGTACTCGCCGTAGACGGCAAGCCCCCGCGCGTCTATCTGGTGGGGCAGGAAGTCGTGCCGGGCACGCGGCTCGCGTCGATCACCTCCGAAGTGATCGTGCTGGAGACGTCTGCCGGCCGACAGGAGGTTCGGCTTCCGCCTCCACCGGCCGTGGCAATGAGCGGGGCCGCGCCGGCTCAGAACTTTGCGCGTGAGGGCAACACCCTGACCGCGCCGAGCGCCGGAGGCTCTCCGGCCATCGCTCCGCGCCCGGCGCAACCACCGCCACCTCAGCCTGTCATGCCCGGGGCCGCGCCAGGGGCACCTCCGCCGTCCACACCGCAGACGCAGTGACGGGGCGTCGCTTTGCAATGCTGACTTAGGTGTTGCAGACGTAAGGAAAGGTAATTCGCTGCGACAGGACGCGGGTCCGGCTTGTCCAATGAGCTCACCTTCCCAGGAGTTGCTCATGAACGCCCGAACCCTGATCGCCGCTGCCCTGCTCGCCTCGGTGTCTACCGTCTTTGCCGCTGCCACCGATGGCTCCGCGCCACCGCGCGCTGGGCGGACCCTGGACCAGAACGGCGATGGAATGATCTCGCGCGATGAGGCTGCCGCCCACCCGCGGCTCGCGCAGTCGTTCGATCAGCTGGATGCGAATCACGATGGCGTCCTGTCGCGCGAGGAACTGCGCTCGGGTCATCACTCGGGCCATCACGGCCGCCACGCGAGCCTGGATGCCAACGGCGATGGCTCGATTTCACGCGACGAGGCAAAGACGGCGCCGCGGCTCGCAGAAAAGTTCGACGCCATCGATGCCAACAAGGATGGAACGCTGACGCGCGACGAACTGATGGCGTGGCGCAAGGCACACCCGCGCCCTGCGCCCGGAACGTCAGACCGAACCGATCAAGCCCTGAGTCGAGACTGCCCTCACACGTCCGACCGGGCGCGGCGTCCGGGTCGCCGGCCGGCGCGCGTCACCGCGCCGGTCCGGGGCCGCTCGTCCCGCCCGGCGCGCTCAAAAGGGAAGGTCCAGGCCCTCGGGTGCGTCCGAAAGGCGGGAAAGCGACGGAGCCGCAGTCGCTGGCAGGGCTTGATCCAGCGACTGCGCGGCTCTGACTGATGTCTTAGATCAGTGCGAAGTGGGGCAGGTAGGTCAACATTCCGGCGGATTGCTTCGGGGCGACGGACTCCGGCATTGTCGCCATCGGGTCTGCATTCGCTTGAACGAAGGCGCACTGCCACCATCTAACTGTCTATGAATACGCATTCGAAGTCACCACCGACGCCCGTGACGCCTCCGACCGCGGGCGAGCGCGTCTGGCGAAACACGTTCTTCTTCTTGAGCGCGCTGCTGGCTGGCTTGGCGCTCGTGCAGTTCGAGGCTGGGCGGTGGGCGCACGGCATGGGTGACCTGGGCGCTTCAGTGTTGATGCTGTCAGTGATGGTTCAGTTTCCGTTCCTGCGCGCGATCGTCCGCGCCAGCGCCGACGAGGAGGGTTCGCCCGAGCGCATGAAGCGCCGGCGCGAGGAACTGATGCAGCAGGCCGCGCAACTGAAGGCCGCGAACCCCTGGTCCGATGTCGCGGGCCGGGCCGGCTGGATTCTCCTTGGGATTTCCCTGGTCCTGCGCATCGTCGGCGCGCCCTGAGGCGGGCTGAGTAGTACTTCTCTAGTCTTTTTCCCCAATTCGTCGCTTGACGGACTTGCCTTCGCGACCATGCGGCCGCGCGGGCGCGTTTCGTGTCCGTCATTCAGCAGTTCGTCGCATCAGGGTCCCCGACATCCTCCGCCGCTCTCTAGAGTGACACTCTGAAGGCGCGTTTTAACGATGCGGCGGCGGACCGGGGTGCAAAGCCTGAGTGGTCTGCAATGGCCGCGTAGCGCGGCGAACCTCAGGGCGACCCCACCGCCTAACAGATTCAGATTCGGTTCCTCCAGCCCCGGTTTGCCTCCGGGGAATCCTCCGGCCCGGTTGAATCCGGGCCATTTTTTATACGATGCGAGGCTCGGGTTGAATGTGACGGGACGATCTGGCCACCGCCCGCCCGCGCCGCCGGTCACCGCGGTGCCGCAAATTCGCAGTCTGGCCTGTACTTCATGCAGCCTGTCGCATCAACGTGGAGCCGCCTGCGGCGCGCCCGTACCGTGTCGACATACCGCGGAGCCTGATGCCCCGCCCAGCAAATACGCAACCGCGAAAATTCTTTTATGGATCCAAACTCAAAGTCGGCGCCTAACGGCGGGCCGGGATCGACTCCCGCCGGCGGCGTTTGGCGGCGGGCCGGCGCCGCAACGGTGGCCGGCGCCAAGGCGGCGGCGCCTGTCGTGGCCAGCGGCGCCGCTCATTCATGGTCGTACTTCCAGAGTCACGTCATGCCGGTGCTGAAACGCGTTTTCGGACGAGT
>CAVWEX010000010.1:0-118882 GCA_963754125.1 uncultured Gammaproteobacteria bacterium
AGCAACTATTACCAGTTCGTGACGATGCACGGGATGATCATGGTGATCTACCTGCTGACGGCGCTGTTCCTCGGCGGATTCGGCAATTACCTGATTCCGCTGATGTGCGGTGCGCGCGACATGGTCTTCCCGTACCTGAACATGGTGAGCTACTGGGTGTACCTGCTCGCCGTGCTGGTGCTGGTCGCGAGTTTCTTCGTTCCGGGCGGTCCGACGGGAGCAGGCTGGACGCTCTACCCACCGCAGTCGATCCTCCCCGGCTCGCCAGGAGCGGACTGGGGCATCACGCTGATGCTGGTGTCGCTCGTCATTTTCATCATCGGCTTCACGATGGGCGGCCTGAACTACGTCGTGACCGTACTGCAGGCGCGGTGCCGCGGCATGACGCTCATGCGCATGCCGTTGTCGGTCTGGGGCATCTTCACGGCCACCATTCTCGCTCTGCTCGCCTTCCCGGCACTGCTCGTGAGTGCGATCATGATGGCGCTCGACAACCACCTCGGTACGAGCTTCTTCATGCCGGCGATCATGTCGCTGGGCGACCCGACGGAGCACAGCGGCGGCAGCCCGCTGCTGTTCCAGCACCTCTTCTGGTTCTTCGGGCATCCCGAGGTCTACATCGTCGCGCTGCCGGCGTTCGGGATCGTCTCGGATCTGATCAGCATCCACGCTCGCCGTCACATCTTCGGGTATCGAATGATGGTCTGGGCGATCCTGGCAATCGGCGTGCTGAGCTTCGTGGTCTGGGCCCACCACATGTACGTGAGCGGAATGAATCCCTACTTCGGGTTCTTCTTCGCCACGACGACCCTGATCATCGCGATACCGACTGCCATCAAGGTCTACAACTGGGTGCTCACCCTGTGGCGCGGTGACGTTCACCTCACGATCCCGATGCTGTTCGCGATCGGGTTCGTGTTCACGTTCATCAACGGCGGTCTCACCGGACTGTTCCTCGGCAACGTGACCGTGGACGTACCGCTCTCCGATACGTTCTTCGTCGTCGCCCACTTCCACATGGTGATGGGCGTATCGCCGGTGCTGGTCGTTTGCGGCGCGATCTACCACTGGTACCCGAAAATGACCGGCCGCATGGCCAACGAAACGCTCGGCCGGCTGCACTTCTGGCTCACGTTCATCGGCACCTACGCGATCTTCCTGCCGATGCACTACCTCGGCATCCTCGGCCTGCCGCGCCGCTATTTCGCAATGGGCGACACCTACTTCATCCCCGACTCGGTTCAGTCGATGAACGCCGCGATCAGCATCGCCTCGCTGTTCGTCGCTGCGGCACAGCTGATCTTCCTGTTCAACCTCGTGTGGAGCCTCAGGCACGGCAAGCCCGCAGGCGGCAATCCCTGGCGGGCGACCTCGCTCGAGTGGCAGACGCCGGAGACGCCGCCGCGCCACGGCAACTGGGGTCCCGAGCTGCCTGTCGTCTACCGCTGGGCCTACGAATTCGGGGCGCCCGGCAACAAGGAAGACTTCGTGCCGCAGAACCAGCCGCCCGAGGCACACGCCGCCGGCGCTGCCGGCCATGGACGCCACGTGTGAACCTCGCCGTCGCCACCGTCGCGCTGCTTGCGGGCATCTTCGTCTGGTGGCTGGCCGCGAGGCGGTTGACCACCAGGTCGTGGGAAGCGCAGGGCTCGTTCGACGGCCGGGACGCTGCCGGCATGAGCGCGCGACCTGCCTCGGCGCGGGTCGGCCTGTGGGTGTTCATGGGCGTGGCGACCTCGTTTTTCACGCTGTTCATTACCGCTTATTTCCTGCGCATGAGCCCCCACCTCGTGCAGGACATTGCGCTTCGGGACTGGCGTCCCGTCGCGGAGCCGGGGATCCTGTGGTTCAACACCGCAGTCCTCGTGTTGAGCAGCGTCGCCATGCAGCTGGCGCGCGTCTCGATCGGTCGGGGACAGGTGGTGCCTGCGCGCTTCGGGCTGATCGCGGGCGGTGCATTCGCGCTCGCGTTCCTCGCGGGCCAGTGGATTGCATGGCGGCAACTGCAGGCGGCCGGCTACTACGCGGCCGGCAATCCGGCGAATGCGTTCTTCTATGTGCTGACCGGACTGCACGGACTGCACCTGCTCGGCGGGCTCGTCGTCTGGAGTCGGACGGCAGCGAGGCTGTCGCGCAGCAGCGCGAGTCCCGGCGCGCTGCGACTCGGCGTCGAGCTGTGCACCGTCTACTGGCATTACCTGCTGGTCGTCTGGCTGGTGCTGTTCGGCCTGCTCATGTTCACCTGACCTGAAGGGATGCGGACGCCCATGGCAGTCGACGTCATGACGAGTTCGATCGAGCCCGCCGGCATCGACGAGGGCATGCCTGGCGTGGTCACCGACCTGGCCTCCGACAAGCAGGCCTTCGCCGTGCCATGGGGCAAGGCGATGATGTGGATCTTCCTGCTCAGCGACACGTTCATCTTCGCCAGCTTCCTGACGGCGTACATGCACGTGCGGATGACGACGACCGATCCCTGGCCGAGCTCGAGCGAAGTGTTCGCGCTCACGATCGGCGGCGCCCACATTCCGCTGGTGCTGATCGCGATCATGACCTTCATCCTGATCAGCAGCAGCGGAACGATGGCGATGGCCGTGAACTACGGCTACCGTCGCAATCGCGGCCGCACCGCGTCGCTGATGCTGATCACGGCCGCGTTCGGCACCGTCTTCGTCGGCATGCAGGCGTTCGAGTGGACCAAGCTGATCGTGGAGGAGGGAATCCGCCCGTGGGGCAACCCGCTGGGAGCTGCGCAGTTCGGCTCCGCGTTCTTCATGATCACCGGGTTCCACGGGCTGCACGTTTCGGCGGGCGTGATCTACCTCACGGTCGTCGCCCTCAAGGTCTGGCGCGGGGACTACGAGCGCTCGGGCAATTACGAGATCGTGGAGATCGCGGGCCTCTACTGGCACTTCGTCGACCTGGTCTGGGTGTTCATCTTCGCGTTCTTCTATCTCTGGTAGGAGGGGTCATGTCAGCGAGGCAAGCGACCGAGCACCCGATCAGCGTCTACCTGTGGATCTGGCTCCTGCTGTTCATCCTGAGTGCGTTCTCCTACATGGTCGACTACCTGCACGTGCAGGGAATTCTCCGCTGGACCCTGATCATCGTGTTCATGCTGCTGAAGGCAGGCCTGATCGTCGCCGTCTTCATGCACATGAAATGGGAACGACTGGCGCTCAAGCTCGCCATCCTGGTGCCACCGCTGTGCCTGCTGGTACTGATCGGATTGATGGCGATCGAAGGCGACTACACGTTTGTCACCCGGTCGGGAGCGTTCTCGAACTGACGGCCCGGTTCACCGTACACTGCGGGCTCCACCCCTCAAGCATCGGTTCGCCGAAACGGAGTCCGCTCGTGTCCCGCACGCCCATCCACACCCCTCGCGCCCCGCAGGCCATCGGCACGTATTCGCAGGCGATCCGCGCCGGCGACACGGTGTATCTGTCCGGGCAGATCCCGCTCGACCCCGCCACCGGCGAACTGGTCGCCGGCGACATGGAAGCGCAGGTGCGGCGCGTGTTCGAGAACCTCAAGGCGGTGTGCGAGGCGGCGGGCGCCGACTTGTCGCAGGTCGTGAAGCTCACCGTCTATCTCACCGATCTCGCGCACTTCGCGCTGGTGAACCGGGTGATGGCGGAGTACTTCAGCCAGCCCTACCCGGCGCGCGCCGCGGTGGGCGTGGCCGCGCTGCCGAAGGGCGCCGCCGTCGAGATGGACGGCATCCTCGCGTTGTGAGCCAGGGTCGCGACCCGCGCCGTGATCCCGTCGTGAAACCGTCGTGAGCCTGATGGCGCCGCCGCTCGAGGAGCGGCCCGTCACCAGCCTGCGCGGCGTGGGCGACGCCCTCGCCGTGACACTCGAGCGGCTCGGCCTGCGCACCGTGCAGGACGTGCTGTTCCACCTGCCGCTGCGCTACGAGGACCGCACGCGGGTCGTCCCGATCGGCACGCTGCGCGCGGGCGACCGTGCCGTGGTCGAGGGCGAGGTGCAGCTCGCCGAGGTGGTGTTCCGGCGCCGCCGCGCCCTGCTCTGCCGGATCGCCGACGGCTCGGGCTTCCTCACGCTGCGCTTCTTCCACTTCTCGGCCGCGCAGCAGGAGTCGCTCGCGCGCGGTGCGCGCCTGCGCTGCTTCGGCGAGGCCCGGCCCGGGCCGGCCGGCCTCGAGATCGTCCATCCCGAGTACCGCAAGATCACGCCCGGCGCGCCCTCGCCGGCCGACGAGGGCCTCACGCCCGTGTACCCGACCACCGAGGGCGTGCAGCAGGGACGGATGCGCCTGCTGACCGGCCTTGCGCTCGCGCAGCTGCCGGGCGGCGGGCTGCGCGACTGGGTGACGCCCGAGGTGCTGGGCACGGTGGGACTGCCGTCCCTCGAGGCGGCGCTCGGCTACGTGCACCGGCCGCCGCCGCACGCCGACATCGAGGCGCTGAACGCCGGCCGGCACCCGGCGCAGCGCCGCCTCGCCTTCGAGGAATTGCTCGCCCACCAGATCAGCCTGCGCCAGCTCCGGCAGGCGGCCGACCGCGACGACGCCTGGCCGCTCCCGCCGCGGACGGACCTCGTCGAGCGCTGCCTCGAGCGGCTGCCCTTCAGCCTCACCGGCGCGCAGCGCCGCGCCTGGGACGAGATCCAGGGCGACCTCGCACGCGAGCATCCGATGATGCGGCTGGTGCAGGGCGACGTGGGCTCGGGCAAGACGGTGGTGGCGGCGCTCGCGGCGCTGCGCGCCGTCGAGGACGGCGCACAGGCGGCGGTGATGGCGCCCACCGAGCTGCTCGCCGATCAGCACGCCCGAAATTTCCTGGGCTGGCTCGAGCCGCTCGGCGTGCGCGTGGGCCTGCTCACCGGGCGCCTCACCGGCCGGGCGCGGGCGGCCCTGACCCACGACCTCGCGGGCGGGGCGGTACAGGTCGCGGTCGGCACCCACGCACTGTTCCAGGAGGGCGTGGCCTTCGACCGGCTCGCGCTGATGATCGTGGACGAGCAGCACCGCTTCGGCGTGCACCAGCGCGTGCAGCTGCGGGAGAAGGGTCGCACCGACGGTCGCTTCCCGCACCAGCTCGTCATGACGGCGACGCCGATCCCGCGCACGCTGGCGATGACGGCCTACGCCGACCTCGACGTCTCGGTCATCGACGAGCTGCCGCCGGGTCGCACGCCGGTGCGCACCGTGGTGCTGCCCGACGCGCGACGCGACGAAGTCGTCGCCCGGATCGACGCCGCCTGCAGCGCCGGGCGCCAGGCGTACTGGGTGTGCCCGCTGATCGACGAGTCGGAGAGCGTGCGCCACCAGGCGGCCGAGGAGACCGCCGCGGCGCTCGCCACCGCGCTGCCCGGAGTCCGAATCGGGCTCGTGCACGGGCGCATGCCCGGCAAGCGCAAGGACGCCGTGATGAGCGCGTTCAAGGGGGGCGACCTCGACCTGCTGGTCGCCACCACGGTCATCGAGGTGGGCGTGGACGTACCGAACGCGAGCCTGATGATCATCGAGAATGCCGAGCGCATGGGCCTCGCGCAGCTGCACCAGCTGCGCGGCCGGGTCGGCCGCGGCACCGTGGAGAGCACCTGCGTGCTGCTCTACGCGCCGCCGCTGACCCCCATCGCCCGCGAGCGGCTCGGGGTGCTGCGCGACACCAGCGACGGCTTCGAGGTGGCGCGGCGCGACCTCGAGCTGCGCGGCCCGGGCGAGCTGCTCGGCACGCGGCAGACCGGCCTGATGCAGCTGCGGGTCGCCGACCTGGTGCGCGACTCCGACCTGCTGCCGGGGGTCCAGCGGGCGGCCGATTTGATGCTGCGCGGCCCAGAGGCCAACATAGCGGCGTTGCTGCGCCGCTGGGTCAGGGACGGCGAGCGCTTCGGCAAGGTTTGAGTCGGCCCGCACGGACCCCATGCGCAACGCCACAGACGTCGACCGGAAATCGAGCGCCGAACGGCCGCCGTCGCGGCTGCGCGAGTACGCGCGGCTGATGCGCCTCGACCGGCCGATCGGCATCTGGCTGCTGCTGTGGCCCGTGCTGTGGGCGCTGTGGCTCTCCGCCGACGGACACCCGGACGAGCGGCTGTTCGTGATCTTCGTGATCGGCACCTTCGTGATGCGCTCGGCCGGCTGCGTCATGAACGACTTCGCCGACCGCGAGTTCGACCCGCACGTGCGGCGCACGGCCGACCGGCCGCTGGCGCGCCAGTCGGTGTCGCCGGCGGAGGCGCTCGGGCTGTTCGCCGTGCTCGGACTCATCGCGCTCGCGCTGGTGATCCCGCTCAACCGCCCGACGCAGGTGCTCGCGCTGATCGGTGGCGTGCTGGCCGTGACCTACCCGTTCCTCAAGCGCTTCTTCTCGTTGCCCCAGGCCTACCTCGGCGCGGCCTTCGGCTGGTCGGTGCCGATGGCGTACGCGGCGCAGACGGGCTCGGTGCCGCCGGAGGCCTGGGGGCTGTTCCTGTCCGTGGTGCTGTGGACCACCGCCTACGACACCATGTACGCGATGGTGGACCGCGAGGACGACCTCGTGATCGGCATCCGCTCCTCGGCCATCCTGTTCGGGCGCTGGGACCGCGTGGTGATCGCGGCGCTGCAGGCCGGCGCGCTCGGCGGCCTCGCGCTCGTCGGCTGGATGACGTCGCTGGGGCGCTGGTTCTGGGCGGGGCTGCTCACGGCCGCGGTGCTCGCCGTCCACCAGCAGCGGCTGATCCGCGACCGCGAGCCCGCCGCCTGCTTCCGGGCCTTCCTGAACAACAACCTGTTCGGGCTCGTGGTGTTCGCGGGAATCGCGCTCGACTACGTGTTCCGCGCCTGAGGCGCCTCGGGCCTACGGCGACCCGCGCTGCGCCATCACCACGAGCAGCACCAGGATCACCGTGACCCACAGCGTCATGCTGCCCGTGGGCCAGGTCTGCGCCAGCGCGCCGTGGGGCCGGAACCAGCCCTGCAGCCGCTCCGCGAGCGACGCGCCGGAGCGTCCCCAGACCCGCTCGAGCAGGCGGCCGAGCTGCTGCCATACGGCCAGCACGCCGGCGGCCATGCGCGGCACCAGCACGCGGTAGAGCCAGTCGAGGTCGAGGGTGACGGTCCGCGTGCGCGCCATCGCCGGCAGCATCACGAAGAACGCGAGGCCGGCGAACAGCAGCAGCTGCAACTGGCTGACCACGTGCGGGCCCGTGTAGGGCGCGTAGTCCACCGCGTACGGCAGCAGCGGGTAGAGCAGGCCGGGAAAGCAGCCGAGCACGATGCAGGCGGCCGCGAACAGCAGCATCGCCGCGCGCATGTTCCAGGGCGGGTCGGCGGGACGCAGCCCCGAGTCCTTGTGGAAGAACACGAACCACGGGAACTTGATGCCCGCGTGCAGGAACACGCCGGCCGAGGCCGCCGTGAGCAGGTACCACACGACCACCATGCCCTGCTGGGCCGCGCCTTCGCTGATCAGCGACTTGGTGACGAACCCCGAGGTGAACGGGAAGGCCGAGATGGCGAGCGCGCCGACGATGCCGCAGGCGGTCGTGATGCGGCATGGACTGGTAGAGGCCGCCGAGGTCCGTGCACTTGCGCCGTCCGGTCTGGTAGAGCACCGCGCCCGCGCTCATGAACAGCAGCGCCTTGTAGATGATGTGTGCGAAGGCGTGCGCGGCGGCGCCGTTCAGCGCCATCTCGGTGCCGATGCCGACGCCGCAGACCATGAAGCCCACCTGGTTCACGATCGAGTAGGCGAGGATGCGCCGCATGTCGTTCTCGAGCAGCGCATAGATGATCCCGTAGAAGATCATGAACAGGCCGATCCAGATCAGGATCTCGGCGCCCGGGAACAGCAGGATCAACGCGAGCACCGCCGTCTTGGTGGTGAAGGCGGAGAGGAACACGCTGCCGAAGGGGCTGGCCTCGGGGTAGGCGTCGGACAGCCAGGCGCTCACCGGCGGCGCGGCCGCGTTGACGAGCACGCCCGCGAGCACGATCCAGGCGTCCAACGGTGTCGAGGTCCAGCGGCCGGATGTCGATGGACCCGGTGTGGACCATGACCCCTTCGATGCCGATCTTGAGGACCACGCCCCCGACGAGGTGCATGAGCGCATAGCGCACGCCGGCCCGCCGCGCCGCGTCCGTGCCGCCGCACCACACGACCACCGTCGAGAAGATGGCCATGAACTCCCAGAACATGAACATCGTGATCAGGTCGCCGGCGAAGCTCACGCCGACGGCGCCGGCGGCATAGGCGTAGCCGGCCGACAGCTCCGTCCAGCGCGCCTGGCGGAGCCCGAACAGGCCGCCGGCGAACGCCATGATTGCGAACACCGTGGCGAACAGGCGCTGCAGCCTGCCCGCCTCCACCAGCTCGATCGGGTAGCCGAGGAACTGCGTGGTGAGGAGCACGCCGTCCGGCAGCCGCCAGATAGCCCACAGCGTCAGCGAGCGGCGCGAGCAGCACGATCACGGGCCGGATCGCCGGCCGCGCGACCGCGATCAGGAACGCCCCGAGGATCAGGATGACGGCCGGCGGGAACGACAGCTCAATCACGCCCGCGCTCCTCGCCCGCGGGCGGCTCCGGCGTCCCGGGGTAATAGTCGTCGGGGCGCTTCAGGAAGAAGCCGAGGCCCTTGGCGAACAGCACCATGCCGATGCAGGCCAGGAAGCCATAGCCGGCGTGGAAGCCGAACCAGCCCTCGACGCGGAAGCGCGGGTGCATGTGCACGAAGGCTTCTGCCACGACCGTGAGGGCGAGAACGAAAGCGAAGGCCACCCACAGCCGGCGGAGGGTCGCGGGCCGGCTGAGCCAGTGGCCCTGCGGCGCGGGCGGAGCCTGCCGGTCGCGGTCGTCGGTGCTCATGACGGCCTCACGATCGCTTTCTCCAGGTCCACCACCGGACCGTTGAAGAAGAAGAACAGCAGCGTCAGGGTGGCCGTGAATACCAGTGCGGCGACCATGGGCCAGGGCGCCTCGCCGTGGTCGTACTTCGGCGCGACCGTCTCCGGCCGGAAGAACGCTCGGTGGATGATCGGCAGGAAGTACGCCGCATTGAGGCCCGTGGACAGGATGAGCACCACGAGCACGAAGTAGAGGTCGTTCTGGAACGCGCCGGCGATGATGTACCACTTGGACACGAATCCCGCCGTGGGCGGCACGCCGACCATGCTGAGCGCGCCGACGGCGAAGGCCGTCAGGGTCCACGGCATGCGATGCGCGATGCCGTCGAGCTCGGACACCCGGGTCTTGCCGGCGGCCACGTAGATCGCGCCCGCCGTGAAGAACAGCGTGATCTTGGCCACGCCGTGGGCCACCATGTGGATGGCGGCGCCGATCTCCGCCAGCGGCGTCAGCACCATCGCGGCGAGCACGATGTAGGACAGCTGGCCGATGGTGGAGTAGGCCAGCAGCCGCTTCAGGTTGTCCTGCCGCAGCGCCACGATGGACGAGGCGACCACCGTGAATCCGGCGACGTACACGAGGATGCGCTCGGCCGGCACGCCGGCGAGGAACTCGAGCCCGAAGATGTAGATCACCACCTTGGTGATGGTGAAGACGCCCGCCT
Organism: uncultured Gammaproteobacteria bacterium; assembly: GCA_963754125.1. Lineage (GTDB taxonomy): Bacteria > Pseudomonadota > Gammaproteobacteria > Steroidobacterales > Steroidobacteraceae > RPQJ01. The sequence goes on from CAVWEX010000010.1 coordinate 9,521, forward strand.
TCACCACGGCGACTGCGTGCAGCAGCGCCGACACCGGCGTGGGCGCCACCATCGCGGCGGGCAGCCAGCGGTGCACCGGCATGACGGCCGCCTTGCCGATACCGAGCACGAACAGCCCGAGCAGCAACGCGGTCTCCACGGGTCCGAGGTGGCCGGCCAGCACGCCGCCCGGGCCGGAATTCCAGCGTGCCGGCCACCGAGTAGGTCCAGAGGATCGCGGGCAGGAACAGGCCGATCGAGGTCGCGAGCAGGATGCCGAGGTAGGTGCGCGCGCCGCGGATCGCCTCCGGCGTGCCGGCGTGCGCCACGAGCGGGTAGGTCGAAAGCGTCAGCACCTCGTAGAAGACGAAAAGCGTCAGGAGGTTCGAGGCAAGCGCCACGCCCATCGCACCCACCAGCGCGATCGCGAAGCACAGGTAGAAGCGCGTCTGGTGCTTCTCCTGCTTCGCGCGCATGTAGCCGATCGAGTACACCGAGGTCACGAGCCACAGCCCGCTCGCGAGCAGCGCGAACAGCACGCCGAGCGGCTCCGGCCGCAGCGCCAGCGGAAGGCCGGGCAGCGGCTCGGCGAGCACGACGGTGGGCAGGTCCCCGTCCAGGAGTCCCGCCAGCACGGTGAGCACGCACACGAACAGCGCCGCGGCCGTGACCAGCGTGACGGTCTCGCGCAGGTTGGGCCAGCGGCCCGCGGCCACGATGCCGGCCGCGCCGAGCGCGGGAACCAGCAGGCACAGCTGCAGCGCCGTCGTGGTGCTCACGGCCCCGTTCCCAGCAAGGTCCGGGCGGCCTGCTCGGCCATCCCGACCGTGGCGCGGGTATCGATGCCCAACCAGAAATTCGCCAGCACGAGGATCCAGGTGGGCGCGAGCAGCGACCACGGCGCTTCCTTGACGTCGGCGCGGGCCGGGTCCCTGGAAATAGGCCACCTCGACGATCCGCCAGATGTAGGCGACCGCGAGCAGCGAGCTCGCGACGACCGCGGCCACCAGGATCCAGCGGCCCTGCTCCAGCGCCGCGAGCACGAGGTACCACTTGCTGATGAAGCCCACGGTGAGGGGCACGCCGATCAGGCTCAAGCCCGCCGCCCACGAACGCCGCCATGGTCCAGGGCATGCTCCGCCCGAGGCCGCGCAGGTCGGCCACGGCAGTGCCGCCGAGACGGTAGGCCACGCAGCCGAGCGCCATGAACAGGGCGCTCTTCATCACGGCGTGATTCATCATGTGCAGCAGGGCCGCGGTGAGTCCCGTCACCGAGGCGAGCGACAGCCCGAGCACCATGTAGCCGACCTGCGCGACGCTCGAGTACGCGAGCATGCGCTTGGCGTCGGGCTGGGTGACCGCCACGGCCGACGCCGTCAGCATGCCGAGCACCGCGAGCCCCAGCAGCACCGAGGCGAGCGACAGCTCGCCGAACGCAAAGTCCGCGCCGAGGACCGTGTACACGAAGCGGATCAGCACGTACACCGCGACCTTGGTGGAGGTGGCGGCGATCAGCGCGGTCACCGCCGAGGGCGCATACGCATATGCGTTCGGCAGCCACAGGTGCAGCGGGAACAGCGCGATCTTCAGGCACAGGCCGGCGACGATGAACGCCACGGCGGTGTGCACCGTGCGGGTGTCGGCCACGGCCGGCAGGCGCTCGGCGAGATCGGCCATGTTCAGGGTGCCGGTCATCGCGTAGAGCAGTCCCACGCCGATCAGGTAGAACGTGGCGCCGATGGTGCCCATGATCAGGTAGCGGAACGCGGCGGTGAGGGCGCGGCGGTCGCGACCCATGGCGATCAGCGTGTACGTCGAGAGCGAGGAGATCTCGAGGAACACGAACACGTTGAAGGCGTCGCCCGTGGCGGTGATGCCGAGCAGGCCCGCGATCAGCAGCAGCAGCGCCGCATAGAAGCCGCCCTGGCGGGCGGGATCGACTTCCCGGGCGACGCTGCGCCCGGCGAAGGGCAGCACCACCGCAGCGATCGCCGCGACCAGCAGTTGCACCAGCGCATTGGCCGCATCGAGGCGGTACTCGATTCCCCACGGAGCGGCCCAGCCGCCGAGCGCGTAGCTCAGCACGCCCGACGCCTGCACCTGCAGCGCCAGCGCCACGGCCATGGCGAAGGCCGCCCAGGCGACGACCATCGCGAACAGCCACGGCATGCGGCGCCCGGGCAGCAGCGCACACACCGGCGCGGCCAGCAGCGGGACGACCACGAGCAGGACCTGCAGGTGCTCCATGCTCAGAAGTCGTTGTCCAGCTGGTGCAGCTCGTCTTCCTCGACGGTGCCGTAGGCTTCGCGGATGCGCAGCACCAGCGCCAGCCCCAGCGCCGTCGTGGCCACGCCGACCACGATGGCCGTCAGGATCAGCACGTGCGGCAGCGGGTTGGAGTACTGCTCGACGCCGGGCGCCAGGATCGGCGGCGCAGCGTGGCGCACGAAGCCCATGCTGATGTAGAGCAGGAACACCGCCGCCTGGAAGATGTTGAGCCCTACGAGTTTCTTCACGAGGTGGCCGCGGGAGATCACCGTGTACAGGCCGATCATCATCAGCGTGATGACCATCCAGTAGTTGTAGAGGCCCAGGTTCAGCATCAGCGGCGCGTGCGTTCGGCGAAGGTAAAGATGAGGAGGACCATGGTCGAGGCCACCGTCAGGCCCACGCCCAGCTCGATCAGGATGATGCCGACGTGCTGGCCGGCGACGGGATCCGCCGCGAGCACGTTGTACTCGAGGTAGTTGCCGCCGAGCAGCAGCCCGGCGATACCCACGCCGCCGTAGAGCAGGGCGCCCGCGGCCGCGCACGCGCGCAGCCACGACACCGGCACGATGCGCCGGGTGGTCTCGAGGCCGAATACCAGCATGTGCAGGATGAAGGCCGAGGCCATGATCACGCCGGCCTGGAACGCACCGCCCGGGCCCAGCTCGCCGTGGAACTGCACGTAGAGCGCGAACAGCATGATCACCGGGATCAGGAACTTGCTGACGACCCGCAGGATGACCACGTCCTGGTTCACGGTTCGTCGTCCCGGCGGCGCGCGCCGATCAGCAGCCAGACTCCGAGGCCCGCCGTGAACACGACCACGACCTCGCCGAGCGTGTCGAAGCCGCGGTAGCTCGCGAGCACGCTCGTCACCACGTTCGGGATGCCGATTTCCCGTCCCGAATCCTCCAGGTAGCGCGGCGCGACGTGCAGGTGGACCGCGTTGCCGGGCTCGCCGATCGGCGGCAGGTCCATGGTGCCGTAGACGAGCGTGGCGCCTGTGACCACGACCACGACCAGCGGCAGCCACTGGCGAGGGCCCGGCCGCTCGTGCCGGGCGCAGCCGCGCAGCGCGAGCAGCATGAGGATGGTGGAGACCCCGGCGCCGACGGCAGCCTCGGTGAAGCCCACGTCCACGGCGTCCATCACCGTGAACATGCCGGCGGCCAGCAGGCTGTTCGCGCTGAAGACCATGATCACCGACAGCAGGTCGCGGCTCAGCGCCACGTACAACGCCGTGATCACGAGGAACGCCAGCAGCAGGATGTCGATCAGCTCGGCGATGACGGCGTCTCCCCCGGCGCCGGGGGTTCCCGGAGGCCGCTCAGGTGGGCTGCACGCGCAAGGGCGTGGCAGGCCGTGGGGCTGGTGAACAGCAGGAAGACGAGGACCAGCGCGAGCTTGAACGTGCCGAGCGTCAGGCCGAACACCGGCGCGAGGCCGGCAAGCACCAGGGCCGCGGCCAGCGTGTCGATCACGCCGGCCGCGTGCAGCCGCGTGTAGAAGTGCGGAAAACGGTTGATGCCGACGCCGCCGATCAGCAGCAGCAGCGCGCCGAGCCCGAGCAGGATTCCGCTGATGAGGGCGCCGAAGTCCATCAGCCCGGGTCCCCCGTCGCGGCCGGGCGCGCAGCGGTCTCGATGTACTTCATCAGCGCCACCGTGCCGATGAAGTTGATGAGGGCATACAGCAGCGCGAGGTCGAGGTAGTCGGTGCGGCCTTCGAACGCCCCGATCAGCGCGATCAACAGCACGGTCTTGGTGCCGAAGCTGTTCACGGCCAGGATGCGGTCCCAGACCGTGGGACCGAGAAGTGTCCTGAGCAGCGCGAGGCCCATGGCCACGAGGATCGCCACGCCCGCCGCCGCCAGCATCAGCCGCGCGCCTCGCAGTCGAGCGGCACCAGCCGGTCGAGCTGCCCGTCCTCGACGGCCTGTCCGCTGCTGCGGGTCAGCGCGTGCACGAGCAGTTCGTCGCCCTGCAGGTCCACGGTGACCGTGCCGGGCGTCAGGGTGATCGAGTTGGCCAGGATGACCTTGCCGAGGTCGGTGGTCTGCCGGGTGCGCACGGTCAGGAAGTGCGGCTCGATGGCCAGGCGCGGCGAGACGATCGCGCGGACCACGTCCACGTTCGACACGACGATCTCGCGCAACAGTCTCAGCCAGTAGCGCGCCAGTGCCGCGGACAGGTGGACCGGGTGACTCTCGTGGTCGACGATCTCCATGCGCCGCGCGAGCCAGACCGTGAGGAGCACGCTGGCCACCCCGAACGCCAGCAGCAGGGGCGCCGTCTGGCCCGACAGCAACCACCAGAGCGCGGCAAGAAAGGCGGCAAGACTGAGGGATCGCTTCATGGCGACGGACCGGGATTCCTCGACGGCAGGGCCTCGGCAGCGGCTCTCGGGACCCAAGCGTCCGACCCTGCTGCGCAACGCGCCGAAGGATAGCAGACCGGTCAGACGGGCTCCGCGGCCGGTGACGCGTCCGCCGCGGCGACCCGCCGGTCGGCACGCGCGACGCACCAGCCCTCCACCGACTCGGCGCCGGTCTCGAGCAACGCGGCGGCGAGCTCCTGCAGCGTGCGCCCCGTGGTGGTCACGTCATCCACCAGCGCGATGCGCAGTCCGCGCGCGGCGGGCGACGCCGCGAATGCCCCCGCGAGGTTGGTGCGGCGGTCCGCGACGGCGAGACCGACCTGGGGCCGCGTGTCGCGGCGACGCACGGCGAGCCGCGGGGCCAGGGGTCGGTCCAGGCGACGCGCGACCCAGTGCCCGATCTCCGCGGACTGGTTGAAGCCGCGACCCCCGTGCCGGAGCGGATGCAGCGGCACCGGCAGCACCACATCCACGTCGGCCTGCAGGCCGAGCGCCGCCACGCGCTCGCCGAGGAGCGTGCCGAGCACCCGGCCCACGGCGAGTTGCCCGCGATACTTGAGCGCGTGCACGAGGTGATCGAGCGGGTGGGCGTAGTCGAAGGGCGCATGGCAACGACACAACGGCGCGGGCCCGTGTCCCACGGGCAGGCTGGCGCCCGGCAGCCCGGCCTCGCAGTCACGGCAGAGGTCGAGGCAGGGCGGCTGCCCCCGATCGCCGCACAGCACGCAGCGCGGCGGCAGCAACAGTCCGCCGAGTCGGTCGAGCTTCGTGTCAACCCATCGAGGCATGGCTGGTTGACAGCCGGCGGGCCCGCTTCGAAACTGCCGCCGGCTGCACCGGGCCGAGTTTCCGACCGGCGTCCGTCCCCCGCCACGCGCATATCTCGCGACTTTCGCAGGAATCACGATGACCGCACCCGACCTCGACCGACTGGGTACCGTGCGCACCGACTGGACGCTCGAGGAGGCGCGCGCGCTGTTCGGGCTGCCCTTCAACGACCTGCTCTACCACGCCCAACGCGTCCACCGGCTGACGTTCGACCCGAACCGGGTGCAGGTGAGCACGCTGCTGTCGATCAAGACCGGCGCCTGCCCGGAGGACTGCGCCTACTGCCCGCAGAGCGTGCGCTACGAGACAGGCGTCGGCCGCGAGGAACTGCTCGAACTCGGGCGAGGTGATCGAGGCGGCCGAGGCCGCCCGGCGCAACGGCGCGACCCGCTTCTGCATGGGCGCGGCCTACCGCAATCCGAAGCCGAAGCAGCTCGAGCAGATCAAGGCCATGGTGCGCGAGGTGAGCGCGCTGGGTCTCGAGACCTGCGCCACGCTCGGCATGCTCACGCCCGGAGCAGGCGCGCGAGCTCAAGGACGCCGGGCTCGACTACTACAACCACAACCTCGACACGTCCGAGGCGTTCTACGGCGAGATCATCACCACCCGCACCTACCAGGACCGCCTCGACACGCTGCAGGCGGTGCGCGACGCCGGCCTCGCCGTCTGCTGCGGCGGCATCCTCGGCATGGGCGAGTCCGAGCTCGACCGGGTGCAGTTGCTGCACACGCTCGCGACCCTGCCGCAGCACCCGGAGAGCGTGCCGATCAACCAGCTGGTGCAGGTCGAGGGCACGCCGCTGCACGGCCTGCCCGCCGCTCGACCCGCTCGAACTCGTGCGCACCATCGCGACGGCCCGGCTGCTGATGCCGAAGTCCTACCTGCGGCTGTCCGCGGGCCGCACCGACATGAGCGACGCCGTGCAGGCACTGTGCTTCCTGGCCGGCGCCAACTCGATCTTCTACGGCGAGCGGCTGCTCACCACGCCCAACCCGGGGCGCAGCCGGGACGAGGCGCTGTTCGCGCGGCTCGGGCTCGCGGCCGAGGCCCGGCCCGCCGGCACCGCGGCCTGAGTCGCCGCGGCCGCGCGATGGATCCGCTCGCGGGACCGCTGGAGGCGGGCTTGTCGCGGCTCGCCGAGAGCGGCCGCGTGCGCCGGCGGAGCGTCATCGAGGCGCGCTCGGCCGACGGCGTGCACGTCCGCGTCGAAGGGACGGCGCTGCTGGCCTTCTGCAGCAACGACTACCTCGGCCTCGCCGGCCACCCGCGCGTCATCGCGGCCTTCACGGACGCAGCGCGCGAATGGGGCGTGGGCAGCGGGGCGTCGCACCTCGTGAGCGGGCACTGCCGCGAACACCACGCGCTGGAGGACGAGCTCGCGGCCTTCACCGGCCGGGCGCGGGCGCTGCTGTTCTCGACGGGCTACATGGCCAACCTCGCCGTGGTCACGGCACTGCTCGGGCGCGGCGACCGGGTGTTCATGGACCGCCTGAACCACGCCTCGCTGCTCGACGCGGGACTCGCGAGCGGCGCCCGCTTCGCGCGCTATCCGCATCGCGACGCCGAGGCACTGGCCGCGCGCCTCACCAAAGGCGGCGACGGGCGCGCGATGGTCGTGACCGACGGCGTGTTCAGCATGGACGGCGACGTCGCGCCGCTCGGCCCGCTCGCCGCGGCCTGCCGCGCGCAGGGCGCGTGGCTGTTCGTGGACGACGCCCACGGCCTCGGCGTGCTGGGCGAAACGGGCCGCGGCACGCGTCGAGGCGGCCGGGCTCGATGCGGAGGACGTGCCGATCCTCATGGGCACGCTCGGCAAGGCGCTCGGCACCTTCGGCGCCTTCGTCGCGGGATCGACGGCCCTGGTCGAGACGCTGCTGCAGACCGGCCGCACCTATATCTATACGACCGCGCTGCCGCCCGCGGTCGCCGCCGCGACGCGGACCGCGCTGCGCGTGCTGCAGGAGGAGCCGTGGCGGCGTGTGCGGGTGCTCGAGCACGTCGCGCACTTTCGGCGCGAGGCCGGCCGCCTCGGGCTGCGGCTCTTGGACTCCCGCACGCCCATCCAGCCCGTGGTCGCTCGGCAGCGAGGCCGCCGCGCTGGCCGCGAGCGAGGCGCTGCGGGCGCAGGGCCTGTGGGTCCCCGCGATCCGGCCGCCGACGGTGCCCGCGGGCAGCTCGCGGCTGCGCATCACGTTCTCGGCGGCCCACGAGGCGGCGGACGTGGATCGGCTGCTCGAGGCCCTCGCAGCGCTGCCCGACGCTGTGCGCGAGGGGAACTCGTCGTGACGCTGCACGTCGAGATCCGCGGCGCCGGCCCCGACCTCGTGCTGCTGCACGGCTGGGCGCTCCACGGCGGGATGTGGGGTCCGTGGCTCGACGGCCTCGCACGGCAGGCGCGCCTGCACCTGCTCGACCTGCCGGGCCACGGGCTGAGCGCCTGGCCAGACGGCGTGCGGGACCTCGCCGGGCTGGCGCGTGCGGTCGTCCCGGCGGTACCGCAGGGCGCGGCCGTGCTCGGCTGGTCGCTCGGCGGGCATGGTCGCGCTCGAACTGGCCCGGCAGCACCCGCGCCGCCTGCGTGCGCTGGTGCTGGTCGGGACCACGCCGAAGTTCCTCGCCGGTCCCGACTGGGACCACGGCCTGCGGCCCGCAGTCCTCGACGAGTTTTCCAAGGGGCTCGCGGGTGACTACCGCCGCACCGTGCAAAACTTCCTCGCGCTGCAGACCCGCGGCGACGAGCACGCGCTCGAGACGCTGCGCCTGCTGCGCCGGCGACTCGCCCTGCACGGCGAGCCCGACCGGGCCGCGCTCGCGGCCGGACTCGGGATCCTGCGCGAGGCCGACTTGCGCGACGCCCTGCCTCGCATCACGCTTCCGGCACTCGTGGTCGCGGGCGAGCACGACCGGCTCACGCCGCCCGAGGCTGGCCGTGCGCTGGCCTCAGCCCTGCCCGCCGCGCGCTTCCGGCTAGTCGAGCGCAGCGGACACGCGCCCTTCCTGTCGCACCCGGCCGAGGTGCTGGCGGAGGTGGGCGGTTTCCTCGCCCGGCATCCGGGGGAACACGCCGCGTGACCGATCCCTACCTGATCGACGGCGGACGGGTGCGGCGCTCCTTCGGTCGCGCGGCCCGGGATTACGATGCGGCCGCCGTGCTGCAGTCCCGCGTCCGCGCCGAGCTGCTCGACCGCCTCGACGTCGTTCGCCTCGAGCCGTGCCGTGGTCCTCGACCTCGGCGCCGGCACCGGCCACGCCGTCGCTGGCCCTCAAGCGCCGCTATCGCGGAGCCCAGGTGGTGGCGCTCGACCTCGCCCCGGGCATGCTGCAGGAGGCCGGACGGCGCCAGACCCTGCTGCGGCGGTTCCGCCGCGTGTGCGCCGATGCCGCGGCACTGCCGCTCTGCACCGGCAAGCGTCGACCTCGTGTTCAGCAACCTGATGCTGCAGTGGTGCAACGACCCGGACGCGGTGTTCCTTGAATGCCGACGGGTGCTGAAGCCGGGCGGCCTGCTCACCTTCACCACCTTCGGCCCCGACACGCTGGTCGAGCTGCGCCGCGCCTGGGCCGCGGCGGCCGACGGCCACACCCACGTCAACCGCTTCATCGACATGCACGATCTGGGCGATGCGCTGCTGCGCTCGGGGCTGGTCGAGCCCGTGATGGATGTCGAGCGCTACACGCTGACCTACGCGACCGTACGGGACCTGATGCGGCGACCTGAAGGCGATCGGGGCGCACAACGCCAACGCCGGACGGCCCCGGGGCCTGACGGGCAAGGGCGCGTTCGGGCGCATGACGGCCGGGTACGAAGGGTATCGCCGGGAGGGCCGCCTGCCCGCCACATACGAAGTCGTTTTCGGGCAGGCCTGGGTGCCGCTGGCGCCGTCGCCTGTCCGGGGCGCGCCGGGGGAGGTGATGGTGCCGATCGGGCGGATCGGACGCCGCAACGCGACTGGCCAATGAAACTTGACTGTTGATTATTTATTGATTGACTGGCTCTCAGGCCTCTCCAGATCGACTTACTCTTTTGCTTAACTGATTATTTTGACGCAAGGCATTTTCATTACCGGTACCGATACCGGCGTCGGCAAGACCGTCGTCGCGGCGGGCCTGGTCCGGCTGTTGGCCGAACAGGGTCGCCGGGTGATCGGCCTTAAGCCGCTGGCCTCCGGCGCAGCGCGGACCTCGGCCGGCCTGCGCAATGCGGACGCGCTGATGCTTGCCGCCGAGGGCGCGTTCCAGGTGCCCTACGAGATGACCAATCCCTGGTGCTTCGAGCCAGCCATCGCCCCTCACCTCGCGGCCGCCGAGGCCGGCGTAGCGCTGTCGGTCGGCGAACTCGTCCGTTGGTATGAGCGGGCCTGCGCCGGCGCCGAAGTCGCCGTCGTGGAAGGCGCGGGCGGCTGGCGATTGCCCCTGCATCCCGACGGCTTCCTCAGCGACCTGCCGGAGCGCCTCGGCCTTGGCGTCGTGCTGGTCGTGGGCCTGCGCCTCGGGTGCCTGAACCATGCCCGCCTCGCCTTCGAGGCAATCGAGCGCTCGGGCCGCTGCCCCTTCCTTGGCTGGATCGGCAACACGATCGACCCGGGGTTCGAGCGCCTCGATGGGAACCTGGCGACCCTGGCCCGCCTGCTCGGAGGGCCGCCACTCGCCGTCCTGCCGATGCTCGCGGAGCCGACGCCGGCCGCGGTCGCCGCCCTGCTGGGCGGCAGCGAGCGGCTGCGACGCCTGCCGTCCAGCGGCTGAACGAACCCCCTTGGCCCGGCGGCGCCAGCCGCCACCGGTGACTCCGGCACAATCAAGAAAAGTTCATTTTTGTACAGGGGCTTGTGCGTTGTCAGCGCGCATTCCAGCCGGTACATTCCGGCGCTCGTATCGCCCGAGCCGCCATGGTCACCCTTTCCACCGACTCCGACGCCGACCACAGCGACGCTCACCGCATCGAGCTGGCGCCCAACTGCTCACTCACCCCGCAGGGCGCGCGGCTGTTCGTGGGCAGTCTCGCGGCCGTGACCTTCGGCGTCGCGGGCTTTTTCGCGCTGCAGGGGTACTGGCCGATCCTGCCGTTCGCGGGGCTCGAGATCGGGCTGCTCGCCTGGGCGGTGCGGACGAGCATGCGCCGCGGATCGGAGCGCGAGGTGATCGTGGTCTCCGAAGATGAGGTGGTCATCGAGCGCCGGGCGCCAAGCGGTTCACGCCGCACGGTATTTCCTCGGCATTGGGCGAGGGTTACACTGCGCGGCCCTGAACCGGCGCAGCACCCGAGTCGGCTCGTGATCGAGTCCCACGGCCGCGCCTGCGAAGTGGGTCGGTTCCTCACCGAGGACGAGCGGCAGCGCCTGGCGGCGCGGCTTCGATGCCTGGTGGGCAAGACCAGCGAATCCCCGGTGCTCGCGTCATGACGACGCAGGGCGCGGGTGTGGCGGCGGCCCGGTGAGGCCGGCGCCGGTCAAAGCAACGGGAGTTTTCCAGCCCATGAAGATGGTGAAGCGCGCGCTCGCGGCCGGTCCGGCCCTACTGCTCGGGGCCAGCCCCGCGATGGCCGCCTGGTCCGACCTCAACCTGCGGGTCGGCGTCACGGAGCTGAGCCGGGAGATCTACGGGCTCCACATGCTGATCCTGTGGGTCTGCGTGGCCATCGCCGCTGCGGTGTTCGGCGTGATGATCTACTCGATCGCCACCTTCCGGAAATCGAAGGGCGCCGTGCCCGCCACCTTCGAGCACAACACCAAGGCCGAGATCGTCTGGACCGTGATCCCGGTGATCATCCTGGTCGCCATGGCCGTCCCGGCGGCGCGGACACTGGTGAAGATCGAGGACACCCGGGGCTCGGAGCTCACGGTCAAGGTCACCGGCTACCAGTGGAAGTGGCAGTACGAGTACGTCGATCACGGCGTCTCGTTCTTCTCCACCCTCGCTCGCCCCAGCGACGAGGCGCGCCAGCTCGACTCCGGGATCAAGCCCCAGAGCGTCGAGAATTACCTGCTCGAGGTGGACCAGCCCCTGGTGGTGCCGCAGGGCCGGAAGGTGCGCGTGCTGATCACTGCCAACGACGTCATCCACGCCTGGTGGGTGCCGGACTTCGGCATGAAGAAGGACGCCATCCCGGGCTACATCAACGAGCTGTGGTTCAACGCCGACACGCCCGGCACCTACCGCGGCCAGTGCGCCGAGCTCTGCGGCCGCGACCACGGTTTCATGCCGGTCGTGGTCGAGGTGCTGCCCCAGGCCGAATTCGACACCTGGCTCGAGAAGCAGAAGGCCGCCCGGCAGGCCGCGGGCGCGCCCCCGATGCGTACGGCCGGGGCAACAACGGTTGAGACGGCGGCGACCCTGCGCGTCGCGAACGCGGAGTAAATGACGATGAGTGCAACGCACACCCAGGGCCACGCCCACGACCACCACGACGACCACGGCCCGGCGAAGGGCTTGAAGCGCTGGCTCACGACCACGAACCACAAGGACATCGGCACGATGTACCTCGTGTTCAGCCTGCTGATGTTCTTCGTCGGCGGCGCGATGGCGCTCGTGATCCGGGCGGAGCTGTTCGTGCCCGGCATGCAGCTCGTGGACCCCGGCTTCTTCAACACCATGACGACGGTGCACGCGCTCATCATGGTGTTCGGCGCGGTGATGCCGGCCACCGTGGGCCTGGCCAACTGGATGATCCCGCTGCAGATCGGCGCGCCGGACATGGCGCTGCCGCGCATGAACAACTTCAGCTTCTGGCTGCTGGTGGCGGCGTTCTCGCTGCTGATCCTGTCGCTGTTCATGCCGGGCGGCGGCCCGGCCGCGGGCTGGACGCTCTACCCGCCGCTGGTGCTGCAGACCGGCGACGCGCTGCCGCTCGCGATCTTCGCGATCCACCTCGCGGGCGCCTCCTCGATCATGGGCGCGATCAACATCATCGTCACGATCATGAACCTGCGCGCGCCGGGCATGACGCTGCTGAAGATGCCGCTGTTCGTGTGGACGTGGCTGATCACCGCGTACCTGCTGATCGCCGTGATGCCGGTGTTCGCGGGCGCGGTGACGATGCTGCTCACCGACCACTTCTTCGGCACGACGTTCTTCGCGGCGGCCGGCGGCGGCGACCCGGTGCTCTACCAGCACATCTTCTGGTTCTTCGGGCACCCCGAGGTCTACATCATGATCCTGCCGGCGTTCGGGATCGTCTCGGAGATCATCCCGACGTTCTCGCGCAAGCCGCTGTTCGGCTACGACGCGATGGTGTACGCGACCGCCTCGATCGCGTTCCTGTCGTTCATCGTCTGGGCGCACCACATGTTCACGGTCGGCATGCCGCTCGCCGGGCAGATGTTCTTCATGCTGAGCACCATGCTGATCGCCGTGCCCACGGGCGTGAAGGTGTTCAACTGGACGGCGACCATGTGGCGCGGCTCGCTCAGCTTCGAGACGCCGATGCTGTTCGCGCTCGCGTTCCTGTTCCTGTTCACGATCGGCGGCTTCTCGGGGCTGATGATGGCCATCGCCCCCGTGGACTTCCAGTACCACGACACCTACTTCATCGTCGCGCACTTCCACTACGTGCTGGTGCCGGGCGCGGTGTTCGCGATCATGGCGGGCGTGTACTACTGGCTGCCGAAGTGGACCGGCCACATGTACGACACGAAGCTCGCCAACCTGCACTTCTGGTCGTCGGCGATCTTCGTGAACGTGCTGTTCTTCCCGCAGCACTTCCTCGGCCTCGCGGGCATGCCGCGCCGCATCCCCGACTACTCGACGCAGTTCGCCGACTGGAACATGGTCTCCTCGATCGGCGCGTTCGGCTTCGGCCTGTCGCAGCTGCTGTTCGTGTGGGTGATCTGGAAGTGCGCGCGCGGCGGCAGCAAGGTCTCGGCCGGGGTCTGGGACGGCGCACGGGTGCACGGCCTGGAGTGGACGGTGCCCTCGCCGGCCCCGTACCACACCTTCGACGAGGCGCCGGTCATCAAGTGAGCGATCCCCGCGTGAGCGCTGGTCCCACCGACGAGCAGCGCCGCCGCATCCGGCGGACCACGCTCGTGCTCGCACTGGTGGCCCTCGGCATCTACGTGGCGTTCATTGCCTCGGGCGTGATGCAGGCGCGCGGATGAAGCTCGATCCGGCCACGCGGCGCGAGAACGCCTCGCTCACCCGTCGCCTGCTCGTGATGGTGGCGGGGAGCTTCGCGTTCGGGTTCGCGCTGGTGCCGCTCTACGACGTGATCTGCGAGGCCGCGGGTATCCGGGTCAACGACGCACCGTCGGCCGCCGCGGAGAGTGCCTCCGCCGACCGCCGCGTGGCGCTCGAGTTCGTGTCCATCGTGTCGCCGGGCGGCGAGTGGGAACTCACGCCGTTGACCCGCGAGACCGTGGTCCAGCCCGGCCGGCTCTACGAGGCACGGTTCGCGATCCGCAGCCGGGCCAGCGTGCCGGTTACCGGCCAGGCCGTGCCGAGCGTGGCACCGTCGTACACGGCGAAGTACCTGCAGAAGACCGAGTGCTTCTGCTTCACGCCGCAGGAGTTCGGGCCGGCCCAGGAGCGCGAGTTCACCGTGCGCTTCATCGTGGACCCCGACCTGCCGCCGCAGGTCGACCGGATGACGCTCGCGTATTCGATGTACACGCTGCCCGCGCAGAGACTGGCGGCACGCTGAAAAGAGAGGAAGGCTAGAGCCATGGTCCAAGCACACGCCGCGCAAGGCACCGACAAGTACTACATCCCGCACGGCAGCAAGTGGCCAGCGGTTGGCGCCGCGGCGCTGTTCGTGACCATGCTCGGCACGGCCTCCGTGCTGAACGGCGCGAGCTTCGGCCCGTGGATCGCCTACCTCGGCCTCGCGGCCGTGGCCTACATGTTCTTCGGCTGGTTCGGCACGGTCATCAACGAGAGCGAGGGCGGCCTCTACAACTCGGGCGTGGACCGGTCGTTCCGGATGGGCATGAGCTGGTTCATCTTCTCCGAGGTGATGTTCTTCGCGGCGTTCTTCGGCGCCCTGTACTACGCCCGGCAGCTGGCGGTGCCGTGGCTCGGCGGCGAGGGCGCGCGTTTCACGACCAACGTGTTCCTCTGGCCGGGGTTCGAGTCGTCGTGGCCGACCAACGGCCCGGGCGCCGTCGGCGGTCAGTTCGAGACCATCCCGGCCTTCGGGCTGCCGGCAATCAATACGGCCATCCTGCTCACCTCGGGCGTCACGATCACGATCGCGCACCACGCGCTCAAGGCCGGCAACCGCGGCATCCTCAAGATCTTCCTCGCGCTGACCTTCCTGCTCGGCTTCGCGTTCATCGGCCTTCAGGCCGAGGAATACATCCACGCGTACCACGAGCTCAACCTCACGCTCGGCTCCGGCATCTACGGCTCGACGTTCTTCATGCTGACGGGCTTCCACGGCCTGCACGTGACGCTCGGCGCCATCATGCTGCTGGTGATCTGGCTGCGCGTGCTGAAGGGCCACTTCACGCCCACGCACCACTTCGCGTTCGAGGGCGTGGCGTGGTACTGGCACTTCGTGGACGTGGTGTGGCTCGGCCTGTTCATCTTCGTGTACTGGCTCTGAGCCGGCACGCGCGCGACGGGCGGGGGGCCCGTCGCGACTGATGTCGGGCCGGGCGGCCGCCTCCGGGCAGCCGCCCGCTGCTAGCGACCGAGGCCGTGCGGCTCGATCATGCCGCCCTTCCAGGCCACGAACAGCAGGACGAACAGCAGCACCGAGAGCGCGATGCGCACGGTGAGCGCGTTCACCATGCGCTTGGACTGGCCTTCGTCCTTGACGAGGTGGAAGAGTCCCGTGGCGAGGCTCGCGACGATGGCCGCCAGGGTCAGGACGATGAGGAACTTGATCATGCCTGGGCCGCACGCTGCGTGGGGGCGCGAGTATAAATGAGCCTGCGCGTCGGTCGCCGCGTGTTCGCGCCGCCTGGCTGGAGCCTCCTGCTCACGGGACTCGCGCTGGCGGCGTTCGTCTCGCTGGGCACATGGCAGCTCGGCCGGGCGCGCGAGAAGCAGGCGCTCACCGATTCCTTCCTGGCAGGCAGCCGCGACACCGTGGACGCGACCGGACTCGGATTCGCGGGCCTGGCGCGCTATCAGCAGCTGCGACTGCGCGGCGCCTACGATCCCTCGCGCCAGATCCTGCTCGACAACATGCCCTCGTCGGTGGGGCGGCCCGGTTACCGGGTGCTCACGCCACTGGAGCGGTCCGATGGCCTCGGCTGGGTGCTGGTGGACCGCGGCTGGGTGCCGCTCGGCGCCACGCGTGCGGAGTTGCCCGGGGTCGCGGTCGGCGCCGGGGAGCGCGAGGTGAGCGGCATCCTCGACGGGCTGCCCGTCCCCGGCCTGCGGGTCGGTCCGGCCGCGGCGCCGGACGCCACCGGCTGGCCCCGCGTGATGCTGTTTCCGACCGAGGCCGACGTCGAATCTGCGCTCGGTGTGGACATCGAATCACGTATCGTCCTGCTCGACCCCGGCTCCCCGGACGGCTTCGAGCGGACGTGGCGGCCCTCGCTCGGCTTCGGTCCCGAGCGGCACCTGGGCTACGCGGTGCAGTGGTTCGCGTTCGCGGTCGTGGCGGTCGTGATGTTCATCGCGCTCAACCTGCGGCGCGTGCCCCCTGACGAGGAACGAGACTCCCCATGACCCCCGACAATCCCACTGCCGTGCGTCGCGGCCGGCGCCAGCTGCTCGGCCTCGCGGCGCTCTTCTTCGTGCCGCTGGCCGTGGCCTTCTGGATGTACTACGGCCCCACGGACTGGCGTCCGGCGGGCGACGCGAGCAAGGGCGACCTGATCGACCCGGCGCGGCCGCTCGCGGCGATCGAACTGCCGACGATGGACGGCGGCACGACCGACGAGCGCTTCCTGAGCGGCCGATGGACCATGCTGTACGTCGGCGACGGACTCTGCGACGACCGCTGCCGAAAGGCGCTTTACCTCATGCGCCAGTCGCACATCGCGCTCAACAAGGACATGGACCGCGTGCAGCGCGTGTTCCTGGTGACGGGGCGCTGCTGCGACCGCGGGTTCCTCACGCAGGAGCACCCGGATCTCGTCGTCGCACGCGTCGAGGATGCGGCATCCGCCGCGCTGCTCGAGCCGTTTCCCGCCTACGATGGCGTGTCGGTGGCCGCCGCGGGGCGGATCTACCTCGTGGATCCTCTCGGCAACCTGCTCATGAGCTACGCTCCCACGGCTCCGGACAAGGCGTTGCTGTCGGACCTGAAAAAGCTGCTGCGCCTGTCGCACATCGGCTGAGGGCACCGACCATGAAACTGACCCTGTTCCGCCGCCTGTGCCTCGTCGCGACGCTGGTCGCGCTGTGCGTGATCGTGCTCGGCGCCTGGGTGCGGCTCACGCACGCGGGACTCGGCTGCCCCGACTGGCCGGGCTGCTACGGTCATCTCACGGTCGGACAGGCGCTGCAGAACCCGGAGCACGTCAATGCCGCGTTTCCCGAGCGGCCGCTCGAGGCGGGCAAGGCGCTCCGGGAGATGATCCACCGCTACCTCGCGAGCGGGCTCGGCCTGCTGATCCTCGCGATCGCGGCCGTCGCCTGGTCGAACCGCCGCGACCCGGCGCAGCCGGTGCGGCTGCCGGGCTTCCTGGTGATGCTCGTCGTGTTCCAGGGCTTGCTCGGCATGTGGACGGTCACGCTGCTGCTGAAGCCCATGGTGGTGACGGCCCACCTCGTCGGCGGCCTGACGACCATGGCGCTGCTGTGGTGGCTCGCGCTGCGCGTGAACCGGACTACGCGTCCGCGCGGCGAGCAACGGCTGCGCCGGCTGGCGGTGCTCGGCCTCGTCGTGCTGGCGCTGCAGATCATGCTGGGCGGCTGGGTGAGCACCAATTACGCGGCGCTTGCCTGCCCCGACTTCCCGACCTGCCAGCGCTCGTTCTGGCCGGAAATGGATTTCAAGGACGCCTTCGTGCTCTGGCGCGGGCTCGGCATCGACTACGAGGGCGGCGTGCTCGACCACCCGGCGCGCGTCGCGATCCACTTCGCGCACCGCCTCGGCGCGGTCGTCGCGGCGCTGGTGCTCGGGTTCGTCGCCTGGCGCGCGATCCGCACCGGGCAGTCGAGCGCCGTGCGCACCGCCGGCATCGCGCTCGCGGCCCTGCTCGTGGTGCAGTGGACCGTCGGTCCGCTGATGGTCATGAAGGCGCTGCCGCTCGGTTTCGCCACGGCGCACAATGGCATCGCGGCACTGCTGGTGCTCGCGGTCGTCGCGCTGCTCCGGTTTCTCTGGACGCCGAAAACACTGCGCTGAGCCCGCGCCCGCGTCGGCCGCGGGCCTCGCGGCCGACGTCGAACGGGTACAATCGCACCCCGTCATGGCCACCGCGGACTCACACCTCGCCTCGACCGGGTCCGCGACCTGGCGCGACTACTACGAGCTCGGCAAGCCGCGGGTCGTCGCGCTGATCGTCTTCACGGCAGTGGTCGGCATGTTCCTCGCGGTGCCGGGGCTGCCGCCGCTCGCGGCGCTGCTGTTCGGGACGGCGGGCATCGGGCTCGCGGCCACGAGCGCCGCGGCCATCAACCAGGTCGTGGACCGCCGCTTCGACGAACAGATGGCACGCACCATGGGCCGCCCGATCCCCTCGGGCACCGTGACGGCCGGGCAGGCGCTCACCTACGCCACCGTCATCGGCGTGCTGGCGATGCTCGTGCTGTGGAACCTCGTGAACCCGCTGACGGCGGTGCTGACCTTCGCCTCGCTGATCGGCTACGCCGTGCTCTACACGGTGTGGCTCAAGCACGTGACGCCGCAGAACATCGTCATCGGCGGAGCGGCCGGCGCCGCGCCGCCGGTGCTCGGCTGGGTCGCGGTGACCAACAGCATCGATCCGCACGCCCTGCTGCTGTTCCTGATCATCTTCGCGTGGACGCCGCCGCACTTCTGGGCGCTCGCGATCGCGCGGCGCGACGAATACGCGCGCACCGGCATCCCCATGCTGCCCGTGGCCTACGGCGTCGAGTTCACGCGCCTGCACATCCTGCTCTACACGATCCTGCTCGTGATCGTGACGCTGCTGCCCTACCTCACCGGCATGAGCGGACTCATCTACCTCGCCGTCGCCGTCGCGCTGGGCGTGCAGTTCATCCGGCACGCGATGGCCCTGAGGCGCGAGGGCGCGCCGGCGCAGCTGCCGATGAGGGTCTTCCGCTACTCGATCAACTACCTGATGCTGCTGTTCGCAGCGCTGCTCGCCGACCACTACCTGCTGCTGCGGCTCTGAGGCGCCAGGGTGCGGTCGGCGATCCTACGGGTACGCGCACGAGGACCCCACCTGCGCCGTGCCACCCTCGCGGCGCTGGCGCTCGCGTCCCTGCTGCCGCTGCTGTGGCCGTCGGCGGCCCGGAGCGAGGAGGGCGACGCCGAGGCTCCGGCCAAGGCCGAGGCGCCCTGCCCGGAACTCGAGGACGCGCCGCCCGCGATGCTCGACCAGTTCCGCAGCGGCGTCGAGCGCAGCGTGTGCGTGACCGCGTGGCGCTTCGACTCCCTGTTCGGCGTGCTCCCGGAAGACGGGCTCGTCGACACCCGCCGGGCGCACGGCCGGCTGCGCGCCGGCGTCGAGTGGGACGATCGCGACGGCTTCGGCAACGAACTGACGCTGCGCACCCAGGTGCAGCTGCCACTCGCCCGGGAGCGCATGAATCTCGTCTTCGGCCGGGATACCGACGAGGCGTTCGTCGAGGGCGGTTCGCGGGAGTTCGACGGCGGGGTGTTCGCGGAGGAGGACGACGAGCGCAGCTGGCTGCTCGGGCTCGGCTACACGCCGGTGCGCGGGACGCGCAGCCGCCTCGGCCTCGGCGCCGGCGTCCGCCTGCGCACGCCACCGGAGCCTTTCGTGCAGGCGAGCTACTGGTACCAGACGCGGCTGTCGGAACTTGCTGCTGCTGCGGGCCCGGCAGACGGTGTTCTGGGAAAGCGAGGACGGCTTCGGCACCGCCACCCGCGTCAGCCTGGAGCGCATGCTGCGCGAGGACCGGATGCTGCGCTGGGGAAACAACCTGCGGATATCCGAGGCGACGGACGGGATGCGCTGGAACACCAACCTCACGCTCTACCAGTCGCTCGGCGACGCGCGCGCCGTTGCGCTGCGAGGCGCGGTGCGGGGCGAGACCGGCCGCGAGGTGAGCCCGCTCGAGTACCGGCTGCTCGTCATCTTCCGGCGACAGTTCCTGCGGGAGTGGCTGTTCCTCGAGCTGCGCGGCGGCGGCGGCTGGGTGCGCGAGGAACTCGAGGAGCCGCGCGAGTTCGTCCCGGAAGCCGCGGTGGTGCTCGAGATGTCCTTCGGTCGCCATCCGCGCGAGCGCGCCTCCGCCCCGGACGAGGACGGCTGATTCATGCGCGGTCGATCGCACTTCGCCGCCCCGCTGCTGCTTGCGATCGTGGTCGCGCTGATCCTGTACGTCTCGCTCTACCCGTTCCGCTTCGCCGCGGACGGGCCTTCGGTCGCCGGCGCGCTGCAGCAGCTCTCCTGGGCGCGTGCCTCGCGGGGCGACCTGTTCAACAACGTGCTGCTGTACCTGCCGCTCGGCTTCTGCCTCGCGCTCGTGGTCGAGCCGCGCTTCGGCCGGCTTGCGGCCATGGCGACGGGGCTCGCGGGCGGCGCGCTGCTCTCGCTCGCCATGGAACTGGCGCAGGCCTCGATCGAGATCCGCGTCCCGAGCCTCACGGACCTGTCGCTGAACGCGGCCGGCGCGCTGGCGGGCGCGGTGGCCGGGTCGGCCTGGCACCTGCTCGGCGCACGCATGACGCCACGCGCCAATCCGCGCGGACGCGGCGGTGCCGTCGCCGTGTCGGTGCTGGTGCTTTGGCTGGTCGCGCGCCTGTGGCCGCTGGTGCCCGATGCGAGCCTGCGACAGCTGAAGCGCGCCGTGCAGCCGCTCTTCAAGCCCAGTCTCGGATGGGCTGAAGTCGCGGCTTACCTCGTCGGCTGGCTGGTCGTCACCCAGGCCGTGCTGCACCTCGTCCGTCGCGAGCGCAGCGTGGATGCATTGCTGCTGGTGATCGCCATGGTGCTCGTCGGGCGCGCGTTCGCGTCGGGCGGCACGCTCGTGGCGGCGGAACTCGCGGCGCTCGCGCTGCTGCTGCCGACGCTGGTGCTGGTCAGCCGGCTCGAGGACCGGACGCGTTCGGCGCTGGTCGCCGCCCTGCTCGGGACGTGGCTCGCAGCGGTCGCACTGGCGCCGGCCGTGGGCGGCACGGCGCCCGCGGTCCCGGAGTCACAGATGCTGCGCGACCTGCTGGCGAGCCCCGCGCCCGCGCCCCCCGAGCTCGCCGGCAAGGCGTTCAGCTACCTCGGGCTGGCCTGGCTGCTGGCCGGTGCCGGCCTCTATCCGCACGTCGCTGCCGGCATTACGGTGCTGCTCGTGCTGCTGCTGGTGCTGCTGCAGGCCGGAATCGCATCGCCCGAGTACGGCTGGGCGGACCTGGCGCTCGCGATCGGCGCCGGCATCCTGGTCTGGCGCTGGGCGCCGCGGACGGGCGGGCGGTGAACGCCGCACGGCCCCGCATTTCACATAATGAAAATGCGGGCTGCAGTCGGATCGGGCCCGCTTGAACCGCAGTCGAACCGGCGTATAACCGGGGTTGCGCCGCTGCGGCCGTGCGCGGCACGACAACCAACGTACCAGGGGAAGACCATAATGCGTCACACGTATCTCGCGCCGCTGTGCGCGCTGCTCGTCGCGTCGATTGCGACCGCCTCGGCGGCCACTCCGCCGGGAAGGGCCAAGGAAGCGGCCCTTTCGCTGCCGGAACTCAATCAGCGCGCGCGCATCCTTCGCGACGTCGACGGCATGCCGCACATCTACGCCTTCGACGAGCACGATGCGGTGTTCCTGCAGGGCTGGGTGACCGCGCAGGACCGCCTGTTCCAGATCGACGTGATCCGTCGCCAGGCGAGCGGCACGCTGGCCGAGCTGCTTGGCGTCGGCCCGGGCAACGCCGTGCTGCGCAGCGACATCGAGCTGCGGACGATCGGGCTGCGCCGCGCCGCGGAGCGTTCGATGACGGCCTACTCGAAGGAGATGCTCGACGCACTGCAGGCCTACGCCGACGGCGTGAACGCCTACGTGCAGCGCAACGCGCTGCCGGCGCAGTACGCGGCGCTGCAGATCACGAAGTTCGAACCGTGGACCGCCCTCGACAGCGCGGTCATCGGCAAGGCCCTGGCATTCCAGCTGTCGTTCGACATCGACACCGGCGCAACCCAGAACTTCCAGGCTTACCAGGCGGCGCTCGGCCCGGCGCTGGCGCAGGCGATGTTCTTCGGCGACGTGTTCCGTGCGGCGCCGTTCGACCCGGCCGCGAGCGTGCCGGACGCCACCGGCGAGCGCGCCGTTCCTGGGCGCGCTCAAGGCGGGCGCCGCCGCACGCGCGACGCGCGCGGCGAAAGGCGGGACGGGTCCCGCGGTCGGCGCTCCGGCGCTCGACGCCACGGCGCTGCGGCGCCCTGCGCGACCTGCGCAAGCGCTACGACGCCGTGCCGCTGCTGCGCACCACGCTCAACCGGACGGAACTGCAGATCGGCAGCAACGAGTGGGCCGTGGCGGGCTGGCTCACGAAGGACGGGCGGCCGCTGGTGGCCAACGATCCCCACCTGAGCCTCGACCTGCCGGCGAACTTCCACCAGGTGCACCTGGTCTCGAAAAAGGGCGGCCTCGATGCGATCGGCAGCGCCGTGGCCGGGGCGCCCTTCGTGGTGCTCGGGCAGAACCGCCACGTCACCTGGGGCGAGACCACGACGGGCTTCGACGTCACCGACACCTACCTCGAGCAGCTCGTCCCGGACGATTCCTCGCCGAGCGGGCTCTCCTCGCTCTACATGGGCAAGCTCGAGCCCGTGATCCCGGTTCCCATCTCGTTCCGGGCCAACCTGCTCGACGGTCTCGGCAACGGGCCCGACACGATCGTGCCGCTGCCGCCGGGCGGGGCGATTCCCGCCGTGGTGCTCACGCTGCCCCGCCGCAACAACGGCCCGGTGATTGCGGACCTCGGCGGCGGGCAGGTGCTGAGCGTGCAGTACACGGGGTTCGGCGCCACGCGCGAGCTCGAGACGTTCCGGCTGTTCAACTTCGCGCGCAACCTCGACGACTTCGTGCGCGCACTGCAGTACTTCGACGTCGGTTCCCAGAATTTCATCTACGGCGACATCGCCGGCAACATCGGGTACTTCACCTCGGGTGAGGTGCCGCTGCGCGAGGACCTGCAGGCGAACACCGTGACCGGTGCGCCGCCCTGGTTCATCCGCAACGGGCAGGGCGGCAACGAGTGGCTGCGCGACCCGGCGCCGGACGCGTTCAACGGCACCGGCTACCTGTCGCTGCCGTTCGCGGAACTCCCGCAGACCGTCAACCCGAAGAACGGGTTCGTGGTGAACGCGAACAACGACACCTCGGGCGCCACGCTCGACAACGATTCGCTGAACCAGTTGCGTCCCGGCGGCGAGGGCATCTACTTCCTCGGCTACGCCTTCGACCACGGCACGCGCGCCGGCCGCATCACGCAGGCCCTGCGGGAGCGCCTCGCCAAGGGCCGCGTGGACCGCGCGGACATGAAGGCGATCCAGGCGGACGTCACGCTGCTCGATGCCGGGGTGTTCGTGCCCTACATCACCGGCGCGCTCGAGAATGCGCAGGCGCCCGGCGCGCCGGCAGCGCTCGCCGCGTTCGCCGATGACCCGCGCATCGTGGAAGCCGTCGGGCGGCTCGCCGCCTGGAACTACACCACGCCCGACCGGCGTCGAGACCGGCTATGACGCCGTCGACCGCAACGGGACCCGACTGCCGCCCACGGCGACCGAGGTCGCGCACAGCATCGCCGCCACGATCTACTCGGTGTGGCGCGGCCAGGCGGTCCGCAACGGCGTCGACCGGACGCTGACGGGGCTCGCGGTGCCGACGCCGGGCTCCGGCGAAGCGATCAAGGCGCTGCGCCACCTCGTCGAGCGCGACGGCATCGGCCTGTCCACGGTGGACTTCTTCGGCTGGGCCGCGCCGCTCGGCCTGCCCGCGGCCGCGCAGCGAACCGACTACGTGATGCTCAAGAGCCTCTCGGACGCACTCGACCGCCTCGCCGGACCGAACTTCGTGGCGGCGTTCAAGAACTCCACGAACCAGGACGACTATCGCTGGGGACGGCTGCACCGCATC
Source organism: uncultured Gammaproteobacteria bacterium (assembly GCA_963754125.1). Taxonomy (GTDB): domain Bacteria; phylum Pseudomonadota; class Gammaproteobacteria; order Steroidobacterales; family Steroidobacteraceae; genus RPQJ01. The sequence continues at coordinate 33,114 of CAVWEX010000010.1, forward strand.
GTGCTCGACGGGCTCGCGGTCGGCGGGCCGTGGAGCATCCCCGGGGCGACGCCGGGCTTCCCGCCGTCCTTCCCCGACCTGAGCGGACTCGCGGTGGACGGCGGGTTCGGCGTGGTGGACGCCTCGTCGCACAACGTGCGGGCGGATTCGAGCGACGGCTTCACGTTCGGCAGCGGGCCGAACCGCCGCTACGTGGGCGTGCCCGGCATGGGACCCGGGTCGATCGACGCCGAGACCTCGTTGCCGGGCGGCATGAGCGGCGTGCTCGGCACCGAGTTCTACGCCAACATCCTCGGCCGCTGGCTCACCAACGACACCTATCCGCTGCGACAGAACCTCGGCGCGATCATGCCGCAACTGAGCAGCCTGCAGGAGTTCGCCCCGGCGAGGGGCCGGTAGCGCAGGACCGTGTGCCTCGCCGCGACGGCGGCGAGGCACACGGCGGACCGACGATGACGGCGCGGGCGGGGCGCGGGGGTTTGCTAGAATCCGCGCCCTCCCATGGACGTCTCCCATCTTCTCGACCCGCTGAACGACGCACAGCGGCAGGCGGTCACGGCGCCGCTCGCCCCGACGCTGGTGCTCGCCGGCGCCGGCAGCGGCAAGACACGCGTGCTCACCCACCGCGTCGCCTGGCTGGTGCAGGTCGAGGGCGTCTCGCCGCACGGCATCCTCGCCGTCACCTTCACCAACAAGGCCGCGGGCGAGATGCGCGCGCGCATCGAGGCCCAGCTCGGCCTGCCGTCGGCACCACTGTGGATCGGCACTTTCCACGGCATCGCGCACCGGCTGCTGCGCATGCACTGGCGCGAGGCCGGCCTGCCGCAGGGCTTCTCGATCCTCGATGCCGAGGACCAGCAGCGGCTCGTCAAGCGCCTCATCCGCGGGCTCGGCCTCGACGAGGCGCGCTGGGTACCGCGCGAGGTGACCTGGTTCATCAACGCGCAGAAGGACGAAGGCCTGCGCCCCAGGCACCTGAAGGACGACGGCGACGCGACGCGCCGGCAGATGATCAAGCTGTACGAGGCCTACGAGGAAGCCTGCAAGCGCAACGGCGTGGTGGACTTCGCCGAGCTGCTGCTGCGCAGCTACGAGCTGTGGCGCGAGACGCCGGGGCTCGTCGAGCACTACCGCGCCCGTTTCGGCCACGTGCTGGTGGACGAGTTCCAGGACACCAACACCATCCAGTACAACTGGATGAAGGCGCTGGTCGGCGCGACCAGCATCCCGTTCGTGGTAGGCGACGACGACCAGTCCATCTACCGCTGGCGCGGCGCCCGCGTGGAGAACCTGCAGCAGTTCCGCCGCGACTTCGCGGGCGTGCAGACCTTCAAGCTCGAGCAGAACTACCGCTCCACGGGCACGATCCTCGCGGCGGCGAACGCCATCATCTCCAACAACTCCGGCCGCATCGGCAAGAAGCTCTGGACCGAGGGCGGCAAGGGCGAGCCGATCCGGCTCTACCGCGCGTACAACGAACGCGACGAGGCCGAGTTCGTCGTGAACCGCATCCGCGACTGGGCCTCGCGCGGCGGCAACCGCCGCGACACCGCGATCCTCTACCGCTCCAACGCCCAGTCGCGCGTGTTCGAGGAGTACCTGCTGGCGGCCCGCATCCCGTACCGCGTGTACGGCGGCCTGCGGTTCTTCGAGCGGCAGGAGATCAAGGACGCGCTCGCCTACCTGCGCCTCATCGCCAACCGCGACGACGACGCGTCCTTCGAGCGGGTGGTGAACCTGCCCACCCGCGGCATCGGCGCGCGCACGCTGGAGGTGCTGCGCGCCCATGCAAAAACGCATTCCACGTCGCTGTGGCAGTCGGCCGCGCCCTGCGCGGAGGAGCTCGGTGCGCGCGCCTCGGGCTGCCTGCAGGCCTTCCTCGCGCTCATCGAGAAGCTCGACGCCGACACGCGCGACCTGCCGCTGCACGAGCAGGTGGACCACGTCATCGAGGCGAGCGGGCTCGCGGGCCACTACCGCAAGGACAAGGCCGACAAGGGCGAGGCCCGGCTCGAGAACCTCGAGGAACTGGTCAGTGCGGCGCGCGGCTTCGAGCCCGAGGACGGCGACATGCCGCCGCTCATGTCCTTCCTGTCGCACGCCGTGCTCGAGTCCGGCGAGGGCCAGGCCGAGGAGTGGGAGGATTGCGTGCAGATGATGACGCTGCACTCGGCCAAGGGCCTCGAGTTCCCGGTCGTGTTCCTCTGCGGGCTCGAGGACGGTCTGTTCCCGCACCAGCGCTCGATCATGGACGTGCAGGGGCTCGAGGAGGAGCGGCGGCTGTGCTACGTGGGCACGACGCGGGCCATGCGGCAGCTCTACGTCACCTTCGCGGAGCAGCGACGCATGCACGGCATGGACAGCTACGGCGCGCCGTCGCGGTTCCTGGCCGAGATCCCGGCCGAGCTCGTCGAGGAGGTGCGCCCGAAGGTGCAGGTGTCGCGGCCCGCCTACGCACCCGCCCAGCGCGCCCCGTCGTTCACGACCACCCGCAGCCAGCGCTTCACCGACGACTCCCCGGGCAGCCTGAGGCTCGGCCAGCGCGTCCGGCACCAGAAGTTCGGCGACGGTGTCGTGCTCGGCATCGAGGGCCAGGGCTCGAACGCCCGGATCCAGGTCAATTTCGAGCGACAGGGCACCAAGTGGCTCATGATGGGCTACGCCAATCTCGAGGCGGTGTGAGGCGTACAATGGCGACCGCGCCGAACAACGGGCCCGCCCTTGGCAAGGGCCGCGAGCGCGAAGGTCCCACGGGGCGACGCAGGTGAAGATCATCATCCTCGGAGCCGGCCAGGTCGGCCGGACGGCTGCGTACCACCTCGCCCGCGAGGAGGCCAACGACGTCACCGTCGTGGACACCAACGACCTGCTGCTGCGCGACCTGCAGGACCGCCTCGACATCCGCACTGTCTCCGGCAACGCGGCCCATCCGAACGTGCTGGAGCAGGCGGGCGCCGCGGGCGCCGACATGGTCGTGGCGCTCACCAACAGCGACGAAGTGAACATGGTGGCCTGCCAGGTCGCCTGGACGCTGTTCCGCACCCGCACCAAGATCGCGCGCATCCGCTCGCTCGAGTACACGAAGCGCAACGAGCTGTTCTTCGACACCGATACGCCGCCCCCGGACGGTGCCGGCTTCCCGGTGGACGTGTACATCAGCCCCGAGGAACTGGTCACCCAGTACGTCGAGCGGCTGATCCGTTACTCCGGCGCGCTGCAGGTGCTCGACTTCGCCGACGGGCGCGTGCGGCTGGTCGGCGTCAAGACCGTCCGCGGCGGCCCGCTGGTCGGCCAGCAGCTGCGCAGCATCCGCCAGCACCTGCCGAACGTGGACGCGCGGGTCGTCGCGATCTACCGCGAGGGCGGCAGCATCGTGCCCGAGGGCGACACGATCCTGCAGCACGGCGACGAGGTGTTCTTCCTCGCCGCCACCGAGGACATGCGCAAGGTGATGACCGAGCTGCGGCGCGTCGAGGACTCGGTCAAGCGCGTCGTGATCGCCGGCGGCGGCAACATCGGGCTGCGCCTCGCGCAGCGCATCGAGGACCGCTACCAGGTCAAGATCATCGAGCGCGACCCGGCCCGCGCCCGGCGCATCTCCGAGATCCTGCGCAGCACCGTCGTGCTCAACGGCGACGCCGCGGACGAGGAACTTCTGATCGAAGAGAACATCGACAGCGCCGACGTGTTCTGCGCGGTCACCAACGCCGAGGAGGCCAACATCCTCTCGGCGATGCTCGCCAAGCGGCTCGGCGCGCACCGCGTGATGGCGCTCATCAACCGGCCGGCCTACGCGGAGATGATGCAGAGCGGTCCGATCGACGTCGCGATCTCGCCGCAGTCCGTGACCATCGGCTCGCTGCTCGCGCACGTGCGCCGCGGCGACGTGGTGCGCGTGCACTCGCTGCGCCGTGGCGCCGCCGAGGCCATCGAGGCCATCGCGCACCGCTCGCGCGGCAGCAAGGTCGTCGGGCGCCGCGTCGAGGAGGTGAAGCTGCCGAAGGGCGCGACCATCGGCGCGATCGTGCGCGGCCAGGACGTGATCATGGGCCACCACGACACGCTGATCGAGGAAGACGACCACGTGATCGTCTTCCTGACCGACCGGCGCCACGTGGAGGCCGTGGAGCGGCTGTTCCAGGAGTGACGCGCAAGCACCTCAACCTGGAGGTCATCCAGCGGATCCTGGGCCTGCTGCTCATGCTGTTCAGCGTGACCATGCTGGTTCCGGCCGCGGTCTCGTTGCTGTACGCCGACGGGCAGTTCGACCTCTTCCTCGACGCGTTCGCGATCGTGCTCGCCGCCGGGCTGCTCGCGTGGCTGCCGGCGCGGCGCAGCACCGGCGACCTGCGCCTGCGCGACGGGTTCCTCGTGGTCGCGCTGTTCTGGTTCGTCATCGGGCTCGCGGGCGCCGTGCCCTTCTTCCTCGCGGACGTGCCGCGGATGACGTTCACCGAGGCGGTGTTCGAGTCGGTGTCGGGCTTCACCACCACCGGCGCGACCGTGCTCGTGGGCCTCGACGACCTGCCGCCGTCGATCCTCTACTACCGCCACCAGACGCAGTGGCTCGGCGGCCTCGGCATCGTGGTGCTGGCCGTCGCCCTGCTGCCGCTGCTCGGCATCGGCGGCATGCAGCTGCTCAAGGCCGAGACCACCGGGCCGATGAAGGAGACCAAGGTCACGACCCGCATCACCGGTACGGCGAAGGCGCTGTGGCTCGTGTACGTGCTGCTCACCGTGGCGGGCGTCGCGGCGTACTGGCTCGCGGGCATGACGCTGTTCGACGCGGTGGGCCACTCGTTCTCGGCGGTCTCCACCGGCGGCTACTCGTCGCACGACGCGAGCATCGGCTTCTTCGCGAGCCCCGCCATCGAGTGGATCACCATCGTGCTGATGACGCTCGGCGGAGCAAGCTTCGCACTGCACTTCCTCGCCTGGCGCAACCGGCGGCTGGGCGACTACTGGCGCGACCCGGAGTTCCGCGCCTACCTCGTGGTACTGGGCGCCACGACGCTGGTCACGGCGTCGGTGCTCTTCTGGAACGATGTGCACCACCACCCGTTCACCTCGCTGCGCTCGGCGCTGTTCCACGCGGTGTCGGTGCAGACCAGCACGGGCTATACGACGGAGAACTTCGCGCTCTGGCCCGGCGCGCTGCCCGTGCTGCTCGATGTTCACGACCTTCATCGGCGGCTGCGCGGGCTCGACCGCGGGCGGCATGAAGGTGATCCGCTGGCTGCTGGTTCTGCGCCAGGGCAGTCGCGAGGTCACCCGCCTGATCCATCCGAGCGCCGAGGTCGCGGTGAAGCTCGGCGACAAGCCGGTCGGCCCGCGGGTCGTCGAGGCGGTGTGGGGATTCTTCGCCGTCTACCTGGTCGTCTTCACGATGCTGATGCTGGCGCTGATGGGCACCGGTGTCGAGCAGATCACCGCCTTCAGCGCCATTGCGACCTGCATCAACAACGTCGGCCCGGGGCTGGGCGAAGTGGCATCCAACTTCACGACTGTGAATCCTGCCGGGCTGTGGATTTCCACGCTCGCCATGCTGCTCGGGCGCCTGGAGATCTTCCCGATCCTGGTGCTGCTGAGCCCGGGCTTCTGGCGCAGCTGAGGGCCTGCCGCCAGAATCGGCGCTGCCGTGTGGTGGCCCGCGCGCCGCGCACTTCGAGGACACCCTCCACCTCACCACGGACGGCGACTTCCGGGTGCGGTCCCTTGGGACGACCACGGGCTTCACGACCTCGCATTGCCACCACTGGCCGGTCGGGCTCCAGGTGCTGCTGCTCGTGAAGCAGCGGCCGCGCGAACTCGGCCATCGGGGCGACGCTCAACAACCTCGGTCCCGGGCTGGGCGGGGTGGCGAGCAACTACGCATCGCTGGGCGTTCCGGCCAAGTGGATCTGCGTTCTCGCCATGCTGCTCGGCCGGCTCGAGATCTTCACGCTGCTGATCCTGTTCACCGTCACGTTCTGGCGCAAATGAGGCCGGCCGGGCCCGATCCGAGCGCGCCGCCGGACGGCGCCAGAGGATAGAATCCCGCCCTTCCCCGGCAACACGCGGACGATCCATGGCACGCGGCAAGCGCCCGAGCGGCAGGCGCAGGCAACTGCAGCGCGGTTTCGCGGTGCTCGCACTGTTGCTCGTGGTCGTGGCGATCGCCGTGGTGGCGGTGCTCGACCATCGCGTCACGGCCCAGTTCGAGGGTCGGCGCTGGACGCTGCCGGCACGCGTGTACGCGCAGCCCATCGACCTCTACGCCGGTCAGCAGCTCTCGGCACAGCGCCTCGCGGACGAGCTCGAGCGTCTCGGCTACCTCGCCGTCGCCAAGCCCGACCGCCCGGGCACCTACCGCCGGCGGGGCGACGAGCTGCGCGTGTTCGTACGCGAGTTCCGCTTCGCCGACGAGCGCCAGGAGGCGCGGGCCCTCAGGCTCTCGTTCGCGGACGGCGTGGTCACAAGCCTCGAGGACGTGTCCGGCGCGGAGGTCGCCATCGTGCGACTCGACCCGCTGCTGATCGGCAGCATCTTCCCGATGCACGGCGAGGATCGCATCGTGGTCTCGCCATCCGAGGTGCCGCCGCTGCTGCCCGCGGCGCTCAAGGCCGTCGAGGACCGCAAGTTCGACTCACACAATGGCGTGAATCCGCTCGCGATCCTGCGTGCCCTGTTCGTCAACGTGCGGGCGGGCCAGATCGAGCAGGGCGGCAGCACGCTCACGCAGCAGCTCGTCAAGAGCTACTTCCTCGACAGCCGACGCACCCTGCGGCGCAAGATCGAGGAAGCCATGATGGCCGTGATCCTCGAGGCTCGTTACGAGAAGGCGGACATCATGAACGCCTACATCAACGAGATTTACCTCGGCCAGGACGGGCGGCGCGCGGTGCACGGCTTCGGGCTGGGCAGCCAGTTCTACTTCGGCAAACCGCTCGCGGAACTCGACCTGCCCGAGATCGCGCTCATGGTCGCCGTCATCCGTGGCCCCTCGTACTACGACCCGCGACGGCAACCCGAACGCGCGCTCGAGCGGCGCAACCTCGTGCTGCGCGTGCTGGCCGAGCAGGGCGTGGTGAGCGCCGAGGACGCCGAGCGGGCTGCGAAGACGCCGCTCGGCATCGCCGAGGCCGGACGCAAGGGCGGCGGCTTCTATCCAGCGTTCCTCGACCTCGTGCGACGCCAGTTGCGCCAGGACTACGAGGAGGCCGACCTGACCGAGTCCGGGCTGACCGTGTTCAGCACGCTCGACCCGCTGCTGCAGGGTGCGGCGGAGTCCGCGCTTTCCGGCGAGCTCGACCGCCTGGATCGCTCGGCGCGCAAGGAGGCGCACGGACTCGAAGGGGTGGTCGTCGTGACGGCCCCGCAGACCGGCGAGGTCGTGGCACTCATCGGCGGACGGCGCGCCGGATTCGACGGCTTCAACCGGGCGCTCGATGCGCAGCGGCCGATCGGCTCGCTCGCCAAGCCGATCGTGTACCTCGCCGCCCTCGAAACCGGGCGCTTCACGCCGGCCACGCTGGTGGCCGACGAGCCGGTGGACCTCAAGCTGCCGAGCGGGGATCGCTGGAAGCCCGCGAACTTCGACAAGCAGGTTCGCGGCCAGGTGACGATGGTGCGTGCGCTTACGCAGTCGCTGAACCTCGCGACCGTCAACATGGGCCTCGACGTCGGCCTCGGTCGCGTCGCGCACGCCTTCGAGCAGCTCGGCCTGGCGGAAGCGCCCGCCGAGTTGCCGTCCATGTTGCTCGGCGCAACCAACCTGAGCCCGCTCGAGGTCACCCAGGTCTACAACACGCTCGCAAACGGCGGCTTCCGGGCGCCGCTGCGCGCCGTGCGGGCCGTGGTGGACGAGGCCGGCCAGCCGCTCAAGGCGCCGGAGCTCGAGGTGTCGGAGGCGGTGTCGCCCGAGGCCGTGCACACGCTCGACCGCATGCTGATCGAGGTCATGGAACGCGGCACCGGGCGCGCGGCGAAGAAGCAGCTGCCCGCCGGGCTGGTGGTCGCCGGCAAGACCGGGACCTCGAACGACTACCGGGACAGCTGGTTCGCCGGGTTCTCCGGCTCGCACCTGATCGTGGCGTGGGTGGGACACGACGACAACCGGCCCACCGGCCTCACCGGCACCACGGGCGGGCTCGCCGTGTGGTCGCGGCTGATGGGGTCGATCCCCACCTCGTCGTTCGAGCCGCTGCTGCCCGACGCACTCGATTTACGCTGGATCGACTACTTCTCCGGTCGCGAGACTTCGCCCTACTGCAATGGATCGGCCGTCAGCATGTCCTTTGCGCCCGGCACGCCGCTCGAGCCCAGCGAGGTCTGCCCGCCCGGATCGGACAGCCGCGTGCCCGACGAGGCGGGGCTGGGAGTGCTGGACGAGTTGGGCGACCCAGCAGACCTCGCGCCAGTCGAGGCTGAACCCGAGGTTCCCTGAGCCGCCGCAGCACGGTAGGCTTGCGGCCGTGTTTCGACTCGTCGCACTCGCAGCCCTGCTCGCGGTTTCCGCCTGCTCCGTTGCCCCGTTCCAGAAGGAACGGCCTGCGCCCGGGGCGCCTGCTACGTCGACCGGCACCGCGAACGCCGGCGACGGACCCGTGCTGCAGACACCGACCGACGAGATCTTCCAGCCCGACGCCGAGACGGTCATAGAGCCGCCGCCGGTCGTCGAACTTCCGCGGGAACGGCCGCGCCGCCCGCCGGCGACGCTGGCGCCCGCCAGCCGCGCCCTCGTCTCCCAGGCCGAGGCTCAACGCAAGAAGGGCGATCTGCCGGGGGCCTCCGTATCGCTCGATCGAGCGTTGCGCATCGAGCCGAACAATCCGCTGCTCTGGATCGAGACGGGCCGGCTGCGCATGGACCAGCGCAATTATCCGCAGGCCGAGAACATGGCCCGCAAGGCGCTCTCGATGTCGGTCGGCGACGACGCCACGCAGTCGGCCGCCTGGGAACTCATCGGCCAGTCGCTCAAGGCGCGCGGCCGCAACGTCGAGGCCGAGGAAGCGTTCGGCAAGGCACGCGCGGCCGCGCCGCGCTGAGTCAGGGGCCCGCAGCCGCGGCGGCCCAGGCCGCGTCGCCCTGCCGCGCCGCCACGAGATGCTCGAGGAACTGCCCGGTGGCGGCCTCCCAGGTGTAGCGCAGCGCGTGCTCCCGGCAGGCCTGCGGATCGAGGCCGAGCGCCCCGAGCGCGGCCGCGCGCAGGTCCTCGTCGAGCATCCCGTTGACCCCGGCAGTGACCACGTCCAGCGGTCCGGTCACGGGATACGCGGCGACCGGCACCCCACAGGCCATGGCTTCGAGCAGCACCAGCCCGAAGGTGTCCGTGCGGCTCGGGAACACGAACACGTCGCTGGCCGCGACATAGGCGGCGAGTTCCTCGCCGTGCCGGTAGCCGGCATACACCACCGCGGGGTATCGGCGACGGCATTCCTCGAGCGCCGGTCCGTCGCCGACCACGAGCTTCGTCCCCGGCAGGTCCAGCCGAAGGAAGTCGTCGATGCCCTTCTCGACCGCAACCCGTCCGAAGTAGAGCCAGATCGGACGCGGCAGGTCGAGGAACGACTTGGGTCCAGGTCGGAACAGTTCCGTGTCCACGCCCCGGCTCCACAGCGCGAGATTGCGAAAGCCACGCTCCTCGAGCGCCCGCAGCATGGAAGGTGTGCCGACCAGCGTCCGCGCGGCCGCGCCGTGAAAGCGACGCAGGTGGGCATAGCTCAGCCGCAACGGGACCGGGACGCGGGCCCGGACGTACTCCGGGAAGCGCGTGTGGTAGGAGGTCGTGAACGCCCGGCCATGGCGACGGCACCAGCGGCGGGCCGCCATGCCGAGCGGCCCCTCGGTGGCGATGTGAACGCTGTCGGGGTCGAGTGCGGCAAGTTGCGCGGCGAGGCGCCGGTAGGGTCGCCACGCGAGCCGGATCTCCGGGTAGGTCGGGCAGGGCAGGGTGCAGAACGCGCGGGGCTCGAGAACTTCGACGACGTGCCCGGACCGCTGCAGCAGGGTCGAGGTGACGGACAGCGTGCGAACCACGCCGTTGGTCTGTGGCAACCAGGCGTCGGTGACGATGGCGAGCCTCACGCAGCCTGCCCCAGCGCAACGGCGGGGAGCGGCGTATCGCCCGCCAGGACCTCGACGTCCTCCGTCCAGCGCAGCAGGCTGAGCCGCCCCTCGGCGTCCTCGACGAGTGCCGTGCAGTTCTCCACCCAGTCGCCGTCGTTGCAGTAGAGCACGCCGTCGAGGTCGCTGATCTCGGGCCGGTGGATGTGCCCGCAGACGATCCCGTCCACGCCACGGCGGCGCGCCTCGAAGGCCACGGCGCGCTCGAAGTTGCTGATGTACTTCACCGCGTTCTTGACCTTGTGCTTGAGGAAGGAGGCCACCGACCAGTAGGGGTAGCCGAGCCCTGAGCGCACGTTGTTGACGTGCCGGTTGAGGCGCAGCACGAAGGCATAGGCGCGGTTGCCGACGGACTCGAGGAACGGGCTCGCGCGGATCACGCTGTCGAACTCGTCGCCATGCAGCACCAGCAGGCGGCGCCCGTCGGCCGTCTCGTGGACGGCCTCGAGCCGGACCTCCACGTTGCCGAGCACCCAGCCGTCGTAGTCGCGGAACACCCGGTCGTGGTTACCGGGGATGTAGACCACCCGCGTGCCGTGCTTCGCCTTGCCGAGCAGCGTCCGGATCACGTCGTTGTGCTGCTGTGGCCAGTGGAACGTGCGCTCCAGGCTCCACAGGTCGATGATGTCGCCGACCAGGTAAAGCTGATCGCACTCGACCCGGCGCAGGAACTCGAGCAGGAACCCCGCCCGGCACCCCTTGAAGCCGAGGTGCACGTCGGAGATGAATACGCTGCGCAGCTTCAGGGGCGCTCGCGGCGGGCTCGGGCTCATGGGGCCAGCTCCTGACAACCTCGATTGCCGTCGGAGGCTGCGGCCCGACGGTGACGGACCAGTGACAGTGACGAGAACTTCCCATGACATTCAGGAAGTTGGCTCTGAAACGTGAATCGACTGAGAGAAGGAGCGGACCGGCTGGAATCGATAAATTGTCCACTTAATCAGCGAAAAGCCGTATTTCTTTGCCAGTCAAATGCTAGACATCGTGATTTTTCAATGTCATTTGGGTAAGTTTTCCCATTTCTTCTTGGATATCCGGATGGTATCGAACTCAAATGTTTGAACTTGTCCCGAAATGATGAGAAATGGGAGACGTTTTGGATCTCGATCTAATATCGTGGCTTTATGTGGGAACGTGAACCTCAATTGGACGACTCCTGTGATTGCTCTGCTGCAGCGCGTCCTCTTTGGCCGCGTCGAGGTCGACGACGAGACAGTGGGCGAAATTGGTCCGGGCCTGCTGGTCCTGCTGGCGGTTGAACCCACCGATACACCGGCCGACGCCGACGGCTGCATCGACCGACTGCTGCGATACCGGGTCTTTGCCGACGCCGGGGGCCGCATGAACCTGAGTCTGCTGGACGCCGGCGGCGGGCTGCTGCTGGTGCCCCAGTTCACGCTCGCGGCCGACACGCGCCACGGTCTGCGGCCGGGCTTTTCCACGGCAGCCCCGCCGGCGCTCGGGGAATCGCTGTTCGACCGCGCGGTGAATGCAGCCCGTGCGCAACTCGGCGACGAGCGGGTCGCCACCGGCCGATTCGGTGCTCACATGCGTGTCAGCCTCACCAACGACGGGCCCGTCACGTTCTGGCTGCAGGTGCCCCCGCCCGCACCGCGGTAACAGATACCGTTCGCGTATCATTGCCGTCCGCCCTGGGCCTCATCCGGAGACTGCAATGGGAATCGGCTTTCGCGAACTGCTCATCATCCTGGTCATCGCATTGATCCTGTTTGGCGCCAAGAAGCTGCGTAACGTCGGCTCGGACCTGGGTGCGGCCGTGCGCGGGTTCAAGAAGGCCGTCAACGACGGCGAGGACGAGCAGGCCAAGCAACTGAACGACCTGACCGGCAAGGACGCCGACTTCCAGGAGCGCGCGGGCGCCACCAAGTCCGACAACAAGCCGAACGCCTGACACGCCGATGTTCGAGGTGGGCTTCACCGAGATCGTGCTGATCTTCGCGATCGCACTCCTGGTGCTGGGGCCAGCCCGCCTGCCGAAGCTCGCGGCTGACCTGGGGCGCTGGGCAGGGCGCGCCAGGGCCATGGCGCGACAGCTCCGCACGCAGCTCGAGCAGGAGGTCCACTACGACCCCTTGAAGGACTCCCCGAAGTCCTCGCAGACGATCCACACGCCGCCTCCTGCGCCACCTCCCACCCCCGCCGCAGAGGCAACACCGCCCGCCGAGCCGGACAGGACCGATGAGTCAAAGCCCGCGTGAACCGGAGGCGCTCGCCGAAGGCACGCTGATCTCGCACCTGCTCGAGTTGCGCAATCGGCTGCTGCGCGCGCTGATCGCGGTTTTCATCATTTTCATCCCGCTCGTGTTCTTCTCGAACGAGCTGTTCACGTTCGTGGCGCGGCCGTTGATCGAGAAGCTGCCGGAAGGGACGTCGTTGATCGCGACGAGCGTCGTCGCCCCGTTCATGACTCCGCTCAAGCTCGCCCTGATCGCGGCGATCTTCGTCGCAATGCCGTACGTGCTCTACCAGGTGTGGGGCTTCGTCGCGCCCGGCCTCTACCGCCGCGAGAAACGCTTTGCGTTGCCGCTGTTCGCATCGAGCGTGTTGCTCTTCTACATCGGCGTCGCGTTCGCCTACTACATCGTCTTCCCGCTGATGTTCGCCTTCCTCACGACGACCACCCCGGCAGGCGTGCGGATGATGACGGACATGTCGAGCTACCTCGACTTCACGCTGTTGCTGTTCTTTGCCTTCGGCATCGCTTTCGAAGTGCCGATCGCCGTCGTGCTGCTGGCCTCGACCGGCCTCGTGAAGGTTGAAACGCTGAAGAAGAACCGCGGCTACGTGCTGCTCGGCATCTTCGTGGTGGCGGCGTTCCTGACGCCGCCCGACGCGATCTCGCAGAGCTTCATGGCGGTGCCGATGTACATACTCTACGAGCTCGGCATCCTGTTCGCGCAGTACCTGACGCGGAACCGTGCCGCCGAAGCCGCGACCGAGGAAGCGGCGGGGTCCGGTGAGTAAGGCGAGCGCCGGATTCTTCGGCCACCCGCGCGCGCTCGCCACGCTCTTCTTCACGGAGATGTGGGAGCGCTTCACCTTCTATGGAATGCGCGCGCTGCTGGTGCTGTTCCTCGTGGACGCGGTCGCGAGCGGCGGGTACGGCTTCGACGACAAGACCGCCACTGCGATCTACGGGCTCTACACGGCCGCCGTGTTCATGGCTGCGCTGCCGGGCGGCTGGATCGCGGACCGGCTGATCGGCGCGCAACGTGCCGTCATGGCCGGCGGCGTGCTGATGACGATCGGCAACCTGATGCTGGTCATTCCGGGGCCTCCCGAGCTCTTCTTCGCGGGCCTGGTCGTGATCGTGCTCGGCGTCGGGCTGCTGAAGCCCAACATCTCGACGCTGGTCGCGGAGCTTTACCCGGAAGGCGGCGGCCGGCGCGATGCCGGCTTCACGATCTTCTACATGGGCATCAACCTCGGCGCGTTCATCGGGCCGCTGATCGCCGGCTGGCTCGCGCTGAAGTTCGGCTGGCGCATCGGCTTCCTGGCGGCGGCCATCGGCATGCCGCTCGGGCTGGCGCAGTTCTGGCTGTCGCGGGGCCTGCTCGGCGGTGCGGGCGTTTCGGCACACCGGCCGGACGGCGACACGGGGCTCAGGCGCGACTGGATCGTGCTGGGCGCGGCGGTCGCGGTGCTCGCGTTCGCGGCATTCCTGTTCATGAGCGGAACCGTCGCCGTGAACCCGGCGCCGCTGGCGAAGGCAGCCGCCTACGTCCTGGTCGGCATGGCGGCGGCCTACTTTCTCTACCTGTTCTTCGGCGCCGGGCTCGACACGGTCGAGCGCAAGCGAGTCGTCGTCGTGCTGGTGATGTTCGTCGCGTGCGCGCTGTTCTGGTCGGGCTTCGAGCAGGCCGGCTCCTCGATGAACCTGTTCGCCAAGCGACACGTCGATCGATTCGTCGGCGGATTCGAGATTCCAGCCGGCTGGTTCCAGTCGGTCCAGCCTGCGTTCGTGATCCTGTTCGCGCCGGTGTTTTCGGCGCTGTGGGTCAGCCTCGCACGCCGCAACCTGAACCCGGCTGCGCCGCTCAAGTTCGCGTTCGGCCTGCTGCTCATGGGGCTCGGCTTCCTGTTCATGGTCAAGGCCGCGGGCATCGTGGCCGGCGGGACGCAATCCCCGGCGTACTTCCTGATCCTGACCTACCTGCTGCACACGTTCGGCGAGCTGTGCCTGAGCCCGGTGGGCCTGTCGACCGTGACGAAGCTCGCGCCGGCACGCTTCGTGGGCCAGATGATGGGCGTGTGGTTCCTCGCAAGTTCGCTCGGCAAGCTGACGGCCGGCCTGATTGCCGGCGGCTTCGACCCGAACGATCTCGCCGCCATGCCCGGCCGTTACCTGAACATCGTCGTGTACGGCTGCGCGGTCGGACTGGTGCTGTTGCTGATCAGCCGGCCCGTCACGCGGCTGATGGGCGGAGTGAAGTAGGCGGCGCCAATTCCTTGCGCTTGCACCGCAATATCGCGGAGACTTGCGCCCCTCGCGCGGGTCCGCGCAAACACCTGACCTAGAAGCAAAAACATGTCCAGCACCGCATTGCCCGCCGCTGCGCGGGAGACCTGGCTCGGCCATCCGAAGGGCCTGTTCCTGCTGTTCGCCACCGAGATGTGGGAGCGCTTCAGCTACTACGGCATGCGCGCGCTGCTGGTGCTGTCGCTGATCGCCGGTGTCGAGACGGCCAACCCGGGCTTCGGCTGGTCGCAGTCCGAAGCGCTGAAGCTCTACGGCCTGTTCACGGGCTTCGTGTACTTCACGCCGCTGATCGGTGGCTGGCTCGCCGACAACTACCTCGGGCAGCGCAAGTCGGTGATCATCGGCGGCGTGCTGATGGCCATCGGGCAGTTCACGCTGGCCTCGGCGATCCCGGGCAACCTGCAGCTCTTCTACGTCGGCCTGTTCATCCTGGTGCTGGGCAACGGCTTCTTCAAGCCCAACATCTCGACGATGGTCGGCGACCTCTACGAAGAGGGCGACGCGCGACGCGACGGCGCCTTCACCATCTTCTACATGGGCATCAACGCCGGCGCGTTCCTGGCACCGCTGGTCTGCTCGACGCTGGGCGAGGATCCCACCTACGGTTGGCGCGCGGGCTACTTCGCCGCCGGCGTGGGCATGGTGCTGTCGGTGATCATCCAGCTCGTCCTTGCGAAGCGTTACCTCGGCGACATCGGCACCGTGCCGGCCGCCAAGCGCTCGCTCGCGGCCTCGGGCGGCAAGCACGCGCCGCTCACCGCCGACGAGGTGGACCGCCTGCGCGTGATCTTCATGCTGTTCGTGTTCGTAGTGCTGTTCTGGGCCGCATTCGAGCAGGCCGGCGGCCTGATGAACATCTACGCGCAGGAAAAGACCGATCGCATGATCGGCTCCTTCGAGGTGCCGGCCGGGTGGTTCCAGTCGCTCAACCCGCTGTTCATCGTGCTGCTCGCGCCGATCTTCTCCTCCGCGTGGGGATGGCTCGGAAGATCCGGCCGCAACCCGGCGACGCCGCGCAAGATGGTGCTCGGTCTCGTGCTCACCGGCATCGGCTTCCTGGCCATGGTCGGCGCTGTGTACGAGCACGCCGCCACCGGCAAGGCCAGCATGTGGTGGCTGGTGATCGCCTACTTCTTCCACACCACGGGCGAGCTGTGCATCTCGCCGGTGGGCCTGTCCATGGTCACCAAGCTGGCGCCGCTGCGGCTCGCTTCGCTGATGATGGGCGTGTGGTTCCTGATCAACTTCGTCGCGAACTGGCTGGCCGGCATCATCGGCTCGTTCGCCGAGAGCCTCGGGGAGCTCGCGATCTTCGGCGGCCTCGCCGCAACGCTGTTCATCTTCGCCGTCGTGCTGTGGACGATCTCCGGGATGCTCGTGCGCTGGATGCACGGGGCCGAGGAAATGAAACACGCCTGAGGCTGCGGCGCGGGGCGCACCTGTGCGACCCCGCGCCCCTTTCACTGGAGTCGCCATGAACCGAGTTGCCATTCGCCGAGCGGGCCTTGTTCTCGCCTCCGTGGTCGCCGTCGCCACGTTGCCCGCCACCGCCACCGCCGAGACCGCCGACGAGTTCGTCGCGCGGCTCAACGGGCAGTTCAAGGACCTCGCGCTGGAGTGGAACGCCGCCGGCTGGACGCAGGCCACCTACATCAACGTGGACACGCAGCTGCTCAACGCGCGCGCGACCGAGCGCTGGCTGGCGGCGTTCGGGACGGCCGTCCAGGAGGCCCGGGCGTTCGAGGGCAAGCCGATGAGCCCGGCCTCGAAGCGCGCGCTGCACCTGCTCAAGCTCGGCGTGGCGGCGCCCGCGCCGGACGATCCCGCCCGGCGCGCCGAGCTCGCGACCCTGCTGGCCAGCATGGAGGCAAAGTACGGTTCCGCGAAATACTGCCCGCAGGGCCCGGACTCCTGCCGCGACGAGGTGCAGCTCAAGACCGTGCTCGAGAAGAGCCGCGACTACGACGAACTGCTGACCGCATGGCGAGGCTGGCACGACGCCGCGCAGCCGCTGCGAGCGGACTACGTGCGCCTCGTCGAGCTCGCCAACGAGGGCGCGGGGACGCTCGGCTTCCCGGACCTCGGCGCCATGTGGCGCTCGGGCTACGACATGCCGGCGGACGCGTTCGCGAAGGAGGCGGCGCGCCTCTATTCGCAGGTCGAACCGCTCTACAAGGAACTGCACTGCTACGCGCGCGGCAAGCTCGCCGGAAAGTACGGCGCCGACCGGGTGCCGGCCGGCAAGCCCATCCCGGCGCACCTGCTCGGCAACATGTGGGCGCAGCAGTGGGACGCGGTCTACGACCTGCTCGAGCCCTACCCGGGCGTGAGCGACCTCGACGTGGACTCGGCGCTCGTGGCACAGGGCTACGACGCGATGAAGATGACGAAGTCGGCCGAGGCCTTCTACCAGTCGATCGCCTTCCCGACCCTGCCGCAGACGTTCTGGGAACGCTCCATGCTGACCCAGCCGCAGGACCGCAAGGTGCAGTGCCACGCGAGCGCCTGGCACATGGACCTCGCCGAGGACGTACGCATCAAGCAGTGCATACGCCCGACCTACGAGGAGCTGCGCACCATCTACCACGAGCTCGGCCACGTCTATTACTTCCTGTGGTACCGGAACCAGCCGTTCCTGTTCCAGAACGGCGCGCACGATGGCTTCCACGAGGCCGTGGGCGACACCGTCAACCTGTCCATGACGCCGGCCTACCTCGCGAAGATCGGCCTCGTGCCGACCGTGAAGCCGAGCCCGGAAGCCGTCATCAACCAGCAGATGAAGATGGCTCTCGAGAAAATCGCCTTCCTGCCCTTCGGCAAGCTGATCGACGAGTGGCGCTGGAAGGTGTTTTCGGGCGAGGTGACGCCGGCGAACTACAACTCCGCGTGGTGGGCGCTGCGCGAGCAGTACCAGGGCGTTTCTGCGCCGGTGGCGCGTAGCGAGGCGGACTTCGACCCCGGCGCCAAGTACCACATCCCGGGCAACGTGCCGTACACGCGCTATTTCCTGTCGTTCATCATCCAGTTCCAGTTCCACAAGGCGCTGTGCGAGGCGGCGGGCTTCGAGGGCCCGCTGTCGGAATGCTCGGTGTACGGCAACGAGGTGGCGGGTCGGAAGTTCGCCGCGATGCTCGCCAAGGGCGCGAGCCAGCCCTGGCAGGACGCGCTGTTCGAGCTCACCGGCACGCGCGAGATGGACGCCTCGGCGATCCTCGAGTACTTCGCACCGCTGCGCGGCTGGCTCGCCGAGCAGAACAAGGGCCAGCCCTGCGGCTGGTGAGGATCACATGAACGCCAGTATCTCGCCTCCGCAGCTGACCACCCGCGCGGTCGCACTCGCGATCGTGCTCGCGATGATCCTGGCGGCGGCCAACACCTACCTCGGACTCTTCGCCGGCATGACCATCGCCTCGGCGATCCCGGCGGCGGTGGTCTCGATGGCGGTGCTCCGGGTCCTCGGCGGCAGCACGATCCTCGAGAACAACATCGTGCAGACCGGCGCCTCCGCGGGCTCGTCGATTGCCTCGGGCGTGATCTTCACCATTCCGGCGCTCGTGATCCTCGGCCACTGGGCCGACTTCAAGTACCTGTGGGTGCTTGCGATCGCGGGCCTCGGCGGCATCCTCGGCGTGTTCTTCTCGGTGCCGCTGCGCCGCGCGCTGATCGTCGACCAGGGTCTCGCCTTCCCCGAGGGCAAGGCCGCGGCCGAAGTGCTCAAGACCGGCGAGAACCCGGCCCAGGGCGTGAAGATCCTCGGGCTCGCGGCGCTCGGTGGCGGCTTCGCCAAGCTCGCCGCGGCGAGCGGCTTGAGGCTCTTCCCGGACGTCGCCTCGGTGTCGGGCTGGCTCGGCGGCAAGTGGCTCGGCTATTACGGCACCAACCTCTCTCCCGCGCTGCTCGGCGTGGGCTACATCGTGGGCCTCAACGTCGGCATCCTCGTGCTGATCGGCGGCATGATCTCCTGGAACGTCGCCATCCCGCTCTACGCCGCGTTCTTCCTCGACGGCAATCCGGAGCTCGCGGCGCGGGTCGCGGCCGGAAGCGCCGAGGACGCGGCGTTCGCGATCTGGTCGGCGCAGATCCGCTACCTCGGCGTGGGCGCGATGCTGGTGGGCGGCATCTGGGCGCTGATCTCCATCCGCGAGTCGCTGCTCTCGGGCATCAAGAGCGGCCTCGCCGCCGCGCGCGCCGGCGCCGACCGCGTGGTCGCGCACACCGAGCAGGACCTGCCGATGAAGGCGATGCTGATCGGCACGGTGCTTTTCGCGCTGCCGCTGTTTGCGCTGTACCAGGCCATCGTGGGCAGCGTCGCGGTGAGCCTGCCGATGACGATCATCATGATCGTCGCCGGGTTCCTGTTCGTGTCGGTGTCGGCCTACATGGCCGGCCTCGTGGGCTCGTCGAACAACCCGGTCTCCGGCATCACGATCTGCACCATCCTGTTCGCCTCGCTGGTGCTGATGCTGCTGATGGGCAAGGACGCCGCGCTCGGCCCGGTGGCGGCGATCATGATCGGCGCGGTGGTGTGCTGCGCGGCCTGCATCGGCGGCGACAACCTGCAGGACCTGAAGTGCGGCTACATCGTGGGCGCGACGCCGTGGAAGCAGCAGGTGATGCTCGCGATCGGCGCGGCCTCGAGCGCGCTCGTGATGGCCCCGGTGCTCAACCTGCTGCTCAAGGCCTACGGCATCGGCGTGCCGACGGCCGATCATCCCTCGCCGCTGATCGCGCCGCAGGCAACGCTGATGGCCTCGGTCGCGAAGGGCATGTTCGGCGGCTACCTGCCGTGGGGGATGATCTCGATCGGTGCGGCCATCGGTGCCGCGGTGATCGCCTGGGACCTGTGGCTCAAGAAGCGCGGCTCGGAGTTCCGCGCCCCGGTGCTCGCCGTCGCGGTCGGCATCTACCTGCCGCTCGAGCTCGCGGTGCCGATCTTCCTCGGCGGCCTGCTCGCGTGGCTGGTCGAGAAGAAGCTCGGCGTGCACGGCGAGGGCTCCGAGGCCGAGCGCGCCAAGCGCAACGGCATGCTGTTCGCCGCAGGACTCATCACGGGCGAGGCGCTGATGGGCATCTTCATCGCCATCCCGATCGTGACCTCGGGCCGTGCCGACGTGATCGCGCTGCCGGCCGGACTGCAGTTCGGTGGCTGGCTCGGGCTCGTGATCGTGGGCTGGCTGGCGCTGATGCTTTACCGGACGGGCACGCGACGAGCGTGACGGCCGCCTCCGTCACGGAGGACCCGCGGCTCAGGCTCAGGATCATCGCGGCCTTCGCGGCGATCTACCTCGTCTGGGGCTCGACCTTCCTCGCCATCCGCATCGGCGTGCGCCAGCTGCCGCCGTTCCTGTTCGGGGGACTGCGGTTCCTGCTCGCCGGCGCGCTGCTCGCCGCGGTCGCCATCGCGATGCGCGAGCGATTCCCGCGCAGCGGCCGCGAGTGGCGGCTGATACTGCTCTTCTCGCTGCTGATGATCACGTTCAGCAACGGCATCAGCACCGTGGCGCTGCAGTACGTGCCGTCGAACCAGGGTGCGCTGCTGGCGGCCAGCTCGGCGTTGTGGATCGCCGCGCTCGGCGTGCTGGGTCCCAAGGGGCACGCGCTCACCGTGCGTGGCGCGCTCGGGCTGCTGTGCGGCTTCGCCGGCGTGGGACTGATCGTCTGGCCGCGCGAGGCGATGGCGTCCGGGCAGGTCGGGTGGCAGGCGCTGATCCTCGTCGGCAGCTTCTCCTGGGCCGTCGGCACCATCCTGTACCGAGACACGTCGCTCGCCGTCGGCCCCGTGGCATTCAACTCCGTGATGATGCTGCTCGGCGGATCGTGGCTCGTGCTCGCTGGTCTCGCGACCGGCGAGCTGCCGCGCTGGGAATGGCGACCGAGCGGCCTCCTCGCGATGCTCTACCTCGCGGTGTTCGGTTCGGCGCTCGCCTACACGGCGTACTCGTGGCTGCTGAAGCGCGTGCCGGCCGACCGGGTCGGCACCTTCGCTTACGTGAACCCGGCGGTCGCGACCGTGCTCGGCTGGGCGGTGCTCGGCGAGACGCTCGGGATCGGCGCAGATCGCGGGCATGGTGGTCGTGCTGCTCGGGGTGGCGCTGGTCACGCTGCCGAGCCGGCTCGCCTGAGGACGACGGACATTCACCGACCCGCCCTGCAGCCGAGCGGGTGAATGCCCTCGACGTCAGCGCCTCGACTTCAGGATTTCCACCCGGCCGCTCGAGCCGATCACGCTCGAGGCAGCCCAGGACACGAGGCTCACGATCAGCGCGGCGCCGACCGCGGTCCAGAAGCCGGAGATCTGGAAGCCGGGCACGAACCATGCGACGAGCGCGACCATGCCGGCGTTCAGCACCAGCAGGAACAGCCCGAGCGTGACGATCGTGATCGGCAGCGTCAGGATGAAGGCGAGCGGCCGCACGAACGCGTTGACGATGCCGAGCAGGACGGCCGCAAGGATCAGCTTCGAGGTCGACTCGAAGTGCAGCCCCGCCAGCAGCTCGCTGGCGACCCACAGGCCGAGCGCGGCGATCGCGGCACGCAGCAGGAATCCAACCATGATTCGCTCTCCGAAGGGCCGGACCGGCCGTTGACGTGGCGCGAATGGTAAAGGAATCTGCCCGCCCCACCAATTCGTCCGAGGTCGCCGCATGGAACCCGTTGCCGTCGTCATCCTGCTCGCACTGGTCGAGTACGCCGCCTTCGGCGGGCTGGTTGGCCGGGCCCGTGGCAAGTACGGCGTCAACGCTCCGGCGGTGAGCGGCCATCCGAGTCTTCGAGCGCTACTTCCGCGTGCACCAGAACACGCTCGAGCAGCTTGTCATGTTCGTGCCCGCGATCTGGCTTTTCGGCACCTACGTAAATGCGACCTGGGCCGCGCTGCTCGGGCTGGTGTTCGTCGTCGCGCGGGTGATGTACCTGATCGGCTACGTGAAGGACCCGGCGAAGCGCGAGGTCGGCTTCGCGCTCAGCTCGCTCTCGGTCGTGGTGCTGCTGCTGGGCGCGCTGTGGGGTGTAGGGCGGCAGGTCTTCTGACGCTACGTGCCCACGCGCTACGGCAGCTGCAGCCGATCCTGCACCGCGCGGCGCGCCTCGGGCCCCTCGAGCAGCTCGATGAGGGCCAGGGCGAACGGAATCGCCGTGCCCGGGCCGCGCGACGTGGCGACCTTGCCGTCGATCACGACCGGCGCCTCGGAGAGACGCAGTCCGGGGGCCGACTCGGGCGTGAGGAAGCCCGGGAAGCTCGTCGCCGTGCGATCATTCAGCAGGCCCGCATGCGCCAGCACGGACGGCGCGGCGCAGATGGCCGCGGTGTAGCGGCCGGCCGCGGCGAACTGCTGCAGCAGCTCGATCACGCGTGCATCCGCCTTGAGGTGCTTGGCGCCCGGCATCCCGCCCGGCAGCACGATCATGTCGTAGTCGGCTGCCACCGCCTCGTCGAGGCCGATGTCGGCGAGGACGGTGATCCCGTGGGAACCCGTCACCTCGCGGCGAGCCAGGGCGGCCGTGCGCACCTCGATGCCGGCACGACGCAGCAGGTCCACGACGGCGACGGCCTCGATTTCCTCGAAGCCCTCGGCGAGCGGCACCAGCACCCTGGCCATGGCGGATCGTCACTGGCCGCCGGCGAGCGCGACCTGCGTGCCGAGACCGCGGTCGCGCAGGTACTGCAGCGCCGCCTGCACCGCGGGATCGCCCGCCGGCTCGGCCGCAGCAACGGCTCCCGGGCGCAGCGCCTCGGCGAGCAGCACGTCGGGCTCGAGGCCGCGGTCGTGGATCGAGACCCCGGACGGCGTGAAGTATTCAGAGGTCGTGAGCTTGAGGGCCTGGCCATCGCGCAGGGGAATCACGGTCTGCACCGAGCCCTTGCCGAAAGTGCGCTCGCCCATCAGCGTCGCCCGCCCGTGATCGCGCAGCGCCCCGGCGACGATCTCGGCGCCCGAGGCCGAACCGCGGTCGACCAGCACGACCAGCGGCGCGGCGCGCAGCAGGTCGCCGTCGGTGGCCTTCAGCTCGAAGCGCGCGCCGGCGGCCCGGCCCTCCGCGCGCACGATCAGGCCCGTCTCGAGGAAGTCGTCGGCGACGCCGACCGCGGACTCCAGCACGCCGCCGGGGTTGCCGCGCAGGTCGAGCACCAGCCCCTGCAGCGGTCCGGCGGCCTGCAGCTCGGACAGCCGGAGGCGCAGGTCGCGCGCGGTGGCGTCGTTGAAGTGGGTGATCTGCACGTAGGCGTGGACGCCGCCCGGCAGCCGGGTCGCACGAACCGTGCGCACGTGCACCTCGGAGCGCTCGAGCGCGAACTGCAGGGGTTCGGGCTCGCCGTCGCGGCCGATCGCGAGCCGTACCGTCGAGCCGGCGTAGCCACGCATGCGCTCGATGGCTTCGTCGAGCGCGCCCGGCGCCACGGCCTCGCCGTCGATCGCGAGCAGCACGTCGCCGGCGCGGACCCCGGCCCGCTCCGCCGGCGAGCCCGCGAGCGGCGCCACGACCACGACGCGCCCGGCTCGCTCGGCGACCTCGAGGCCCACACCGGAGTAATGCCCCGCCGTGATCACCCGCATCGCCTCGTACTCGGCCGCGTCGAGAAACTCGGAGTGGGGGTCGAGGCTCGCGACGATGCCGTCCAGGGCGGCCCGGTCGAGTTGCCCGGGGGCGACGCCGACGACGTAGTCGCGGCGGACACGCTCGCTCACTTCCTCCAGCAGCGACGGCGCGGCAGCGACGGCCGGCCCGGGCGGCGGCGGCTCGCGCTCCGCGGAAACGCCGCGCACCAGCATCAAGCCTGCGCCGAGCAGGGCACCGGCGGCGGCAGCGGCCAGGGTGTGGAAAGCCTTCGACACGGGGGCCTCGACGGAGCGGACGGTCTCAGATAGTAGCGCCGCGCACGGCCTGGATCACCTGATCCAGCGGCGCCGGCCGGCCGATCGCGAAGCCCTGCCCGAACTCGACCCCTAGATTGCGGGTGATCGAGCGGATCTCCTCGCTCTCGACGCATTCGGCTACCGTCTTGAGACCCATCGCCTCGGCCAGGCGGACGATCGCGCTCAGCATCGCCTGCGAGCGCTCGTCGCCCACGACGTCGCGCACCAGGCTGCCATCGATCTTGAGGGAGGTGACCGGCAGCGCCTTCAGGTAGCCGAGCGAGCTCAACCCGCGACCGAAGTCGTCCAGCGCGACGTCGCAGCCGAGATCCCGGAGGCGGCGCATCAGCGTTTCAGCGCGCACGATGTTGGCGACGGCCGCGGTCTCGGTGAGCTCGAACGCCAGCAGCCCCGGCGGCAGGCCGCCGTCCCGCAGGGCCTCCTCGAGGAACGCGCAGAAATCCGGGTCGCCGAGCGACTGGCCGGAGATGTTCACGGCGAAGCAGGCGCGGCGGGCGGCGAGTTCGGTCACGTGGGTCGCGAGGATACTGATCACGCGGCGCACCACCCAGCGGTCGATGGCGGGCGCGAGCTGGTAGCGCTCGGCCGCGGAGAAGAACCGGTCGGGCGAGATGCTGTCGCCGGACTCGTCTGTCATCCGCAGCAGCAGCTCGAACTTCGGCCCCGGCGCCGTGCCGTTCAGCGGCACGATCGCCTGCGCCTCGAGGCGGAAGCGATCCTCGACCAGCGCGCTGCGCAGGGTGCCGACCAGCGTCACGTCCGTATAACGGCGCACGATGCTCTGGTCGGCGTCCTCGTAGATCTCGACGCGGTCACGGCCGCGGTCCTTGGCCGCCTTGCAGGCAATCTCGGCCGCGGCCAGCGCGTGGGCGAACGGGTGCCTGCCCTCCGCGACCTGGGCCACGCCGAAGCTCGCCGAGACCTCGACGGCCTGGCCGCCATTGAAGTAGCCGAGTCGGGACAGTCCGTCGCGCAGGCCCTCCGCGAACGCCTGCGCCGCATCCGTCGAGGTCGCGGCGAGGAACACCGCGTAACGGTCTCCCGAGATTCGCGCTGCGATCATGCGCGGCGCGAGGCTGCGGCGGATCACCTCGGCGACCCGCACGATGACCTCGTCGCCGACATGCATGCCGAGGTTCTCGTTCAGCACGTGCAGGCGGTCGATGTCGACGTAGATGATGCAGTGGCTGTCGCCCTGCGACTGCTCGAGCAGCGGCTGCGCGCGCTTCTCGAACGCGGGGCGCGTCAGCAGCCCGGTCGTCGGGTCGTAGGCGTTCAACAGGATGTGGGCCACGCGTCGGGCGAGCAGCTCGACGATGCGGATCTGGCGCAGGTCGAAGTCCGGCGCCGACCGCGGCTTGAACAGCGCGAACAGCCCGAGGACGCGCTGCGCCCCGTGCATCACGGGGCAGGAAAGCAGCTTGTAGGGGACTGGGCCGAGCACCGCAGCCTCGGCCGGGCGGTTCGCGGCCAGGGTCTTTCGGTGCAGCTGAGT
Organism: uncultured Gammaproteobacteria bacterium; assembly: GCA_963754125.1. Taxonomy (GTDB): domain Bacteria; phylum Pseudomonadota; class Gammaproteobacteria; order Steroidobacterales; family Steroidobacteraceae; genus RPQJ01. Next base: position 58,090 of record CAVWEX010000010.1, read on the forward strand.
CCATGCGAGCAGCGGGCGGTGCGTGCGCGTGAGCACTTCGGCGCCCTCGCGCGTCGGAGTGCCCTGGCCGGTGCGGCAGACGGCAATGTTCTTTTCGGGGATCAGCAGCGCCCCGACGGCGCAACCCAGGTGGTCCACGCAGCCCTGCACGAGCTGTGCGAGATCGTCCGCGGAGTCACCCTGGGCAGGCGAGTCGGGCGTCGCACCGAGCAGCAGCTCGAGGTCGCGGTCGCGCAGGCTCAGGCTGCGCTGCAGGTCGCCGATGCTGTACTGCGCGACGAGCTCGCGCCGCAGGCACTCGAGCACGGGCCGCAGCAGGCTCTGCACGAGTTCGAACGGTCGCGGGGCGCCGGGACGTCCGGTCTCGCGGATCACCGCGCCGACCGCACCCAGCAGCTGCTGGTCGGCATCGCGCAGCAGGAACACGTAGGCGCAGTGGTCGCGGTCGACGAGTTCGGCGAAGCCTTCCTCGTGGCTCCCGGGCCGCAGCTCCTCGGTCAGCGAGTGCTGGAGCAGGCGGTGCAGCTCGGGGGAGTCGAGGCCTTCGTTCAGCCAGATCGGCAGGCCCATGCGATCGTAGATCGCGATGGACAGCGCCCTCGGCATCAGCATCTTGACGATCTGGCCGTAGGGGTCGAATGAGGTCGCGGCGACGGGTACCGGGTCGCCGTCAATGGCCTCTGCGAGTTGCATCCGTGGAACCTTGCGCCGGTCCGGCCGTGGCTGCGTAGGCATGAATCTTCCCTGATCCTGCACGCGCCAATCCTCGACGCGCGCCACAGTCTGTGGCGTTTGCAAGGCCCGCTGCCAGCGACCGAAGCGCCGGGATTGAACATAAACTCACCGCTCAGCGGCGCTGCAGCCAGATCTCCGGGTTGACGGGCTGCCGCCCGCGCCGCACCTCGAAGTACAGCGCGGCCTGGTCGCTGCCCCCGGAGTCGCCCACGGAGCCGATGACGTCGCCGGCCGCCACGGCCTCGCCGACCTTGCGGAACAGCTGGTCGTTGTGGCCGTACAGGCTCAGGTAGCCGCCGCCGTGGTCGAGCACGATCATCAGGCCCATGCCCGGCAGCCAGTCGGCATACGCGACGCGGCCCTCGAACGGTGCACGCACGCGGGCCCCGCGTTCCGTGCCGATCAGCATGCCCTGCCAGCGCAGCGATCCACCGGCGCGCGGCTGGCCGAACCGCGCCAGCACCTTGCCCTGCGGTACTGGCCACGGCAGCTTGCCGCGCAGCGGCTCGAACGGTGCCTTCTTCGCGACCGGCGGGTTGTCGAGGGCCTTGCGCAGCTCGGTAACAAGCTTCTCGAGACCGCGGGCCTGCGACTCCAGGCGCTTGAGCTCGCCACCCTGGGACTTGATCTGGGCGTCGATCGCCCCGACGGCCCGGGTGCGTTTCTCCTGCGCCCCGCGCAGCGCCGCAAGTTCCTGCTCCTGCCGCGCCTCGAGCGCCATGAGGCGCCGGCCCTCGGCCGCGATCCGCTCGCGGACCAGCGCCAGGTGCTCGAGCTGGTCGCGGATGCTTTCGATCCGCTCCGCCCGCGCCCGGCCGAAATACCCGTAGTAGGCGAGCATGCGGCCGACCGAGGCCGGGTCCTGCTGGTTGAGCAGCAGCTTGAGCTGCTCCTCGCGTCCGTTGACGTATGCGGCGCGCAGTTCGCCCGCGAGCGCGCCCCGCTCGGACCCGAGCTCGCCCTCGCGACGCACCTGCTCGCGCTCGAGATCCTCGAGCCGCGCTTCGCTCGCGACGCGCTGGGCGCGGGCCTCCTCGAGCTGGCGCCGCGCCTCCTGCACCCCGAGCTCGGCATCCCGCAGCTGGGCGCTCAGCTTGTCGCGTTTCTGGAGGTCGGCGTTGACCGACTTGCGCACGCGCTCGATGCGGGCGTTGACGCGCTTGAGCTCGGCTTCCTTCTGCTTCTGGGTCGGTGCGGCGCGGCGGTCGGTCTGCGCGCCGGCCTTCGGTATTCCGCCGACGGTGGCGAGCACCACGAACAGCGCCAGCGCGAGCCGTGCGCCTCGGCGCGCGATCGGCTTCCCGGCAGCAGGACGTGGGGAGTGGGTCAACTCGGCCTCGATGGAGCCTGGGGTAGAGGGCAAACCCGTGAGTTTAGCGCGTCCGCCGGACTGCTATACTGCACGGCCTTTTTTGCAGCGTGAGCGCACGGCCCAAACCTTTCATGGAACGTCTCCTCGAATACGTCGCCAACCATCCCCTCCTCGCGGGAGGCACGCTGGCGCTGGTCCTGGCGGCGCTCGCCTACGAGGCGAGCCGCGCCCGCAGCGGCGGCGAGTCGGTGGGCCCGATGGATGCGGTTCGACTGATGAACCAGGGCGCCCTGCTGCTCGATGTCCGCAGCCAGGCCGAATACGATTCGGGCCACATCCGCGACGCCCGGCACCTGCCCCAGGAGCAGCTCGCCAGCAGCGGCGAGGCACTCAAGAAGTACAAGGAAAAGGTCGTCGTCGCCTGCTGCGAGAGCGGCATGCGTTCCGGCGCCGCGGCCCGCGTGCTGCGCACACAGGGCTTCACCAAGGTCGTGAACCTGCGCGGCGGCCTGCAGGCCTGGCGCACCGAGAACCTGCCGCTTGTGAAGGGCAGCGACAAGGGCAAGTGAGGCGCGGCCCCGTGACCCAGCAGACGCCCGACATCGTCATGTACTCCACCGGCTGGTGCCCCTACTGCGTCCGGGCGCGGGCGCTGCTTGCGCGCAAGGGGCTCACCTTCCGCGAGATCAAGGTGGACGAGAACCCGGCCGAGCGCGAGGCCATGCTTGCGCGCAGCGGCGGCCGTCGCACCGTACCGCAGATCTTCATCGGCGAGCGCCACGTGGGCGGCTTCGACGATCTCTACGCCATCGACAAGTCGGGCGAACTCGACACGCTTACCGACCGCGCCTGACCGCCGCCTGCGCGGCGCGATCCCCAACCCCCCTTTCCGAGGACGAGAACACCATGACCGAGCAGACCCCCCCGACCGCCCCGGCGGCGGATCCGAACGCGCCCATCGTCACGCCCCAGGCGATCTACATCAAGGATTGCTCGTTCGAGGCGCCGAGCGGTCCGTTCGTCACCGGCGTGCAGGGCACCAACCCGTCCGTGAACCTCAACATCGCCACGAAGGCGAGCGCGCTCTCCCAGGACATGCACGAGGTCGTGCTGCAGGTGAACCTCGAGGCGAAGGCGGGCGACAAGGTCGTGTGGCTGCTCGAGCTGCAGCAGGCCGGCGCGTTCCTGATCCGCAACCTGTCCGCCAACGATGTCGGGCAGGTGCTCACCATCATGGCGCCGAATTACCTGCTCTCCTTCGCACGTGCGACGGTCTCGGAACTCGTGACCAAGGGCGGCTTCCCGCCGTTCCTCCTGCCGCTCGTGACCTTCGAGGCGCTCCACGCCCACGCCCAGCAGCAGGCGGCGGCGCAGGCGGCCGGCGGCAATAGCGTCAACTGACGCGACCACAGCCGTGACGGCCCCCATCGACACCGGGTCCAAGCCGTCCGTCGCCGTGCTCGGCTCCGGGTCCTGGGGCACCGCGCTCGCCGTGCACCTCGCGCGCAGCGGTCACCGCGTGATCCTCTGGGGGATCGAGACCGACGAGCTCGCGGCCATGGCCCGCGACCGGGTGAACGAGCGCTATCTGCCGGGAACCAAGCTGCCGGACGGCCTCGAGATCGAGCACGATTTCGCGCGCGCCGTCGCCGAGGTCGACCAGTTGCTGGTGGTGGTGCCGAGCCACGCGTTCCGCGAGGTGCTCGAGCGGGCGAAGCCACTGCTGCGGCCGGGCCAGCGCATTGCCTGGGCCACCAAGGGATTCGAACTCGCGACCGGCAAGCTGCCCCACGAGGTGGCGACCGAGGTACTCGGCCCCGACGTGCCGACGGCGGTGCTCTCGGGTCCGACCTTCGCGAAGGAAGTCGGCGCCGGCCTGCCGAGCGCCATGACCGTGGCCTCGCGCGACGAGGACTACGCGATGAGCCTGGCCCGCAGCTTCTCGGGCGAGAATTTCCGCGTGTACGCCTCGGGTGACATGATCGGCGTCGAGGTCGGTGGTGCGACCAAGAATGTGCTCGCCATCGGCGCGGGCATCTCGGACGGCCTCGGCTTCGGCGCGAACACGCGCGTCGCGCTCATCACGCGCGGGCTCGTGGAACTGACGCGGCTCGGCGTCGCGCTCGGCGCGGACAAGGAAACGTTCATGGGGCTCGCAGGCCTCGGGGACCTCGTGCTCACCTGCACCGACAACCAGTCCCGCAATCGCCGCTTCGGCCTCGCGCTGGCCTCGGGCAAGACGCCGGAGCAGGCTCAGGCCGAGATCGGGCAGGTCGTCGAGGGCGTGCTCGCCGCCCGCGCCGTCCACGAGGTGGCGCTACGCGTCGGCGTCGAGATGCCGATTACCGAGCAGATCTACCGGGTGCTCTACGAGGGCGCGCCGGCGAAGGACGCCGTCTATGCGCTCATGGGCCGGACGGTGAAGTCCGAGACGGCCTAGGCGAAGCCGGCCTGCCGCCAGGCCTCGTACACCACGACCGACACCGCGTTCGACAGGTTCAGGCTGCGCGACGCAGCCCGCATCGGAATCCGCAAGCGGCGCTCGGCGGGACACTCCGCCAGTAGCTCGTCGGGCAGACCGCGCGTCTCCGGGCCGAACACCAGCGCATCGCCGTCCGCGTATTCGATCGTGTCGTAGCGGACGGTTCCGCGGGTCGTGAATGCGAACCAGCGCGGCCCGCCCAGGCTCGCGAGGCAGTCGGCCAGGCTCGCGTGCTCGCGCAGGTCGGCGAGCTCGCGGTAGTCGAGGCCCGACCGCCGCACTGACCGGGCGTCCAGGCTGAAGCCAAATGGCCGCACCAGATGCAGCCGCGCGCCCGTGTTCGCGCAGAGACGAATGATGTTGCCGGTGTTGGGTGGAATCTCCGGCTGGACCAGGACGACGTTCACTGGCATAGAATCGGGTCGCTTTGCGCGTTTCGCTTCGTACTGGGGGATCCGGCCATGTTGCTCGTCAAGCACCTGCTCGCCCGCAAGGGCGCCGACATCTGGTCGATCGACGCCGCAGAACCGGTGCTCGCGGCGATCCGGATGATGGCGGAGCGCCGCGTGGGCGCGCTACCGGTCGTGAGCGACGGCCGGCTCGCCGGAATCGTTTCCGAGCGCGACTATGCCCGCAAGGTGATCCTGCTCGGCCGCGCCTCGGCCGATACGCCCGTGTCGCAGATCATGAGTGCCCCGGTGGTCACCGTCGGCCTCGATGAGCGCGTGCACCGCTGCATGCAGATCATGACCGACAAGCGCATCCGTCACCTGCCGGTGCTCGACGCCGACGGCGCGATGGTGGGCGTCATCTCGATCGGCGACCTGGTGAGCGCGGTGATCGCGGAACAGCAGGAAACGATCGAGCAGCTCGAGAAGTTCATCGCCGGCTGAGCGTCAGGGTCCGGCGGCTCGGCGCAGCGGCGCCGCCGCAGCCGCACCCTCATCTTCGTCCACTGCCTCGCCGAGGAACCCGCCGCTCTGGTGCGCCCAGAGCCGCGCGTACAGGCCGCCCTGGGCCAGCAGCGAGGTGTGGTCGCCTTCCTCCACGATGTGGCCCCGGTCCATCACGATCAGCCGGTCCATGGCCGCGATCGTCGAGAGTCGGTGCGCGATGGCAACCACCGTCTTCCCCTCCATCAGGCGGTAGAGGCTTTGCTGGATCGCGGCCTCCACCTCGCTGTCGAGCGCGCTCGTGGCCTCGTCGAGCAGCAGGATCGGCGCGTCCTTCAGCATCACGCGCGCGATCGCAACGCGCTGGCGCTGCCCGCCGGAGAGCTTCACGCCGCGCTCGCCCACGTGCGCGTCGTAGCCCTGGCGACCCTTCAGGTCCGACAGGCCGGTGATGAACTCGTGCGCCTCGGCGCGCCGGGCAGCCGCTACCATCTGCTCGTCGGTGGAGTCGGGGCGCCCGTAGACGATGTTGTCGCGCACCGAGCGGTGCAGCAACGAGGTGTCCTGCGTCACCATGCCCACCTGCGCCCGCAGGCTGGTCTGCGTCACGCCGGCAATGTCCTGGCCGTCGATCAGGATCCGTCCACCCTCGACGTCGTAGAAGCGCAGCAGCAGGTTGACGATGGTGCTCTTGCCGGCGCCCGACCGGCCGACGAGCCCGATCTTCTCGCCGGGCCGGATGGTCAGCGAGAAATCCTCGATCACGCTGCGCTCGCCGCCGTAGGCGAAGCGGACGTGCTCGAAGCGGATCTCGCCACGGGGCACCTCGAGCGCGACGGCGCCCGTCCGGTCCACCACGGCATGGCGGCGCGCCAGCGTGTTGATGCCGTCCTGGACCGTGCCGACGTGCTCGAACAGCGACGCCAGCTCCCACATGATCCAGTGCGAGATGCCGTTCAGGCGCAGTGCCATGGCGGTGGCGGCGGCCACCGCGCCGACGCTGAGCTGGCCCTGCGTCCACAGCCACAGCGCGGCGCCGGCGGTGCTCGCGAGCAGCGCCATGCTGAGCAGGTGGTTCGTGATCTCGAAACCGCTCACGAGCCGCATCTGCGCATACGCCGTCTGCATGAACTCCTGCATGGCGGAGCGCGCATAGCCCGCCTCGCGGTTGGCGTGCGAGAAGAGCTTCACCGTGGCGATGTTGGTGTAGGCGTCGGTGACCCGCCCGGTCATCAGCGAGCGGGCGTCCGCCTGCGCCGCCGCCACCTTGCCGAGCCGCGGGACGAAGAACACCAGCGCCGTGGCATACAGCGCGAGCCAGCCGAGGAAGGGCAGCAGCAGCCACGCGTCGAAGCTGCCCACCACCGCCACCATGGTCACGAAGTAGATCGTGATGAAGACCATGATGTCGGCCACGGTGAGCCAGGTGTCGCGCACCGCGAGCGCGGTCTGCATCACCTTGGTGGCGATGCGCCCGGCGAACTCGTCCTGGTAGAAGCCCATGCTCTGCTGGAGCAGCAGGCGGTGGAAGTTCCAGCGCAGCCGCATCGGGAAATTGGCGGCGAGCGCCTGGTGCTTCAGCATCGTCTGCAGGGCGACCACCAGCGGGCTCAGCGGCCAGGATCGCGGCGAGCAGCAACAGGCTGCCGCGCTGCTCGGTCCACAGGCGCGCGGGCTCCACGGCCGCGAGCCAGTCCACCACGCGCCCGAGCATCGCGAACAGCAGCGCCTCGAACGCACCGATCACGGCGGTGCAGAGCGTCATCCCGAGGAGGTAGGGGCGCAGCCCATCCGAGCAGGTCCAGAGGAACGCGAAGAAGTTCTTCGGCGGCGCCTCGGGCGCGGTCTCCGGATAAGGCGTGACGCGATTTTCGAACCAGCGGAACAAGCGAGCCTCCTCGAACGCGACGACGGATCGTGATTTGCCGCAGGCGCCGGCGGACGGATGGGGATCGGGATTGGGAGGTTATCTCAGCCGGCGGGTTCGGCGCGGGAGCGATGGCGCGCGCCCGTCACGAGGCTCGCTACAGTGCTCGCGGCAAGGGGGGCGAATAAATCAGGAAAACTTGAGTATCAGCCTGCTGAGCCTCAGATGGTTGTCCGAGTATGTCGATTTGATGAACATCCGCGGCGCTGGACCTCCGGCGGATTCCGCTCCCCTCAAAAAAAAGCGCCCTCCGGGGAGGGCGCAATCAGGGGGAGATCATGGGCAGGCGCCGGCAAAGGCCGGCGCCGTCGAGCGTCAGGCCGCGACCTTCCGCGTACGGGCGGTCGTCTTGCGGACGGCGGTCTTGCGGACGGGACGCTTGGCCTTGCGGGTCGTCCTGGGAGCCGGCGCGGCTTCCTCGTCCGATTCGACGACCTTGGCGTAGGCCTGGCTCGCAACCTTGGCGACGTCGCGGCCGGCATGCTTGAAGATGGCCACCGCCCGGGTCGCCTCGTCGACGATGCGGTCACGGGTCGCCCGGAGAGCCTCGGCCTGCTCCTGCAACAGGTCGACGACGTTGTCGGCGCGGGCAGCGCGCTCGAGGCGAACGGCCGCGTCGGTCAGGGCGGAGGTGACGATCTCCGACTGCAGTTCGATCAGGCCCTGCAGGGCGGTCTGGGAGATGGCCGTGAGCTTCACGCCGGAGCGCGCAATCACGCGCACGGGCTGCTTGAGCGACTTGATGCCCTCGGCGGAGGTCACGGCGGCCTCGCGTACGGTCTCGACGGGGTCGTCGCGGAACTTCTGGGCCTGCCCGGCAAGGGCCTGCGTCTGCTCGGACACGAATTCCTGGATCTGGTTGAACATGGCGGCTCCTGGGATCTTGTTGCGTTGCAGCATTTGCTGCAGTGCAGCATACACCCGGCAGGCTGCGCGTCAAGTAAGTAATGGACACGGTCCTCCCGGAGACTGCCGTCAACGGGTCCGCGAGCCATTCCCGGCCCTTACAATGGCCGCCCATGCCACCCGCCTCCCTTGCCGTCGATTTCTGCGGTCTGCGCCTCGCCTCGCCGATCGTGCTGCTGTCGGGCTGCGTCGGCTTCGGCGAGGAGTACACCCGGGTCGAGGGCTTCTCGAACACGCGACGTCGGCGCCATCGTGCTCAAGGGCACGACGCGCGAGCCGCGCCTCGGCAACCCGCCACACCGCGTCTATGAGACGGCGCATGGGCATGCTCAACGCCATCGGCCTGCAGAACCCGGGCGTGGACAAGGTGGTGGACGAGATCCTGCCGTCGCTCGACTTCTCCGAAACGCGCTTCATCGCCAACGTATGCGGCTCGACCATCGACGACTACGTCGAGACCACGCGCCGTTTCGAGGACTCGCCCATCGACGCGATCGAGATCAACATTTCCTGCCCGAACATCAAGGAAGGCGGCGTGCAGTTCGGCAACGTGCCGGAGATGTCGGCGCGCGTCGTCGCCGCCTGCCGCGCGGTCACTCGAAAGCCGCTGATCACCAAGCTCTCGCCCAACCAGACCGACATCAAGGAAAACGCGCGCCGCTGCATCGAGGCGGGCAGCGACGCGCTCGCGGTCATCAACACGATCATGGGCATGGCGATCGACGTGAAGACGCGCAAGCCCGTGATCGGCAACGTGCAGGGCGGGCTGTCGGGCCCAGCGATCAAGCCGATCGCACTGCTCAAGGTGATGCAGGTGGCCGAGGTCGCGCGCCCGCTCGGCGTGCCGATCATCGGCCAGGGCGGCATCCAGACAGCGCAGGATGCGCTCGAGTTCATCATCGCCGGCGCCACGACCGTGGGCGTCGGTACCTCGCTGTTCTACGACCCGCTGGTGTGCCGGAAGATCAACGCCGGCATCGCGGAATATCTCGCGGCGAACGGCATGGGTTCGGTGCACGAGCTCGTCGGATCGCTCGACGCGCCCCGAAAGACGCTCGCGGCCTGCGCCTGCTAGCGATACGAGAGTTCCCCAATGAAGCTCAAGCGTGTGATCGCGTGGACCGTGCTCGCGATACCCCTGGCGGCGGTGCTGGCCCTGTTCGTGGGCTACTGGCTTTCCGACAACGACTGCGGCGATCCGGCCGCGACGCCGCCGAGCCGCCCGATGCAGGCGATCGTTCGCTGCGACTACGGCACGGCCGACGTGCTGCGGCTCGAACAGGTCGAGACGCCGGTGCCGGGCGACGAGGAGATCCTCGTGAAGGTCCACGCGGCCGCCATCAATCCCCTCGACTGGCACGAGATGCGCGGCACGCCGTACCTGATGCGCCTGGGGAGCGGGCTGCGCAAGCCGAAGGACATCCGGCTCGGCGTGGACTTCGCGGGCACGGTCGAGTCGGTTGGCAGCAACGTGACGCGTTTCAAGCCGGGCGACGAGGTGTTCGGCGGGAGATCCGGCGCCCTCGCCGAGTACCTGGTCGTGCGGCAGGACCGCGCGGTCGCGCTCAAGCCGCCGAACGTGAGCTTCGAGCAGGCGGCCACGGCCGGGATCGCCGCGGTCACCGCGCTGCAGGCCCTGCGCGACAGCGGCCGGCTGCAGTCGGGCGAGAAGGTGCTGATCAACGGCGCGTCGGGCGGCGTGGGCACCTTCGCCGTGCAGATTGCGAAGTCCCTGGGCGCGGAGGTCACCGGCGTCAGCAGCACGCGCAATCTCGAGCTGGTTCGCTCGCTCGGCGCGGATCACGTCATCGACTACACCCGTGAGGATTATGCGGCGGGTGACCGGCTGTACGACGTGATCCTCGACAACGTCGGCAACCGCGCGCTGTCCGATAACCGGCGGGTGCTCACGCCGACCGGACGCTACGTGCTGGTCGGCGGCGGCGGGCCCGATGCCGGCAACTGGATCGGTCCCATGCTGAAGCCGCTGCAGGCCGTCCTGATCTCTCCATTCGTGAGCCAGGACATGGGGATGTTCCTCGCGACCTTCACGAACGCGGACATGCAGCGCCTCGCGGAGCTGATGCAATCGGGGGCCGTCACACCGGTGATCGACCGACGCTACCCGCTGAGCGAGACCGCCGAGGCGATCCGCTACCTCGAGCAGGGCCGCGCGCGCGGCAAGGTCGTCATCACGATCGAGTGAGCCCGGGAGCGCGTCGTCACGCGTCCTCCATCCCGAGTTCCTTGAGCTTGCGTGTCAGGGTGTTGCGGCCCCAGCCGAGCAGCTTCGCGGCTTCCTGGCGACCGCCTTGCGTGGCCCTGAGTGCCTCGCGGATCAGCGTGCGCTCGAATTCGGGCATCGCGTCGTCGAGCAGCGGCGGGCCGCCGGCGGCGAACCGCGCCTGCGCCCAGGTCGCGAGCGCCTGCGCCCAGTCCAGGCCGCCCGTCACGGCCGGCGCACTGCCGCCGAGGTCGGCCGGCAGGTCGGCGCGGGTGATCTCGCGTCCGGCCGCGAGCACGGTGAGGCGCCGGCAGGCGTTGACCAGCTGGCGTACGTTGCCGGGCCAGGCGAAACCCACGAGCGCGGTCTCGGCCTCCGGCGCCAGCACCTTGGGCGCCACGCCGAGCTCGATGGCGGCGACGTCGAGGTAGTGGCGCAGCAATCCCGGGATGTCCTCGCGGCGGTTGCGCAGCGGCGGCACCTCGATCCGGATCACGTTGAGACGGTGCAGCAGGTCCTCGCGGAACAGCCCTTCCCTGACGCGGGCCTCGAGGTCCTGGTGCGTGGCCGCGATCACTCGCACGTCCACCTTCACCGGCAGTTGCCCGCCCACGCGGTAGAACTCGCCCTCCGCCAGCACGCGCAGCAGCCGGGTCTGCAGGGCCGGCGACATGTCGCCGATCTCGTCGAGGAACAGCGTGCCGCCGTCGGCCTGCTCGAAGCGGCCGCGGCGCAGCTCGGCGGCGCCGGTGAACGCTCCTTTCTCGTGGCCGAACAACTCCGACTCGAGCAGGTCCGCCGTGAAGGCCGAGGTGTTGAGCGCGATGAAGGGCTTGGAGGCGCGCGGACTGTGCCGGTGCAGCGCCCGTGCGACGAGCTCCTTGCCGGTGCCCGACTCGCCGGTGATGAGCACCGTCATGCTCGAGCGCGACAGCCGGCCGATGGCCCGGAACATGTCCTGCATGGCGGGCGCGTGGCCGAGCATCTCGGGGATGCGGCGCGACTCGGTGGCCGTGGTTTCCGGGCGCTGACCCTGCGTCGCAGCACGCCGCACGAGATCCACCGCCTGGTCGATGTCGAACGGCTTCGGCAGGTACTCGAACGCGCCGCCCTGGTAGGCGGCGACCGCGCTCTCGAGGTCCGAGTGCGCGGTCATGACGATCACCGGCAGGCGCGGGCGCTTGGCGCGGATCTCCTCGAGCATCTCGAGGCCGCTGCGACCCGGCATGCGGATGTCGGTCACCAGCACGTCGGGCGCACCCTGGCGCAGCGCAGCCAGGGCCGCGTCGGCGTGCTCGAAGGACCTCGACTCGACGCCGGCCTGCCTGAGCGCACGCTCGAGCACCCAGCGGATGGAGGCATCGTCGTCGACGATCCAGACGTCAAGCGGTTTCGCCGAGCTCATTGTTCTCGAACGGGATCAGGAGGGTGAATACGGTCCGTCCGGGACGGCTGTCGAACTCGATCAGGCCGTCGTGGCGGCCGATGAGGTCCTGCGCAACGGCGAGGCCGAGCCCGGTGCCACCCTGGCGCCCGGTGACCAGCGGGTAGAAGACGGTGTCCTTGAGTTCCGCGGGAACGCCCGGACCGTCGTCCTCGACCTGGATGCTCGCGACCACGCGGTAGCGGCGGCTGCCGATGCTCGCGTTGGTAAGCGCCCGCGTGCGCAGCACGATGCGTCCGCGGCCGCTCACGGCCTGGATGGCGTTGCGCCCGAGGTTCAGCAGCGCCTGGATGATCTGGTTCCGGTCGAGCCGCAGGCGCGGCAGGCTCGGGTCGTAGTCGCGCTCGATCACGACGCCGTTCGGCGCCTCGGCCGCGAGCAGGTGCCCGACGTGCTGCACCAGCTCGTGGATGTTCACCGGCTCCTTGCGCGGCGGCTGGCCCGGACCGAGCAGCGCATCCACCAGCGCGGCGAGTCGATCGGCCTCGGCGATGATCACGGTGGTGTACTCGTGCAGTGCCGGGTCCTTGAGCTGCCGCTCGAGCAGCTGGGCCGCGCCGCGCAGGCCGCCGAGCGGATTCTTGATCTCGTGCGCGAGCTGCCGGACCATCGCGCGGCTGCCCCCGAGCTGTGTCAGCAGCGCGTTCTCGCGCAGGATGCGCTGGTGCTGCGTGACGTCGGCGATCTCCACGATCGCGCCTCCCGGATGGCCCGGCGCGTCGTAGGGCGTGACGGTGAGGTCCACGAAGCGCGGCGGCGCGGCCGGACCCGTCTCGAACTGCAGCTCGCGCCGGGAATACTGCGCGCCCGCCGCACGGGCCCGTTCGATGACGCCCTCGAGCTCCGCATTGCCCCTGAGCAGCTCGCGGATGCCCCTCCCGACGGCCTGGTTGCGGCTCTGCTCGAGGAGGTCCTCGGCGGGCTCGTTCAGGTGCAGCACCACGCCGGCCGCATCCAGCCAGATGACGCAAGTGGCGAGACCGTCGAGCAGCGGCCCGAGCTCGGCGCCGGTCGGGCGGAAGGCGGTGCGGGGATCAGCCGCCACGTCACGCCACCCCGTGACGCCGCGGCGCTGGCCGGACGACTATTTCGGAGTATTGGGCCGGGGTGCGGGCGCCGGGGCGGGGCGGGGGCGCAGGTTGGGCCCGACCGCGGCGGGCTGGTTGACCGTCGGCTGCCGGATGTGGAACGCGCGCGGCTCGCTGCGAAACAGCTCGGTGTTCCCCTCGTCCAGGATGACCGCGGTCAGGGAGTGCGCCCCACGCGGTACGCCGGTCAGTGTGTGCTCGAGTGCATCGGTCGCACCCTCGACCGGCTGGCCGTCGATGAAGAGGATCAGGCGGTGTCCCGACGCGAGGTCGGGCTCCATCCGCATACGGACGTTCACTGCCGCATCGGTGCCGAAGAACGTCGCATCCTGCTCGGGTTCCCAGATCTCCAGCGAGCGGTATTGCACCGCTGGCGGCCGCTCCTGCCGCGAGCCCGGCGTTGCGGCGGCCGCCGACGGCGCGGCTGCGGGCGCCGGGGTGCTCGTCGTCGCGAGTTCCATCCGCCGCGCACCCGGAACGGGCCGGTCCGAGAAGTGGGTGACGCCGTTCGCGTCGGTCCACGTCCACAGCTCGCGATTCGAATTCTGCGCCTGGCTCGACAGGGCGCAGAGGAGTCCGGCCAGCACCAGTACGCGTGTCTTCATGGGGTCGGAGCATAGCCCTGGGGTCGCCGGCTGACAAAGTCACGCTCCAGATTCCGCGAAATGCGTCATGGGTTGCGGGGTGGCGAAGCCGGGCGGCCGCAGGGGACCGCCCGGCACCGGAGCCCGCCCCTCGGGGCGGCCTCAGACGCTGTAGTAGAGCTCGAGCTCGGCCGGGTGCGTCGACATGCGCAGTCGCGTGACCTCCTGCATCTTGAGCCCAATGTAGGCGTCGATCACGTCGTCGGTGAACACGCCGCCCTCCTTGAGGAACGCACGATCCTTGTCGAGCGCGTCGAGCGCCATGTCGAGCGAGTGGCAGACGGTCGGGATGTTCTTCGCCTCCTCCGGCTCGAGGTCGTAGAGATCCTTGTCCGCCGGGTCGCCCGGGTGGATCTTGTTCCGGACGCCGTCGAGGCCCGCCATCAGCATTGCCGCGAAGCACAGGTAGGGATTCGCCGTGGAGTCGGGGAAACGCACCTCGATGCGGCGGCCCTTCGGGTTGATCACGTGCGGGATGCGGATCGAGGCGGAGCGATTGCGCGCGGAGTACGCGAGCATCACCGGCGCCTCGAAGCCGGGCACCAGCCGCTTGTAGCTGTTGGTGCTGGCGTTCGAGATCGCGTTCAGCGCCTTGGCGTGCTTGATGATCCCGCCGATGTAGTAGATGGCGATCTCGGAGAGGCCACCGTACTTGTCGCCGGCGAAGATGTTCTTGCCGTCCTTCGAGAGCGACTGGTTGACGTGCATGCCGTTGCCGTTGTCCCCGACGAGCGGCTTCGGCATGAAGGTCGCCGACTTGCCGTAGCTCGCCGCGACGTTGTGGATGGCGTACTTGAGGATCTGCACTTCGTCGGCCTTCTTCGTGAGCGTGTTGGCCGACACGTTGATCTCCGCCTGGCCGCCCGTGGCGACCTCGGAGTGGTGCACCTCGACCTTGAGGCCCATTTCCTCCATCGCCAGGCACATTGCCGTGCGCAGGTCCTGGTAGGCGTCCACCGGCGGCACGGGGAAGTAACCGCCCTTGACGCCCGGCCGATGGCCGAGGTTGCCGCCGTCCATGCTGCTGCCCGTGTTCCACGAGCCCTGCATCGAATCCACTTCGTAGAAGCAGCCGTTCATCGAACTGCCGTGGCGCACGTTGTCGAAGATGAAGAATTCGTTCTCGGGGCCCCAGATCGAGGCATCGGCGATGCCGGTCGACTTCAGGTAGGCCTCGGCGCGCTTGGCGAGGGAGCGGGGGTCGCGCTCGTAGCCCTGCATGGTCGAGGGCTCGACGATGTCGCAGCGCAGGTTGAGCGTGGTCTCCTCGAAGAACGGGTCGAGGATCGCGGTCGTGGGATCCGGCATCAGGATCATGTCCGACTCCTGGATGCCCTTCCAGCCGGCGATCGATGAGCCGTCGAAGCCCTTGCCGTCCTCGAAGAAAGCGTCGTCCACGACGCGCGTCGGGACGGTTACGTGCTGTTCCTTGCCCTTCGTGTCCGTGAAGCGGAGGTCCACGAACTTGACTTCCTTTTCCTTGATCATCTTCAGAATGTCGGCAGCGGTCGTCATGGGAGCTCCTTGGCTGTGCAGCGAATGGGGGTGCCCCGGGCCGCTCGCCGCGACGGCCCTGGAGGCGGGTAACCGGGACCCAAGGGAATGCACGTAGTATGCCAGCGCACTGGATTGGCGCAACGACGGGGAAATGCGGGGGTCCGCGGGCAGCATGCGCGAGCTGACGCGCCGATTTGGTGCGCGCCATGGCGCTGGGATGGTCGGCGATGGTGCATACGACCGCCCGCTCAACAGCCGGGAGCAACGAGCGCGGGTCCTGCGGGCTGGTTCCGCTGCGTGCGCTGAGCGCGGGTTCGGGCTCGACCGACCGGCCGGCGTTCTCATCGTGCGCGATGGGCGGGCCGTGCTAAATTCGCGTCGGGGTGGATCAGGTCTTGGCGTATCTTCGTCGCGTTCGCTCGCGGCCGGGGACGCCACGATGATTTCTGCAAAATTCCCGCGCCCGACGCGGGGGAGAACACCGATGAAACGCCACCCCGCGGATCTACGATCCCTTGCGCTCTGCGCCGTGCTCGGCGCAGTCGCCGCGCTTTCCGGCTGCGGCTCGAAGGAACCGCCGCCCCAGGCCCAGGCCCCGGCTCCGGCCGCCGTCCCGGACGGCGCGCCCGCCACGGCCCCGGCCGCACCGGTGACCGCAGCCGAAGTGACCCGGACCTGGACGCCGGAGGCGCTCGAGGAGCTGCTCGCGCCCATCGCGTTGTACCCGGATCCCGGTGCTGTCGCAGCTGCTGATCGCCGCGACCAATCCGCAGGAAGTGCTCGATGCGGGCAACTGGCTGCTGCAGAACACCTCGCTCAAGGGCTCGGCGCTCGACGACGCCGCGGCGACCGTCGGATTCACGCCGCCGATCCGCGCCCTCGTCCAGTTCCCCGAGACCGTGGACATGATGTGCCTCGAGCTCGACTGGACGACCGAGCTCGGCGAGGCCTTCGTCGCCGACCAGGCCGGCGTGCTCGGCGCCGTGCAACGCCTGCGCAAGCAGGCCGTCGACGTCGGCAATCTCCAGAGCTCGGAGCAGATGAAGGTCGAGACCGAGGTGCAGGAGGGCCAGGAAGTCGTCGTGCTCAAGCCGGCACAGCCCGAGGTCGTCTACGTCCCGCAGTACGACCCGGTCGCCGCGTATGCCCCGGCGCCCGCCACGACCACGCCCGTCACCACGACCACGGTCACCGAGGAAAAGAGCGGCCACTCTACGGGCACCCTGGTGACGACCGGCCTGCTCGCCTTCGGCGCGGGCATCCTCGTCAACGAACTGTTCGACGACGACGACGACCACCACAAGAACGACTACTACTACCCGAACTACGGCTACGGCGGCATGCCGTATTACCCGCCCTATCCGTACCGGCCCTCGTACGGCGGCGGCTACTACCCGAGCAACGGCTACAACCGTCCGCCGGGCTACAACAGCGGCTTCGTCAACACTGGCAACGTCGTCATCAACACGGGCGGCAACCGGCCGGGCAACAACTACTGGGACCGCTACGACAACAAGCCGGGCGCCGGCGGCTACAACCGCCCGCGTCAGACGAGCAGCCCGATCTCGGCCGCACGTCCGAACCGGCCGGAACTCAACGACCTGAACAAGCGGCAGCCGCGCGCGATGCCGGCCGACGTCAAGCGCCCGTCGCCCAACGCGACCGCCGGCAACTGGAAGGGCCAGGGCGGCTACGCCGGCGCCAAGCCCGGCGGCTCGAAGGACGCCAAGGACCGCATCGCGAACGCGCAGCCCGGCTACTCCAATCCCGCCAAGGCGCGGCCCGCGACCCGCGATGTGCCCACGTGCCAAGGCGCCGCCGAAGGTCCAGGGCAGCTATGCCGGCGCCAAGGGCGATCGTGCCAAACCAACCCCGGCGACCGCGACTTGCCGAAGCCGCAGACTCGTGACGCGCGCGCCCGGCGCCGAGCACTCGGGACAGTCCAGAAGCCGAACAAGGGCGCCGGCGATCGCGGGTACGCAAAGCCGGCGCCGAGCGCCAAGCCGGCGTCGCGGCCGCAGACCGCGGACCGATCCGCGGCCCCGAAGCCCATGCCGACGCAGCGGCCCGCGCCTTCGGGCGGCAAGGGCACGGCCATGTCCGGCGCGAAGAGCGGGAACAAGGACCGTGCCGCGAGCCAGCGCGGCAAGCAGAGCATGCCGCAAGGCGCCCGCAGCAAGGGCGGTGGCGGTGGCGGTGGCGGCAACAAGAAGCAGAAGCGCTGAGCGCCAGGAGCAAAGCACATGGATAAGACACACACTCTGCGCGCGCCGTGGTGGCTCGTCATCGCCCTGCTCGTCGGCCTCTCGGTTGCGGCCGGATGCGCGAAGCAGCCTGACGCGGAAGCGGGATTCAAGGCGCCCGAGGACGCCGTCACCGCGCTGGTCGCCGCGATGCAGAAAGGCGACATGGCGGCACTGCAGGGACTGCTCGGGCCCGGCAGCGAGGAACTGCTCGATTCGGGCGACGCGGTGCAGGACGCGAGCGACCGAGCCGACTTCCTGGCCGCCTACGCCGCCAAGCACGCGCTGATCGACGACGGCGCCGACCGCAAGGTCCTCGTGACCGGTCGAGGACGACTGGCCGATGCCGGTGCCGATCGTGAAGCGCGACGGCCGCTGGCAGTTCGACGGCGAGGCCGGCATCGACGAGATCATCTACCGTCGCGTGGGCTCCAACGAACTCGGCGCCATCGACGTGAGTCGCGGCTTCGTCGAGGCACAGCTCGAGTACGCCTCCGAGGGTCGCGACGGCGATCCCGCCGGCATCTACGCGCTCAAGCTGATCAGCGACGAGGGCCAGCACAACGGCCTGTACTGGGAGACGGGCGAGGACGAGCCGCCGAGCCCGGCGGGCCCGTTCGTGGCTGCGGCCGCGGAGGAGGGCTACCGCGCCGGCGGCGCCGATCGCACGCCGTATCACGGCTACTACTACCGCATGCTCTATGCGCAGGGAGCGAATGCCAACGGCGGCGCACGCGACTACTTCAAGGACGGCCTGCTGACCGAGGGTTTCGCGCTCGTCGCCTGGCCGGCGGACTACGGTTCGAGCGGCGTGCAGACCTTCATCGTCAACCAGGACGGCGTCGTCTTCCAGAAGGATCTCGGCGAGGACACCGCCACCGCGGTCGAGTCCATCCAGAGCTTCGACCCGGACAGCTCGTGGATCGCGATCACGGAGGACGCCTCGGCCGGGGCGCGATAGACGCGCTCCCCCGTGCCGGTTATGTTTAAGTCGCGTGAGGTCGGTCGGGTATGCCGCCGACCCGACAGTGTTGCCCGCAGGGAGAGAGAAGGGTGCGCCGCGACGAGCCATCTCCGCAGGATGGAGCTGGGCCGGGGCTCCAGGACGCCTCGACCGGCGCCGCAGCGACAGCACGCTCGGATTTCCCGACGATCGTTGCCAGTTCGCTGCAGGCCCGTCCGCACGCGGGCCACGCGGCCGAAGCCGTCCTCGACAAGCTCAATCGCGGCGTCGTGATCTTCGATCACCAGGGCCGGGTGCACTACGCCAACGATGCGGCGCTGCGCGCGGCCCACGGGTCGGGAGCCATCGCGATCCAGGAGGGCCTGCTTGCCTTCGGCGAATCGGCCGCGCAGGCCCGCTTCGAGGCATTCCTGCAGCAGGGTCGCGAACGTGTCGATGGCGGCACGGGGCAGTCGTCCGTGGTGATGCGGGTCGGCGCCGGCGCCGGACGGCCGCCGTTTCGCGTGCTGCTGAGTCCCTTGAACATGGCCGGCGACTCCGCAGCAGGAGCCCGCCCCGTAGAGCACGTGCTGATGATCTACGAGCCGCATGCGGACCGACACGTGCCAAAGCGGATCCTGCGCGAGCTCTACGGCCTGAGCGACGCCGAGGCTGACCTGACGCTGCTGCTGTTCGAGGGCGAGTCGCTCGAGGCCGCCTCGCAGCGCCTGCACATCTCGGTCAACACGGCGAAGACCCACCTGCACCACGTCTTCATCAAGTGCGACGTCCATTCGCAGGGCGAGCTGCTGCAGCTGCTGTCGCTGGGGCCGCGGACGCTCTAGCAGTCAGCTGTAGGTTACCCAGCGGATTCCGAGGTTGTAGCCGTAGCTCTCGATCTTGATCTTCGCGTAGCGGCCGGCGTTGGTGCGCACGGCGATCACGGAATTGGCGGTGAGCTTGTTCGACGAGCTGTTGCTGCCGTTGATCGGCGTCGCCGTGTACGGCGCGGTCGCCAGCGTCTGCGAGGAGACGGCGTCGAAGTTCGGCTTGCCGAGATGCGCGAGCATCGCCCCGCCCTGCGGCACGAGGTAGCGCGTCACGCTGTTGACCTGCCGCCACCACAGGTCGGCGCCCGTCGGCGGGCCCAGCTTGCCGGCCTCGAGGTCGAAGGTCCACGTACCCTTGAGGGATGCCGTGCCCTTCGAGAACACCGCGAGCTCGTTCCAGCCGAGATGCCCGCGCGTGAAGTCGCACACGGCCGGGGTGTTGGCGCACATCAGGCAGGGCACGAACGGCGAGGCGCACTTCTCGCAGTTGCCGTTCGCGATCTCGTAGCGGCCGGCCTTGCTGGTGCAGTTGCAGCCCGCGCCCGTGTACTCGTCCGGGCAGCCGAACACGTGCCCCGTCTCGTGCGCGACCACGAGGTTGAAGTTGTCGATGCCCCAGCCGTCCACCTGGAAGTCCATGACGACGTGGTTGCCCCAGTAGTAGGCGAACCAGTCCTTCGGGTACTTGGTGACGAACAGCGCATACGCATGCTGCGCGCCGAAGCGCGTCTTGAGGTCGGCGATGTACTTGTTCATGCCGGCGACGCTCGAGGCATAGCCCATCGCACCCAGCGCGGCGTTGCGCCACTTGTCCTCCCAGGTGTTCTCCTGACCCGCGAGGAACTGGCTCGCGCCCAGCGAGATCTTCGGCCGCTGGAAGTCGTAGAACCACTGGATGCCGGCGCGCGGCTCGAACGACGAGAGCATGTTGAGGCCCTCGATCGTCTCGCTCGTGACCTTGAGCTTCTCGTTGTCGGCGATCGCGTACTGCGCCGCCGTGCTGTCCACGTACACGATGCCGACCGCGATCCGGCCCACCAGCACCGGGATCGACAGGTTGGGCGCCCCGAGCGCGCGGGAGCCGCGCAGCGCGCGGCTGCCGAGCGCGGTGGCCTCGCGTCGCCGGATGCGGGCAGCGATGTCGGGCGGCGGGTCGGGCGGCTTGCGGCCGGGCGCATCGAAGCGCATGCCGAGCGAGCGGTTGGTCATCGACCGGGAGATGCGGCCCGGGTCCTGGTGCCCGTTCCAGATGGTCATGGCTTCCGCGACGATGTGCGGGCGCCCCTTCATCTTCGTGGCCGGGATCTTCGCGGTCGTGGCCATCGTGAGGCGCGCCGTTCCTGTGAGCGACTTCGCCTTGTCGGAGGGCACGGCCGCGACCACCACCGACGGCGGCACCGCGTGCGTGATGCGTCCGCCCGCGGCCTCGACGGCCTTGGCGGCGGCGTTGATGCCCGCCATGCCCCGTCCCCTCGACCTCGATGAACACGTTCTGGAACCCGCCTACCTTGGTGGCCCTGGCCATGATCAGTTCTCCTGTGGGTCTTGCGGCGTATCGGCGTCGTCTCTGCCCGCGTCGCGTTCGCGCTGCTCGAGTCGTTCCCGCACTTCCGGGCGGACCGTCGGGCGGCTGGCGGCCCGGGGCGTCCCAGGATTCGCCGGCGCGGATGCCCGCCAGTCCCTCCACGAGCGCGAGGCGTCCCATCGCACCGCCCGGCACGTCCGCGGTCACGCTGTGCGCTTCGCACGCGAGCACCCTGCCGCCGACCGCTGCGACGGCAGCGATGAATTCGTCCTGGGTTGCGCCCGGCTCGCAGGTCGCCACGATGCGGACCCACCTCGCGGCCGACGGCGCGGCTCGCTCAGTCACCGGTTGAGTGCCTCGTTGGGATTGCGCACGACGACCTCGTACGACGCTAGGATGGTAGGACGCGCGCGCAGCGCCGGATATCACCTGATCGGGTGATATTGGCGGACACTGCACGCCAGTACGATCGTGACGCACCGCCGGCCCGCGCCGGCGTTCGAGTTCGAATCGGGCTGTCGGCACGGGGGCAAGCATGGTCAAGTCAACCGACGAGGCGCGTCGCGCTGCGATCGACTGGGATCGCTTCGAGGAGGCCCTGGCCGAGGGCACGGTCCGCGGCAAGCGCAGCGCCACCGTCGAGCAGGAACTCGAGGGCTTCGACGCGGCCGAGCTCGAGGTGCTGCGCCGCCTCGCCACGCGGTCGCGGCTGTCACGATCGCGCGCCGCGCCGCTCGGCAACGTCGTCTTCCTGCACGGCATCACCGGCGCCGACCTCGCCACCGTCTCGGGCACCGACCGGGACCACGTCTGGATCAACTTCCCGCGCCTGATGAGGGGCTACATCGAGCGCCTTGCGCTCGCGCCGGACGGCAAGACCGAGGCGGATCGCAAGTATCGCGTGGTCGCGACGCGGCCGAACAAGCGCTACTACGCCCGCGCAATCCTCTCGCTGCGAGCCCGCTGGGACGCCGTCGGGTACGCCTACGACTGGCGCAGGGACATCGACGAGGCCGCCGACGGGCTCGCCCGGTTCATCCGTGAGCGATTCCCCGGCAAGCCCGTGCACCTGGTCGCGCACTCGATGGGCGGACTGGTGGCACGCAACCTGATCCGCCGGCACCCGCAGCTCTGGGACGGCATCGAGGACCCGGAGAAAGTCGCTGGCGGACGGCTCGTCATGCTCGGCACGCCGAACTACGGCTCGTTCGCCATCGTGCAGGCCATGACCGGCGAGGACCGCATGATCGCCATGCTCGAGAAGGCCGACTTCAAGCACGACCTGCGCGAGCTCCTCGCGATCACCAACTCATTTGTAGGCAGCTACCAGCTGCTGCCGGCGCCGTCGAAGCTGCCGGCGGCGCTCGATGCGCTCTACCAGGCGGACACCTGGCCGAAGCGGGCCGCGATGTCCCAGGCGCACCTCAACCGCGCCCACCGGTTCCACGCCGACCTCGACACCGCCTCGACCGTCAATGCCACGCGCATGATCTACGTGGCCGGCTGCCAGCAACCGACGATCGTCGGGATGAACGTCGTGGGACGCGGCGACTTCGACTACGTGCTGTCCCGCGACGGCGACGGCCGCGTGCCGCACGCGCTCGGCCTGCTGCCGGGCGTGCCGAGCTACTTCATCGAGGAGGTGCACGGCGACCTCGCGCGCAACGAAGAGGTGCTGCGCGCCCTCGACGACCTGCTCGAGTCGGGCAGCACCAGCCGGCTCGCGACCAAGCCTTCGCGGGGTGCGAAGCGCGCGGCCCCGAGCATGCGCGAGTACCAGCAGGCGACCGACCGGGTGATGATGGACGAGTTCGACCGCATCGTCGGCGAGGCACGGACCGAGCGCAGTGTCGAGGGCGAGCCGAAGCTCTCGGCGGAAGACGCGGCCTTTGCGGAAGATGCCCTGCTGCACGCCTCGCTCGGCGCCGGGCGCAGCGCACGCGCCAAGCGGCCGGGCGGCCGTCCGGCGGCCCGCAGGCGCGCCACGCCGCCGGTCCCGCTCCGGGTGACGCTGCATCTCGGCGACATCCGCGACGTCAAGGCGCCGGTGGTCGTCGTCGGTCACTACCAGGGCCTCGAGCCGGTCAACGCCATCGGCGCGATCGACGCGCGGCTCGACGGCTGGATCGGACTCGCGGTAAAGCGCGGCATGATCGGCGGCCTGCACGGCGAGCTGTTCTACGTGCCGACCCGCGGCCGGATCGCCGCGGAAGCGGTGCTGATCGCCGGCATGGGCACGCCGGGCGCCTTCAACGAGGACCGGCTGCGCTCGCTCATGACCAACGTGGCCCTGGGCACCGGCGCGCTCGGCATGAAGCGCATCGCCACGGTCCTCGTGGGCGCCGGCGAAGGCAGCCTCGAGCCGGACCGGGCGCTGCGCGCGATGATCGGCGGCGTCACGTGCGCGGTCGCGAGCGTGCCGGAAGCGTCGCGCGCCGGCTCGGCGCTGCAGGAAGTGATGGTCGTCGAGAACAACCCGGAACGCATCGAACAGCTGGCCGCCGGTCTGCAGCAGCTCAAGGAGGACGATGCCCTCGGCGCGCGCCTGACGCTCAAGCTCCCGGCCGCGGCCGAGATCGAGCGTGCGCGCCGCCAGCGCAAGAGCTCGCGTGGAAAGGCGGCGGCCGGACGCGCCACTGCGCCGCGGCAGCTGAACGAGATCCGGCTGACGCTCGAGAGCCCGCAGGAGGGCGGCGGTCGCTTCCGCTTCTCCGCCATCACGCGCAGCGCCGTGGTGCCGGTGCGCGAGGTGGAGGTGGACGCCGCGCGCTTCCAGGCGCTGGCCCTGGCGCTGCAGGAATCGGACGCGGGCACCGACCAGGAGCAGTACGGCCGGCTGATGTTCGAGTACCTGATGCCGGAGGACTTCGACCAGTCCATCGAGGACGCGGAGTCCGTCCGCCTGATCGTGGACAGCACGACGGCGTCCTTCCCCTGGGAGATGGCCTGCTTCCGTCCCCGCAGCGGCGACGCCGGAGTGCAGCGGCTCGGGCTCGAGAAGAAGCTGACCCGCCAGTTCCGCACCATGCTGTCGCGGCCGCCCGGGACCACGCCGCCGCTCAACGACGAGGTGCGCGTGCTGGTGATCGCCGACCCGGCGCCGGAAGCGGAGCTGCAGCTGCACTATGCGCGGCGCGAAGGGCGACGAGTCGCCGAGGCCCTGCGACAGATGAGCCGGCCCGGGTGCCGGATCACGGTCGAGAGTCGCATCGGCGCGAGCGAGTGCAGCCTGGTGGAGATCCTCAAGCTGATCCTGACCGGTGACTTCGACGTGCTGCACTACGCCGGGCACGGCGAGTACGACCCGGCGAACCCCACTGCAGCGGGCTGGATCCTGGGCCGCGACCAGGTGCTGACGGCGCGCGACATCTTCCGCGCCCGACGCGTGCCGCGGCTCGTGTTCGCCAACGCGTGCTTCTCCGGCGTGATCCACGACGGGCCGGCGTTCGAATCCGCCGAGCTCACGCGCGGTACGCGCAACGGTGGCGCAGGCGTTCTTCGAGCGCGGCGTGCCGAACTACGTCGGCTCCGGCTGGCCGGTGGACGACGAGCAGGCGGGCACGTTCGCGGCCGCGTTCTACGAGCGCCTGTTCGCCGGCGATCCGATGCGCGAGGCCCTGCAGGTGGCGCGGCAGAAGATCTTCGACGAGACGCTCGGCTCGACCTGGGGCGCCTACCAGCACTACGGCGATCCGGAGGACGTGCTGGTCCGCCCGACCGCGGCGGCGGCGGCGCCCAGACGCCGCGCCCGGCGCAGGTAGCGGTGGCCGCGAACTCGTTGCCGGAAGCCTGAAGCCGCATGCCTGCCGCGGAGTTGCTGCTCGCGATCGCCCAGCTGGCCGTGGCGCTTGCGGGCTTCTCCGGTCTCATCGCGGCCATCCGCACCGCCGCTCCGGACGGCTGGTACCCCCGCGACATCTGGTCCCTGTCGTGGATGTTCGGGGCGAGCATCGGGGCGCTGGTGCTGTCGCTGCTGCCGCTGTGGCTCAACCTGTTCGGCTGGTCCGACGAGACCGTGTACCGGACTTCGAGTGCCGTGGCGGCCGTGTCGCATCGGCTGCTTCGTGGGCGTGATGGCCTGGACCGGGGCGACGTCTGACTCGCGCAGGGTTTCCGCCTCGCGTTCGGTACTTCCCGGCCACGATCGTGCTGTTGCTCGGGCTTGCCTCGATCGTGATGGCCGTGGGCGCCGTCGGCGGGCTGCGCGGGTCGATCACGGCTGCTTACGTGGGAACCCTGATTGCGCTGCTGCTGGCGTCCGTGCTCGTGCTCGCCGTGTTCCTCGTGCTCCTCGCCCGAATGACCCAGCGCAGGTCATGATGTCAGCTTGACGCCGAGATTTAAGGAGCACGGCATGCCCGTTCCGCAACGCATGACCCCGTCCGAAGCCCTGGTCGAGACCCTGGCCGCCAACGGCGTGACCGAGGTGTTCGGCATCGTGGGCTCGGCCTACATGGATGCCCTCGACATCTTTCCCGCGGCGGGCATCCGCTTCATCCCCGTGGCCCACGAGCAGGGCGCGGCGCACATGGCGGACGGCTACGCGCGCGCCTCCGGCCGCCACGGCGTGTGCATCGCGCAGAACGGCCCGGGCGTCACCAACTTCGTCACGGCGATCGCGGCGGCGTACTGGGCGCACTCGCCGGTGGTGTTCATCACGCCCGAAACGGGCTCGCTCACGATGGGCCTCGGCGGTTTCCAGGAGACGGAGCAGCTGCCGATCTTCTCGAAGATCACGAAGTACCAGGGGCACGTGAACAGCCCGCGGCGCATGGCCGAGATCGCGGCGCGCTGCTTCGACCGCGCGATGCTCGAGATGGGGCCGACGCAGCTCAACATCCCGCGCGACCATTTCTACGGCGACGTCCAGGCGGTGATCCCGCCCCCGATGCGCATCGGCCGCGGCGCCGGCGACCCGCTGGCGCTCGACGAAGCCGCGGCGCTGCTGGCGCACGCGAAGTTCCCGGTGATCGTCGCGGGCGGCGGCGTGATCATGTCAGGTGCCACTGCCGAAGCGATGGCCCTCGCCGAGCGCCTGCACGCACCTGTCTGCAACAGCTACCTGCACAACGACTCGTTCCCGGCATCGCATCCGCTGTGGTGCGGTCCGCTGGGTTACCAGGGCTCGAAGGCGGCGATGAAGCTGATTGCCGAGGCCGACGTCGTGCTCGCGCTCGGCACGCGGCTCGGGCCCTTCGGCACCCTGCCGCAGTACGACATGGACTACTGGCCGGTGAACGCGAAGATCATCCAGGTGGACGCCGATGCGCGCGTGCTCGGGCTCGTGAAGCCCATCAGCGTCGGTATCCACGGCGACGCCCGTGACGCGGCCGCAGCACTCGTGGAGCGACTGGCGGGCCGCGAGCTCGCCTGCGCCGCGAACCGTGCCGAGCGCAAGGCGAGGATCGAGGCCGAGAAGAGTGCGTGGGAGCAGGAGCTCGATGCGTGGACCCACGAGCGCGACGCGTACTCGCTCGAGGTCGCCAAGGACTCGCCGTACATGCACCCGCGGCAGATGCTGCGCGAGCTCGAGAAAGCCTTGCCGCCGCACGCGATGGTCTCGACCGACATCGGCAACATCTGCTCGGTGTCGAACTCGTACCTGCGCTTCGAGGAGCCGCGCTCGATGTTCGCGGCGATGAGCTTCGGCAACTGCGGCTACGCGTTCCCGGTGATCTGCGGCGCCAAGGTGGCCTGCCCCGATCGGCCCGCCATCGCCTACGTGGGCGACGGCGCCTGGGGCATCAGCCTCAACGAGCTGCTCACCTGCGCGCGCGAGAAAATCGGCGTGACGGTCGTGGTGTTCAACAACGGCCAGTGGGGCGCCGAGAAGAAGAACCACGTGGACTTCTACTCGCGCCGCTTCCAGGGCGTGAACCTCGACAGCCCGAGCTGGGCGAAGGTGGCCCAGGCCTTCGGTTGTGCCGGCGTGACTGTCGAGCGGCTCGCCGACGTGGGACCCGCATTGCAGGCGGCGGTCCGCGCCCAGGCCGACGGGACCTGCACGGTGCTCGAGATGATGGTCACGCAGGAGCTGGGCGACCCGTTCCGCCGCGACGCGCTGTCGAAGCCGGTCCGTCACCTGCCGAAGTACCGGGACTACACCTGACCGAGGCGGAGATACGTCCGCCGCCAGGGACGGTCAACGCGGGCGCCCACGAACTGCCCGCGTTGCCGCCGCCGGCGCTGGGCTTTACGCTCGAACGGAACCCTTCTTCGGAGCACCCACATGGCCGTACTGCGAGATCGCCCGTACACGGGCTTCAACTTCCTCGTCGACCTCGGCGACGGCGTCACCGACGGGCCCCGGGCCGGCTTCCAGGAAGTCAGTGGCCTCGGCATGGAAGTGACCGTCGTCGAGTACCGCAACGGCAACGCGAAGGAGAACAACCCGATCAAGCTGACGGGACTCAGCAAGGTCCCGGACGTCACCCTCAAGCGCGGCATCATCGGCACCACCGATCTCTACGCCTGGCTCGACCAGATCCGCAACGGCGACCAGGGCGCACTTCGCACTGTCACCATCCAGCTGCAGAACGAAGACCACACGCAGGTCGTGATGACCTGGAAGCTGCTGCGCGCCCGCATCGTCAAGCACACCTCGGGGCCGTTGAACGCCAAGGGCAGCGAGGTCGCGATCGAGGAGATGGTGCTGGCGGCGGAACGTCTCGAGGTCGAGTGAGACGGTGCGCACCGTGGCGAAGCGCCCCGCGGCTCGAACCAGCCGGCGCCGGACGGGGCGTCGCGACCGGCCTTTGCTGAACACGAACTTCACCGTCACGCTGGAGCCGCCCGACTCGGTCAGCCTGTCGATCGGGTTCTGCGAGGTGATCCTGCCGGAGCTGTCCGTGCGCCGGCCGGCGAAGGCGACGGCCGCGGATTCCGTCGCGATCGTCCCACGGCTGGTACTGCGCCGCGGCTTCGACGGCGCCACGGACCTGCGTGACTGGTGGAGGGACACGCGCCGCCGCAAGACCCCGCGGCCCTGGACCGTGACAGTGTGCTTGCTCGCGGAGGACTGCCGGACGGTCGTCGCGATCTGGGTCTTCACCGGCGCCCGGCCGGTCAGCCTCGCCTATTCGCCGCTGCATGCCAGCGAACCAACGGTCCTGATCGAGACCGTCGCGCTCGAGTTCGATGACGTCGAATTGCGCTGAATCAATTGATCAGATTTGACAAACCCGTTGATTTGCATCGGATCAGGGGCTGAATATCAATAAATTATGATCGTCGCCACGGCATCCGACGCGCCAGTCCAGGAGCGTACCGGGATGGTCAGCGCTCGCGGTATCCCAGCACCACCAGCACGCAGCTCCCGTCCGCGATGACGTTGATCCCGGCGGCCTCACAGGCCGCCACTGCCCGCTCGCTCTCGGCGCCCGGCTGCATCCAGACGTGCTCGACGCCCTTGCGGATCGCCTCCGCGACGACCCGCTCGGTCACCGCCGGCGGCGTGATGATCGAGAGACTCTTCACCTCGTCCGGCAGGTCGAGCACGCTCGCCACGCAGGCGACGCCCTCGATCTCGTGTTCGCGCGGATTGACCGGAATCGCCCGCCGACCCGCCTGCTGGTAGCAGCGCAGCACCTTGTTGCCGTACTTGTGGCGGCGTGGGGAGGCGCCGACGACACCGAAGGCGGGCGAGGCAAGGAAGCGGGCGATGGGGTCGGCTGAAGTGGCCACTGGATTACGAGAGGTCCGGATCCGCGGGCGCTCATTGTGTGGGAATCGCCATCGTCCGACGAGCGAGCTGGCGGCGCCCCGCCAGGACCCTCCCGACCGTTCGCTATACTGCGCGCCCTTCGAGCGAGACCTGAGCGGATACCCGATGGCCAAGACGGTGGCGAAGCCCCCGCGCACTTTCCAGGACCTGATCCTGACCCTGCAGCGCTACTGGGCGGAGCGCGGCTGCGTGATCATCCAGCCGTACGACATGGAAATGGGCGCGGGCACGTTCCACACCGCGACCTTCCTGCGCGCGCTCGGGCCCGAGCCCTGGAGCGCCGCCTACGTGCAGCCTTCGCGCCGGCCGACCGACGGCCGCTACGGTGACAACCCCTTCCGCCTGCAGCACTACTACCAGTACCAGGTGGTCATCAAGCCGTCGCCCGTGGACATCATCGAGCTGTACCTCGACTCGCTGCGTGCGGTGGGCATCGACCCGCGGGTGCACGACGTGCGCCTCGTCGAGGACAACTGGGAATCGCCCACGCTCGGCGCCTGGGGTCTCGGCTGGGAGATCTGGCTGAACGGCATGGAAGTCACGCAGTTCACCTACTTCCAGCAGGTCGGCGGCCTCGACTGCCGGCCCGTGATGGGCGAGATCACCTACGGGCTCGAACGCCTCGCGATGTACCTGCAAGGCGTGGAGAGCGTGTTCGACCTCGTCTGGACGGACGGGCCGCTCGGCCGCGTCACCTACGGCGACGTCTATCACCAGAACGAGGTCGAGCAATCGAAGTACAACTTCGAGCACGCCGACGTCGACGAACTGTTCCGGCAGTTCGACGCGCACGAGAAGGAGTGCCTGCACCTGCTCGAGGCCAGGCTGTCGCTGCCCGCGTACGAACGCATGCTCAAGGCCTCGCACACCTTCAATCTGCTCGACGCACGCAAGGCGATCTCCGTTACCGAGCGGCAACGCTACATCCTGCGCGTGCGGACGCTGGCGCGCGGGGTCGCGGAGGCCTACCACGCGAGCCGCGAGGCGCTCGGCTTCCCGATGCTGAACGCCGCGGCTTCACCGGAGCGCGTCCTCGGTGAGGTCAAGCTGCCGCGCGAGGGGCTGGCATGAGCAACTCCCGCGACTTCCTGGTCGAGATCGGCACCGAGGAACTGCCGCCGAAGTCGTTGCTTATCCTCGCCGCGGCATTCGCGGATGGGCATCGGCAAGGGGCTGGCCGACGCCGGGCTCGAGCATCGCGCCGTCGAGCGCTTCGCGACGCCGCGACGGCTCGCGGTGCGCGTGCGCCAGCTCGCCGAGCGGCAGCCCGACCGCGCCATCGAGCGGCGCGGCCCGCCGCTCAAGGCCGCCTTCGACGCACAGGGCGCGCCGACCCAGGCCGCGCTCGCGTTCGCGAAGAGCTGCGGCGTGGAGATTGCGGCCCTCGAGCACCTCGAGACGCCCAAGGGCGTGTGGCTCGTGCACCGTGGGACCGAGGTGGGTGCGCACACGGCGAGCCTGTTGCCGGGCATCGTGCAGGCCTCGCTGGACGCTCTGCCGATCGCACGGCGCATGCGCTGGGGCGCGGGTGAGGCACAGTTCGTGCGGCCCGTGCACTGGGTGCTGATGCTGTTCGGCCGGGAGGTCGTGCCCTGCGAGGTCCTGGGCGTGCCTTCCGGCAACCTGAGCTACGGCCACCGCTTCATGGCCCCGAAGCCGCTGCGAATCGCCTCGCCAGCCGCCTACGTCTCGACGCTGCACAAGCGCGGCAAGGTGCTCGCGGACATCCATGAGCGGCGCGAGACCATCCGGCAGGGCGTCACCGCGGAGGCCGCGCGCCTCGGCGGGCAGGCGGTCATTTCCGACGCGCTGCTCGACGAAGTCACGGCGCTGGTGGAGTGGCCCGTGCCGCTCGCCGGCCGCTTCGATGCGCAGTTCCTGGAACTGCCGGCCGAGGTGCCGATCGCGACCATGCAGGACCACCAGCGCTACTTCCCGGTGCGCGATGCCGCCGGTGCGCTGATGCCTTGGTTCATCGCGGTCGCCAACCTCGCGAGCACCGATCCGGCGCAGGTCGTGGCGGGCAACGAGCGCGTGGTGCGTCCGCGGCTCTCCGACGCTGCCTTCTTCTGGTCCACCGACCTGCAGCAGCGCCTCGACGCGCGCGTCGAAGGCCTCGAGCGCGTGACCTTCCAGACGAAGCTCGGCTCGCTGCACGACAAGTCCGAGCGCGTGCGCGCGCTCTCGAGGTCGATCGCGGGCGCGATCGGCGGCGACCCGCGCCTCGCCGACCGCGCGGCGGAGCTCGCCAAGTGCGACCTCATCACCTCGATGGTCGGCGAGTTCCCGGAACTGCAGGGACTGATGGGCCGTTATTACGCGCAGCACGACGGCGAGCACGCAGAGGTCTGCGAGGCGCTGCGCGAGCAGTACCTGCCTCGCTTCGCCGGCGACGAGCTGCCCGCCACGCGCACCGGCATGGCGCTGGCCATCGCCGACAAGCTCGACACCATCGCCGGGATCTACGCCACCGGGCAGAAGCCGACCGGCACGCGCGACCCGTTCGGACTGCGCCGCGCCGCGCTCGGCCTGCTGCGCACCTCGATCGAGCGCCGGCTCGACCTCGACCTCCAGACGCTGATCGGCCAGGCGCTGGCCGCATTGCCGTTCGCAGCGCCCGTGGACTGCGCGCGCGACGTGTACGACTACGTCATCGAGCGGCTGCGCGCCTACTACGTCGAGGGTGACGCCGGCTTCGAGGTCACGACGGAGATGTTCGACGCGGTCCTCGCGACCCGCCCTGCCTCGCCACTCGACTTCGACGCGCGGCTGCGCGCGCTCGTCGAGTTCCTGCGCCTGCCCGAGGCGCAGGCGCTCGCCGCGGCCAACAAGCGCATCGCCAACATCCTGCGCAAGGCGACCGAGCCCGTGGGCGATCGCGTCGATGCCGACCGTCTCGTGGACCCCGCCGAGCAGATCCTCGGCGAGCAGGTCGAGGCGATCGCACGCCAGGTGGAGCCGAAGTTCAAGGCACGCGAGTACACCGAGGCGCTCAAGTCGCTCGCCGTGCTGCGCAACGCCGTGGACGCGTTCTTCGACTCGGTGATGGTGATGGCCGACGATCCGGCGCTGCGCGCCAATCGGCTGGCGCTCCTGAAGCGCATGCAGGGCCTGTTCATGCACGCGGCCGACCTGTCGCGGCTGCCGGGATAGCGCACCCCCATGCGGTGGGTCCGGTCACTGCTGTTCACCAGCCTGTTGTTCGTCACCACCATGGCCTTCGGCGTGGTGGTGCTGCTGAGCGCGCTGCTGCCGCTCAGCATCGAGCAGCGCTACGTGATCCCGCGCGGCTGGGGGCTGTTCGAGTGCTGGCTCGCGAAAGTCGTCTGCGGCATGAACTACGTGGTCGAGGGCCGCGATAACCTGCCCGACGTGCCGTTCATCTCGCTGTGGAAGCACTCGACGGCCTGGGAAACCATGGCGCAGATGTTCGTCGTGCCCACCGCGGCGTGGCTCCTGAAGCGCGAAGTGCTGTGGATCCCGATCGTCGGCTGGGCGGTCGGCACCTATAAGCCCATCGCCATCAACCGCAGTGCCGGCCACTCGGCGGTAAACCAGGTCGTGAAGCAGGGGCGCGAACGACTCGCCGCTGGCATGGGCGTCGTGGTCTATCCGGAGGGCACGCGCGTCGCGCCGGGCCAGACGCGCAAATACGGCGTGAGCGGCGCGCTGCTCGCAATCGAGGCCGGCGCGCCGGTCGTGCCGATCGCGCACAACTCGGGTTACTTCTGGCCGCGGCGCAGCCTGCTCAAGAAGGCGGGTACGATCTACGTCGTGATCGGCAAGCCCATCGACCCGACGGGCCTCGATGCGCGCGAGATCAACCGGCGCGCGCAGGAGTGGATCGAGGCCACGATCGCCGAGATCGTCACGCGTCCGGGCGGCAAGCCGGACTGAGGCGGGTCGCAAGCGACCGATGGCCGCCCGAGCGCGCGTCAGTCCGCTACCATGACCGCTTTGCCACCCGGAGTGAACCCGATGCCCAACGAGCGCGCCACTGCCCGCAAGCTGCTCAGCAGCGCCGAATTCGAGCTTTTCGAGGCTTCGCGCCGTGACGGCATCTGCTTGCTGAGTGCAGCGGAGCTCAAGCGCAAGGTCGAGCGCACGCGACGGCTGCGCGACAAGTATCGCGACCTGTACAAGCGGCAGCGCCTCGCGATGCGCGAACTCACCGGCACCAAGCGGGGCAACAGCGGCGTGGCCAATGCGCGGACGAAGGAGAAGGCCGCGATCTTCCAGGACCTGCTGACGCGATTCCAGGTCCGCTACGCCCGGAACACCGCCCCGTCCAAGCGCGTTGTGAAGAAGGCGCCCCGCAAGGCCGTGAACAAGGCGAGCGTGGCGCACGGCCCGCGTCGGAACGTGTCGGCGAAGGCACCGGCTGCAGCGCCAGCCGCCGCCGGGGCGCCGATCGGCGGCGCCGGTTTCATGAGCCCTCGCGCCAGGCTGGCCGAGACGCGGCTACGCGCGCACAAGTCTCGCGGAGTCTCGATCAACGCGCACACTCGCGCCCAGGGTCGGCGCAACCAGGCCAAGCGGGACCGACGCTAGTCGACGGGGCGCCGTCGCAAGTGCGGTCATGCCGGTCGGTCCGGGCGCCCGATGGCCATCGGGATCGCCTGAACCGGCCGGAATAGTGTCTTCGCAGTCCGTCCCACTGCGCGGCAGACGATCGCGTCGAACGCTCCGCCGACCACGCCGCCCACGATCGGGACCGCCTTCGAGAGGCTCACGAAGCTGCGCTCGCCCGCCTTGGTGAGCAGTCGCACCCCAATGCGCTTGTTGATCTCCACGAGCGCTCGACCCGGCACCTGTCCGATCGCGCGTTCGGTGAGCCTGTTGCCGAGCGGGAAGCCAGTGCCTTTCATCGCCTCCTTGGCCACGTCGCCCGCCAGGCTCAGCAGGATCATGGTCCGCACGCGGTCCGCCTCGAGGTCGTGTCCATAGATGCGGGCGATGGCGCCGGCCATGCGGGCCTGCAGCAGCCAGGAGGCCCCGAGCGCCGAGGGGATCGACAGCGGCAGCGAGATCACCCCGCCGAGGCCCGTGATGAAGCCGCTCGTGAAGTTCTTGGTCGTCTCCCAGTTGACCAGGGCATCGACCCGCTGGTCGTGGTCCTCGTAGCCCTGGTCGATCAGGTATTCGGTGGCGAGGTCGGCCGCGCTCGACAGCGGCGGCACGCCGCCGAGCCCGCGTTCGAGCAGAAAGTCGGTCAGCTTGGTGGCTCGGGCGGCGGTGGGTGGCTGCTTGGCCATTGCGGCGAACTCCGTATAAGTCTCTATTTGACTCTAACTGTGCCGATCATGTCGGCATAATTCGTCATCTACTAAGATAGGAATTTGGTAATAAAAATTTCATCAATTGGATGCTGCATTGCAGCAGATTGGGCGTAGGCTTTGCCTGACCGTCCGGCCTCGAGATTGTCCTGCAACTCAAGCCGGGATGGCCAACGCAGAAGCGCAACGAGACGGAGAGCTCATGAATTCCGAAAGGAACTACCTGTTCGCGGTCGTTACCGCATTCATCGCCTGCGGCGTGGTCGCCTACACCGCACTGCACCACGCCCTCGGGCACGCGGTCATCTACTGGTAACCGCACGAGGCGAGTGGCTCGGGCGATTTCTCCGCGGACGGGTCAGGCCCTTCGCGGCCGGCGCGCGGTCCCGACGTCCGACTGGCGCTCGCTGGCCACGGGCTGTACCCGGTCGGTGAGCTGCGGGTTCGGGTGCACCGTCAGGCTGAGTGGCCACGGAGTGCGCTTCTGGGCGTACATGAGCCGGTCGGCCTGCTCCCAGGCCCGCGAGAGGCCACTCGAGGCCTCGCGGACGGCGAGACCCACGGAAGCCTTCACCTGCCGCTCGTCGAGCGCCTCCCGGAGGCGGCGAAGCAGCAGTTCGGCGCCCGCCGCATCGCATTCGACCGCGATGAGGCCAAACTCGTCGCCGCCGAGTCGGGCCACGATGTCGATGTCGCGCACCACTTCCTGCAGGGCCGACGCGGCGCGAACCAGCAGCGCATCGCCCGCCGCGTGGCCGGCGGTGTCGTTGATCTCCTTGAGGTGGTCGAGATCGACCACGAATACCGTCGCCGTGTGGCCGTAGCGGCGGCAACGCTCCTCTTCCTGCGCGAGCAAACGGTCCCAGGCTCGGCGGTTCAGCAGCGAGGTCAGCGGATCGACCAGCGCCTCCAGCTCGAGGTGCTCGCTGCGCCGGATCGCCTCGGACAACTTCAGCTCGGCGTCGAGGATCGCGCTCAGCATCGAAGCGAGCAGTTCGATGAGGTCCTGCTGGTCGACGATCGCGTCGGGTTGACGCTCCGGATCGATCGCGCAGAGCGTGCCGAACAGGCGTCCGTCCGCGTGGGTGAGCGGCACGCCGACATAGGCCTTGATCGGGACCTGCCGGCCGACCGGGGCGGCTGCATACGCGGGAACGACCTCCGAATTCGGGGCGATGCGGGGTCCGTTCCCCTTGACCATCTCGGAGCAGAAGCTGTCCGCCCACCGGATGACCGTGCCCGGGCTCACGTCGTAGCCGTTGCCCTCTGACTGGAGAATGATGAAGTCGTCCCCCTGGACGCGGGTGACCATCCACAGGCCGAAGCCGAATCTTCGGTGCAGGAACTCGAGGACCGCGTGACCAGCGCGTTCGAAGTCCGGGGGCAGAACTGGCGGCATGTGCATCCTATCGGGCAGGCCCGGCGACCAAAGAACCTTACCATTCGTACGCGACGGTCCGGCGGTGTCACCCGGCGGATGCTGCCGCATTCTGCCGGATTCGCGGCGGACGCGTCCCGGCGTGTGCCAGGTCGTGTGCCACGGAAGCGCCGTGTACGCTGCGGCCCATGGACACTTCTGAGAGCCGTCGCGCCGCCATGGACGCCGGCCGCCGGGGATCCGCTGCCCGGGTGAATTCACCCGCCGCTTGGCGTGGCGCCGACCTGCAGGATCACAGCGACCGGTGGCTGCGTTGGCTGACGGCCGCCGAGATCGCAGAGCTCGCACGGGCAGTTGCCCACGTCCGCTCGCTCGGCAAGGACCTCCGGCAGGTGACCGCCCCGGATTTCCAGCTCACGGTGCTGGCCCCATCGCTCGCGGACTGGCTCGGGCGACTCGAGCACGGCCTCGGCTTCGTCCTGGTGCGCGGCTTCCCGGCCCGCGAGTGGAGCAAGCCCGACGCCGCCCTCGCGTACTGGATCATCGGGCGCCATCTCGGCAAGCCCGTGCCACAGAATACGGCGGGGGAGTTGCTGGTGGACGTGCGCGACACGGGCGCCGATGCCGCGAACCACCGTACGCGGCTCTACAAGACGCGTGCCGAACTCAGCTTCCACACCGACGGCGCCGACATCATCGGGCTCCTGTGCCTGCGGGCAGCGCGCTCGGGCGGCGTGAGCCGAATCTGCTCGTCCGCGCAGGTCTACAACGAGGTCGTACGACGGCGTCCCGACCTCGCGCCGCTGATGTTCGAGACCTACCAGCACCATGCACACGGCCAGTTCGGGCCGAGCGGCCCGAAAGTCTTTCCGTACCCGATCGTCACGCGCGAGGGCGATGCGTTCCGGATGTTCCTGCTGCCCTGGTACATACGCAACGCCGCCGAGGACTTCCCGGACATCGCGCCGCTGTCAGACGCCCAGCGCGAGCTGCTCGACCTGCTCGAGACCATTCCGCTCGAAGACGGCATGGCGCTCGACATGTCATTCCAGCCGGGCGACATGCAGTTCCTCAAGAACAGCGTGATCCTGCACGCTCGTTCGGATTACCTGGATCACGACGAGCCGGACGAGAAGCGGCACCTGCTGCGGCTGTGGCTCGCCGCGCGACGGTTCAGCGACGGCGACGAATTCCTGAGGCAGGGCATCGGCGCACGCGACTCGACCTGAGGATCAGCAACCCTCCGCGGGATTGCAGCCGCCCTGGCCTGCCGTCTGGCGCATGTCGCCGACCTGCTTCTTCGCCTCGATGGATTGATCCCGCAGGACGGCTTCCGTCCCGCAGACCAGCTTCGGGATGCGGGTCCCGGCGACTTCGTCCTCGCGGCAATAGAGCGTCTCGCCATTGCGAGCCTTGCGCTGGGTATAGCCGGGAAAGGGATTGTCCGCCGCGTCGGCGGCGGTCGGCGCGGACGATGGCGCGATCGACGCCGGGGTCGTCGATACCGGAGTCGGCCCCGTCGGTGTCCCGGCGCAAGCTGACAGTCCGATCACCAGCGTCGCCGCGGCGGCGATCTTTTTCTTGCTTGTGTTCATGCAACCTCCCACCGGGTCGAGATTCTCATCTGAGGTGATCGGGCACAAGCCTTGTCGACCCGCAATCGCCCTCAGGGCAGCCGCTCTCGCGGCCACAGCACCCACATCCGCAGCGGCTGGCGCATGCGCCCGGCCTGCTCGGCGGCATCGCCCTCCCAGCCCCAGAAATAGTCGGCGCGCACCGCGCCCACGATCGCGCTTCCGGTGTCCTGCGCCAGCACCAGCCTGCGCAGCGGCGTGCTCGAAAGCGGTTCGGTGGTGTCGATCCAAACCGGCGTGCCGTAGGGCACGCTCTTCGGGTCCACTGCAATCGAGCGTCCCGGCGTCAGCGGCACGCCTTGCGCGCCGCGCGGCCCGACGGTGGGGTCGGGCAGCGGCTCTTCGCGGAAAAACACGTAACGCGGATTGGCCCACAGCAGTTCGTTGACGCGGCCCGGGTTGCGCCGCGCCCAGTCCTTGATCGCGGGCCACGAAGCCTGGCCGGACTGCAGCTCGCCCTGGTCGATCAGCCAGCGCCCGACCGAGCGATACGGCTGCTCGTTGGTCCCGGCAAAGGCGAGACGCATCGTGCGCTCGCGACCGTCCGGCTCGGTGATGCGCAGCCGGCCAGACCCCTGGATCTGGAGCACCAGCGCATCCAGCGGGTCGGCGACCCAGGCGATCTCGCGACCGCGCAGGACGGCCTGCGCGGCGGGTAGCGTGTCGAGCTGCTGGCGCGTCCAGTACGGCCGGCGCGTCGCGAGGTCCGCGGGCGGCGCGTAGAGCGCCACGCGGAACGTCCCGTCCGGCATGCGCCGTGCATTGAACATGGGTTCGTAATAGCCCGTGATCAGACCGCCCGTAGCACCCTGGTGCGACTCGACGCGATAGGGCTGCAGGTGCTGCATGAGCCACGCGCGCATCTCGGCGTCGTCGCGCGGCGGGCCAGGCGGTGCCTCCGCGCAGAGCGCGATCCATGCCGACGTCGGGCGCTGGCAGCTCTGCCGGAGCGCAGGCCAGGCGGCCTTGGGTGAGTCGACGTTCCAGCCGGGCAGTTCCTGCCAGGCCACCGGCACCCAGCGCGACTGCTCACGGATGACGCTGCCGGCCGGGGGCGTCGTGCTTGGCGGTCCGGGTGGCTTCGCGGGCGGGCCAGACGTGCAGGCGGCGAGCGCTGCAAGGACGAGCGACGCCCCGCGGAGAAGGATTCGGCGGCCGTCGAGCAGGCACGCCAGCGGCCCCCGGTCGGACCGTTCAATGCGCGGGTGATTTAACAGAGCGGCACCGATCAATTTTCTATCCCGAATCAGCCCGAGACCGGTGGCGATGATGCCGAGCTGGATCACCCTCGTCGACGCCAGTGCGCGGGGCAAGGGCGATCGGTCGCCTTTGCAGCAGGACTGATGCTCCTGACGGGCGTGGCACACCCCCGATTCGATTCGGCATCCGCTACCCAGCTGCGCCGGGCGCAATGCGACCCAGCTGCGCCGCGTGGAGAATGGTAGACACAAGGAGTGTCACCATGAGCCGGCACGGAAACCGCGTCCTCCCGCGGTCGGTGGCGTGGACCGCGTGGATCTTGCTTGCACTGGCCAGCTGCGGCGGAGGTGGTGGCGGGGACGGGGGCGGAGGTTCGAACTCGACGCCCGTCATCGGCAATCTGCAGTTCACACCCGCCGCGCTGCTGCAGTTCGATGGCGACGGCACGTCGTTCGTCTCCGGGACCATCGACTTCTCCGACCCTGGCCGTGACGTCGCCTCGCTCACCCTCGTGACTCAGGGCCAGACCCTGACGACACCGATCGCGGGCATCGCCGGCTTGGCGTCCGGGACGCTGCAGGGCGCCCTCACCGTCGACACCCGTATGATCGGAACCTATCCGTTCGAGGTCTACGTGACCGATTCCGGCGGGCGCCGCTCGAACTCACTGACTAGCACATTCGCCGTCCGTCCGAACGACACCGGCGAACGCTGGACCGTCCGCTCATTGCCGCTGCCTTCGGGCTCGACGGTCACGCTGCGGCGCGTGCGCTGGCTCGCCGCGCAGTTCGTCGCCGTCGGCGAAGGAATCTTCACCTCGCCCGACGGGATCACCTGGACCGAGCGACAAAGCGGCGTCACTGCAAGGCTCGAGGACGCGGCATGGAAAGCCGGGCAGTTCGTCGCCGTCGGCGGCGAGGGCACCGTGCTCACCTCCCCGGACGGCGCGACGTGGACGCGGCAGGTCACGCCCGCCGCGACGTGGCCGGAGCTGTGGGGCGTGGCCGCGTCGGGCGACCGCTTCGTCGCCGTAGGCCGGCAGTACCTCCCGGTGACGGGTGACCACGTGTCTTTGATCCTGGTCTCGACGGACGGCGTGGCATGGAGCGAGGTCCTGCCGCGGCAGTCGGTGTCGCTCAATCGGGTCATCTGGTCGGGCGACCGCTTCGTCGCGGTCGGCAGCTCGAGCGGCGAGCCGATGGCAAGCGCGATCGCGCTCGTGTCGCAGGACGGCCTCGCCTGGACGCGTCACGCGGTGGCTTCGACTTCGATCACCGTTCTCTACGACCTCGCCTGGACCGGATCGCAGTTCGTGGCGGTCGGATACGGCGGCGCCGCGCGTTCGACGGATGGCATGAGCTGGCAGCAGGTCGGCGCCGGATCGGTCACCTCCAGCGACGCGATCGGCTGGAGCGGACAGCGCTTCCTCGCCTGCGGGGTCGTGTACTGCCAGTCCTCGAGCGACGGCGTCGAGTGGACCTATCGACAGCTACCGGGCGCCGGTGCCTCGGTGCGAGGCCTCGCCTGGGCCGACACGCGGTGGGTGGCGGTGGGCAACGCGTCGCTGGTACTCACCTCGCCCTAGCGGCGGCGGTTGACAACCACGAGCGCTGGCGTCGAGGTCGAGCCAAGGTGCAGGCGTGCCGGCATCGCGG
This sequence comes from uncultured Gammaproteobacteria bacterium, assembly GCA_963754125.1. Lineage (GTDB taxonomy): Bacteria > Pseudomonadota > Gammaproteobacteria > Steroidobacterales > Steroidobacteraceae > RPQJ01. The sequence continues at coordinate 97,649 of CAVWEX010000010.1, forward strand.
CGGATGCCTTGGGAAATTCTCTCAATTTGACTCTGTTCAATCTGATTCATAGTCGAATGTTTGAAATGATTTTATAAAGCTCGAGTTACTAACGGTCACTGCGCTGGTGCTGTTCGCCACGACGGCCGCTCCCGCCGCCGGGCCGTCACCTGCCACGCCGAGTGCCGGTGTGCTCGTCATCGCGCCGCTCGAGTCGCCGCCGCTCACCTTCGGGCCCGGCATCAACGCCGAGCAGGCGCTCGCCGCCAACACGGGCGCCGCACTCAGCTGGTCCGCGAGCGAAGCCGTCCCGACGACCCATGGCTGCCGGCCGTGCCGGCCACGCGTCGGCCATGCCGGTTAACCCCGCGACAGGCTTCCCGCCGTTTACAGGTAGGCACACCCTGCCAAACGGAGCCCGAGTCATGAGCCAACCCATCTCCCGCCGCACGCTGCTGGCCGCCGCAACCGCGACGGTCCTCGCGATGGCGATCGCCCCCCAGGCCGCTTCGCGCGCCGACTCTCTGGCGAGCGTGGACATCTACGACCGCAGCGCCGACGTGGCTCTGCCCGTCTACCGGCACCGCGGACGCCGGTACGTCGCCGGCCAACCTGGAAACGAGTACGCCATCCGCATCCGGAACTGCACGGACCGGCGGCTGCTGGCCGTCGTGAGCGTTGACGGGGTCAATGCCGTGACCGGCGAGTCCGCCGCGCCCGACCAGTCGGGCTATGTCCTCGAGCCGGGCGGCTACGTGAACATCCAGGGCTGGCGCAAGGACCTCAACCGCACCGCCGCCTTCTACTTCTCGGACCCGAGCGATTCGTATGCCGCTCGCACCGGACGGCCCAAGGACCTCGGCGTCATCGGCGTGGCGTTGTTCCGCGAACGCGACTTCGGGCATACCCGCGCTGCTGAGCCGCGAGCGCCGGTCCGCCGCACCGGCCCCGAGTGAGCGGGCCGAGGCCGACGCGGCCGGAGATTCCAAGGCGCGAGGCGAGGCCAGTTCGTCGGAATACTCCGCTGCGGCACGGCTGCCGGCGCTCGGCACCGGGCACGGTCGAGGCGAATACTCGCCCGTCGAGCAGGTCGCATTCCAGCGTGCAAGTACGCAACCGGACGAGTTGATCTCCATCCGTTACGAGCGCCGCGAGACGCTGGTCGCGATGGGCGTGCTGCCGGAGCCGCGACTTCGCCGCTGGCCCCGCCAGCCCGATCCGTTCCCCGGTGCGCTGGGGTTCGTCCCGGACCCGTGATCCCGGCGATTGCCGCAGGCGACCTGCCGCTCGATACTGCCCGCCGGATGCAATCGCTGCCCGCCGAGCAGGAATCGCGCACCGACGAGGTCCTGATGCGGGCCTACGGCGACGGTGATGCGCGTGCGTTCGAGGTTCTGTATGCGCGCCACAAAGGCGCGACGTACCGCTACTTCCTGCGTCACGCGAGCGGCCAGGCCGCCACGGCCGACGAACTCCACCAGGATCTCTGGTTGAAGGTGATCGGTGCGCGCGATCGCTACCGGGCGCAGGCGAAGTTCTCGACCTGGCTGTACACGATGGCGCGACACCGGATGATCGACCACTGGCGCGCCCGCGACGGGGTGTCGCTTGAATCGCTCGAGGATGCGGAGACCGTCGCGCAGGTGGAGACCTCGGCCGCGTCGCTGCACGAGGCAAGCGACGACCCGCTCGGCGCGTCGATCGACGCGCAGGCCCGCCAGCGCCTCGTCGCGGCACTCGCCGACGTACCGACGCTGCAGCGGGATGCGTTCCTGCTGCGCCTCGAGGGCGGCCTGTCGCTGGAGGAGATCGCCGGCTTGACGGCCTCGTCCGTGGAGACGGTGAAGAGCCGGTTGCGTTATGCGTACCGCCGATTGCGGGCGGCGCTGGAGGACCTGCAATGAGCAGCAAGCACGACCGCGAGCAGCCCGGATCGGCGGGCGAGGACGCCGCCGTGGCACGCGCGTGGCCGCAGGCCTCGGACGAACAGCCGCCGTCACGGCTCGATGCCGAGATTCTCGCAGCCGCGCGCCAGTCTGTTCAGAAGGAGGACGCTGGCGCGAAGACCCTGCTCGTTCGACCGAGGGCACGGAGTCGCTGGTCGCAATGGCAACCGCTGGCCGCGGCCGCCACGGTGGCGGGCCTGGCATTCGTACTGGTGCAGACGCTGCCACGTGATCGCGAGGTGGCGCCGCCCATTCGCATCGAAGCGCCGGCGTCCGCACCTGCTCCGGCTCCGGCTGCGGAGGCCGCACTTGAGACGCGAAGCAGCGCGCCCGCACCCGCGCCCACGGAGACACCGGCATCTCCTGGTGCCGGGCAGGCCGTGCGCGAGCGAAGCGCTGAGAGCGCTGCCCGGTCACCCGCGGCCGAAGTGGCTACCGACATCGCGGACTCGATGCGCGAAGCGGAGAGCGATCAGCGCAAGGGCGTGATGACGGAGGCGTCGGGCGACGCCTATTCCGCAGAGGCGGCCGCACCGGCCGCGGCTCGTGCCGTGGGAGCGCTGGCTGCACCGAGTGCCGCAGACCGGGCCGCCCGAATCGAGGCACTGCACGCGTCCGGCGACCTGGCCGGTGCCGCGGAGGCGCTGCGCGAGTTTCGCGCGGCCGACCCGCTTGCCGATTCCCACCTTCCGGAATCACTGCGCGACTGGGCGCGGACCGTGGACTGAACCTCGGGCGCGGCGGCCCGGTCACCCTGCGCCGCACTCACTCGAGCGCCTTCGCCAGCAGCAGTCGCGCCTTCTCCCAGTCGCGCCGCACGGTGCGCTCGGTCAAGCCCAGCGACTCGGCGATCTCGACTTCGGTCAGTCCCGCGAAGTAGCGCATCTCCACGACCTGGACGAGCCGCTGGTCGAGTGCAGCGAGCTCGTCGAGTGCCTCGTGCACCCGCAGTATTTCCCGCTCGTCACGAACGCCGACGCGGTCGCCGATCGCGGTATTGAGCGTGACTTGGGCGGCGTTGCCGCCCCGCCGCTCGGCGAGGCTGGCACGAGCAGCATCGACGATCACGGAGCGCATGACCTGGCCTGCATAGCGGAAGAAATGGGCACGGTCCTCGACACGTAGCTGCCCGGCTCCCGCGAAGCGCAGGAACGACTCGTGAACGAGGGCCGTGGTGTCGAGCAGGGGGCCACGGGCGTTCGCGCTCAGCCGATGCCGCGCCATGCGCCGCAGGTCCTCGTAGGCAGCGGCGAAGAGCGCTCCCAGTGCGTCGGAGTCGCCGACCTGTGCCCGGCGGATCAGCTCGGTGAGCGGAACCTGCTCGTCCATCCCCGCATTCTTACGTCAATCCCGCCCGGATCACCATCGAGGTGGATGTCCGGTTTCGCGGTCGGTCGGCGTAGGTACTGGAGAAGGCCCGCGCAGATCGCCTGCGGCGTCGGCCGAACCGTCCGGGGGGGGATCCAATGAGCACGGTCGTGGCAGGCAACATCCGCAGTGCGCGCGAGCGACTGTTGCAGACGCTGAGCTTCGAGCTCGGCGCATTCCTGCTGATCTCGCCGCTGTTCAGCCTGGCCACCGGCAACGGCCTGACCGAATCGTACCTGCTGATCGCCGCGCTGTCGGTCGCGGCGATGCTCTGGGCGGCGGCTTTCAACACGGTCTATGACCTCCTCGAGCACCGCTGGGCGGGGCGCGTCGCCAGCGACCGCCCGCACGGCTGGCGCATCTTCCACGCGCTGGCACTCGAGGCGACGCAGGTGGTCGTGAGCTGTCCGCTGATCTACCTGATCACGGGCATGTCCTGGTTCGGCGCACTGATGGCCGATCTGGCGCTCACCGTGGTGTATGCGGCGTACGGCTACCTGTTCCACCTGGCCTTCGATCGGCTCCGGCCCGTTCGGGGAGCCGCGCCCGCCCGACGCGTGCAGGCCTATACTGCGGCGCGAACATCGCCACGCCTCCGGCTCCCTCGGCGCTGAGGATCCGTCCACATGTCGATGCTGCCGATCGACGCTCAGTCCTGGGCCGAACTCGATCGGCTGCTCGACGAGGCGCTCGAGCGTCCCGTGGCCGAGCGCGAGGCCTGGCTCGAATCCCTGCCGTCGTCCAGCGCGGACCTGAAGGCCCAGCTGCGCGACTTGCTGTCGCGCGCGACCGCAGTCGAGACCGGGGACTACCTCGGCTCGCTGCCACAGTTCGACTGGCCGGCGGGCGACCCGGATCAGCTGCAGCCCGGCATGGAGTTCGGCCCCTACCGTCTGGTCCGCGAACTCGCCCGCGGCGGCATGGGCATGGTCTGGCTCGCCGAACGCGTCGACGGACTGTTCAGTCGACGCGTCGCACTCAAGCTGCCCAACACGACGCTGCCGAGCCGCGGGCTGGCGCGGCGCATGGCCCACGAGCGCGAGATTCTCGCGACCCTCGAACATACCGGCATTGCCCGGCTGTACGACGCGGGCGTCGCACCCGACGGCCAGCCGTACCTCGCGCTGGAATACGTCGAGGGCGTGCCCATCGACCAGTACTGCCGAGCGGGAAATTCCGCGGCCACACTCGATCTCCGCGGTCGCCTGGAACTCTTCCTGCAGGTCGCCGAGGCGGTCGCTCACGCCCACGGCCGGCAGGTCATCCACCGCGACCTCAAGCCGGCCAATATCTTCGTCACCCGGGAGGGCGTGGTCCGGCTGCTCGACTTCGGGATTGCGAAGATCCTGGATGAGGGCGAGGCACCCGACTCGCCTCTTACCCAGATCGGTGGTCGCGCCCTGACCCCGGACTACGCCTCCCCCGAACAGATCCTCGGCGGACCGCTGACGGTCGCTACCGACGTCTATTCGCTCGGGGTCGTGCTGTACGAACTGCTGACCGGTGCTCGCCCCTATCGGCTCGAGCGCGACACTCGCGGCGCGCTCGAGGACGCGATCCTGCGCGCCGACCCGTTGCGGCCCAGCGACGTGGCCGATCCGTCGGTGCGTCGCAATCTGCGGGGCGATCTCGACACCATCGTGCTGAAGGCGATGAAGAAGGAGCCGGGCGAGCGATATGGATCCGTCGCGGAACTCATCGACGACCTGACCCGCCACCTGCAAGGGCACCCCGTCCACGCTCAAGCGGATAGCCTCTGGTACCGGGGCCGCAAATTCGTTGCACGCAATCGGGTCGCCGTCGTCGCCGCGGCCAGCACCGTCATGGCGTTCGCGGCGTTGACGACGCTCTGGATCACGAACCTGCCGCACGACCCGGGCACGCCGCCCCTGGTCGGTGCACCCCGCATTGGAGTCCTGCCGGTCCGCAATCTCACCGGCGACACTGCACTCGACTGGACGCGATTCGGGCTCATGAGCATGACCAGCCAGCAACTGCGTGCAGCCGGTGTCCGGGTCGTGGACGACGCCGACGTCGCGCGGCTGGCGCTCGACGCCGACCAGCACCCGGGAACCGCGGCGCCGTTGCTGGGCGACACCCTGCGCCGGACCAGCGGTGCGACACACTTGATCGACAGCCGACTCGACCAGGACGGGACGCAGTACCGCTTGCGCGCAACGCTCTCTGACGGCCACGGCAACAACAGGAACTGGACGTTCGCGGGCCAGGACCTGAGCGAGTTGGCGCGCCGTGCGGTCGCGGCCATCGCCACGAACTTCAACGCCGAGGCGAGCGAGATCTCGGGGGACAGCTTTGTCAACGAGGCGTATGCGCGAGGCCGGGCGTTGCAGTTGCAGGGCCGCTGCCAAGACGCCCAAGCGCTCTTTTCCGCCGCCATGAGCGAGCAGCCGACGCTGATCGAGCCGCAACTCCAGTTCGCATCCTGTGCCCGCCAGCTCGGCGATCCCGGGACGGCCGAAGAGATGCTGCGCAGGCTCCTTGCGTCGCCGGAGCCCGGCGAGGACGACATTCGCCGCGCCCGCGCACTGCTGCAACTCGGCATCGTGCTCAATCGTACCGGGCGCATCGACGAGGCGGATCGTGTTTACGCCGAAAGTGAAGCGTTGGCCCGCCGGCTGGGCGAGGAGGACCTCGTCGCGCGCGTGCTGGTCAATCGCGGCATCGTCGAGGAAGACCGCAGCAACTTCGCGCGCGCCCGCGAGCATGCCGCGCGGGCCCTCGAGGTGTTCGAGCAGGCCGGCCGGCCGGTGGTCCCCGGCAACGTCTACGCCCTGCTCGCCAATCTCGGCATCGACGAGGGTCGCCTCGACGACGCCGACCTCAACTACGAACGCGCGCTGGAGAGCTTCCGTGCGGCCGGCGATCTCGCCAACGAAGCGATGATGCTCAACAACCAGGGATTGTTGCGACGCGAGCAGGGTCGGCTCGACGAGGCCGAGGCGCTGCACCTCGCCTCCGGCGCGATCCGGGAAAGCATTGGCGACCGGCCAGGTCTCGGTCGAGTGCAGAACATGCTTGCCCAGGTCCATGCCGCCCGTGGCCGCTTCGACGATTCGCTTGCTGCCAGCGACCAGGCCCTGGCCATCGCACGCGAGACTGACGACCGGTTCTACGAGGCGGTGACCCTCTCGAGCCGGGCCGAGGCGCTCGCCGGGTTGCGGCGCTGGCCCGAGGCCAACAAGGCGTTCGGCGAGTCCGCCAGGATCTTCGACCAGCTTGGCAATCGCGCCTACGTGCTCCAGATCGAGCTGCGCCTCGCCGCGATCGATTTGGAGCAGGGCCGTTCCCGGTCTGCCCTGGAGCGGACGGAGCGCACGCTGGCCGCCGCCCGCAACGAGGCCCAGCCGATCGCCGAGGTCGAGGCACTGGCGATGCTCGGTGACATCGCCGATCGCCAGGACGATCGGGTCGCCGCGGCAAGCCACTACGAGGCGGCCATCCGCACGGCACGAGCCGCGGGTCACTCCGGCGATGTAAGCCAGTTCACGATTCAGCGTGCGGCGGTGCTGCTTGCCGACGGCAACACCGTGGCGGTGGAACCGCTGCTCGCGGAGCTCGAGCAGACTCCCGAAAGCTATCCGCTGCTTCGCCTGCGGGCCGCATGGGCCGCCGCCAACGGTGACGCCGCAGGTGCGGTGGACTTGATGAGGCGCTCGAGGGTGCTTGCGGGCCAACGCTGGACCGGAGCCGATGCGGAACTACTGACCCACTACGAGCAGGCGGCTGGCGGAGCGTGACATGATGGGTGTGTTCCATCCCTGATTACTGGAGATGCTGTCATGCACGCGCTCGTCAATCACCAGTTCAAGCTCGCCAAACGCCCCGTCGGCATGGTCCAGCGCAGCGACTTCGAGTACACCGAGGGGCCGGTCCCCGAGCCGGGTGAGGGCGAGGTGCTGGTGAAGATCCTCTACATCTCGCTCGACCCCGCGATGCGCGGATGGATGAACGAGGGCAAGTCCTACATCCCGCCGGTCGGGATCGGCGAGGTGATGCGCGCCGGCGCGGTGGGACGCGTCATCACCTCGCGCGACCCGGGTATTGCCGTCGGTGACCACGTGGTCGGCGTCCTCGGCGTGCAGGAGTACGCCGTCGCCAGGGCGAAGGGCCTGACCAAGGTGGATCCCAGGCTGGTTCCGCTGCCCGTGTACCTCGGAACCCTCGGCATGCCGGGCATGACCGCGTATTTCGGATTGCTGGACGTCGGGCAGCCGAAGAGCGGCGAGACGGTCGTCGTCTCGGGCGCCGCCGGCGCCGTGGGGCAGGTGGTCGGCCAGATCGCGAAGATCAAGGGTTGTCGCGTGGTCGGCATCGCCGGCGGACCCGACAAATGCGACTACCTGCGCTCGATCGGCTTCGATGCCGCCATCGACTACAAGCACGAGGACGTGAAGGCTGCGCTCAAGCAGCATTGCCCGAAAGGCGTCGACGTCTACTTCGACAACGTCGGCGGAGAGATCCTCGACGCCGTGCTGACGCAGCTTGCGATGCGCGCCCGCATCGTCATCTGCGGAGCCATCTCGCAGTACAACGAAGCGAAAATGAAGGGTCCGAGCAATTACATGTCGCTGCTCGTCAACCGCGCGAGCATGACGGGCATGGTGGTCTTCGACTACGCCAGCCGCTACGCCGAGGCGGCGCGTGAGATGGCCGGCTGGATGGCAACGGGACAGCTCAAGAGCCGCGAGGACGTCGTCGACGGACTGGAGACCTTTCCGGACACTTTGCTGAGGCTGTTCAAGGGCGAGAACACCGGGAAACTCGTGTTGAAGGTCGCGGACGGCTAGCGGGACTCCAGACACGGGCGTGCTCAGTCGTCCGTTGTCGCCCGATCCACCGTCGAGGGCTGCACGCCATCGCCGAGCCCGTGTCCCTTGCGCCCTCCGCGACAGAGTGCGGCCGCGCCCAGCGTGCCCTTGATCATCAGGCCGGCCGTATCCACGCAGCGACTCACCAGCGCCGCGGCACCTTCGTGGAGGCTTGCGGACTCACGCACGTAGCGCTCGTTGTTCTCCATGTCCTCGGCACTCCATCCCCGGGAGTGTGCAACGTAAGGAAACTGCGGAAACTGGCAACCGACCTCGGCGAAGAAGCCGAGCATCTGGCCCGCGACCGCCTGCACGTTGTCCTGCCCGCCGGTGATGATGAATCCGGCGACCTTGTCGCGCAGCAGGTGCCGGTTGGCGATCGTTTCCTGGTTCTGGATGCAGTTCATGCGCTCGACCATCTTGTAGTAGAGGCTGCTCGCACCGCCCCACCGGATCGGCGTCGAAACGATGACTACGTCGGCCCAGTGCACGACGCCCTCGTAGACCTGTTCCATCTGGTCGTCTGCGTCCAGCTGCGTGATCGAGCAGGGCCAGGTACAGGCGCGGGACGACTTCGAGTAGAAGCCTTCGCACTCGCGAAACTTGAGGTTGCGGACCGCGATCAGCCTGGTTTCGCACTTCAGTGTCTGCGCTGCGTGGCGCAATGCGAACTCCAGCAGATCCTCGGAGGTGCTGTAGCGCGGCTGGCCGGCGGTCATCGTGGTGGTCGATAGGCCGAGCACGCGGACGGGGCCGTCCGCACGCTGGGGCTTGCGGGCCAGCGGATGCGGCTCGTGGGCCTTGCGGGATCGCCGGGTCGCGGCCTCGCGCCGGACGAGCACGCGGCCGTCCTCGACACGGACCTCGTGAGCAGGAACGCGATCCGCCTCGTAGCCGGGCTCGCCTTCTCCGGTCCGGCAGTGGAACTTCCAGTAGTGCCACGGGCAGACGACGTAGTCGCCGTCGAGTCTGCCCTCGCCCAGCGGTCCGCCGACGTGATTGCAGACGCCAGAGATCGCGCTGAATTCTCCGTCCTTGCAGACCAGCGCGATCCGAGTGCGACCCAGCAGCACCTGCTGCAGGGGTTTGCGCCGCAACTCGTCCGCTGCCCCGACGTCGATCCAGGACCCTGGTTGCATGCGACTTCCCCCTGATTCGGCGGATCGATCGGGCTGCGGGTGACGGGTTACTTACGGCGCGGTGTACACGGGCTCGCCATCCACCCACGTGGACACCACCTTGATCGTGGGCAGGCGTGCCGCGTCCACGGCAAGCGGATCGGCGTCGAGCAGCACGAAGTCCGCACGCAGGCCGGGCGCGAGGCGGCCGATCTCCGCTTCCGTGAAACCCGCCCACGCCGCATCGGCCGTGAACCCGCGCAGCGCCTCGGCGGGGGTGAGCTTCTGGTCGGGCAGCCAGCCGCCGGGCGGCTGGCCCGCGAGGTCCTGGCGCGTAACCGCTGCATAGAGGCCGAGCCGCGGATCCGCCGACTCGACGGGGAAGTCCGAGCCAAGCGCGAGCCGTACGTTCGACTGCAGGAAGCGGCGCCACGCGTAGGCGCCCGCGAGCCGCTCGCGACCGACGCGCGACTCGGCCCACGGCATGTCGGACGTGGCGTGCGTGGGCTGCATCGAGGCGATCACGTGCAGTTGCTCGAAGCGCGGGATGTCGGCGAGCGTCGCAACCTGCGCGTGCTCGATGCGCCAGCGGTGATCGCTGCGCGCGGCCTCGCCGAGCACCGCGGCGTAGTCGTCGAGCACGAGGCGGTTGCCGCGGTCGCCGATGGCGTGCGTGGCCACCTGCACGCCGCAGCGGTGGGCCTTGCGCATGCCTTCGAGCAGCTGCTCCGGCGGCGTGACGAGCAGGCCGCGATTGCCGTGGTCGTCGCTGTAGGGCTCGAGCAGCGCGGCGCCGCGCGAACCGAGCGCGCCGTCGGCATAGAACTTCACGCCCGCCATGCTCACGCGACCCGACGAGTGACGGTACGGTCCCTCGACTGCACAGCTGTTCGAGTGCAGCCGCATCTCCATCCGCGTAGGCGACCACCCGCAGCGTGAGCCGGCCGTCGTCGGCGAAGCGCCGGTAGAGGTCGAGATCGGCAACGGAGGTGCCCATGTCGTGCACGCCCGTGAGGCCGAAGCGGGCCGCCGCCGCGAGTGCGCGCTGCAGCGCCTCGGCGCGGAACGCCTCGTCCGGTGGCGGCACGACGTCGTCCACGAGGCGCGCGGCGGCATCGACGAACACGCCGGTGGGCCGACCGTCCGCGCGGAGGATCTGTCCGCCGTCCGGCTGCCAGTCGCCCGCGAGGTCGCGCGCGACGCGACGCAGCGCCGCGGAGTTGGCCCAACCGGCGTGACCGTCCACGCGCTCGAGCCACACGGGCCGGTCAGGAAAGGCCGCGTCGAGGTCGGCCGCCGTCGGGAAGGATTTCTCCGGCCAGTCGTTCTGGTCCCAGCCGCGGCCGAGCAGCCACGCGCCTTCCGGCAACTCCGCGGCGAAGGCCTTGAGGCGCGCGACGACTTCCGCCTTGCTGCGCGCGCCGACGAGATCGGCGCGCATGAGCGCGTAACCGAGTCCCATCAGGTGGGCGTGGGCGTCGATCAGGCCCGGCACGACAGTGGCACCGCGTGCGTCGTGCACCGTCGCGCCCGCGACTTTCGCCATGACTTCGTCCCGGCTGCCTACGGCGACGAGGCGACCGTTCGCGTCCCAGGCGAGGGCCTCGGCGACCGCCCGGCCGTCGGCCAGCGTGTGGATGCGGGCATTGACGAGGACGCCGCCACCGGCTGCCTCAACGGCGGACGCGGGCGCGCCGGCGAGCAGCAGGTTGGCGAACACGGCGATAAGAGCGGGTTTGGAGCTGCGCATGGTCGCCGGATTGTATGCGCTCGCGCAGCGCTGCTGCGCGCGAGCGTAAATCATGAGATTCTTTCCAAGCCCACGCGCAGACTGCCGCATCCCGCTGGAGGACCCCCATGACCCGATTGCTCGAACTCGTTGTCTACATGACCCTGCTGACCTGGATCTCGATCATGCTCGGCGCGATGCTGCGCAACCGCGAATGGACGCTGGAGGGCATGAAAGTCGGCCTGAGCAACCGCGAGCACCTGCCCGAGGCCACCGCGCTGGGCGGCCGCGCGGAACGGGCCGCGGCGAACACCAAGGAGAACTTCATCCTGTTCGCTGCGCTGGCGCTGACGGCCCAGCTGGCCGGTCTCGGCGAGCAGGCGACGGCCGGTGCCGCCGTGTTCTTCTGGGCGCGGGTGGTCTATCTGCCCGTGTACCTGATCGGCATCACCTATGTTCGCAGCGCCATCTGGGGCGTGGGCATCGTCGGGCTGGCAATGATGGTGCTGGCGCTGATCTGACCTCGTCGCCGCTCAGGATCGCCGCTGCGCACGCTCAGGCACGGGGCCTGCGCGCGCGCCGGACCGTCTTGCGTGGCTTGCTTCGCGTGGCTCGAGGGGCCCGGGCACGGGTCTTGACCTTCGCCTTCGCCTTCGCCTTTGGCCTTCGTCTTGGCCTTGGCCGGCTATGGCTTGGCCTTGCGGCGTCGCGCTGCCTTGCTGGCTTTGGCGGGCTTCGCCGCATCACGGCTGCACGACCGCCTTGCGCACGTCGCCAGCCGCGCCCTTGAGCGCCGTCACCGCCCGGGCAAGGTCATCGACGATGCGATGACGTGCCGCCTGTATCACTTCGGCCTGCAGGCGCGCGAAGTCCCGCGCGGTCTCCGTGTACGACAGCCGTTCGATCTGCGCCGCGGCGTCGGTGAGCGCCGAGGTGACGATGTCGGCCTGCAGCTCGATCAGGTTCTGCGCCGCACCGTGCGACACCTCGTTGACACGCAGACCCGACTTCGCCAGCGCCCGTACGCGCTGGTTCAGCGACTTGATCCGTGACGCCGACGACCGGGCGGCTTCGCGTGCCGCCTTCACCTGCGACTGGCGCAGGCTCTTCATGAGATCGACCAGACCTTCGCGCTGCTCGGCGATGAACTCGCTCAGATGGGCAATCATCCGCCTTTCCTCCGCTCGTGGTTCCCGGGGCCTCGCTTCAAGCGCAAACATACGCCGCTGCAGGCTCGCGGTCAATCGCCCAGCGCCGATGCGGTCGGCGTCCGGGGTCGCCGCAGCAAATGGTGCGGCGCAAAAGGGGTCAGGGCCGATGATCGCTTACCATCCAACCGATCCCGCCAAAAGAACCCTCGACGATGCGCCGCTACCTGCTCCCGATTGTTCTTTGCGTTGCGGCGTTCATGATGCCGTTGCTGGCGCTCGAACCGAGGCTGGGGCCGGCCGTGCTGGTCGGTGGCGGCGTGTCTCCCATCGGCGATCCCCCGGCGGCCGACGAGCCGTTCAGTTTCCTGCCGCGGATCACGCAGCCGATCCTGATGCTGAGCGGCCGCTCGGACCTGCAGTTCAGCCAGGAGTCGCAGGAGGCGATGCTGCGCCTGCTCGGCACCCCGGACGATCGCAAGGAGCGCGTGCTGTTCGACGCGGGTCATGGTTGGTTGGCACCAGGGCCAATTCGTCCGCCTGACCCTCGACTGGTTCGACCAGCACGCTCGCCCCGACGTCGTAACAGCGCACGGGAACCACCTTCGAAGGCGCGACGTTCAGGCCGAGGCCGATTCCTTCTCGACCCTGTCGAAGAACACGCAGCCGCTCCCATTCTTCTTGGCGCGGTACATGGCCGTGTCGGCGCACTTGATCAGTTCATCGCCGGTAGTGCCATCGAGAGGGTAGACGGCAACTCCGATGCTCGCGTTGACGACAAATTGCCGGCTACCGACCGCGATGGGCTTGGCGATGTTGGCGGAGACCAGGCCGACGATTCGTTCGATGTTCTCCTTGCCTCGCGGATTCACCAGCAGGTAGAGGAACTCATCGCCACCATTGCGGCACACCGTATCCTCGTCGCGCGAGCGCAGTGACAGACGCCGTGCCACCTCCTTCAAGACCGAGTCTCCCGCGGCATGCCCGTGCGTGTCGTTGATCGACTTGAATCCATCGAGATCGAGGAACATGACGGCCAGCGTCCAGCCGTGGCGCCGGGCGAGCGATATCGCATGCGACAGCCGATCGTCGAAGAGGTCGCGATTGGGCAGCCCGGTCATCGAGTCGTGCAACGCCCGTCGCCGGGCATCTCTTTCTTCCTCCTGGGAAACAGCCAGGGCCGCCTGCGTATCCGCGAGCATTTCCCTGGACTCGGTCAACGCGGTCTCCGTCTGGGCGAGATCGTCGATCCCCTGGGCCAAGGTCTTGGTCACTTCATGAAGGTCGTCGGCGCATTCCTGCACCTTGCTTTCGACGGTCGTGCCTGCCTGCAATGTCTCGTGCGCCGACAGCACGGTCGTGCCGCCGGCGATCTTTTCCTTCACGACTTCATTGGCGTTAGCCAGGTCGTCCGCGCAGGTCTCCACCTTCGCCTTCACCTCGTGGCTCTGCTCCAACGCCAGATCCAATGCATCGGGAGCATCGGCACGGCCCGTCTTTTCAACTCGATCCGATGTCATGTCGTGCCTTCGATGGCCTTGAAGCGATATGGGAAGTGTGCCAAAGGCGCCCGCTCGACCTAAGTGCGTTACCGCACCGAACGCCGGCAGCACGGTGGTTACGCTGAACCGCGGTCGGGGGGTTGATGATCCACGCCCCCTGGCCAGAGAGCCCAATGCCTGCCAAACCCGAGCCCCAACAGAATCATCTCCTGGCTGCGCTGTCGCCGGAGGTTCAAGGTCGCCTGTTCCCGTACCTGGAGCTGGTGCCGCTGCCATTGCGGTCCGTGATGTATGAGTCCGGCCGCCCCATGCGACACGTCTATTTTCCGACCGATTCCATCATCTCGCTGCAGTACGTGATGGAGAACGGCGCATCGACCGCGATACTGGTCGTGGGCAACGAGGGGCTGATGGGCATCACGCTGTTCATGGGTGGGGAGAGCACGCCGAGCCGTTCGCTGGTGCAGAGCGCCGGCTACGCCTATCGCCTCCCCAGAAGGCGGGTGAAAGAGGAGTTCAGCCGCCACGGACAGTTGCTGGTGCTGATGCTGCGCTACACGCAGGCCCTGATCACGCAGATGGCCCAGACCGCGGTCTGCAACCGGCATCATTCCATCGACCAGCAGCTGTGTCGCTGGCTGCTGCTGTCGATGGATCGCCTGCACGGCAGCCGCCTGACGATGACCCAGGAGTTCATCGGCAACATGCTCGGGGTCCGCCGCGAAGGGGTGACCCAGGCTGCGTCCAAACTGCAGCAACTGGGCGTGATTTCCTACAAGCGCGGGCTGATCACGGTGCTGGACCGACCGCGACTCGAAGCCTTGAGTTGCGAGTGTTACGAGGTGGTCAGGAAGGAAACCGATCTGCTGCTGGCCTACCTGCCGCAGCGGCAGGTGATCCGCAACAGCGACGCCATTCCCGACGGTGACATTACCGACGTCGGACACACCGAGAATCGTTGTTCCGGAACAACTCGCCCATGCAGGTTGACGGAGAGTGCCGGCAGCGGCCGACCCGGTCAGTCCTTGGCATGGAACTGGAATACGTCGTCGACCGGACGCTCGAAAGCGCGCGCCAGCTTGAAGGCCAGTTCCAGCGACGGAGCATACTTCTCCGCCTCGATCGCGATGATCGTCTGACGCGTCACGCCTACGCGTTCGCCCAGTTCTGCCTGAGTCATCGAGGCCGCCTCGCGCAGGCGCCGGACGTGGTTGGACACGCGTCCGCGACCGACCGTCACCGGCGGTACTGCCAGAGCACGACGGCCTGCTTCACCGCGTCGGCGAGGAACAGCGTCGTCAGCAGCGCGAAGATCAGCGCGGTCGTCGACCCGAAGTCCGGGATCGGCACGCTCGGGGTGCGGTCCGCGTAAACGGCGCGGGCGAGCAGGTGGACGACCAGCACGTTGATCGCGATGACGACGACATAGCCTTCCCAGCGGTCGCCGAGTGCGACGATGGCGCGGTCGCGTTCGTCCTTGTCCGTCCCGGCCGGACGCTTCGCCGCGAGCACCGCCGGGACGATGGCCGCGATGATCCAAAGCACGATCGTCAGTACGTACGTTTCGACAGCCTCGCCCGCAGGCAGCTCGACGATCCTGCCGTCCACCGTGAAGCGCATCAGCAGGAACAGCCAGATCAGGATCCCCGATACCAGGGTCCACCACGCCGTCTTCTCGTGCTGCGACATCGCTCGTCTCCCCGCTGAATGTAAAACATACTTAACATTCGAGGGGGCGAATGTAAAGAGTGTTTTACATTATTGGGCCTGAACCTTCGTATCGCGTTGATCAGGACTTCAACGGTTCGCGCCGTGTACGGTCGAGCCAGCGCATCGCGGGCGTGGCGCTGATGCCGTGAATCACGATGGACACGAGCACGACGAGACCGGTGATCGCCCACAGCCGCTCACTTGATCCGAAGTCGCCGTGATTGACGCCGTACGCGATGTAATAGAACGATCCGATACCGCGAATGCCGAAGAAGGAGATGAGGCCGCGCTCTCTGGCGGGATGCCCGGATCCGATCAGTGATATCCATCCCGCCAGCGGCCGGATCAAGAGGACGATGGCAAGCGCGGCGAGGCAATCGGTCCATGTCAGGCTGGCGAACAGCCCCGTCGCAATGGCCCCGCCGAACAGGACGAGCACGAGCATCATCAACAGACGTTCCATCTGTTCGGAGAAATCGTGCAAGGCTTCGTGATATTCGTGATTCCTTTCGGTATCGCGCAGCACGAGAGCGGCGACAAACACGGCAAGAAACCCGTAGCCGTGGCAGATCTCCGCACTCGCGTAAGCCACCAGAGTCGCACCAATGGCGACGAGGCCATCGCGTGTGCCCGATAGCTTCGAGCGCGACCTGCCGAAGGTGAGCCAGCCGAGGCCGCGTCCCACGAGCCATCCAACGCCGACACCGGCGCAGACCCGCCACAACACATCAACCAGGAGCCAGCCGCCGAGAGTTGAGAGGCTCTGGCCATGCGCCCGATGACCCTGCGGCCAGTCCGAAAGCCAGCGCAAGGTACACGAAGGGAAACGCGAGTCCGTCATTGAGGCCGGCTTCGGATGTCAGCGCAAACCTGACTTCATCCTCCTCTCCCGAGCGAGGCTTTCCGACTTGCACATCGGAAGCCAGCACCGGATCTGTCGGCGCCAGCGACGCACCCAGCAGCAGCGCCATCGCCACCGGAAAATCGAGCGCATAGACGGCGAGGACCGTGACCGCGAGGATCGTTATCGGCATCCCGAACCCGAGCAGTCGCCAGGTGGTCGCCCACGCCCGCAGTCCAATCTGGCGATCGATCTTCAGGCCCGCTCCCATCAGGGAGATGATCACGACCGCCTCGCAGAGCTTTTCAACCAGGGTGTCGTAGGTGCGCGGCTCGGGATCGAACTGCAGCCAACCGAGTTCAAAAATGCCGGCGCCCAGCCCCACACACACGATCGCCAATGACAACGGTATCGTCTTGAGTGCCAGTGGTAGCCATGCCACCAGAAGCACGATGACACCCAGTCCCAGCAGAGTCGCTATGTATGGATCAAGCATTTCGACCTTCCCTCGCCGATCCCTGGCGCCGAACCCCTGGATTGACGCAGTGCAACGCGGCACCCGGTCGCGGGAAAAAAGCAGCTGACGCTTCGAACTTTCCGCCCGCGCGGGTCATCATAGTGAGGAGTGCGCACGGCCGGGCACTGGTTCTTCGCAGTCGGCTCACAGTCCGCCTAATTCGCCACAGCATTCATCGCCGCGTACGGCAGTCTCGCGCGCCGGGTCCCAGCCGCTCCCTCGGGAGGATCCCATGAAACTCTCCGAACGCTGCCTCCAGAATCCACCGGCCGTCGCCGCCGCGGCTGCAATCGTCCTGCTCTTCGGCGTGCTTGCGATGCTGCGACTGCCCATCCAGCTGCTGCCGGACACACGCCAACCGCAGCTTTTCGTGAACGCGCAGTGGCGCGAGGCGGCACCGGCCGAACTCGAAGAGGCCCTGATCGAGCCGATCGAGGAGGCCATGCGCGGCCTGCCCGGTCTCGTCGAAATGCGCTCCGAATCCAATCGCGGCCGCGGCGGCGTGCAGCTCAGTTTCGAGGTCGGCACCGACATGACGCGCGTCATGCTCGACGTCGTTTCGCGTCTCAACACCCTGCCTCCGCTGCCCCCCGATGCGGACGAGCCCCAGGTGTTCGGCGGCGACAACTGGCAGACCCAGAACGCTGCGTCGCTGCTGATCCGGCCGATCGAAGGCCACTCGGTGCCCGACATCGCCGTGCAGTACCAGCAGCTCATGGAGGAGGTGGTTGAACCGCGACTGGCCCGGGTGCCCGGCGTGTCACGGGTCAACCTCGAAGGCGGTCGTCCGCGCGAGGTGCAGGTCCGCTTCGACCCCCACCGACTCGCTGCGCTCGGCATATCCCCGCAGCGTCTGGCACAGACGGTCATCTCTGCCCGCGACGTCTCGGCCGGATTCGCGAATGTCGGCCGGCGCCAGTTCACCGTGCGCGTCACGGGACGCGAGCCGGTCGGGGACCTCGGCAACCTGGTCGTCGGCTGGAGCGAGGACCGCCCGCTGTACCTGCGCGACGTCGCGGACATCAGCACCGAGCACGTCGATGCCTTCTGGTTCTCATACCGGAGTGGCGTCCCGGCCTACTACATCACCGCCCAGCGCACGTCCGACTCGAACACCGTGGACGTGGTCGATGGAGTGAAGGAAGCCATCGCCGAATTGAATGCTGGGCCGCTCGCGAAGGAAAAGCTCTACGCGGACCTCTCCTGGGACGCGAGCGTATACGTGCGTCGCGCCATCGGCTTCGTGGAAGAGAGCCTCGCGATCGGCATCCTGCTGGCCGTCGGCGGCCTCTGGTACTTCCTGCGCGGACCCCGTGCGCTGCTGGTGATCGGTGCGTCGATCCCGATCTCGCTGTTCTTCGCCGTGATCACGATGCACCTGCTGGGGCGAACGCTCAACGTCGTCTCGCTGGCCGGCCTAGCTTTTTCCACGGGCATCGTCATCGACGCCGCACTGATCGTACAAGGCAACATCCTGCGCTTCGTCCAGGAAGGCCGTGATCCGTGGCAGGCGACGATCGAGGGCGCGAGTGAAGTGCTGCCGGCGCTGGTGGCATCGATGTTGACCAGCG
Source organism: uncultured Gammaproteobacteria bacterium (assembly GCA_963754125.1). Lineage (GTDB taxonomy): Bacteria > Pseudomonadota > Gammaproteobacteria > Steroidobacterales > Steroidobacteraceae > RPQJ01. Next base: position 115,907 of record CAVWEX010000010.1, read on the forward strand.
TCGCGATCTTCCTGCCGATCCTGTTCATGGAAGGCCTCGAGGGGCAGCTCTTCAAGGACCTCGCGATCACGATGTCGGTATCCCATGCGGCCTCGCTGCTGGTTGCAATGACCGTGATTCCGGCCGCGAACCGCTGGGCGCTCGCGCGCGGCATTCCGGCGGACCAGCACCTGCACTGGTGGCGCTGGATGGCCGACTTCGCGATGAAGCTCACCGACCGGCCCACGGCGCGCCTGGCCTGGATCGCGGGCATCACCACCGCCAGCGCGCTCGTAATCTGGTTGCTCGCGCCCAAGGTCGATTACCTGCCGGTGGCGCAGACCGACATGATCTGGAACAACATACGACTGCCGCCCGGCGGCAATATCGAAACAGCGCGCGCCGAACTGGCCCCCGTGGTCATCGAGCGCCTGCGGCCATACCTCGAGGGCACGAAGCAACCGAAGGTCAAGTACTACAACTTCTCCGCGTGGGGCGGATTCGGCGGCACGGCGGTCGTCTACCCGGAGGATCCGCGCGACATCCAGGAGATGGTGCGGCTGTTGCGCGAGGAGATCATGGTCGGTTTCCCGGATACGCAAGTCTTCGTGCAGCGCGGCTCGCTCCTGAACGTCGACGGCGACAATGCGCGCGAGATCCGGCTCGACTTCCAGGGAGCAGACCTCGGTGCCCTGATGGACGCCGCACGCGTCGCGACGGATGAAATTCCGAAGGCGATTCCAGGGACTTATCCCCAGGCCTTCCCCGGGCTCGAGTTGAACCAACCCGAGCTGCAGCTCCTGCCGGATGAATGGCGCATCGCCCGGTCCGGACTCACGCGAACCGAGGTCGCCTCGGCGATCCGCGCCTACACCGGCGGACTCTGGGCAGGCGAGTACTTCGACGGCAACGATCGCCTCGACATCATCGTCAAGTCGACCGAGTGGCACACGCCGGAGGAACTCGCGGAGCTGCCCATCGTGACTCCGGGCGCAGGCGTGCAGACGGTGGGCGAACTGACCGAGCTGCGCCAGACGGTGGGACCGTCGCAGCTCGTGCGCATCAACGGCCATCGCACCGTGAGCGTCAATTTCGAGCCGCCTGAGAACATGACGCTCGACGAGGCCATCGACGTGCTGGAGCGCGACGTCGAGCCAAAGGTGCGCGCCGCGATGGAGCCGAAGGTGCAGCTGACCTATGCCGGGTCGGCGAACGAACTGCACGACGCGCTGCGGGCCATGTCGCAGAACTTCCTGCTGGCTCTCGTGATCCTGTTTGCGCTGATGGCAGCGCTGTTCCGGTCGATGCGCGACAGCCTGCTCGTGATGGTCGTGATGCCGGTGTCGGTCGCCGGAGGTATTCTCGCGCTCCGGGTCGTCGGGCTGTTCGGCTTCCAGGCGCTCGACCTGCTGACGATGATCGGCTTCATCATCCTGCTCGGACTCGTCGTGAATGCCGCCATCCTGCTCGTCGACCAGACCCGTGCCCGTGAAAGAAGCGGCGTGTCGCGCCGGCAGGCCGTGCACGACGCGCTCGAAACACGCGCCCGTCCGATCGTGCTGTCGACGCTGACGGCGGTGCTCGGCATGGCACCGCTCATCTTCCTGCCCGGCCTCGGTGCCGAGATCTACCGCGGCCTCGCCGCCGTGGTGGCGGGCGGCATGATCGTAGGCACCGTGTTCACCTGGGTGCTGATGCCGAGCCTGCTGCGGCTGGGCGAGAGCGTGCAGCACACCGTGACCGACGCCGCGCCGGAAGCTGCTGCGACGGCTTGAAGGACAGCAACACATGAGCATGACCCTCCAGGTCCGGCCGCTTCTATTTGACTGCGGTGGCGTACTGCGCGCTGCCAGCGTCGGTGCGATTTTCCTGCTCGTCGCCGCCCCTGCGACCTCACAACAGGAGCGACCTTCGCCGGTGCGGGTGGCCCGTGCCGAAGTCAGGGAACTGGCGCCGTCGGTGAACGCGACCGGCATCGTGCGCTCGCGCGCCGCGGCCGACCTCGCGGCATCGGTCGCGGGCCGCTTGCAGTGGGTAGCCGAGCCCGGTACGTCGGTCAAGGCCGGAGCGGTGGTGGCGCGGCTTGACACGGGCGAGCTCGCCCTTGCGCGCGCCGAACAGGCCGCGCGCGTGAAGCGGGCGCAGGTCAACCTGACCGCACTCGACCGGGAACTCGAACGGCTGCGCGCCTCCGGCAATGCAGTGTCGCGGTTCAACGTCGACCAGGCGCAATCGAATCGCGATCTTGCCGAAGCCGACCTGCAGGTTGCCCGGGCCTTGCTCGCGCAGACGGACGATCAGCTCGGCCGGTCGCGGCTCACGGCGCCTTTCGACGGCGTCGTATCCGACCGTGTGCATCGGGCCGGCGAAGAGGTGGCTCGCGGGGAGATCGTGGCGCGGCTCGTCAACCCTGACGAACTCGAGATTCGTCTTTTCGTGCCGCTGCGGCACGTGCGCGCGATCCAGCCTGGGCACGTCGTGGACGTCGTGGCCGATGGCCGCCCATTCACGGCGGCGGTCAGCACGATCGTCCCGGCGGGCGATCCGAGATCGCAGTCGTTCGAGGTGCTCGTGAAGGCTCCGAAGGTCGAGGGTCTTCTCGCTTCGGGCAATACCGTGCAGGTCCGCCTGCCGCTCGGCGAGCCGCAGCGACGGCTGTCCGTGCCGCGCGATGCCCTCATCATCCGTGCCGAAGGCCTGCACGTATTTCGCATCGACGGCGAGCAGCGCGCGGAGCGCGTCACCGTGAAGCCAGGCGTCGCCGATGGCGACTGGATCGCGGTGGACGGCAAGTTGCAGGCGGGCGACCGCATCGTCGTGCGGGGCGGCGAGTCGCTGCGCGGCAAGGAGAAGCTCGAGGTCGTCGGGGTCTTCGAGGAGGAAGTCAGGCGAGCGACCAGCGCGGACGGCAAATCCGGCGGGTGAGACACGAACCTACAAGCTGCGCCTACACATCCAGATTCGTCGCAGACAGCGCATTCCTCTCGATGAACTCGC
>CAVWEX010000011.1:0-5654 GCA_963754125.1 uncultured Gammaproteobacteria bacterium
CCGACGATCATCTCGAGCGCGATCAGCGCGAAGAACACGGGGGTGGCGAGTGCGATCGTCTTGCCCATCGAGGCGGTCGGTCCATGTCGGCGCAGCGAGCTTTCCGCCTGGATTGTAGAACCACCGGGCGCAGTCGGATACGAGGAAGGTCGACGCGCTACTTCACGCGCGTCCGCTCGACGCCGAGGTCAGCCAGCAGGAACGTAGGTCAACCGGATCACATCCTCGCCAATCCGGTCGTGCGAGACGAGGCGGAGCGGCGGCCGGGGCCCGGCAACTTCGATGTCCCCTTCGCGGGCGAGAAGACCCATTTCGGCTGGCTCCGCCACGCCGCCGCGAAGGCGTATTCGTCTGCATCCCATTCAGGATGGTCGTCGTCCCAGTACCGCGTCGCTCCCTCTCCTCACGCGGTGATGGATGGTCAAGCGCGGCTCAGGACCAGGTGGGTCGCACGTGGCGTGGCCACGTGCCGGGTGCACGAATAGCCCAGGGCCGGAAGGTCGACTCCTGCGAAGAGTCGCTCGCCCGAGCCGAGCAGGACTGGGGAGATCACGATGTGCATTTCGTCGATCAGACGTCGACGAAGGTACTGCTGGATGACATTGACCCCGCCACCCACGCGAACGTCCTTGCCCTTGGCGGCCTCACGGGCGCGAGCCAGTGCGGCGTCAATTCCGTCGGTGACGAAGTGGAACGTGGTGCCACCCTCCATGACGAGCGGTGCACGCGCATGGTGGGTCAGCACGAAGACGGGAACGTGATAGACGGGGTTCTCTCCCCACCAGCCCCGCCAGCTCTCGTCCGGCCAGGGACCGCGCACGGGCCCGAACATGTTCCTGCCGAGAATCCATGCGCCAACGTTATCGAAACCCCGCGCAGCAAAGTCGTCATCGACTCCCGTCTCGCCCCGGTCGCTGCCGAACAGGTTCTTCTGGAACGTCCGCGTGGCCATCGCCCAGCCATGCAGCGACGCGCCTCCGACGCCGAGCGGGTTGTCGAGGTCCTGGTCCGGGCCCGCGCCGAAGCCGTCGATCGACAGGGTGAAGCTCTCTACGCGAAGCCTGGACATGGTGTTTCCCGGCAATGAGGGGGTAGCAGGCGGGGCTGACTCAAGCCCGCGGACCTTTGAGCGAAGCATCATCTTCCACGTGCCAGCCGCGCGAGCGCTCGACGGCGCGCTCCCAGGTCCTGCAGGCGCGCCTCGGCTTCCTCGCGCGGCAGCGCGGGCTCGAAGCGTCGATCCACCTGCCAGTTCGCGGCGACCTCGTCCGTCGAGCTCCAGAAGCCCACCGCGAGCCCGGCGAGATACGCCGCGCCGAGCGCGGTGGTCTCCGTGACCTTCGGCCGCACCACCGGCACGCCGAGGAGGTCGGCCTGGAACTGCATCATCAGGTCGTTCGCCGTGGCGCCGCCGTCCACGCGCAGCTCGACCAGCGGCTGGCGCGCATCGCGCTGCATGGCGAGCAGCACCTCGGCGCTCTGGAATGCGATCGACTCGAGCGCCGCGCGTGCGATGTGCGCCCGGGTCGTGCCGCGCGACAGGCCGACCATGGTGCCGCGCGCGTAGGCATCCCAGTGCGGGCTGCCGAGGCCCGTGAACGCGGGCACGAGGTACACGCCGCCCGAGTCCGGCACGCTCGCGGCCAGCGCCTCGACGTCGGCGGAGTTCTCGATGAAGCCGAGGCCGTCGCGCAGCCACTGCACCACGGCACCGCCCACGAACACTGCGCCCTCGAGCGCGTAGTGCCGGCCGTCGGTGTGCCAGGCAACCGTCGTGAGCAGGCGATTCGTCGAGAGCTGCGGCTCGCGGCCGGTGTTCATGAGCATGAAGCAGCCGGTGCCATAGGTGTTCTTGGCCATGCCCGGCGTGAAGCAGGCCTGGCCGAACAGCGCCGCCTGCTGGTCGCCCGCGATGCCGCCGAGCGGGATCTCACGTCCGCCGAGGATCGCGAACGCTTCACCCTGGGCGAGCATGGACGGCACGACCCTCGGCAGCACGGCGCGCGGGATGCGAAGCAACTCGAGCGTATGCTCGTTCCACTCGCCCGTGCCGATGTCGAGCAGCAGCGTGCGGCTCGCGTTGGTGGCGTCGGTGAGGTGCTGCGCGCCGCGCGAGAGCTTCCAGGCGAGCCAGCTGTCGATGGTGCCGAAGGCGAGCTCGCCGCGCTCCGCCCGCGCCCGCAGGCCGGGCTCGCTGTCGAGCAGCCACGCGAGCTTGGTGCCGGAGAAGTACGGGTCCAGCAGCAGGCCGGTGCGACGCGTCACCTCGGGCTCGTGACCCTCGGCCTTGAGCCGCGCGCAGGTGTCGGCCGTGCGGCGGTCCTGCCAGACGATGGCGGGCGCCACCGGGCGCCCGGTGGCGCGGTCCCACAGCACCGTGGTCTCGCGCTGGTTGGTGATGCCGACGGCGGCCACGTCCTCGACCGTGGCGCGCGCCCGGGCGAGCACCTCGGCGATCGTCGCGGCCTGCGTGGCCCAGATCTCCTCGGCGTCGTGCTCCACCCAGCCGGAGCGGGGGAAGTGCTGGGTGAACTCGCGCTGCGCCGTGGCGACGATCTGGCCGTCGTGGTCGAACAGGATGGAGCGCGAGCTGGTCGTGCCCTGGTCGAGGGCGAGCACGAATCGTGTCATGGAAACCTCTCGTCGGCCGAGCGATTAGACCACGGCTTCGCCCCTGGGCGTGACCGCAGGGTGGGCCTGCAGCCAATGCCCGAGTCGCGCTGCGCCGTCGGCCGGTACGTGCAGCGCGAGCTTGCTGCGGCGGTAGAGGATGTCCTCAGCGGCCTCGGCCCACTCCTCGCGGCGGAGGTAGTCGATTTCGCGGGCGTGGAGCCCGGGCAACACTTCCTCGCCAAGCTCAGCCGTCGAGGTCGCGCCCGCCAGGATGCGCTCGGCGCGGGTGCCGTAGGCGCGGGCGTAGCGGTGGAGCAAGGTGCGGGGCAGTGTCGGGTAGCGCGCTGCGAGATCCTTGAGGAAGGCAGCGAAATCGGCGCGTGGCATGTCGCCGCCGGGCAGCGGCTGGCCCGTGGTCCAGGCCCGGGCGGAGCAGCCGAGGCGGGGCGCCAGCGTGTCGACGACGTCCTCGGCGAGCCTGCGGTAGGTGGTCAGCTTGCCGCCGTAGATCGACAGCAGCGGCGCGCCGTCGGTGTCGAGGTCGAGCACGTAGTCGCGCGTCACGCTGGTGGCGCGGTCTTTCGGGTCGGCGAGCAGCGGCCTCAAGCCCGCGAACGTCCACACCACGTCCTTGCGCACGAGGTCGCTCGCGAAGTAGCGGTTGGCGAGTGCGAGCAGGTAGTCGACCTCGGTCTCGGCGATGGCGGGGCTCGAGAGGTCACCGGCGTAGTCCATCTCGGTGGTGCCGATCAGCGTGTAGTCGCCCTCATAGGGGATCGCGAACACGATGCGGCCATCCGCGCCCTGGAAGATGTAGGCGAACTCGTGCCCGAACAGCTTCGGCACGACGATGTGGCTGCCCTTCACCTGGCGCGGGTGGCGCGCGGCCGGCAGGGGCGTGGCGCCGTCGAGGAAGCGGTCCACCCACGGACCGGTGGCGTTCACCACCGCGCGGGCCTCGACGTCGATGGTGCCGCCGTCCTGGCGCTCCAGCGTCGCTCTCCACAGCTCGCCATGGCGCTCGAGCCTCACGCAACGCGTGCGGGTGAGCACCGTCGCGCCGTGCTCGCGCGCGTCCATGGCGTTGAGCACCACGAGCCGGGCGTCGTCCACCCACGCGTCCGAGTACACGAAGCCCTTCGTGTAGCGCGCCTCGAGCGGCGCGCCGGCCGGGTGGCGGCGCAGGTTCACCCCGGACGATCCGGGCAGCACGCGACGTCGGGCGAGGTGGTCGTAGAGGAACAGCCCGGCGCGGATCATCCACGCCGGACGCAGGTGCTCATCGTGCGGCATCACGAAGCGCAGCGGCCAGCAGACGTGCGGCGCGGCGGCGAGCACCACCTCGCGCTCGCGCAGCGACTTGCGTACCAGGCCGAAATCGTAGAACTCGAGGTAGCGCAGCCCGCCGTGGATCAGCTTGGTGCTCGCCGAGGAGGTGTGCGCAGCGAGGTCGTGCTGCTCGCAGAGCAGCGTCCGCAGGCCGCGGCCCGCCGCGTCGCGGGCGATGCCCGCGCCGTTGATCCCGCCGCCGACGACCAGCAGGTCGCAGCTCGCCGCACCCGCGCTCATGCGCCGAGGTGCCGCGCAACCGCCTGCGCGGTGACGGCGCTCACCCGCACGTTCGATTCTTCGGTGACGCCGGCGATGTGCGGCGTGAGGATCAGGTTCGGCAGGCCCGCGAACTGCGCGCCCGAGGCCGCATCCACGGGTTCCCGCGCGAACACGTCGAGCGCCGCGCCGCCGAGGTGTCCCGAGCGCAGGGCGGCGCACAGGGCGGCCTCGTCCACCACGCCGCCGCGCGCCGCGTTGACGAGGATCGCGCCCCGCTTCATGCCGGCGATCGCCTTCGCGTCGATCATGTTGCGCGTCGCGTCGGTGAGCGGCACGTGCAGGCTCACGACGTCGCTCGCGGACAGCAACTCGGGCAGGGACTGGCGCAGCGCGCTTGCCCACGACGGGTGATCCGCCGGCAGCAGCGGGTCGTGCGCGGCGACGCTCATGCCGAGGTCGCGGGCCATGCGTCCAGTGACGCGGGCGATGGCCCCATAACCCACGAGCCCGAGGCGCTTGCCCGCGAGCTCGCGTCCCATGAGCTCGGTGCGCGGCCACTCGCCGGCCGCCACGCGCGACGTGGCGAACCACGCCCGGCGCAGCAACATGAGCGCGGCGGTGATGACGTACTCGGCCACCGACAGGTCGTTCGCGCCCGTCGCCGGGTACACCGCGATGCCGCGCGCTTCGCAGGCCGGGACGTCGATGTTGTCGAGGCCCACACCGAGGCGTCCGACCACCTGCAGCCGCTCGGCAGAGGCGAGCAACGCGCCGCGCACCTGGGTGCGGTTGCGCACGATCAGTGCGCGAGCCTCGCGCACGGCCGCGGTGAGCCGCGCGGGATCGTCGACGAGTTTCGGGTCGTAGAGCACGTCACGGCCGGCGAACGAGGCGTCGATGGCCGCTGCGTCCATGAACTCGGTGATCACGATCTCGGGCATGTCCAATTCTCCGCGGCGGCGCCGCTCAGTCGGCGCGACCGGCCAGTGCACGGATCTCGGCATGCAGGGCGGCCGGGACCGCGACGCCCTCCGCAGCAGCGCGCTTGCGGTTCGCGAGGCGCCGTGTGCCGGGCAGGCGCGCCCCGGGCTCCGCTGCGATGGCATCGAGCAGCGTCGTCATGCGCTCATCGTAACCGCCGGCGGAAAGCCGCAGCGGATCGAGCGCGATCAGCACGTGTCCCATGTTCGGCGGGCCGCCCCGGTCGTCGAAGAACGAGCTCGCCTCCCAGCCGTACGCACTGCCGGTCAGCGCTGCCGCCATGATCTCGATCATCAAGGCCAGCGCCCCGCCCTTGGCGCCGCCGATCGGCAGCAGCACGCCGCCGAGCGCAGCCTTCGGGTCGGTGGTCGGATTGCCTTGCGCGTCCACGGCCCAGTCGGGCGGGATCGCCTGGCCGGCTCGCTCGGCGGCGACGATCTTGCCGCGTGCCGCGACGGACATCGCGAGGTCGATCACGAGCGGGTCCGCCCCGCCCGGCAGGGGCGCGG
>CAVWEX010000012.1:0-30972 GCA_963754125.1 uncultured Gammaproteobacteria bacterium
CCGGGGTGCTGAGCCAGCGCCGCCTCGAGTGTGGCGATCGAGTCCTGCGGCCGGCCGAGCATGAACTGCGCCTGCGCCAGCGAGAGCTGGTGCTCCACCCTGGCTGGATCGAGCTGCACCGCGCGCGTGGCGTAGCGCAGGGCGCGGTCCGCTGCTCCCTCGCGCATCAGCAGCACCGCCGCCTTGTACTGCGCGTCGGCGGTCGTAACGAAGGCGTCGGCAAGATTCACCGCCACGCGGGCGGCCTCGGCGCGGTTGCCGCTGCGCTGGTACTCCGCCAGCGCGTCGTTCATCGCCTGTGCCCACTCGACCTGGCCGGCGAACCAGCGCTGCGCGATCTCCTCGATCGTCGTGGTCGGGCGCGGGATCTCGGTCGGGTCGGCGCTCCGGCACGAACGGCCAGTCGTTCTTGAGCAGCGCGACGCGATACTCGCCGTGCAGCCGGTCCACCTCGGTGACGGGCATCTCGCGCCGCGCCATCTCGTCGTCCACGCCGACGCTGGCGGCTCCCGCCCACTGCACGATCGCCGGGAAGAAGGTGCTCGCGAGGCGGAAGTATCCGTCGACGTTCGGGTGCACGTGCTCGAGCATCAGCGTCGAGCCGATGATGCCGCCGGGCGATGCGGCGGCGAGCGCCGCCTGCACGTCCACGACGCGTTGCGCCCGTGCCGCGGCCACCTCGCGGATCAGCGCGTTGAACGCCTCCGGCGCGCGGAACCTGAGCTCGTCGCGGTCCTTGGCGGCGAGGTACTCGGCGCGCGCCGCTGCCATGTCGCCGGTGGCCTCGAGGCGGCGCGCCTCTGCGAAGCGCGCGAGCGCCGAGGCGTCGCCGCGCTCGACCGGCGCACTGGCAAACGGCGGCTGGTCGCGCTCGTTGCTCGCGAGCGTGCCGATGAATACCGGCACGCCGGCCCGCTGGTACTTCGCGAGCAGCCGGTCGAGGTTGCCGCGGAACTGCCCGAGGCCGCGCTCGTACAGCGGCGAGTCGAGCGGGATGGAGCGCTCCGCGGCGACGCGGGCCATGAGCGTAGTGCCGCGCGCGGCCAACGGATCCGGGCCGTCCCCGAACCCGGCAATGGCCCGCTCGAGCGCACGGTACACGTGCAGGCGGCGCAGCTTGGCGACGGCGCGAGCCACCGTGGGCGAACTCGCGCTCACGAGGACGAGCCAACGCCGCCGATACCGAGATACTCGTTGTGGCCTGTGTATACGACGACGGCATCGGGCTGCATGGCGATGATCTCGTCGGCCACGTCGAGCAGCACGTAGCTCGTCACCGCGGCCATGCCGGTACCGATCACCTCGACCTCGCGGTCGGGGTAGGCCCGCTGCAGCCGCTGCTGCAGCAGGGCGGCGGGCGAGGCCCAGCGGCCGTAGGGAAAGCCCGCGGCGCTCGACTCGCCCTGCACGAAGATGCGCAGCGTACCGGGCAGCTTCTGCTCGGGAAACCAGGTCGTGTCGATGCTGACGTCGGGCGCGTCGCGCGGATCGGGGAAGAAGCGCTGCACCACGGCCGGGTTGGGCTGCAGGTAGCCCGTCGCCTGCGGCACCGGAACGAACAGCGGCTCGAGCGCGCCGATGCCCGCAGTGCGCAGCGCGACCTCGGCGACGCCGAAGACCAGCAGCGGCACCAGCAGCGTGATCGCGAGGAACAGTCGCCGGCGGCCGCTGCGGCGGCGGTGGGCGCGGCCGCAGCCGGGACCGACTCGGGCGGCACGGTGGTCGCCGGTGCTTCTGCCGCTTGCGTCTCGCCACGGGTCGTTAGTGGTAGATTGCCGGCGATCCGCCAGGGGCCGCGCGTGCGAAGAATTCTAGGAATTTCAGCATACTATCACGACGCCGCGGCCGCCCTGGTGGCCGACGGGCGCATCGTCGCGGCCGCCCAGGAAGAGCGTTTCACGCGCCTTCGCCACGATCCCGGCTTCCCGGCACAGGCCGCGCGCTGGTGCCTCGAGTCCGCGGGCCTCGACGCTCGGCGACCTCGACGCGGTGGTCTTCTACGACAAGCCGTTCCTCAAGTTCGAGCGCCTGCTCGAGACCTACCTTGCCTGCGCGCCGCGCGGGCTGCCGTCGTTCGTCGCGGCGATGCCCATCTGGATCAAGGAGAAGCTGCTCCTCAAGTCCGAGCTGCGCCGCGACCTGCGCGCGCTGCCGGGCGGCGGGACTGCGCAGCCGCGGCTGCTCTTCAGCGAGCATCACCTCTCGCACGCCGCCTCGGCCTTCTACCCGAGTCCGTTCGAGCGCGCCGCGGTGCTGTGCCTCGACGGCGTGGGCGAGTGGGCCACGACCTCGGCGTGGGTCGGCCGCGGCACGCGCATCGAGCCGCGCTGGGAACTGCACTTCCCGCACTCGCTCGGCCTGCTGTATTCCGCGTTCACCGGCTACACGGGCTTCAAGGTCAACTCGGGCGAGTACAAGATGATGGGCCTCGCGCCCTACGGCGAGCCGCGCTACGCGGAACTGATCCGCCGGCACCTCGTGGACGTGAAGCCCGACGGCACGTTCCGCCTCGACATGCGCTACTTCGGCTACGCACCGGCGCTGCGCATGACCACCGAGCGCTTCCACGACCTGTTCGGCGGACCGCCGCGCGCGCCGGACGAGCCGGTCGACCAGCGCACGCATGGACCTCGCGGCCTCGATCCAGCAGGTCACCGACGACATCGTGCTCAGGCTCGCGCGCACGCTGCGCCGCGAGACCGGCGAGCGGCATCTGTGCCTCGCGGGCGGCGTGGCGCTCAACTGCGTCTCGAACGGCCTGCTGCTGCGCGAGGGCGTGTTCGACGAGCTATGGATCCAGCCGGCCGCGGGCGACGCGGGCGGCGCGCTCGGGCGCGGCGCTCGTCGCGTGGCACGACGCGGGCGGCGCGCGCAGCTCGCGGGCGCCGGCGGCGACGGGATGGCGGGCGCCTACCTCGGGCCCGCCTGGACGGACGACGGAGGTCGAGGCGTTCTGCCGCGAGCACGGGACTGCCGTATCGAGCGACTGGAGCCGGCGGCGCTCGTCGAGCGGACCGCGGCGCGCCTCGCCGAGGGCGCGGTGGTCGGCTGGATGCAGGGACGCATGGAGTTCGGGCCGCGCGCGCTCGGCAACCGCTCCATCCTCGCGGACCCGCGCAACCCGGCCATGCAGCGCACGCTCAACCTCGCCATCAAGTTCCGCGAGTCGTTCCGGCCGTTCGCGCCGGCGGTGCCCGCCGAGCGGGTCGGCGGAGCACTTCGATCTCGACGGCCAAGCCCCTACATGCTGCTGGTCGCGCCCGTGCGGGGCTTCGAGCCGCCGCGAACGCTGGCGGCGACCTGCAGGGACTCGAGCGACTGCAGGGTGTCCGCTCCCCGCTGCCGGCGGTGACCCATGTCGACGGCAGCGCGCGGGTCCAGACGGTGGATCGCAGCACAAACCCGCTGTTTCACGCCCTGATCGAGGCATTTGCCGGCAGCACCGGGGTGCCGGTGCTGGTCAACACCTCGTTCAACGTGCGCGGCGAGCCGATCGTCTGCACGCCCGACCGACGCTTATCGATGCTTCATGGCCACGGCCATGGATGTGCTCGTGATGGGCTCCTGCATCCTGGAGCGGGCCGCGCAGCCGGCCGGGCACCCACTGCTCGCCGGGCGCCGCGACTTCGAGCCGGACTGAGGCCATGCGCATCCTCGAGCGCACCGACACGCGCGAACTCCGGCACTTCGGCCTCGGTCTGGCGCTGCTGGTGGTGCTGATCTTCTGGGTGCTGCTGCCCTGGCTCGGCGAGCGGCCGCGGCCCGTCTGGCCGCTCGCGGTGGGCGGTCTCGTGGCAGCGCTCGCGCTCGCCTGGCCGCCGGGCGATCCACCCGATCTACCGGCTGCTGCTGCCGGTCGCGCGGGTGCTCGGGGTCGTGAACACGTGGCTGCTGCTCGGCGCCGTGTTCTTTGGCATCCTGCTGCCCGTGGGGTGGCTGCTGCGGCGGCTCGGCCGCCTGCAGTACTTGACCGGGTTCGATCCGTCGGCCGCCAGCTATCGCATCGAGGTGCCGCAGGACCACGCGGTGCGCCTCGAGGAGCCATTCTGAATGGGCGAGTTCCTGCGCGACCTGTGGCAGTTCATGCGGGTCCGGAAGAAGTACTGGCTGCTGCCGATCATCCTCGTGCTGATGCTGCTCGGCGGGCTCGTCGTGGTGAGCCAGCAGTCGGCGCTCGCATCGCTCATCTACACAGTCTTCTGAGCCGGAAAAGCCACGGCCCGGCGGCCGTGCGAATCCGTCGCTGCTTGCCTGGGCAAGGGTTTGTCCAGGGTTGATTTTTTGCGCTGCACCGTGCAACGCTCCGTCGGCTTGCGGCACTGTGCCGCGGCACAACAACAACAGTGTCGGGCGCGGGTGATGCGCGGAGCGATCGACCAGGGGACGAGGCTGTCGCACGCGGCGTCGTGGCCGCGGCTCGCACTCGTCGTGCGTCGTCTCGGTGCTGGCTCTCGCCGGCTGCGCCGGCGGTCCCACTGCCCCGGCACCAGGTGCCAAGGGCCCGGTGTCCGTCGTGCCGCAGCGCGACTGGTCGGACGCGGTGCTCTACTTCGTCATCCTCGACCGCTTCGCCGACGGCTCGGGTGCCAACAACACCAACGTCGACCGCATGAATCCCGGGCGGCTTCCACGGCGGCGACCTCGCGGGGCTCACCGCGCAACTCGACGAGATCGCGGACCTCGGCGCCACGGCGATCTGGATCACGCCCGTGGCGAGGCAGATCGACTACTGCCCGCCGTCGCAGCCGCCGACCGGGCGTGCCCGTGCCCGGCGGCTGGTTCGAGCACTGCGCCTTCCACGGCTACTGGGCGGACGACTACCAGACCATCGATCCGCGCTTCGGCACCGAGGCGGAGCTCAAGGCGCTGGTCGACGCCGCGCACGCGCGCGGCATCAAGGTGCTGCTCGACGTGGTCTACAACCACGTTGGCTACGACTCGCGCTACCTCAAGGATCCCGCCAAGCCCGGCTGGTTCCGCACGAAGCCGGTCGACTGCGCCGACGACGCGCTCACTTGCCAGGTCGGCGGACTGCCGGATTTCCGCACCGAGCTGCCCGAGGTGCAGGACTACCTGCTCGACGCGCAGCTCGGGCTCGCGAAGCGCACCGGCCTCGACGGCTTCCGCCTCGACACGGTGAAGCACGTCGAGCACGAGTTCTGGCAGCGGCACCGCCGCGAGACCCGCGAGCGGCTGGGCCCGGACTTCTTCCTGCTCGCCGAGGTCTGGGGCGGCTCGGCCACCGTGCTCGACGAGTACTTCGCGAACGACGAGATGGACGCGGGCTTCGACTTCACCTTCAAGGGTAGTTGCGAGACCTTCGTGCAGGGCAAGGGCCGCACCGTCGCCTTCGCCTCCTACCTCGAGAAGCGCCACCGGGTCCGCGCCGGCTACCAGCTCGCGCACTACCTCTCGTCGCACGACGAGCCGATGTCGCTCTACAACCTCGGCGGCGACAAGGACGCGTTCCGGCTGTGCGTCGCGCTGCAGATGACCTCCCTCGGGATTCCCACGATTTACTACGGCGAGGAAGTGGCGCGGGATGGCAGCGTGTGGCCGCTCAACCGCAACGACATGCCCTGGGGCTCGCGGGCCGTGCTAGCCCGGCAAGGGCGTGAAGCGCGACGAGTACCTGCGCGACTACTACCGCAACGCTGATCGAGACGCGGCGCAAGCAACACGGCGCTGACGCGCGGCGCCTACCGTACGCTGTCCTCCGACGGCGACCTGCTGGTCTTCGAGCGCCACGACGCCGCAGGCGGACAACGCGGTGGTCGTCGCGCGTCAACCGCGGCAAGACCGAGGCGCGCGTCGCGGTCGACGCGCCGGCCGCCTGGAGCGGCTCGGCCGGCGAGGTGATCACCGGCGGCCGCGGCCGTCATGAACGGCGGGCGGCTCGACGTCGTAGTGCCCCCGCGGCAGGCACGCGTGTACGTTGCACGATGAGCGCGGCGGGCGGCACGGGAGGACGCCTCGAACCCATCCACCCAGACCCGGCAGACTCCAACATGGCTCGCATAGCATTCCAGGGGATCGCGAAGCGCTTCGGCGACGTGAGCGTCATCGAGCAGCTCGACCTCGAGATCCACGACCAGGAGTTCATGGTGTTCGTCGGGCCCTCGGGCTGCGGCAAGTCCACCGCGCTGCGCATGATCGCCGGGCTCGAGGAGCCGTCCGAGGGCACGCTCGTGATCGGCGACCGCGTCGTGAACGACGTGCACCCGAAGGACCGCGACGTCGCCATGGTGTTCCAGAGCTACGCGCTCTACCCGCACATGACGGTGCGCGAGAACATCGCCTTCGGCCTGCGCATCCGCAAGATGCCCGACGCCGAGATCGACAAGCTCGTCGACGAGGCGGCGGGCATCCTCGGCCTCAAGCCGCTGCTCGACCGCAAGCCGAAGGCGCTCTCGGGCGGCCAGCGCCAGCGCGTCGCGCTCGGCCGCGCCATCGTGCGCAAGCCCTCGGTGTTCCTGTTCGACGAGCCGCTGTCGAACCTCGACGCCGAGCTGCGCGTGCAGATGCGCGCCGAGATCTCGAAGCTGCAGCACCGCCTCAAGACCACCACGGTGTACGTCACGCACGACCAGGTCGAGGCGATGACGCTCGGCCACCGCATCGCCGTGCTGGCGCCGATGGGCAAGGAGCGCAAGACCAACCTCAAGCAGGTCGGCACGCCGCTCGAGCTCTACGACAAGCCGCAGAACGTGTTCGTCGCCAAGTTCATCGGCACGCCGAACATGAACATGGTGAAGGCGACGGTGAACGACGACGCCACCGTGGTGCAGGCGAGCGGCTTCAGCGTGCCGGTGCCGCAGCGCTGGCGGGCCGGCCTCAAGCCGCTCGCCGGGCGCGACGTGCTGATGGGCGTGCGGCCCGAGCACGTCGGCGACGCGGCGCCCACGACTGGTCCGCCACCGCGCCGCTGGGCGGGACGATCGAGATCGTCGAGACCATCGGTCACGAGGTGATCGTGCACTTCCGCTGCGGCGAGGACATGATCATCGCCAAGCTCGGTGCGCACCGGATCCCGCGGTTCGGCGAGCAGGTCGAGCTCGTGATGAACTGCGACGCCATCCACCTGTTCGACCCGGAGACGGAGCAGCGGCTGCCGGGCTGAGCCCCGCGGCCGGGCCTTTCTGGAGTGAAGCACATGAGTCGGAGCAAGCACGGTTTCACGGGCAGGCTGTTTGCGGCGCTGGCGACGGGCGGCCTCATGGCCGCGGCGCCGCTCGCGCAGGCGGCGGACATCGTCGTCTGGCACGCCTACCGCGGCGACGAGAAGGCGGCCTTCGAGAAGGTCGTCGGCATGTACAACGCCAAGCAGAAGGACGTCGCCGTCAAGACGCTCGCGGTGCCCTACGACGCCTACGCGGACAAGATCACGGCCTCCGTGCCGCGCGGCAAGGGACCGGACGTGTTCATCTTCGCGCAGGACCGCCTCGGCGGCTGGGTCGAGGCCGGGCAGACCATCGAGCCGATCGACTTCTTCGTGGACGAGAAGGTCACCTCGCAGTTCGTGCCCGGGATGATGACGGCGATGACCTACCGCGACACGGTCTACGGCCTGCCGCTCAACTTCAAGAGCATCGCCATGATCTACAACACGGCGCTGGTGAAGGCGCCGCCGAAGACCACGGGCGAGCTCGTCAAGGTGGCGAAGGGCCTGACCAACGCCGCCTCGGGCCGCTTCGGCCTCGCCTACGAGTACTCGAACTTCTTCTTCCACGCCGCGCTGATGAACGCGTTCGGCGGACAGGTGTTCGCGCCGGGCCCGAAGCCGGTGATCGACTCGCCGCAGAACGTCCAGGCCGTCAAGACCATGCTCAAGTGGTACCGCGAGGACGGCATCCTGCCGGCGGACCCGTCCTCGACGCTGATCGCGAGCCTGTTCAACGACGGCAAGGCGGCGATCGTGTTCTCCGGCCCGTGGTTCCTCGGCGAGGTGCAGGACAAGGTCAAGTACGCCATCGCGCCGCTGCCCACGATGGACGAGGCCGGCGGCAAGCCGATGCGGCCGTGGCTCACCGTCGAGGGCGTGTACGTGTCCGCCGGCTCGCAGCAGAAGGAAGCCGCCTACGCGTTCGCCGAGTACCTCGTCTCCCCCGACGCGGCGCTGGTGCTGGCGCTCGAGGGCGGGCAGCTGCCGACCAACAAGTCGATCTACTGCCGATCCGCGCGTCGCGAAGAACGCGACGCTGCAGGGCTTCCGCAAGCAGCTCGACACGGCGGTGCCGATGCCGAACTACGCCGAGATGACGCTGATGTGGTCGCCGGTCACGACGGCGATGAACAAGATCGTGAAGGGCTCGGCGACGCCGGAGGTCGCGCTCAAGGAGGCGCAGGCCGCGGTGACCGACAGCATCGCCAAGCTGCGCAAGGGTCGCTAGGACGGGGACGCACGGCACCGGCATGAGCGACCTGGCGCATTACCGCGCGACGCGCGCGACGGCCGACACGCCGGCGCGCCGCGTGCTGCGCTTCCTGATGCAGCCGGCGGCGCTCGGCCTGCTGCTGGCGCTGCTCGCCGCGTCGCTGCTCGGCAACTGGTTCCACCGGCAGGCGGCCGCGAGCCTCGTGAGCGAGGAGCAGTCGCGCGGATCGCCATCCTCGAGGGATCGGCGCTCGCGGACTTCGTGGCCGGCAGGCTCGCGGTGCCGGCCGCGTCGCTGCCCGAGGACGAGCGCGCCGCCGGGCCCGATCCGGTGGCGCTGCTGCAACCGGCGCTGCTCGACTGGGTGGATCGCTCGCCCGACGACGACTCGATCCGCGTCGTGCGCCTCGGCGGCGCGCAACTGCTCGCCTCGACGCACCCCGCCGAGCGCGCCGGCGACCTGCCGCGTCGCCTGACGCGCGACGAGAAGTGGCTGTTCGACCTCGGGCAGGAACTGCGCGCCGCGGCCGACACCAACCGGGCCGAGGGCGTGTTCCGCAAGCCGCAGATCGACGTGAGCCGGGTGGGCACCGGGCGCATCCGGGTCACCGTGCCCTACCTCGCCGACGGGGCCATCGCCGGCTTCGTGCAGCACGAGCGGCCGCTCGAGGCCGTCGCCTCCGGCGCGCGCGCCGCTGCCCTGGCCGCTGCTGGTGGTGCTGCCGGTGGCGCTGCTGTGGCTCGTCGCGCTGGCGCTCAACCGCTCCGGCGGGGTCGCGACCGGCGCCACGCGCTGGATCCTGTTCCTCGTCGCGCTCGGGCTGTTCTCGGCGGCGTGGTACCTCTACTCGTCCCGCGCGGTGGCGGGGCTCGAGGGCATCGCCGGCGACGGCAACGCCTCGGTGGCGGCGGCCTACACCGAGCTGCGCGCGCGGGTGGCGGGCGACGCCGCGGACCGCGCCACCGATGCAGGCTCCGCCAATCCATGGGACGTGGACATCTTCCAGCGGCCGCGCGGCCTGCTCGGGGCCGACGGCGGCATGAATGCGGTCGCGACCAGCGCGGCGCTCGAGACCTTCACGCGGCCCTTCGTCCGCTCGCTGTGGGGCAACTGGGCGCTCGGGGCGGTGATCCTCGCCTTCTTCGCGCTCGGCGCCGCCCGCAAGCTGCGCGAGACGGTGAGCGAGTACCGCTACGCCTACCTGTACGTGACGCCGGCCATGGTCGGCATGCTGGTGCTGGTGTTCTTCCCGTTCATCTACGGCATCACGCTGTCGTTCACCGGGCAGACCATCTTCAACACCAACCAGCCGCTCACCGAGCTGTTCGTCGGGTTGCAGAACTACGTGGACATCCTCGGCGACTTCGACGTCGCGAAGCGCACGGCCGAAGGCTGGGTGATCAACTACCAGAACTTCTACTGGACGCTGTTCATCACCGTCTGCTGGACCGTCTCGAACGTCGCGCTGGGCGTCGGCCTCGGCATGATCCTGGCGCTGGCGCTGAATACGCCGGGCCTGCGTTTCAAGGCGATCTACCGCGTGCTGCTGATCCTGCCCTGGGCGATCCCGAACTACATCACGGCGCTGATCTGGCAGGCGCTGTTCCACCAGCAGTTCGGCGCCATCAACCAGGCGATCCAGATGTTCGGCGGCGAGCCGGTGGCCTGGTTCGACGGCGTGTTCAGCTCGTTCATGACCGGTCTCGCCACCAACGGCTGGCTGTCGTTCCCGTTCATGATGGTCGTGATCCTGGGCGGCCTGCAGTCGATCTCGGCCGACATGTACGAGGCCGCCACGGTCGAGGGCGCGACCCGCCGCCAGCAGTTCTGGAGCATCACGCTGCCGCTGCTGAAGCCCACGCTGGTGCCGGCGGTGATCCTGTCGGTGGTGTGGACCTTCAACATGTTCAACGTCATCTACCTCGTCTCGGGCGGCGAGCCGGCGGGCGCCAACGAGATCCTGATCACCAGGGCGTACAAGATCGCCTTCGAGGAGTACCGTTACGCCTACTCGGCGGCGTACTCGACCGTGATCTTCCTGATCCTGCTGGTGTACGGGGTGTTCCAGACGCGCATGACGCGGGCGACGGAGGCGGTGAACACATGAGCGGCTGGGCGGGCAAGTCGGACCGGTCGCACGTGGGCCTGCACGTGTTCCTGAGCCTGTTCACGCTGGTGGCGATCTACCCGGTGCTCTGGGTGATCAGCGTGGCGTTCTCCGGCACCCAGAACCTCGCCTTCGCCGACGTCCCCCCCGACCCCGGCTTCCTCGACCGGCTGCGGGCGGTGATCCCCTGGCCCGAGACGTTCTCCCTCGCCAATTTCCGGGACGTGCTGACCGAGCAGCCGTTCCTGCGCTGGATCATCAACAGCGCGATCGTGGCGACGGCGACGACCGTGTTCGGCGTGTTTCTTGCGTGCACTGCAGCATACGCGTTCTCCCGGTTCCGCTTCCCGGGCCGCCAGGCCGGCATGATGTCCTTCCTGGTCTCGCAGATGTTCCCGGGCACCCTGCTGCTGGTGCCGCTGTACATCATCATCGTGAGCTGGCTGAAGCTCGGGAACTCCTTCATCGGGCTGGTGCTCGTCTATTCGGTCACCGCCATCCCGTTCTGCGTATGGATGCTGAAGGGATACTTCGATACGATCCCGCTCGAGATCGAGGAATCGGCCATCATGGACGGCGCCTCGCGGCAGACGATCTTCTTCAGGATCATCCTGCCGCTGGCCAAGCCCGCCGTGGCGGTCACCGCACTGTTCTCGTTCATGACCGGGTGGAACGAGTTCATTCTCGCGGCGACCTTCCTCGAGGAAGAGTCCAAGTACACGGCCCCCGTGGGCCTGAAGTTCTTCGTCGGAGGGTTCACCTCGCAGTGGGGATATTTCGCGGCCGGGTCGATCATCGTGTCGCTGCCGGTCGTCGTGCTGTTCCTGTTCCTGCAGAAATATCTCGTCTCCGGCCTGACGGCCGGCGGCGTCAAGGGATGACGGATAGCGGCCCCCGACGGGGCGTTGCAACGGGCTGACCAGAGGACACAAGCTCATGAATAACAAGGCTCGCTTTTCGATCTCGGCGCTCTTGGTGGGATTCGCGCTGGCAGGGGCCGCGCAGGCCGAGGGCGTCAAGTTCATGGACCCGACCGGCGACGACAAGGGGCCGGGCGGCTACACCTACCCGACCGACGGCGTGTACACGGCCGGCTCGTTCGATCTCGTCGAGTTCGAGGTCACCGGCGGCGACAACCCGGACTTCAAGGTCACCGTGAACGACCGGCTGGCCGACCCCTGGGGCATGGGCGTCGGCTTCGCGACGCAGATGGTCTTCATCTTCATCGACAAGGACGGCGAGGCGGGCAAGGGCCACACCCAGTCCCTGCCGGGGCTGAACGTCGAGTTCGCACCCGACAGCGGCTGGGAGAAGGTGATCATCCTCTCGCCGCAGCCGGCGTCGCGCGTCAGCGCCGAGGTCAAGGCGAAGGCGGCCGACCTCGCCGCCGACATCGTCATCCCGCGTCGCACGACCGGCACCGGCAAGACCATCGGCGCCAAGGTGAAGCTCGAGGACCTCGGCGGTGGCGATCCGTCCAAGTGGGGCTACCAGGTCGTCATGCAGTCCAACGAGGGCTTCCCGGACAAGTCCGACCTGCTGAGCCGCAAGGTCAACGAGTTCGAGGGCCAGCACCGCTTCGGTGGCGGCAACGACGGCGACTGCGACCCGCACGTGATCGACCTGCTCGCGGGCAAGGGTGCGGGCACGCCGGACGAGGCGCAGGCCCAGTACGACATGCTCAAGCACGAGTGCGGCGCGGACGGCAGCTCGGTGAAGCGCGCCACGCTGCAGATGGTCCGCAAGTAAGGCTCGCCGGAAGATTCACGGGGGATGAACATGCATCTTCGCAACGCGACTCTGGCGGCGGCCGTCGCCGCGGCACTCGGGCTGGCTCCGGACGCGGTCCTCGCGCAGGACACGCGCCTCGCCGATCAAGTGGTACGGCAGCATCTACGCCAAGTTCCTCGACGGCAACCGCCGCACCGAGAATGGCCTGTACTCCAACGCCGAAACCACGCCCGGCGAAGGGCGGCGGCGACCAGGGCCAGGGCATCGAATTCGAGCTGATGTTCAACGCCCAGGTCTCCAAGCAGGTCGAGATCGGCGGACGCATCCACAGCCGCTTCAACAAGAACTTCTGGTCCAATTACGGCGGCTTTGCGGTGTCGGACAGCGTCGGAGGCAACGAACCGGACGGCGCCTGCAGCGAATGGGATCCGCGCTGCAACCAGTACATCAAGCTGCGCGGCGCCTGGGCCCGCATCACGCCGGGCTACGAGTGGATGGACTCGGCCACCATCGGCAACAGCGACTGGGGCATGTTCGACGCCTGGACGCAGGGCAAGTCGCGCTACATCGACCGCGACAACATCGGCGGTGTGCTGCTGCAGGGCTCGGCGTTCGACCGCACGCTGCGCTGGGATCTCGCGCGCGTCACGCTGGCGCAGTACCAGGGCCTGAGTTTCTCCACAGGCCGCGTAGGCACCGACAACATCTACGCGAACGACGCGAACTGGATCGCGCAGGCGAAGTACACGCCGGGCCCGGACTGGAACGCGACGCTGATCGCGATGTACGCGCAAGGACAGCGACCTCGACGACTCGGACTCGAGCGACCTGAACGGCGTCACCGAGAGCACCCGCTGGGACAACACGGTCGTCGCGCTGAAGGGCCAGTTCACCGGGCTCGACTTCATGGATCTCGGCGCCTCGCTCTACTACAGCGACTACGGCGTCCGCGAATCGCTGTGCGGCCCCGGCGCCTGGAACGGCGCCTGCCGGTTCAGCCCGGTGCCGCTCCGTGACATGGACGACTTCTCGGGCACGCTGAACATCAACTTCAACCAGCTCTTCATCGACGGCCTGTCGCTGAGCGCGCAGCTCTTCAGCGTGGGCTCCGACTACGTGTCCGTCACCGCCGCGCGCCGCGAGCAGGACGTGCTGCTCACCGAAGGCCAGGAAGGCACCTGGCAGTGGGGCCGCCCGGACTACAACTTCGGCAATCGCGAGAACGCCAACTCGCGCGCCGGCCTCGGCTGGGGCGGCTGGAACGGCGAGGTGCAGCAGGTCGTCTCCGGCATGGCCGACAACGACTTCACGGACTTCGACGAGCCCGTGGCGTACTCGGTCATCGGCTGGAAGGGCATCACGCTGGTGCCCAAGTACCAGGTCGGCGACTGGCAGTTCGCCGGCGAGTACAGCTACATCGACTTCAATACCAACTGGCAGGCCTGCGGCGGCCAGGATAAAGACGTCGACTGCGCCCCGTACCCGCGCAACGAAGGCGTGCACTCCTGGGGTCTCGGCGGCGACTACCGCTCGCCGTACGCGCCCTATCAGGATCGCCTGATGCAGATCTTCGCGCTCAGGGCGATGTACACGCTCGACGTCGGCAACGGCGTCGACCTGATGGCCCGCTACAAGTACATCTCCGACGAGGACGACCGCGTCACCCGGCGCTCGTCGCTGACCGATGCCTACGACGGCTTCCCGGGCGCTACGGGCTCCATGAACCCGGACTGGATCCCGAACGTGGGGCTCGGCGGCTGCCTCAGCTGCGACGACCGCGAGGCCGACTACGACACCTTCGGACTCAGCGCCGGCTACCAGCTCACTCCAGACCTGTACGCGACGCTGATCTACGAGTTCCATCAGGTCGAGCTGATCGACGGCACGATCGACGTGGCGCCGGTGGGCCTCGGCTTCGAGGCGAGCAACGACTTCGGCTTCGCGGAGTACGTCACGGGCAAGACCACCAAGAACCGGCTCGGCCTCGACTTCAGCTACTTCCTGTCGGGCGTCGAGTTCGGCGGCACGATCGACTACCTGTGGGGTGACTACGACCCGTCGTTCTACACGGACTCGGACGGCAGGCGCGTCCGGCTGAAGCCTGCTCCGGGCGTCACGCGTTCGCGACGCCGCTCGGCAACATCCCGCTCAGCTCGGTGGACTACCGCCAGTACCGCATGAAGATCTTCATGAAAGTAAGCTTCTGACCGGGTCGAGTTGCTAATCTGTCGGGGCGGCAACGCGGATGCGTCGCCGCCCCTTTTTCTGGGTGGACAGCATGATTCGACTCCGTCCGGCTCGCCGCCGGCTCCTGCCTGTTGCCGTCCTGGTCGGGTTGACCGGGGCGACGGCCGTGGCCGAGCCGCTGTTCTCACTCGAGGACCTCAAGGGCGACGACGTCGGCAACGGCTCGCTCATCTACCCGAACCGCGACGACATGGAACCGGGCGACCTCGACCTCGTGCGGGTCTCGGCCGAGCAGCGCAGCGACGGCATCTGGTTCACCGTGGAGATGGCGCAGGCGGTGCGCAGCCCGGTCGGACGCGTCACCGAGCTCGGGCAGACGCCGATCGAGCGCCTCGCGCGCAATGGCTTCTACACGTTCAACGTGGACATCTACGTCGACACCGACCGCATCGCGGGCGCGGGCGAGACCCTTGCCGTGCCCGGCCGCGAGGTCGCGGTGAACCGCAACTTTGCGTGGGAGAAGGCGATCGTGCTGACGCCCCGCCCGGACATCGCGCGCACCATGATGCAGATGCACTTCGACGAGCAGTTCGAGGCCGAGCTGCGTGCCGAGAAGGGTCGCACCTCCAAGGACGACCTCAAGGACGTGGAGGGGCGCTCCGAGAAGCGCGTCAACGACCTGTATTTCTTCCCGACCAAGGTGCGTGTCAGCGGCCGCCAGGTCGAGTTCCTGGTCCCCACCGAGTTCCTCGGCGGCGTGCCCGAGCCGTCCTGGGCCTACACGGTGGTCGTGACCGGCACCGAAATCGAGCAGACCGGGCGTCCCGGCAACCTCGGGTCGCGGCGCCCGACCATGATGACCATGGCCGTGGCCCGAGGCGTGCGCTGGTCGCAGTGGGGCATCCGCGGCGACGCGGACGAGGCGACGCCGCCGGTGATCGACATTCTCTCACCCGACCCGGACGTCCAGCCCACGGTGCTGGCCGACTTCGACGTCGTGGCCGGGCGGCTCGCTGCGGTGCCCGGCCTCGCCCCCGACGGCAACGTGGCCGTGGCGGCCACGGGCAAGCCGCTCACCATGGAGCAGGCCGCGCGCATCGACAGCGCCGCGGGCGGGGGCGCCCCGGCGACGGCCCCGGCCGGCGGTACGGCGGAGCGCCGCACCGTTCCCGCGCGCCTGCGGACGCTCAACCAGCTGCTCGAGGACGGCCTGATCACGCAGGACGAGTTCAACGAGCTGCGCCGCAAGATCCTCGCCGAGCTCTAGGCCATGCTCGATTCACTGCTCGACCAGCTCGCCCGTCGCCGCGGCCTCGGCGAGGCCTACCACGACTACCGCGGCGAGTGGCGGCCGTTCAGTGCCGCGACCAAGACGGCGATCCTCGCGGCAATGGGCTGCAACGTCACCGACGCCGGCGCCATCGAGCGCGAGCTGGCGGAGCTCGACGAGGAGCGCTGGCGGTCGCTGCTGCCACCGGTGAGCGTGATCCGGCCGGGGCGCACCGCGGTCGTCGTCGCGCTGCCGGCAGATGCGCTCGCGGAGCCGGTCGAATGGCTGCTCAGGATGTCCGACGGCACCGAGATCACCGGGCGCGTGAACGCGGGCGAGCTCGGCGAGGTCGAGCGTCGCGAGCTCGACGGACACTGGCTCACCCGCCGCATCCTGATCCTGCCGGAAGGCTTGCCGCCCGGACACCACACGCTGCGCGTGCGCGGCGCCGGCCGCGCGGGCGAGTGCGCGCTGGTGTCGGCACCGAGCCGCTGCTACGAACCCGAAGCACTTGCGGGTGGTCGCCGTCACTGGGGCGTCGCCGTGCAGCTCTACACACTGCGCTCGCCCGACAACTGGGGCATGGGTGATTTCGCCGACCTGCGCACCGTGGTGCGACGGTGCGCAGAGCAGGGTGCGGGGTTCATCGGACTCAACCCGCTGCATGCGCTCTTCCCGTCGAATCCCGGCCACTACAGCCCCTACAGCCCGTCGTCGCGGCACTTCCTGAACGTGTTCTACGTCGCGGTGCCCGAGGTGCCCGAGTACGCCGGCTGCGCCGCGGCCCGCGCGCGGGTCGAGGCGCCGGAGTTCCAGCAGGAGCTCGCACGCCTGCGCGCCACCGACTACGTGGACTACCAGGGCGTCGCCCGCGCCAAGCTGCCCGTCCTGCAGCTGCTCTACGATCATTTCCGCACCGCCGCGCTCGATCGCGACACGGACCGCGCGCGCGCGTTCCGCGCCTACCAGCTCGAGCGCGGCGAGCCGCTGCGCCGGCAGGCGCTGCACGACGCGATCGACGCGCACCTGCGTCCGCAGGATCCGGAGCGCTACTGGGGCTGGCCGGCCTGGCCCGAGGAACTGCGCGATCCGGCCGGGGCGGGTGCGCGGGAATTCGAGGCGAGCCACCGCGACGAGGTCGAGTTCCACGCCTGGATGCAGTGGATCGCCGACGAGCAGCTCGCCGCGGCCCAGCGCCTCGCGCGCGAACTCGGCATGCCGATCGGCCTGTACGGCGACTACGCCGTGGGCGTGAACCCGAGCGGCGCGGAGACCTGGTCCGACCAGCGCGTGTACCGCATGGGGGCCGGCGTCGGCGCGCCACCCGACCCGCTCGCGCTGAAGGGGCAGGACTGGGGCATTCCGCCGCAGGATCCGCATGCGCTCGTGGTCGAGCGCTACCGGCCGTTCCGCGACCTCATCGCCGCCAACATGCGCCACTTCGGCGCGCTGCGGCTCGACCACGTGATGGCGCTGTGCCGCCAGTGGTGGGTGCCGGTGGGCCTCGGCGCGACCGAGGGCGGCTACGTGTACTACCCGCTCGACGACCTGATGGCCGTGCTGGCGCTCGAAAGCGCGCTGCACCGCTGCCTCGTGGTCGGCGAGGATCTCGGCACCGTGCCCGACGAGATGCGCCACGCGATGGTCGAGTTCGCGGTGTATTCGTACAAGGTGCTGCTGTTCGAGAAGCACGGCGACGGCCGCTTCCGCCGCCCCGAGGAATACGTGCGGCGTGCGATCGCCACCGTCACGACCCACGACCTGCCGACGCTGCGCGGCTACTGGGAGGGTCGCGACCTCGAGCTGCGCGACCGGCTGCAGCTCTTCCCCGGGGAGGAGATCCGCCGCTACGTCTACGACGAGCGGGTGCGCGACCGTGCCCAGCTCGTGGCGGCGCTCGACGCCGTGGGGCTGCGTCGCGGCGGCGGGCGAGGCGGACGGGACCGGCTTCAGCGAGTCGCTCGCCCACGCGGTGCAGCTCTACCTCGCGAAGAGCACCGCGGGCCTCGTGGTGCTGCAGTTCGAGGACCTCATCGGCATGACCGACCCGGTCAACGTGCCGGGCACCAGCCACGAGCACGCCAACTGGCAACGGAAGGTGACGACGGACATCGAGGACGCGCTCGGTCGAGAGTCCACGCTGCGGCTGTTCGCGGACGTGCGGCGGGCGCGGGCCTCGTAGCCGGGTCGCCAGCCGGAGCGCAGCGGTGCGGTTCAGGTTGGCGAGTGCGGGAGACTACCCGGCCGGACTGAAGCTGCCCTGGGCCACGCCGCTCGACGACTGGCCGGACGAGCGCTGCACCGACGTCGAAAGCGGCCTGCACCGCAATCCCGTGCGCTTCGTGGCGCACGACGGTGCCATCTACGCCATCAAGGAGCTGCTCGCGCGCGTCGCCGAGCGCGAGTACGCGCTGCTGCGCTCCCTCGAGGAGCTGAGCCTGCCGGTGGTCGAGCCGGTCGGCCTCGTCACGGACCGACCGGTCGTGCCGGGCGGCGAGCCGCGCGGCCTGCTCGTGACCCGCTTCCTGCAGCACTCGATGCCGTTCCGAAACGTCATCTCGCGCGGCGTCAGCGCTGCCCAGGCTTTCCAGCTGCTCGATGCGCTGGCCGACCTGCTCGTGAACCTGCACCTCGCCGGCTTCTTCTGGGGCGACTGCTCGCTGTCGAACGCGCTGTTCCGGCTCGATGCCGGCCGCTATTCCGCGTACCTCGTGGACGCCGAGACGGGCGAGATGCACGCGACGCTTTCCAATGGCCAGCGCCGCCACGACCTCGCCATCGCCGAGGAGAACGTGGCGGGCGAGTTCATGGACCTGAAGGCCGGCTACGGTCTGCCCGACGGCCTCGATCCCATCGAGCTCGGCGCCGGGCTCACGACCCGCTACGAGCAGCTCTGGGCCGAGCTCACGCGCGAGGAGGTGTTCGCCGCCCAGGAGCAGTACCGCGTGGACTCGCGCATCAAGCGCGTCAACGAGCTCGGCTTCGATGTCGAGGAACTCGACATCGAGACCATCGAGGGCGGACACAAGATCCGGCTGCGGGTGCAGGTCGTCGAGCCCGGCCACCACCGGCGCCGCCTCGAGGCACTCACGGGGCTCGACGTGCAGGAGAACCAGGCGCGCCGCCTGCTGAACGATCTCGACCACTTCCGCGCCTGGCAGAGCGGGCTCGAGGGGCGGCCGATCCCGGAGCGCGAGGCGGCGAAGCGCTGGCTCGAGGAATCGTACCGGCCGACCCTCGCGGCGATCCCGCCGGAGCAGGCCGGCAAGCTCGATCCGGCCGAGATCTTCCACCAGCTGCTGGAGCACCGCTGGTACATGTCGGAGCGCCTGGGCCGCGACCTGCCGCTCGCCGAGGTCGTGCCGTCCTACGTCGAGGAGGTGCTGGCAAAGCTGCCGGCGCCACAGGTCAGCAGCTGACGTCCCGGACCGCCCGGGCCGGCTACATTCCGGCGATCGGAACCCGCACAATGCGCGCGCGCCCGGACGCGCTCATCGAGGTGAGGGTCGGAACATGAATCGAGTTGCATCGGCTTTCGCCGCGAACCTTCTGGCCGTCGCCTTGATCGCCGGGGCCGGCACGGCCCGCGCCCAGGAGATGTCTCCGCCCGCCAGCGAGTGGCGCGGATACTGCCAGGCCTACCTCGCGGCGCTCGATCGCGACGTGCAGGGCAACGACCTCGACATCACCTACTGCCTCGGCGTGACCAAGGGCCTGCTCAACGGCCTGCGCATCGGCAGCCAGATCGGCGCGCTCAGCTTCGGGTCGCGGCTCGCGATCCGCTACGAGCTCGACGCCGACGAGGTGTTCAAGCTGTTCCAGACGCAGGAGCCGGCCCGGCTGCTCGGCGTGTGCAGTCCGGCGTCCACCCCGGCGGCGGAGTACGTGCGAACCGTGCTCACCCACCTCGAGCGCAACCCGAAGGACCTGCAGCGCCCGATCGGCGAGGTGTTCTTCGAGGGCCTGAGCCAAGCCTATCCCTGCAACTAGCGCTGCCCGAGGCGCACCTCGGGCTCGAGCTTCCATTTGCCGTCCGTGCCGGCGCAGGCCACGGCACGGCCCTCGCTGAGACCGAAGCCACCGGTCGCGATGAGGCGGAACTTGCGACAACCGTCGGCCGTCCGCTCGCCGTCACTGGCGGGCGTGAGCTGGTAGGCGATGCCGGTGTTGTGGTTCTTCCACGCCACGGTCTGCCCGGGCACGGCCAGCTCGAGTGCGTGGCCGACGCAGGAGCGATCGGCCTGGTCCATGCGCCGCCCGATCTCCGCGCCGATGGCGGCACCGATGACGGTGCCGACCACGATCGCCACCGCGCGCTGGCCGTCCTGCCCGGCCGCCGCGCCGATGACGCCGCCTGCGGCGCCGCCGAGCACCGCACCGACCTCGGCGCGATCGCAGCGGCCCAGGCTCACGCCGTAATCGCGCTCCCACTGCCGACCGCTGTAGCCGGCGTAGGCGGGATCGTTCTTCTTGCGCCAGCCGTGCGCCGGCGCCCAGGCGGGCGGCGTGGCGAGCGCGATGCACGGCAGGGCGATGAGCAGCACCAGCAGCAGACGCTTGAGCACGCGGCGGGTGCGGGGACTCGGGTCCTCGGTCGAGGGCACGGACTGAACGTTGGTCGCCAGGTTCATGTGGTCCTCCTCGGCGTCGCGGGGCATCGTCGGCCTGCCCCGGGGCTGCCTCGAAGCTAATCCGCGGCGCCGGCCTCCGTGCGGCGCTCGAGCGAATGCGTGACCCCGGTCACGGTGCACGCGACGATTACGTCAAACGGCGTAAGCTCGGGTCGCGAAAAATCAGCGGAACGGCGGTGATGCCTGAAACGATCGTGATCGGCGGCGACCTGCGGGTGAATCGTCTCGGCTACGGGGCGATGCGACTCGCCGGGCCCGGCATCTGGGGCGACCCAGCCGATCGAGACGCGGCGCGGCGCGTGTTGCGCCGGGCGGTCGAACTCGGCGTGAACTTCATCGACACCGCGGACGCCTACGGGCCCGCGACCAACGAGCTGCTGATCGCGGATGCGCTGCATCCCTACCCGCCGGGGCTCGTGATCGCGACCAAGGGCGGCATCGTGCGGCCATCGCGGGACCGCTGGGACGGCGACGGGCGTCCCGACCACCTGCGGGCCGCGTGCGCGGCCAGCCTCAGGCGCTTGCGCGTCGAGCGCATCGACCTCTACCAGCTGCACACAATCGACCCGGAGGTCCCGCTCGAGGACTCGCTCGGCGAGATTGCGCGGCTCCAGCAGGAGGGCAAGATCCGCCACGTGGGCGTGTCGAACGTCGACGCGGACGAGCTCGCGCGCGCCCGGCGCGTCGTGGAGATCGTTTCCGTGCAGAACCGCTACAACGTGTCGGACCGCTCGTCCGACCCGGTGCTCGCGGTCTGCGAGCGCGACGGTCTCGCGTTCATCCCGTGGTCGCCGCTCACGCAGAGCCCACGCGACGCCGACGAGGTCGGTCCGCGCGGGAAGCTCGAGGCCTGGGCGACGAGTCGCGGCGTCTCGTTCGCGCAGGCGGCGATCGCCTGGCTGTTGGCGCGCTCACCGGCGATGCTGCCGATCCCCGGTACGTCCACGGTGACCCACCTCGAGGAAAACGCTGCCGCAAGCGCGCTGCGCCTCAACCGAGAGGAATTGGGCGCCATCGGCTGACGCCCGGGCCTGCGGGCGATTGGTTTCCCGCGCTCGGCACGTCTAACACCCCGGTCCATCAGGAACGGGCACGTGCGAACGGAAACACGATCGATGATTCAAGCGGCCAGCCGACGCTTCGCGCCGGCAGCCGCCCTTGCGGTCTTCTACGTCGCGCTCGGCTTCCTGGCCCGCATCGTGCTGTGGGCCCGCTTCGGGAGCGCGGCGGACGTCCCGGCGCTCGACCTGCCGCTGTTGCTGCTGGCCGGCCTCGCGAACGACGCCACCGAGAGCCTCTACCTGTTCGCGCCCTTTGTCATTTACCTGCTGCTGGTCCCCGACCGCTGGTACCGTACCCCGTTCCAGCGCGGGCTCCTGCTGGCCGGCACGGCCATCACGGCCGGCGTGCTGATCTACATCGCCGTGGCCGAGGTCTACTTCTTCGAGGAATTCGACGCACGCTTCAATCTCGTCGCGGTCGACTATCTCGCGTATCCGACGGAGGTGTTCGTCGATATCTGGGAAGCCTACCCGGTGGTCAAGGGGCTCATCGGCACCGTGCTGGTGGCAGCCGCGCTCACCTGGGTACTGCGGCGGTGGTGGACGGCGGGAATGCAGGCCGTCGCCCCGCTGCGCGCGCGCGCCGTACCGTTCGCGGCATTCGCCGTTGCGCTGCTGGCCGTCATCGCGTGGTACCCGACCGACGCGCTGTCCTGGTCGTCGAACCGGGTCGAGAACGAGATCCTCCAGAACGGCTACAGCAGCTTCTTTCGCGCTGCGGCGACGAACCAGATCGACTACCACGCCTTCTATGCGTCGGGCGATCCGCGCGCGAATCTCGACCTGCTCGCACGCTCGCTCGACCCCGGCGGTGGACATTTCACGCGACTTGCGGAGGGTCGGCTCGACCGGCGCTTTCCGGCCCGCCGGGACGGTCTCGGACGGCTGAACGTCGTCGTCGTCGCCAGCGAGTCGTTCGGCGCGAAGTTCAGCAAGCTCTACGGCTCGGACCGCGACCTGACGCCGAACTTCGATGCCTACGCTCGTCGCGGGCTCTGGTTCTCGAACACCTACGCCTCCGGCACCCGCACGGTGCGCGGGCTCGAGGCGCTCACGGCCTCGTTCCCGCCGATCCCGACGGTGTCCATCCTCCGCCGTCCCGGCAACGACGGCATCGCGACCTGGGGCCGCGTGATGCACGACCTCGGTTACCAGACGAGCTTCCTCTACGGCGGCTACGGCTACTTCGACAACATGAACGCGTTCTATTCGGGGAACGGCTTCACGGTGCTCGATCGGGCCGACATCGACCACGTCCGCTTCGAGAACATCTGGGGCGTGAGTGACGAGGACCTGTTCGATCGCGCCATCCGGCACTTCTCCGAGCAGCATGCCCGCCACGAGCCGTTCTTCTCGATCGTCATGACCACGTCGAACCACAAGCCGTACACGTTCCGGCCGGGCCTCGAGCAGTCCGGCATCCCGGCGCAGGGCGGTGGCCGCGCCGCCGGCGTCCGGTACGCCGACTACGCGCTCGGCTACTTCCTGCGCGAGGCGGAGAAGCAGCCCTGGTTCGACGACACCCTCTTCGTCGTGGTCGCCGACCACGGCGCGCGCGTGTACGGCAAGGCGGAGATTCCCCTGCGCACCTACGAGATTCCGCTCATGATATTTGCGCCGAAGCACATCGCTCCGCGGCGCGTGGATGCGCTGATGGGCCAGATCGACGTCGCGCCGACGGTGCTCGGACTGCTGGGGTTGCCCTACGAGGCGCCGTTCTTCGGCCAGGACGTGCTGCACACGCCGGACGCCGCCCGGATCGCGCTCTTCAGCCACGACCACGACGTGGCGATCTACCGGGACGGCAGGCTCGCCGTGCTCGGACTCGACGGTACGGTGCGCGACTACCTGTATGATCGAGCGCATGGGACGTTCGAGCGAACCCGGCCCGACCCGGCCCTCGATGCACTCGGGATCGCCTATTTCCAGACGGCGACCGAGTTGTTCCAGTCACACCACTACGAGTGATTGCGCGATAACCGCCGAGCAGGCAATGGAGCGAACGCCATGAGCAAAGGCATGGACCGAAAGAAAGAAGGCAAGAAGAAGCCCGCCAAGACCAAGGAAGAGAAGAAGGCTGCCAAGAAGGCGAAAAAGAGCACGCCGAGCTTCATCTGAGGCCCGCGTCAGGCGGGCGGCGGCGGGGGCGCCTCGTCTTCCTTTTTCTGCTGGCGGCGCTGCTGCTTCTCGTCGCGCTTCTTCTTGGCCGCGAGCTCGCGCTGCTTCTTCTGGTGTGAATAGTTGGGTTTGGCCATGAACTCTCCGTTGATTGCGGGGCGGGGCCGACGCGGCCGTTCCGCCTCAGCGCGGAGTATGAAGCGGAATGATCCCGGTTACACGCGCCGCGCAGTGACGCGCCGGTCAGCCGGCTTCAGAGTCCGCGCGTCCTGAGCCAGAGCCCGGGCGCGGTCGTGTAGCCGAAATCGCGGCCTGCGATGCGGCCGTCGGCATCGAGCACGTAATAGGTCGGGTAGCCGCCGATCCGGTAGTCCGCCGCGGTCTGCGGACCGGCGGCGAGGATCGGCAGCGTCAGCTCGTGGCGTGCCGCGTAGTCCGCGAGTTCGGCCGGGTTCGACCAGTCGAGGCCGACCAGCACGACCTGCACTTCCTCGCCCTTCCAGCGATCGAACCATCGAAGCTGCGGCGAGCTCGCGGCGCAGACGCCGCACCAGGGCGCAAAGAAATACAGCACCGCGGGCTTACCCATGAGCGCGTCGAGCGTCCACGGGCGGCCCTGCAGGTCGAGGAGTTCGAACGCCGGGGCCGCGACGCGTTCACCGGCCGGAAGCAGGTCGCGGCTCTGCCACGCATAGATGCCGCCCACGATCACGACGACCAGCAGGATCTCCCCGAGCCGTCGCGCCCAGCGTGCCGTCACTTCGGTGGCCTGGGCGGCCTGGGTGTGCTGGGCAGTCCGGTGTGCTGGGTCCTGAACGGTTTCGTGCGCGCCGCAGGCGGCCCCTTGGGCTTGCGCCGGCCCTCGGGTGCCTGGCCGGTGCCGATCGGCTGGTAGGTCGGCACGAGGTGCTGCTTGCCGTTGCCGATGAGGTCCGACCGGCCCATGCGCCGCAGCGCCTCGCGCAGCAGCGGCCAGTTGTTCGGGTCGTGGTAGCGCAGGAACGCCTTGTGCAGGCGCCGCACGCGGATGCCCTTCGGGATCGGCACGTCCTCGGAGCCGCGCGTCACCTTGCGCAGCGGGTTCTTGCCCGAGTGGTACATGGCCGTGGCGGTCGCCATCGGCGAGGGCAGGAAGGCCTGCACCTGGTCGGCGCGGAAGCCATTGCGCTTCAGCCACAGCGCGAGCTCGATCATGTCCTCGTCGGTCGTGCCCGGGTGCGCGGCGATGAAGTACGGGATGAGGTACTGCTCCTTGCCCGCTTCCTTCGAGTACTTGTCGAACAGCGCCTTGAAGCGGTCGTACGCGCCCACGCCCGGCTTCATCATCTTCGACAGCGGGCCCTCGGAGATCGCCTCGGGCGCGATCTTCAGGTAGCCGCCCACGTGGTGCTGCGCGAGTTCCTTCACGTACTCGGGCGACTCGATCGCGAGGTCGTAGCGCACGCCCGAGGCGATCAGCACTTTCTTGATGCCGGGCAGCGTGCGGGCGCGACGGTAGAGGTGGATGAGCGCCGAGTGGTCGGTGTCGAGGTTCGGGCAGATGCCGGGGTACACGCAGGAGGGGCGGCGGCAGGCCGCCTCGATCTCGCGCGACTTGCAGGCCACCCGGTACATGTTCGCGGTGGGGCCGCCGAGGTCGGAGATGACGCCCGTGAAGCCCGGCACCGAGTCGCGGATGGTCTCGATCTCGCGGATCACCGAGTCCTCGGAGCGGTTCTGGATGATGCGGCCCTCGTGCTCGGTGATCGAGCAGAAGGTGCAGCCACCGAAGCAGCCCCGCTGGATCGCGATCGAGAAGCGGATCATCTCGTAGGCCGGGATCTTCGCGTTCCCGTAGGCAGGGTGCGGCACGCGCTGGTACGGCAGCTCGTAGATCGCGTCCATCTCCTTCGTCGTGAGCGGGATGGGCGGCGGGTTGAGCCACACGTCGGTGTCGCCGTGGCGCTGGACGAGCGCCCGCGCGTTCCCGGGGTTCGATTCCTGGTGCAGGATGCGCGAGGCGTGCGCGTAGAGCACGGCATCGTCGGCGACGCTCTCGTACGACGGCAGCCGGATCACGCTGCGTTCGCGATCTTCGTTGCGCACCTGGCGGATGAAGTGGACCACGTGCTCTCTGCCGGTGGACGCGTCTCGCCGGACGGGACCTCGGTCGAGTCGCTCCCCGATACTCGCTTGGTCGACCGAGGTCCGCCCGGAGAGACGCGATCACCGGCTGTGGACGCGGTCCCCGTCGTCGCGGCGGCTGCGGAGGCCCGCTGATCGGGTGTGCGGTCGACCAAGCGAGTATCGGGGAGCGACTCGACCGCACACCCGGTCGGCGGGCCGCCCTCACCGACAGCCGCCTGTGCCGACCTGGTCCGTGCGCACGCATGCCGGTTCCATCGCATACGGATCCACCGCAGGACCGAGCGGACCCGGCGCATCGACCGACGTCGAGTCGATCTCGATCCAGCCCTCGGGCAGCGCCTTGCGCGCGAACGCCGTCCCGCGCAGGTCGTCGATCTCGTCGATGCGCTTGCCCGCCGCGAGCCGGTGCGCGATCTCGCAGATCTGCCGCTCGGCATTGCCGAACACGAGCAGGTCGGCCTTGGCGTCCATCAGGACCGAGCGGCGCACCTTCTCGGACCAGTAGTCGAAGTGCGCGATGCGGCGCAGCGAGGCCTCGATGCCGCCGATCACCACGGGCACGTCCTTGTACGCCTCGCGGGTGCGCTGCGAATAGACGATTACGCAGCGGTCGGGTCGCGCGCCGGCGACGCCGTGGGGCGTGTAGGCGTCGTCGCTGCGGATGCGGCGGTCCGAGGTGTAGCGGTTCACCATCGAATCCATGTTGCCGCCGGTGATGCCGAAGAACAGGTTCGGGCGGCCGAGCTTCATGAAGTCGCGGGTGGAGTGCCAGTCGGGCTGGGCGATGATGCCGACGCGGAAGCCCTGCGCCTCGAGCACGCGGCCGACGATGGCCATGCCGAAGCTCGGGTGGTCCACGTAGGCGTCGCCGGTGACGATGATGACGTCGCAGGAGTCCCAGCCGAGCTCGTCCATCTCCGCCCGGGACATGGGCAGGAACGGCGCCGGGCCGAAACGGTGGGCCCAGTGCTTGCGGTAGGAGAAGAGGTCGCGGGCGAGGTGCATGGCGCGCAGTTTAGTCGAGGAGGCTTGCCCGCCTCTTCGCCGGTCCAGTGAATCCGGTCGCACGCAGGGGAAATGCCGCTGGCAGGGCACCGTCGGGCTGACTCACGATGCCACGCGTCGGTCGGTGGCGCGAAGCCATCGGCCAGAGCATTCAATAGAATAAATATGGACCAATAGTTTCCTATGGAGTAATTTGAGGCCATGGCTCTCAATACCCCGAGTCCTTCCGTGGTTCCGGAGGAGTCCTCTGTGCTGACCAAGGCGGTCACCCGGGCGGCGGGGTGGCTCGGACTCAGCCAGCGTCAGGTGGCCGCGACGCTCGGCCTCTCCGGTCCGACCGCCTCACGGCTCTTCACGGGCAAATACCACCTGTCGCCCACCCGAGCGAAGGAATGGGAATTGGCCATCCTGTTCGTGCGGTTGTTCCGCTCGCTCGACGCGCTGTGGGGGCGTGAGGGTACCGCCCGCGCCTGGCTCGAGAGCTACAACACTGCGCTCGGTGCCGCGCCGCTCGACCTGATCAAGAGCGCGGCCGGACTGGTGCGCGTCGTTGACTACCTGGACCACGCTCGCGGTCGCGTCTGAAGCGCGCCCCGCAGCGCTCGACCTGTGGCGGGCCGTCGAGGCGCAGCACGTCGCCTCGACCATGGCGCTCGTCGATACCGTGGCCGAGCAGGCCGTACTGGAACGGCTGGTCGAATCGTCGAAGCCGCCCGTGCCGCGCGACGTGGCGCAGGCCAACCTGCACTGGTTGCTGTTCACACCGTTCCGTTACGCGCCGCCGCCCGGCGGTTCGCGATTCCGCGGTCCAAACGATCCGGGCGTGTTCTATGGGGCGGACCACGCCCGCACGGCCTGTGCCGAAGTCGGTTACTGGCGCTGGCGTCACCTGCGCGACACGCCGGCGCTTGCGGCGATGCCGCCGCGATCGCAGACGGTGTTCAAGGTGCCGGTGGCAGGATCGGCGGTCGACCTGCGCGATCCGCCTTTCGACCGTGATCGCGCGACGTGGACGCACCGTTCGGACTACACGGCATGCCAGGCCATTGGCCGTGTGACGCGCGAGGCGCGCGTGCAATGTCTGAGGTACGAGTCGGTGCGCGACTCACGTCACGGCGGCTGTGGCGTCGTGCTCGACGCGGCGGCTTTCGCAAGCCGCGCACCGACCGAACAGCAGGGCTGGATCCTGACCGTGACGCAGACGCGCGTCGTGTGGCAGCGGAGCGACCCGCTGAATCCGGGCGTGTTCGAGTTCAGCACCGCGGGCTGGAGCTGACGTCGCCTGTGGTCACGCCAGCGTGTGATACACCCGCTGCACGTCCTCGTCCTGCTCGAGCTTGTCGATGAGCTCGAGCACCTCGGTCGCCTGCTCCTCGGCGAGCTCGGTCGGCGTCATGCAGATGTATTCCTGCTCCGCGGTGATCGGCGCGATGCCGCGGTCCTCGAGCGCCTTCTGCAGCGTGCCGAAATCCTCGAACAGGCAGCGCGCCACGAGCTGCGGCTCACCCTTCTCGCCGGTGCTTTCGCCGAATTCCTCGAGGCCGTGGTCGATCAGGTACAGCTCGAGGTCGTCGGCGTCGAGCCCTTCGGGGTTCAGGCGGAACACGCCCATGCGCTTGAACTGGAAGGACACACTGCCGGTCGTCGCGAGGTTGCCGCCGTTCTTGCTGAACGCGTTGCGCACGCTCGCCACGGTGCGGGTCGGGTTGTCGGTCGCGCACTCGACGAGCACCGCGACGCCATGCGGGCCGTAGCCCTCGTACATCACTTCCTGGAAGTCGGCAGCGTCGCGGCCCGAGGCGCGCTTGATCGCGGCCTCGATCTTGTCCTTGGGCATGTTCACGTTGCGGGCGTTCTGGATGCATCGCCGCAGCGTCGGGTTCGAGTCCGGGTCCGCTCCGCCCTTCTTGACCGAGATGGTGATTTCCTTGCCGATGCGGGCGAACTGCTTCGCCATGCGGTTCCAGCGCGCGAACATCGCGTGCTTGCGAACTTCGAAAATGCGTCCCATCGTGAACGGACCTGCTGGGCGGGAGGGCGCGCACTCTACCCGGGCGCGGAACCGGGGCCAACGGCGTGAATCGCGCGATTATATGCCGCCATGGAATAATCGGTCCCGGCGGGGGGTGCCCGTCCCCGCATCGTCAACACCCGCTACACATCACGCCGACTGGAGCTTTCGCCATGATCCGATCACTCGCCGTCCTCCTGATGGGTGTCTCGCTGTGTCCGCTCGCCGCGAGCGCCGCCGACGAGGCCATGTGGCCCGAGTGGGTCGGGAAGAGCCGCGAGCTGTCGATGCAGCTCGGCACGGAGCTCAAGGCCGAGCTCGGCGCCGCCATCCAGAAGGGCGGACCGGTCGCCGCCATCGACGTCTGCCACACCCGTGCGCCGGCCATTGCCGCGCGCCTGTCGGCGGAGTCGGGCGCCCGGGTCGGACGCACGGCGCTCCGGGTGCGCAATGCCTCAAACGCGCCCGACGAGCTGCAGCGAGCCGTGCTCGAGCAGTTCGCCGACGACATGACCGCGGGACGGGTCGAGGGACCGCTGGAGGCTGCCTTCGAGATCAAGCGCGAAGGCGGCATCGAGCGCCACTACATGCGCGCCATCCCGACCGAGGCCCTGTGCCTGACCTGCCACGGCGAGACCGTCGCCCCGGAGCTCGCGGCCGCCATTGCCCGCGATTACCCGGGCGACCAGGCCACGGGCTTCAGGCAGGGCGAGCTGCGCGGGGCGTTCAGCGTGGTCTGGCCGGCGGCGGCTGGGACCGTCACGCACTGAGCACCGCGAGCCGGTCTTGAGCTTCTATCACCACTTCGTCTTCCCGCGGATGCTCGACCTCGCGATGTCGAGCCGCCTGCTCCGCAAGCCACGTGACCGCACGCTCGCGCCGGCGCGCGGCCGCATTCTCGAGATCGGCTTCGGCACGGGCCGGAATCTCCGCCACTACCCGTCGACGGTGAAGCGCATCGAAGCCATCGATCCCGACCTCGACCTCGATCGTCTCTCGATGCCGCGCATCGCCCGGGCGGCGATCGAGGTCGATTTCCACCACCTCGACGCGGCGCACCTGCCGTTCGAGGAGGCACGCTTCGACACCGTGGTGAGCACCTTCACGCTGTGCTCGATCCCGGACGTGGTGCACGCGCTCGGCGAGGTCCGCCGCGTCCTGAAGCCCGGCGGGCAGTTCCTGTTCCTCGAGCACGGACGCGCGCCCGATCCCGCGATCGCGCACTGGCAGGATCGCCTCAACCCGGCGTGGATGCCGCTGGCCGGCGGTTGTCACCTCAACAGGCCGATGCGCGCGCTGGTCGAGGATGCGGGCCTCGTGCTCGGCCCGGTGCAGAACTACTACCTGAAGCGGGCGCCGCGCTTCGTCGGCTACATGACGGAGGGCGTCGCCACGCGCTGAGCGGTCGCGGTGATGCTGCGCTGCGTGATGACGCGCCGCGGCGAGTGGCGTACAACGCCAGCAAATCCGGCGTGACCCGCGACACGCCGGTCCGGGATTCCGATAGTGGGGGATGCCTGAACGGGGGGCAGCGGGCGGGCCACGGAAGGCCAGCAGCGGACAGGCCGCGAGCAGCGACAGTTGCTCGCGGCCTTTCTGTTCTTGCGTCGCGCTCGCCGCTCCGGCCGGGCTGCCTTAGACTGCTGCTCGATGGCCTGCCCACCGCCCCGTTCGACCGACAGGCCGGCCGGGGATCGAAGGAGACTTGCGATGAAACGCGCGATTCGGGACGCGGCGCTGTCCGTGCTCGTCCTGGCGACCATCACCGGCTGCACCATCCAGACCGACGGCAACGACGCCCTGACCGGCATGTCGGGCTCCGATTTCTTCGGCGCCGGCGGCATGATCAACCTCACCGACGCCGTCCCGGGCGACGCGCTCATGGCCGGCGGCCGCGTGTCGGTTGCGAGCGAAGTGGAAGGCGATCTCGTCGCGGCCGGCGGCGAGCTGTCGCTGGGCGGCGCGGTGGGCGACGACCTGTACGCGGCCGGCGGCAGCGTCCAGCTCGATGCGATCGTGAGCGGCAACGCCCGGGTGGCGGGCGGCGAGGTCACGGTCGGTCCGGCCACGGTGGTCGCCGGGGCGCTGTCGCTCAGCGGCGGGCGCGTGCTGTTCGAGGGCAACACGCATTCGAACCTGCGGGCCTCCGGCGGGTCGGTGCGGCTCAACGGCGAAGTGCACGGCGATGCCGAGGTGCGCGCCGAGGAACTCCTGATCGGCCCCGACACCCGCATCGGCGGAAGGCTCGTGTTCCACGGACCCGTGGCGCCCGAGGTGCCGGAGGGCGCGGTGATCGCCGGCGGCGTCGAGTTCCACGAGCAGGACGCGCGACGCTTCTTCGACAACCAC
>CAVWEX010000013.1:0-15959 GCA_963754125.1 uncultured Gammaproteobacteria bacterium
CAATCACTAATACTCTGCCCGCTCCTCGTGCCCCTGGAAGCCGCCATGCAGCCCACCGTCACGCCTTTCTATCACCGCCCCACTGGCACCTGGTCGTACGTCGTGGCCGACCCGGCGACCCGGCAGGCCGCGGTGATCGACCCGGTGCTGGACTACGACTGGCGCTCGGGCCGCACGGGGACGGCCTCGGCCGACGCGATCCTCGCGCACCTCGCCGCCGGGAGCCTGACGCTGCGCTGGATCCTCGAGACCCACGCCCACGCCGACCACCTCTCGAGCGCGCCGCACCTGCAGGCCCGGGCCGGCGGCCAGATCGCGATCGGGATGGGGATCCGCCAGGTGCAGGTCACATTCAAGCGGGTGTTCGGGCTCGGTGAGGAGTTCGTGCCCGACGGCCGCCAGTTCGACCGCCTGCTCGCCGACGGCGAGACGATCGAGCTCGGCGAACTCACCGGTCGCGTCATCCCCACGCCCGGACACACCAACGACAGCGTGTCCTACCTGTTTGGCGATGCGCTGTTCGTCGGCGATACCATCTTCATGCCGGACGGTGGCTCGGCCCGCTGCGACTTCCCGGGCGGCGACGCCGCCGAGTTGCACCGCTCCATCCAGCGGCTCTACGCGCTGCCGCCCGAGACGCGCCTGTTCGTCTGCCACGACTACTCGCCGGGCGGTCGCGAGCCACGCTGCGAGACGACGGTCGCTGCGCAGCGCGACTCGAACATCCACGTCCGGGCGGACACGCCCGAGCAGGAGTTTGTCGCGATGCGCCGCGCCCGCGACGCCACGCTCGACATGCCGAACCTGATCCTGCCCTCGGTGCAGGTCAACATCCGCGCCGGCCAGCTGCCCCCGCCGGACCCGGACGGCGTGAGCTACCTGCGGGTGCCGCTCAACGTCGTCGGCCGTCCACTCTGAACACGGTCTTCAACCCCTGATCACGGATCCACTCCCATGCATCACGACAGCCATGTCACCGACGCCACTCCCGAGCAGGTGCACGCCTGGGTCACGAACGGCGAAATCCTGCTCGTGGACGTCCGCGAGCCCAACGAGTACGCGTTCGAGCGCATCCACGGCGCGCTGCTCTACCCGCTCTCGACTTTCGACGCCGGAGCATTGCCGACCGAGGGACGCAAGCTGGTCCTGCACTGCGGCTCCGGCAAGCGCTCGCTGACTGCGGCGCACAAGCTGCAGGCCGCGGGCTACGGTCACCTCACGCACCTCGCGGGCGGCCTGCAGGCGTGGAAGGCCGCCGGACTGCCGGTGATCCGCATCGACCCGCAGACCGGTCGCGTCGTCGACGACGGCCGGCGCTGATTCACCTGCAGGAGAACCCCCGAATGAGCATCGACCGCATCGTGCTGGCGTTCGCCGGCTTCATGATCCTGGCGAGTCTGCTGCTCGGCCTGTACGTGAGCCCGTACTGGTTCTGGTTCACCGCCTTCGTCGGCGCGAACCTGTTCCAGTCGGCGTTCACGGGCCTCTGCCCGCTCGCGGCGATCCTGCGCCGGCTGGGCGTGCAGCGCGGCGCTGCGTTCTGAGACCCCGGGAGACCTGACATGCGGCGAGCCGGCCTTGGTCTGCGGGCACGGACGGGGGTCGCCGCGCTGGCGGCACTGGCCGGGGTGACGGGCAACCTGCATGCCCAGGCTCCGGCGCCGCCCGTGGCGACAGTCGCCGGCCTCGAGACGATCCAGCTGGCGGCCGCAACGTCGCCCACCGAGCGCCTGCTCGACGGCACGGTCGAGGCGGTCAACCAGGCGACGGTGTCGGCGCAGACGGCCGGGCGGGTCTCCGAGATCAACTTCGACGTCAACGACCGCGTGACCGAGGGCGCGCTGATCCTGCGCATCCGAAGCACCGAGCAGGCCGCCGGCCTCGCCCAGGCCCAGGCGGCGCTGAAGGAGGCGACGGCCCGCGAGGCCGAGGCGCAGCTGCGCTACCAGCGCATCAACGACATGTACCAGCGACGGGTGGTCGCCAAGGCCACGCTCGACGAGGCAAGCGCGTCGCGGGACGCGTCCGTCGCCCAGCTGATCGCCGCCCGCGCCGGCCTGGATGCGGCGCGGGAAGGCGTGTCCTACACGGAGATCCGCGCGCCGTATGCCGGCGTCGTCACGCAGCGGTTCGTGCAGGTGGGCGAGGCCGTCGCGCCGGGCACGCCGCTCATGAGCGGCGCCTCGCTCGACGCGCTGCGGGTCGAGGTGGACGTGCCCCAGAGCGTCATCGAGCAGGCGCGTGCCGTGCGCAGGGCGGCCGTGTACGTGGACGGCCGGCGCATCGAGGCCACCGGCGTCACGCTGTTTCCCTCCGCCGAGCCGCAGTCGAACACGTTCCGCGCCCGCATCGAGTTGCCGAGGAACGTCGAGGGTCTCGCGCCCGGCATGTTCGTCAAGGTCGGCCTGATCGTGGGCGAGGCCGACCGCCTGCTCGTGCCGCGCTCGGCGGTCGTCGAGCGCAGCGAGATGCGCGGCGTGTACGTCGTGGCGCCCGACGGCCGGGTCGCGTTGCGGCAGGTGCGGCTCGGCCACGTCCGCGGGGACCAGGTCGAGATCCTCGCCGGGGTGATCGCCGGCGAGCGGCTCGCCCTCGACCCGGTGGCCGCGGGCCTCAAGGCGCGCCGCCCGGCGAAGGCGCATGACTGAGAAGCTGGGTGTCAGCGGGCGCATCGCGCGCCTGTTCCTCGACAGCGAGCTCACGCCGCTGCTCGGCATCACCGCGCTGCTGCTCGGGCTGTTCGCGGTGGCCGTGACGCCGCGCGAGGAGGAACCCCAGATCAACGTGACGATGGCGAACGTCATCGTGCCGTTCCCGGGCGCGAGCGCGGAACAGGTCGAGAGCCTGGTCGCCACGCCGATGGAGCGGGTGCTCGCCGAGATCTCCGGCGTAAAGCACATCTACTCGGTGTCGCGTCCCGGCGCCGCCGTGCTCACCGTGCAGTTCGAGGTCGGCGAGGAGCGGACCGACGCGATCGTGCGCCTCTACAACGCCATCTACTCGAACCAGGACTGGCGGCCGCCCGGCGTGGGCGTACTGCAGCCGCTCGTGAAGCCCAAGGGCATCGACGACGTGCCGATCCTGAGCCTGACGCTGTGGACGGCCGACCCGGAGCGCGGCGCGCACGAGCTGCGGCAGGTGGCGCAGGCGATCGAGGCGGAGATCCAGCGCGTGCCCGGAACGCGCAACGTGTACACCCTCGGCGGTCCCGACCAGACCGTGCACGTCACGCTCGATCCGCAGCGGCTGGCGGGCTTCGGCCTCACCCTGAACGAGCTCATCGGATCCCTGCAGGCGGCCAACGTCGTCCAACACGCAGGGTCCGTCGTCGCTGGCGGCGGCAGCGTGCCCGTGCAGGCCGGCGAGTTTCTCGCCGACCGCGACGAGGTCGCGCAGCTCGTGGTCGCGGTGCACGAGGGGCGGCCCGTGTACCTGCAGGACGTCGCGCAGGTCCGTGCGGGCCCGGACCAGCCCGAGCAGTACGTCACCTTCGGCACCGGCCCGGCGGCGGCGCAGCGGGGCATCGAGTTCGAAGGCACGGCGCCGGCGGTGACCATCGCGGTCTCGAAGAAGCCGGGCGAGAACGCAATCGACGTCACGCGAGCGGTCATCGAGCGCGTCGAGCTGCTGCGCGGCACGTACATACCCGACGGCGTCGAGGTCACGGTCACCCGCGACTACGGCGTGACCGCGAACGACAAGGCGCAGAAGCTCATCCAGAAGCTGATGTTCGCCACCGCCTCCGTCGTGCTGCTGGTGTGGCTCACGGTCGGGTGGCGCGAGGCCGTGGTGGTCGGCGCGGCCGTGATCATCACGCTCGCGGCGACGCTGTTCGCCTCCTGGGCGTGGGGCTTCACCATCAACCGCGTGTCGCTGTTCGCGCTCATCTTCTCGATCGGCATCCTGGTGGACGACGCGATCGTCGTCGTCGAGAACATCAACCGGCACATGGGCCTGCATCCCGGCGTGGGCCTGGGCGAGCTGATCCCGCGCGCCGTGGACGAG
Source organism: uncultured Gammaproteobacteria bacterium (assembly GCA_963754125.1). GTDB lineage: Bacteria > Pseudomonadota > Gammaproteobacteria > Steroidobacterales > Steroidobacteraceae > RPQJ01. The sequence continues at coordinate 4,006 of CAVWEX010000013.1, forward strand.
GTGGGCGGGCCCACCATCCTCGCGACCTTCACCGTGATCGCGGCCCTGTTGCCGATGGCGTTCGTCTCCGGGCTGATGGGCCCGTACATGAGTCCCATTCCCATCAACGCCAGCATGGGCATGCTGATATCGCTGGCGATCGCGCTGGTGTTCACGCCGTGGCTGTCCAAGCGCCTGCTCTCGCACGCGAGCGCCGCGGCGCACGACGATGCGGGCGAGGAGTCGCGCCTGCACCGCTTCTTCGAACGGGTGATGGCGCCGTTCCTGCGCGGCGACGGCGCGCAGCGGAGCCGTCACAAGCTTTACCTCGGCACGCTGGTCGCAATCGGGCTCGCGGTTTCGCTGGTGGTCCTGCAGTGGGTCGTGATGAAGATGCTGCCCTTCGACAACAAGTCGGAGTTCCAGGTCATCGTGGACATGCCGGAGGGCACCGCGCTCGAGGAAACGGGCCGCGTGCTCGACGAGCTGGCCGCCTCGATCGCGGCGCTGCCGGAGGTGACCGAGTACCAGATCTACGCGGGCACGTCCGCGCCGATCAACTTCAACGGGCTCGTGCGCCAGTACTACCTGCGCGCCGGGCCCGAGCTCGGCGACATCCAGGTGAACCTGGTGGACAAGCACCACCGCGACCGGCAGAGCCACGAGATCGCGACGGCCGCGCGGCCCGCGCTCGCCGAGATCGGGCGGCGGCACGGCGCCGCGGTGAAGGTTGTGGAGGTTCCGCCCGGTCCGCCGGTGCAGGCGCCGCTGGTGGCGGAGATCTACGGACCGTTCCGCGAGTCGCAGCGCGAGCTCACGCAGGCGGTGCGCAAGGTGTTCGACTCGGCGCCGGACGTCGTGGACGTGGACGACAGTCTCGAGGCCGAGCGCCCGCGCCTTCTCGTCGCCATCGACCGGCAGAAGGCCGCGTTGCTCGGCGTGAACCAGGCCGAGGCGGCGCAGGTGCTTGCGGCGGGCCTCGGCGGCTTCGACGCGACCTACGTGCAGTCCGGCCGCGCGACCTACCCGGTCCCGGTGCGCCTCGAGCTCGATGTGCCCGACAAGGCCGACCTCTCCGGCGTGCTCGCGCTCGAGGTGCGATCGGCGGGCGGCGCGCGGGTGCCGCTCTCGGAGATCGCGGTCGTGCAGGAGCGGCCCTGGGACGAGGCGATCTACCACAAGGACCTGCTGCCGCTGACCTACGTCACCGCGGACGCGGTCGGCGAGCTCGACAGCCCGCTCTACGGCATGTTCGGCATCGTCGGCGCGTTGAAGCGCGAGCCGCCCGGCAGCTTCGACCTCGAGCAGCGGTTCTTCAGCCCGCCCGAGGATCCCAACCGCTTCGCGATCAAGTGGGACGGTGAGTGGCAGATCACCTACGAGACCTTCCGCGACATGGGTCTCGCCTACTCCGTGGGTCTCATCCTGATCTACCTGCTGGTCGTGGCGCAGTTCCGCTCCTACGCCGTGCCGCTCGTGATCATGGCGCCGATCCCGCTGACGGTGATCGGCGTGATGCCCGGGCACGCGCTGCTCGGAGCGCAATTCACCGCCACCTCCATGATCGGCATGATTGCGCTCGCCGGCATCATCGTGCGCAACTCGATCCTGCTGGTGGACTTCGTGAACGTGGAGGTCGCGCAGGGCCGCAAGCTCGCCGACGCGGTGATCCGGGCGGCCGCCGTGCGTGCGCGTCCGATCGTGCTCACCGGCGTGGCGGCAATGATCGGCGCGTTCTTCATCCTCGACGACCCGATCTTCAACGGGCTCGCCGTCTCGCTGATCTTCGGGATCCTGGTCTCCACGGTGCTGACGCTCGTGCTGATCCCGATCCTGTACTTCAGCTATCGCAACCGACAACAGCGCGCCTGAGGCGCAAGGGGAGAGTCATGGCCAAGGTCGTAGTGTTGGGTGCAGGTCTCGGCGGCGTCGCGTGCGCCTACGAGATGAAAAAGAAGATCGGCAAGGCGCACGAAGTGACGATGGTGGGCAGCAGCGCCTTCTTCGAGTTCACGCCTTCGAATCCGTGGATCCTCGTCGGCTGGCGCACCGCGCCGCAGACCCGCGTGGACCTCGCCGAGCCGCTCGCCGACAAGGACATCCGCTTCGTGCCGAAGATGGTGGAGTCGATCGACGCGCCGGGCTCGACGCTCCGGCTCGCCGACGGCAGCACGCTCGCCTACGACTACCTCGTGATCACCACGGGGCCGAAGCTCGCCTTCGAGGAGGTCCCGGGTCTCGGGCCGAAGGGACACACGCAGTCGGTGTGCACGCACGAGCATGCGCTCGCCGCCTGGGACCGCTACCAGGAGTTCGTCAAGGACCCCGGCCCGATCGTGGTGGGCGCGGCGCAGGGCGCGAGCTGCTTCGGCCCGGCCTACGAGACTGCGATGATCCTCGACACCGACCTGCGCCGCCGCAAGATCCGCGACCGCGTGCCGATGACCTACATCACGGCCGAGCCGTACATCGGCCACATGGGCCTCGGCGGGGTCGGCGACAGCAAGGGCCTCATGGAGTCCGTGTTGCGCCAGCGGCACATCAACTGGATCACCAATGCGAAGGTCGTCGGCGTCGAGGCGGGCGTGATGACCGTCGCCGAGCACGCCGAGGACGGCTCGGTGAAGAAGGAGCACAAGCTGCCCTTCAAGTACTCGATGGTGATCCCGGCCTTCAAGGGCGTGGACGCGGTGGCCGCCGTGCCCGAGCTGTGCAACCCGCGCGGCTTCGTGCTCATCGACGAGCACCAGCGGTCGAAGAAGTACCCGAACATCTACTCGGCGGGCGTGTGCGTGGCGATCCCGCCCGTCGAGGTGACACCCGTCCCCACGGGCGCACCCAAGACCGGCTACATGATCGAGTCCATGGTGAGCGCGATCTGCGAGAACGTCGCCGCCGACCTCGCCGGTACGCCGGCCGAGGCGCGCGGCACCTGGAACGCGATCTGCCTCGCGGACTTCGGCGACACCGGTGCCGCGTTCGTTGCGCTGCCGCAGATCCCGCCGCGCAACGTCACGTGGGCGAAGGAGGGCAAGTGGGTGCACGTCGCCAAGATCGCCTTCGAGAAGTACTTCCTGCGCAAGGTGCGGGTCGGATCGGTCGCGCCGGTGTACGAGAAGTACGTGCTGAGCACGCTCGGCATCGAGTCGCTGAAGTCGTGAGGCGGGCGCGCGGATGAAGGCCGGCGTGCTGCGCACGATCGTCGCGTCCCTGCTCGCGGGGGCGCTGGCCGCACCGGCGCTCGGGGCTGAAACGCTCGAGGAGGCCTGGGCGCGCGCGCTCGAGGCCGACCGCGGACTCGCCGCTGCGCGCAGCCAGGCGGAGGCAGCCGACCTCGACGCGGCGGCGGCGAGGGCGCAGCGCTGGCCCACGGTCGCGGTCGGCGGCAGCTACACCTGGCTCGACGAGTCGCCCGCGTTCGACTTCTCGTTCACCGGGCTGCCGATCACGGCGCCGCCGCTTTTCGGTGGCGACGACTTCGTGACGGGCCAGGCCGCGGTCTCGGTGCCGCTGTTCACCGGCGGGCGCATCACCTCGGGAATCGCGGCGGCGGAAGCCCGCGGCCGCGGCGTGGGCGCCCAGGCGGTCGGCGCCGAGCAGGACGTGAAGCTCGCCGTCGCCGAGACCTACGTCGGCGTGCTGCGTGCGCGCAAGGCGCTCGCGGTGGCCGACAGCAACGTACGATCGCTCGAGGCGCTGGCGAGCGACATCGGCGCGATGTTCGAGAGCGAGCTCGTGCCGAAGAACGATCTGCTGGCGGTCGAGGTGGCGCTGGCCGACGCGCGGCAGAACCGGCTGCGCGCCGCCAATGCCGCCGAGATCGCGCAGGCCGCCTACAACCGTCGGCTCGGCGAGCCGCTCGATCGTCCCGCCGAGATCGAGGAAACCATCCCGGCGCCCGACGCACTGCCCACGGAACTCGACGTGCTGGTGCAGCAGGCGCTCGACCGGCGCACCGAGCTCGCTGCACTCGGCGAGCAGGCCGAGGCCTACGGGCAGCTCGCCCGCGTCGAGCGGTCGCGGGTACTGCCCCAGCTCAGCGTGAGTGGCGGCTACACCTACCTCGAGAACCAGTTCCTCGACGACGAGACGGTTGCGATGGCGGGCCTGGGCGTGCAGTGGGCGCTGTTCGACGGCGGCCAGTCGCGCAAGCGCGCCGCGGCCCTCGAGCGCAACCGGCGCGCCACGCAGGAGCAGCGCGCCGACGTCGAATCGATGATCGCGCTGCAGGTGCGGCAGTCCTGGCTCGACGTCGAGGAGACGCGACAGCGCGTGCGCGTCACGGCTGACGCAGTGGGCCAGGCGGAGGAGAACCTTCGCATCGCGCGCGAGCGCTACGGCGCGGGCCTCGGGACGCAGACGCAGCTGCTCGAGGCGGAGACGCTGAGGGTGCGGGCGCTCTCGAACCGCGACAACGCGACGCTCGATGCGGGGCTGGCGCGGTTGCGGTTGGCGCGGGCGGTCGGGTCGCTCTAGAGTGCCTCGGACGTGGCAGGGCGTGGATTGCGGGCCCGTCCTGCCTCGCGAAAGCCAACATGCTCGGCTGGACGGGCCCGCAATCCACGCCTGACATTGGGCGCCTGAGCGAGCTCGCGCCGGGCGCGAACTCGCACGGCGCATGGTGGATTTGCCGGATCCCGCGGCACCGTCGGCGGCAACGGGAGTCGGGTCCGCAGCGGCACTCAACGCTGAATCGGGCCCGCGTCCCACCCGCATCACGGTCGGTCGTCGATTCGCTGACGCTTCATGCGCCGTGCGAAGGCCGCCGCAGGCGGCCGAGCCCAGGCGCGGTAAATCGGGCGTTCCGTGGGGGACGTGTTTCGACCAAGCGAGTATCGGGGAGCGACTCGAAACACGTCCCCCACGGAACGCAAGCCACCGCCCTGGACGCGCCGCCCCTCAAGCGACCTTGGCCGTCACTTCAGCAGCAGACGGACCAGCCGTAAGCGGCCGCCCCAGCCGCCGCGTGCCGAGCGCCGACGTGAACCCGCGCCCGTCCCAGACCTGCTCGCCCGCGATGAACACGCCCGTCACCACGCCGTCCGAGCGGTTCACGAGTTGCTCGTGCTCGAAGATGTCGCGGTACACGCTGCGACGGTTGGCATCCGTGTCATAGCGGGCCAGCGCCTCCGGGTCCACGAGCACGAGGTCCGCCTGCGCGCCCGGCTCGAGGCGCCCCGCGTCCACGCCGAAGAACTCCGCGGGCTCCCGGGTGAGACGCTTCACGGCCTGTGCCACCCGCTCGATCGAGTGACGCTGTGCCACCTGCAGCGTGAGCAGGTTGCCGTCGAAGAACGCGAGGTTGATGAGGTGCGCGCCGCTGTCGTTGAAGCCCGGCAGCATGTGGCGGTGGAACAGCAGTTTTTCCAGGATCTCCGGCCGGTCGTTCGCGACCGTGAACCACCAGCGCAGCTCGCGGTCGTAACGGCGCACGAGGTGCAGCAGGAACGCGCCCTCGCGCCCGATCGGATCCGGGAACGAAGCGAGTGCCCCGGCCTCGGCCGGGCTCCGCGCCACCTCGTGGCGGCCCGACTGGAACGCGCGCAGGCGTCGCAGGATCGCGCCGAAGCTCTCGCCCCCCCACTCGGGCACCGGACAGCGCTCGATCGTGAGCGCATCGAGGTCGCGGTTGAACGTGGAGACCGCCCCTGCGTCGTGCCACTCGCGCACGAAAAGTTTGCCGAACGCGTCGCTGGCCATGGTCTCGCGGCGTGCCGCGGCGTCCTCGATGTCGCAGGCCATGAGCCGCCGTGACGACTCGAACTCCTCGAAGATCGGGCAGATCGCGCCCTCCGCGTACATGCGGAACGGGGTCGCCAGCACCTGGAAGTGGAAGCGACCGTTCACGAGCTTCGAGTTCAGCAGACCGGCGATCAGAGGAAAGAGCCTCCAGGTGCGCCGCTCGTGCGTGAGGTCCACCGCGGTGAGCGCCGACGTCTTGAGCGGGCGGCCGAACAGGCGGCCGCTGGTGAGGAAGAAGCGCAGGAAGGTGGCGACGCGGTGCGCCGCGTCGGGCGTGCACTGCCACACACGGTCGTGGCGGCGCACGACGTCGAGCAGCATGCGCAGCTCGCCGAGCGTGGCGTGCTGGGCGGGGATGCGCTTGTCCGTGTTTGGCGCATTGGCGAGGTAGTGGAACGGGATCGAGTCGGTCGACAAGCCCGCGTAGCCCTGACGCATCGCCTCCTCGAGCAGTCCGGCCATGCGGGTGAGCTCGTTACGTGCGGGCTCTCGCGACACCGCCGCGGCCGTGCCCATCACCTCGATGCGCAGCATGGAGTGCGGCAGCAGCGGGACGATGTTGGGCCCGAGCGGCAGCTGCCCGAGGTGCTCGAGGTAGCCCGCGGTCGTGGTCCAGTCGATGCGGTCCACGACCTTTCGCAGCACCGACTTCGGGATGTTCTCGACGCGCGCGAAGCAGTCGAGGATCGGGTCCTCGCCGTTGCGTCGCTGTGCACCGAAGGCGGTGCCGAGGCTGCAGTTGCCCACCACGACCGTGGTCGTGCCGTGCCGCACGGACTCCGGCAGTCCGGGGGCGAGCTCGACCTCGAGGTCGAGGTGGGTGTGGATGTCCACGAGGCCGGGCATGAGCCACTGCCCCTCGGCGTCGACCACGCGCTCGGCGCGCGCCGGGTCGAGCGACGGACCGCGGTCGGCGATGCGGCGGTCGGCGACGGCGACGTCCACTCGGCGCGGCGGCGCGCCCGTGCCGTCGAAGACCAGCGCGTTGCGGATGAGCAGGGTCCATTCGGGATTCATCGGGCGCGATGTCCGGTGCGATCACGGAAGCTGTCCAGCCCGACGGCGACTCGAGTCACAGGCAATGCTCCTGGCATGAGCGCCGGATGATAGCGCGGGGTCCTGCGAAGGCAGCACGGCGGGCGCTGCGGCCGCCCGCAGCAACAAAAACGCCCCGCAAGCGGGGCGTCGTCGCGTCGGGAATGCCGGCCCGCCCCGGCGCGCGCCGGCCTCCCGCAGGGGTGTCGCGGGTCAGGCGCCGGTCGCCTTCGCGATCGAGCGCCGCCGTGCCACGCCGAGCCCCGCAAGCCCGAGGCCGAGCAGGGCCAGCGAGCCGGGCTCGGGGACGTAGCGTACCGAGTCGATCGAGCCGTTCATGAAGCCCCGTGCGCAGTCCGTGGCCGAGTCCGTGTTCGTCCGGCAGATGTTCAGCGCCGCGATCTCGAGGTTCGCGAGACGCGGGTCGGGTCTCGTCGGCAGCGCGGAGCCGTTGAAGATGTCGAGCACCGGTCCGCGCATGATGTGCGCGATGAACGTGTAGACGCCACCGTCGGCAGGGTCGAACGACTGGTGGCTGAACGTGAAGCCGTCCGTCAGCGCGGCCCCGACGAGCGAGTCGTCGCGAAGGATCAGGCGAGACGTGGGTGAGCTGCCGATCTCGACGCCGCTCACCGGCCCGACGTCGACCGCCAAGGTCATCGTGCTGCCGTCGTACCGGTAGGCACCAGCGGGAAATTCCAGGACCAACGGCGCCGCCGTGTCGAAAGTCCAGCGGAAGCGGTACGTGTCGCCGACGGCGAATTCCTCGAAGGCGTCGTCGGTGCCGTTGTCGATCTCGGTGATGACGCCGCGAATCTCCCAGGTCACGACAGTCGCGCTGGCTGCAGGTCCAGCGAGAAGGCCCAGCGCGAGCAGCGCCGGAATGGTCTTATTCACGGCAGGTCTCCCTTGCGTATGTTGTTATCCCCGCCGCACCCTTGCGGCGGATGTTGGCGCGAGCTTAGGAAAACCGTGAACTGCGTCAAGTCCTTCGCGACATAACGCGGCCGGTCAGTCGAGCAGGTCGAGGGCGATCGAATCCGCCCGGCGTGAAGCCTTGGTGGCGGGTGCCCCCGGACCGAAGCTCATCGGCGGCACCGTGCGCGGCGCGGTGACCAGCCATGCCTGCGTCGCCTTGCGCGCCGCCTCGACGAGCGCGTTGCGGCGCGCCTCGCTCATGTCGAACTCGGTCGTGCCGTATCCCTTGGCCGGCAGGCGCACGATGAGGTCGCCGTGTTCCTCGATCACGCGTTTGTCGTGCGCGGTCGTGGCGGTGTCGACCAGTCGGCCGATGCGCGTGACCAGCGCGAACTCCGCGAGCGCGCCCGGCTGCTTCGCCGCGGCGCCCGCGCCGGCGCCCGGCACCTCGAGCGACTCGTCGATCATGAGCCCGAGCACCGGCGTGTTCTGCTTCGGGCCCATCACGTTCGTGACCTTGGACTCGGCCGAGATGAACAGCTCGAGCGGGAAGTTCGAGAGCATGCCGCCGTCCACCACGCCGTGCCCGGCGATGTCGCGGCCGCGATAGGCGCCCCACTCGGGCCGCCACGTGACCTCGTCCCAGACCAGCGGGATGCTCATGGACATGCGCACCGCATAGACGACCGGGCAGTCCGGCGCGGTGCGGTGGTTGAGCACCAGCAGCCGGCCTTCGGTGGTGTCGGAGGCGACCATCGAGAGGTCCACGCCGGTCGCCTCGAAGAACTGCCGCAGCGACATCCCCGAGTAGCCGCGCGGCTTGCCGTCCGCGCGCTGGCCGGCGTCGAGCTTGCCGCTCATCCACGTGAGGAAGCGCCGCGCCGCGAACCAGCCGCCGCGCTCCACGAGCGCCACGAGGTGGCGCGACTTGCCGCCGCGGGCCAGCGCGCGCACGACCTTGCGGTCCATGTGGTCCTCGAGGAAGTTCGGCAGCAGCGACAGGTCGAGGTTCTTGAGCAGCGCCAGCATGCCGCCCTGTTCGATCTCGGCGTCGGTGAAATCCTCCGGGCGGCCCATGAAGCCCGCGAACACCGGCTTGCCGTCCTCCTGCTCCATCAGCGCTGCGTTCATCTCGTCGACCGTGTAGCCCGCGGCGAGCAGCGTGGCCGTGATGGCGCCGGCCGACGTGCCGAGCAGCCGGTCGTGGGTGTGGCCCGCCTTCAGCAGCTCGGCGACCGACGCCGACGAACGCCATGCCCTTGGCGCCGCCACCCTCGAACACCAGGTCGTATCTCATCGGTCGGCTCCTCTGCGCGGCTCGTGCCGCCGCGGTCGGTCAGTCGTCGAGGTCGTCGTCCTTGTTGCGCCGGCGGACCGGACCGCAGAGCGCGAGGAACGGCGTCGTGTCGCGCTGGCACGTACCGGTCGCCGGTCTTCTTCCAGAACTGCCGGCTCGCGGGGCTCTCGAGGTAGTCGAGGCGACGGTCGATGCGCCGCTCGCCGATCACGCTCTTCGAGCACGGCGATGCGGATGTTGCCCAGCGAATCGAGGATCAGCGTGCAGCCGCCGTAGATCTCGAAGCCGGGCTTGCCGTCGCGCGGACGCACGACGCGGACCTGCAGGATCTCGGCGACGGTGTCGAAGATGGTCTGTCCGTCGGGCCCGATGCGACGCAGCGTGCGCACCGACTCGATCCGGGGCAAGGCCACCTGGTCGCCCTCGAGTCGCGGGTCGCCGTTCCTCACCAGCCCGAGCTCCTCCATGCAGGTGTCACTGTCGGTCACGTGCTCGCCGAGCTCGCAGGCCTGCGCGATCTGCTCGCCGACCGTCACGGCGCTGCCGGGATCGCCCGAGAAATAGATTTCCCTGAAGGACAGCGCCTTGATCGGAGCCAGGGTGCGCCGGGGTGGCCGCCAGAGCAGCGAATCCTCGTTGAGGCTCACCACCTCCCGGGGATAGACGCCGCGCAGGCGAAACGCGTCGATCAGCGCCTCGCGATAGTTCCAGACGTCGTCGGGGACCAGTTCCGAGTCCGCCGTGATGATTGCGCGCAGGTACTCGCCGAGTCGCACGTCCACGGGCGGGAGGTAGTCCACCGCCCGGATCAGCATGTTCAGGAACTGGCTGGCGAGGTTGTGCGCGCGCGTCGTGAGCACCTCCACGAGCGCCTCGGGGAGGTCGCCCTCGGCCAGGCGGCCGGTGCCGCCGGTCGCGAGGCGCATGATCGAGGCGGTCTTGCGCTCGTAGACCGTGCAGAACGCGTCGAACACCGCCGCCATGAGCAGCTCGCCCATCTGGTGCGCCGGCATCTTCGGGTCGTAGCGCAGTTCCGTGTTGCACGCGCTGCGCAGCGCCTGCACGCCGCCCGAGGCCCGGCCGAACTGCTGCCCGATGTGGCTGAGGTACTTCGAGTCGCGCAGGTTGCCGTGGCAGCGCGCCAGCGCGGTGCGCAGCGCGTCCTTGTGCAGGAAGTGGTGGAACAGCGCCATGAGGTCCGAGAAGCCCTCGTGGAATCCCGACATGTCCGCGCTGGTCTGCAGCACGAAATTCGAGCGCAGCGCGTCGAGCATCGCGTGCGTCATCTCGTGGCAGACGATGTCGTGCGACAGCGCCGTGTACACGATGCCGCGGGGCAGCGTGCCGTCGGTCGGCTTCTCGTGGGCGTAGAAGTATCCGAAGTTGAGCGTGCCCTGGTTCGGGTCGTACCACGCGTTCTGCGTCTCGCCCGCGAATGGCCGGATACGCAGGCGCGTCACGCCGTCGCGCGCCGGGAACGGCCACGGGATCTGCCGCCCCAGCGCGCGGCGGAAGGTGCGGTGCACGAGGCTTGCCACGCCGTAAACCATCTGGGCATGGAAGGCGGGATTCGAGTCGGACGGCGCCATGCCGCTGCCAAGGAGCACCTTGAGTCCGTCGAGGTCGGGATCCGCATCCATCGGCTTCTTGCCGGTGTCGATGTCCGTCGTGTCCACCTCGAACAGGCAGCCGACCGGGCCCGGCGCGAGCTTCTCGTAGGGGATCTCGATCGTGGCGTACTTGCCCTCGCGCACCAGCGCCGACGGATCGACCGCGAAGATGCGCAGCCGGCGCGTGGTCGGCTCGCCCAGCTGCCATTCGTGGGCGCTCGTGGACGGGTAGTACACCCGCGGCCCGAGCTGGTAGGTCTTGCCGTGGTTGCACTGCGCGAACGACGGGCGGTCCACGCTCGGGTTCAGGTACTTGTCGAAATCCCCCATGCTTACTCCCCACTCCGGCCGGCGCGTCCGGGCGCCTCCACGCCCGATCGTCGCGCCCCGGTGCTCAGATGTCGAGCCCGCTCACGAAGTCGCTGGTCTGCGTCAGCAGCTTCTGTGCGATCTGCGCGCGCAACCCGGACAGCACCGCCGCGTTGATCGTGGCCTTGCCGGCATTGTTCTCGATGCGGACCTCGTTCTTGCGGAACTTGAAGAACAGCACCTGCGTGATCTTCTGCTCGGCCTCGAGCGCGAACGCGGTCAGGGCGACGAACAGGTCGCCGGCCGGGTCGCGGTCCACCGTGGACACCTGGAAATGCGCGGTATTCGCCGAGCGGCTCTCGCGGTTGAAGATCGTCACCCACGGATTGCCTGCGTCCATCTTCTTGAGCGCCTGCACGGTCGAGGCCAGCACGGCGAGCGCCGTGGGCGCGCCGGCGAGCAGCGTCGTGGCGACGTCGAGCACGGCCTCGTGGGCCTGGAAGCCGTCACTCTTCTCCTGGTAGTGCTGCAGGTTCGTCTGCTGCGTGACGAAGCCGATGTTCCCGAGCACGGTGAAGTACTGGTTGTACCACTCCCGGATCTCGACCAGCGAGCGCGGCTCGGGCACGACCTTCTTGGCCCGCAGCTGCGCGAGCAGCGCCGAGTTCACGATGTCGCCGCGCTGTTCGGCGGTAACGCCCTGCACGAACGACACGACCTCCGAGCCCACGACCAGCGCCTGGTCGCGGGCCGCGTCGAAGTTGATCGGCGCCGACGGGGCGGCCGCGGCCCCGAAGCGCGGCGCGGGCAGGTCGAGGCCCATGACGAAGGAGCGTGCGTGGTCGAGGTCGATGCTCATTTTGTTTCCCCCTTGGACGGACGGACGTGGCCGGATCCGGTGCCGGTCCGCGGCGCTTGACGCCGCGGGCCAGGCGAACATCATACTGCTGCGTCGTAGACATAATACGGTTCAGCCGCGAGTGCCGACTCCGCGAGGGCCCGGAAGTCACCTGCGAGGTGAGCGGGCGGGCCCACGGAAGTCCGGCTGGCTCCTGAGGTCTCTG
>CAVWEX010000014.1:0-1141891 GCA_963754125.1 uncultured Gammaproteobacteria bacterium
AAGGAGATCAACGAGGCGCTGTACCTGTTCGGGGACCAGGCCGAGGTGATGTTCGCCTCGCACAGCTGGCCGCGCTGGGGCAACGAGCGCATCCAGGAGGTGCTCCGCACGCAGCGCGACGCCTACGCGAACCTCAACAACCAGACCCTGCACTACGTGAACCAGGGTGTGACGGTCAACGAGATCCACAATGTCTACCAGGTGCCGCAGAGCCTGGAGCAGAGTTGGGCCGCGCGCAGCTACCACGGCGACGTGCAGAACAACGTGCGCGGCGTCGTGAACCGCTTCATCGGCCACTTCGACGGCAATCCGGTCAACCTGATCCCGCTGTCGCCCTCGGACTCGGCGCCGCTCTACGTCGAGATGATGGGCGGCTCCGACAAGGTCATCGCCAGGGGCAAGGAGCTTATCGGGCAGGGAAAGTACCTGCTCGCCACTGAAATCCTCGACAAGCTGGTGTTCGCCGAGCCGCAAGAACATGCCGGCGCGCCGGCTGCTGGCCGACGCCTACGAGCAGCTCGGCTACCAGGCCGAGAGCACCAGCGTGCGCAACACGTTCCTGCAGGGCGCGTTCGAGCTGCGCAACGGAATCCCGGGCGGCGTGCCGCCGCGCTCTACCGGCCCCGATGTCGTGCGGGCGATGAGCACGGAGCAGTGGCTCGACTTCCTCGGCATCAGCATGGACCCGAAGAAGGCCGCGGGCCTGAACTACAGGATCAACCTGGTGACCCCCGACAACGGCGAGCAGTACGCGATCGAGGTCGGCAACGCGACGCTCACCAACATCAAGGGCTTCCTGGCCCCGAAGCCGGACCTCACTGTCACGATCAACCGTGCGGACCTCAACCGGGTCATGATGGGCGTGGCGACCTTCGACCAGCTCGCGGACGAAGGCAAGGCGCGCTTCGACGGTGATCGCACGATCATCCACAAGCTGCGCGACCTGATGGTCACGTTCACGCCGGACTTCGAGATCCTGCCGGGCACCGCCCCAACGCAGCGCCAGGTGCCGCCCGGGCGGTCGTTCGCGCTGCCGGCCAATGGCCTGATAGTGACCGACTGACCCGATGGACATGCGGTTGATGAATTACTTTCCGATGGCACAGGAACGGCGCCTGTCGTTCGCTCTCGCCGCAGTCGCGCTGCTGGCAAGCGGCGCGCCTGCCCGGGCCGAGTCGCCCGCCGGCGAGTGGCGCCAGACCGTGTTCCTGTACGGCATCGTTGCGACGATCGACGGCGATGCCCAAGTCGGCCCGCCGCAGGTGCCGGTGGTCGCCGAGTCCGGGTCAGTCAGTTGCAAACCATCAGAGGATCGATCATGACCGAGGTACGCAGGGCGGTTCGGGCAGGCTCGGCGACGGCTGTATTCGCGGCGACAGCGCTCATGGCCAGCACCGCCCAGGCCGGCGGGCTGCTGCTGTACGAGTTCGGCACGGCCGAGCCGGGGCTCGCCGCCGCCGGCTATGCGGCGCGTGCGCAGGATGCATCGACGGCGTTCACGAACCCGGCCGGCATGACGAAGCTCGACGGCACGCAGGTGCTCGTGGGCGGCCAGCTGATGTGGCTGAACGCGCAGTTCTCGGTCGATGGCGCCACCTCGCCCGGCCTGGGCAGCGGCGACGGCGGCCGTGCGTTCGGCTCGAACGGTTACGTCCCGGGCGGCGGCGCCTTCCTGACGCATCGCGTGTCGCCCGATCTCGCGCTGGGCTTCGCCGTGGCGGGCAACTTCGGCTCCATGCTGGACTACGAAGACGACTGGGTGGGTCGCTACCGCGTGCAGGACGCCGACCTCGTCGGTGTGTCCGTCATGCCGTCGGTCGCGTATCGAGTAAACGACAAGTGGTCGCTCGGCGCGGGCATCAACGGCATGTACGGCATGTTCGACCAGAAGGTCGCGATCAACAACGCCGTGCCGTCGCTGGGCGACGGTCGCCTCGAGATCGACGACGACACCTGGGGCTGGGGCGGGAATGTCGGCGTGCTGTACGAGCCGACGCCAGGCACGCGCCTCGGGCTCACCTACACGTCGCAGATCGACCTCGATTTTCGCGGCCCGGCGCAGTTTTCGGGGATCGGCCCGATCCTGACCGCGCTGCTGCAGTCGCGCGGCCTTCTCGATGCGCAGGTGGATGTCGGCGCCAAGGTGCCGCAGCAGTTGATGGGGAGCGTGTACACCGAGATCGACGACCGCTGGGCGTTGCTCGGCAACGTCGGCTGGCAGGACTGGTCGGAATTCGGCGAAGTCGAGATCGGCATCGACAACACGCAGAACCCGGTCAGCCTCACCAACCCACTGTCGTTCGACGACACCTGGCACGCCGCGGTGGGCGCGCAGTACCGCGCGAACGATCAGTGGAAGGTGAACGTCGGCCTCGCCTACGACTCGGGCTTCCAGGACAGCAACGACGTCTCGCCGCTGGTCCCGGTCAACTCGGCGTGGCGGCTTGGCGCCGGCGGCGAAAAGCAGGCCAGCGAGTCGTTCAAGTGGGGATTCACGACGGCGCTGCTCTACGGCGGCAACATGGACGTCGACCAGCGCAGCACGCTGCCCCCGGCGCTCGGCGGGCGCGGCGATCTGGTGGGCTCGTACGACCAGACGCTGGCCGTCGTGCTCACCGTGTACGGCAACTGGGCCTTGTGACCGTGTGCCCTTCGCCGGCGCCGAGGGCGTCGGAGTCAGGATCACGGTGTCGCTGCTCGTCCCTCGGTAGTTACCTCGATCACGTTGCAGGGCCCGCATGAATTCCACGCAGCTTCGCCTGACTTTGCTTGTGATCATTACCGTCGGCGTGGCGCCGGCGGCAATGGCCATCGAGCCCATCCCTTCGACGCCAGGTTGGCGCGGCTTCGTGGTCGTGGGCGGGGGCTACGCTGACCTCAAGAGCAATACCGTCGCCGGCAACAACCTCATCGACATCGGGCAAGCGACCATCAACTCGGTGGCGCAGCGACCGGGCAGCGACGATACCGTCTATCCCGTCCTCACGGGCGAGGTCAACTACACCTTCGGTGGCGGCTGGCAGGCCTTCTTCGGCACCTCGCTGGAGGACGCCGTCACACTCGATGGCGCGACCCAGCTGGGCGTCCGCAAAGACATGGCCTCTGCCGGTATCCTGCAGGGTGGCTTGCTGTTCAGCGGCATCCCGACCCAGGTCTGGGAGGATCCGTATGCCGAGGGCGTACGGCGCGACGAGACGGACCGTGACTCCGCCGGCCTGCGCCTGCAGTGGGACCGCGTCCTCGGCACGGCGTTCGAGCTCACGTTCTCCTATCGAGACATCTCGATCGACACCGAGCGCAGCGGCGAGGGCGTCACGAGCGTCGCCTGTAATGCAGCGTGCCAGGACCTGCTGCGGCGTGACGGCGACCAGTACCACTTCGATGCGTCCTACCTGTTCCGGCTGGGCGAGGGCCAGCGACACCTGCTGCGGCCCATGGTCCGCTACACGATCGACGACCGCGAAGGCGACGCGATCAGTGGCGACGCGTACCGGCTGCAGCTGAGCTACATCTTCCTCGGCCAGGGCTACACCGTGGCCAGCAACGTTGCTTTCGGGGGCGCCAGCCAGGACGCACGCAATCCGATCTTCGGCCGCAAGACGGATTCCGACCGTTTGTTTGTCGATACCACGCTGTTCTACCGGCTGCCGACCGACAGCGGGCGCTGGCAGGCCGTGGGAAGCGTGCTGTGGGGCGAGGACGACTCGGACGTCGCGTTCCACGACTCCGAGATCTTCATGATCAGCGCCGGCGTGATGTATCGCTTCGGCGCCCGCGCAGCGCCAGCCAGCGCGGGGCAGTGACCGCGCGCCCGATCCAGACAGAGGCTGCCGCCGCGTCGGCAGACAAGGGAGGAGACATGATGACGATCGAATATCGCTCGCTTGCCGGTGTAACCGCGCTGGCGCTCGCCGCGAGCCTGCTCACGGTCGCACCGGCGATCAGCGCGCAGCCCAGCCAGCCACCTCGGGCGGCCTCCGGCGGCGTCCTGGACGCCGGCGACGAGGATTACGTCCCCCTGCCCGCCGGCGCCCCGTCGCCGCAGGCGAAGGCCTATTCGCCCTACGCCGGCCGAAAGTACCCGACGCGCGTCCTGTGGGGTGACACGCACTTCCACACCGCCAATTCCGGTGATGCCTTCACGGCCGGTACCCGCTTCACGCCGGAGCAGGGCTATCGCATTGCCCGCGGCGAGGAAGTGATCTCGACCACCGGCCTGCCGGCACGACTGCCGAGGCCACTCGATTTCCTGGTTATCAGCGACCACAGCGAAGGTCTCGGCCTGATGACCGAGGTCTACAACGGCAATCCGGCCTTGGTGGCGGACACCACCGTCGCGCGCTGGGCCCGTATGGTCAAGGCCGGCGGCAAGGAGGCCGCCTCGGCGATTACCGAGTTGATCGGCGCCCAGGCCAGCCAGAGCCTGCCGTCGGTGCTGACCGATCCGAAGACCGTGGGCCCGCTCATGATGGCAGCCTGGCAGCGCGCGGCCGCCACCGCCGACCAGTACAACGAGCCGGGCAAGTTCACCACCCTCATCGGCTTCGAGTGGTCGCCGATGCCGGGCGGCAACAACCTGCACCGCAACGTGCTGCTGCGCGACGGCCGCGACCGCGCCGTGCAGCAGTTTCCTTTCTCCTCCTGGGATAGCGAGGATCCCGAGAAACTCTGGGCGTGGATGGATGCCTACGAGAAGCGCACCGGCGGCCGGGCGCTCGCGATCCCGCACAACGCGAACCTGTCGAACGGCCGCATGTTCGCCGCGCAGGCCTTCGACGGCACGCCCTTGACACGCGACTACGCCGAGCGGCGACGACGCTGGGAGCCGATCATGGAGATCGTGCAGACCAAGGGCGCCTCGGAGAGCCACCCGATGATCTCCGCGAACGACGAGTTCCTGGAGTACGGGCTCGCCGGCTGGGAACTCGGCAACCTGACGCTCGAAGGGCCACCGCTCAGTCGGGACATGATGCCAACGAGCTACGTGCGGACCGGACTGATGCGCGGCCTCGAACACGAGGCGAAACTGGGCCTCAATCCGTTCAAGTTCGGCGTCATTGGCAGCTCCGACGTGCACCAGGCGCTGCCCTTCGTCGAGGAAGACAACTTTTTCGGCAAATTCCCCGGGCAGGAGCCGAGCGCAGAGCGCTGGAAGCAGCGATCGAGCCTCGGCGAGGGAGGCGGCGAGGCGCGCTACACGTGGCAGTACCTCGCGGCCGGCTACGCAGCCGTCTGGGCCACCGAGAACACCCGCGAAGCGGTCTTCGACGCGCTGCAGCGACGCGAGACTTACGGCACCTCCGGCACGCGCATGACGGTGCGCTTCTTCGGCGGCTACGACTTCACGCCCGATGACGCGCAGTCGCGCTATCTTGCCGAAGCCGGTTATACCAAGGGCGTGCCGATGGGCGGCGACCTGAAGCCCGCGCCGGCTGGCAAGGCGCCCACTTTCCTCGTCGCAGCGCTCAAGGACCCGCAGGGCGCCAACCTCGATCGCATCCAGATCATCAAGGGCTGGCTCGACGCTTCGGGCACGGCACAGGAGAAGGTGTACGACGTCGTCTGGGCGGGTAACCGCAAGCCCGGCAAGGACGGCAGGCTGCCCCCGGTGGGCAACACGGTCGATGTCGCTCGCGCAACGTTCACCAACTCGATCGGTACTGCGGAACTCGCGGCCGTGTGGAAGGACCCGGACTTCCAGCCGAGCCAGCGCGCCTTCTACTACGTCCGCGTAATCGAGATTCCGACTCCCCGCTGGACGGCGTACGACCAGTTTCGCTTCGGTGTGAAGATGAGCGAAGACGTTCCGATGCAGCAGCAGGAACGCGCCTGGACGTCGCCTATCTGGCATACGCCATCCACGTGATCCGTCGCCTGCTGCGCGAACCGCTGCTGCACTTCCTGCTGATCGGAGGTGCGCTGTTCCTGTTGTACGAGGCGTCGAACGGCGGCCGGTCGAACGCGCCCCGCGAGATCGTGATCTCCGAGGCGCGCATCGAGGCACTGGCGGAGAATTTCGCCACGGTCTGGATGCGCGCGCCGACGGCTGTCGAGCTGAAGGGCCTGATCGACGACTACGTCGCTGAGGAGGTCTATTACCGCGAGGCGGTCGCGATGGGGCTCGACCAGGACGACACGGTGATCCGCCGCCGGCTGCGCCAGAAGATGGAGTTCATCTCTGAGAATGTCGCGGACTCGGTCGAGCCTGCCGATGCACAACTGCGGGAATACCTGGCGCAGAACGCCGGGAAATTCGCGCGGCCAGCCGAGCTCAGCGTTTCGACAGGTGTACCTGAATGGCGAACGCCGCGGCGACACGGTGCGCGCGGACGCTGAGAAGCTGCTCGCCGAGCTGCAGGCGGGTCGCGGTCCGGCAGATCCTGCCGAGGCCGGCGATGCGACGCTGCTGCCTGCGACGATGGCGGCGGCCTCGCCGCAGGCGATTGCCAATGCCTTCGGCGAGGAGTTCGCGCTGCAAGTCGATGAGGCGCCGGTCGAACAGTGGTCGGGTCCGATCGAATCCGCGTTCGGCCTGCATCTCGTCAGGGTGGACGAGCGCGTCGTCGGCAACGCGCCGACGCTCGGCGAGATCCGCCCGATCGTGCTTCGGGAATGGCAGGCCGAGGAACGGCGCAGGCAGAACCAGTCGTTCCTCGCAACGCTCCGCGACAAGTACCAGATCCGCGTCGAGGGGCCGGCGGCCGAGCTGCTTGCCGCGCCCGCTGCCGGCCGCGCGGCCCAATGAACCCGTCGCCTTCGCGGGCAACGATGGTGCGTTGCCTGTGGCTGGTTCTCATCGCCGCCGCATGCTGGGTCTCGAGTGCCGAGGCACACGAGGTGCGTCCGGCCTATCTCGAGATTCGCGAGACCTCACCGGACACGTTCAACGTCACCTGGAAAGTGCCGGCACGCGGCGAATACCGATTGAGCCTGCACGTCCGCTTTCCGGGTGAGTGCAGCGGCGCGCCGCTGCACGGCACCTTCGTCGGCGATGCGTTCGTCGAGCAGTGGCAGGCGAGCTGCCCGAGCGGCCTCGTCGGTCGCACGGTCACCATTGATGGCCTGAGCGCGACGCGCACGGACGTTCTTGCCCGCGTCGGACGCCTCGACGGCACGACGCAGACCGTGCGACTCACTCCCGAGCAGGCGTCGTTCGTCGTGACGGCGGCACCGACCTCGCTCGAGGTCTCGAGGACCTATTTCGTGCTCGGCGTCGAGCACATCCTGCTCGGCATCGATCATCTGTTGTTCGTGCTGGGCCTGCTGTTCCTCGTGGGAAGCTGGAAGCAGCTCGTCGGCACCGTCACCGCCTTCACTGTGGCGCACAGCATCACGCTGGCCGGGGCCACGCTCGGGTGGGTATACGCGCCGCAGGCACCGATCGAGGCGACGATCGCGCTGTCGGTGATGTTCGTGGCGGCTGAAATCCTGCGCCGCGTGCAGGGCCGCCGCGGCGTTGCGGCGCGCGCACCCTGGCTAGTCGCGTTCGTGTTCGGCCTGCTGCACGGCTTCGGCTTCTCAGGCGCGCTGCGCGCGGTGGGCCTGCCGGAGCAGGACATTCCGCTCGCCCTGCTGTTCTTCAACGTTGGCGTGGAGGTCGGGCAGCTCGTGTTCATCGCCGTCGTGGTATTGCTGCTCTCAGCCGGCACGCGTCTGTTGCGCAAGCCCGGCCACTCCGAGCGGGGTCCCTGGCACTCCGAAGCGATGATCCGAGTCCCCGTTGCGTACGCCATCGGTTCGGTCGCCGCGTTCTGGACCGTGCAGCGCATTGTCGGCTTCTGGGTCTGACTGCGGGCGACCTCCGAGTCCCGGTCAACCCGGGTTGCCGCCGCGGCCGAGACCGGTTTCATGAAGGGCGAGCAGCCGTTCCTCATCGAGTGAAGCCGCGTGCTCAGCCTCGATGATGAACTCGCGGAATCGTGCCGCCGCCGAGGTCAGCGCATGGTTCTTCAGCCTGACGATGCCGTAGTTCGACGAGAGCCACGGTTCCGAACCGAGCAGCGAGATCCGGCCGCTCTCCAGTTCGGCGCGGATGCTGGTCAGTGTCGTGGCCACGATCGCGTCGGAGCCCAGCACCACCTGCGTAATGACCGACACGGCATTGCACTGGAGGGCCGGGAAGCTGCGCATCGTGGCCTCAGGGTCGGCCGACTTGCGTTGCGCCGCGCGCAGCGGTTCGAGCAACCTGGGCGGGATCCGGCTCAGCGAGACGAACGGATACGCGAATGTGTCGGTTGCGGTCACGTCGCGGCGACCGGCCAGCGGGTGCCCCGCACGGGCCGCGAAGTAAACTGGGTGTGGCGACAGCGGCTCGATATCGACGTCGGCTTCCTGTTGCAGCGTGCTGGTCTCGGCCACGAAGAACTCGATTTCACGGCCGCGCAGGTCGCGCAACAGCTCGTCCCAGTCCCTGACCACCAGGCGTGCCGAGACGCGCGGATAAGCGGGGATGAACTTCGCGAGGGCGGCCGCGAGCGTGGACTGCGCAGGGTGGGGGCCGCCGCCCACCCAGACGTGACCGGACTGGAGGGCCCGGTCGCTCGAGATCTCGTCGTTGAACTCGTCACTCATCTGTACGATCTGCCGCGCGCGCCGGACGAAGACTCGGCCGACGTCCGTCGGCTCGACGCCCGTCGTCGTGCGCACGAACAGTTGCTTGTCGATCTGCTGCTCGACGCCCTGAATGCTGCGCGAGAGCGTCGGCTGACTGAGAGAGAGCGCTGCGGCCGCGCGCGAGAAGCTGCCGTGCTCGGCAAGCGCGAGGATGTGCCGCATCTGGCGGAGGTCCATAGGCATGCAAAAAGAGCATACCACGCATAGCAGCAGTACATTCGACGTATGGCTGCGGCCGTCGCAGAATGCCGCGGCTAAAAGCCGCTTCGACATCGACAGTCGGCCGGCGAGACAGGATCACAGACCCGAGGAGCATGGAATGAAATTCGTCCGATTCTTGACACTAGCGCTTGCCTGCGCGGTCACTGCCGGCGCCGGCTCGGCCGCCTTCGCGGCCGATGATGGCGGCCATTTCCACCCGAAGGGCAAGATGCCCTCGACGTTCACGCTGGAGCTGCGCAACGGCGCCAAGGCGCAGCTGCCCTTCGACGACAAGCGGGACTTCGACGAGGCGAAGAAAGGCTTCATCGCCGCTCCGCCCTACAAGAAGATCATGGCCGACGCCGGCCACGTTGCCTGGGACATGGAAAGCTACCAGTGGCTGCTCTCCGGCAAGGAGTTCGAGAGCATCCACCCGTCGCTGCAGCGCCAGGCCATCCTGAACATGGGCTTTGGTCTCTACGAGGTGGTGCCGGGCCGGGTCTACCAGGTGCGCGGCTTCGACCTCGCCAACATCACCTTCGTCAAGGGCGACACGGGCTGGATCGTGTTCGACCCGTTGACCGCCAGGGAAACGGCCCGCGCTGCGCTCGAGCTGATCAACGAGAAGCTCGGCAAGCGCCCGGTGGTGGGCGTCGTGTACTCGCACTCGCACGTGGACCACTGGGCCGGCGTGCGCGGTGTTGCGGACGAAGCCGACGCGGCGAGCGGCAAGGTCATGATCATCGCCCCTGAGGGCTTCATGAACGCGGCGATCGCGGAGAACGTGTTCGCGGGCACCGCGATGTCCCGGCGCAGCCAGGTCCAGTACGCGACGCTGCTGGAGCGCAGCCCGTTCGGTCACGTGGACCAGTCGATCGGCAAGAACGTCGCCTCGGGCTCGGTCGGCCTGATCGCGCCGAACCGGCTGATCTCCAAGGACTTCGAGGAAATCACGCTCGACGGCGTGAAGATGGTGTTCCAGAACACGCCGGACACCGAGGCGCCGGTCGAGATGAACACCTACTTCCCGCAGTTCAAGGCCTTCTGGGCGGCGGAAAACGTGACCGGCACGATCCACAACATCTACACGCTGCGCGGCGCAGCGGTGCGCAACGCGATCAACTGGTCCAAGCAGATCAACGTGGCGCTGTGGAAGTTCGGCCAGGAGGCGGAGGTGATGTTCGCCTCGCACAGCTGGCCGCGCTGGGGCAATGACCGCATCCAGGAAGTGCTGCGCACGCAGCGCGACGTGTACGCAAACCTCAACAACCAGTCGCTGCACTACGCCAACCAGGGCGTGACCATCAACGAGATCCACAACGTCTACGAGGTGCCGAAGAGCCTGCAGCGGCAGTGGGCCGCGCGCAGCTACCACGGCTCGGAGCAGAACAATGCCCGCGGCGTGATCAATCGCTTCCTCGGCCACTGGGACGGCAACCCGGCCACGCTCGTTCCGCTGTCGCCCAGCGACTCCGCACCGCTGTACGTGGAGATGATGGGCGGCTCCGAGAAGATCATGGCCAAGGGCCGCGAGCTCGTGGGACAGGGCAAGTACCTCTATGCGGTCGAGATCCTCGACAAGCTGGTCTTCGCCGAGCCGCGCAACCAGCCGGCCCGCGACCTGCTCGCCGACGCCTACGAGCAGCTCGGGTACCAGAAGGAGAGCCCGAGCGTGCGCAACAGCTTCCTGCAGGGTGCCTACGAGCTGCGCTCGGGCATGCCCACTGGAAACCCGGTGACCTCCTCGGGCCCGGACGTGGTTCGAGCCATGTCCACCGATCAGTGGCTGGACTTCCTCGGCATCAGCATGGATCCGAAGCGGGCCGACGGCCTGCGACTGACCATCAACCTCGTGACCCCGGACAATGGCGAGAAGTACCTGATCGAGCTCAGCAACGCGACGCTCACCAATATCAAGGGCATCCAGTCCCCGAAGCCCGACCTGACGGTCACGGTCGATCGCGCGGAGCTCAACCGCGTGATGTTGGGCGTGGCGACCTTCGACCAGCTCGGACAGGAGGGCAAGGCACGCTTCGACGGCGACCGCACTGCGATCACCAAGCTGCGCGACCTGATGGTCACCTTCACGCCGGACTTCGAGTTCATCCCGGGCTCGGCCCCGGAGAAGCGCCAGGTGCCGCCGGGCCGTCCGTTTGCGTTGCCCGAATTGAATCTTCACCTCAACGCCGAGTGAGGACGATTCTCCGCTGATTCACGCTATCCCCGCGCCCGGTTCTGCTCGTCAGAACCGGGCGCGATGGTGCGCGGCAGGCATTTGGGTCACGGCAGGAGTTTCAGATGATCTCGAGTCGATTCCTTGCAGCGGCTGCCGCCGTCGTGTTTGCTGCGTGCGCTCCACTGGCGCAGGCCCAGCAGGACCCCGGTGAATGGCGACAGAGGGTCTTCCTGTACGGCATGGGCGCGGCCATCGATGGCGATGCGCAGATCGGTGACATCAGCGTGCCGATCGACCTCAGCATCTCGGATCTGTTCGACGCGCTCAAGTTCGGCGCCATGGCGGCCTACCGCGTCGAGAACGACGTCTGGTCGTTCACCGGCGATGTCACCTACATGAACCTCGGCTGGAGCGCCCAGACCCAGCAAGGGCGAGCGAGCAGCGGCATCGACGTCGAGCAGCTGACGATGATGGGCACGGTGGGTCGGCGCTTCACTCCCTACGTCGAAGGGCTCGTCTCGCTCGGGTATTTCGACCTCTCGACCGACCTGCGGGTGCGGCTGCTGCAGCAGCGCCGCGAGGCCAGCCGGGATGCAAGCTGGGTCGATCCGCTCGTTGGCGTCAACGTCGTCGTGCCGTTCCCCGGCAAGTGGACCTACACCTTGCGCGGCGACGTCGGCGGCTTCGGCGTCGGGTCGGACTTCACCTGGCACATGATCACGACGTTCAGGCGACAGAACACCGAGAAGTTCGCCTGGTACGTCGGCTATCGCGTCATCGCGTTCGACTACGAGGACGGCCGCGGGCAGAACTACCAGCGCTACGACCTGACGGAGCACGGGCCGGGCGTCGGCATCGCGATCGGATTCTAGGCGGCCGCGCCGAGGGTCCCGGCGGACGGTCGTGGACCCAGGCCCTCTCCTAAGTTAACCAGGACACACATGAACGCAGAGTGCCGCGGTGGGGCCGCTTTTTTCGCGCCCGTGATCTTGATCGTCAGTCAACTCCTCCTCGCGCCTGCCTTCGCGGCGGAACCGGATGCCAACCTCGCGATGCAGCTCTCCAATCCCGTGGCGGCGCTCATCAGCGTGCCGATGCAGCTGAATTACGACCAGGACATCGGGCCGGCCGACGCAGGCGACCGCTGGTTGCTCAACGTGCAGCCGGTCGTGCCGGTCGATCTCAGCCAGGACTGGAACCTGATCTCCCGTACCATCCTGCCGATCGTGCGGCAGGAGGACATCTTTCCCGGATCCGGGACCCAGACGGGCATCGGCGACGTCGTGCAGAGTGTGTTCTTCTCGCCCAAGGCACCGACGGCTTCCGGCTGGATCCTGGGTGTGGGGCCGGTGTTCCTGCTCCCCACGGGCTCGAATGACCTGCTGACCGCCGACAAATGGGGCACCGGGCCCACGATCGTGGCGCTCAAGCAGAGCAACGGCTGGACCCGCGGCGTGCTCGCGAACCACATCTGGTCCTTTGCCGGGGACGGCGATCGCGAGAACGTGAGTGCGACCTTCATGCAGCCGTTCCTGACGTTCACGACGCCCGACAGCTGGACGTTCGGTCTCAATACCGAGAGCAGCTACGACTGGCAGAACGAACAGTGGTCGGTACCGGTCAATGCGTCGGTCTCGAAGTTGACGCGATTCGGCAGCCAACTGGTCAGCCTGGGAGGGGGCCTGAGATACTGGGCCGATAGTCCGGACAGCGGCGCGGAAGGCTTGGGTCTCCGCTTCACCGTCACGCTCCTGTTTCCCAGATAGCGGTCCCGCTGCCGGCGTGGCCTGGAGATGTCGCGATGAAACCTCTTCGTCTCGTTTCAATTCTGCTGGGTGTCAGTGCCAGCGCGGTCGCGACCGTGGCCGCGGCGATCGAGCCGATTCCCGAGACGGCCGGCTGGCGGGGGTTCGTGGTGGTGGGCGGCGGATACACCGACCTCAAGAGCAATGTCGTCGCCGGCAACAACCTGATCGACATCGGCCAGCCGACCATCAACTCGGTGGCCCAGCGCCCGCAGAGCGACGACACCTTTCACCCCGTCGCCACGGGCGAGATCAACTACACCTTCGGCAACGGCTGGCAGGCCTTTTTCGGCACCTCGCTCGAGGACGCCGTCACGCTCGACGGCGTGACGCAGCTCGGGGCCCGCAAGGACCTGGGCTCCGCGGGCATCCTGCAGGGCGGTCTGCTGTTCAGCGGCATCCCCACCCAGGTCTGGGAGGACCCGTACGCCGAGGGCGTGCGGCGCGAGGAGACCGATCGCGACTCGACCGGCCTGCGACTGCAGTGGGACCGCGTCCTCGGCTCGCCGTTCGAGCTCACTTTCTCGTACCGCGACATCTCGATCGACAGCGAGCGCAGCGGCGAGGGCGTCACGAGTGTCTCCTGCGACGCGGACTGCCAGCGCCTGCTGCGGCGCGACGGTGACCAGTATCACTTCGACGCCTCGTACCTGTTCCGGCTGGGCGAGGGACGGCGTCACCTCGTGCGGCCCTTTGTGCGCTACACCGTCGACGATCGCGACGGCGAGGCCATCAGCGGCGATGCGTACCGGCTGCAGCTGAGCTACATCTTCCTGGGCGAGGGCTACACGGTGGCCAGCAACGTCGCCGTCGGCAGCAGGAGCCACGACGAGCGCAACCCGATCTTCGGCCGCACGACGGATTCCGACCAGTTCGCTGTCGATACGACGATCTTCTACCGGCTGCCGACCGAGAGTGGCCGCTGGCAGGCGGTCGGCAACGTGCTCTGGGGCGACGACGACTCCGATGTGTCGTTCCACGACAGCGAGATCTTCATGATCAGCGCGGGCGTGATGTATCGCTTCGGCGCGCGCTGACGCCGCGGGATCGGCGCAACCGGAAAGGTGATGTGATCAACGCCGGCAGCGATTTCGACTACGACTGGCTGGTCATCGGTTCCGGATTCGGCGGCAGCGTCTCGGCGCTGAGGCTCGCGGAGAAGGGCTATCGTGTCGGCGTGGTCGAGGCCGGCCGACGCTACCGCGACGAGGACTACGCCAGGACCACCTGGGACCTGAAGCGCTTTCTCTGGGCACCCGCGCTCGGACTGCGTGGCATCTTCCGCCTGACTCCCTTCAGGGACGTGTTCATCGCGAGCGGCTCGGCGGTCGGCGGCGGCAGCGTCGTGTACGCCAACACGCTCTACAGGGCCAGCCCGGGGTTCTTCACGAATCCGCAGTGGCGGGGGCTGAACGACTGGGCGGATGCGCTCGCGCCGCACTACGACACCGCCGAGCGCATGCTCGGCGTGGTCCAGGTGCCCCGCGAGAGCGACGGGCAGCGGCTGTTGCGCGAGGTCGGTCGCCAGTTCGGCGTGGAGGACACGTTCACGCGCACGCCGGTGGGCGTCTATTTCGGCGATCCCGGCAAGGCGGTGCCCGATCCCTATTTCAATGGCGAGGGTCCGGAGCGTACCGGATGCACGTACTGCGGTGCGTGCATGGTGGGCTGCCGCGAGGGCGCCAAGAACACGCTGCTCAAGAACTACCTGTGGTTCGCGGAGAAGCGCGGCGTGCGGGTCCTGCCGGAGCGGGAGGTCGTCGACATCCGTCCGCGCGGCGCGGACGACGGCAGCGACGGCTATGTGGTGACGACCGGACGGCCGGGTGCATGGTTCCGCAAGGCACGCCAGACGATCACGACGCGCGGCGTCGTACTGTCCGCCGGCGCGCTGGGTTCGAATCTGCTGCTCGCGAGGGCCAAGCTCGGGGGCTCGCTGCCGCACGTCAGCGACCGGCTCGGACAGCTCGTGCGCACCAACAGCGAATCCATCCTCGCCGTGACCCTGCCTGAGGGCACGGCCCGACCCTGGAACGACGTCGCGATCAGCGCCAGCATCCACACGAGCCCCGACACGCACATCGAATTCGTCACCTACGGCCGCCACGGCGACTTCATGTCGCTGCTGTACACGCTGCTCACGGGAGACGGCACGCGGCTGACGCGGCCGTTGGCGTGGCTCGGCAATGCGCTGCGCCACCCCGTGACGTTCCTGAAGACCCTCTGGCCGGTCGGCTGGTCCCGCCGCTCGGTGCTGTTCCTCGTGATGCAGAGCCTCGACAACGCGATCGCCTTCCGTGCGACGCGCGGCTTGTTCGGCGGCGTTTCGCTCGCGACCGAGCAGGATCCCGAGAAGCCCAACCCCACGTTCATCGAAGCGGGCAATCGCGCGGCGCAGTGGCTGGCCAACCGCACCGGCGGCTATGCACAGAGCATGGTGCTCGAGGCGTGGGCGAACATCCCCACCACGGCGCACATCCTCGGCGGTGCGGTCATCGGCGCCGATCCGGCCACGGGGGTCGTCGACGCGCAGAGCCGGCTGTTCGGCTACCGGAATTTCCTGGTCTGCGACGGCTCGACCGTACCGGCCAATCCCGGCGTCAACCCGTCACTGACCATCACGGCCATGACCGAATACGCGATGAGTCACGTGCCGTCCGCGAGCGTCAGCCGGCCGCGCCGCTCGCCCTGAGCGCCTCGATCTCGGCCGTCGAGAGGCCGGCGTCGCGCAGCAGCTCGTCGGTGTGCTCGCCAAGCGCTGGAGCCGGCCGGGAGGGCAGGCGCTCGCCGTCGAGCTTGATCGGGTTGGCGAGCACGCGGAAGTCGGCCCGCGCGGGATGCGGCAGCGCCCGCACCATGCCGACGGCCGCGGCGAACGGGTTGTCGAGCGCCTGCGGCAGGTCGTATACCGGGGCCACGGGCAGCAGGCCCTGCAGCCGTCCGAGCCAGTGCGCGGTGGTCTCTCGCCCGAGCTCCGCGTCCAGCACGACCGTGAGTGCGTCCCGGTGGTCGCGTCGCGCGATCGCGTCCGCGTAATGCGGGTGCGTGGCGAGGTCGTCGCGGCCCAGCACGCCGAGCAGTGCCTGCCAGAACTTGTCGGTCATGCACATCACGAAGATCCAGCCGTCGCGGGTCTGGAAGAGCTGCACCGGCACGGCGGAGGGGTGCGAGCTGCGCGGCAGGCGCTCGGTGCGCAGGCCCTCGTTGAGGTACCAGTTGCCGGGGTAGGTGAGCTGGTGCAGTGCGACGTCGAACAGTGACACGTCGATGTCGCGGCCGCGGCCGGTCTTCATCGTGCCGACCAGCGCCGCCAGCACCGCGACCGCCGTGGTAATGCCGGTCATGTAGTCGATGATCGACAGCCCCATGCGGGCCGGCGGCGTGCCGGGCTCGCCGGTGAGGTGCAGGTACCCGGCCTCGGCCTGCATCAGGTAGTCGTAGCCCGGCCAGCCCTTGCGCTCGTTGTCGCGGCCGTAGGCCGAGAGGTGGGCGCACAGGATGCGCGGGTTCACCGACGCGAGCGCCGCATAGTCGAGGCCGAGCTTTTCCGGCTGATCGCCGCGCAGGTTGTTCAGCACGACGTCGGCGGTGCGCACCAGCCTGCGAAACGCATCGTGGCCCTCGGTACGCTTGAGGTTGAGCGCGACGCTTTTCTTGTTCAGGTTGAAGGTCTGGAAGAAATGGCTGTCGTGGGGCCCGAGGAAGCAGGGACCCATGCCGCGCGTGGCGTCTCCGCCCTGCTCGTGGTTCTCGATCTTGACGACTTCCGCGCCGAGGTCCGCGAGGTACATCGAGCCGAACGGTCCGGCACCGAAGTTCTCGAAGGTGAGAACGCGGATGCCCGCGAGCGGCAGCGCCGGGCTCACGTGCGATTCCTCTCGACCCGCGGGCGCGCCATGACGATGCGCTGCATCTCGTTCATTCGTTCGCGGGTGCTCATCGGCGCCGGGCCGGCCGCTTGTATAGCACCGGCCCTGGCCTCGCACAATCGACGACGGGATCGAGGCGAGGGCGGCCCCGCCTCGACTTCCACGCACCGGTTTACCGAGGGATGCGGGTCCTGATCCGCTCCACCTCGAACACCGCCATCGTCTGCGAGACCTCGTTGCCCACCAGCAGCAGCGGACGGCCGTTCGGGCTGTCCTCGGCGCTCACGAAGGTCACGCCCTCGGCGCCGGAGTCGTCCTGTCCGGGCAGCCTGTCGTTGCCGAACGAGCGCGTATTTAGGTACTGGACGAACTGCGGGGAGCGCGGGTCGGTCACGTCGTACACCATCAGCGTTCCGATGCGCTCGAGACCGATGAACGCGTAGTCGCGCGGACCGACGCGACCGACGGTCACGCCCTCGGGCTCCGGACCCTTGTTGTCGCTGCGGCTGTCGAGGGTCTCGTCATTGTTGCTGGCGTTGAAGAAGTCCGGATAGACCGAGGCGGTGATCCGCTCGAACTCATCGCCGCTGTCCCAGACGAGGCCGGCGTTAGGCGCCGTGGGCGAGGTGGAGGCAGCCATCCGGGCCGGGTTCCACACGGAGAAAGAGCGGGCGCCGTAGGCATAGATGCGCTCGAACTGCGGGTCGTCGTCCACTTCGCGCGCGCCGAGCGTGTTGGTCACGTTCAGGCGGCCGAGGTTCGCGGCAGTCTTCGGTTGGCAGGGTTGCGGTCGGCAGCAGCGGTCCGGGAAGACCGCGGTGTCGAGCGCGAAGCTGCCGGAGCCGACGCGGACTTCCTCGTTGAAGATGTCGCCCTCTTCGAAGCCCGGCACGATGTCGTCCGCGGTCGGGTACACGCGCGCGTCGCCCTCGTTTGCGGTCAGCAGGAACACCTCGTTGCGCACCTTGAGCGTCGCGATCGCGTCCGGCTGGAACATGCCGTGCACGGGCCAGTTGGCGATGTTGATGCGTCCCTGGCTGCTCGAGATCTCTCGGTCCGACGCGTCGAACTTGTTCCCAAGCTGCGAGTGGTCCTTGAAGCCGAGCGGCAGCACCGACTCGATGCGTGCCTGGCCGATGTTCAGCACGGCGACCGCGTTGTTCTCCTGCAGCGTCACGTAGGCGCGCGGACCCTGCACGGCGATGTACTCCGGCTCGAAGTCCTGCGCCGCGTTCGACGGCACGCGCACGACCGAGCCGTCCGGCTGCACGAGGCGCTGCGAACCGAAGATCCGCACGCCGCGGGCGCGCAGCGCGGCTTCCTGGCCGACGTAGGCCGAGAAGCCGGCCGTCCGCGCCGTGGCCGCGCCGACGCCCGCACGCAGGTCGATCACGGTGACCGAGCCCTCGGGGTCGATCGAGTAGTCCTCGCTGGGCTCGCCCTCGTTCGCGACCAGCAGGTACTCGCCGTCGGGCGTGAAGGTGACCATGTCCGGGAGCGCGCCCGCGGGCACCTGGCCGAGCACGTCGAGCGTCGCCGCGTCGAGGAACACGACGCTGCCGGGGTCGGTCTTGGTGACCGCCTCCGAGGCGACCGCGACCAGGCCGTCGTGCACGGCCACGCCGTTTACGCCACCGCCGTATTGCGAGAAGTCGATGGCGGTGACCCGCGTCGGGTTGGCGGGATCGGCGAGGTCCACGACGTCGACCGTGTTGGCGCCGGCATTGATCGCGAACACCCGCTTCGAGGCGCGGTCGTAAGCGAGGATCTCGATGCCGGTCGATTCCGGCACGCCCGCAGCGCTGCCCGTGTAGCTGGCGAGCGAGTTGAGCTGGATCGAGAAGTCGGGCGGGCGGGCGGCGGCCGTGCCGCAGGCCAGGGCGATTGCTGCGGACAGCACGGAGAGCTTGAATTTCATCGGCGAGAGTCCTCGTCGTGGGGTTGAGTCCGGGTCGGACGAACCCGGCAACCTACGCCCCGGACTTTTCGATTTCGTGACAGTCACGGCGGTGCCAGCAGCATGGGACGTGCCGCCGCCGCACTCGCGTTGCGACATCGCAACCCTGGAGCCGCGGAGGTCCGGTATCATTCGGCGAACGTCAGTAGGCACGACTCAGCCGCACCGCGCGGAATCACGTCAGCAACGGCACTCCCCAGCGCGACCCGCGCCATGGCCCGCAAAGGCATTTTCTTTCCGCTCAAGGACGCGGCACTGCGCGACGACGTGCACGTGCTCGGCGCCCTCGTGGGCGACGTGCTCAAGGACCAGTGCGGGCCCGAGCTGTTCGCGGCGGTGGAGGGCGACCGCCTCGCGGCCATCGGCCGCCGGCAGGGCGACGCGGACCAGTCCGTCGAGCTCGTCGTACGGACCCAGGGCCGCACGCCGCAGGAGGCCCTGTCGCTGGTCCACGCCTTCTCCACCTGGTTCCAGGTCGTGAACCTCGCCGAGAAGGTGCACCGGGTCCGCCGCCGCCGGCAGTACATGAACGACAGCAGCACGCCGCAGCCGGGCGGGCTCGAGGAGTGCTTCGCGCGGCTCAAGGCGCGCGGCCTGACGCTCGAGCAGGTCGTCGACCTGCTCGGCCGGTTGCGCATCGAGCCGGTGTTCACGCCCCATCCCACGGAATCGACGCGCCGCACGCTGCTGCGCCAGCGGCAGCGCATCGCCCGCCTGCTCACCCAGCGCCTCGACCCGAGCCTCACGCCGGGCGAGCGGCACTCGATCATCGAGCGCGTGCGCACGGAGCTCACGACCGGCTGGCAGACGGCGGGCAGTTCGCGCGAGCGCCTGAGCGTCGCCGACGAGCGCGAGCACGTGCTGTTCTTCCTGGTGGAGGTGATCTACGAGGTCATTCCCGGGTTCTACGAGGAGGTCGAGGCCGCGCTGTCGGCGGTATTCGGCGCGGCCGCCGCCGCGGTACACGTGCCCGAGGTGCTCTTCTTCGGCTCGTGGGTCGGCGGAGACATGGACGGGCACCCGGACGTGCATGCGAAGACCATCCGCGAGAGCTGCGCGCGCCACCACCAGCTGATCGTCAACCGCTACTTCCTCGAGGCGCAGACGCTGGCCGAGCGCCTGAGCCAGAGCAGCAGCCGCGTCGAGGTATCGCCCGAGATCGCGGTGCGCATCGAGCAGTACCGCAGCCTCGTTCCCGGCGCCCGCACCGCCACGCCGGCGAGCCACGACCGGATGCCCTATCGCGTGTTCCTCGGGCAGGTCGCCGAGCGCCTGCGCGCCACCTACGAGGGCCGCTCCGGCCACTACGAGCGCGTCGAGCAGCTCACCGGCGACCTCGAGCTGATCGCCGGCAGCCTGGCCGCGCACCGGGGCGAGTACGCCGGTCTGTTCCACGTCCGCCGCATGCTGCGGCGCGTGCGCACCTTCGGCTTCCACCTCGCCACCCTCGACGTCCGGCAGCACGCCGAGGTGCACCGCGAGATCGTCGGGCGTGCGCTCGCCGAGGACGGGTGGGTCGGGCGGACGCCGGAGGAGCGTCGAGTCCGGCTCGGCACGGCACTCGAGCGCGACGAATCGCCGGTCACCGCGCTGGACGCGGCCGCGAAGCGCGCGCTCTGGGTGCTCGAGGCGATGGAGTTCTGCGGCCATCGCTACGGGCGGGCGGCGGTCGGCTCGTACGTCGTGAGCATGGCGAGCGACGTGGACGACGTACTCTCGGTGCTCCTGCTTGCGCAGTGGGCCGGCCTCGCGGACGGTCCGGACGGGGTGCTGCCGCTCGACGTCGCCCCGCTGTTCGAGTCCGTCGTGTCGCTCGAGAACGCCGGCCCCATCGTCGAGCGGCTGCTGGCCGACCCCGTCTACCGGGCCCACCTGCAGTCGCGCGGCAACCGCCAGATCGTGATGATCGGCTATTCCGACAGCAACAAGGCCGTCGGGATCGTCGCCTCGCGCTGGCTGCTGCGGGAGGCGCAGGCCGCGATGGTCAAGGCCTGCGAGGCCGCGGGCGTGGACCTGCTCGTGTTCCACGGTCGCGGCGGATCGGTCAGCGTGGGCGGGGGCCGCACGGAGGGCCTGGTGCGCAGCGCTCCGCCCGGGGCGATCGGCGGACGCCTGCGCGTGACGGAGCAGGGCGAGAGCGTGAACGAGCGCTACGGCCTGCGGCCGATCGCGATGCGCAGCTTCGAGCGCAGCGTGAACGCGGTGGCGCTCGCCGCCGCCGGTCAGCCCACGCCCGCGGCGTCGGACCCGCGCTGGCAGGAGGCGCTGACCGTGTTCGCCGAGGCGAGCCGGCGCGCGTACCGGGCGCTGGTGCACGACGACAGCGACCTTCGCGGACTACTTCCAGAGCGTCACGCCGGTGGACGTGATCGAGCGCATGCAGATCGGCTCGCGGCCGGTGACCCGTGCCGCCGGCGGCGGCATCGAGGCGCTGCGCGCCATTCCCTGGATGTTCGCATGGTCGCAGAGCCGCCACATGCTGCCGGGGTGGCTCGGCGTCGGGCAGCGGGATCACCGCCGTGAACGAGCGCTTCGGGCCGGACCTGCTCGGCGAGATGTACGCCCGCTGGCCGTTCGTCGCGACGCTGCTCGACGACGTCGAGGTGGTGCTCGCGAAGGCCGACATGGGCATCGCCGAGGTCTACGGCCAGCTCGTGCGGCCGGAGCACGAGCGCCTCGGGGCCGCGATCCGGCGCGAGTTCGACCTCGCGCGTCGAGCACGTGCTGGCCGTGAAGGGCTGCGCGCGGCTGCTCGACTCGGAGCCCACGCTGCAGCGCTCGATCCGGCTGCGCAACCCGTACGTGGACCCGATCCACCTCATGCAGGTGGACCTGCTGCGGCGCTGGCGCGAGTCCGGCCGCGAGGACCGCGAGGTCTTCGACGCGCTGGTCGCCTCGGTGAACGGCATCGCACAGGGATCTGCAGGGCTCGGGCTGATTGCAGCATTCACTTGTTGACTCCGCTGTGACGCTGCACTAGCGTCCGATGCGAGCAGATGCACGCGCGGCGACCGCCGCGCCCCGATCAAACGAGGGAGTCTCAATGGCAGCGAAGAAAAAGGCGCGTTCCAAGACGAGCAGCAAGGGCACGAAGGCGAAGGCCAAGACCAAGGTGAAGGCCAAGGTTGCGAAGAGAAAGGTGACCCGGGCCGTTGCAAAGACCAAGGCCAAGGCCAGGGTTTCCAAGGCCAAGGTGACCCGGAAGCAGGCCGTCACCAAGGCCAAGGTCAAGAAGTCGGTGAGCGGCAGCGCGCAGGTCGGCGAAGAAGGTGCCGTCGCGTGTGTCGAGGCAGGTGACTGCCGTGCGCAAGGCGGTTCGCAAGGCGCCGGCGCAGGCCCGCGCTGCGGTCAACAAGGCCGTGAAGCAGGCGAAGAAGATGCCGCCCAAGGCCCGCCGGACCGTGGTCAAGGCCGAGAAGCAGATCGCCAGGACCGTGACCACGATGAAGAAGAAGGCCGCGGCGGGCGCCAAGCAGGCCGAGGCCGCGGTGTCGAAGGCCCAGGACTCGGCCGAGAAGACGGCCACGAGCCTGATGGACCAGGCCAAGGACCTCTTCCAGAAGGCGAGCGACGCGGTCGAGACGGCCGTCGACAGCGTGATGCCCGGCCAGTCGAAGTAAGTATCGGCAGCCCACGGCCGCCGGATGCGGCGGTCGGCCAGCAGGGCCCCGGCGGAGTTCCGTCCGGGGCCTTTCCTTTTTCAGCGGGTCAGCGGGCCTCGCGGCCGGGCGAGACCACGATGCAGGAGCGGCGCCTCGACAGGTGCGCCGGGAAGCCATCGGCCGGCACGCAGCCTTCGCCCGGCGCCGCCGCGTACCCCGGATCCCACGGCATCACGACCCTGAGCTCACCGGCGCCGGCGTCGATGCGCGGCATCACGGGCGGCGCCGCGCGCCCCCGCTCCGCGGCGAGCATGGCCTCGAGGCTGCCGTGCCGTGCGTAGCTCTCGGCGAGGTCCTCGAGGGTCAGCAGCGTCGGCGGCACGACGCGGATCTCGCCGCGCTCGATCGCCTCGGGCGCGTGGGCGGGTCGGACCCACGCGTGGTGCGTGAGTTCCGACAGGTCGGCGCTCACTTCCTGCCCGGGCGGCAGGGCGATCGCGAAGAACCGCGTGTCGAAGCGCTTCGGCTCGAGCGACGGCGTGATCCAGTGCGACCAGTAGACGAGCCGGTCCACGTCGAGGTAGAGATTCTCGACCTCGAGCATCGCAACGAACGAGGTGGCGTCGCTGGTCACCGTCGCGCGGCGCGTCTGCAGGGCCTCGACCCTCGCCGACTGGCATGGGCCGCCCTGCGCGTCGCGGGCGAGCAGCACGCCGGCTTCCTCGAACGTCTCCCGGCAGGCCGCCACCCGCAAGGCCACGGCCTGCGCGGCGGGCACCGGCTCGCCCTCGAGCGTCTGCAGGTGGTCGCAATCGGCCGCTCCGGGCGTCGCCGCGAGGCGCCTGCAGGCGGCGGCCGAGGCGTCGGCGGCGTCCACGCGCCCACCGGGGAAGACCCACATGCCCGCCATGAACGACAGGCCCGCGCCGCGGCACATCATCAGCACCTCGAGCTCGGCCTCGACCTCCCGCAGCAGCAGGACCGTCGCCGCAGCGTGCATCAGAGGAGCTTGACGAGCTGCTTGCCGAAGTTGCGTCCCTTCAGCAGTCCGATGAACGCCTCGGGCGCGGCCGCGAGGCCGTCGGCGATGGTCTCGCGGTACTTGATGCGGCCGGTGGCCACTCCGCGGCCGAGCTCGGCGAGCGCCGGCGGCCAGGCATCCATGTGGTCGCTCACGATGAAGCCCTGCACCTTGAGGCGAGAGACGAGCAGGGCGCGCACATTGCGGATCGCGATGTCCTGGCCGTCGTAGCCCGCGATCAGCCCGCAGAGCGCCACCCGGCCGAAGGGGTTCATGCAGGCGAGCGCGGCATCGAGGCAGATGCCGCCGACATTCTCGAACAGTCCGTCCACGCCATCGGGCGCCGCCGCCTTCAGGGCGCGCGCCATGGACTTCACGTCGCCGTGCTCGCGGTGGTCGATGCAGGCGTCGAAGCCGAGTTCCGAGACGACGTATTCGCACTTCTCGCGGCCCGCCTGCGATGCCGATCGCCCGGCAACCGGCCTGCTTGGCGAGCTGTCCCACCACGCTGCCGACCGCGCCGCTGGCCGCCGAGACGAGCACGGTCTCACCGGCCTTCGGCTCGCAGATGCGATTGAGCCCGTGCCACGCGGTGACGCCGGGCATGCCGACCGGACCGAGGTAGGCGGACATCGGGATCGCGCGCGTGTCCACCTTCATGAGCTGCTTGCCGTCCGAGAGCGGCGACCTCCTGCCAGCCGAGCAATG
This sequence comes from uncultured Gammaproteobacteria bacterium, assembly GCA_963754125.1. GTDB lineage: Bacteria > Pseudomonadota > Gammaproteobacteria > Steroidobacterales > Steroidobacteraceae > RPQJ01. The sequence continues at coordinate 23,953 of CAVWEX010000014.1, forward strand.
CCCGTCACGGTGTCGCCTGCGGCGAATCCCGGGTGGTTCGAGACCTCCACCACGCCGACCGTGCCGCCGATCATGGTCTCGCCGAGCTTCTGTGACTCGGCGTAGGACTTGGTCTCCTCCATGCGCCCGCGCATGTACGGATCGAGCGACAGGAAGTGGTTGCGCACGCGCAGCTGCCCGGGCCCGGGCTCGGGGACCGGCGCGCGCTCGAGGCGGAAGTTGTCCGTCGTCACGGTGCCCTGCGGGCGGCTGGCGAGAACGATGCGCTGGAAGGTCTCGGTCATGGGGCTCTCCGGGCGGATGTTCCGGCACCGTAGCAGTCCCGTCGGTGCAGGTGAACCCCGCGGCGCGGCCGCGTGGCCGCGGCCGGTATCATGGGCGTCCACCCGCACGGAGCCTGTACGCCCCCCGATGGACTTCACGATCATCCTGGTCCTGGTCGGATTCAACGCGCTGTTCGCGCTGTCGGAGATGGCCATCGTCGCCTCCCGCAGCGCGCGCCTGCAGCAACTCGAGGACGAGGAGCGGCCGGGCGCAGCAGCCGCGGCAGGACTGCGCCGGGAACCCTCGCGGTTCCTCTCCACGGTGCAGGTGGGGATCACCGCGATCGGAGTGCTGGCGGGCGCCGTGGGCGAGTCGGCGCTCGCGCAGCCGCTCGCCGAGCACCTCGCGCAGGTGCCGCTGCTCGCGGCGCATGCGGGCGGCGTCGCGTTCACGCTCACGGTGGTGCTCATCACCTACCTGTCGGTGGTGCTCGGCGAGCTCGTGCCGAAGCGCCTCGCGCTGCTCGCGCCCGAGCGCGTCGCGCTGGTCGTGGCGGCCCCGATGCGCATGCTCGAAAAGTTCGCCACGCCGTTCGTCTGGTTGCTGTCGAAGTCGAGCGATGCGGTGCTCGCGCTCGTTCCCCGGTCTGCGGAACGCGAGCCACCCGTGACGGACGAGGAGATCGCGGTGCTGATGGAGCAGGGCGCCGCCGCCGGCGTGTTCCACGAGAGCGAGCAGGCCTATGTCTCGAACGTGCTGCGCCTCGACGAGCGTCGCGTGACCAGCATCATGACGCCGCGGCAGCAGCTGTACGTCGTGGACCTCGACGACGACGCGGCGACCGTGCGCGCGCGGGTCGCCGCCGCGCCGCACACGCGGCTCGTCGTCTGCCGCGGCGGCACCGACAACGTGCTCGGCATCGTCGAGGTAACGGACCTGCTCGCCGACGCGCTCGCGGGCCGGCCGCTCGACGTCGGCCGCGCGGGTGCGCGACCCGTTGCGCGTGCCCGAGACCGCCACCACGACCTCGCTGATCGAGACGTTCCGGGCGGCGGGCCGGCAGATTGCGCTCGTCATGGACGAGTACGGCGAGGTGCAGGGTCTCGTGACCGACTCGGACTTCCTCGGCGCCATCGTGGGCGAGATCGGCACCGCGGGTGCGCCTGCGACGTCCGCCATCCAGGCTCGCGAGGACGGCTCGTGGCTGGTGGAGGGCGGCCTGCCGATCGAGGAACTGCAGGACGCGCTCGAGCTCGGATCGCTGCCGGGACAGGAGGAGCACCAGTACACGACCGTGGCCGGCTTCGTGCTGCACCAGCTCGGCCGCATTCCGCAGCCCGCCGATCACTTCGACTGGGAGGACCTGCGCTTCGAGGTCGTCGACATGGACGGCCGGCGGGTGGACAAGGTGCTCGTGAGCCGGCGAAGTGGTCGGGATGAGAGGATTTGAACCTCCGACTCCTACGTCCCGAACGTAGTGCTCTACCAGGCTGAGCTACATCCCGTCGCCGTGTGCCGACCGGTCGGACCCCGAAGTCAGTGCGTGCGGCTGACCGCGAAGTCCGCAAGCGCTCGAAGCGCCCGTGCGTGCGCCGAATCGGGAAGATCGGCCAGGGCCTCGATGGCGAGATCCTTCTCCCGCCGCGCGAGCCGGGCAGTGTACTCAAGGCCCCCCGATGATTCAATCGTGCGCGTGATCGCCTCGAGGTCGTCGAGGCCGCCCCGTTCGATGGCGGTCCGCAGCCGCGCCGCGTCCTCGGGCGCCGCCCGCGACAGCGCGTAGATCAGCGGCAGGGTGGGCTTGCCCTCGGCGAGGTCGTCGCCGAGGTTCTTGCCGAGTTCCGTGCGGTCGGCCCGGTAGTCGAGCGCGTCGTCCACGAGCTGGAACGCGGTGCCGAGGTGCCGCCCGTAGGCCAGCATCGCCTGCTCCACGGCCGGGGAGGCCTGCGCCAGGATCGCCGCCATCTGCGCGCCGGCCTCGAACAGCCTCGCCGTCTTGCGGTAGATGACCTCGAGGTAGCTCTGCTCGGAGGTGTCCGGGTCGTGGGCGTTCATCAGCTGCAGGACTTCGCCCATCGCGATGGTGTTGGTCGCGTCCGCCATGACGCCCTGGATGCGCATGTCGCCGAGGTCGACCATCATCTGGAAGGCGCGCGAGTAGAGGTAATCGCCGACCAGCACGCTCGCCTGGTTGCCGAAGACCTCGTTGGCGGTGTGCCGGCCGCGGCGCAGCCCCGATCCGTCCACCACGTCGTCGTGCAGCAGCGTGGCCGTGTGGATGAACTCGATGATGGCGGCGGCCTCGACGTGCTGTGCGCCGCGGTAGCCGCAGGCCCGCGCCGCGAGCACGACGGACAGTGGCCGCAGACGCTTGCCGCCCGCGCCCACGATGTACTGCGAGACCTGGTTGACCAGCACGACGTCGCTCGCCAGGCGGGCGACGATGACCTCGTCGAGGCGGCGCAGCTCGTCGGCCACCGGTTCCCTGATCTGATCGAGTTGCATTCCCGCGCCGGGCCCTGACAAAGACGGCGCATGGTACCCGGACGTCCCGGGCGTGGGAATGGCTTGGATCCCCTAAGCGCTTGATTCGAGCGGCCCGGACCCGTAAACTTCCGCGTCTTTCTGCCGGGGGTCGACCCCGGCCCCTGTGGAGAATCCAAGGTCATGTACGCAGTCATTGCGACGGGCGGCAAGCAGTATCGTGTCGCCGAGGGCGACGTGGTGCGCATCGAGAAGCTCACTGGCGAGCCGGGCGCGGACGTCGAATTCGACAAGGTGCTGGTCGTCGGCAAGGGTGCTGACGTCAGGCTCGGCAAGCCCTATGTCGACGGCAGCAAGGTGACGGGCACGGTCCAGTCACATGGCAAGACCGACAAGGTGACGATCGTCAAATTCCGCCGCCGCAAGCACTACCTGCGGCAGGGTACGCATCGTCAGCAGTACACCGAAGTCAAGATCACGGGTATCTCGGGCTGAGCCCGCGCCCGAAGAAAGGAGTCGAGCCATGGCACATAAAAAGGCAGGCGGCAGTACCAAGAACGGTCGCGAGTCCGAGAGCAAGCGCCTCGGCCTCAAGAAGTCGGGCGGGCAGCGCGTGCTCGCGGGCAACATCCTCGTGCGCCAGCGCGGCACGCAGTACCGCGCCGGAGCCAACGTCGGCATCGGCACGGACCACACGCTGTTCGCGCTGACGGACGGCACCGTGCAGTTTCGCCGCAAGGGCGCCGAGCAGCGCATGCACGTGTTCGTCGATCCGGTCGCGAACTGACCGGGGCTCCGCTCCCGTCCAGCATAAGGCCCCGGCATCCCCGGGGCCTTTGCTTTTTGGGGCGAATCGCTCCTCCCCATGCGTGATCCGTTGACCATCGGCCATCCACCATGAAGTTCGTCGACGAAGCCACGATCAAGGTCCAGGCGGGCAACGGCGGGCGAGGCATGGTCAGCTTCCGCCGCGAGAAATTCATCCCGTTCGGGGGGCCGGACGGTGGCGACGGCGGCCACGGCGGCAGCATCTACTTCGTGGCGCAGCAGGGCCTCAACACGCTGGCCGATTTCCGCTACCGACGCAGTTTCAAGGCGCCGAACGGCGAGCCGGGCGGCAGCGCGGACTGCAGCGGCCGGGGCGGCGCGGACCTCGAGGTCGTCGTGCCCGTGGGCACGGTGATCTACGACACCGAGACCGACGAGACACTCGGCGACCTGACGCAACCCGGCGAGCGCATCCTGGTGGCGCGTGGCGGGCGCGGCGGGCTCGGCAATCAGCACTTCAAGAGCAGCACCAATCGCACGCCGCGCAAGGCCACCCCGGGCTATCCGGGCGAGCGGCGCGACCTGCGCCTCGAACTCAAGCTGTTGGCCGACGTGGGACTGCTCGGGCTGCCGAACGCCGGCAAGTCCACGCTCATCACGGCGGTCTCGGCCGCGCGGCCGCGCATCGCGGACTATCCGTTCACGACCCTGCACCCGAACCTCGGCGTCGTGTATGTCGGCGAGCACAAGAGTTTCGTCATGGCCGACATCCCCGGCGTGATCGAGGGGGCGGCCGACGGTGCGGGGCTCGGCATCCGCTTTCTCAAGCACCTGCAGCGCACGCGCCTGCTGCTGCACCTCGTGGATATCGCCCCGCCCGACCCGGACGCAGACCCGGTCAAGGACGCCCGCGTCATCGTCGCGGAGTTGAAGCGCTTCAGCCCGGAACTCGCCGCGCGCGAGCGCTGGCTGGTGCTCAACAAGACGGACCTGATGACGCCGGAGGCGGCGGACAGGCGCTGCCGCGAGATCGTCCGGCGACTGCGATGGAAGGGGCCGGTTTTCCGGATCTCGGGCGCCACGCGCGACGGCACGCAGGCGCTGTGCCAGGCCGTGATGCGGCGGCTCGACGAGATTGCGGCCGAGGCGCCCCCGTCCGCGCAGGAATGAAAAAGCCGGCACGAGGCCGGCTTTTCGGGATCGATGCGAAGCGGCTCAGCCGGTCGCCAGCGCCTTGACCTTCGCGTTCAGCTCGCGCTTGTGACGCGCCGCCTTGTTGGCGTGGATGATGCCCTTGCTGACCATCGTGTCGATGACGGGCTGGGCCGCCTTCAGGGCCGCGACCGCGTCGTCCTTCTTGCCGGCGCCGACGGCGTTCAGCACCTTCTTGATCGAGGTGCGCAGGCGGGAGCGGGCGGCCATGTTGTGGGCACGACGCTTGACGGCCTGCTTGGCGCGCTTTTCTGCGGACTTGATGTTCGCCACGAATCGGTCTCCAAAATGAGCCGCGCATTGTGGCGGAGGATGCGCAGCCGGTCAACCCTCGCTATAGTGCCGCCGGCATGTCCTGCACTCCGGCCGCCCGCGTCGTGACCGTTCCCGAGGAACCCGCTTGAGCGGCGGCTTTTTCCGCAGCACCAGCATCGTCGGCGCCTTCACCCTGTTGTCGCGGGTGACCGGGCTGCTGCGCGACATGGTCTATTCGCGGATGTTCGGCGCAGGCGTCCTGATGGACGCTTTCCTGGTCGCCTTCAAGATCCCGAATTTCATGCGCCGGCTGTTCGCGGAGGGCGCGTTCTCGCAGGCGTTCGTGCCGGTGGTCTCCGAGTACAAGGTGCAGCGGCCGCACGACGAGGTGCGCGAACTGGTCGATGGCGCGGCCGGCACGCTCGCGTGGTTCCTGACGGTCGTGACGATCGTCGGCGTCGTCGCCGCGCCGCTGCTGGTGCTGATCTTCGCCCCCGGCTTCCGTGCCGACGAGGGCAAGTTCGACCTGACGGTCGAGATGCTGCGCTGGACCTTCCCGTACCTGCTGTTCATCTCGCTCGCGGCGCTGGCCGCTGGCGTGCTGAACAGCTACGGACGTTTCGCCGTGCCGGCGACGACCTCGACGCTCATGAACCTCGTCATGATCGTGTTCGCGGCGCTGATCGCGCCCTCGTTCGACCGGCCCGGGATCGTGCTCGCGATCGGCGTGTTCGTGGCGGGCATCGTGCAGCTGGCCTTCCAGCTGCCGTTCGTGGTCAGGATGGGCCTGCTGCGGCGCCCGCGCTGGCGCTGGCGGCACGAGGGCGTGCGCAAGATCGGCCGGCTGATGCTGCCGGCGATCTTCGGTTCCTCGGTCTCGCAGGTCGCCGTGCTGCTCGACACGCTGATCGCCTCGTTCCTGGCCACCGGCAGCATCGCGTGGCTCTATTACGCCGACCGCCTGATGGAGTTCCCGCTCGGGGTGTTCAGCATCGCGCTCGCCACCGTGATCCTGCCGGGGCTCGCGGCCCAGCACGCGGCGCAGGCGCCGGAGCGGTTCTCGGCCACGCTCGACTGGGCGCTGCGCCTCGTCGTGATCGTGGTGCTGCCCGCGACGCTCGCACTGGTCGTGCTGTCGGGACCGCTCACGGTCACGATCTTCCACTACGGCAAGTTCGACGAGCACGACGTGCGGATGTCCTCGCTCGCGCTCACGGCGTATGCGTCCGCGCTGCTGGCGTTCAGCATGGTCAAGGTCCTCGCACCCGGGTACTTCGCGCGGCAGGACACCCGCACGCCCGTGCGCATCGGCATCCGCTCGCTGGGCTTGAGCATGGGGCTCAACCTGCTGGTGGTGCTGCCGCTCGCATTCGCGTACCCGGGCCGCCCCGGCCTCCATGCGCTGCTGGCGCTCAACACCGGCATCGGCGCCTGGTACAACTCGACGATGCTCTACCGGGGCCTGCGCCGACAGGGCGTGCTGCACCACGCCGCCGGCTGGCGATCAATGCTCTGGCAGGTGCTCGCCGCCAACGTCGTCATGGTGGCGTTCCTGTGGTGGGTCGCCGGCGACACCCAGCGCTGGATCGAGATGGGCGCATGGTCGCGCGCGCAGTGGATGACACTGCTGGTGGTGGGCGGTGCAGGCCTGTACTTCGGCACGCTCTACGTGCTCGGCATGCGCCTGCACGAACTCAGGGTGCGGCCCGCCGGGCCACCGGCCTTGCGTCCCGACGAACGGCCGCCGGACTGAGGAATGCTCAGCGTTGCAGAGTTGCCAACTGCTTCTTCGCGTCGGCCGCGCCGGGGAACGAATCAGACATTTCGAGGGCGCGGCTCAGCGAAGCGATGGCCGCGTCCTTCTGGCCGAGCCGCGCCTGCAACTGCCCGGCGCGCACGAGGTACATCGGGTTGCCGGGCTCCAGCCGCACGGCCTGCTGCTGCTCGGCCAGCGCCTTGTCGAACTGCCCGCGCGCGGCAAGGATCTCGGCCAGCGTGTCACGGTAGGCGGCGCTGTCGGGTGCGGCTTCGACCGCGCGGCGCGCGAGCGGCTCGGCCTTTGCCGGCGACTTGTTCCCGGTGAGTTCGATCGCCGCGAGGTTGTTGAGCGCGGGTGCGAAGCGCGCGTCGTTCTTCAGGGCCTGCTGGTAGGCGTTGGTGGCGCCCGGCAGGTCGCCTCGACGGTGCAGCAGCGCACCCACGTGGAAGTACGGGGCGGCCAGCTTCGGGTGCGCCTTGGTCATGGCCTGGTACTGCTGCATGGCCTCGTCGTAGCGGCCCGTCGCCTCCAGGACCTGCCCCAGCCTGAGTCGCGCGGTCAGCAGGCTCGGCTGCGCCTTGACGGCCTCGCGCGCGTACTTCTCGGCGTCGTTGAGGTTGCCGGCCGCGGCGTACAGGTCTGCGAGTGCCAGGGCCGGCAGCGGATTGCCGGGCGACAGCGACGACGCGCGCTCGAACTCGCGGCGAGCACCCGCCGCGTCGCCCTTGCGCGTCAGTGCCACGGCGAGTGCGTAGTGCGCGCCGGCGTGCGAATCGTCGATGGCAATCGCCTCGCGGTACAGCTTGATGGCGCGCTCGAGGTCGCGGCCCCCGGTCAGGTAGATGTCGCCGAGGTCGACTTTCGGGCGCACGGCCCTGGGGTCGAGGCGTACGGCCTGCTCGAGCGCGGTGATCGCCTCGGGCGTGCGTCCGTCGACCGCCCGCCAGCGCCCGAGCGATGCCTGTGCGTAGGCGTTGTCGGGTTCGGCGGCTGCGGCGCGCTCGATCCAGCGGCCACCCTCGTCGGGATTGCCGCGCTGCTCGGCCACGATGGCGAGGCCCAGCAGGCAGGCTGCGGCCCGGGGCGCGACCTCGAGGCAGCCGAGGAACGACCGCTCGGCGTCGTCCACCCGGCCGGCCTCAAGTGCCTGGAGCCCGGTGCGGTAGCTCGTCTCCGCGGCGGCTGCGCCGCTCTTCGGGGACGCTGTCGCCGGCAGGGTGCCGGGATCGAAGGGCACGGCAGCAGCAGGGTCGGCACCGAGTCCTGCCAGCAGGATGATCGCGGCTTGCCAGTGGACGCGTGCAGGCGGACGCCTCATTGACCTCTCCCCCGGGAGTACGAACGAAAACGGGGGGGGCACAAAAAAGCTCCCCCACCGAAGTGGGGGAGCCTAGCGTCCACAGCCGGGGAGGTCGAGGCCCCGTGGACGGAACCGTGCGGTGGTGCCGCACGGTCCGCCGGTGATGTCAGCCGCGACGACGGCGTGCGAAGCCCAGCCCCATCAGGCCGAGGCCCAGCAGCGCCAGCGAACCCGGCTCCGGCGTCGGGACGACGACCACGCCGCCCACGCCCTGGAACCCGAAGATGAAGGTCGCCGGCGTTCCGAACGCAGCGCCGCCGGCGCCGCTGCTCTGCCCGAGCGAATACAGCTCGATGTCCTCGGCGCCCATCGCAAGCAGTGCCGTGCGCTCGCTCGGGGCCGCGCCGTAGAAGATCGTGAAGGTGTACTCGGCGAGGTCTTCGAGCGTGCCGAAGTTGAAGCGGAAATAGGCAGCCGTGGTCGAGGACACCGAGATCCTCGAAATCAGCGTTAAGCGTCGAGGCGGTGATCGGCGCGCCGTTGACGAGCGGATTCGCGGTCTCGAAGCCGTCGTTGTGCGAGCGCTCAAGCAGCGTCGTGGTGCCGGTACCCTTGATGGTCACGTACTCGGAAAACTCGGTCGGCGGCACGTCCCAGTCCATCACGCGGACGTACTTGACGTCGTTGACGGCCGCGCCGGTCTCGTTGCGGATGGTCACCACCACCTTGAACAGCGCTTCCGGGGAGTTGTCGGCCGGGGCGTACGCATGACGGACCGTCAGGCCCGGCAGGCTGGTGATACCGGTGGTCGTCGTGAAGGTCGACGCCGTCGCCACCGGTGCCCCGACGAGGGACAGGTTGGTGACGCCGAAGTCGCTGTCGACGTTGGCGTAGCCGGACGTGGCATTGTTGACCGACACGCCCCAGCCCTCGCAGAAGCAGCCGGGCGAGGTGGAGTCCCGCCAGCTTCCGTCGGCGAACTTGAATGCAAGTCCGGTCCGGCTGGAATTGGTGACGATGTTCCCGACAGCCGTGTTGAGGTGGCCTTGGTCGTTGATGCCCATCGCCACCGTCGCGGTGCCCGCGACGCCGGTGTTGTAGATGATGGCGGCCGAGGCCGGTGCGCCGACGCACAGCGCGGCACCGCCGAGCAGCGCGAGCGAGGTGGTCCTGCGCAGGATTGATACGAGCTTCATCAGATTCCCCTCCGTCGTGGTGGCCAGTTGGTGGCCGCGTTGCGTGAATTCATGGCTTTTATTCCCTGCCACCTGACCGGGAGCCGTCGTGATGACGGCATCCCGGACGGGCTGGCTCGATTGATATCTAGCAAGTTTGGTGCCAATCCAAGGATTGCTATCTAAATCAACCGCCTATGACGATTTCTGGCCTGCGTGCAGTCGGCGTCTGTAAATTTTCCCGACGATCGCGCGGCAGCCATGACCCAGCGCCCGGCGCCGACGGATCTGCTACCGTCCGCCGCCATCGTCCGCCGGGCGGACAGGTACGATCGATGGAACTCGTCCGAGGCCTGCACAACCTCCGTGAACGCCACCGTGGCTGCGTCGCCACGATCGGCAACTACGACGGCGTGCACCGCGGCCACCAGCACATCATCGCAGCGCTGCGCGAGCGCGCCTCGGTCCTCGGCGTGCCTGCGGTGGTGGTCACGTTCGAGCCCACGCCGCGGGAGTACTTCGAAGGGTCGGCTGCGCCGTCACGGTTGACGCGGCTGCGGGAAAAGCTCGAGGCCCTGGAGTCCTGCGGCGTGGATCGCGTGGTGGTGCTTCGCTTCGACGATCGCATGCGGGGCATGGCGGCCGCTGAGTTCGTGGACCGACTGCTCGTCAGCGGCCTCGGCGTGCATCACGTGGTGGTCGGGCACGACTTCCACTTCGCCCGTCGCCGGGAGGGCACGATCGAGACCCTGCGGGCGGCCGGCCGCGCGCACGGGTTCACGGTGGAGGAGGTCGGCCAGTTCCTCGTCGACGGGGAGCGGGTCAGCAGCTCGCTCGTACGCGAGGCGCTCAACCGGGGCGACCTCGAGCGCGCCACGCGGCTGCTCGGGCGCCCTTACCGCATGGCGGGCCGGGTACGCCTTGGCATGAAGCTCGGTCGCCAGCTCGGGTTTCCCACCGCCAACCTCGCCCTCCACCGGAAGGTCGTGCCGCTCTGGGGCATCTTTGCGGTGCGGGCGAGCGGCGCCGGCCTCGTCGATCATCCTGCCGTGGCAAGCCTCGGCACCCGCCCGACGGTGGACGGCACCGACCCCCTGCTCGAGGTCCACCTGTTCGACTGGGCGGGCGACCTGTACGGCCGTTACCTCGACGTGGACTTCGTCGCTCGCCTGCGTGACGAGCAGAAGTTCGAGTCGCTCGACGCGCTGGTGGCCCAGATGCACCGCGATGCGGCGGCCGCGAGGACGGTCCTCGGCATTTGATAAACTGGCCGGCCTCGCGCCGATCACTCCCCCATGGCCGACTACAAGCACACCGTCAACCTGCCCGAGACGGCCTTCCCGATGAAGGCGGACCTTGCCCGGCGCGAGCCGGAGATGCTCGCCTGGTGGGAGGAGCGCGGCACCTATACGAAGCTGCGCGAGGCGGCCCGGGGCCGCCCGACGTTCATCCTGCACGACGGACCGCCCTACGCGAACGGCGCGATCCACATCGGCCACTGCGATGAACAAGGTCCTCAAGGACATCATCGTCAAGTCCCGGACGCTCGACGGCTACGACGCGCCCTACGTGCCGGGCTGGGACTGCCACGGCCTGCCGATCGAGCACGCGGTCGAGAAGGCGGGCGGCAAGGAGACGAAGCTGCTCGACGCCAAGGCCTTCCGCCAGAAGTGCCGCGAGTACGCGCAGCAGCAGGTCGAGGTGCAGCGGAGCGGCTTCGTGCGCCTCGGGGTGATGGGCGACTGGAACGAGCCGTATCTCACGATGCAGCCGCGCTACGAGGCGGAGCAACTGCGTGCGTTCGCCGGAATCATCCGCAACGGCCACCTCTTCAAGGGCTACAAGCCCGTGCACTGGTGCCTCGACTGCCGCTCCGCGCTGGCCGAGGCCGAGGTCGAGTACGAGGAGCGCACCTCGCCCTCGATCGACGTGCGCTTCGAGGTCGTGGATCGCGCGGATTTCGCGCGGCGCTGCGGCCTTGCCGAACTGCCTCCGGGCCGCGCGAGCATCGCGATCTGGACCACCACGCCCTGGACGCTGCCCGCGAACCAGGCCGTCGCGGTGCATCCCGAGTTCGATTACTCGCTGCTGATCGTCGACTCCGCTGCCGGTGCGGAGCTGCTGTTGCTCGCGAGCGAGCTCGCCGAGTCGGTGCTGAAGCGCGCAGGCGCCACGCAACGCGGTGAAGTCGCCCGGGTCAAGGGCGCGGCGCTCGAGGGCCTCGTGTTGCGGCACCCGTTCTACGAGCGCCAGGTGCCGGTGATCCTCGGCGAGCACGTGACGCTCGAGAGCGGCACGGGTGCGGTGCACACCGCGCCCGGTCACGGCCAGGAGGACTTCGTCATCGGCCAGCGCTACGGCCTGGCGGTGGACAACCCGGTGGGCGGCGACGGGCGCTTCCTGCCCTCGACGCCGGTCTTCGCCGGCGAGAAAGTCTTCGACGCGAACAAGCACGTCGTCGAGGTGCTCGGCGAGCACGGAACGCTGCTGCACCACGAGCCCTTCCGCCACAGCTACCCGCACTGCTGGCGCCACAAGACGCCGGTGATCTTTCGCGCCACGCCGCAGTGGTTCATCGGCATGGAGCAGGCTGGGCTGCGCGCCGCTGCGCTCGAGGAGATCCGCAAGGTGCACTGGATGCCCGACTGGGGCGAGCAGCGCATCACCGGCATGATCGCCGGGCGCCCCGACTGGTGCATCTCGCGACAGCGGCGATGGGGCGTGCCGCTCGCGCTCTTCACGCACCGCGAGACGGGCGAGCTGCACCCGCGTGCCGCCGAGCTCGTCGAGCGCGTCGCGGAGCGGGTCGAGCAGGGCGGCATCGACGCCTGGTTCGAGCTCGATGCGCACGAGCTGCTCGGCGCCGAGGCCGAGCACTACGAGAAAGTGCCGGACATCATGGATGTGTGGGTGGACTCCGGCGTCTCGCACCACTGCGTCACGACGCTGCGGCCCGAGGTGCTGAATCCCGCGGATCTCTATCTCGAGGGCTCGGACCAGCATCGCGGCTGGTTCCACAGCTCGCTGCTGACTTGCGTCGCCCAGAAGGGCCACGCGCCGTACAAGGCCGTGCTCACGCACGGCTTCACGGTGGACGAGAAGGGCCGGAAGATGTCGAAGTCGCTCGGCAACACGATCGAGCCGCAGAAAGTCATCTCGACCCTCGGCGCCGACGTGCTGCGTCTGTGGGTGGCCTCGACCGACTACGCCAACGAGATCAGCGTCTCCGACGAGATCCTGAAGCGGATGTCGGAGTCCTATCGACGCATCAGGAACACCTCCCGCTTCCTGCTCGGCAACCTCGCGGGCTTCGACCCGGCGCGGGACGGCTTGCCGCTCGCGGACCTCGTGGACCTCGACCGCTGGGCGCTCGCGCGCACGCGCGAACTGCAGGAGGAGGTAATCGCTGCCTATCGCAGCTACGACTTCCACCTCATCTACCAGAAGGTGCACAACTTCTGCGTGGTGGACCTGGGCGGCTTCTACCTCGACGTGATCAAGGACCGCCTCTACACGACCCCGCCCAAGGGCCTGCCGCGACGCTCGGCGCAGACCGCGATGTACCACGTCCTCGAGGCGATGGTGCGCTGGCTCGCGCCCGTCCTCTCGTTCACGGCCGAGGAGATCTGGCGACACATGCCGGGCGAGCGCCCGGAGTCGGTGTTCCTGTCCACGTGGGCCGATCTGCCGGCCGGCGAGGCCGCGGCAACGGCCTTGGACTGGACGGTGGTGCTCGAGGTCCGCGCAGCGGTGCTGCGCGAGCTCGAGCAGCTGCGGGTCGCAGGCGCGATCGGCGCACCGCTCGACGCCGTCGTGGATGTCTATGCCTCGCCGGGTATCCGGGCGGCGCTGGCACCCCTCGGCGAGGAGCTGCGTTTCGTGCTGATCACCTCGGAGGCGCGCGTCCACGCGGCCGAGGCGCGACCTGCGGACGCGGTGGCAGGCGCCCCGGTCGGCGGCGGGACGGGCGGTGCAGCCGGCGAGCCGGGGTTCTGGATGCGCGTGCGGCCCTCCACGGCGGTGAAGTGCGTGCGTTGCTGGCACAAGCGCGACGACGTGGGTTCCGTCCCGGCGCACCCCGAACTCTGCGGCCGCTGCGTGGTCAACCTCGACGGTGCCGGCGAGACCCGGCGGTTTGCATGACGTGAGCGACGACGAACAGCCCGTCCCGATGACGACGCCCGTGCCGCCGATGTTGCAGCGCACGCACCCGGCCGCGTGGCTCTGGCTCTCGCTGGGGGTGATCGCGCTCGACCAGGCGACGAAGTTCCTCGCGACTCGATTCCTCGAGCTCTACGAGCGCGTCGAGGTGCTGCCGGTCCTCGACTTCACGCTCCTGCACAACACGGGCGCGGCGTTCAGCCTGCTCGCCGGCGCGTCGGGCTGGCAGCGCTGGTTCTTCATCGGCCTCGCCTTCACGGTGAGCGCCGTGCTGATGGTGTGGATCTGGCGCACGCCGCGCGGCGAGAAGCTGCTGCCGCTGTCGCTGTCGCTGATCCTCGGCGGTGCGCTCGGCAACGTGATCGACCGCATCGTCCACGGCTACGTCATCGACTTCATCCACGCCCACTGGGGTGCGGCGTACTTTCCCGCGTTCAACATCGCCGACAGCGCCATCACGATCGGCGCCGGGCTCCTGATCCTCGACGCGTTCCGGGAACACAGGTGAAGGTCCTGCTCGCGAACCCGCGCGGCTTCTGCGCCGGCGTGGATCGTGCCATCGAGATCGTCGAGCGGGCGCTTGAGATGTTCGGCGCACCGATCTACGTGCGCCACGAGGTCGTCCACAACCGGTTCGTGGTCGAGCGGCTGCGCGGGCTCGGCGCGGTGTTCGTCGACGAGCTCGACGAGGTGCCGGCCGACGCCACGGTGATCTTCAGTGCCCACGGCGTGCCGAAGGCGGTTCAGGCCGAGGCGCACCAGCGCGGCCTGCGCGTCTTCGACGCGACCTGCCCGCTCGTGACCAAGGTGCACATGGAAGTGGCGCGCTTTGCCCGCGACGGCCGCGAGGTGATCCTGATCGGGCACGAAGGACACCCGGAGGTCGAGGGCACCATGGGGCAGTTCGACGATTCGATGGGCGGGCGCATCTGCCTCGTCGAGGACGTCGAGGACGTCGAGCAGCTCGAGGTACGCGATCCGACGCGGGTCGGTGTCGTCACCCAGACGACCCTCTCGGTGGACGATACGGCCGAGGTGCTCGCGGCGCTGCAGCGTCGCTTCCCGACGCTTGCGACGCCGCGCAAGGAGGACATCTGCTACGCCACGCAGAACCGCCAGGACGCCGTGAAGGGCCTGGTCGAGGCCTGCGACGTCGTGGTGGTGGTGGGGTCGCAGTCGAGTTCGAATTCGAACCGGTTGCGCGAGATCGCCGAGAAGGCCGGCAAGCCGGGCTATCTCGTTGATGGACCAGAGGACCTGCGCGCCGAGTGGTTCGCCGGCGCGCAGTCGGTCGGCGTCACGGCGGGCGCGTCGGCGCCGGAGCTCCTGGTGCAGCGCGTGGTGGCGCGGCTGCGCGAGTGGGGCGGCCAGGGCGCGGAGGAGATCGTCGGGCGCGAGGAGAGCGTGGTCTTCGCGCTGCCGCGCGAACTGCGGGCGCCGCGTCGCGGCTGATCCGGCTCCGTGCGCGGCCCGGCCGCCGCGAAACCCTCACCTGCCCCAGCACTCCATGACGTTGTCGCGCCTCGCGCCGTCCCAGGCGCGCTTGCGCCCGGAGCTCGCGAGTCCGAATCGCTGGCAGGGGCGGTCCTCGGACTGGGGTGGACCGGTGGGCCAGGATTCGGCGGTCCAGCCGCTGGCATCTGCCGACGTGATCCGGGTCGCGTAGTAGCCCCGCTCGCTGCGGACCGGGAAGTCGAGGCTGGCCGCAACGCAGTCGGAGTCCTTGCCCGGATCGAGTGCGCTCGCGTAGTGGCGACACTGCAGGTGGAATTTCTCCTGCGCCGTCGCAAGCGCGAGCAGGGACGCGCGGGCCTCGGTCCGGTGGGCGCGCAGCAGGTGGCTGCGGTAGGAGGGGATCGCGATCGCAGCCAGCACGGCAATCGAGGCCGCGACGACGACGAGCTCGATCAGGGTCACGCCGCGCTGGCAGTCGCGTTTCCGCCTGCGCCGTTGCGCAGTGGTGGCCGGCGGCGTCATTCCGCACCCCGCTGGCGCCAGTAAGTCCGGCGCGGACCGGCCCCGTTGACGCTGCCGCAGCTTTCCACGCCGACGAGGCACAGCGGCGTGGGTCGCGACGGGTCACCTGGGGCGCCGGCCGCCTCTTCCCCGGTCGCGGGAAACACGAACACGGGCTCCGGCGCAATGCCGGGCTGTCCGAGCCGCAGGGCGAGTCCACGCGCGTCGGTCTCGTGCGCGGCTTCCACAAGGCGCCGGGCGGGTCGCGCGTCGACGACGCTGACCTGGTAGAGGAGGTTGTCGCCGACCGGGTCGGCGCAGGCGTCCTCGCGCTCGTCCTCGCCTTCGTCGTCCTCGCGGCTCGCCGGCAGGAAGGTCGGGAAGAACACGGTGTGCTCGAAGGTGCGCGAAGAGGAGATCGCTTTTTCCCCGGGCTGGTTGTCGAGCCGCAGCAGCCAGCCGGCCGCGCCCGCGGGCACGGGCGCCTGGACGCCGGGATCCGCGGCGTCAGGCGTGACGTCCACGAGGTCGGCTTCCCTGATCGATGCGGCCCGGGCCCAGTCGCGACGCATGGTCCCGTGGTAGTCGCGCAGGCTGTAGAAGCGGTTGGCGGTTGCCCGGTCGGAGAGCGGCATCTCGCGGTTGCCCGAGCCGATCGCGACGTTCAGCCAGCGTCGGTCGCCGCGGACGACCGACGAGACATCCGGCGTGGTGAAGAACCGCCGCGCGCCGGCGACGCCCTCGCCACCGAGGTCCGCGAGGATGCCACCGCTCGCGAGGCTTGCCACGTCCGCCGCGGCTGGGTCGAAGTCCAGTCGCCAGATGCGGCCCCGCAGGTCGGCGAAGTAGGCCGTGTCCACGTAGCCGTCGCCGTTGAGGTCGAGCGCGGCAAGGTCGCCGGGAATCGCCGCGGTGAGTGAGGCGATCGCGAGGTCGGCGCCGGCGTCCGGGCCCGCGCGCCACAGGCGCTGGCCGCTGAGCGCGTCGAGCACGTAGACACCGGTGCCGACCGTGTCGTCGAGGTAGGGTCGCGGCCTGCCGTCGGGCGGATCCTGCGTGTCCGGGTCGTAGCCACCGGCAAACATCACGACGAGGTCGTCGGTGCCGCGATGTCCCGGCACCTTCAGCCGGGTGACCACGGGCCGCGACCACGACTGGCCGGCCAGAGGCAGTTGCCGGTCGGCCGCTATGCCGGGCTCGTCCGGCGGACCCGCGATCCAGAGCAGCCTCGGCGCGTCGCCGGCCGGGTCGTCGAAATCCACGTGGGTGACGTCCACGGCGTAGTAATTGCGGCCGCCGCGCCGCATGCCGAAGTAGAGGATCACGCGGTCGCCGGTGCCGTCGGCCAGCGGCTCGATCCGGCCATTGCCGTTGCGGTCGATGGTCAGTACGCGCAGCGGACCGTCGAGCCCGAGCGAGGTGCGCGGACGGGCCGCCCGGTCGCGATACAGCGCCAGCATGCGGCCGAGTCGGTCCCAGGGAATGAAGGCCCAGCGCTCCCGGCCGGATTCCGGATCGAAGGCGTGCAGCGCGCCATCGTTGGTCAGCGCGTAGACGACGGCCCGCGGCTTCCCGGCATCGCCGCCATAGGTCACGACGGCCGGCCGGCTGTGCAACGGGTCGCCGAGATCGTGGCGCGCCTCCTTGAGATCACCGTTGCCGGCGGGGGATTCCGCGGTGGCGGCCGGCACTGCGTCGGTCACGTCGGCGCCGCGTACCCAGGCGAGCAGGTGACAGATGGCCGGGTTGTCGTCGTCGGCGGGCACCTCGCCGGGACGCGCGGGACAGTCGGGCGGCTCGAGGCCGGCCGCTCCGTAACCCAGCACCGCGGCGGCGTCGGCGCGGCGGTCGACCTGCTCGACGGCGTACGTGTCGAGCGCATGCGCACTCGCACCGTCCTCGTTGGTATAGATGCGCCGCAGCTCCGGATCCGGCAAGGCGCGCGCGGCTCCGCCCGCCAGCACGTCGTCGCCGTCGCTGATCGCCGGGTCGGACGGCCACAGGCTGCTGACGTCGGGCAGGAACCGGCCCGTCAACGCGTTCACGGCCAGCGCGTCGTCGCGGCCGAGGATGTCGCCGTTCGGCGCGAGCCGGTACTTCTTCACGTTGCCCTTCCAGCGCTGGCTGCCGGCCGGCCGGAACACCGAGAGGTACAGCTCGTCGAGGTTCTCCGTCCGGTTGAACGAGTTGACCGGCACCGTGGGCGCAGCGAACGCGGCATTGGCAATCACGGCCTGGCGGACGATGCCGACGAGGATCGTGGCGAGCTCGTCGGCGGCCTCCGCGGGCGTGCAATCGGCACAGTCCACCGAGTGGTGCCTGCCGCCCCCGGCACGGGCGAGCAACTGAGGAGCGAGCGCGGCGCGTCCTCGGCGATCGCCTCGGCGCGCGCGGCGGCCGCGACATCGAATCCAACCGTGTAGGTGAACACCTGCGCCCGGGGCCGTCCCGCCACGAAACCGCCGCTGCGCATCGAGTAGGCGAGATCGTCCGCACAGTTGCTGAGCGCCTTCCTCGCGACCTCGCCGGTGACGGGATCGACCGCGCGGTAGTCGATGCCGGTATTGATGCTGCAGCCGTGAAGGTCGGGTCCTGCTGTCAGTCCGTGCGGATCGCGATAGGCCTTGAACCATCGGCCGTAGGGCGCCGGGTCGCCCGCCGAGTTCGCGATCGAGTCCGGGCCGGCGTCGTTGCCGCGGTCCTCGGCCAGCACGCCGTCCGAGAGGATCACGAGCACGTTGCGCTGGCAGGCGCCGGCCGGACTGCGGTAACGACACGCCGGACCGGCCTCCCGGCAGTCCGCCGCGGCCAGGGTCGCCGGACCCCAGATCGACGGCGGATCGTGGCCGTGGCCGGGAAACGAATATCCCGGGCCGATCATCGAGCCCGCCCCCCAGGCGGGCCGGCGTCCAGCGAAATAGCGGTTTGCCTCGAACAGCATTTCGGTCAGCGCCTGCCGGCCCGGTCCCAGCCGGTCGCGGCAGTCGGGCACCCCGGCGCCGTCCACCGTGCAGAAGCCGGTTTGATTGGACGGGGCCAGCATCAGCTGGCCCGCGGACGCGTCGCCGCTGTCCGGGACCACCGGATGGCAATCCCGCCGGTCCATGCCGAAGGGGCAGATCCATCGTGCGAGTTCGTCACGCCGCTCGCGTGTGAGCGGCGCAACCTGCTGTCCGATGAAGCCGCCGCCGGCGGACGCGTCGCTGCGTCCGTTGTTGTTGCCGCGCATGAGACCGACGTTCACGCCCTCGTCGGCAAGCTGATCAAGCGCCTGCATGAGCGCCGCCTTCATCACATCCATGCGACTGCTGCCGTCCTCGACGGCCGTCTCGCACGGCACGGTCGCACCGATCACGCAGCCCATCGTCCGGCCGGTGGGCAGCACGAGCAGGACGTTCGCCGCCGCGACGTCACCATCAGGCACGCCGGCGAAGAACACCTCGGTGTCGTCCGCCGCGGCAGGGACTCCAGTTGCCAGTGCCGAGGCGACGATCGCCGCCCGGGCAACGGCGCGCCGCGCGCGATCCACGGCGCACGCGCCTGCGCCGTGCGTGCTGTCGCTTCGCAATCCATTGCGCATGGGTCGTTCCCTCCGAAGGGCGGTCCGTCAGGGCTCTGCGGGACCGAGGACGTAGAAGCCCTGGGTGTGATCGGATCGAGCGCCCGGGCCGGACTCGCCCGAGGCTTCGACGATGAAGTGGTGCACCTGCAGCCCGGCGCCGAGCGAGTGGCCTCCGTCCGGCGCCAGCGTGTCGCTCGCGCCCGCGTCGTAGTAGAGCGAATAGTCGAACGGGTCACCGGTGGTCGGCGTCGTGCAGTCCGGGCGACAGCCGGGCTTGTCGGGCGCGGCGAGGCTGCTCGAGGTGCCGAGGTCCGCGGTGAGCACGGCCTGCTCGATCGCGTGCTCGGCCGCGGCGAAGGCGCGCGCGTGGTGATCGATGTTGCCCGCCAGTCGAAGCTCGAGCGCGGCGGTCACGAGGCCGGCGACACCGAGGATCGTCACCACCAGCAGCAGGAGCAGCGCCACGACGAGCACGACCCCGCGCTGCTGCCCGGTCGCGGGTTTCCTGCATCGTCGCTGGAGCACGCCCGTCATGAGCCGCGTGCATTCCTGAGGTGAATCGTCCGGCTCACGACCACGCGTCGGAACGCGCGCTCGGCGGCCGGGATGCGCTCGTCCTGGTTCGCGTAGGCGTAGTGCGTCGCGTCGTCCCAGGCGGGGTCGCGCTCGCTGGCCCGCACGCGCAGCCAGATGCGCGCCGCTAGGACCGCGTGTCCGCCGCGAGGGCATCGGCGCTCACGTAGCGATCGGTGCTGCCGTCGCCGTCCGCGTCCACGCCGTACTGCACCTGCAGGTCTTCCACGCCGGGGATGATTTCCTCGTCCTGCACGGCCGGCCCGGACACCAGTCGCTTGCGGCGCAGCGACGGATAGCCGGCCGCGACCGACGAGTCGGCGCTGACGTAATAGGCGTGCACCAGCAGGCGGCGCGTGTCCGCCTGCGGCGGTGCGTCGGCCGGGTCGGCCTGCGCAAAATCCGTCGGGATGCTGCCGTCCGCATCGCCCACGAAGACCTGCGCCGCCGTGCGGCTGCTCGCGACCAGCACGTGCCGGTGATAGGCCTTGAGGCCCGCGGCCGTCTGCTCGATCCGCTCGGCGCTGGCCCGGCGCACGATCAGGCCGTCGGTCGAATCTCTCCATCGCCCGTTCGGCCGGCAGGGCGCCTCGAGCGGCCAGGCGCCGGCCGACTGGTCCCAGCCACTCAGCGGCTGCCCGAGACGGGTGGCCCAATGCTCCGTGCAACCGCGCAGCGCGACGGGGTCGCCGGACGCGTCGGTGAGCGCCCCGTCGAGGTTGGTCACCAGCTCCGGGCGACTCGTGAGGCCGAGGTATCCGGCCATGCGTACGTCGCTCTCGATGAGGCCGAGCGCATGCTGTGCGACCTCCTGCAGCCGGGCCGTGGTCTCGAGGGTCGCGTGCGCATCGCGTGCCTTGAGGAAGACCGTCAACGTCCCGCCCAGCAGGCCGAGGCCGAGGGTCATCGCCACGAGCAGCTCGACGAGGCTCACGCCGCGGTGATCACGCGGGCGAGCGGGGGGCAACCTGCGGGCTCCCGCACTCACGGCTCCACCACCAGCGTGTAGGTCGCGGGTGCCGCAGTCCCCGCCCGTGCCCAGCGAACCGTGATCGTGCCGCGATGCGCGGCCGCAGCGACGGCTTCGACCTCGACCTCGCCCCGCCCGACCGGCAGCGCGGCGGCGACGGCGTCGAGCCAGCGCCGCAGGTCGTTGCCGGCCATGGCATCCGGCGCGCAGGGACCGGCCGCGTCCTCGCAGGCGGCGTCGAGCCGCGGTTCCGGGTGCCGTCCGCCGTGTCGTAGGCAAGGCCGGCGGAACGATTGGCGCGCATGCGCTCGGCCATGTCGGCCGCCAGGTTGACGGCCTGTGCGTGCTCGAGCGCGATGCGGCTGCTCTGCAGGCCCGCGTGCAGCAGCAGGGCCATGCCCAGCATGCCGACCGCCAGGACGACCAGCGCCACCAGCACCTCGACCAGCGTGAACCCACCTACGCGCACGTCAGCGGCTCCCCCGAGGCGTCGAGTTGCGACACGCGTGGCCGTCCGGTCTGGCTGATGATCACGGCGCGTGCGGCCGTTGCGCCGCGGTCGTCGCAGAACGTGAAGCTGGCGGTCACGCCCATCTGGCCGAACGGGCGGAACGACAGCGTGTCGCGGTTGGCGAGCACCGAGCCCGACGGCCAGCGGGCGAACACCTGCAGGATCTCCTCGCCGGCGTCGCGCACGGCGGGGGAGTCCCGGTCGGCATTCACGAAGGCGATCCAGCCCTGGTGCCAGGGGGTGCCGGCCGGGGCGCACTGCTCCCCGTCCGTGCTCGGGCAGAGGCTCACCACGCCGTTGCGCTTGATGGCCTCGCTGCGGGCGTAATGCACCGCGTGCACCAGCTGGTTCACCTCGCGGGTGCGCTCCGCGTTGCGGTGCACGTCGCGGAACGCCGGCAATCCCCAGCCGAGCAGCCCTGCCACGATGGCCAGCGTGAAGACGAGTTCCGCGAGGGTGAAGCCCCGGTGCCGGTCCATGGCACGCTCCCGTTCGGATTCCTGGGACGGCGAGGGTAGGGCGCCCGCGGAGCCGCGTCAGCGCGCATTACTGGCGGG
The DNA here is from genome assembly GCA_963754125.1 of uncultured Gammaproteobacteria bacterium. GTDB lineage: Bacteria > Pseudomonadota > Gammaproteobacteria > Steroidobacterales > Steroidobacteraceae > RPQJ01. The sequence goes on from CAVWEX010000014.1 coordinate 45,460, forward strand.
TTCGCGCGGAAACGGTGGCCGGCCGGGCGCACGGACGTATAATTCCCTCCCATGTCAACCTCAATCGCCAGCCCGCTCGAGACGGCCACGCGCGCGCGGCTGACCCTCGAGCAGCACGGAATCCGCCCGACCGCGCAGCGGGTCAAGGTGGCCGAGCTGCTGCTCACCGCGCCGCGCCACATGACGGCCGAGCAGATCCTCGGCTGCCTGCGCCAGGCCGACAGCCGTGTCTCCAAGGCGACGGTCTACAACACGCTCAACCTGTTCGTCGCCGAGGGACTGGCCCGCGAGATCCACGCCGACCCGCAGCGCTGCGTATACGACTCGACGATGTCGCCGCATCATCATTTCCAGAACGTGGACACCGGCGAGATGACCGACATCCGCCCCGAGGACCTGTCGTTCGCGCGCCTGCCCGAGCTGCCGGCCGGCACGGAGATCGAGCGCGTGGACGTCGTGATTCGCGTGCGCCGCAAGGCTTGAACTTCACGACCCGGGTCCGAGTCCGTATACTGCGCGCCCCTCGTGCCGGAGTAGCTCAGCTGGTAGAGCAGCGCATTCGTAATGCGCGGGTCGGGGGTTCGAGTCCCTCCTCCGGCACCACTCCCACGCTCGCGGTCCGCGCCGCCCTCGTCTCGGCTCCGGCCCGATGCTGAGACTGGCGTCACTGCTGCCGCTGCCGCTGCTGTATGCGCTCTGCGGCACGCTGGCGTGGGTCCTCGGCGTCGCCGGGTGGCGTCGGCGGCTGGTCGCCGACGGCCTCGCACGCTGCCTTGCGGATCGCGACCCGGCGGAGCGTCGGGCCATCGCACGCGAGTTCTACGCCGGACTCGGCCGCCTGGTGGCGGAATTCCTGCGCTCTCCCCGCATGACGCCGGCGGAGTTCGAGCAGCGGCTGCGCTTCGAGGACGATGCGATCGTCCGTGAGGCCCTCGCCAGCGGCCGCCGCGTACTCCTCGTCGCGGGGCACCACTGCAACTGGGAATGGCTGCTCCTCGAGGTTTCCCGACGCTTCGGCGAGCAGGTCGTGGTGCCGTACAAACCATTATCGCGTGCGAGCGCCGACCGCCGGGTGCTCGGCATGCGCAGCCGCTTCGGGGCCACCATGGTTCCCGCGAAGGAGGTCGGCAGGTACCTCGTCGCGCGACGCCGTCAGGTGCGGCTGATCGCGATGCTGGCCGACCAGTCGCCACCCGCCCGGAGCGAACACCAGGTCTGGCTGCCGTTCTTCGGCCAGCGCACCGCGTTCTTCCAGGGACCGGGCTGGATCGGCGCGCGCCTCGGCTTCGAGCCCGTGTTCATCGCGATGCGGCCGGACGGCCCTGGACGCTACGTCGCGCGATTCCTGCCGCTGGCGGCCCCGGCGGAGCGGCTCGATGCCGAGCAGATTCTCGCTGCGTACGTGCGCGCCCTCGAGCGGCAGATCCGCGAGCATCCCGCCCAGTACTTCTGGGCCTACAACCGCTGGAAGCGTGCGAAGCCGCACCATGACTGACGTCGCGGAGCCGTTGCCGCTGCGCGTGCTGTACGGACTGGCCGGTGCCGCGGCGTGGATCGCGTTCCGTCTCTTCCGCCTGCGGCACGACGTGATCCGCGGCAACCTCGCGCGCTCGTTTCCCGGGGAATCGACGGTGAGGCTGCAGGCGCTCGAGCGTGAGTTCGCACGCCGGCAGGGCGAGGCACTCGCCGAGCTGCTCTACACGCCACGCCTCGATGCAGACCAGATGCGCGCGCGGGTCGTGCTGACGAACCCGGAGGTGCTCGCCCACGCGCCGCCTGGCCGACCGCTCATTCTGGTCGGGGCGCACCACTGCAATGCGGAGTGGGCCCTGCAGCGCATGGCGCTCGAGTTCGGGGGGCGGTTCGTGGGCCTGTACAAGCCGATCCGCAATCCGAGCGTGGATGCGTGGTTCCGCCGCGTGCGCTCGCGCTTCGGCGCAAGGCTGGTGCCGGCGAAGACGGTGCTGAAGGAACTCGCGCGCAGCCGCGACGTGGCGGCGATCGGCCTCATCGCGGACCAGGCCCCGACCACCAGCCCGGAGAAGCACTGGACGCGATTCCTGGGCCAGGACACCGCCTTCTACATGGGCCCCGAACTGCTCGGGCGCGCGCTGCGCGGCCCGGTGCTCCTCGGCCGCATGCGGCGACTCGGGCGCGGCCGCTACGAGTTCGAGTTCGAGGCGCTCAATGTGCCCGGTGAGCGGCTGCCGCACGGCGAGATCACCGACCGCTACGCCCGGGCGCTCGAGGCGTGGATTCGCGAGGACCCCGCCGGCTGGTGGTGGTCGCACAAGCGCTGGAAGCTCGACGCGCGAAAGCGCCTGACGACGCTGCCGCTGCGCCGCGGCGTCCGCAGGCCGCGCCCTCGGCCGCCGGCCACTCAGGCGCTGGCGAGCTTCTGCTCGAGGTGCTTCGCGAGCTGGCTCACCGTCGGGAAGTCGAACAGCTCGGTGAGGTCCACGACCCCGGGGTAGAGCTCGTCGATCTTCTCGTGGATCTGGATCAGCGAGAGCGAGCTCGCGCCGATCTCGAACAGGTTCTCGTCCACGTCCACGTGCTTGCCCGCCAGGACGTCGTCCACGATCGCCTTGAGCTGGCGCTCGACCTGGCCGGCGGCCGCGCGACCGTGGCCGTGCGCGGTCGACCAGGCCGCGTCGAATGCCGCGAGCTCGGCGGCGAACTCGCCGTCCTCGTAGGCCTTGGCGAGCGCCGTGCGCTGCAGCTTGCCGCTGGTCGTCTTCGGAATCCGGGCCACGGGCACGACGCGCGCCACCTCGACGCCCGCGTGCTCGTTCACCAGGTGGACGGCACGCGCCGCGATCGGAACGAACTCCGACATCTCGCCTCGGTGCAGGATGAACAGCACGAGCTCGTCGCTGGCGCCCTGGGACGGGCGCACGCCCGCGGCCGCGACCTTGCCGAGTTCGAGCCCCGGCTCGCCCTGCAACACCGCCTCGAGGTCGTGCGGGTAGTAGTTCTGGCCGTTGACGAACAGGATCTCCTTGGACCGGCCGGTGATGTAGAGCTCGCTCTCGTGCCAGAGCCCGAGGTCGCCGGTGCGCAGCCAGCCCTCGGCGTCGATCGCCGCGGCGTTTGCATCCGGGTTGCGGAAATAACCGCGCGTGACGTTGTCGCCCTGAATCAGCACGTGGCCGACGTGACCCGGTGCAACCTCGACGCCCGCATCGTCGACCAGCTTCACGCGTGTGTAGGGAATCGGCCGGCCCTCGCACATGAGCCTGAGCGCGCTGGGGTCGTCGGCGGTCACGAGCCGCACCGGCGAGCCCAGGCCCATGGAGCGGCGATCGACGGTCAGGTAGCGATGCCCCGACCCGGGCGTCGGGAAGCTCACGGCGAGCGACGCTTCCGCGAGGCCGTAGACGGGGAACATCGCTTTGCGATTGAGGCCGTAGGGTGCCATGCGATCGAGGAACTCCTCGACCAGCTCCACCGAGATCGGCTCGGCGCCGTTGAAGATCAGGCGGACGCAGGAGAGGTCCACGCCGTCGAGCGTCTTCTCGCCGAGCGCGCGCAGGAAGTGCCGGTAGCCGAAGTTCGGCGAGCAGGTGATCGTGACGCGCCTGGCCGACGCAAACTTCATCCACAGGAGTGCGCGCCGTACGAACAGGTCGGTGGGCATCAGGTACTGCCTCGAACCGGCGTACGTGACCATGAGGTGGAAACCGATCAGTCCCATGTCGTGGGTGAGCGGCATCCAGCTCAGCGTGACGTCTTGCTCGTTGAGGCCGATCGCCCGGGTCACGCCGTCCATGTTGGCGAGCAGGTTGGCGTGGGTGAGCACCACGCCCTTGGGCTCGCTGGTCGAGCCCGAGGAGAACTGGATGAATGCCGTCTGGTCCGGCGCGACGCGCGCCGGCGTGCCCTCGCGCGAGATGTCGTCGAGCTGGTCGATGAGGAACGTGCGCCGTTCGAGGGACGCCCACGACGAGCCCTCGCCTTGCTCGGCGGCGAATGCGGCGAGCCGGTCGCGCAGCTTCCGATCCGTGTAGAGCAGTGGGTCGCCCAGCTGGCGTGCGATGCGCAGCAGCTTGTGCTTGTGCTCGTCGCTGATGCCCACGGCCACGGGAACCGGCACGATGCCGCCGTAGATGCACGCCCAGAACGCATCGAGGAACTGCTCGTTGCCCGCCACGTGCAGGATGAGCAGGTCGCCCGGCTGCGCCCCGATGCGCTGCAGGTGATGCAGGATCCCGAGTGCGCGCCGGCGCAGGGCGGCCAGCGTCAGCGTCTTCTCCGCCTGCTCGCCCTCAAGGTAGCCGATGGCGAGCGGGCCGCGGCTGCGGTGGTCGAGCATTTCGGGAAGGGTCGGGTACTGGATCATGGACTTGGGCCCGCGGTTTCATGTGGGACGCGCTGCGGGGCCGCTCGGGGCGGGCAGCGAAGCGTCCGCGATTCTCCCAGATGGCCGGGTGCCGGTCACGCCGGTCGGCTGGCGGGGGCCGGGACGCGAGCGGACAATCCCGGTGGATGACCGACGTGCTGATCCTTCACGCGATGCTGCCCGGCGAAATCGATGCAGGTCCCGCAGCGGCATTGCTGGCGCGGCTGCCGTACGCCCGGCGCCTCGAACTCGAGCGTCGCGACGCCACCGCACGCCTCGCGAGCCTCGCAGGCACTGCGCTCCTGCTCGCCGGTGCGGGCCGGCTGCGGGGCAGGCCCGTGGAGCTCGCTAAGCTGCGCTTTCCGCTGGGCGGCAAGCCCATGCTCACGGGCGGGCCGTGGTTCAGCATTTCGCACTCCGTGAGCCGCGTCGCCGTCGCGCTCAGCGATTGCAGCGAGGTCGGTCTCGACCTCGAGGATGCGCTGTCCGGCGCAGGCGCCGTGGGCTCCGTAGCGACCGGTTCGCTCGGGCGGTGGACGGCGACCGAGGCCGTGCTGAAGGCAGTCGGCGCCGGGATCCGTTCCGCGGGCGACGTGCGGCTCTCGGCAGATCGCTCGATCGCACAGCTGGACGGCGAGGTCCTGTACCTGCGCCCGCTGGCGCTCGCCGAGGATTGCGTAGCCTGCCTGGCGACCCGGGCGGCCGTGTCCGGGCTGAGCGTCGAGCAGGTGGGTATCCCGTGGTCGTGCGCGACCTGATCCACGGCGCCGCCCGCAAGGGCAAGCGGCGGGACCGCGCGAGCGATGTCGCGGCCGCCCTGGGGCGGGCCGCCCCGGATCAGGCGTCGCTCGCGAGCGCGGCGCAAGCCTCCGACTGCAGCGCCTGCAGTCGCGCGGCCATCTCCTCCTGCAGCCTGGCGAGTCGTTCGACATCGACGCCGCGCGGAATCCTGACCGGCTCGCCGTACGCGATCACGATGCGACTGAAGGGCAGCGGCAGTTCGAAGCGGTCCCAGGTGCGGAAGCGGATGCAGGGCGAGGCCGCGATGCTGATGGGCAGGATCGGCTTGCCGCTCAGCTGCGCGAGCAGCACCGGGCCGGGCTTGAACTCGTGCACCGGTCCACGCGGTCCGTCGGGCGTGATCGCGGGCGAGATCTCCTGCCTGACGATCGTCTCGTAGAAATCCCGCAGCGCCCGTGCACCGGTGGTGGTGGACGAGCCGCGGATCACGTGGCCGCCGATGCGCTCGACGAGCATGGCCGGTGCGGTGCCGTCCACCGACGGGCTGATCAGGAAGCCGGCCTTGAGCCCGTCCGGCTTGAGGTCGAGCAGGGCGCGCACGCCGAACAGCAGGTGCTGGTGCCAGTAGACGGGAATCACGGCGCGGGACTCGTGCACGGCTGCTCGCGCCGCCTCGAGTCCCAGCGTGCGGTGGACGCGACACGTCGCCCAGATGAAGCGTCCGAGGCGCCAGGCGATCGCGACCGCCACGCGGTAGAGCAGCATCCGGCCGCGGGTCAGGCGCCGGTTTCCGCGAGTCACCTTGCGGTAGAGGGTATTGCGCGGCGGTTGCCCGGGCGGCGTGGAGTGATCGCTCATCCGCCGACTATACTAACGCTCTCGCAGCCGAGCCCCCACCTTGATATCGTCGTCAGACAGCGTGCCCGCGCCGGACCTGCAGGTGTCGGTGGTCATCCCGGTGTGCAACGAGCAGGACAACGTCCTGCCGCTGGCGCGGGAGATCGACGCCGCGCTCGCCGGTCGCTACCGCCACGAGACGATTTTCGTGGACGACGGCAGCACCGACGGCACGGCAGAAGCCGTGCGCGCTGCCCGTGCTGCCGGCATGCCGCAGATTCGCCTCATCCGCCACTCGGTGCGTTCCGGCCAGAGCGCAGCCGTCGCGACCGGCGTGCGTGCCGCGTGCGCCCCCTGGATCGCGACGCTCGACGGCGACGGGCAGAACGACCCGGCCGACATCCCGAAGCTGCTCGACGCGGCGCGTGCCGCGGGCCCTTCGCGCCTGCGGCTCGTCATGGGCAACCGCACCACGCGCCGCGACACGTGGTTGCGACGACTGTCCTCGCGGGTCGCGAACGGCGTGCGCGGCGGGCTGCTCCGTGACGGCACGCCCGACACCGGCTGCGGCATCAAGGTGTTCGATCGCGCGGTGTTCCTCGACATGCCGCGCTTCGATCACATGCACCGGTTCATGCCGGCGCTGTTCCAGCGCGAGGGTTACGAGGTCCTGTCGGTGCCGGTCAATCACCGCGAGCGGACTCGCGGCAAGTCGAAGTACGGGCTCCACAACCGGCTCTGGGTCGGCATCGTCGACCTGTTCGGCATGATGTGGCTGATCCGCCGCGCCTCGCCCCGGATTCCCACCGACGAGTCCTGAGTGAGCCTGCCGGGCCCCGCTGCGCCGAGCCTGCTCGATCGCCTGCTGCGCCCCGGGCGAGTGTCGTCGAATGACGTGATTCTCGACGTCGTGGGCCTCGTCGCCCTCGCGCTGGTCCTGATCGGTGCCGGCCTCGGGCTGCGCGATCCGTGGCCCGCTGACGAACCACGCTTCGCGCTCATCGCGCAGGACATGCTGAGGAGCGGCGACTGGCTGATTCCGCGGATCGGCGGCGACCTGTACGCGGACAAGCCACCACTGTTCTTCTGGCTGATGGCAGCAAGCATGTCCGTGACCGGTTCCCTGCGCGTTGGTTTCCTGCTGCCCTCGCTGCTGACCGGTGTCGGCACAGTGCTTCTCGTGTACGACCTGCTGCGTCGCGCCCGCGGACGCGAAGTCGCGCTTGCGGGCGCTTTCGTGCTGCTGCTGACATTCCAGTTCCTCTGGCAGGCCCGGGAGGCGAAGATCGACTCCCTGTTGTGCTTCCTCACGACGTTGAGTCTCTACGGCCTGCTGCGTCACCTGTTGCTCGGCCCGGCGCCCGGCTGGTTCGTGACCGGTTGGGCAGCGGCCGGACTCGGCGTGATCACCAAGGGAGTGGGCTTCCTGCCGTTGCTCGCGCTACTGCCGTTCATCCTGCTCGTCCGTCGCGGATGGCCGGCGCCGGTGGCGGGCATCGGCGGCCTGTGGCTGCCGGGCGTGGCCGCGATGCTGGTCGCCATCGGGGTGTGGTTCGTGCCGATGATGCTCGCCACGGCCGCGGGCGGCGACCTGCTCGCGTACCGCAACGAGATCCTGTTCAAGCAGACGGTGACGCGCTACGCGGATGCCTGGCACCACAACGAGCCGCCCTGGTATTTCCTGACGAACGTCATCCCCGTGCTGTGGCTGCCACTCGTGGCGCTCGTGCCGTGGTTGTGGCCACGCTGGCGTGCCGCGCTGCGCGAGCGCGACACCCTCGTCGCCGTCCTGCTTGCGTGGGTGGTGATCGTCGTGGCGTTCTTCAGCGCGAGCTCGGGCAAGCGCGGCCTGTACGTGCTGCCCGCCGTGCCGGCGCTCGCGATGGCCGCGGCGCCGTGGCTGCCCGAGCTGCTGCGGGCGCGCGGGCCGCGGCGCCTCGCCTTCGGCCTCGCGGTGGCGCTGGTGGCGCTGGCCGCGCTCGGCGCCGGTCACTTTGCGCTGTCGGCCTCCGCTGCGGAGCGGGTGCTCAGCCAATATGGACTGCAGCCCGTGCTGCCACTTCTCATCATTGTGGCCGCGGGGATCCTGCCGATTGCGTGGCTGCGCGTACGCGACGGGTGGCTCGCCTACACCGGCGTGTTGGCGGTGCTCGTGGCGACCGCGAGCCTGGTGATCTACCCGCAGATGGACGCGCTGCGCTCAGGCCGGGCGTTCATGGCCAGGGTAGAGCAGGCGAGCGCCGGCGCGACCGAGCTCGGCCTCGTGAGCGCCAAGGAGCAGTACCTGCTGCAGTTGCGCCGTCCGAGCATCAATTTCGGTCACGCCCGCTGGCGCGAGCGGGAGGTCGAGGCGGCCGATGCGGCGGCCTGGCTCGCGGAGCGGCCGGGCAGGGCACTGCTCGTCGAGCGTCGGACGCGTGAGATGCTGCTTCAAGAATGCCGAGGCGCTGGAACTCGGCCGGGCCAATCGCGAGCACTGGTCGCTGGTGTCGGGAACACCCGACGCGGACTGTGTCGCGCGCGGCGATCCCTCGCGCGCCATTCTCTACCTGCCGCCCGAGGTCCGTTCCAATACAGGGGGTTAGCTTGAAATTCTCGACCCCTGTGACAGAATGCAGTACAAACAGTTGGCCGGTAAGCATTAGAGAATTGTGCGGTAGTTCCGTTGCAGGGCGCAGCGGACTGACACACTCATCGCAATCCGGCCGGGGTCCTTGAGCACGCGATGGTTATTTCCCTTCCCGAGGGTGGCAGAGAGCAGGACGGCGCCGACCTCCTCTCCACCCAGGTCGTATTCGGGAGTGGCCCGCACGGCGGCGTCGGACTCGACGTGCTCGCGACCAAGGTCGCGGTGGACTTCCAGGCGCTGACCAGCGAGGGCGGCGACAGCTGCATCAAGCGCAACCTCGACGCGCTGCGCGACGCCACCGGCGTCGATGCGATCTGCATCGTCCTCTATGACGCCGCACGCGAGTCCATCGAGCGCGTTGCGAGCGCCACGGGGCTGCTCGCGCCGTTCGACCCTCAGGTCATGAAGGGCGACTCGCTGGAGCGGTTGCCCGTCCTCGCGAGCGGCCTCGGTCACCTGCGCATCCTCGAGATCCGCGACACGCACACACCGCGGCGCGACCTCGCGGTGGACTGCGCCCGCTTCGCCGAGCTCGGCGTCCGCTCGCTGCTCGTCTGCGGCTTCGCGCTGAACGGCCGCGTGCACGGCTTCATGGCGCTGTGCTCGTCGCAGCCGCGCGACGGCTGGGACGCCAACCTGCACCTGCTGCTCAAGCTGGTCGGTTCGAGTTTCGCGACCGGGCTCGAGCGCCTGCGCGTGCACCGCCACCTCGGCCGGCTGGAGGAGCGCAACGACCTGTCGCTGCCCGGCGCCAACGACGGCATGTGGGACTTCGACGTCGAGAACAACACCGTCTGGTTCTCGCCGCGCTGGCGCAAGATGTTCGGCTACGACGAGCACGATCCCCACGTCTCGCCCGACTGGCGACGGCTCGTGCACCGCGACGACATGGCACGCGTGCAGGCCGCGATCCGCGACCACATCGCGGGCAAGACGCCGATGTTCGAGAGCGTGCACCGCATGCGCCACACCAACGGCGAATGGCGCTGGGTGGTGAGCCGCGCCAAGGCCCGCGTGGACTCGAGCGGCCGGCTGCGGCGGCTGGTGGGCGTCGAACTCGACGTCACGGAGCGCAAGCTCTACGAGGACGCGCTGTTCAAGGAGAAGGAGAGCGCGCAGATCACGCTGCAGTCGATCGGCGACGGCGTGATCACCACGGACGCAAGGCTCGTCATCGAGTACCTCAATCCCGTCGCCGAGGAACTGACGGGCTGGCGCTTCGAGGAAGCGCAGGGCAGGCCGATCGACGATATCTTCCGCGGCTTCCACGAGGAGACCTGCGAGCCGCTCGAGAACCCGCTGTCGGTGGCGATCCGGCGCAGCCGCGCGATCAAGTCGGTGCGTCCGACGCTGCTCATCAAGCGCGACGGCAACGAGATGTACATCGAGAGCACGGCCTCGCCGATCCGCGACGGCTCGGGCGCGGTGTCGGGCGGCGTGCTGGTGTTCCACGACGTGAGCGAGAGCCGCGAGCTCAATCGCAAGCTCTCCTACCACGCGAGCCACGACATCCTGACGGGCCTCGTCAATCGGCGCGAGTTCGAGCTGCGGCTCGAGCGCTCGCTCAGGAGCGCGCGGGCGCGCGAGACCTCCTACGCGCTGTGCCACGTGGACGTGGACCAGTTCAAGATCATCAACGACACCTGCGGCCACAGCGCGGGCGACGCGCTGCTCGGCCAGGTGGGCGCGCTCCTGAAGACCAAGATCCGCTGGCGCGACACGCTCGCGCGGCTCGGCGGCGACGAGTTCGGCGTGCTGCTCGAGAGCTGCTCGCTCGACGAGGCGCTGCGCATGGCGGACCAGCTGCGCGAGACCATCCGCAACTACAAGTTCGTCTGGGAGGAGCGCACCTTCCGGCTCGGCTGCAGCGTGGGCGTGGTGCCGATCACCGGTGACAGCGAGGACGTCGCGGCGCTGCTGTCGGCCGCCGACAGTGCCTGCGCCGCGGCCAAGGAGGCGGGTCGCAACCGCGTCTACAGCTTCCAGGAAAACGACATCGACCTCATGCGCCGCCGCCGCGAGATGCAGTGGGCCGCCCGCATCAACAACGCGCTCGAGGAGTCGCGCTTCGACCTGTACCGAATGACCATCCAGCCGCTGCAGAAGGCCGAGCCGGGCGCGCATTTCGAGCTGCTGCTGCGCATGCGGGACGAGGCCGGCAAGATCGTTTCGCCGGACAACTTCATCGCCGCCGCGGAGCGCTACGGCCTCACGCCCGCGATCGACCGCTGGGTGATCGAGAACGCGCTGCGCTGGCTGGTGTCAGAGGCCGACGAGCGCGAGCGCCTCGCGATGTGCTCGATCAACCTTTCCGGCCAGAGCCTCGGCGACGACAAGTTCCTGCCGTTCGTCATCGACCAGTTCCACCGCAGCGGCATCGATGCCTCGAAGATCTGCTTCGAGATCACGGAGACCGCCGCGATCGCGAGCTTCGCCCAGGCGAACCGGTTCATCGCGGCGCTGAAGGAGCTCGGCTGCCGCTTCGCGCTCGACGACTTCGGCACGGGCCTGTCGTCGTTCGGCTACCTGAAGCACTTCCCCGTGGACTTCCTGAAGATCGACGGCAGTTTCGTGAAGGAAATCCTGCACGACCCGATCGACCGCGAGATGGTCCGCTCGATCAACGAGATCGGGCACCTGACGGGCAAGCTGACCATCGCGGAGTTCGCCGAGAACGCCGAGATCATCAACATGCTCCGTAACCTCGGCGTGGATTACGCGCAGGGGTACGGGATCGCCTCGCCGCAGCGCATCTCCAAGATCGCTAGCACGGGCTGAGGTCGGCGGATCCGGACGTCGGCTGGCGTCGGCAGCTCGCGATGATTCCGCGTTCGCGCCGGCCCGCTCGAAATGCGGGCCTCTGCGAACGCGGAATCATCGCGGCATGCCGCGGCGCCTGAGCGAGCCGGCTGCGCCGGCTCGCACGGCGCGTGAAACGTCCACCGGTCCTGGAGTTGGCTGCGCGGCTTCGCCGACGCCTGCGGCTGCGACCGATGCTGTTCGTCGGTCGCGAACCGTGAGGCCGAATCCGATTGACGCTCCATGCGCCGTGCGAGCCCGACGCAGGCGGGCTCGCTCAGGCGCAGTGTGTCGAGCGCCTGTTCAGCGTTCGCAGAGGCCCGCATTTCCTGCGGGCCGGCGCGAACCCTGAACAGACGCCACCCACCCGCCGACGCCTGCATCCCACCCGCTCAATCCCGCACGTCGAACTCGAATCGCATCGACAAGTCCACCGCCCGCAGGTGCTTCGTGAGCGACCCGATCGAGACGAAATCGACGCCCGTCTCCGCGATCGCCCGCAGCGTCTCGAGGGTCACGTTGCCGGAGGCCTCGAGCTGCATCGGACCGCGCGGATGGGCACGGTTCATCGCCACCGCCGCCCGCAGTTCCTCGAGGGCGAACTCGTCGAGCAGCGCCATCTCGGCGCCGGCCTCGAGCGCCTGCCGCAGCTCGTCGAGCGTCTCGACCTCGACCTCGACGGGGACCTGGGACCCGGCGGTCCGCGCGGCGGCGACGGCCGCCGCGATCGAGCCCGCGGCCACGATGTGGTTTTCCTTGACGAGGATGCCGTCGTAGAGGCCCATGCGGTGGTTGCTGCCGCCCGCGCATCGCACCGCGTATTTCTGGGCGCGGCGCAGCCCGGGCAGGGTCTTGCGCGTGTCGAGGATCCGGCAGGGCAGGCCCGCGACCAAGGCGACGTAGCGGCGTGTGGCCGTCGCGGTGCCCGACAGCGTCTGCAGGAAGTTGAGCGCCGTGCGCTCGCCGGTCAGCAGCGCGCGTGCCGGTCCCTCGAGCCGGCAGAGCCGCTGGCCCGGCGACACGTCCGCCCCTTCGTCCACCTCCCACGCGACGCGCACCGACGGGTCGACCTGGCGGAACACCTCGTCCACCCAGGGGCGCCCGCAGAGCACGGCGGCCTCGCGCGTGATCACCGTGGCGCGACCCGTCCGATGCCCCGGTACCAGCGCCGCGGTGAGGTCGCCGCCGCCGACGTCCTCGGCGAGGGCGCGGGCGACCTGGTCGGCGATGTCAGGCGGAGGCGCGATGTGTCCCATCGGCTGGCGTCCGGCCGTCAGACGGGCAAGCCGTGCGTGGCCGAGCCCATGCAGAGCAGCATCGGGATGGACAGCACGAGGTTGGTCCGCGAGGCGAGCAGCGCGACCTTGCGGGCCCGGGCCTTCTCCTCGTCGCTGGCGGCGACGATGCCGAGCACCTTCTTCTGGTTCGGCCAGATCAGCGCCCAGACGTTGAACAGCATGATGGTGCCGAGCCACGCGCCGATGCCGATGATGAGCTGGTAGTAGTTGACCCCTTCGCTGCCGAGGCCGAGCGTGAAGGCGCCGGTGAAATTGCCCGAACGGCCGAGGTACCAGGCCCCCGTGAACCACGTGACGACCGCGGCCCAGCGGAACCAGAGCAGCGCCCGCGGAGCAACGTAGCGGGTGATTCCTGCACCGCCCGGGCCGCCCTTGTCCTGTGCGGCGGTGGCGAGCGCCGGGATCTGCACCAGGTTGAAGTAGTAGAGCAGCCCGATCCACAGGACTCCGGACGCGATGTGCAGCCAGCGTGCCAGGCTCAGCTCGCCGAACGCCGTCGGGCTGATGAGGAGCGAGAGCAGGATGGCGGCGGCGAATCCGGTCGTGATCGCGCCACGAACCGTCAGCAGCGGATTCATCAGAGGTCCTCCGCGACAGAGTGTGCAGGGTCCGGCCGGAAGGCGTCGAGCGGCGGAGCCGCGACGAGCGATTTGAAGAATGGGCCGCGCATCCCCATAATCCAACGCCCGGCGGGGCAAGGTCAAGGCGGCGAATGACGCGATCGGCTCCAGCTTCCCCTTGCGTCAACGTGTGCGTACTCGACGAGCACAACTGCTGCATGGGTTGCCGCCGCACGGTGAACGAGATCGCCCGCTGGGGGCGGATGAGCCCGGCGGAGCAGTGGGCCGTGATCGCACGGATCGACCAGGTGCGCGCCGCCGACCGGCGCGGGACAGTGGCTGCCGCGAGTGCGGCCGAGGGATAGCAACGTGGACATCAACCAGCGCATTCAGGAACAGCTCAAGTCGAATCCCGTGGTGCTCTACATGAAGGGCACGCCGGACTTCCCGCAGTGCGGTTTCTCCGCGGCCGCGGTGCGCACCCTCGAGGCCTGCGGGGCGAGCTTCGCCTACGTGAACATCTTCGAGGACCCCGAGCTGCGCGAGGCGCTCAAGCGTTACTCGAACTGGCCGACGTATCCACAGCTGTACGTGAGCGGCGAGCTGCTGGGCGGCTCGGACATCCTCACGGAGATGTACCAGAAGGGCGAGCTTCAGCAGCTGCTGACAGAGGCCGGCGCAACGGCCAAGGCCTGACGGCACGGCGCTCGATCCAGCGGCCGGGCGCAACCCTCGCCAGGGTCGGGGGGCTCATTCGTCGCGCGGGGGTGGCTCGTCGTCCGTCTCGATCGCGGGAACCCGTTCGAGCGCTTCCTCGTACATGAAACGGAACCGGTTGCAGACCGTGCAGAACAGCGCGGCGGTCCGCTCCGCGTCGTAGATGGCCGAGTGCGCGCTGGCCGGATCCCAGGAAAGGCCCGCGGCGGTGACGGCGCGCGACAGCACCGTCTGGCCGAGCGCGACGCCGCCCAGGGTGGCGGTGTCGAAGCTCGAGAACGGGTGGAACGGGTTGCGCTTCATGTCCGTGCGGGCGACCGCGGCGTTGAGGAAACCGAGATCGAACGACGCGTTGTGTCCCACCAGGACCGCTCGCGTGCAGTCCGTCTCCCGCACGGCCTTGCGGACCTCTCGGAACAGCTGGGTCAGCGCCTCCTTCTCGGGCATGGCGGGCCTGAGCGGGTGGTGCGGATCGATGCCGTTGACCGCGAGGGACGCCGGGTCGATTCGCGAGCCGTGGAACGGCTGCACGTGGTAGCGGAACGTCGGTCCCGGGCGCAGCTCGCCGCCGGGCCCCATCTCGATCATCACGGCGGCGAGCTCGAGCAGCGCGTCCGAGGATGCGTTGAAGCCGCCGGTCTCGACGTCCACCGCCACCGGCAGGAAGCCCCGGAATCGCGCTGCGATGCGCGGCGTGGCGAAGGGGTCGTTCATTCCGCCACCATCCGCCAGCCGATCGTGCCGCCCGCCCGCAGCGGAACGATTTCGCTTCCTCCGTAGGGGTAGCTCTGCGGCACGCTCCACGCCGTGCGTTCGAGCGTGACCTGGCCCACGTTGCGCGGCAGGCCGTAGAAGTCGGCGCCGCGCTCCGAGGCGAAGGCCTCGAGGCGGTCGAGCCGGCCCGCGGCCTCGAACGCCTCGGCGTAGAGCTCGAGGCCCGCGTGCGCGGAGAAGATGCCGGCGCAGCCGCAGGCCGCTTCCTTCGCGTGGCGTGCGTGCGGCGCGCTGTCGGTGCCGAGGAAGAAGCGCGGGTCGTCGCCCGTCGCGGCCGCCACCAGCGCCTCGCGGTCGCGCTCGCGCTTCAGCACGGGCAGGCAGTAGTGGTGCGGGCGCACGCCGCCCTCGAACATCGCGTTGCGGTTCATGAGCAGGTGCTGCGGCGTCATCGTGGCGGCCACGCCCGGACGCGCCGAACGCACGAACTCGACGGCCGCCGCGGTCGTGACGTGCTCGAAGACGACCCGGAGTCCGGGCACGCGCTCGACGATCCGCGCGAGCACGCGGTCGATGAACGCGTGCTCGCGATCGAACACGTCCACCGGAGGGTCGGTCACCTCGCCGTGGACCTGCAGCACGAGACCCTGCTCGGCCATCGCCTCGAGCGTCGCCCACACGCTGTCGATCGAGGTGACGCCGGCGTCGGAGTGCGTCGTGGCGCCGGCTGGGTAGAGCTTGGCGCCGACCACGAAGCCGCTCGCGCGGGCGGCCGCGATCTCCGCCGGCGGCGTGCGGTCGGTGAGGTACAGCGTCATGAGCGGCTCGAAGCTCATGCCGGCCGGCAGCGCGTCGAGGATCCGGGCGCGGTAGGCGGCGAGCGCTGCGGTGGTGGTCATCGGCGGCCTGAGGTTCGGCATCACGAGCGCGCGCGCGAAGCGAGCTGCGGTGAACGGCAGCACGGCGGCGAGTTCGGCGCCGTCGCGAAGGTGCAGGTGCCAGTCGTCGGGGCGTCGCAGCCGCAGCGTCGTCACGTGCGGGTCCCCGGCGTCGACTGCAGGTGGTCGAGGAGAGCGCCGTCGCCGATCAGCTGCGTCGCGAAGCGCACGCCGAACCCCGTGAACTCGGTCGGCACGTGGGCCAGCCCGCCCTTGCGATCGGAGGCGGAGAGGTCGATGTGCGCCCAGGCGAGGTCCGCGGGAACGAACCGGCCCAGGAATCGAGCGGCGAGGATGTGATCGCCCTTCGACTCCAGGCTGCACTGCAGGACGTCGGCGACCGGGCTCTCGAGCTCGGCGTCGAAGTCCTCGTCCATGGGGAAGCACCAGACGCGCTCGCCGCTCGCGCGGCCGGCCGCCTGCAGGGGCGCCTCGAGCGCGGGCCGGTTGGTGAACGCGCCGCTGTAGCGGTCGGTGATCGCGTTCACGCAGGCGCCCGTGAGCGTGGCGAAGTCGAGCAGCAGCGAGGGTCGGTGGCGTGAGGCGAGCGCGAGCGTGTCGGCGAGCACCATCCGTCCCTCCGCGTCGCTGTGCACGACCTGGATCGTGACGCCGTTCATCGCCTGCACGATTTCCTGCGGGCGGTAGGCGCGCGGACCGATCTGGTTCTCGGTGAGCGCGAGCCAGCAGTCGATCTCGAGCGGGGCGCCGCTGCGCGCGAGCGCGAGCAGCGTGCCGACGGCCACGGCGCTGCCCTGCATGTCGCCGTGCATGAGGTACATGCCCTTGTGCGCCTTCAGGTTGATGCCGCCGGTATCGAAGCAGATGCCCTTGCCGACGAGTCCGAGGCGACGCGTACGGCGCGCCTTGGGCGGGCGGTAGGAGAGGCGCACGATGCCGGCGCCGCGGTGGGCGTTGGCGCGCGTCACGGCGAGGAAGGCACCGGCCCCGAGCCGCGCGAGCGCACGCTCGTCGTAGAAGCGGAACGACCAGCCCTCCCGCCGGGCGAGCCGCTGCAGTGCGCGTCGGTAGGCGACGCTGTCGAGCTCGTTGGGCGGCAGAGTGGTGAGCCAGCGCGCGAGGTGATTGCCTGATGCGACGGCGACGGCGACGTCGAGATCGCGCTGGCGGCCGCCGTGGACGTCGATCGCACGCAGCTCGGAAGGCGGGGCCGGCTTCGACTTGCGCTGCGGCATCGGTGCCGCCGCGGCCAGTGCGGCGCTCGCGAGTGCCTCGAGCACTGCGGCGGAGTCCTCGACATCGAACGCCACGGCGTGGCACTGCAGGCGCGCCACGCCCGGCTCGACGAGTTTCCGCATCATCCGGCCGGCGAGCTCGAGCCGCTCGAAGGCGCTCGCGCCGTCCCGCAGGAAGCCGACGGCCGCGAGCGTGTGTCGCGCATTCGGCAGTCGCGAAACCAGCAGCGGCGCTTTCGCGTGACGGTCCGCACGCGCATGCAGCGTCTTCCAAAGGTCGGAGTGCGGCAGGGCGGCGAGTGCGGCGGCTGGATCGCGGCCCGACACGACGAACGCCACGGCGTCCGCACGTGCGACGCCAGTCTCGCTGCCGGGCTCGCGACGCCGGCGGACGGTGATCTTGCTTTCAGGTGGAAGGATCTGCATGCGGGCTCGCCTTGACCCTCCGGGGGGCAGCGCGGATCATTGCGCGTCGGCATGCTAGCAGGGCGTGCCGGTCAATTCATTACGTCACGCCGGGATCGCACATGTTCGAAGCATCGAAGATCGAGGATGCCGATCCGGACGAGACGCGCGAGTGGCTCGAGTCGATCGACTCCGTGCTGCGCATGCACGGCGCCGAGCGGGCGCACTACCTGCTCGAGCGGATCATCGATCACACGCGGCGCTCCGGCGCCTACCTGCCGTTCCGCCCCAATACCGCCTACGTCAACACGATCCCGACGGTCCAGGAGCGCGAGTACCCGGGCGACCGCGCCCTCGAGAAGCGCATCAAGGCGTACATACGCTGGAACGCCATGGCGATGGTGGTGCAGGCGAACCGCCAGAGCTCGGAGTACGGCGGGCACATCGCGAGCTACGCGTCCGCGGCCACGCTGTACGAGGTCGGCTTCAACCACTTCTGGCACGCGCCGGGCAACGGCCACCCGGGCGACATGGTGTTCATCCAGGGACATTCCTCGCCCGGCATCTACGCCCGCGCCTTCCTCGAGGGGCGTCTCACCGAGGAAAACCTGAGGCACTTCCGCGAGGAGGTGAGCGGACCCGGGCTGTCTTCCTACCCGCACCCCTGGCTGATGCCGGACTTCTGGCAGTTCCCGACGGTCTCGATGGGCCTCGGCCCGATGATGGCCATCTACCAGGCGCGCTTCCAGCGCTACCTCGAGCACCGCGGCATCGTTCCACCGAGCGACCGCCACGTCTGGTGCTTCCTCGGCGACGGCGAGACGGACGAGCCCGAGTCGCTCGGCGCGATCACGATGCCGGTGCGCGAGAAGCTCGACAACCTCATCTTCGTGATCAACTGCAACCTGCAGCGGCTCGACGGGCCGGTGCGCGGCAACGGCAAGATCATCCAGGAACTCGAGGCGGCGTTCCTCGGGGCCGGCTGGAACGTGATCAAGGTCATCTGGGGCTCGCGCTGGGATTCGCTGCTCGCGCGCGACGATCGGGGCCTGCTGCGTCGGCTGATGATGGAGTGCGTCGACGGCGAGTACCAGAACTTCAAGGCCAAGGGCGGCGCGTACACACGCGAGCACTTCTTCGGCAAGTACCCCGAGCTCAGGGAGCTGGTCGCCAACATGTCGGACGACGACATCTGGCGCCTGAACCGCGGCGGCCACGACCCGCACAAGGTCTTCAACGCGTACCAGGCGGCCGTCGAGCACCGCGGGCAACCGACCGTGATCCTCGCCAAGACCGTCAAGGGCTACGGGATGGGCAGCGCGGGCGAGGGCCTCAACATCACCCACCAGCAGAAGAAGCTCGACGACGCGGCGCTCAAGGAGTTCCGCGACCGCTTCAACATCCCGGTCTCGGACGCCGACATCGCCGAGGTGCCCTACTACCGCCCCGCCGAGGGCAGCGAGGAGCTCGAGTACCTGCAGGAGCGCCGCCGCGCGCTCGGCGGCCACCTGCCGCAGCGGCGCAGGCGGTCGCCGTCGCTCGAGGTGCCGGGCCTCGAGGCGTTCGCGCCGCTGCTCGAGTCCACCGGCGAGCGCGAGATCTCGACCACCATGGCGCTGGTGCGCATCCTCTCGATCCTCCTGAAGGACAAGGGCGTAGGCGCGCACGTCGTGCCGATCGTGCCCGACGAGGCGCGCACCTTCGGCATGGAGGGCCTGTTCCGCCAGATCGGCATCTACTCCTCGATGGGGCAGCTCTACACGCCGCAGGACGCGGACCAGCTGCTCTACTACCGCGAGGACAAGAAGGGCCAGATCCTCGAGGAGGGCATCAACGAGGGCGGCGCGCTGTGCAGCTGGATCGCCGCGGGCACGGCGTACGCGAACCACGGCGTGGGCATGGTGCCGTTCTACATCTTCTACTCGATGTTCGGGTTCCAGCGCGTCGGCGACTTCATCTGGGCCGGTGGCGACATGCAGTCGCGCGGGTTCCTGATCGGCGGCACCGCCGGGCGCACCACGCTCGCCGGCGAGGGGCTGCAGCACCAGGACGGGCACAGCCAGCTCGTGGCCACGACCGTGCCGAACTGCGTGTCCTACGACCCGACGTATGCGTACGAGCTCGCGGTCATCGTGCAGGACGGATTGCGCCGCATGTACGCGGAGCAGGAGAACGTCTTCTACTACGTCACCTGCATGAACGAGAACTACGCGCACCCGGCGATGCCGGAGGGCGCGGCGGAGGGCATCCTCAAGGGGATGTACCTGCTGCGCAGCGGCGGTCGGGGCAAGCTGCGCGTGAACCTGCTCGGCTCCGGCACCATCCTGCGCGAGGTGCTGGCCGCCGCCGAGCTCCTCGAGCAGGAATTCGGCGTGCCGGCCGACGTCTTCAGTGTCACGAGCTTCTCCGAACTGCGGCGCGAGGCGATCGACGCGGAACGCTGGAACCTGCTGCACCCGGCCGAGCCGCCTCGCACCCCGTATGTCCGCCAGTGCCTCGAGGGGCGCAACGGCCCCTTCGTCGCCGCCACGGACTACATGCGCGCGGTGCCCGACCAGGTCCGCCAGTGGGTGCCCGGCCGCTACCACGTGCTCGGCACCGACGGCTACGGCCGCAGCGACTCGCGCGCCGCGCTGCGCGGCTTCTTCGAGGTGGACCGACGCTGGATCGCGCTCGCGGCGCTGAAGACGCTCGCCGACGAGGGCATGCTCGACGTCGCGACGGTCACGGGCGCGATCGAGCGCTTCGGCATCGATCCCGACAAGCCCAATCCCGTGACGGTCTGAGCGCCGCGCCGTGGGCAGCCTGATCGAAGTTCGCGTCCCGGACATCGGCGACTTCAAGGACGTCGAGATCATCGAGGTCGCGGTGCGGCCGGGCGATGCCGTCGCCGCGGAGGCGACGCTCATCACGCTCGAGACGGAAAAGGCGACGATGGACGTGCCGTCCACCGCTGCCGGCGTCGTGCGCGAGATCAAGGTGAGCCGCGGCGGAAAGGTCTCGCAGGGCGATCTCATCGCGCTGATCGAGACCGAGGCGGCCGGTTCGGACTCGGCGGGAGGCGAAACCGGACCGTCGCAGGCCGACGTGACCTCGCCCCTGCGCGCGCCGCAGCCTCCATCGCCGGCCGCGCCGGCGGAACAGAGTGCACTCCCGGCCCGACCCCCGACGCCCGTCGCAGCCGGCGAGCGCCCCGCCGCGGGCGGCGCGGTGGACGAGCCCGGGTTTGCGCGCTCGCACGCCAGCCCCTCGATCCGCCGCTTCGCGCGCGAGCTCGGCGTCAATCTCGCCCGGGTCGAGGGCAGCGGAGCGAAGGGGCGCATCACGGAGCAGGACGTCAAGGCGCACGTGAAGCGACTGCTCACGGCGTCCGCCGCTCCCGCCGGCGCGTCGCTGCCGCGCGTGCCCTCCGTGGACCACGCGGCGTTCGGCCCGGTCGAGCGACGCCCGCTCACGCGCATCCAGAAGATCTCCGGTCCGCGGCTGCACGCGAGCTGGGTGAACGTTCCGCACGTCACGCAGTTCGACGAGGCCGACATCACCGAGATGGAGGCGACGCGGACGGGGCTCAAGGAGGAGGCGGCCACGCGCGGCATCAAGCTCACACCACTCGCCTTCGTCATGCGCGCCTGCGCGCAGGCGCTCGCGGAGTTCCCGCAGTTCGGGGCCTCGCTCGACGCCGAGGCGGGCGAGCTGGTGATGAAGAAGTACGTGCACCTCGGCTTCGCGGCCGACACGCCCGGCGGACTCGTGGTGCCGGTGGTGCGCGACGCCGACCGCAAGGACGTCTACGAGCTCGCGCGCGAGCTCGCGGCGCTGAGCGAGAAGGCGCGCGCCGGCAAGCTCGCCGCCGCCGAGATGCAGGGCGGCTGCTTCACGATCTCGAGCCTCGGCGGCATCGGTGGCACGGCCTTCACGCCGATCATCAACGCGCCCGAGGTCGCGATCCTCGGGGTGTCCCGCGCGAGCCACCGGCCGGTGTACCGGGACGGCGCCTTCGTGGCGCGCCTGTTGCTGCCGCTGTCGCTGTCCTACGACCACCGCGTCATCGACGGCGCGGCCGCGGTGCGCTTCACGAGCTTCCTCGCCGCGGCGCTGGCCGACGTGCCGGGACTGCTGCGGGCGATCCCGTGACGCTGCCCGCGATCCGGAGTGCCGCGGCGTGAGTGCACACGGCCGATTCCGGGACCGTGCTGCGCATACCCGACCTCGGCGGCGCCGAGGGCGTCACCGTGCTCGAGGTGCTGGTGAAGCCGGGCGACCGCGTGGAGCCGGAGACGCCGCTCGTCACGCTGGAAAGCGACAAGGCCAGCATGGACGTGCCCGCGGCGGGGGCGGGCGTGATCGAGCGAGTGCTGCTCGCGCCGGGGGACAAGGTCACGGCCGGCACCGCGATCGCGACGCTGGCCGGGCGCGCGCCGGCGCGCGCCGGTGCCCGCCAGCGACGAGACCATCACGCACGCCTCGCTGCGCGCGACGGAGCCTTACGGCGGCGAGCCCTACCTCGATACCGTGCCGATCCAGCCCTTGGCGCCGGCGGCCGGCACCGGTGCGGCCCTGGCCGCGGCCGCGACGCCGTCGGGCGAGCCGGCGACTGCGATTCCTCCAGTGGCGCCTGCCAGCCGGCCGGCCCGCGATTTCGACCTCGTCGTGCTGGGCGCCGGTCCGGGCGGGTACACGGCCGCGTTCCGCGCGGCGGACCTCGGGCTCAGCGTGGCGCTCGTCGAGCGCGGCCCGACGCTCGGCGGCGTGTGCCTCAACGTGGGCTGCATTCCGTCGAAGGCACTCCTGCACGCCGCACGCGTGATCGAGGACGCGCGCGCCATGGCCGCGCACGGCATCCGCTTCGGCGAGCCCGAGATCGACGCTGCCAAGCTGCGGGAGTGGAAGGACTCCGTGGTCGCGCGCCTCACGAACGGCCTCGACGCGCTCGCGCGGCAGCGCAAGGTGACGGTGATCCGCGGCGAAGCGAGGTTCGCCTCTGCGCACGAGCTGGACGTGGACGCGGGGGGCGCCTCGCGCCGCGTGAGCTTCGCCCAGTGCGTCATCGCGGTGGGCTCCGAGCCGGTGCGCCTGCCCGGGCTGCCGGACGACCCGCGCATCATCGACTCCACCGGCGCGCTCGAGCTCGACCTGCCCGACAGCCTGCTCGTCATCGGCGGCGGCATCATCGGCCTCGAGATGGCCACGGTGTACGACGCGCTCGGCGTGCGCGTGAGCGTGGCGGAACTGACGCCCGGGCTGATGCCCGGCTGTGACCGCGACCTGGTGCGGCCGCTCGAGAAGCGCATCGCGCGCCGTTACGAGCGGATCCTGGTCGGCACGCGCGTGACCGGCGTCGAGGCGACGGCGGCGGGCCTGCGCGTGAGCTTCGAGGGCGAGCGCGCGCCCGAGCCGCAGATCTACGGCAAGGTGCTGGTCGCCGTCGGGCGACGACCGAACGGGGCTCGCATCGCGGCCGAGGCGGCCGGCGTGGGCGTGGACGAGCGCGGCTTCATCGCCGTGGACCGCCAGATGCGCACCGGCGTGCCGCACATCTTCGCCATCGGCGACGTGGTGGGCCAGCCGATGCTCGCGCACAAGGCGACCCACGAGGGCAAGGTGGCCGCGGAGGCGGCCGCCGGACTCAAGAGCTTCTTCGACGCGCGGGTGATCCCGTCGGTGGCGTACACCGATCCGGAGGTGGCCTGGGTCGGCCTCACGGAAACCGATGCGAAGGCGCAGGGCGTCGCCTACGACAAGGCCGTGTTCCCGTGGTCGGCCAGCGGCCGCTCGCTCGCGCTCGGCCGCGACGAGGGACTCACCAAGCTGCTGTTCGACCCGCAGTCGCACCGCGTGCTCGGCGGCGGCATCGTCGGCAGCAATGCGGGCGACCTGATCGCGGAGGTCGCGCTCGCCATCGAGATGGGCGCCGACGCGGCCGATCTCGCGCTCACGATCCACCCGCACCCGACGCTGTCGGAGACCGTGGCGATGACGGCCGAGGCCTTCGAGGGCACGCTCACCGACCTGTACCTGCCGAAGCGCAAGGGTACGGCGTAGCGAGGCTAGGGACATGGGACCCGGGGTCACTCGGACTCTGCGCCTGCTCGGGCTCCTCGAGCCGGTGCGCCGCATCGAGCTCAAACGCCGCTTATCCGAGCCGCGGTCGCTGCCGCAGGCCGTGATCCTGGGCGCGCAGAAGAGCGGCACCAGCTCGCTGCACTACTACCTCGTGCAGCATCCCGGCGTCATCGCACCGCTGCGCAAGGAAGTCCATTACTTCGACCTGAACCACGCCCGGGGCGAGGCGTGGTACCGGGCGCATTTCGGCCGAGTCGGGGAACCGGGCCTCAACCTCGACAGCAGTCCCTATTACCTGTTCCACCCGGCGGTGCCTGCGCGGCTGCACGCGCTGCTGCCCGACGTGCGCCTCGTCGTGCTGCTGCGCGACCCGGTGCGGCGCGCCTATTCGCACTACTGGCACGAGCGCGACAAGGGGCGGGAATCACTCGCCTTCGAGGAGGCGATCGCCGCGGAGCCCGCGCGCATCGAGGCCGCCCACGATGCAGCTCGCGAGCGGCGCGCTCGAGGCCAGTGCCGCGCACCAGCACTTCTCCTACCTCGCCCGCGGCCGCTACGCCGAGCAGCTCGAGCGCTGGCTCGCGCTCTACCCGCGCGAGCGGCTGCTCGTCCTGCGCTTCGAGGACCTCGTGCGCGATCCGCTCGCGGTGCTCAACGGCACGCTCGGCTTCCTCGGCCTGCCGCCGGCGGGATCGGTGCGGCTCGAGGCGCGCAACACCCGCCGCTATCCGCCGCTGGCCGAGGCCACGGCGGCGCGGCTGCGCGAGTACTTCGAGCCGCACAACGCGCGGCTCGAGGCGCTGCTCGGCCAGCCCATGGGCTGGTAGGTGCCTACGCGCCGAGCTGGCGCAAGGACTCGAGGTACGCCGCCTCGTCCGGTGGCCGGCCGGTGCGCTGGCTGAGCCACAGCGCCTCGCCGAGCCGCTCGAGCATGCGGTGCTCCGCCTCGTGCACGTCGCCGAGCCGGCGGCTCAGCTCGCGGTGGATGGCGGCGATTCCCGGCGGCCGGTCGGTCGCGACCTGCTCGCGGATCGCGAGGTGCAGGCCGAGGTGCAGGAACGGGTTCGACTGCCCGGACTCCGGGGTGTAGTCGCGTCCGAGCGACTCCGGCTCGTCCTCGAGCAGCGCGTGGTACTCGGGATGCTGCTCGATGACGGCGGCGAGCTGGTGCTCCAGCGGCTCGAGCGGCCGGCCCTCGCGCTGCTTGCGCCACGCCTCCAGGTAGTGGCGGCGCAGCCCGCTGCGGTCCTGGTCGTGAAAGAACGGCATGGTCTCAGGGCCCGCGAGCCGGCGTCTTGTGCCGGTACCCGCACAGGTCGGCGACCGGGCAGCCTGGGACAGTCGGGGCTGCGGGCCTTGCAGACGTAGCGCCCGTGCAGGATCAGCCAGTGGTGTGCGTCGTGCAGGAACTCCGCGGGCACGCGCTTCAGCAGCCGCTCCTCGACCTCGCGCACCGTCTTGCCCGGGGCGAGGCCCGTGCGGTTGGCGACGCGGAAGATGTGCGTGTCCACCGCCATCGTCGGCTGGCCGAAGGCGGTGTTCAGGATCACGTTCGCGGTCTTGCGGCCGACGCCCGGCAGCGCCTCGAGGCTCGCACGGTCAGGCGGGACCTCGCCGCCGTGCTGCTCGAGCAGGATCCGGCAGGTGGCGACGATGTTGCGCGCCTTGCCCTGGTACAGACCGATCGAGCGCACGTGCTCGGAGAGGCCCTCGACGCCGAGGTCGAGGATCGCCTGCGGCGTGCGGGCCACGGGGAACAGTCGCCGCGTCGCGAGGTTCACGCTGCGGTCGGTCGCCTGTGCCGAGAGGATCACCGCGACCAGCAGCTCGAACGGCGTGGAGTACTCGAGCTCGGTCGTCGGGTGCGGATTGAGCGCGCGCAGCCGCTCGAAGAACGCCTGCCGCTGCGACGCATTCATGTCGGCGACCCCGGCACAGCGGCAGGCGCGGCTCCGGGCCCGGCCGGTGCGCGCCGCCGTGCCGCGGCGCGCGCGTTGCCGAGCGCGAGCATCAGACCGAGCAGCACGAAGGCGCCGGGCGGCAGCAGTGCGATCAGCAGGCCGCGCGACTCCGGGAACGCCTGCCAGCCGCGTCCCTCGAACTGCGCGCCCAGCAGCAGGTGCAGGTCGGCGCCGAGGCTGCCGCGACCGAGCAGCTCGCGGCTGGCGCCGAGCGCGAGCAGGGCCAGCAGGAAGCCGAGCCCCATCGCCAGCCCGTCGAGCACCGCGCGCGGCAGCGGTTCGCGCGAGGCGAACGACTCGGCCCGCGCGAGCACCAGGCAGTTCGTGACGATCAGCGGCAGGAAGATGCCGAGCGAGGCATGCAGGCCCGGCCACCACGCGGCCATGGACAGCTCGACGGCGGTCACCGCTGCCGCGATCACCAGCACGAACACCGCGAGCCGCACCTCGCGAGGTAGATACGGTCCCGCGAGCGAGGCGACCGCGTTGCTCGCGACCAGCACGCAGAGGGTCGCGAGCCCGAGCCCGAGCGCGTTGGCCACCGAGTTGCTCATGGCGAGCAGCGGGCACAGCCCGAGCAGCTGGACGAAGCCCGGATTGCGGTCGATGAGTCCGTTGCGGAGCAGGGCGCGCGCGTCCATGGACGGATTCTAGGGCGCGGGCGGCATCGTTGCTTCGAACAGCTCGTCGCGGTGGCGCTCCACGTAGATGAGTGCCTTGCGCACCGCGCCGACGACGGCGCGCGGCGTCACGGTCGCGCCGGTGAACTGGTCGAAGTCGCCGCCGTCCCGGCGCACGGCCCAGCGGTCCGGCGGCGGGTCACCGAGCGAGCGGCCGTCGAAGCCGTGGATCCAGTCCGAGCGGCGCTCCTCGATCACGTCGCCGAGGCCCGGCGTCTCGCGGTGCTCGAGCACGCGCACGCCGAGCACGCGGCCCGCGCCGTCCACGGCCACCAGCAGGCGGATCGGCCCGGCGTAGCCGTCCGGCGCCACGACGTTGAGCAGCACGGCGACCGTCGTGCCGGCGCGCCGCACACGATGGGCGACGAGCGGCTGATCGGCACCGAGCAGCTCCGGGTCGCGCAGCAGCAGCGTGTCGGCGAGCGGGTCGTTGTCGTAGGCAAGGTCGCCGAGCACCGCGGTGAGCTGCGCGAGCTGCTGCGCGCGCCGGCTCGCCTCGATCCGGGGCTCGGCCCGGTCGTGCACGACGGACACCAGCGCGACGGCGGCGACGGCCGCCGCCGCCAGCACGGCCGCTGCGTGCAGCGCGCGCCGGGCTGCCGGTCCAGCGCTACGGGTGTCCATGGATCCTCGGGACCGTGACGCGATCGAGCAGGGGCACCGCCAGGTTCATCAGCAGTACGGCGAACGCGACGCCGTCCGGGTAGCCGCCCCAGCTGCGGATGATCCAGGTGACGAGCCCGATGCCTGCACCGTAGAGGAGCCGGCCGCGGTCGCTGGTCGCGGCCGAGACCGGGTCGGTCGCGATGAAGAACGCGCCGAGCATGGTTGCGCCGGAGGCGAGGTGGAACGTGGCGTCCGCGTGGCCACCGGGGTCGAGCCCGTGCGCCAGCGCGGCCGGCACGGCCAGTCCGGCGAGCATCGCCACCGGGATCTGCCAGCGGATGATTCGTCGCGCGAGCAGGTAGGCGCCGCCCGCCAGCGCCGCGAGGTTCACCCACTCGCTGCCCGCGGCGCCGAGCCGGCCGAACTCGGCTCCCGCGCGCACCTCCTGCATGGTGTAGCCCTGTCGCAGGCCCGTGCGCAGCGCGTCGAGCGCGGTCGCGCCGGTCAGCGCGTCCCATTCCGGTCCGGGCACCGGCCAGCGCGTCATCTCGAGCGGGAAGGACACGAGCAGCACCGCGTAGCCCACCATGGCCGGGTTGAACGGGTTCTGCCCGAGACCGCCGTAGGCGTGCTTGCCGATCAGCACTGCGAACGCCGTGCCGAATGCGAGCAGCCACCACGGCAGCAGCGGCGGCACCGCGAGAGCGAGCAGCACCGCCGTGACCAGCACGCTGCCGTCGCGCAGCGCCGCCTGCGACGAGCGGCGACGCAGCGCGAGCGCCAGCGCCTCGCTGGCGAGTGCCGTGACGCAGGCCACTGCGACCAGCCGCAGCGGTCCGGGTCCGTAGAGGTACACCTGTACGGCCAGCACCGGCGCGAGTGCGAGCAGCACCTGGAACATCACGCGCGGCACCGTGTACCCGGCAATCACCTGCGGCGAGGCCGAGGTCGGGAATTCCATCGCTCAGGCGCTCCCCGCGCCGTCGCCCTGCGCGCGCCGCCGTGCGGCCTCGAACGCACGGCGCTCGGTCTCGGCCTGCTCGTCGAGGCGACGGCGGTGACGCTCGTAGCGCGTCTTCGCCTCGGCGGCGCGCCGACGCTCGGTCTCGTGGAGATGCTGGCGCTCGCGCGCCGCACGGAACCCCGCCGTGAGCGGGATGGCACTCGGGCAGACGTAGTCGCAGCAACCGCACTCGATGCAGTCGGCGAGGCCGAAGCGCGCGAGTCCCGCCGGGTCGTCGACGCGTGCGGCGCGGTGCAGCTGCTGCGGCAGGAGTCCCACCGGGCAGGCGGTCGCGCAGTCGCCGCAGCGGATGCAGGGCATCTCCGCGGCGCGCGCCGGCAGGTCGGCCGCGGTCGCGATCAGCACGCAGTTGAGGCCCTTGGTCACGGGTACCGCGTCACTGGCGAGCGCGCGGCCCGTGAGGCTGCCGCCGGCGATGAGTCGTGCCGCAGGCGGCGTGTCGCCGTAGCCACCGCAGGCGGCGACGAGCTCGGCGATCGGCGTGCCGATCCGTGCCTCGAGGTTGGCGGGCCGTCGCACGCCGCCGCCGGTGACGGTCACGATGCGGGTCAGCGCCGGCAGTCCCTCGCTCACATACCGGGCCACCGCGGCGGCCGTACCGACGTTCTGGCAGACGACGCCGACCTCGGGCGGCAGCGCGCCGGACGGCACCTCGCGACCGGTCACCGCGGCGATCAGCATGCCCTCGGCGCCGAGCGGAAACACGGCGGGCAACACGACGATCTCGAGGCGCGCGTCACCAGCCTCGGCGAGTGCGGCCTCGAGGGCGGCGCGTGCCTCGGGCTTGTCGTCCTCTAGCGCGATCGTGGCGCGCGCCGCGCTGCAGGCGGCGAGCATGACCTGCGTACCGAGCACGACGTCGGACGCACGCTCGCGCATCAGTGCGTCGTCGCAGCAGATCCAGGGCTCGCACTCCGCTCCGTTCAGGAGCAGCCGCTCCACGCCGGCGGCGCGCGCCAGCCCGAGCTTGCCAGCGGTCGGGAACGCGGCGCCGCCGAATCCCGCGAGCCCGCCGCCGGCCAGGCGCTCGAGCAGGGCCGCACTGTCGAGTGCCGACCAGTCCAGCGGCGCAAGCTCCGGTTCGCGCTCGTCGCGGCCGTCGCTCGCGACCACGATGCACATGCCCGGGCCGCTGGCGGTGGGTCGCAGCTCGACGGCGCGCACCTCGCCCGACACCGGCGAGTGCAGGTCGGCGGCCGCTCCGTGCCCTGAGGCGACGCGCGTACCGATCCGTACGCGCGTCCCGGGCGTCACGACGGCCCGCGCTTCCTCGCCCGATCCCTGGTCGAGCGCGAGCACTGCTGCCGACGGTGCGGGCACCGGCTGCACGGATTGCTGCAGCGGCCGTGACTTGTGGCTTTCGAGGCGCAGGCCGCCGCGCAGGCCTGGCCGCGCGCTCATGCAGAGGCCGCCGCGGCGCGCGGCGGGGACGCCGCGCCGGGAGACGGCAGCAGCGCGATGCAGTCGACCGGGCAGGGCGGCAGGCACAGCTCGCAGCCCGTGCACTGCGACTCGATCACGGTGTGCACGAAGCGCGGTGCACCCACGATCGCATCCACCGGGCAGGCCGGCAGGCAGAGCGCGCAGCCGATGCAGCGCGCCTCGTCGATCACCGCGACCTGCGGCGGCCGGATCTCGCCGTAGCGGCGGTCCAACGGGCGCGGCTCGCGTCCGAGCAACGTCGCGAGCGCCCGCGCCGTCGCCTCGCCGCCGGGCGGGCAGCGGTCCGTGTCCGCTTCGCCGCGCGCGATCGCCACGGCGTAGGGCCGGCAGCCCGGGTAGCGGCACAGGCCACACTGCGTCTGCGGCAGCAGGGCGTCGAGGCGCTCGACCAGCGCATCGGGATCGGCGCGCAGGCGCGTCGCCAGCCAGCCGAGCGCAGCGCCGAGCACCACGGCGAGGCTCGCCGCCACGCCCACCGCCGGCCACAGGGTCGCGGTGGTCATCGTGCGCCGAGGCCCCCGAAGCCCATGAAGGCGAGCGCCATCAACCCGGCCGTGACCAGCGCGAGCGGTGCGCCGCGGAACGCCTCGGGCACGTCGGCCGTCTCGAATCGCTCGCGCAGTGCCGCAAAGGCGAGCAACGCCAGGCCGAAGCCGGCGCCCGCCGCGGCCCCGAACACCAGCGACTCGAGCAGTCCGTGCTGCCGGTCGAGGTTGATCAGCGCCACGCCCAGCACCGCGCAGTTGGTCGTGATCAGCGGCAGGAACACGCCGAGCAGCTCGTGCAGCAGCGGGCTCGTGGCGCGCACCAGCATCTCGGTGAGCTGCACGAGGGCGGCGATCAGCAGGATGAACACGAGCGTGCGCAGGTAGCCGAGCCCAAGCGGCTCGAGCAGCCAGTGCCATGCGACGTAGCTCGCGCCCGAGGCCAGCGTCAGCACGAACAGCGTCGCGAGCGCCATGCCGGCCGCGGCCTCGAAGCGTCGGCTCACGCCGACGAACGGGCACAGCCCGAGGAAGCCCGTCAGGACGACGTTGTTGACGAGGCTCGCGCCGAGCGCCAGCAGCAGCAGGTCCGACATGCCGGGAGCCGATCGCGCTGTGAAGAGTCCCGAGAGACTACTTCACTTTCATGCCCGGCTGGGCACCCGCGTCCGGGGCGAGCAGGAAGATGTCGGCGCCGCCCGGGCCGGCGGCCAGCACCATGCCCTCCGAGGTGCCGAAACGCATCTTGCGCGGCGCGAGGTTCGCGACCACGACCGTCAGCCGGCCGACCAGCTGCTCGGGTGCGTACGCCTGGCGGATGCCCGCGAACACCGTGCGACGCTCCTCGCCCAGGTCCACGACCAGCCTGAGCAGCTTGTCCGCGCCCTCGACGGTGGCCGCCTCGACGATGCGCGCGACGCGCAGGTCGACGCGGGCGAAGTCCTCGATGCCGATCGGCGCGGCGGCCGACGGCGCGTCGGGCGCGGTCGCCTCCGGCGCCGCTGCTGCCGGCGCTTTCGTCGCGGCAGCCGCGGCCGGCAGGCCTGCGGGTTTGAGGCTCTCCGCGGACGCCGCCAGCAGCGCCTTCGTCGCCGCCGGGTCCACTCGTGTCGCGAGCGGCCGGTAGGCGCCGATGCTGCGCCCGGCGAGGGTGGCCGGGACCGCGTCCCAGCGCTGATCGCCGAGGCCGAGGAAGGCCTCGGCGCCGGCTGCCAGCTGCGGCACGACGGGCTTGAGGTAGAGCGTCAGCAGACGGAACAGTTCGACCCCCTGCGTGCACACGGCCTGCACCTCGGCGGTGCGCGCGGGGTCCTTGGCCATCAGCCAGGGCTTGTGCTGGTCGATGTAGAGGTTGGCGCGGTCGGCGAGGGCCATCACCTCGCGCACCACGCGCGCGAGGTCGCGGCCCTCGTAAGCCTCGGCGATGCTGCCCGCGGCCGCGACGAACGCCTCGTGCAGCTCCGGGTCCGGCAGCCGGTCGGCGAGGCGGCCATCCGAGCCCCGCGTGATGAAGCCGGCGCAGCGGCTCGCGATGTTGACCAGCTTGCCGACGAGGTCGGAATTGACCTTGCCCACGAAGTCGTCGAGGTTGAGGTCGAGGTCATCGACGCCGGGGCCGAGCCGAGAGGCGAAGAAGTAGCGCAGGTACTCCGCCGGCAGGTGCTGCAGCCAGTCGTGCGCGGTGATGAATGTGCCGCGCGACTTCGACATCTTCTGCCCGTTCACGGTGAGGAAGCCGTGGACGTGGACGGAGGTGGGCGCGCGGTAACCCGCGCCGTGCAGCACGGCGGGCCAGAACAGCGCATGGAAATACACGATGTCCTTGCCGATGAAGTGATGGACCTCGGCGTCGGAGCCGGGCGCCCAGTAGCGATCGAAGTCGAGGCCCGTGCGGCGGCAGTACTGCAGGAAGCTGCCGAGGTAGCCGATCGGCGCGTCGAGCCAGACGTAGAAGTACTTGCCGGGCTCGCCCGGGATCTCGAAGCCGAAGTAGGGTGCGTCGCGCGAGATGTCCCAGTCGCGCAGCCCGGCCGTGAACCACTCCTCGAGCTTGGCCGTGATCGCGCTCTGCAGCCGCCCGGCCCCGGTCCACTCGCGCAGCCAGACTTCGAAGTCGCCGAGGCGGAAAAAGAGGTGCTCGGAGTCGCGCTGCACCGGCGGCGTGCCGCTCACCACCGAGACCCCGTCCACGAGGTCGGCGGGCGTGTAGGTGGCACCGCAGCTCTCGCAGCTGTCGCCGTACTGGTCGAGCGCGCCGCAGCGCGGGCAGGTGCCGCGCACGTAGCGGTCGGGCAGGAACATGCCGGCCTGCTCGTCGTAGGCCTGGCGGATGGTCTCGCGGCGGATGTGCCCGCCCTCGACCAGCCGCCGGTAGATGCCCTCGGTGAGCTCGCGGTTCTCGGGGGAGTGCGTGGTGTGGAAGTTGTCGAACGAGATGTCGAAGCCGGCGAAGTCGCGGCGCTGCTCGGCGCCGACACGTTCGATCAATGCTTCCGGAGTGATCCCCTCCTGGCGCGCCTTGAGCATGATCGGAGTGCCGTGGGCGTCGCTCGCGCAGACGAACAGGCAGTCGTGGCCGCGCAGGCGCTGGAAGCGCACCCAGATGTCGGTCTGCACGTGCTCGACCATGTGGCCGAGGTGCGGCGCGCCGTTCGCGTAGGGCAGCGCGCTCGTGACGAGGATCGTGCGGCGTTGGACGGGACTCATGGGGCGGGTCGTCCGGGCGGGGGGCCGGAATTATGCCACGCCGTGCGCGGGCGCCCGCCGCCGCGCCCGGGGCCCGCGTCAGCCCATGTCCTTGAGGTGCTCGAAGCGCTGCTTGTTGATGGCCTTCTCGAAGGCCGCACGGCCGCTGATCACGCCCTTGTCGAGCAGTTCCTGGATGGCGGAGTCCATGGTGCGCATGCCGTGCTGCCCGCCGCTCTGCATGGTGTTCTCGAGCTGGTCGAGCTTGCCCTGGCGGATCAGGTTCGAGACCGCCGGGGTGTTGATGAGGATCTCGAGCGCAGCGACCCGGCCACGCTTGTCGGCGCGCGGGACGAGCTGCTGCGAGATCACGCCGCGCAGCGAGGTCGAGAGCATCGTCCGTACGTGCGCCTGCTTGTCGGAGGGGAAGGCATTGACGATGCGGTCCACGGTGGCCGCGGCGCCGTTGGTGTGCAGTGTGCCCATCACGAGGATGCCCATTTCCGCGGCCGTAACCGCGATGCCCATGGTCTCGAGATCCCTAAGCTCGCCGACCAGCACGACGTCCGGGTCCTCGCGCAGTGCCGAGTGCAGCGCCTCGGCGAAGCCCGGGCTGTGGGTGCCCACCTCGCGCTGGCTGACCAGGCAGCTGCGGCGCGGATGCACGAACTCGATCGGGTCCTCGATGGTGAGGATGTGGCCCTTCTCCCGCGCGTTGATGTCGTCGATCATCGCCGCGAGCGTCGTGGACTTGCCCGAGCCGGTCTTGCCGGTGACCAGGATCAGGCCGTTGTTGGTGCGGCACAGGCTGCGCACCGCCTCCGGCATGTTGAGCTGGTCGAGCGTCAGCGCCTTCGAGGGGATCGCCCGGAACACGCCGCCCAGTCCGCCGATGTGGCGGAACACGTTCACGCGGAAGCGCGATACGCCGGGAATGCTGTAGGCGAAGTCCGCACCGTCCTTCTCCTCGAGCCGGGCAGTCGCCTGCCGCGGCATGATCTCGGCGAGCGCATCGCGGACGTAGTCCTGTCCGAGCGGCTCGTCGCGCAAGGTCTGCAGCTCGCCGAAGACGCGGATGCGCGGCGGATCGCCGGCGACCAGGTGGAGGTCGGAGCCCCCCCGTGTGAGCACCTCGCGCAGGAACTCGTCGACGCGCCGCGCCGCGTGCGGGGCCGCCTCGGCGGCAGCGATCTGGCTGCCTTCGGTGCTCACGGAGCGAGTCCCTGCGTGACGTCGGCCTTCATGATCGCGGTGCCGTCGGGCACGAAGCGCGTGAACGGCCGCTTGTCCATCGCGTAGGAAAAGGCGTCCTCGGGGTCCACTTCGCGCGCCTGGATCGCGGCGAGCAGCGCCTGGTCCAGCGTCTGCATGCCCACGTCCCGCCCCGTCTGGAGCTGCGACGGCAGCATGTGGGTCTGGTCGGTCATGACGAGCTTGCCGATGGCGCGGTTCATGACCATCACCTCGCACACGGCCCGCCGGGCGCGCAGGTCCGGCGTTCGCACCAGTACCTGCGTCACGACCCCGAGCAGGCCCTGGGACAGGAAGCTCTTGGTCTGCTCGCGCTCCTCGGACGGCAGCACGTCCACCATGCGGTCGATGGTCTTCACGGCACTGGTGGTGTGCAGCGTCCCGAGCACGAGGTGGCCGGTCTCCGCCGCGGTCATCGCCCAGCGCACCGTGTCCGCGTCGCGCAGCTCGCCCACCAGGATCACGTCCGGATCCTCGCGCATCGCCGCGCGCACGCCCTCGGCGAACGATGGCAGGTGCGTGTGCAGCTCGCGCTGGATCACCTGCGAGAGCTTGCTTCGATGCACGAACTCGATCGGGTCCTCGAGGCTGACGATGTTGAGCCGCCGCGTGCGGTTGAGGTGATCGATCATGGCGGCGAGCGTGGTGGATTTCCCGGTGCCGGTGGACCCCGTGACCAGCACCATGCCCTGGTGGTAGTCACAGAATCGCCGGACGATCGGCGGGAGGTTGAGCGAGTCGAGGGACGGGACGCTGCTCGGGATGGTGCGGAAGACCGCTCCCACGCCCGTGTCCTTGCGGAACAGGTTGACGCGGAAGCGCGCTCCGTCGCCCGACACGTACGACAGGTCGATGTCGTGGCCGCGGCGGAACTGCTCCTGCTGCGACGGGCTCAGGATCTCCGTCACGTAGCCCTCGAGCTCGGCGTCACCGAGCTCGCGGAACTTGATGGGCACCAGGTCGCCGTTCATGCGCAGCATCGGCGGGACACCGACCGCGAGGTGCACGTCGGAGCAGCCTTGGGAGGCGCCGAGCTTGAGAAACGCGTCTATGCGTGCCACGCGGGCCTCACGGGTATTTTTCCAGCGCGGTGCGCATCTCGTCCATGCTCTGGAAGCGGCGCGCCTTGTCGACGGACATCGCCTTGACGACGATGTCGGACAGGCCGGGCGGGACCGCCGGGTTGACCTCGATCGGCGGCCGGGCCTTGCCCTGCACGTGCTGGTACATGACGGCCATGTGGTCGCCGCGGTGGTAGGGCGGTTCGCCCGTCAGCATCTCGTAGAGGATCACGCCGAGGCTGTAGACATCGGCCCGCTCGTCCACCTTCTTGCCGAGGATCTGCTCGGGCGCCATGTACTTGGGCGAGCCGATCACGTAGCCGGTCTTGGTCAGCTGCGTGTCACCCTGGTGCTGCGCGGCGGCGACGCCGAAGTCCACCACCTTGACGAGGCCCTCGTCGTTGATCAGCACGTTGGCGGGCTTCAAGTCGCGGTGGATGATGCCCGACTGGTGCGCGACCGACATGCCGGTCGCGATGTCGGATGCGTAGCGGACCGCCTTCCCGATCGGCAGCGGCTTGTCGTTCACCTCGTTTCCGAGCGTGTGCGAGGGGAAGTACTCCATCGAGATGGCGTAGTTGCCGCGGATGAACAGGAAGTC
Source organism: uncultured Gammaproteobacteria bacterium (assembly GCA_963754125.1). Taxonomy (GTDB): domain Bacteria; phylum Pseudomonadota; class Gammaproteobacteria; order Steroidobacterales; family Steroidobacteraceae; genus RPQJ01. The sequence goes on from CAVWEX010000014.1 coordinate 80,496, forward strand.
GTAGATGCGGATGACGTTGCGGTGCGTGATCTTGCGCGAGTAGCGCAGCTCGTGCACGAACCGCTTGAGCATCTCCTCGTCCTGGGACACGTTCGGGTTGAGGAACTTGAGCACCAACCGCTCGTCGACGACCTTGTCCTCCATCAGCAGCACGGTTCCGAAGGCGCCCTTGCCGATCTTCTGCACGTAAGTGTAGCGGCCCTCGAGCACGTCGCCGACCTGCAGCGTCGAGATATCGAGCCGCTGCTGCTCGCGCGACTGGCGCAGCATGCCGTCGAGTTCGGCGCGCTCGGCGAGCAGCAGCGTGCGCGCGGTCTCCGCGGAGCGCGCGGCCACCGCAGGCATGCCGTCAGTACGCACCGGCGCGGTGACGCCCGTGAAGCGGCTGCCCAGGTCTTCCGCCGCGCGCAGTGCCGCATGGCTCACGGTCGGGTCCGGCGCCGTGGCACCGAGCAGTTCGAGCCGGGCGCGGACCGCGTCGGAGGTCCGCTCGTCCACCAGGCGCGTGAGCGCGCCGATGGCCTCCACGCGCACCTCCTTGGACCCGTGATCGAGCAGCGGCAGCAGCCGGGTGACGTGCCCGGAGTTGCCGAGCTTGCCGATCGCGCGCGTGACCGTCGGCAGCGAGCGCTCGTCGGCGGCCTCGAGCATGCCGAGCAGGGCCGGCAGGGCCGACTGGCTGCCGATCTCGGCGAGCGCGTCGACGGCACGCTCGCGGACCCACCAGTCCGGATCCCGTGTCGCCTCGATCAGGAAATTGACTGCTCGAGCATCCTTGGTCTGGTTGAGGATCTCGATGGCCGCACGCCGCACGTCCTCGTCCTGGTCGCGGATCAGCTCGAGTGCCGCATCGATGACGCGCGGTCCGCCAATCTTGGCCAGGGCGTCGGCCGCGCGGCTGCGCACCCACCAGTCGTCGTCCTTGATCGACTGCAGCAGGAACCGCACGTGCTGCGGCGTGCCGATCTCATTCAGCACCTCGACGGCGGCACGTCGGGCGCTCTCGTTCTCGTCGCGCAGCACGCCTGCCAGGTGCTGGATGGTGTCCGGGTGGTTGACCCTCACGATGGCGTCGATGGCCTTCTGCTGTGTCTCCACGTCGGGGTCGCGAAGCACCTCGCACAGCAGCGCGGGATCGATGCTGCCGCCCATTCGGGCGAGCGCATTCAGTACCGCCTGACGGATGAACTTGTTGCCGTCCTTGAGCTGCGCCTGCAGTGCCCCGGCGACATCGGGCCGGTCGAAGCGCGCGAGGATGCTGATGATGTGGGTCCGCGCGACCGGGTCCTTGCCCTCGAGCCGACTCAGCAGCTCCGGCAGCAGGCTCGCGTCGGCAATCTCGGCCACGATGCGGAACAGCGCCGCCTTTTCCGCCGGCTCCTGGCCGTAGGCTTGCTTGAGGACCTCGCGGGGGTTGAGCCGGGATTTCTGCGCGGCGATCGCCGTCACCAGCGGGCCCTTCGGGATCGCCGGGTCGTCCAGCATGGTGAGCAGCAGGTGGGGGTTGTACTCCCGTCCGGCCGACAGCGCCGTGGTGACCGCCGTCACGGTGCGCTGGTTGCCGTCCACGAGCCCCGCCGCGATCGCCGGCAGCGTCTTGTTGTCGAGCAACGCGCCCAGCACGGCCACGAAGCCCACGGTTTCCTGGTTGTCCGCGCTCGCCAGCGCGTCGATGATGCGCGGGATCGCCGGCGGGCCGAGCGCCGCGAGTTTCTCGTAGGACCGAGCCGCCGCCGGGGCGTCGGGGCTGCCCGCCGCCTTGATGGCCGCGATGAGTCGCTCGGCACGCAGGTTGGTGATGAAACTCATGGGTGGCGAGGGGGCTTCCTTCCGCGGGCGCGTCCGGCGGGGTCAGCCCGCCGGGGGTCCGGCAGCGAGTCCGGGCGACACGGAAGTATGCCACGGCGATGCTGCCGCACCCGGGCGCGCGGCAACCGCGAGGCCCCGCGTCGATTCCGCTACAATCCGCCGTCCGCGGCTCATGCCGTTCTCCCACCTCGGTTGCATTCACCAGCCATGACAGACGATCGCGTACGCGAAGCCCGCCGTGTGGTCGAGAATTATGTCGAACCATGCCTCGGGATGCCTCTTTCGGAAGCCAAAGCTGTGACCTCCGTCCGGTCCGAGGGCGGCACGACAGTGGTCGAGGTCGAACTTGGCTTTCCGGCCCGACGCTACGGGCCCGAGCTCGCGGCCAGCCTCGAGCGGTTGCTCGCGACCCAGCCCGGCGTCGGCCCGGCTCGCGTCAGCGTCGGCTGGCGGGTGGCGCCGCAGGCGGTGCAGGGCGGTCTCAAACCGCTGCCGGGCATCAGCAACGTGATCGCGGTGGCGTCGGGGAAGGGCGGCGTCGGCAAGTCCACCACGGCCGTGAACCTCGCGCTGGCGCTGGCGCTCGATGGCGCGCGCGTCGGGCTGCTCGACGCGGACATCTACGGGCCGAGCCAGCCGCGGATGATGGGACTGCAGGGCGAGCGTCCAGTGTCGCGCGACGGCCGGCGGCTCGAGCCGCTCGAGGCGCACGGCGTCAAGGTGATGTCCATCGGCTTCCTCATCGAGGAAGAGCAGCCGATGGTGTGGCGCGGCCCGATGGTCACGCAGGCGCTGACCCAGCTGCTGTCCGACACCGACTGGGGCGAGCTCGATTACCTGATCGTCGACATGCCGCCCGGCACCGGCGACATCCAGCTGACGTTGTCCCAGCGCGTGCCGGTCAGCGGCGCAGTGATCGTCACGACGCCGCAGGACATCGCGCTGCTCGACGCCCGCAAGGGACTGCGCATGTTCCAGAAGGTCGCCATCCCCGTGCTCGGCGTCATCGAGAACATGAGCACGCACGTCTGCTCGAAGTGCGGCCACGAGGAGCCGATCTTCGGCGCGGGCGGCGGGGCGCGCATGGCCGCGCAGTACGACGTCGCCCTGCTGGGGCAGCTGCCGCTCGACATCCGCATCCGCGAGGAGACCGACGCCGGCTGTCCCACGGTCGTGGCCGATCCCGACGGTCCCGTGGGCCGGGCGTACCTGGAGGTCGCGCGCCGCACCGCTGCCCGCCTGTCGGTCGCAGGCGCCGCGGCCGGTCCGAGCATCACCGTCGAGGACACCTGAACGTGAGCATCAAGTCCGACCGCTGGATCCGCCGCATGGCCGAGGGCCACGGCATGATCGATCCGTTCGAGCCCGGCCAGGTGCGCACCGTGGACGGCCAGCGGATCGTCTCCTACGGCACCTCGAGCTACGGCTACGACGTGCGCTGCGCCGCCGAGTTCAAGATCTTCACGAACATCAACTCGACGATCGTGGACCCCAAGGACTTCGATCCCGATTCCTTCGTGGACTTCGGCGGCGAGGTCTGCATCATCCCGCCGAATTCGTTTGCGCTGGCGCGCACCGTCGAGTACTTCCGCATCCCGCGCAACGTGCTCACCGTCTGCCTCGGCAAGTCCACCTACGCGCGCTGCGGGATCATCGTCAACGTGACGCCGCTCGAGCCGGAGTGGGAAGGGCACGTGACGCTCGAGTTCTCGAACACGACGACGCTGCCGGCGAAGATCTACGCGAACGAGGGTGTCGCGCAGATGCTGTTCTTCGAGTCGGACGAGGTCTGCGAGGTGTCCTACCGCGACCGGGGCGGCAAGTACATGGGGCAGAAGGGTGTCACGCTGCCAAAGGCTTGAGCGGGCGCGCTAGAGCCGCTCGAAGCTCACCAGCCGCAGCTGGGTCTCGAGCTGGCCCTTGCGGAACTGCACGGCCTGCACGGGTACGTAGCCGAGCGCGGGGGCGTGCCATGCCTTGACGACGCGGTCCGACCCGGCGCGCTGGTTCGCCCAGATCACGGTCTCGAACTGGCCGTAGGGCGTGACCACGGTCGCCCGCCCCTCGCTCCAGTAGCGGTAGTCCCGAAGCCGGCTGCCGGTCAGGATCGTGAAGCCCTGCGGGGCGCGGCCGGCGAGCAGCTCAACGATCATCGCCGCCTGCACCGAGGCGGTGTCCTGCGTACCCGCGTTGACCGCCAGGTCGAACGGCTTGCCCTGCGCAACGCCCTTGACGCGACCCGCAGTCCAGTCGAACGCGAAGCGCACGTCCTTCGCGAGGTCCGACTTGCCGTCGTTGAAGTCGAAGCTCAGGGGCCGCACGCCGGCGGCCGTGACTTCCATGACGCCCCGCTCGGCCGCCTGCGGGCTCACTGCGACGCGGCCGAGCAGGTTCGGGAAGGCGCGGGTCTCGTAGAGCCACTGCCCGGGCTGCGTGCCCGGCCGAAGTCCGTTCTCGATCTGGCCGCCGCTGATGCCGCGGTAGCTCGCCTGGTAACGGGCCTTGAAGGGCTGCAGGCCGGGCGAGTCCGCCTCCGTCGCGAGCGCGGCCGAGGCGAGCCCCACCAGCGCCGCGAAGGCGAGCAGCGCAAGCGCGCCGCCTGGGCGGCGCCCGTCAGGCCGCGAGTTCATCGTGCGCCTCCCGCACGAGGGGAGCGTCGAGCACCCGACCGTCGAGCAGCACCCGACCGTCGCGGCATGCGAGCCGGCCGGCGGCGAACCAGCCGATGCACTCCGGGTAGATGCGGTGTTCCTGCGCGAGCACTCGTGCGGCCAAGGTGGACTCGTCGTCGTCGTCCCGGACGGGGACACGTGCCTGTAGGACCACCGGGCCGCCGTCGAGTTCGCGCGTCACGAAGTGGACGCTGGCGCCGTGCATGCGGTCGCCGGCCTCGAGCGCCCGGCGGTGGGTGTGGAGGCCGCGGTGGGCCGGCAGCAGCGAGGGGTGGATATTGAGCAGCCGGCCAGCGAACCGATCCACGAAACCGGCGCCCAGCACCCGCATGAATCCCGCGAGCACCACCAGTCCGGGCGCATGGTGCTCGACCTCGGCGCGCGAGCGCGGCGTCGAAGGCTGCGCGGTCTGCGAACTCGCGGGCGGCCACCACGGCCGTCTCGAGGCCCGCGGCAGCGGCCCAGGCCAGGCCGGGCGCGCCGGTGCGGTCGCTGATCACGGCACGGATGTCGACCGGCACGGCGCCGGCTCGCGCCTGCTCGGCGATGGCGCGCAGGTTGCTGCCGTGGCCCGAGATCAGGACGACGATCGGCAGCCGTCCGGCTGCGCCGTTCATCGCTCGATCACGGCGCCGCGCGTGCCGGGCCGCACCTCGCCCACGACGCTCGCCTGCTCGCCGCAGCGGCGCAGGATGTCGAGCGTCCGGTCGGCGTCGGCCGCGGCCACGGTCAGCGTCATGCCGAGCCCGCAATTGAAGGTGCGGTGCATCTCGTCGCGCTCGATGCGGCCCGTGCGCTCGAGCCAGTCGAACACGGCGGGGCGCGGCCAGGCGCGTTCCTCGAGCACGGCCTCGAGCCCGTCGGGCAGCGTGCGCGGGATGTTGCCGGACGGCCCGCCGCCGGTGATGTGGGCAATGGCGTGCACCGGCAGCTCGGCCAGCACGGCCAGCACCGATTTCACGTAGATGCGCGTGGGGGCGAGCAGCAGGTCGTAGAGCGGCGTGCCTTCGAGCATCGTGGCGGGAGTGGCGCCACTCACCGCGAGCAGCCGGCGGACGAGCGAGTAGCCGTTCGAGTGCGGCCCGGAGGAGGCGAGGCCCAGGATCACGTCGCCCGCGCGGGTCTGGCTGCCGTCGATGATGCGGTCCTTTTCCACCAGGCCGACGCAGAAGCCGGCGAGGTCGTAGTCCTCGCCCTCGTACATGCCGGGCATTTCGGCTGTCTCGCCGCCGACCAGCGCACAGCCGGCCTGCAGGCAGCCCTCGACGATGCCCTTGATCACGCGCTCGGCGACGTCCACCTGCAGGCGCCCGGTGGCGAAGTAGTCGAGGAAGAACAGCGGCTCCGCGCCTTGCACCACCACGTCGTTCGCGCACATGGCCACGAGGTCGATGCCGATCGTGTCGTGGCGACCGGTCTCGATCGCGAGCCGCAGCTTGGTGCCCACGCCGTCGGTGCCCGACACCATCACGGGCCGGCGGTAGCGATCCAGCGGCACCTCCACGAGCGCGCCGAAGCCGCCCAGGCCACCCAGCACCTCGGGGCGCATCGAGCGCTTCACGGCGGGCTTGATGCGCTCGACGAGCTCATCGCCCGCGTCGATGTCCACGCCGGCGTCGCGATAGGTGATCGGTCGGGTGTCTGGCATCCGGGTCTCGCGTGGGCTGCTGGCCCAGGGGGGGAATCGAGGCTGTGCTATTTTACACGGCGCGTCCCCGCCGAGCCTGCTCCCCGACCGATGCGCCCACACCCAAGCTTCGCCCGCTCGCACGGCTACCTCCTCGCGGCCGCACTGTTACTCGGGTCCCTGCTGCCCGGCGCCGACACCGGCGCGGCCGAAGTGCCGCTGTACGAGGTGAAGGTGCCGCTCAACGGCACCAGCGAGGCCGAGCGCGCTGCCGCCTTTGCCGAGGCGATGCGGGCGGTCGCGGTGCGCGTGTCCGGGCGACGGGAAGCGGCCGCGAATGCAACGGTCACCGCGGCCGATCCCGCGCGTCACGTCCAGCGCTACACCAGCGGCTCCGACAAGACGCTCACGGTCGGATTCGACGGTGCGTCGGTCGACCGCCTGCTGCAGCAGGCGGGGCTGACCTTCTGGGCGGCGGAGCGACCCCTGACGCTCGTGGACGTCGCGACCGCGGATCGCGTCGCGGCAGTCGATGCGGCGCAGTGGCGTGGACTGCCGATCGCCTGGCAGGCCGGCGCGGCTGCGATCGGCCCGGCCCAGGCCGTGCTCAAGGGGACGCCGAACGGACCGCAGTTCGACTGGTCGTTCAGTCATGCGGGCGAGACCGTGCAGGCGCGCGGCTCACTGGCGGACGGCATCCACCTCGCGGCCGACACCCTTGCTGCCCGGTACGCGCCGCCGTCGTCGCGCGGCAATTCGAGCCTGGTGCTGCGCGTGGCGGGCATGGGCGACGTCCGCATGTACACCGGCGCGCTCGCGTACCTCGACTCGCTCAGCCTGGTCCGCAGCGTGGCGGTCGAGGCCCTCGAGGGCGACGTCGTCCGGCTGCGCGTGGTGGTGCGCGGCGACCGGGAGCTGCTCGGCCGCATCGCCGCGATGGAGGGGAAGCTTCAGCCGGTGGCCCGCGGCGCCGAGCCGGCTTCCGAGGCGGACTTCAGCTTCGAGCCATGAGCCTGCGACACCTGCCGAACCTGCTGTGCATCCTCAGGATGCTGCTCGTCTACCCCGTGGCCTACTGGATCCTGCAGGGCCGGTTTCCCGCCGTCATGGGCCTCTTCGCGCTGGCGGCGTTCACCGACGCCCTCGACGGCTTCCTCGCCAAGCGATTCGGGTGGACCAGCGAACTCGGCAAGATGCTCGACCCGGCCGCCGACAAGCTGCTGCTGATCACGGTGTTCGTGTGCCTGAGCGTCACCGGTCTCGCGCCGTGGTGGCTCACCGCGCTCGTGATCCTGCGCGACCTCGTGATCGTGTTCGGCGCACTCACGTACCGGCAGCTGTTCGGGCCGGTGCGCGGATCGCCCACCGCGGCCAGCAAGCTCAATACGCTGTGCCAGATCGTCTTCTGCCTCGCGGTCGTGGCGACCGCGGCCTACGGCTGGCCGGGCGCGACCGCGATCACGGTGCTGGGCGCGCTGGTGCTGCTCACGACGGCGGTGAGCGGCATCGACTACGTCCTGATGTATTCGCGGCGTGCCGCCGACGTGGTCAGGGCCCGCGCCGTGGCCGCCGGCTGAGCCGCCGTGCAACAGCTGCCGCTCGGGGTGCGCCTTGCCGAATCCGCCCGCTTCGCCAGCTTCGTTGCCGGGCCGAACCGCGAAGCGCTCGAGCTGCTCGCGGGGTGCTCGCCACCGCGCCTGCTCTGGCTCTGGGGGCGCACCGGGACGGGCAAGACGCACCTGCTGCAGGCCTCCTGCGCGGCGGTCGGCGACCGCGGCGCCGCCGCGGCTTACCTCGATCTCGAGTCCGTCGGCACGCCCGGGCTCCTCGAAGGTTTCGACGCGCTCGACCTCGTGTGCCTCGACTCGCTCGAGCGCGTCTCGGACGATGCCGCCTGGAATGCCGCGATCTTCCGCCTGCACACGCTGATGCAGGACGGTGCCGGGCGCCTGTACGTCGCGAGCACCGGACCGCCCGCCGCGCTTCGATTCCGGCTGCCGGACCTGCGCTCGCGTCTGCTCGCCGCCCCGGTCCACCAGCTCCACGAGCTCGCCGAGGAGGACCGGATCGCGGTGCTGGAGCAGCGGGCCGGACGGCTCGGGCTGGTGCTGCCGAGGGAGTCCGCGGCCTACCTCGTGCACCGCATGCCGCGTGACATGCACTCGCTGTGTGCCGCGCTCGACCGGCTCGACGTGGCCGCGCTCGCCGCACAGCGACGGCTCACCGTGCCGTTCCTGCGGCAGGTGCTCGAGGATCAGCCCGCCGACGCGTCCTGACCGGCGGGCGCGTCCGGCGCGGCCGACGCAATCGGTCTCGTTACGCGCAGGCAGTACACGAGACTCACGAACCAGGCCAGGCTGGCAAACAGGATCACCCCAGCGACAGTGCGCACGGCGGGATTGGCGATCACCTCGGTCGCACCGTAGGCGAAATAGGGGGCGACGCAGAGGGTCGCCCAGGCGCAGGTGCGCCGGTTGCGGCGCCACAGTCCGCGCAGGGGCAGCAGCAGCGGGAGCAGCAGCACGGCCGTCCACGCCAGGCCGGACGGCCACGGCGCCGAGCGCAGCGCCGCCGCGGCGACGCAGGCCGCAAGCAGCGCCGCGCCCGCAAGCGTCAGGCGCCATGCGCGCTCGAGCCTCGCCGACGACTTCGAGGACACGCTCACGAGCGCAGTGGCCGGGCGGCGACCGCGAGCTCGGCAACCCGCTGGCCGAGCAGCCGTGCGAGCTCCCGCTCGTCCTCGCTCAGGCGCGACGGATCGGAGCTACCGCGTTCGGACCAGTGGCTCGCGCCGTAGGGCGTCCCGCCCGTGCGCGTGCGGTTGAGCGCCTCGGCGGTGAACGGCAGGCCGACCAGGTACATGCCGTGGTGCAGCAGCGGCAACATCATCGTCAGGAGCGTCGATTCCTGGCCGCCGTGCATCGCGCCGGTGGAGGTGAACACGCCGGCCGGCTTGCGGTCGAGGCCGCCGTTGAGCCACAGCGCGCTCGTGCCGTCGAGGAAGTGCTTGAGCGGGGCCGCCATGTTGCCGAAGCGCGTCGGGCTGCCGATCAGCAGCCCGTCGCAGTCGCGCAGTTCGTCGTGAGTGGCGTAGGGCGGTCCGTCGTCCGGCACCGCCGGGGCCACCGCCTCGGTCACCGGGGAGACCGGCGGCACGGTTCGCACGCGCGCACGCGCACCGGGCACCGATTCGACGCCGCGCGCCACCTGCCGCGCGAGTTCCGCGGTGGCACCGTGGCGCGAGTAGTAGAGCACCAGCACGTCGGCCATCTGCTTGCTGAACCCTTTGTCTGGAGATGCCGCGCGCGGCGCGCGCGGGCCGGCGGATTCTAGGTCCGTCAACCTTGACGGTACAGGGTGCAGTTGTTACGGTCCCGGCACCCTGCAATCCGCCCGTATGCCGTTCATGCGTCGTTACACCCTGCCCCTGCTGCTGGCCGCGCTGCTGGCCGGAGTGACGCTCGCCGGCTGTGCGGGCGCCCCCTTGCAGGAGATGAGCGACGCGCGCCAGGCGGTCCGTGCCGCCGAGCGGGCGGGCGCCGCGAAACATGCGCCCGAGCCGCTCGCCGAGGCCCGCCGACTCGTCGAGCAGGCGCGGCTCAACATGCAGAAGGGGGAGTACAAGGCCGCACGCGAAGACGCCGACAAGGCGCGCGAGAAGGCTACGGAGGCCCGTCGCCTCGCCGAGGCCGCCGTCGCGCCCCCCGCCGGAGCGTGATCCCGCATGAGCGACTGGGTCGCGCGGCGCTGCTACGTTGCGGGCCGCGTGCAGGGCGTGTTCTTCCGTGCCAGCACCCGCGCACGGGCCGAGGCACTGGGCGTGACCGGCCATGCCCGCAACCTTCCGGATGGACGTGTCGAGGTGCTTGCCTGCGGGGTACCGTCGGCGGTCGAGGCGCTGTGCGGCTGGCTCCGGGAGGGGCCGCCGGCCGCTCACGTGACCGCAGTGGAGGTCGAGCACGTCGCGACTGCGACGCTGCCTGGCCGGCCGGCCGGCTTCAGCACCGTTTGACGATGCTCACTGATCGTAGCGCCAGCGCGCCAGCAACCGGTCGATGACGAGGTCCGAGTAGGTCGGACGGCCGAGGCTGCCGTTGTAGCGCTGCAGCGCGCGCGGGTAGTTGCCGCGTTCCTTGCGCAGGTAATAGCCGAGGATGGTCGTGCCCATGCGGACGTTGTCCGGGATGCGCACCAGCTGCTCGTTGCTCATGCCGAGCTCGCGCGGCCAGAACGGCATCACCTGCATCAGGCCGACCGCGCCTGCCGAGGACACCGCAAACCGGTCGAAGCGGCTCTCGACGTCCATGACCGCAAGCACGAGCTCGGGCGGCACGTCCACGCGGCGGGCCTCGCAATGGACGTGGTGCAGGATCTGCTCGCGCTCCTGCTCGTCCTTCACGTAGCGCTGCAACCGCGGCTCCATGAAGGCGAACCAGACCGCGCGCTCGTAGCGGTCCGCGAAGCAGTCGGTGGGCTGCAGCACCTCGGCGAGCACGCCGCGCAGCTCCGGGTCCATCTGCCGGTCGGCACGCGCTGCCGCCGCGGGCAGCGCCGTCATCAGCAGCAGGGCCGTGAGTGCGGCGGGCCGCATGCAGCGTCAGCGGCCAGCGCCGCTCCGCCCCCGCAGGAACGGCACGACGGACTCGACCGGCACGTCTTCGCCGTCGCCGCCGGCGCGCGCCTTGTACTCGAGCACGCCGCGCTCGAGGCCCTTGTCGCCCACCACGATGCGGTGCGGGATGCCGAGCAGCTCGCCGTCCGCGAACTTCACGCCGGGACGGGCGTCGCGGTCGTCGAACAGCACCTCGAAGCCGGCCGCCTGCAGCTCGACATAGAGGCGCTCGGCGACCTCGCGGACGCGCTCGGACTTCTGCAGGTTGATCGGGATCAGCGACACGTCGAAGGGGGCGATCGGTTCCGGCCAGAGGATGCCGCGCTCATCGTGGTTCTGCTCGATGGCCGCCGCCACGACGCGCGTCACACCGATGCCATAGCAGCCCATGAACATGGTCACGGCCTTGCCCTGCTCGTCGAGCACGGTGGCGTTCATGGACTCGCTGTACTTGCGCCCGAGCTGGAAGATGTGGCCGACCTCGATGCCGCGGGCGATGCCGAGCGTGCCGTTGCCCGAGGGGCTCGGGTCGCCCGGCACGACGTTGCGGAGGTCCACGACCTCGGGCTCCGGCAGGTCGCGGCCCCAGTTGACGCCGGTGAGGTGCAGGTCGCGGCGGTTGGCGCCGCAGACGAAGTCCGCCGCGCGGGCCGCCGCACGGTCGGCGTAGAGCCGGAGCTTCAGGCCGACCGGACCGATGAAGCCGGGCTCGCACCCGGTCGCCTCGCGCACCTGCTCGGCGGTGGCCATCTTGAGCGGTGCGCACACGCCCGGCAGCTTCTGCGCCTTGACGGCGTTCAGCTCGTGGTCGCCGCGCACCACCAGCGCCACCACGCCGTCGTCGGTGCCCTCGACCAGCAGCGTCTTGAGGCACTGCGAGGCCTCTACCTTCAGGAAGGAGGTGAGCTCGACGATGGTGCGTACGCCGGGCGTGGCCACTTCCTGCAGCGACGCGATCGCCGCGGCACGCGGGGCGGCCGGCGGGAGCGCCTCGGCCATCTCGAGGTTGGCCGCGTAGTCGTCACCGTCGGAGAAGGCGATGGCGTCCTCGCCGGAGTCCGCGAGTACGTGGAACTCCTGCGAGGCGTTGCCGCCGATGCTGCCGGTATCGGCGCGCACCGCGCGAAAGCGCAGGTTCATGCGCGAGAAGATGCGTGAGTAGGCCTCGTACATCGCCTGGTAACCCTGCTCGAGCGAGGCCTCGTCGAGGTGGAAGGAGTAGGCGTCCTTCATCGTGAACTCGCGCGCACGCATCACACCGAAGCGCGGGCGGATCTCGTCGCGGAATTTGGTCTGGATCTGGTAGAAGTTGACCGGGAGCTGGCGGTAACTCTTGAGCTCGCGGCGCGCGATGTCGGTGATCACTTCCTCGTGGGTCGGGCCGTAGCAGAACGGCCGCTCGTTGCGGTCCCTGAGGCGCAGCAGCTCGGGCCCGAACTGCTCCCAGCGCCCGGACTCCTGCCACAGTTCCGCGGGCTGCACCGTCGGCATCAGCAGTTCGAGGCCGCCGGCGCGGTTCATCTCTTCCCGGACGATGGTCTCGACCTTGCGCAGCACCCTGAGCCCGATCGGCAGCCAGGTGTAGAGGCCCGCCGCAAGGCGGCGGATCAGGCCGGCACGCAGCATCAGCTGGTGACTCACGACCTCGGCGTCGGCCGGCACGTCGCGCAGGGTGTTGATCGGATACTGGGAAAGGCGCATCGGTGGGTCGCAGCCTGGGGAGCAGGGCGCGTATGGTAGCAAAGGGGCCCGCGCTCCCCGTGCTGCTGCGGTCCGTTGTGCCGCGGTCCCGCCCGACCTACGATGGCGGCTTCTGCGACGCCGGGTGGGTGACCATGACGACCGATCCTTCCGCTTCCCCGGACGCCGCCCGGCCGGGTCCGCGCAGCCGCGGCATCTACCTGCTGCCGAACCTGTTCACGACGGCCGTGCTGTTCTCGGGGTTCTACGCGATCGTGGCGGCGACCGACGGCAACTTCGACCGCGCGGGCATCGCGATCTTCGTCGCCATGGTCTGCGATGGCCTCGACGGGCGCATCGCGCGCTGGACCAACACTCAGAGCGAGTTCGGCAAGGAATACGACAGCCTCTCCGACATGGTGGCCTTCGGGCTTGCCCCGGCGATCGTCGCCTACCAGTGGGGCGTGGCGCGCATTGCCGAGTACGGCAGCGTCTGGGGGCGGGTCGGCTGGCTCGCGACTTTCTTCTACGCGGCCTGCGCCGCGTTCCGGCTGGCGCGCTTCAACGCCCGCTCGGGGGGCGCCGACAAGCGCTTCTTCGAGGGCCTGCCGAGCCCATCGGGCGCAGCGCTGCTGGCGGGCTTCGTCTGGATGCTCAACGACCTGCAGCGCGAAGGCCTGCGGGCGCTGATCCTTGCGTTCGCGGTGGCGCTGATCGCGGGCGGGCTCATGGTGAGCCGCTTCCCGTACCTCAGCGGCAAGGACTTCAACCTCAACCGCCGCATCCCGTTCGCGTTCCTGCTGCTCGTGCCGCTCGGCTTCGTGATCGTCGGCTCGAGCCCGCCGGAGATGTTGTTCGGGCTGTTCGCGCTCTACGCAGCGTCGGGCCCGGCCGTGTGGCTGTGGCGACGCCTGCTGCGCCTGCGGCGTCCGCCGCGATCGGCCGGCGGCCGACCGCCTGCGTGACGGGATCCTGCCGATGAATGACGGCCGCAGGCTCGCCTACCTCGAGGCACTCGGCGTGGACGTATACGTGCGACGTTCCCTGCCGCCCGCGTCGACGGCGGCCGAGCCGCCTGCGGAGCCGATGGCTGGGGTCGCCGCGGCATCGTCCGTCCCGCCGGCGGTCGAATCGCGCCTCGACTGGGACGCACTGCGGGAGGCGGTGGCGACCTGCACGCGCTGTGCCCTCAGTGAAACGCGAACGCAGACCGTATTCGGGGTCGGTCACCCCGAGGCGCGCTGGATGTTCATCGGCGAGGCGCCCGGCGCGGAGGAGGACAAGCGGGGCGAGCCCTTCGTCGGGCGCGGCGGGCAGTTGCTCACGGCCATGCTGAAGGCGATCGGCTTCAGTCGCGAGGACGTCTACATCGCCAACGTGCTCAAGTGCCGCCCGCCTGGCAATCGCGACCCGCGGCCCGACGAGGCGGCGCACTGCCGCGGCTACCTCGAGCGGCAGATCGAGCTCGTTTCCCCGGCCCTCGTGATCGCGGTCGGGCGCATCGCGGCGCAGAACCTGCTCGCGACCGACGCGCCGCTCGCGCGGCTGCGCGGCCAGGTGCACGCGCTTGGGTCCCGCGGCTGGCCGCTGGTGGTCACCTACCACCCGGCCTACCTGCTGCGCAGTCCCGGGGAGAAGCGCAAGGCCTGGCAGGACCTGCTGTTCGCGCGGCAGGTGTCCGAGCGCATCGCGCGCGGCGAGCGGGTGCTGCCGTGAGCGCCGCGGCCGGGACCGGCCCTCACACGCGCCCGCGGCTGGTGCGGTTCCGCGGCATGGCGCCCGGAGACCTGCCGGCCGTGGCGGCCGTCGAGCGGGCGGCCTACCCGTTCCCGTGGAGCGAGGGGATCTTCCGCGACTGCCTGCGCGTGGGCTACCTGTGCCGCGTCGCCGAGCTGGACGGCGAGATCGTCGCCTACGGCATCGTTGCGATGGGCGCGGGAGAGTCGCACCTTCTCAACCTCTGCGTGCGCCGGGACGTGCGTAACCGGGGCGTGGGTCGGCGCATGCTGCGCCTGTGCGTCGAGCGGGCACGGCAGGCGGGCATGGAGGCGATGTTCCTCGAGGTGCGGCCGTCGAATCCCCGCGCGATTGCCCTGTATCACTCCGAGGGCTTCGTGCAGGTCGGCCGGCGCAAGGGCTACTACCAGGCGGAGACCGGTCGCGAGGACGCGCTGGTGCTGAAGCTCGACCTCAACGCCGGCGGGGCCGGCGGGCCGGCCTGATAGAATCCCGGTCCCCTTCGCGACCGGCCGATTCCGACCGATGAGCTCCATCCGCGACGAAGTGGCGCGACGCCGCACCTTCGCCATCATCTCGCACCCCGACGCCGGCAAGACCACGCTCACCGAGAAGCTGCTGCTGTTCGGGGGCGCGATCCAGCTCGCCGGCACCGTCAAGGGACGCAAGGCCGCGCGTCACGCCACCTCCGACTGGATGCGCCTGGAGCAGCAGCGCGGGATCTCCGTGACCTCGAGCGTCATGCAGTTCCCGTACGCGGGCCGGGTCGTGAACCTGCTCGACACCCCGGGCCACGAGGACTTCTCGGAGGACACCTACCGCACGCTCACCGCCGTGGACTCGGCGCTCATGGTCATCGACTGCGCCAAGGGCGTGGAGGAGCGCACGATCAAGCTGATGGAGGTGTGCCGGCTGCGCGATACGCCGATCATGACCTTCATCAACAAGCTCGACCGCGAGGGCCGCGAGCCGCTCGACCTCCTCGACGAGATCGAGAAAGTACTCAGGATCGACTGCGCGCCGGTCACGTGGCCGATCGGCATGGGCCGCGACCTGCGCGGCGTGTACCACCTGCTCGAGGACCGCATCTACGTCTACCACGCGGCGGAGAAGGGGCGCGCGGGCACGACCGAGACCATTGAGGGGCTCGCGAGTGCGGCGGGCGCCGCCTTCCTCGGCGATCGAGCCCAGGCCTTCCGCGACGAGATCGAGCTGGTGCGCGGCGCCTCGCACGCCTTCGACATGGGTGAGTACCTCGCCGGTCGCCAGTCGCCGGTATTCTTCGGCTCGGCGATCAACAACTTCGGCGTGACCGAGCTGCTCGCGGCCTTCGTCGAGTACGCGCCGTCGCCGCGACCGCGCGCCACCACGACGCGCGAAGTGCACGCCGAGGAGGAGCCGCTCACCGGCTTCGTGTTCAAGATCCAGGCCAACATGGATCCCGGGCACCGCGACCGCATCGCCTTCATGCGCATCTGCTCGGGGCGTTACGGGAAGGGCATGCGCTTCTTCCACGTGCGCCTCGGCAAGGAGATGCGCGTGGCCGACGCGCTCACCTTCCTGGCCGCCGACCGCCAGCACCTCGACGAGGCGTACGCCGGCGACATCATCGGGCTGCACAACCACGGCACGATCAACATCGGCGACACCTTCACCGAAGGCGAGCGCCTGATGTTCACCGGCATCCCGAACTTCGCGCCGGAGATGTTCCGCCGGGTGGTGCTGCGCGATCCGCTGCGCATGAAGGCGCTGCAGAAGGGGCTCGACCAGCTCTGCGAGGAGGGCGCCACGCAGGTGTTCCGGCCGCTGCGCAACAACGACCTGATCCTGGGCGCCGTCGGCATGCTGCAGTTCGACGTGGTGGCGTTCCGCCTGCAGGACGAGTACGGGGTGCAGGCCACCTGGGACAACGTCAACGTGTACACCGCCCGCTGGGTGTACGGCAGCGATCCGAAGAAGATCGAGGAGTTCCGCGCCAAGGCCTACGAGCACGTCGCGCTCGACCACTCCGGCGCGCTCGTCTATCTCGCCCCGACGCGCGTCAACCTGCAGCTCACGCTCGAGCGCTGGCCCGACCTCGCGTTCCGGGAAACGCGTGAGCACCTCGCCGCCGCGGCGTAGCGTCCTCGCCCGGCGGCCGGTGGTCGCCTGGGCCTTCTACGACTGGGCGAACTCGGCCTTCGCCACCACCGTCATGGCCGGGTTCTTCCCGGTGTTCTTCAAGCAGTACTGGAATGCCGGGGTGGAGGCGACCGAGAGCACCTTCCGGCTCGGGCTCACCAACGGCCTGTCGGCGCTCGTGATCGCGCTGCTCGCGCCGGTGCTCGGCGCCATCGCCGACCGCTCGAGCTCGCGGGTGCGCCTGCTGATGACGGCGACGGTGCTCGGCTGCGCGGCCACGGCCGGCCTCGCCCTGGTGGGCGAGGGACAGTGGCTCGCCGCCGCACTGCTCTACTTCGCGGCGTCGCTCGGCTTCTGGGGCGGCATCGTGTTCAACGACTCGCTGCTGCTGCACGTCGCGGAGCGCGAGGAGTACGACCTGGTCTCGGGTTTTGGCTATGCGCTCGGGTACCTCGGCGGCGGACTGCTGTTCGCGGTGAACGTGCTCATGACGCTCAGGCCGCACTGGTTCGGCCTCGCCGACGCCGCGCAGGCGGTGCGCGTCTCGTTCGTCATGGTGGCGCTGTGGTGGCTGCTGTTCGCGCTGCCCTGCGCTTTGCTGGTTCGCGAGCGTGAGTCGGCGCCGAAGGTGCCGCCGGTCGAGGCGGTGCGCCAGGGCCTGCTCGAGCTCCGGGGGACGCTGCGCGAGCTCGGCCGTTACCGCCACATCGTGCTGTTCCTCGCGGCCTACTGGCTCTACATCGACGGGGTGAACACGGTCATCAAGATGGCGGTGGACTACGGCCTGTCGCTCGGTTTCGATTCGTCGAACCTGGTCGCCGCGCTGCTGCTCACGCAGTTCGTCGCGTTCCCGGCGGCCCTCGCCTTCGGCTGGCTCGGCCGTCGCATCGGCCCGCGCCGGGGCATCTTCATCGCGCTCAGCGTCTACGTAGGCGCGACCGTCTACGCCTACTTCATCGAGGGCGTGCGGGACTTCTTCGTGCTCGCGGTCGTGATCGGGCTGGTGCAGGGCGGCATCCAGTCGCTCAGCCGCTCGTACTTCGGGCGGCTGGTACCGGAGGGCAAATCGTCCGAGTTCTTCGGCTTCTACAACATGATGGGCAAGTTCGCGGCGGTGCTCGGGCCGCTGCTCACCGGGATCGTGGCGCGGGTGACGGGCGATCCGCGGCTGTCGATCCTCTCGATCGTGGTGCTGTTCATCGGCGGCGGGGTGCTGCTCGTGGTCGCGGCCCGGGCCGAGCGGCGCGCGGCCGCAGCGGCAGCGTGAGGCGGCGGCTGCGAACGGCTACAATTGCGAGTCACCGACCTTGGAGTGTCCATGTTCCCCTCCAGCATGAAGATCGCCGGGTTCGACCCTGAACTCGCGACCGCGCTCGAGCACGAGCGCATCCGCCAGGAAGACCACATCGAGCTGATCGCCTCCGAGAACTACGCCAGTCCGCGCGTGCTCGAGGCGCAGGGGTCGGTGCTCACCAACAAGTACGCCGAAGGGTATCCGGGCAAGCGCTACTACGGCGGCTGCGAGTACGTGGACGTGGCCGAGCAGCTCGCCATCGACCGCGCGAAGCAGCTCTTCGGCGCCGACTACGCCAACGTGCAGCCGCATTCCGGCTCACAGGCCAATGCCGCGGCCTACCTCGCGCTCATGCAGCCCGGCGACACGCTGCTCGGCATGAGCCTCGACCACGGCGGCCACCTCACGCACGGCGCCAAGGTCAATTTCTCGGGCAAGATCTTCAAGGCCGTACAGTACGGGCTCGATCCGGCCACCGGCGAGATCGACTACGCCGAGGTCGGGCGCCTCGCCCGCGAGCACCGGCCGAAGATGATCATCGCCGGCTTCTCGGCCTATTCGCGCGTCATCGACTGGGCGCGCTTCCGGGCGATCGCGGACGAGGTCGGCGCCTTTTTCCTGGTGGACATGGCCCACGTCGCCGGCCTCGTGGCCGCGGGCGAGTACCCGAATCCGGTGCCCTACGCCGACGTCGTGACGACCACCACGCACAAGACGCTGCGCGGCCCGCGCGGCGGCCTGATCCTCGCCCGCGCCAACGACGAGCTCACGAAGAAGTTCAACTCGCTGATCTTCCCGGGCACGCAGGGCGGGCCGCTGATGCACGTCATCGCCGCCAAGGCCGTCGCGTTCCTCGAGGCCCTGCAGCCCGAGTTCAAGGACTACCAGCGGCAGGTCGTCGCCAACGCACGCGCGATGGCCGGCGCGCTCATGGCGCGGGGCGTGAAGATCGTCTCCGGGGGCACTGACAATCACCTGTTCCTGGTGGACCTCGTCGAGCGCAGCTACACCGGCAAGGACGCCGACGCCGCACTCGGCCGCGCGCACGTCACGGTCAACAAGAACACCGTCCCGAACGACCCGCGCTCGCCGTTCGTGACGAGCGGCCTGCGCATCGGCACCCCGGCCGTCACGACGCGTGGCTTCCGGGAGGCCGAGGTCACGGCGCTCGCGGGCTGGATCGCCGACGTGCTCGAGGACGTCAACGACGAGGCGGTCATCGAGCGCACCCGACGGTCCGTGCTCGAGATCTGCCGGCGCTTCCCCGTCTACGGCTGAGCGGGCGCGACTGAGGCTCCGCGGCGATGCACTGCCCGTTCTGCACGCACGAGGAGACCAAGGTCATCGACTCGCGCCTCGCGGCCGAGGGGCAGCAGGTGCGGCGCCGCCGCGAGTGCCTGCAGTGCGGCGAGCGATTCACCACTTTCGAGTCGGCCGAGCTCGTCATGCCGCGCATCGTCAAGAGCGACGCCAACCGGGAGCCCTTCGACGAAGCAAAGCTGAGGGCCGGGATGCTCAAGGCGCTCGAGAAGCGGCCCGTGTCGAGCGACGCGGTGGACGCCGCGGTGAACCACGTCTGCCACCGGCTGCGCACGCTCGGTGAGCGCGAGGTTCCGGCGCGCCTGGTGGGCGAGCTCGTGATGGACGAGCTGCACCGCCTCGACGAGGTCGCCTACGTGCGCTTCGCGTCCGTGTACCGCAGCTTCCAGGACGTGGACGCATTCCGCGAGGAGATCGACCGGCTGCGCCAGCGCCGCCCGCGCACGGTCGAGGATCTGCAGCTCGGCCTGTGGTCCCAGCCCGAGCCCGGTGGGCGGCGCAAATGACCGTCTTCAATGCCGACGATCACCACCACATGGTGCGGGCGCTCGAGCTCGCCCGCCTGGGGCTGAATTCGACGCCGCCGAACCCGAGCGTGGGCTGCGTGCTGGTGCGCTGGGGACAGGTCGTGGGCGAGGGCTTCCACCACCGCACCGGCGAGCCGCACGCCGAGGTCGTCGCCCTGCACGAGGCCGGCGGCGCGGCCCGTGGAGCCACGGCCTACGTGACGCTCGAGCCCTGCTCGCACCACGGGCGCACGCCGCCGTGCACCGATGCGCTGATCGCCGCAGGCGTGCGGCGCGTCGTCGTGGCGATGCGTGACCCCAATCCGCGCGTGGACGGCTCGGGCCTCGCGCGGCTCGAGCAAGCCGGCATCGCGACCGCTCACGGGCTGCTCGCGGGGGAGGCGGCGGAGATCAACCGCGGCTTCGTACGCCGCATGCTCACCGGCCGGCCGTGGGTGACCCTCAAGCTCGGAGCCAGCTTCGACGGGCGCACGGCGCTCGCCGACGGCACCAGCAAGTGGATCACCGGCGACCGGGCACGCGCCGATGTGCAGCGCCTGCGGGCGCGGGCCTCCGCCATCGTGACCGGCAGCGGCACCGTGCTCGCCGACGACCCGATGCTGACCGTGCGCGATCCCGAGCTCGAGATGCGCGGCCGGCGGCCGCTGCGCGTGGTGCTCGACTCGCAGCTGCGCACGCCCGCAGACGCCCAGTTGCTGAGCTTCGCGGGCTCCACGCTGATCCTGACCGGCGATGCGGACTCACCGCAGGCCGCTCCGCTGCGCGCGGGTGGCGCGCGCGTCGAGACGGTGCGCACGGCCGCCGCGGGGCTCGACCTCGAGGCGGTGCTCGATCGGCTGGGCGAGCTCGAATGCAACGAGGTGCTCGTCGAGGCGGGGCCCACGCTCGCCGGCGAGTTCGTGCGCCTCGGGCTCGTGGACGAGATCGTGGTCTACATGGCGCCGGTGGTGCTCGGTAGCGCGGCGCGCAGCCTGTTCAACCTGCCGTCGCTGTCGCGCATGTGCGATCGCTGCGAGTTCGAATGGCGCGACGTGGCGCGCATCGGCGATGACCTCAGGCTGACGCTGCGGCCGAAGAAGCGGGGAGGGGACTGATGTTCACCGGGATCGTGCAGGGCGTGGGACAGGTGCGGTCGGTCGAGCCGCGCGGCGGCGACGTGCGGATGTGGATCGGCACCGGCGCCGTCTCGCTCGAGGACGTCGCGATCGGCGGCAGCATCGCCGTGAACGGCTGCTGCCTGACGGCCATCGAGCTCGAGCCAGCGGCTTTCGCCGCGGACCTGTCGCGCGAGACGCTGTCGCTCACGACCGCAGGCCAGTGGTTGCCGGGCACGCCCGTCAACCTCGAGAAGGCGCTCACGGCCGGCCAGGCGCTCGGCGGGCATTACGTCACCGGCCACGTGGACGGCGTGGGGCAGGTGGTCTCGCGGCACGACGACGCGCGCTCAGTGCGCGTCGAGTTCGAGGTGCCGCCCGAACTCGCCCGCTACGTGGCTCGCAAGGGCTCGATCTGCGTGGACGGCGTGAGCCTCACGGTCAACGGCGTGGCGGGGAACCGTTTCGACGTGAACCTCGTCCCGCACACGCTTGGCGTGACCATCCTCGGGGATTACCGGCCCGGCAGCCGGGTCAACCTCGAGGTCGACATCATCGCCCGGTACCTCGAGCGGCTGGTCGGCGAGCGCTAGCCCCGGGCGGGCCGAGGTCGTCGGACAGCCTGCTACACTGCGGCCTCGCGGAACCTCGGTCGGCGTAGAAGACGCGAACTAAAAATCCTATAATTCAGTATCTTGCAACGATATTCTAATGAGTGAATTGAATACGATCGACGAGATCCTCGACGACCTGCGCGCCGGCAGGATGGTCGTGATCATGGATGACGAGGACCGCGAGAACGAGGGCGACCTCGTCATGGCCGCTTCCAAGGTCCGCCCCGAGGACGTGAACTTCATGGCCCGCTACGGGCGGGGCCTGATCTGCCTCACCCTCACGCGCGACCGCTGCCGCCAGCTGCGCCTGCCCCTCATGGTCAGCGAGACCGACGCCGACCAGGGGACCAACTTCACGGTCTCGATCGAGGCCGCGGAGGGCGTCACGACCGGCATCTCGGCCTACGACCGCGCCCACACCATCCGCACGGCGGTGGCTCCGGACGCGCGGCCGGACCACCTGCGCCAGCCCGGGCACATCTTCCCGCTGATGGCCCAGCCGGGCGGCGTGCTCTCCCGCGCCGGCCACACCGAGGCGGGCTGCGACCTCGTGCGCATCGCCGGGCTCGAGCCCGCTGCGGTGATCGTCGAGATCCTGAACGAGGACGGCACGATGGCACGCCGTCCCGAGCTCGAGGCCTTCGCCCGCGAGCACGGCCTCAAGATCGGCACGATCGCGGACCTGATCCGCTACCGGCTCGAGAAGGAGCGCTCGGTGGAGCGCATTGCCGCGCGCGACGTCGAGACCGACTTCGGCGCGTTCCGCCTGTACTGCTACGAGGACCACGTCAACGGCACGGTGCACCTCGCGCTCGTGCGCGGCGCGCTCGCGGCCGAGCGCACCCCGCTGGTGCGCGTGCACTTGAAGGACACGGTCCGCGACCTCGTCGGCGTACGCGAGGCCACTCACAGCTGGTCGCTGCGTAGCGCGATGGAGCGCATCGCCCGCGAGGGCGAGGGCGTGGTGGTGCTGCTGCGGCCGCACGAGAGCCCGCTCGAGATCGCCGAGGCCGTGCGTTCCGTCGAGCGCGTGCCCGTCGTCGGCCGTGCCCAGGGCGCCCAGGTGCTGCGAACCTACGGTATCGGCGCCCAGATCCTGCGCGACCTCGGCATCCGCCGCATGCGGGTGTTGAGCGCGCCGAAGCAGATGCACGGCCTCTCGGCCTTCGGGCTCGAGGTGGCCGGCTACGTCGACGAAGCGAGCTGAGGAAACCCTTGCATGGACAATATCCGCACCGTCAACGGCGACCTCGTGGCGCGCGACCTGCGCTTCGCAATCGTCGCGGCCCGCTTCAACGACATGATCGTGGACTCGCTGATCCGCGGGGCGGTCGACGCGCTGCTGCGCCATGGCGCGGGCGAGAAGCAGGTCGACATCATCCGGGTGCCGGGTGCCTACGACCTGCCGTTCGTGGTGAAGCGCGTCGCCGCGAGCAAGCGCTACGACGCGGTCGTGGCGCTCGGCGCCGTGATCCGCGGCGCCACGCCGCACTTCGACCACGTGGCCGGGCAGTGCGCCGCGGGCCTGGCGCGCGCGGCCGAGGAGACCGGCGTGCCGGTGGCTTTCGGCGTGCTCACCACCGATACCATCGAGCAGGCGATCGAGCGTGCCGGCACCAAGGCCGGCAACAAGGGCGCCGACGCCGCGCTCTGTGCCCTCGAGCTCGCGAACCTGCTGCGGCGCCTGGACGTCTGAGCATGTCACGACGCCCCGACCGCGCCGGCCGGGCCCGCAGCCTGTCGCGCAAGCTCGCGATGCAGGCGCTGTACCAGTGGCAGCTCACCGGGCAGACGGCAGCGGAGCTTCGCAACCAGTATGCGGACGAGGAGGGCTTCGGCGACGCCGATGCCGATTACTTCCGCGAGGTGCTGAACGGCGTCACGGAGGGCGCCGCGGCGCTCGACGCCGAGCTCGGAGGCCTCATCGACCGACCCGTGGCGCAGCTCGACCCGGTGGAGCGGGCGGTGCTGCTGATCGGGCTGTACGAGCTCGCGCAGCGACTCGACGTGCCCTACCGCGTGGTGATCAACGAGGGCGTCGAACTCGCCAAGCGCTTCGGTGCCACCGATGGTCACAAGTTCGTCAACGCCGTGCTCGACCGGGCGGCGCGCGCTCACCGAGCCGCGGAGCAGGCCGCCGCGGGCCGCGCGCGCGGTTGAGCGAGGCGGCCGTGCCGCTCGGCGAATTCGACCTGATCCAGCGGTTCTTCACGCGCGAAGGCGCCCGCCGCGACGTGCTGCTCGGCGTGGGCGACGACGCGGCGTTGCTCGCGGTGCCGCCAGGCCGCGTGCTCGTCGCTGCGATCGACACGCTGGTCGAGGGGCGGCACTTCCTGCCGGACGCGCCGCCCGACTCCGTCGGGCACCAGGCGCTGGCCGTGAACCTGAGCGACCTCGCCGCCATGGGGGCGGAGCCCGCGTGGGCGTTGCTGTCGCTGTCGTTGCCGGATGCCGACCCCACCTGGCTCGGACCCTTCGCCGCGGGACTCTACGCGCTCGCCGCGCGACACGGCGTGGCGCTGGTGGGCGGCGACACCGTGCGCGGCCCGCGCGTCGTCACGATCACCGCGCTTGGCTTCGTCGAGCCCGGGCGCGCGCTGCGACGCAGCGGCGCGCAGCCGGGCGACCTGCTGTACGTCTCCGGCTGGCCGGGCGAAGCGGCGGCCGGGCTCGAGGCGCTGCAGCGGGGTGCTGCCTCGCCCGACGATCCACTGGTGCGGCGTTGCCGCTATGCCGAGCCGCGTATCGAGCTGGGCAGGTCTTTGCGCGGGCGCGCCAGCGCCGCGATGGACGTCTCCGACGGCCTGCTCGGCGACCTCGGCAAGCTCTGCGCCTCGAGCGGCGTGGGCGCGGTGCTCGACCTCGAGCAATTGCCGGTGTCGGCGGAACTTGCGCGGCGGCACGCCGCCGCCGACTGCGAGCGCCTCGTCCTGTCCGGCGGCGACGACTACGAACTGCTGTTCACGCTGCCCGAGGCCTTCGCAGCGGAGGCGGAGGCGATGTCGTCGCCGGCGCTACCGCTGCATCGCATCGGCCGGATCGAAGCCGGTCGCGAAGTGCGGTGCCGACGCGAAGGCCGGCAGGTGACGGTCGCGGGTGGCGGGTATGACCACTTCGCCTGACCGCGGGACGGGCGGGACGGGCGGGACGCGACCGACGTGGCGGCACCTGCGCGAGCCCGTCCACTTGCTGGCGCTCGGGTTCGGCACCGGTCTCGCGCCGTTTGCACCGGGCACCTTCGGCTCGCTGGTCGGGCTCGGCTTTGCGCTCGCGCTGGCTCCGCTGGGACTGGGATGGAACCTCGTCGCCATCGTGCTCGCCGTCGCGGCCGGCTTCTGGATCTGCGGCGAGAGCGCACGGCGCCTCGGCGTGCACGACCACCCCGCGATCGTCTGGGACGAGGTCGCCGGCATGATGATCGCGATGCTCGCCGCGCCCGCCGAATGGTGGGGCGCCCCGCTCGCATTCGCGCTGTTCCGACTGTTCGACATCGCCAAGCCGTGGCCGATCCGCGAGATCGATCACGGAATGTCCGGAGGCGCCGGAATTATGCTCGACGACGTGCTGGCCGGTGTGTTCGCCGCGCTGGTCCTCATGATCGTCGGCTACCTCACGTGATCACGAACAACGCGCCCGCACAGGTTCACACCCAGCCCATGCTGTACACGCCGGCCGTCGCCCCGGAGCGCATCGGCAAGTACTACGTGGTGCACGAAGTCGGCCGGGGCAGCTCCGGCGCGGTCTACCTCTCGCACGACCCGTTTTACGGCCGCGACGTCGCCATCAAGGTCTACCACGCGACCGGTGTCGACGACGCCGACTCCCGCAACGCCCGCCGCATGTTCCTCGGCGAGGCGAACATGATCGGCAAGCTCCACCACCCGAACATCGTGCCGATCTACGACGCGGGCGAGGAGGACGGGCGGCGCTACGTCGTGACCGAGCACATCCACGGCGCACGCACGCTGTCGGCCTACTGCCGGCCGGGCAGCCTGCTGCCGGAGGAACAGGTCGTCCAGATCATCTACAAGTGCGCGAAGGCGCTGCACTACGCGCACTCGCGCGGCGTCGTGCACCGCGACATCAAGCCCTCCAACATCCTGCTCACGCAGGACGGCGACGTGCGCATCGTGGACTTCGGCATCGCGCTGGTGGCGGACTCGGACATCTCGCGACTGGAGGGCGTGGCGGGCAGCCCGGCCTACATGTCGCCGGAGCAGGTGCAGGGCCACCCGCTCGACGCGCGCTCCGACCTCTACTCGCTCGGCGCCGTCATGTACGAGATGCTGTGCGGGCAGCGGCCGTTCCGGGCAGGCGCGCTCGGCAAGCTGCTGCGCCAGGTCGTGCAGTGCATCCCGGAGCCGCTCAGCCAGACGCGCCCCGGCATCCCGCCCGAACTCGAGGCCATCGTGGCGCGCTCGCTGCAGAAAGATCCCGAGATGCGCTACCGCACCGGCGCGGAACTCGCGACCGAGCTGACGCGCGCCCACCAGGCGTTGCGCTCCGCACAGTCCGGAATCGACGACGAGGAGCGCTTCGCGGTCCTGCGCCGGCTGCGCTTCTTCCACGACTTCTCGCACGCGGAGATCCGCGAGGTCATGCATTCCGGGTGCTGGGTGGAATGCCAGCCCGGCGAGCGGGTGCTGAGCCCGGAGGATCCGGACGACCGCTTCTACGTGGTCGTCTCGGGCACCGTGAAGGTGAGCCGCAACGGCGAGGCGGCGGGCCGCATCGAGACCGGCGGCTGCTTCGGCGAGGCGGCCTATGCGGAGGGCACGCGACGCGACTCGCTCATCGAGGCGGAGGGCGCGGTGACGCTGCTCAAGGTCACGGCCTCGCTGCTCGAGAATTCCTCGATCGCCTGCCAGCTGCGCTTCAACAAGGTGTTCCTGCGGGAACTGATCGAGCGCCTGCAGCGGGGCCAGCCCAGGGCGTAGTCGCTGCCGCGCGCGCCCGGCGGGACGCACCGGGCGCAGGCCGGCCTACGGCGCGCGGTCCGCAGCCTGCTTGTCCTTCTCGATCAGCGCGTAGGCGGAGTGGTTGTGGATGGACTCGAAGTTCTCCGCCTCGACCACGTAGGCGAGCACCCGTTCCTCGGCGTTCAGCCGCACGGCGACGTCGCGGACGATGTCCTCGACGAACTTGGGGTTGTCGTAGGCGCGCTCGGTGACGTGCTTTTCGTCCGGGCGCTTGAGGATCGCGAACAGCTCGCTCGAGGCTTCCTGCTCCGCGATGTCGATGAGCTCCTCGAGCCAGAGGTGGCCGCTCACCCTTGCCCTGATCGTGATGTGCGAGCGCTGGTTGTGGGCGCCGCGCTCGGCAATGCGCTTCGAGCACGGGCACAGGCTGGTGACCGGCACCACCACGCGGATCCACATCTCCTCGCGGCCGTCGTGGATCTCGCCGATCAGGGTCGCCTCGTAGTTCATCAGGCTCGCCACGCCCGACACCGGCGCCGCCTTCATCACGAAGTACGGGAAGCTCATCTCGATGTGGCCCGAGGTCGCGTCGAGCCGCCGCGTCATCTCGACCAGCATCTGGCGGAAGGACTCGACGGAGATCTCGCGTTCGTGCTGGTGCAGCACCTCAACGAAGCGCGACATGTGCGTGCCCTTGAAGTCGTGCGGCAGCGCCACGTACATGTTGAAGTTCGCGACGGTGTGCTGCTCGCCGGCCGTACGGTCCTTGACGCGCACGGGATGGAAGACATCCTTGATGCCGACCTTGTTGATCGGGATGCGTCGCGAGTCGGCGCGGCCCTGCACGTCGTCCATCGCGGCCGGACCGACCGCCCGAGGGGTCACGGAGCGGTCCACGGTCAGGCGGCCCCCGGACGGCCGCCGGCCACCACCAGGGCTGCTGGCTGCGCCGGCCACAGGCGGGCAAGCGTACGCTCCAGGCCCGCGGAGTCGAGGCCAGCCATCGCGAGGCAGTCCTCGCGCGAGCCGTGCTCGATGAACTGGTCCGGGATGCCGACGTGGCGCAGGTCGCGCTCGATGCCGTGCGCAGCGAGGCACTCGCTGACGGCGCTGCCGGCGCCGCCCGCCACGGCGTTCTCCTCGACCGTGGCGATACGGTGGTGGGCGCGCGCCAGCCGGCACACGAGTTCCTCGTCCAGCGGCTTCACGAAGCGCATGTTGACGAGCGTCGCGTCGAGCCGCTCCGCGATCGGCTCGCACGCCGCCACCATCGAGCCGAAGGCGAGCAGCAGCAGGCCGCTGCGGCCCTCGCGGCGCAGCTCGGCCTTGCCCACGGGCAGCGCGGTCATTTCGGGCTCGAGGCGCGTGCCCGGGCCCGGGCCCCGCGGGTAGCGGACCGCCGCGGGGGCGTCCAGGGTCACCGCCGTGTAGAGCATCCGGCGGCACTCGTTCTCGTCGGCCGGCGCCATCACCACCATGTTCGGGATGCAGCGCAGGTAGCTCAGGTCGAAGGCCCCCTGGTGCGTCGCACCGTCGCCGCCCACGAGTCCGCCGCGGTCGATCGCGAATGTCACCGGCAGGTTCTGCAACGCGACGTCGTGGATCAGCTGGTCGTAGGCGCGCTGCAGGAAGGTCGAGTAGATCGCCACCACCGGGCGCATGCCCTCGCAGGCGAGCCCGGCGGCCAGCGTCACCGCGTGCTGCTCGGCGATGGCGACGTCGAAATAGCGGGTCGGGAAGCGCTTGGAGAACTCCACGAGCCCCGAGCCCTCGCGCATCGCGGGCGTGATGCCCACCACCCGCGGGTCGCGCTCGGCCATGTCGCAGAGCCACTGGCCGAACACCTGCGAGTAGGCGGGGCCGGTGCTCTTCTCCTTGAAGATCGTCCCGCTGGTCGGGTCGAAGGGACCCGGACCGTGCCACTTGATCGGGTCGGCCTCGGCGGGCGCGTAGCCCTTGCCCTTGCGCGTGACGATGTGCAGCATCTGCGGGCCCTGCAGCTCGCGCTGGTTGCGCAGCGTGCTCACCAGCGCCCCGAGGTCGTGGCCGTCGATGGGACCGATGTAGTTGAAGCCCATCTCCTCGAACATCGTGCCCGGCAGCACCATCCCCTTCATGTGCTCCTCGGAGCGACGCGCCAGTTCCCACACCGTGGGCATGCGCTTGAGGATCTTCTTGCTGCCCTCGCGGAGCGTCGCGTAGGTCTTTCCCGCCAGGATGCGTGCGAAGTAATTCGACAGCGCGCCGACGTTCTCGGAGATCGACATGTCGTTGTCGTTCAGGACGACCAGCATGTCGGTGTCGAGCGCCCCGGCGTGGTTGAGCGCCTCGAAGGCCTGGCCGGCGCTCATTGCGCCGTCGCCGATCACCGCCACCACGCGTCGCCGCTCGCCGCTCTGCGCTGCGGCGAGCGCCATGCCCAGTGCCGCGCTGATCGAGGTGCTCGAGTGGCCGACGCCGAAGGTGTCGTACTCGCTCTCGCGCCGGCTGGGGAACGGTGCGAGCCCGTCCTTGAGCTTGATGGTCTGCAGGCGGTCGCGGCGCCCGGTGAGCACCTTGTGCGGGTAGGCCTGGTGGCCGACGTCCCACACCAGTCGGTCATGCGGCGTGTCGAAGACGTAGTGCAGCGCGACCGTGAGCTCGACGGTGCCGAGTCCGGCCGCGAAGTGCCCGCCCATCTGGCTAACGGCCTGGATCAGGTACTGACGGAGCTCCGCGGCGACCTGCGCGAGCTGCGTTGCCGGCAGCCGCCTCAGGTCGGCCGGCGAGTCGATCTTCGACAGCAGCGGGAAGGGGTGGTCGGTCGGCATGGGCGCGCAGTTTACTCCAGCGGGAAACGGGCCACCGACCCTAGCGCCGCCGCGCGAGGAGCCAGTCGGCCAGCGCCGCCAGCGGCCCGCCGGCCCAGCCGTTCTCCTCGAGCTGCCGGGCCGCGTGCCGGTGCAGATCGGCAACCCGGTTGCGGGCGGATTCGAGCCCGGCGACCGCGGGGTACGTGGGCATGGCGCGCGCCTGGTCGCTGCCGGTGGGACGGCCGGTCAGCACGGCGTCCCCTTCGACGTCCAGGATGTCGTCCTGCACCTGGAAGGCGAGTCCCACGGCGGTTCCGAACTCGGCGAGCGCGCCGACTCGCGTGGGATCGAGGCCCGGCGTGCAGTGCGCTGCCATCAGCACGCTGGCGCGGATCAGCGCGCCGGTCTTGAGTGCGTGGATCTGCTCGACTTCCTCGATCGCGAGCGAACGACCCTCCGCGGCCAGGTCCAATGCCTGGCCGCCCGCCATGCCCGCCGTACCGCTCGCGTCGGCGAGAGTCTCGATCAGGCGGACGCGTGCGGTCGGCTCCACCGGAGCGCCCGGGTGACTCGCCAGGATCTTGAACGCCAGCACCTGCAGCGAATCTCCCGCGAGGATCGCCGTTGCCTCGTCGAAGGCGCGGTGGCAGGTCGGCCGGCCGCGGCGCAGGTCGTCGTCGTCCATGGCCGGGAGGTCGTCGTGCACGAGCGAATACGCATGGATCAGCTCGACCGCGCAGGCCGCCGCGTCCACACGTGACAGGGGGATCCCGAGGGTCTCCGCCGTGGCGTATACCAGTGCCGGCCGGATGCGCTTGCCCGGACCGAACACGCTGTAGCGCTGCGCGGCATGCAGCCGCTGCGGCCGGACGGACTCCGGCGGCAGCCAGCGGTCCAGTTCGCTCTCGACGCGGCGTTGCCAGCCGGCGAGGCGCTCGGTCACTGAGTCACTCATCTTGCTGGTCGGACCGTCGGGCGCCGGTCACTCTTCGGTTTCGAACGGTTCCGGGGTCGCCTGCGGGTCCTTCTGCAGGAGGATCTCGACCCGCTGCTCGGCCTGCTTCAGCGACGACTGGCAAGTACGCGCCAGCTCGATGCCCCGTTCGAACTGCTTGAGAGCCTCCTCGAGTGGCAGGTCGCCGTGCTCCAGGCGGTCCACGACCGACTCGAGTTCGCCGAGCGCCTGCTCGAAGTCCGGTGCCTTGCTTTTCCTGCTGGTCAAGTCGCTCTCCAATGGCCTGCCAGCCTTGCACAGCGGTCCCGCGGGGGTCAACGCCGCCCGGACCGCAATACCGGACTGCCCGCATCGCGGAGCGAGCGTAGGCTTGCTAGCGTTGACTCGATGCACGATCGGCTCTAGATTGAGCCTCGGTTAGACATAGTCTAAACAACCCTCGCCGTGCCGGCGAGTGTCCAGACCCCGGAGGTATCCATGACGAACTTGAAGGGCACGAAGACCGAGCAGAACCTGAAGGACGCGTTTGCCGGCGAATCGCAGGCGAACCGCCGCTATCTCTACTTCGCCCAGAAGGCGGACGTCGAGGGATTCAACGACGTCGCGGCGGTCTTCCGCTCGACCGCGGAGGGCGAGACCGGCCACGCGCACGGGCACCTCGAATACCTCGAGGCCGTGGGCGACCCGGCCACGGGCCTGCCGATCGGCCCGACCTCCAGCAACCTCAAGGCCTCGATCGCCGGCGAGACGCACGAGTACACCGACATGTACCCGGGCATGGCGAAGTCGGCCCGCGACGAGGGCTTCGAGGAGATCGCCGACTGGTTCGAGACGCTCGCCAAGGCCGAGCGCTCGCATGCCAACCGCTTCCAGAAGGCGCTCGACGCCCTCTGATCGACCGCGGTCGACGGTTGCCAAGAGGGCGGGCTCCAGGCGGGTCCGCCCTTTTTTCTGGCCCGGCGGCGCTCGCCCGGGCGCAGTCGAGGAGATGACCATGGCTGAACACACCCAGGTGCCTGCCGGACGGGAGGGCAGCCTCGCCGCGCCGACGCGCCACCCGATCGCCTGGCGCGAGGCTGACTTCTTCGACGAGGAGTCGCTCTTCAAGGAACTCGAGCGGGTCTACGACCTCTGCCACGGGTGCCGACGCTGCTTCAGCCTCTGCAACGCGTTCCCGCTGCTCTTCGACGCGATCGACGGGTCGCCGACCTCGGAACTCGACGGCGTGGACAGGAAGGTCTACTGGGAGGTGGTCGACCACTGCTACCTCTGCGACATGTGCTACATGACCAAGTGCCCGTACGTGCCGCCGCATCCGTGGAACATCGACTTCCCGCACCTGATGCTGCGGGCCAAGGCGGTCAAGTTCCGCAAGGGCGAGACCCGCCTGCGCGACAAGGTGCTGTCGTCGACCGACCTCGTGGGCTCGATCGCGGGCATCCCGGTCGTGTCGCAGATCGTGAACGCGGTGAACCAGAGCGGCTTCGGCCGCAGCATGCTCGACAAGGCGCTCGGCGTGCACCCCGAGGCGCCCATCCCCGATTACCACAGCGACTCCGGCCGCAAGCGCGTGGCGCGCGGCGACAGGCCGGGCCTCGAGGCCCGGCCCACGGCCGAGACGAAGGGAAAGGTCGCGCTCTTCGCCACCTGCTACTGCAATCGCAACGAGCCCGACATCGACGAGGACCTCGCGGCCGTGTTCCGCCACAACGGCATTCCCGTCGCGGTGATCCCGCAGGAGCGGTGCTGCGGCATGCCGAAGCTCGAGCTCGGCGACCTCGAGTCCATCGAGAAGGCGAAGAGCGTCAACATCCCGGCGATGGCCGCGATGGTGGACCAGGGTTACGACATCGTGGCGCCGATCCCGTCGTGCGTGCTGATGTTCAAGCAGGAGCTGCCGCTGCTCTACCCGGACGACCCACAGGTGCAGAAGGTGAGGGCGGCGATGTTCGACCCGTTCGAGTACCTCATGCTCCGGCACAAGGCTGGCCTGCTGCGCACCGATTTTGCACGCCAGCTCGGCAAGGTGAGCTACCACGTGCCCTGCCACCTCCGGGTGCAGAACCTCGGGCTCAAGACCCGCGACGTGCTGAAGCTCGTGCCCGGCACCGAGGTCGAGGCGATCGAGCGCTGCTCGGGCCACGACGGCACCTACGGCGTGAAGCGCGAGTACCGCGATACCTCGATGAAGATCGGCAAGCCGGTGATCAGCAAGGTGCAGCAGGCGGAGCCCGACTACTACTCGAGCGACTGCCCGATGGCCGGCCACCAGATCGAGTCGGGCCTCAAGCCGGCCCGCGAGCCGACGCATCCGCTCAAGCTGCTTCGGCTCGCCTACGGAATCTAGCCCGGCGCACGCCGCGAAGCGTCGGAACACGCCCGCCAGCGCACCCGAGGACCCGCGAACCATGACCGACACCGCCTCAGCGACTCACCCTGGCAAGCTCCGCCCCGAGGACCTTTTCAGTCTCGAGCAGTACGCGAAGCAGCGGCCGCAGTTTCGCTCCCACATGATCGCCCACAAGCGCGATCGCACGGTGCAGTGCGGGCCGAATGCCACCTGGCTGTTCGAGGACCGCCTGACCGTGCAGTACCAGGTCCAGGAGATGCTGCGAATCGAGCGGATCTTCGAGGCCGAGGGGATCGCCGACGAGCTCGGCGCCTACAATCCGCTCATCCCCGACGGATCGAACTGGAAGGTCACGCTGCTGATCGAGTTCCCGGATGCGGGCGAGCGACGCGTGGCGCTTGCGAATCTGAAGGGCATCGAGGACCGCTGCTGGGTGCAGGTCGACGGCCACGAACGCGTGTTCGCGATTGCGGACGAGGACCTCGAGCGGGAGAACGACGAGAAGACCTCCTCGGTGCACTTCCTGCGCTTCGAGCTGACGCCCGCCATGGTGGCGGCCGCGAAGGGCGGAGCGGCGGTCTCGCTCGGCATGGACCACGACGCCTACCGGCACGCGATCGATCCGCTGCCGCAGGCCTCGCGGGACGCGCTGGTACGGGATCTCGCTTAACGCGAGGGAAGGCGCTGCGATCGACCGCCGCGGCAGCGTCCGCACGGCCCGCCGGAGGCGCGCCGGACGGACGCTGCCACGGCTGCAATGGCGATGCTTCCGGGGATTGCGCCCAGAGAGTCCGTTCGCGAAACCGTGCGCGACATGGATGTCGCGCCCGGAGCCCCCACGGACGGGTTGACGGCGTTTTCGCGAGCGGACTCTCTGGGCGCAATCCCCCTCCGGACTCCAAGCCATCACGCAGTCGAGTCAAGTGTGTCACCAGCGGATCGCGCTGCTATCATCCGCGCGCCTCTTTGACCCGAGAGCGCGGAACGATCAACGATGACACAGACTTACACCGCTCAAGACATCGAAGTCCTGAGCGGACTCGAGCCCGTCCGGCGCCGGCCGGGCATGTACACCGACACCAGCCGGCCGAATCACCTCGCGCACGAGGTGGTCGACAACAGCGTCGACGAGGCCCTGGCCGGGCACTGCAGCCGCATCTCGGTCACCGTCTACAAGGACGGCTCGGTCGAAGTGATCGACGACGGCCGCGGCATGCCGGTCGACATCCATCCGAAAGAGAAGGTCAGCGGCGTCGAGCTGATCCTCACGCGCCTGCACGCGGGCGGCAAATTCGGCGACAAGACCTACAAGTTCGCCGGTGGCCTGCACGGCGTGGGCGTGTCCGTGGTGAACGCGCTCTCGAAGCACCTCGAGTGCTGGGTGCGGCGCGGCGGCAAGGAATACAACATCTCGTTCAAGGGTGGCAGGGTCCACTCGAAGCTCGAGGTGGTGGGCGAGGTCGGCAAGGCCAACACCGGCACCACCGTGCGCTTCTGGCCCGATCCCTCCTACTTCGACACGGCCGAGATCTCGCTGCCGAAGCTCAAGCACGTGCTGAAGGCCAAGGCCGTGCTGTGCCCGGGCCTCGAGATGCGCCTCGCGGTCGAGAAGACCGGCGAGAAGGACACGTGGCAGTACACGGGTGGGCTCGAGCAGTACCTGCGCGAGTCGCTCGAGTCGGGTGAATGGCTGCCCGACGAGCCCTTCACCGGCAGCATCGAGGGCGAGCAGGAGGGCGTGGACTGGGCGGTGGTGTGGCGCACCGACGGCGGCGCACGGGTCGAGGAGAGCTACGTCAACCTGATCCCGACCCTGCAGGGCGGCACGCACGTCAACGGCTTCCGGCTCGGCCTGACCGAGGCCGTGCGCGAGTTCTGCGAGTTCCGCAACCTGCTGCCGCGCGGCCTCAAGCTCGCGCCGGAGGACGTCTGGGACGACACGAGCTACGTGCTCTCGATGAAGATGCGCGACCCGCAGTTCGCCGGCCAGACCAAGGAACGGCTGAGCTCGCGCGAGCCCGCGGCCTTCGTGAGCGGCATCGTCAAGGACCAGTTCGGGCTGTGGCTGAACCAGCACCCCGAGGCGGGCGAGCGCATCGCGCAGCTCGCGATCGGCAACGCCGCGGATCGCGTCAAGGCGAGCCAGAAGGTCGCCCGCAAGCGCATCACGAGCGGGCCGGCGCTGCCGGGCAAGCTCGCCGACTGCTCGAGCCAGGACCCGAAGCGCACGGAGCTCTTCCTCGTCGAGGGCGACTCCGCCGGTGGCTCGGCCAAGCAGGCGCGCGACCGCGAGTTCCAGGCGGTCATGCCGCTGCGCGGCAAGATCCTGAACACCTGGGAGGTCGCCTCGGGCGAGATCCTCGCCTCGCAGGAGGTGCACGACATCGCGGTCGCGATCGGCGTCGATCCGGCCTCGGACGACATCGCCTCGCTGCGCTACCACCGCGTCTGCATCCTGGCGGACGCGGATTCCGACGGCCTGCACATCGCGACGCTGCTCTGCGCGCTCTTCCTGCGGCACTTCCGGCCGCTGGTGCTCGCGGGGCACGTGTTCGTCGCGATGCCGCCGCTGTTCCGGATCGACTACGGCAAGCAGGTCGATTACGCGCTCGACGAGGCCGAGCGCAACGGCATCCTCGAGCGGATCCGCACCGAGAACCCGCGCGCGAAGCCGGTGGTCACGCGTTTCAAGGGCCTCGGCGAGATGAGCGCGCTGCAGCTGCGCGAGACCACCATGGCGCCGGAGACGCGTCGGCTCGTGCAGATGACGGTGGACGCCGCGGACCAGGCCGACCAGGTGATGGACATGATGCTCGCGAAGAAGCGTGCGGCCGACCGCCGCGAGTGGCTCGAGACCAAGGGCAACCTGGCCGCGGTGCAGCCGTGAGTGCGGAGGGCGGGGCGTGAGCGGGCAGGACGAACTCAATTTCGAGGGCATCGAGCGGCTGCCGCTCCGTACCTTCACCGAGAAGGCGTACCTCGAGTACTCGATGTACGTGATCCTCGACCGCGCGCTGCCGCACGTCGGCGACGGTCTCAAGCCCGTGCAGCGGCGCATCGTCTACGCGATGAGCGAGCTCGGGCTCGCCGCGACCGCCAAGCACAAGAAGTCGGCGCGCACGGTGGGCGACGTGATCGGCAAGTTCCACCCGCACGGCGACTCGGCCTGCTACGAGGCGCTGGTGCTGATGGCGCAGTCGTTCTCGTACCGCTACCCGATCGTCGACGGCCAGGGCAACTTCGGCTCGCCGGACGACCCGAAGTCGTTCGCGGCCATGCGCTACACCGAGTCGAAGCTGACGCGCTACGCGGAGGTGCTGCTCTCGGAGCTCGGCGACGGCACCGTGGACTGGACGCCGAACTTCGACGGCACGCTCGAGGAGCCCGCGCTGCTGCCGTCGCGCCTGCCGAACGTGCTGCTGAACGGCGGCGCCGGCATCGCGGTCGGCATGGCCACCGACATCCCCCCGCACAACCTGCGCGAGGTCGCCGCCGCCTGCGTGCGTCTGCTCGAGGAGCCGAAGTCCACGCTTGCCGAGCTGCTCGAGCACGTGCGGGGCCCGGACCTGCCGACCGGCGCGGAGATCATCACGCCGCGCGAGGAACTCGCGCGGATCTACGAGACGGGCAACGGTACGTTCCGCGCCCGCGCCCGCTACGAGACCGAGGACGGTGAGATCGTCGTCACCGAGCTCCCGTACCAGGTCTCCGGCTCCAAGGTGCTCGAGCAGGTCGCCGCGCAGATGCGCGCGAAGAAGCTGCCGATGGTCGAGGACCTGCGCGACGAGTCCGACCACGAGCACCCGACGCGGCTCGTGATCACGCCGCGCTCGAACCGCGTGGATGTCGAGCAGGTGATGGCGCACCTGTTCGCCACCACCGACCTCGAGCGCAGCTACCGCGTGAACCTGAACGTGATCGCCCGCGACGGACGCCCGCGCGTCATGGGGCTGAAGGCGCTGCTCGAGGAGTGGCTCGCATTCCGGGTGGACACGGTCACGCGACGGCTCGCGCACCGGCTCGAGAAGGTCGAGGCGCGCCTGCACATCCTCGACGGCCTGCTGGTCGCCTACCTCAACCTCGACGAGGTGATCCGCATCGTCCGCTACGAGGACGAGCCCAAGGCGGCGCTGATCGCGCGCTTCCAGCTCTCCGAGGCGCAGGCCGAGGCCATCCTCGAGACCAAGCTGCGCCACCTCGCGAAGCTCGAGGAGATGAAGATCCGCGGCGAGCAGGAGAAGCTGGCCGCGGAGCGCGACGAGCTCACGAAGATCCTGGCGAGCAAGGCGCGGCTCAAGCGCCTGGTTCGCGACGAGATCATCGCGGACGCGGAGAAGTACGGCGACGATCGTCGCAGCCTGTTCGTCGAGCGCGCCGCGGCGCAGGCCATCGCAGAGACCGAGATCATGGCCAGCGAGCCCGTGACCGTCGTGCTCTCGCGCAGCGGCTGGGTGCGCTCGGCCAAGGGGCACGACATCGACCCGCGCGCGCTGTCCTACAAGACGGGCGACGAGTACCGCGCCGTCGCTCGCGGACGCAGCACGCAGCTCGCGGTGTTCCTCGACAGCACCGGTCGGGCCTACAGCCTGCCCGCCCACACGCTGCCGTCGGCGCGCGGACAGGGCGAGCCACTCTCAGGTCGGCTCGATCCGCCGGACGGTGCGACCTTCCCCGGCGTGCTGATCGGCGAGCCCGACGAACGCTGGGTGCTCGCGAGCGGGGCGGGCTACGGGTTCGTCGTCAAGCTCGGCGAACTGCACGGCCGCAACCGGGCCGGCAAGGCGATCCTCAAGGTGCCGGACGGCTCCTCTGTGCTCGCGCCGGTGCCGGTGCCGCCCGGCAACGACGTGCTGCTTGCCGCGCTGACCACGGACGGCCGGCTGCTCGCATTCCCGGTGGCCGACCTGCCCGAGCTCCCGCGCGGCAAGGGCAACAAGATCTTCGGCATCCCGCCGAAGAAGGCTGCGAGCGGCGAGGAGAGCCTGCTGGCCGTGGCCGCCGTGGCGCCCGGGCAGACCCTGCGGATCGCCTGTGGCGACCGTCGCATGGGCTTGAGCTACCGTGAGCTCGGCGAGTATCGGGGCGAGCGCGGACAGCGCGGCGCGGTACTGCCGCGGGGCTGGCGCAAAGTGGACGGGATCGAGGTCGACGGCGGCTGATCGTCAGCGCGTCTCGTGCAGCACGACCTCTTCGGCGTTGCCCACGAAGTACCCCTGCACGAACTCCACGCCGAGCTGCCACAGCACGGCCATGGTGTTGGCGTCCTCGACGCGCTCGGCGATCGAGTAGATGCTGCGCGCCCGCGCCAGCTGAACAAGCGTCTTGACCTGCTCCTGCAGCGCCCGGTCCGTGGCGAGGCCCTGCATCAGGGCGCCGTCGATCTTCACGTAGCTTGCCGCCAGGTGGCCGAGCAGCTCGTCCGGATCGCGACCTGAACCGAAGTTCTCGAGTGCGAACTGGAACCCGAGCGGCTTGACCAGGGCCTGCAGTGCCAGGGTCTCCTCGAGGTGCGTGCCGGCGGTCTCCTCGTGCAGCTCGAAGACGACACGACGCGGGTCCACGCCGGACGCCTTGATCTGCTGCTGCAGCCAGACGCCGAGCGTCTGGTCGCGCATCGAGTCGGTGGACAGGCGCACGAACACGCGCGCGTTGTTGCGCTCTGCGCAGAACGACATCGCCGCGCCCACGACCCACCGGTCGATGTTCTTCATCAGGTCGGTGCGCTGTGCCGCCGCGAGGAATTCCGACGGCAGCACCTCCTCGTTGCGCTCGTCGAGCATGCGCACCACGAGGTCGAACATCGGCTCGCCCTCGCCGACCAGGCTGGCGATCGGCTGGTGCACGAGCCGGAAGCGGTTCGCCATGAGCGCCGACTTGATGCGGGATGCCCAGACCTGGTCGGCGGCCTCGATCTCCGGCTTCTCGGCCGAAGGTTCCGGCCGTCGCAGCCGGTTGCCGCCGGCTGCCGAGGCATTGCGCGCGGCCTTGACGGACGATTGGAGCGCCGCGGTGAGGCCTTCCCCCTGGGAGTTGAGCAGAGTGGCGCCGGCACTGCAGGTGAATGAGAGTGTCCGGTCGCCCGAGGAGAAGACGTGCTCGGACACGCGCTGCAGCATACGCGCCACCCACGCGTCGAGGTCACGGGTATTGCCGCGCTCGATCAGCATCGCGAACCCCCGGGCGGTGACGCGGGCCGCCAGGTCGCCCGGTTGCAGCTGCGCGCGCAGTTGCTGCCCGATGCCCTCCAGCAGGTCCTCCGCGACGAGCGGTCCGAGCTCGTTCTCGACCGACGCGAGGCGGTCCGGCTCGACGTAGATGAGCGCCCGCAGGCCGGCCTTCAGCAGGCTGCGCAGCGTGCGTGGTCGCCTGCTCGACGAAGGCCGCGCGCTTCATGAGGCCCGTGGTGGTGTCGAACTGCAGCGCCTCTTCCAGCTGCCGGGTCAGCGTCGCCAGGTCGCGGGTCTGGGTCGGGACGCGCATGCGCACGGCCGGCTCGCCCTCGAACTCGAAGCGCTCGAACTCGATCTGCACGGGCAGTTCGGTGCCCGCTGGCATCAGCGCAACCGCCTGCAGCGAGTGGTTTGCCCACCGACCCTGGGCGGTCGCCACCAGCGCGCCCTTCAGTGCCGCGTGACTTCGCTGCTGGAAGAAATCCATCAGCGGCTGGCCGAGGAAGGCCGCCGCCTCCTCGTGGCCGAACAGTTCGACCCAGGCCGGGTTGACGTCCACCACGATGCCCTCCTCGACGTGGGCGATCGCGTCGGTCGAGCCCGTCATGAAGGCCTTCATCTGGTCGCGGTACTGGCGGGCGGAGGCGAGCGTGCCCGCGAGCGCATGGTCGAGACGGGCGGCATGCAGCTCGCGACTTGCAACCGCCTGCAGGCGCGGTCGCGAGCGCAGCGTCACGACGTCCTGCGCGCCGAGCTTCAGCGCTTCGGCGAGGTCGTCCTCGGTCAGCGTGTCGCGCACGAGCAGGGTCGGCACCTGCGTCGCATAGCGCTGGCGCGCCTCGAGCGCCGCCAGCGTCTCCTCGGGATCGGACGAGCACAGGAAGACCAGCTGTGGCCCGGACTGCGTCAGCGCGTCGCCGAGCGACGACAGGTCGCGTACCCACGTGCAATGCACCGGGTGCCCGGCGTTGCGCAGCGTGCTGTTGATGATCTCAACGGGGTCCTGTTGCCTGGACAGGACCACCACTGGAATCGCGCCGGTCTCGGCCAAGTCCAATCCCCCGGCGGGGCCGGAATTTCCGGCGCCGCGTCTCCATGAGTGAGTGCGACCTGACTATAGCAAACGCCTGCGACGCACTAACGTGACGCAGGTTGCAGCATCGTTTTCGAGGCCTCGCCGGGAATCTCGCGCACCAGTCGCGGGACGAGGTAGCCCGGCAGGCGCGCCGCGACCTCGGCCACGAGGCTGCGCGCCGTGTCCTCCGGCACGTCGAAGTGGGCCGCGCCGGCCACCGGGTCGAGCAGGTGGAGGTAGTAGGGCAGGACGCCGGCCTCGAACAGCGTCTCGCCCAGCGCCACGAGGTCGTCCGGCCGGTCGTTGACACCGCGTAGCAGCACGGCCTGGTTGAGCAGCGTCGTGCCGGTGCCTCGCAGTCCCGCGAGCGCGTCCCGGACCGGGTCGTCGATCTCGTTCGCGTGGTTCGCGTGCACCACGACGACCTTCTGCAGCCGCACGGCCGACCAGACGGCCAGGAAACCCGAGTCGATGCGCTCGGGCAGGACGATCGGCAGGCGCGTGTGCAGCCGCACGCGCCGCAGGTGGGGGATCTGCTGCAGGCCCGCGAGCAGTGCGGCCAGGCGCCGGTCGCCGAGCGTGAGCGGATCGCCGCCGCTCAGGATGACCTCGCGGACGGTCGCGTCGGCGCGCAGCAGCTCGAGCGCCGGCTCGAACTCGGCGCGCGAGGCATTCTCCTCGGCGTACGGAAAATGCCGCCGGAAGCAGTACCGGCAGTTCACGGCGCAGGCTCCGGTGGTGATCAGGAGCGCGCGCCCGTGGTACTTCTGCAGCACGCCCGCCCCGGCGCGGGCTGCGAGGTCGCCGACCGGGTCGTGCACGTAGCCCGGTACGGCATCGCACTCCGCGCCGAGTGGCAGCACCTGCGCGAGCAGCGGATCCCGCGGGTCGCCCTGCCGCATGCGTGCCACGAACCCCCGCGGCACGCGCAGCGGAAACAGCCGCGCGGCCGCCCTTGCCGGCTCGAGCCATTGCGGGCCGAGCTGCAGCGCCGCGAGCAGCTCAGCCGGATCGGTGATGGCCTGCTGCAGCGCGCGCTGCCAGGACGGGGGCTGACGGGAGGAGGGGGATGCGGGTATCATGCGCGGCTTTGTTGCGGCGGCGTTGCGGCGGCCGGGGATTCTTCCAGATCCCGACGCGATCCCACAACGGCGACCGCACGACCCTACACCCGGTGACCCAAGCCATGGCCAGTTACAGCACCAACGAATTCCGTTCCGGGCTCAAGATCATCCTCGACGGCGACCCGTACGTCATCGTGGAGAACGAGTTCGTAAAGCCCGGCAAGGGCCAGGCCTTCAACCGCGTGCGCATCCGCAACCTGAAGTCCGGCCGCACGCTGGAGCGCAACATGAAGTCCGGCGACACGGTCGAGGCGGCGGACGTCGTCGAAACCGACATGCAGTACCTCTACAACGACGGCGACTTCTGGCACTTCATGGTGCCGGACACCTTCGAGCAGCACACTGCCGGCAAGGAGGCGATGGGCGAGGCTGCGCAGTGGCTCAAGGACGGCGTGACCTGCCAGGTGATGCTGTGGAACGGCCAGCCGCTGGCCATCAATGCACCGGCGCACGTCGAGCTCAAGATCGTCGAGACCGACCCCGGTATGCGCGGCGACACCGC
This sequence comes from uncultured Gammaproteobacteria bacterium, assembly GCA_963754125.1. Classification (GTDB taxonomy): domain Bacteria; phylum Pseudomonadota; class Gammaproteobacteria; order Steroidobacterales; family Steroidobacteraceae; genus RPQJ01. The sequence goes on from CAVWEX010000014.1 coordinate 121,490, forward strand.
CACCGGCGGCCAGAAGCCGGCCAAGCTCGAGACCGGCGCCGTGGTTCGCGTGCCGCTCTTCATCGGCGAGGGCGAGTTGATCCGCGTGGACACGCGGACCGGCGAGTACCTGTCGCGCGCCAAGAGCTGATCGAGGAAGCGGGCGGTAATTCGCGTGGTTGCGGTGGTCATCCGGGAACTGATTCCCGGGGACGCCGCAAGTACATCCTTGTAGGCTCGCGCGCCGCATCCCTGCGGCGCGACGCCCCGGGACCAGTTCCCGGTTGCCCACCGCGGGATGCTTTCGCTTACACGTCCACCGAGTCCACGAATACCTGCACAAGCCGCTCGAGGCCGCGTGCGTCGTCGCCGTCGAAGCGTGCAGGGACGGGGCTGTCGAGGTCGAGCACGCCGATGAGGCGATCGCCGCGCAGGACGGGCACGACGATCTCCGAGTTCGACGCGGAGTCGCAGGCGATGTGGCCCGGGAAGGCGTGCACGTCCGCGACCACGACGGTCTCGCGGCGTGCCGCCGCCGTGCCGCAGACGCCGCGACCGAGTGGAATCCGCACGCAGGCGGGCTTGCCCTGGAACGGGCCGAGCAGCAGGTCGCCGCGCGCCGGCTCGACGAGATAGAAACCCACCCAGTTGAGCTCCGGCAGGCTCCAGTAGAGCAGGGCCGCCAGGTTCGCCGCATTGGCGATCAGGTCGTGCTCGCCCGCGAGCAGGGCGCGCAGCCCGGTCTCGAGTTCGGCATACGCGGCCGCCTTGTCGGTCGGCAGGTCGATCAGCTTGTGCATGGTGTACAGACTCCAGTCGGTAGTCAGGCGCGCTCGACCGGGAAGGCGATGACGTGGTCGATCCGGCGCGCCCCGCTGGCGATCATCGCGACACGGTCGAAGCCCAGCGCGACGCCGGCGCAGGGCGGCAGGCCGGCGGCCAGAGCCGCGAGGAAGCGCCGGTCGGGCTCGCGGCGCGGCCGTCCGCGTCGCGCGCGTTCGGCCGAGTCCACGTCGAAGCGCCGGGACTGCTCCGCCGCATCGCCCAGTTCGTGGAAGCCGTTGGCGAGCTCGAGCCCGCCCCAGTACGCCTCGAACCTCGAGGCGACCGGGCCGCGGATCCGGGCGAGGGCCGCCTGCGAGGCCGGGAAATCGAGCACGAACGTCAGTCGGTCGTCGGCGAAGCCGGGCGCCACGTGACTCGCCATGGCGAGGTCGAGGAGGCCGTCGCGGTCATCGACCAGCGTGACCGGCACGTCGATGCCGCGCGCCCGCAGGCACGCCTCGAGCTCGCCGGCCGTCGACTCGAGCGGATCGCAACCGAGGCTTTCACGGAACGCCGCCGCGTAGGTCACGACCCGGGTCGGGCCGACAGCGCGCAGCGGCTCGAGCAGGGCGCGCAGCAGCGACTCGACGTCCGCCATCAGCGCGAGGTGGTCCATGCCGAGGCGGTACCACTCCACCATCGTGAATTCGGGGTTGTGGTTGCGCCCGCGCTCGCCTTCGCGGAACACGCGCGCGACCTGGAAGAGGTCGGGTGCGCCGGCACACAAGAGCCGCTTCATCGCGTATTCGGGTGAGGTCTGCAGGAATCCGGCCCGCGTGCCGTCCGCGCGGCGAATCTCGAGCGACTCGAGATGCACGTCCGTGACTGCGGCGCCGACCATCACGGGCGTTTCGACCTCGAGCGCACCCGTCGCGGCGAAATAGGCGCGTACTCGCTCCGAGCAGGGCGGCCCTCAGCCGCAGCACCTCGAGCGGCGCCGTCGGCTGCCAGTCGCCGGACGGCGGTGCGTTCATTCGGCCCGGGCGAGGGCCTGGCCGAGGCGCAGCGTGCTGCCCGGCCGAAGACGCTCGGCAAAGCGCATTGCCGCGTTGCCGACGAGCAGCACCACGGTCGAGCCCATGTTGAAACGACCGAGTTCGGCGCCACGTGCGAACTCGGTGCCGAGACCGCTCTCGAGCGTGCGGACGCCGCCGCCCCGCGCGGGCGGCGGATTCACCTCGCCCGCAAATACCGTCTCGATGCTGCCCACGAACAAGCGCGCCCGACGAGCACCATGGCGAGCGGGCCGATCGCGGTGTCGAACTCGCATGCCACCCGCTCGTTGCGCGCATAGAGCCCGGTCACGGTGCGCGCCGTCGCGGCATTCACGCTGAAGAGCTGCCCCGGCACGTAGCGCGCCGCGGTCAGCCGCCCGGCAAGCGGCATGTGGATGCGGTGGTAGTCGTAGGGCGCGAGGTAGATGCACGCGAAGCCACCACCCTCGTATCGCTGCGCGGCGGCCTCGTCGGCGAGCAGCGCGCCCGCCGTGTAGTGCAGGCCCTTGGCCTGCAGCAGCTGCCCCGCCCGGATGACGCCGAACTGGCTCATCGTGCCGTCCACCGGCGAGACCACGTCGCGTTCGCCGCCTTCGAGCGGTCGCAGCCCGGGCCGCAGCGCGCGGGTGAAGAAGGCGTTGAAGGACGGGTAGGCGAACGGGTCGGGTTCGACGGCCTCGCCGAGATCGATCTGCGGATACGCCCGCAGGACGGCGCGGATCGTCGCATTGCGCAGCACGGGCGTCGTGCTGCGCGCGAGGCGGTGCATGCCGCGTGACAGCAGCTGTTGCGGCAGCAGTTCCTGCAGCAGGGCGAAGGCGCGGTCGGACGCGCCCGCCTCGTCGGCCGGCATCGTCACGGTCGAGCCTCGGTCCAGGCGAGGATCCGCCGATAGTCGCGTGCGATCAGGGCCGCGTCGTGCGGCGCGGATAGATAGGCGATGAGGCCGCCGCCTGGACCCACGAGGAACAGCCCCGAGCCATGGTCCATGGTGTAGCCGCCCTCGGGCATCTCCACCCGCGCATAGGGCACGCCGAAGGCCGCGGCCGCCGCGGCGGTCGCTTCCGGCGAGCCCGTCGCGCCGAGGAACGCGGGATCGAAGAACCGCACGTAGGCGGCGAGCCGCTCCGGCGAGTCGCGCTCCGGGTCCACGCTGACGAGCAGCACGCGCGGGCGGGCGGCTTCAGGAAGGTCGGCGAGCTGGCGCCGGACCTGCGCGAGCGTCGCCAGCGTCGTGGGGCAGATGTCCGGGCACTGCGTGAAGCCGAAGAACACCAGCGTCCAGTGGCTGGCGAAGAAGTCGGCGCGGGAGTGCGCGGCCGTCCTGGTCGAGGAGATCGAGCGGCGGCAGCGGCCGCGGCTCGGGCAGCACCGTGGCGCGCTCGGTCTGGGGCGGCTCGATCCGGGCGGGCGCCAGCAGGCGAGCGAGAATCAGGCCCGCCGCAAACGCTACAATCACGAGGATCGCGATCCTCAACGGACGTGCGGCCATGGGCGGGTTTGCGGAACTCGGTCAGGGTTGACGAAGCCGCGATTATTCCACAACGCCCCGGCGGAGATGCTCATCGCAGCCCCAGACGCGACCGACCTGCCAAGTGCACCGACCGTGGTCGACCTGATCGGCCACGGCGCGCGGGCCTTCGAGCGCGCGGGACTGGCGTACGGGCACGGGACGGACAACGCGACCGACGAGGCCGCGGCGCTCGTCTTCCATGCCCTCGACCTCGACCACGCCGAGGCCGAGTCCGCTTATGTGCTGCGGCCCGGCGCTTCGCAGGTCGGGCGCGTGCTCGCGCTGTTCGCGGAGCGCATCGAGCGACGGGTTCCTGCCGCCTACCTCATGGGCCGCATGTGGTTCGCTGGCCTCGAGTTCGAGGTCGACGAGCGGGTGATCGTGCCGCGATCGCCGTTCGCCGAGCTGATCCACACGGGTTTCGAGCCGTGGATCGATCCTGGGCGCGTCGCGCGCATCCTCGACATCGGCACGGGCTCGGGATGCATCGCCATCGCCTGCGCTCTGGCTTTTCCGCAGGCCACGGTGGACGCGGTGGACGTTTCGGCCGATGCCCTCGAGGTGGCCCGACGCAACGTCGCGAAGCACGCGGTCGGCGACCGTGTCCGGCTGCTGCAGGGCGAGGTGTTCGAGCCGGTGGACGACGCGCGCTACGACCTGATCGTGGCCAATCCGCCCTACGTCAGCAACGAGGAGATGTCGGCGCTGCCGCGCGAGTATCGGCACGAGCCCGACCTTGCACTGCGCGCCGGGGCGGACGGTCTCGACGTCGTGCGGCGGATCCTGGCGGACGCGCCCCGGCACCTCACTCCCGACGGAGCGCTGTTCGTCGAGGTGGGCGACAGCGAACCGCGCGTCGCGGAGGCCTTCCCCCGGCTGCCGTTCGTCTGGATCGAGTTCGAGCACGGCGGGGGCGGCGTGTTCCTGCTGCGGCGGGCGGATTTCAGCGACTGACGGCGGCCGCGCGCGCGGCTGCAGGAGTACGGATGGCTGGCAACACTTTCGGACAATTGTTCACCGTCACGAGCTTCGGCGAGAGCCACGGTCCGGCGCTCGGCTGCATCGTGGACGGGTGCCCTCCGGGCCTCGAACTCTCCGAGGAAGACATCCAGCGCGACGTCGAACGCCGGCGCTCAGGAACGTCGCGCTACACCAGCCAGCGGCGCGAGCCCGACGCGGTGCGCATCCTCTCGGGTGTGTTCGAAGGGCGCACGACCGGGACACCGATCGGACTGCTGGTCGCCAACGAGGACCAGCGCTCCTACGACTACGAGAAGATCAAGGACCGCTTCCGCCCCGGCCATGCCGACTACACCTACCAGCACAAGTACGGCTTCCGCGATTATCGGGGCGGCGGTCGATCTTCGGCGCGCGAGACCGTCATGCGGGTCGCGGCGGGCGCCATCGCCCGCAAATACCTCGGCGAGCGGCTCGGCGTGCGCATCCACGGCTATCTCGCGCAGATGGGTGACATCCGGCTCGAGCCGCTGGACCTCGGCGAGGTGGATCGCAATCCCTTCTTCTGCCCGGATGCGACGCGGGTGGCCGAGCTCGAGGCGCTGATCGACCGGCTGCGTCGCGAGGGCGATTCGATCGGGGCGCGCGTCACCGTCGTGGCGAGCGGCGTGCCGCCGGGGCTCGGCGAGCCCGTGTTCGATCGCCTCGATGCCGACCTCGCGCACGCCATGATGGGCATCAACGCCGTCAAGGCGGTGGAGGTGGGCGACGGATTCCGCGTCGTCGAGCAGCGCGGCTCCGAGCACCGCGACGAGCTGTCGCCGGCGGGATTTCTCAGCAACCACGCCGGCGGCACGCTCGGTGGCATTTCCTCGGGGCAGGACGTGGTGGTGAGCCTCGCGCTCAAGCCGACCTCGAGCATCGTGATCCCCGGCCGCACCATCGACGTGCACGGACAGCCGGCCGAGGTCAGCACCACGGGGCGCCACGATCCGTGCGTCGGGATCCGCGCCGTGCCGATCGCCGAAGCCATGCTCGCGCTGGTGCTGATGGACCACTATCTGCGACACCGCGCGCAGAACGGTGACGTGCGTTGCCCCACTCCGGTCATCCCGGGGTTGGCCTGAGATCGCGTGCTGCGGCATGGAACTGTGCACCGCGTCCCCGTATCGGCGGGTCCGAAGCGCTACAAAGCGCCCGTCATCCAACCGTGGGCGCAGTCCCAGTCGTGGGATATAGTTATGTTCAATTCGCAGAAATCGCCTGAGCGAGCCGCCGCGTTCCCGCGGTCCGGTGCGGCGGGCGCTTGCATGTCCGGGGAGACCCCATGAAGAGAGCCGTACGCCGTGCCCTGTTGCTGAGCGCCCTGGCAGCGCCTTCCGCGCTGTATGCGCTGGGACTCGGCGAAATCCGCCTCAACTCGGCACTGAACCAGCCCTTCGACGCGGAGATCGAACTGGTTGCCGCGACGGCCGAGGACCTGGGGGCCCTGCAGGCTGCGCTGGCCTCGGGCGACACCTTCGAGCGCTACGGTCTCGACAGGCCAGCGTACCTTTCCGATTTCACATTCCGCGTGTCGCGCGCGGGCGGGCGCGACGTCCTGAAGGTCACCTCCCCGCGACCGGTCACCGAGCCGTTCGTGACGCTGCTCGTGGAGGCCAGCTGGCCGCGCGGCCGACTTCTGCGCGAGTACACCGTGCTCCTCGATCCGCCCGTATTCGCGTCGGCCCCGGCCGCCGCAGCCCCGGTGGCAGCGCCCCGCGCGACGACGGCGGCCCCGGTGGCGCCACCGCGGCCGGAGCCTCGACCCGCCCCGGCGCCTGCGCCGGTGGAGCAAGCGATGGTCCCGAGGGCGACGGTCGAGCCCGGCAGCACCTACCGCGTGCGTCCCAACGACACCCTGTGGCGGATTGCCAGCGCCGCCAGTCCCGGTCCTCGCTCCGAGGTCAACCGGATGATGGTGGCGATTTTCGAGGCCAACCCGGGTGCGTTCGGGGGCAACATCAATGTGCTGCGTGCCGACAGCGAGCTGCGCATACCCGCAAGCAGCGACGTGGCGGCCATTTCGGCCGCGGCGGCCGCCGACGAGGTCGCCCGCCAGTATCGCCAGTGGAGTGAGGGCGCGACGGCGGGCGCAGCCGGCCGCCGACGCAGGGGGCCGCCTGCGGCTGGTGACGCCCGACCAGGGCAGCGCTGCGGCGTCGCCAGCACCGGCGGTTCCGGCCGCATCGCCGGGATCGGACAACGCGCTGCAGGATCGCGTGCAGCAGCTTGAGGCGGAGCTCGCGGAGACGCGCCGTCTGCTCGAGGTCCGCAGTGCCGAGCTCGCGACCCTGCAGGGTGGCGCGCAGCCGGCCGAGCCGGCTGCAGTCGGCGAAGCGCGCGCTGCCGGCGAGCCCGGTTCCGGACTCGGTCCCGCCGGAAGCGGATGCGGAACCGGAGGCGGTGGTCGAGCCGCGCCGCGCCCGCGCCGAAGCCCGAGCGCAAGCAGGCCCCGCCGCCGGTGGAGGAGCCGTCCGTCCTCGAACGGCTGCAGGATTACTGGTGGGCCCTGCTGGGGCTGCTCGTCGCAGGGCTCGGCATTGCCGCCTGGCTGCGCCGGCGCCGGCGATCGGAGCCGGTCGAGGACGGCCTCGAGGAGGCGCTCGGTCGCCGGCCAGCCGAGGATCTGCGGGCCCGTACGCCGGTCGCCGCCCGATCCAGGGAATCCGACATCCTGGTCGAGGAGCGTCAGCCGGCGGAGCCGGCGGTGGCGTCCATCGGCACGGCCGCGGCGGCCGGTGCGGCGAGTGCGTTCGAGCCCTCGCGTCGTCCCGCGACCGTCGAGGACACGCTGTCGGGCGACGGCGCCGTGAGCATCGAGGCCGGCGACCCGCTCGCCGAGGCCGACTTCCACATGGCTTACGGCCTGTACGACCAGGCCGCCGAGCTCGTGCAGGTGGCCGCGAAGCGCGAACCGCAACGTCGCGACCTCAAGCTCAAGCTGGTCGAGATCTTCTTCGTCTGGGGCAATCGCGAGCGGTTCCTCGAGATCGCGCGCGACCTGCACGCGACGCGCGCGCAGGCCGTGCCGGGCGAGTGGGACAAGATCCTGATCATGGGTCGCCAGCTGGCGCCGGACGAGCCCCTGTTCGCCGGGGCGGGCGCGGCGGTGTCGCGCGACCTCGACCTCGAGCTGTTCAGCGGCGCGGCCGCGACGGACTTCGAGCTGCCCATGGGCGAGGGTCCGCCGCCCGATCTCGATCTGACGGTCCTCAGCCCCGAGGTTCGCGGCGACGACTCGCTCGATTTCCTGCTGGACGAGCCCGTCCGCGGTGGCAGCGGAGCCGACTCGGAGTTCGGTCCGACGGTCAAGACGCTTGGCGTCAAGGACGACTCCGCGCTTGCGCCGACGATCGAGGCACCGCGGATCAGGCAGGATTCCGCGCTGGAGCCGACGGTACAGACGGCCCGGTTCACGGGCATCGCGGATGAGGCCACCGCCGAGGTTCCGATCGAGGACCTCGGTCTCGATACGACCGCACTCGATGGGCTCGAGGACATCACGCAGCTCGAGGAGGCCCTGACGGATACCGGCGCGGCCGTGGAGGACACCGTCCAGGAGCAGATCCTGGAGCGCGCCTCCGAGCTGTCCGGGGCGGAGGAAGTCGACCTGCTGAGCTCCACGAGCATGCTCAAGGTCGATCTCGATGAACTCGCCGCGAAAGTCGCCGGCGAGGAAGGGACGGCGATCGTGGATCTTTCCGCTGCGACCGGCGAGCTGCCCGCCATCGATCTCGAGGACATCGATGCGACCGGGAAGATCGAGCGCATCGAATCGAAGGTCGGTGGCGACATCACGATGAGCGAGGTCGGCACCAAGCTCGACCTCGCCCGGGCCTACGTCGACATGGGCGACCCGGAGGGTGCGCGCAGCATCCTCGAGGAGGTGCTCAAGGAAGGCAGCCCCGCGCACAAGCAGGAGGCCGAACGGCTCATGGCCGTCCTGCCCTGACGGGCAGCGATGGCGCGCATCGCGCTCGGGATCGAGTACGACGGCGGCGCCTATTCGGGCTGGCAGCAGCAGGCGCACGCGCGCAGCGTGCAGGGCGCGCTGCAGGAGGCGCTCGGCTCGGTCGCCGCGCATCCGGTCGAGTTGACCGCCGCCGGTCGCACCGATGCCGGCGTGCACGCGCTGATGCAGGTGGCCCATTTCGATTCAGGCGTGTCGCGGCCCGACCATGCCTGGGCGCTCGGCGGCACCGCGGCCGCCGCGGATGACCTGACGGTCCTCTGGGCGCGCGAAGTGCCGGATCACTTTCATGCGCGCCACAGCGCGCTGTCGCGCACTTACGTCTACCGCGTACTGAACCGGTCGCTGCGTCCGGCGCTCGACCGGGACCGGGTCTGCTGGGTCCGCCGGCCGCTCGATGCGGCCGCCATGCAGCGCGCCGCGCAGCCGCTGCTCGGCGAGCACGACTTTTCCTCGTTCCGTGCGGCGGAGTGCCAGTCATCCACGGCGATGCGCCGCCTGCTCGAGGCGACCGTCGAGCGCAGCGGCGAGACGGTCCGGATCACGGTGCGCGCCAACGCGTTCCTCCATCACATGGTGCGCAATCTCGCGGGCTCGCTGCTGCTGGTCGGGGCCGGGCAGCGCGCGGAAGGCTGGATCGCCGAGGTGCTCGAGGCGCGCGACCGCACGCTGGCCGGTCCCACCGCGCCACCGCAGGGACTCTACTTCGCCGGCGTCGAGTATCCGGCCGAATTCGACCTGCCGTCCCGGCCGCAGGCTTCCGGTAGACTCGAGGACCGTCCCGCGGGAGGCCCGCCGTGACCTGGTTCGAGAAGATCATCCCCTCGCGCATCAAGACCGAGCGGCGCACGCGCTCGGTGCCGGAGGGGTTGTGGATCAAGTGTCCGGCCTGCGACGCCGTGCTCTACCGCGCTGAGCTCGAGCGCAACCTGCAGGTGTGCCCGAAGTGCACGCACCACATGCGCATCGGGGCGCGCGAGCGGCTGGCCCGATTCCTCGATGCGGGCGCGGGCGAGGAACTGGCGGGCGAGGTCGAGCCGGAAGACCCGCTGCGATTCCGGGACAGCAAGAAATACCGCGATCGCCTCACCGTGGCGCAGCGCCAGACGGGGGAGCGCGACGCGCTGGTGGTCATCGCCGGCCGGCTCGAGGGCCTCGAGATCGTGGCCTGCGCATTCGAATTCCGCTTTCTCGGCGGCTCGATGGGTTCGGTGGTCGGCGAGCGATTCGCACGCGCCGCGGAGTTCTGCATCGAGCAGCGCCGTCCGTTGGTGTGCTTCTCCTCGAGCGGCGGGGCACGCATGCAGGAGGGCTTGCTCTCGCTGCTGCAGATGAGCAAGACCAGCGCGATGCTGGCGCGCCTCGCGGCCGCGCGGCTGCCGTTCGTGTCCGTGCTCACGGATCCGACCACGGGCGGGTGTGTCCGCGAGCCTCGCGATGCTCGGCGACATCAACCTCGCCGAGCCGCGCGCCCTGATCGGTTTCGCCGGCCCGCGGGTCATCCAGCAGACCGTACGCGAGACGCTGCCTGAGGGCTTCCAGCGCAGCGAGTTCCTGCTCGAGCATGGCGCGCTCGACATGATCGTCGACCGCCGCGACCTGCGCGCGCGCATCGCGGCCGTGCTCGCACTGCTGATGCACCAGCCACGCGCGGAGACCCCGCCCGAGTCCGGCTGACGTGCCCGCGCCGGTCCGTTTCGCTCGCCTCGAGGACTGGCTCGAGTGGCAGCAGTCCGCGCACCCGCGGGCAATCGACCTCGGCCTCGAGCGCGTCGCGCGGGTGCTCGCGCGCACCGGCTGGCGCCGACCGGAGCGGCCCGTCATCACCGTCGGCGGCACCAACGGCAAGGGTTCCTGCGTGGCAATGCTCGAGGCCATGCTGCGCGCCGGCGGTTGCCGCGTCGCCACCTTCACCTCGCCGCACCTGGTGGACTACCGTGAGCGGATCCGCCTCGACGGGCGGTGGGTGTCGGAGGCCTCGCTGGTCGCCGCCTTCGAGCGCATCGCCGATGCCTGCGGGAACGATTCGCTGACCTTCTTCGAGTTCAATGCGCTGGCGGCGCTGCTGGTGTTCGAGAGCTGGGCACCCGACGTGACCCTGCTCGAGGTCGGCATGGGCGGGCGTCTGGACGCCGTCAATGTCGTGGACGCCGACGTCGCCGTCGTCGTGTCCGTCGGGCTCGATCACATGGAATGGCTCGGGCCGGACCTGGCCACCATCGCCCGCGAGAAGGCCGGGATCTTCCGGCCCGGTCGGCCGGCGGTCTGTGGCATGGCGGATCCGCCCGCTGCGCTGATCGAGACCGCGACCGCGCTCGGTGCAGCGCTGCGCCTGCGAGACCGGGACTTCGTGGCGCGCGAACATGAGGACGGGAGCTGGGATTTCGCGGACGCCGGTGGACGGCTCGAACGACTGCCCCCGCCGGCGCTCGCCGGCGTCGTGCAGGTGGGCAACGCCGCGACGGCACTCGCGGCCCTGCGGGCGCTGTCGCCCCGGCGGGTCATCGATCGCGGCGCCGTCGAGCGCGGATTGCGCGATGTGCACCTGTCCGGGCGGTTCCAGCGCGTGCGCTCCCGCACCGGCTTCGAATGGGTGCTCGACGTCGCCCACAACCCGGACGCTGCAGCCGTGCTGGCCGCGAACCTCGCGCGCTGGCCGGTGCCCGGACGTACGACGGCAGTCTGCGGCATGCTCGCCGACAAGGATGTCGCCGGAGTCCTCGATGCGCTGCGCGATCGCGTGGACTGCTGGTTCGCTGCGTCCACCGAGGGTCCGCGCGGCCTTGGCGATGCGGCCCTGGCCGCGCGGGCGGCCGCCGCCGGCATCGGAATGACCGAAGCCGGATCGATTGCGCAAGCCATGGGGAGAGCCGCGAGCGAGGCGCGAGAGGGCGACCGCGTCGTCGTGTTCGGCTCGTTTCACACCGTCGGCCCTGCGCTGTCCTGCGTATAATTTCGCCCCCATGGATCAAACCCTGCAGGCGCGGCTGATCGGCGCCACGGTACTCGTTGCCCTGGCGGTACTGCTGATCCCGGAGCTGCTTTCGGGCCGCAGGAACGTCGAGCCGGCGGTCGACGACGGTACCGCTGACCGGGGTACGCGAACCTTCACCATCGAGCTCGGTGGCCCCGGTGAGCCGGGCGTCGTGCTCCCGTCGGCGTCGTCGCCGAGCGCGCCCGTGAAGCGGGACGCAACCTCGCCGGACGCGCGTCCGCTGACCTCCCAGGCGACCCCTGACCCAGCGGTTGGGGAGGCGGCTCGGCCGGGCGCCGCGCAGCGGGGGCAGTCGACCGACGCTGCGCCGGCCGTTGCGACCGACTCCCCGCCGGCGGCGACTCCACCGCAACCGGCACCGCAACCGGCACCGCAGGCACCGTCGCCAGCGGCGGGTTCCACCGGCGAATGGGTGGTGCAGGTGGGCGCTTTCGGATCAGCCGAGGCCGCGCGCCGGCTGGTCGACGAGCTCTCGGCCGCCGGCTACGCGGCGCAGGTGGCGCCCGTGACCCGGGCGGGCCGGACGCTGCACCGGGTCCGGGTCGGGCCCGCGAGCGGACGTGCTGCGGCCGAGCAACTGGCGGAGCGCCTGAAGGCCCGTCGATTGCCCGCGGCGGTCGTCGCAAACGACTGATGCCGCTCTGGTAAAATCCGCGCCCTTGCCGCGCCGGGGTGTCGAAGACAACCGCATGACCACAGTGGACTACATCCTCGCGGCGATGATGCTGCTATCGATCCTGTTCGGCATGGTGCGGGGCTTTCTCCGCGAGTCCGTTGCGCTGCTCGGCTGGCTCGTGGGCCTCTGGCTCGCGTGGCGCTATGCCTACCTGCTCGAGCCCTATCTCGGCGGCGCCCTCGCCGGAACCGAGCTGCAGGAGTGGGTCGCCCGGGCCCTGGTGCTGCTGGCGGTGGTCGTCGCGGGCTGGCTGCTCGGGGCCATGCTGAGCTACCTCGTGCAGCGCTCCGGCCTCACGCTCGGCGTCGACCGCCTGCTCGGCGGACTGTTCGGCCTGGTGCGCGGCGCGGTGATCGTGGGATTCGCCGTGATGCTCGGCCAGGCGGCCGAACTCGACTCGGAGCCCTGGTGGCGGGGCTCGAAGCTGCTGCCCCTCGGCGAGGAGATGGCCTCGGTGCTCAGCGGCTACGTGGAGACCGGGCGCAAGTACGTGACGGAAAACCCCTCGGAAGCGTGAGGCTCAGGCCATGTGCGGCATCGTCGGCATCGTCGGCTTCAGTCCCGCCAATCAGCAGCTCTACGACGCGTTGACGGTGCTGCAGCATCGCGGCCAGGACGCCGCGGGCATCATGACCGCGCACGAGGGCGAGATCTTCCTGCGCAAGGACAACGGACTCGTCCGCGACGTGTTCCAGCAGCGCCACATGATCCAGCTCAAGGGCAACATCGGCATCGGCCACGTGCGCTACCCGACCGCCGGCTGCGAAAGCTCCGCCGAGGCCCAGCCCTTCTACGTCAACTCGCCCTACGGCATCTGCCTCGCCCACAACGGCAACCTGACGAATGCCGCGGAGCTGGCCGACGCGCTGATCCGCGAGGACCGCCGGCACCTCAACACCTCTTCGGATTCCGAGGTGCTGCTCAACGTGCTGGCGAGCGAGCTGCAGCGCGTCGGCGACCAGCGCGCCACCGTGGCCGACATCTTCGCTGCCGTGCGCGCGGTCTACCGGCGCCTGCGCGGCGGCTACGCCGTGGTGGCGATGGTGCTCGGACACGGCGTGCTGGGGTTCCGCGACCCGAACGGCATCCGTCCACTGGTGATCGGCACGCGCGATGGCCCCCGGGGCCGGGAGCACATGCTCGCCTCCGAGAGCGTCGCCCTCGACCAGTCGGGCTACGAGCTGCTGCGGGACGTGGGCCCCGGCGAGGCCGTCTTCATCGACGAGCAGGGCCGGATGCACAGCCAGCAGTGCGCCGAGACCGTGCGCCACGCGCCCTGCATCTTCGAGTACGTCTACTTCGCGCGCCCCGACTCGATCATCGACAACATCTCCGTGTACAAGGCCCGCCTGCGCATGGGCGAGCTGCTCGCGGAGAAGATCCGGCGGGAGCGGCCGGGTCACGAAATCGACGTCGTGATACCGATCCCCGACACGAGCCGCACCAGCGCGCTGCAGGTCGCGCAGCGCCTCGGAGTCAAGTACCGGGAGGGGTTCATCAAGAACCGCTACATCGGCCGCACGTTCATCATGCCGGGGCAGGAGCAGCGCTCGAAGTCCGTGCGCAGCAAGCTCAACCCGATCGACCTCGAGTTCCGCGGCAAGAACGTGCTGCTGGTGGACGACTCGATCGTCCGCGGCACGACCTCGGCGCAGATCATCGAGGTCGCGCGGGAGGCCGGGGCCCGCAGCGTGTCCTTCGCCTCGGCGGCGCCGCCGGTGCGCTACCCGAACGTCTACGGCATCGACATGCCCGCCGCCTCGGAGCTCGTGGCGGCAGGACGGACCGAGGAGGAGGTCGCGCGCATCATCGGCGCGGACTGGCTGATCTACCAGGACCTCGCCGATCTCGTCCGCGCGGTGCGCCACCACGACTCGGAGGTCGCCGAGTTCGACACCTCCTGCTTCTCGGGCGACTACGTCACCAGCGACGTGACGCCGGAGTACCTGGCCCGCCTGCAGGCGGAGCGCTCGGACCAGGCGAAGGCGCAGCGCAGTGCGTCGGGAAGCGGGCGCGGGGCGCTCAAGGTCGTCGGGTCGCCCTGAGCGGCCTGGCCGGGGCACGCGGTGACGCTCAAGGTCCTCATCGTCAGCGATCGGCCGGACTACCGCCAGCTGCTCGCGCACCACGTCACCCTCGAGTGGCCGGACGCGCTGCCGGCGGAATACGAGCCCGCCTCGCGCGGCCGGTTGCGGCCGGGCTTCACCGGGTCGGCCTACGATGCCGTGCTGCTCGACGAGGAGGTCTGGCCGGGCGCGGCCTCGAGTGGCTCGAGGATCTGAGCGAACGTCCCGATTTTCCGCCGATCGTCTATTTCGCCTCCACGGCCGACGAGGCCGATGTGGAGCGCGCGCTCGCCTCGGGTGCGACCCGCGTGCTTGCGCGGGTCGATTTCGAGCATGCCCAGCTCGTGGGCATGCTGCGCGGACTGTGCGCCCGCCGCCGCGACGTGCTCGCGGAGACCTCGCGCGCCGGCCGCCAGCCACCTGCGCCCGACCGGTTCGGCTCGGTGCGCGTGCGCGGCCACCGCTGCCTGCGGCGGCTCGCGATCGGCGGTTCCTCGAGCGTCTTCCTCGCGCAGTGCGAACGCAGCGGCCAGCAGCGTGTGCTCAAGATCTTCCGGCAGGTGCCGGACGTGGTCGAGGGCAGCACGACCTTCGAGCGCTTCCTGCGCGAGTACGAGCTGGTGGCGCACCTCGATCACCCGAACATCGCGCGCATCTACGACATCGGCGTGGCCGACGACCACGTGTTCCTCGCGATGGAATATTTTCCAGGCGGTGACCTGCGCGCCCGGATGCGTTCGCCGATGTCCGGGCGCGTGGCGCTCGGCTACCTGCGCCAGCTGGCTGCGGCCCTGAGCGCGCTGCACGCCATCGGCGTGCTCCACCGCGACGTCAAGCCCGGCAACGTGCTGCTGCGCGAGGACGACAGCCTCGCGTTCATCGACTTCGGGCTCGCCCGTCAGCTCCGGCTCGAGAGCGACATCACCGGTGACGGCGCGATCTTCGGCACGCCGCACTACATGAGCCCGGAGCAGGGACACGGCCGCCCGCTCGACGAACGCAGCGACCTCTACAGCCTCGGGGTGATGCTCTACGAGATGCTCACGGGCCAGAAGCCGTACGTCGCCGAGACGCCACTGGCGGTGATCTACCGGCACGCGAACGCGCCGCTGCCGGACCTGCCGGCACAGGCCTCGCACCTGCAGCCGCTGCTCGATGCGCTGATGGCGAAGCAGCCGATCGACCGGCCGGCCTCCGCCTCGGACCTGCTCGCGCGTGTCGACGACCTGCTGGACCGGGCCGCGGCCTGATGGCCGATCCCGGCGGGCTGCTGCGCGCGCCAACCGACCGCAGGTGGTTCGACCTCGCCGTCGTGCGTCGCGACGAATTGCTGCTCGACCATGCGAACTGCGAGAAGAAGGCGGCCTCGACCGCGCTCGCGCTGATGTTCGCTTACCCCGAGGACTTCGAGCTCGCGAACCACATGTCGCGCCTCGCACGCGAGGAGTTGCGGCACTTCGAGCGGGTGCAGCAGCAAGCTCATCGCGCACGGCGTGCCGTTCCGCCGCTTGAGTCCCTCGCGCTACGCCGAAGGGCTGCGCCGCAGGCTGCGGCGCGACGAGCCCGGTCGCCGGGTGGACCTGCTGCTCATCGGCGCGCTGATCGAGGCACGCTCGCACGAACGATTCATCGGGCTGATCGAGCGGCTGCCGGAGCCGCTGGCGCGCTTCTACGAGTCGCTCGCCGCCGCGGAGGCACGCCACGCCGGGCTGTACTTGCGCCTGGCGGCGCGCGCGGGCGAGCCGGTTGCGGCACGGCTCGAGGAACTCGCCGTCGCGGAGGCGGAGCTCGCGACGGCGCCGGACGGCGAGTTCCGCTTCCACTCGGGGACGCCGGCGTAGCCGTCGCCCGGTGACTGCCCTGCCGGGCCGGTCAGCGCGGCAGTGCCCGCAGCTCGAACCCCTGGCTCGACCACTCGAGCACGCTACCCTTGACGTACCAGTCGCCGAGCACGATGCGCCGCACGGGCGCACCGTCCACCACGATCTCGTGGACCGCCGGCCGGTGCGTGTGGCCGTGGATCAGCGTGCGGACGCCGGCGGTGCGGAATGCCCGTGCGACGGCCGCGGAGTTCACGTCCATGATTTCCGGGGCCGTGGCGCCGACGTGCGCCCGGCTGCCGGCGCGCAGCCGGCGGGCGAGGGCCCGGCGCTGATCGAGGCTCGAATGCCGCAGGACGAAGCGTACGGCCGGGTTGCGCAGGATGCGCCGCAGTCGCTGGTAGCCCAGGTCGTCCGTGCAGAGCGCGTCGCCGTGCATCAGCAGCACGCGCTCGCCGTACAGGTCCACGACGGCGCCGTCCTCGAGCAGCGTCGCGCCGGTCTCACGGCAGAAACGACTGCCGATCAGGAAGTCCCGGTTGCCGTGCATCACGATGCAGGGGACGCCCGCGTCGGTGAGCGAGCGCAGGGCTCCGACGACTCCGCGGGCGAGCGGGTCCGGGTCGTCGTCGCCGAGCCAGGCCTCGAAGAGATCGCCGAGGATGTAGAGCGCGTCTGCGCGCCGCGCGTCCGTCTCGAGGAACGCATGGAACTGCCGCACGACCGCAGGATCGCCTGGGTCGAGGTGCAGGTCCGAGATGAACAGCGTGCCCGCGGGGCGCAGCCCGTGCATCGGTGCCTCTGCGGCGTCGTTGGGGACGACGATGGTACGGCGCGGGAGCGTACCCCGGCCAGCACGCCCGGGACGCTCGCGGCGATCCGGTAACATGTGCATCCATGCAGTCCCGTCCACAGGTCACGCGTTTCGCCCCGAGTCCGACGGGGGCTCTGCACCTCGGCAACGCACGGACGGCCCTGCTGAACGACCTCCTCGCGCGCTCGAGCGGCGGCCGGATGGTGCTGCGGATCGAGGACACGGATGCCGAGCGCAGCGACGAGGGCCTGCTCGAGCGACTGCTCGAGGACCTGCGCTGGTTCGGCCTCGACTGGGCCGAAGGGCCGGACGTCGGCGGACCGCGCGGACCCTACCGCCAGAGCCAGCGCGCCGCCCACTACGATCGCGCCGTCGCCACGCTCGAGGCCCGGGGACTCGTGTACCCGTGCTTCTGCTCGCCGCAGGCGCTCGATCTCGCCCGGCGGGCACAGCTCGCCGCCGGCCGACCGCCGCGCTATGCCGGCACCTGCGCGTCGCTGCCGGCCGAGGAGGTGGCGCGTCGGGTCGAGGGTGGAGCGCGTCCGGCCCACCGATTCCGCGTGCCGGCCGGTCGCGTCATCGAGTTCGACGACCTGATCCACGGGCCGCAGCGGTTCTCGAGCGACGACATCGGTGACTTCGTGATCCGCCGGGCGGATGGCAGCGTGGCTTTCTTCCTCGGCAACGCGCTCGACGACGCCGCGATGGAGGTGACGGTCGTGCTGCGCGGTGACGATCACCTCGCCAACACGCCGCGGCAGATCCTGCTGCTCGAGGCGCTCGGGCTGCCCTTGCCGGACTACGGGCACCTGCCGTTGCTGCTGGGACCGGGCGGCGCCCCGCTGTCCAAGCGCGACGGTGCGGCGAGCCTGCACGACCTGCGGCTCCAGGGTTACCTGCCGGGGGCGCTGCGCAATTACCTCGTGCGGCTCGGCCACGCGTGCGTGCGCGAGGGCTGGCTCGAGACCGACGCCATGGCCGTCGACCTCGACCTCGGCCGCTCGGGCCGATCGGCTCCGCATTTCGACGAGGTCCAGCTGCGACACTGGCAGCGCGAAGCCGTGGGACGGGCGACTGTGGCGGATCTCGCGTCGTGGCTCGAGCCGCGCCTCGACCGCCTCGGCAGCCGGGAAAGGCAGCTCGCCTTCGTCGCCGCGGTGCGCGGCAACCTGCTCTTTCCTGCGGACGCCGAGTCGCTGGTCGCCACGGTCTGTGATCCGATCGCCGTGCCCGACGGCGACGCGGCGCGCGAGATCATCGCTGCCGGGCCGGGGTTCTTCGAGCACGCAGCCGCAGCTTGGCTGTCGAGCGCGAGCGACTTCAAGGCCTGGACACGCGCCGTCGGCGCCGAGACCGGCCGCCGCGGCGCCGGGTTGTTCATGCCGCTGCGTGCGGCGCTCACAGGCCGGGTCCACGGGCCCGAGCTCGCGCCGCTGGCGGCGCTCATGGGTCCGGAGCGGATCGCCGAGCGGCTGCGCGCCGCCGGTGCGATGGCCGCGGCGGCCTGATTCGAATCCAACCGAGGCGATCCCATCGCATGCTGCAGATCCACAACTCGCTGACCGGCCGCAAGGAGGCCTTCCAACCGATCCGCCCGGGCGAAGTGCGCATGTACGTCTGCGGCGTGACCGTGTACGACTACTGTCACCTCGGCCATGCGAGGATGCTGATCGTGTTCGACGTCGTGCGGCGTCACCTCGAGGCGTCGGGCTACCGCGTCACCTTCGTGCGCAACATCACCGACATAGACGACAAGATCATCCAGCGCGCGCAGGCGAACGGCGAGCCGATGGGCTCGCTCACCGAGCGCTTCATCCGCGCCTATCACGAGGACTGCGAGTCGCTCGGCGTGCGCCGGGCCGACCACGAGCCGCGCGCCACCGAGTACCTGCCGCAGATCGTCGCGATGGTGCAGTCACTGGTGGAGAAGGGTTACGCGTACGTGGGCCCGAACGGCGACGTCTACTATGCCGTGGCGCGCTTCGAGCCCTACGGGCAACTGTCCGGCAAGCGGCTCGCGGACCTGCGTGCGGGCGCGCGTATCGAGGTGGACGAGGCCAAGCGCGACCCGCTCGATTTCGTGCTGTGGAAAGCCGCCAAGCCCGGCGAGCCGTCCTGGGAATCGCCGTGGGGGCCCGGTCGTCCCGGCTGGCACATCGAGTGCTCGGCCATGTCGGTCGAGTTGCTCGGCGAGCACTTCGACATCCACGGCGGCGGCATGGACCTCAAGTTCCCGCACCACGAGAACGAGATCGCGCAGACCTGCGCCGCCTGCGGCTCGAAGTTCGTGAACGTATGGATGCACAACGGCTTCGTGCGGGTCGACGACGAGAAGATGTCGAAGTCGCTCGGCAACTTCTTCACCGTGCGCGAGGTGCTCGAGTGGGTGCGCGACCCCGAGGTGGTGCGCTACTTCATGCTCGCCAGCCACTACCGCGGACCGATCAACTACACGCCGGAGAGCCTCGTGCAGGCGGATGCCGCGCTCGAGCGCCTGTACCTCGCGCTGCGCGGCGTGACTCCGGCCAGCGGTCCCGCGCCCACGGAAGCCACGGCACGGTTTGCGGCGGCGATGGACGACGATTTCAATACGTCCGTCGCGGTCGCGGAGCTGCAGTCGATCGCAGGCGAGCTCAACCGGGCCAAGGCGTCCCGGCAGGTGGATCTGGCGGCCGCGCGGGCGGCGGAGTTGCAGGCACTCGGCGCACGGCTCGGCTTGCTCGAGCGGGATCCGGAGTTGTTCCTGCGCAAGAGTCCGAAAAAGAAGCCGGGTGACCATCAATTGCAGGTCGAGCCGGCTCAGCTGACTGCCGTTGGGCAGCAGGTGGACCTGAAGGTTGCGCTTTCGGACTCCGACATCGACCGCCTCATCGAGGAGCGTGTCGCGGCCCGCAGCGCGAGGAACTTCAAGGAATCCGATCGCATCCGCGACCTGCTCGCCGCGGCCGGCGTGCTGCTCGAGGACCAGCCCGGCGGCCGGACGCTCTGGCGCCGCGGCTAGAGTCGCTGCTGCGCCGACTCGAGGGTGTTCTTCATCAGGATGGCGACGGTCATCGGGCCGACGCCGCCCGGCACGGGCGTGATCCAGCTGGCGCGTTCGAGCGCGGCCTCGAACTGGACGTCGCCGCACAGCTTGCCGTCCGGCAGCCGGTTGATGCCGACGTCCACGACCACGGCGCCGGGCTTCACCCACTCGCCGGGGATCAGGCCCGGCCTTCCAACGGCCACGACCAGCAGCTCCGCACGCTCGACGTGTGAGCGCAGGTCCGTCGTGAAGCGGTGGCAGACGGTGACCGTCGCGCCGGCGAGCAATAGCTCGAGCGCCATCGGGCGGCCCACGAGGTTCGAGGCGCCCACGACCACCGAGTGCATGCCTTTGGGATTGATTCCGCAGCGGTCGAGGAGGCGGATCACCCCATAGGGCGTGCACGGTCGCATGAGCGGGTTGCGCAGCGCGAGCCGCCCGACGTTGTAGGGGTGGAAGCCGTCCACGTCCTTGGAGGGCGAGATCGCCTCGATCACGATACGCTCGTCGATGTGATCCGGCAGCGGCACCTGAACGAGGATGCCGTCGATCGCATCGTCGGTGTTCAGGCGCTCGATCAGGCTCAGCAGCTCGGCCTGGGTGGCGGAGTGGGGGAGGTCGTGGCTCACCGAGACGAAGCCGCATTCGTCGCAGGCCGCGCGCTTGTTGCGCACGTACACGTGCGAGGCCGGGTCGTCGCCCACCAGCACCACGGCAAGCCCCGGGCGGCGCTTGCCTTGTGCCGCAAGGCGGTCGCTCAGCTCGCGGACCTCGCGGCGTATGTCGGCCGCGATCGCCTTGCCGTCGATGATCTGTCCCGCCATGCACGCTCCGCACTGCGTCGAATGGCCCGCATTCTGTCACGGACGGCGCGCCGCGAACGAGGGCACGTCTGCGTCAAATTGACGCTCGGAGTCACCGTCCGTATGATTCCGCCTCCCGTGAAGGGCCGTCGCGACAACGTGGCGGACCGAGGCGGCGACCGCGGGTCGGTGCAGGGCGGGGCATGGCGCAGTCTGGTAGCGCATCTGCTTTGGGAGCAGAGGGTCGGGGGTTCGAATCCCTCTGCCCCGACCATCCGGACTGCGGAGTCGGACCTAAGGCGCCCGTAGCTCAGCCGGATAGAGCATCGGCCTTCTAAGCCGAGGGTCGCAGGTTCGAGTCCTGCCGGGCGCGCCAGGCCTCGGGAGATTCCGTGCGACGATGGTGGACGTAGCTCAGCTGGTTAGAGCTCCTGGTTGTGGTCCAGGAGGTCGTGGGTTCGAATCCCATCGTCCACCCCAGTTTTGAAGTGGGGCCGTTAGCTCAGTTGGTAGAGCTGCTGACTCTTAATCAGTAGGTCGTAGGTTCGAGTCCTACACGGCCCACCATTTCCAGGCGCGCGAAGATGCGCGTCGATAGTCACGATGAAGCAAGACCTCACATCTCTTGAGCCGCTCCTCGCGTGTCCTGCCTGCCGAGGGGCGGTTCACTTGTCGAACGACGCCGCCGTCTGCGTGGCATGCCGGGCGCGCTTTCCGATCCAGGACGGCATTCCGCTGTTCGCCCGCATCGGCTCGCCGACCGGGACGGACGAGCAGCAGCCGGGCGAAACCAGTGAGGCGTACCAGCGTCGCTACCAGCAGGATGCGCGGGCGGCGCAGTACAACGCGATGTACCGCGACAGCTGGGCCAAGACGCTCAGCACGCGCCGTGAAGCCCGCCTTCTCGATCACCTGCTCGAGAGCCAGGGGCACTGCCGGACGCTGCTGGACCTGCCCTGTGGCGGGGGGCGCGTGAGTGCGCCGCTGGCGAGACACACCGACCTGCTGCTGGAGGCCGACATTGGCCTCGGGCAGGTGCGCTATGCGCGACAGAACGGCCGTGTCCCCACGACGCAGATCTGGATGACGGCCTCGGGCTTCGAGATCCCGCTGCAGGACTCGGCCGTGGACGGGACTGTGTGCGTGCGCCTGAATCACCATCTCCCGACCGCCGTCGAGCGCGAGCGGCTGGTCCGGGAACTGCTCCGGGTCTCGCGGCGCTTCGTGGTCATGACCTTCTTCGATTACGACTCGCTCAAGAACCGCCTGCGCCGCGTGCGCGGGAAGCGGCCGAAGCTCACGATGCGGGTGGACGAACTGCGCGACCTCGCACAGTCCTGCGGGGCGGTACTCGTGGCCTGCCCGGCACTGTTCGTCATCGGCTCCGGTCATCGCTACGCGCTGATGGTGAAGCAGCCGATCTGATGCCGGGTACGCCTGCGCGCTCCGACTCCTTGCGCGTCAATCCGCGTGTCGCCCGGGCGGGGCACGGCGCCGTCGTGGAACTCCACCCTGCCGCCGGCGTCACCCTCAAGGAAGAGCCCGGAACGCTCATCTGGCGCGAGCGGCTCCCCGACGGCACGGAGGCCGTGATCAAGCTCTATCGACGCGGCCTGCTCGCCTGGTGCCGCTGCCGCCTGACCGGGTTCCGGACGTGGAACGAGTTCCGGGCCCTCGGCGTGCTCGAATCACTGGGCGAGTGCTGCACCCCGCCGTTGTTCTGGGGCCATGGACACTTCGGGCGTCACGGCTGGGGCGAGCTGCTGGCCATGCGGTGGCTGCCCGGCTGCCGTGGGTTGGACGACGTCCTGGCCTCCGAACCCGAGGCCGCAGGGAAATTCGACCTCGCGCCACTCTGGTCGGCGGTCGGCCGCCTGCACGATGCCGGTGTGCACCACGGCACCCTGCTGGCCCGCAACATCCTGGTCCGGGGCGAAGGCGATGCGCGCGAGTTCGTCCTGCTGGACCTGCCGCGCTTTCATCGCTTTCCATACGGGCTCCGCGGTTCGCGGATGGCCCGCTACGACCTGATGTTCCTGGCCACGACGCTGCTGCGGGCGCGGCCGGCCAGCGAACTGCCGCACTGGCTCGCGGCGTACGGCATGAACGAGGATCAGGCGACCCGGTTCGTGGCCGACCTCGGGCGCTTCCGCAACTCCTCGCGCCTGCGCCGCGCGGTCGGACTCGAGTTCAACGTACGCGCGCTGCTCGCCAGGGTCCGCCATTCACGCGCTGTACGTGACCGCTAGGACGTTGAGGTTCGAAGTTGCGGCGACCGCCGTCCTGGCGCTGCTCACGTCACTGTTCGTCATCAATCTGCCATCAGGCAAGGCGTGGCAGCGGGTTAGCCTCGACGCCTCGCACGGCCCGATCTTTGCCGCGGTCGCCGTGGTTCTCGGCATGTGGCTCGCATCACGCGTGCGGGACCGCGACGCTGCGCCGTGGCCGGACTGGGCGCGCTGTGGCCAGGCATTCGCGCTGGCAGTATTGATCGGTATCGTGGTCGAGTTCTTTCAGTCACTGCAGGCTCGGCCGCCGTCGCTTTTCGACGTGTTGACGGATGCGGCCGGCGCGGCCGCGGGGCTCGCGGCCTGGTCGCTGTTCGCACGCCCGGGCACCGGACGGCGAGGGGCGCGGGATCGATCCGACGAGTGGGCGGTCACTGCAATCGCGCTCGCCGGCCTCGCTTTCATCGCGTGGCGACCGGTGCACGCGGCCGTCGCCTATGCCGGGCGCGCCGCCAGCTTTCCGGTCATCGCGAAGTTCCAGGGGCCGCGGGACCTGTACTTCGTGTCCACCGGAGGCAGGACAGCCGAGGTCGTCGACATGCCAACACCCTGGGCGCAGCGGGGCGGCGAGCGCGCCCTGTGGCTCGCCTGGGACGCGCAGGATGCTCCGGCCGTCCAGAATCTCGAGCCAAACGGCGACTGGCGCGGCTACTCCGTGGTCGCATTGGACCTCACCAACTCCTCCGCATCGGAGCTTCAGCTGACTCTCCGCATCTTCGACGCGACCCACGACGGGTCGCCCGAGGACCGGCTGAACCTGCCGCTGGTCATCGCGCCGCGGACGCGAACAGTGATGAGGGTCGCGATGTCTGCGGTCGAGTCCGCGCCGGCCGGGCGACCGATGGACCTCTCCCGGGTCGCCAACGTCATGCTCTTCGGTCGGAAGGGCGAGGTGCCGGGCGAACTCTATCTTTCGCGCCTCTGGCTCGAGTGAGGAGGCCACGGACGTTCTTGTCGATTGATTTACCTATAGAATCCATCCGGTTGGCGACCCTGGGCCGGCGACCCGCGAAAGTGGCGGAACTGGTAGACGCGCTGGATTTAGGTTCCAGTGGGTAACCCCCGTGAGGGTTCGAGTCCCTCCTTTCGCACCAGTCACAGCGCGACGGGCGATGGTTCAACGTGGCCGGATCCGTGGCAAAATGTCCGGCTTCGCGAGGCGGCGATCCTGCCCGCCCGACCTATTCGAGGACCGACGACCATGCAGGTATCGATCGAGACGACCAGCGCCCTCGAGCGGCGGATGGAAGTGAGCGTCCCCCGTGAGCGCATCGAGCAGGCGATCGACGAACGCCTCAAGCGCGTCAGCCGCACGGCGAAGCTCAAGGGCTTCCGGCCGGGCAAGGTGCCGCTCAAGGTCGTCAAGCAGCAGTTCGGCGCGCAGGTGCGGCAGGAAGTCCTCTCCGACCTGATGCAGACGAGCTTCGCCGAGGCGGTGAGCCAGGAGAAGCTCAAGCCCGCGGCCGGGCCGCGCATCGAGCCGCTGTCCGTCGGTCCCGACGAGGACCTGCGTTACCGCGCGACGTTCGAGGTCTTCCCCGAGATCGAACTGCAGGGCGTCGAAGGCATCGCGGTCGTGCGGCCCGCGGCGGAGGTGACCGACGCCGACGTGGACGCGATGGTGCTCAACCTTCGTGAGCAGCGGCCGCGCTTCGATGTGGCCGAGCGAGAGAGCCGCGAGGGCGACCGCGTCACGATGGACTTCGTGGGCCAGGTCGACGGCGCGCCGTTCGAGGGCAGCAAGGGCGACGACGTGGGCGTGCTGCTCGGCGGTGGCCGAATGCTCAAGGCCTTCGAGTCCGGCATCACGGGAATGAAGGCGGACGAGCACCGGCAGGTGAGCGTCCCGTACCCGGCCGACTATCACAACCCGGCGCTCGCTGGTAAAGCCGCCACCTTCGACGTGCACGTGAAGAAGGTCGAGGAGCGGCGCCTGCCGGAGGTGGACGACGAGTTCTGTCGCGAGTACGGCGTCCACGAGGGCGGCGTCGAGCAGCTGCGCCGCGAGGTGCGCGACAACATGGAGCGTGAGCTTGCGGATAACGTCCGCGCGCGTCTCAAGCAGCAGTTGCTCGACGGGCTGCTGAAGGCGAACCCCGTGGAGGTTCCGACCGGCTTCGTCGACTCGCAGGTTCGGGAAATGCAGATCGAGGCGGCGCGACGGACCGGCGCGACCGATGCCTCGCAGGTGCCTTCCGCCGACTCGTTCGTGGAAGCCGCACGGCGACGCGTGGCGCTCGGACTGCTGATCCGGGAACTGATCAGGAGTCGCGGCGTGCAGATCGACCGGGACCGCGTCGAGGCACGGCTCGCGGACATCGCCGCCACGTATCCCGACCCCGAGGCGGTGATCAAGGCCTATCGGCAGAATGCCGACGGGATGCGCCAGGTCGAGTCACTGGTTCTAGAGGACCAGGCGGTGGATCTGCTGCTCGAGCATGCCAAGGTCACGGAGCGGGCCGCGTCGTTCAAGGAAGTGATGAACTTTGGAGCCTGATGCGTCGCGGAGCCGCGAAGTTCCTCTACACTAGCGCCAACCCGCCCGTCACGAGTCGAACGATCTCATGCCCATGAACGCTCCCCTTGCCCTGAATCTCGTTCCGATGGTCGTCGAGCAGACGGCCCGCGGCGAGCGCGCCTACGACATCTACTCGCGCCTCCTGAAGGAGCGAGTGATCTTCATCGTAGGCCCGGTCGAGGATTACATGGCCAACCTGATCGTTGCCCAGTTGCTGTTCCTCGAATCGGAGAATCCCGAGAAGGACATCGCCCTCTACATCAACTCGCCGGGCGGATCGGTCAGCGCCGGTCTCGCCATCTACGACACCATGCAGTTCATCAAGCCGGACATCAGCACGATCTGTGTCGGCCAGGCCGCGAGCATGGGCGCGGTGCTGCTCGCCGGCGGCGCGAAGACCAAGCGTTTCTGCCTGCCCCATTCCCGGGTGATGATCCACCAGCCGCTGGGCGGTTTTCAGGGCCAGGCGACGGACATCGAGATCCACGCTCGCGAGATCCTCGACGCCCGTGAGCGGCTCAACCGCATCCTCGCAAACCATACGGGCCAGTCGATCGAAAAGATCAAGCACGACACGGACCGCGACAACTTCATGACCGGCGAGCAGGCCATCAGCTACGGCCTCATCGACGCCGTGCTGCAGAAGCGTGGCGCGAGCGGTGCGGCCGACCGCGCCTGAGACCGTTCACGGGCATAAGTCGCTGTTGAATCGAGGTTTTTTGCGCGCCTCTGGGCGCCGTGGTATAAGCCACTCGGGCCCGCGGAAGGCGGCTTGCACTGTGCCCACGAGGGCGGGGTAGAAGGTCAGGCATGGCGGACGATTCACGCGGCAAGCACGACGACGGCAAGCTCCTGTACTGCTCCTTCTGCGGCAAGAGCCAGCACGAGGTTCGCAAGCTCATCGCCGGTCCCTCGGTGTTCGTCTGCGACGAGTGCGTCGAGCTCTGCAACGACATCATCCGCGAAGAGCTCGAGGAGAAGGCGGAAAAGACCCGCGAGAAGCTCCCCAAGCCCCACGAGATCAAGCGCGTCCTCGACGAGTACGTCATCGGCCAGGACCGCGCCAAGAAGGTGCTGTCGGTCGCGGTCTACAACCACTACAAGCGCCTGCAGACGCGCGGTGCCGACGGCAAGCGCGACGAGGTCGAGCTCGCCAAGAGCAACATCCTGCTGATCGGGCCCACTGGCAGCGGCAAGACGCTTCTCGCCGAGACGCTGGCGCGACTGCTGAATGTGCCCTTCACGATCGCAGACGCCACGACCCTCACCGAAGCCGGGTACGTCGGCGAGGACGTCGAGAACATCATCCAGAAGCTGTTGCAGAAGTGCGACTACGATGTCGAGAAGGCGCAGACCGGCATCGTCTACATCGACGAGATCGACAAGATCTCGCGCAAGTCCGACAACCCGTCGATCACCCGCGACGTGTCGGGCGAGGGCGTGCAGCAGGCGCTGCTGAAGCTCATCGAAGGCACGATCGCCTCGGTGCCGCCGCAGGGCGGCCGAAAGCACCCGCAGCAGGAATTCCTGCAGGTGGACACCGGCAACATCCTCTTTATCTGCGGCGGGGCGTTCTCGGGTCTCGAGAAGATCATCATGAACCGCACGCAGAAGAGCGGCATCGGCTTCGTGGCGGATGTCCGCGAGCAGAGCGCCCGGCCGCATGGCTCCGACCTCTTCCACGACGTCGAGCCCGAGGACCTCATCAAGTACGGGCTGATCCCGGAATTCGTCGGGCGCCTGCCGGTGGTCGCCACGCTTGACGAGCTCGACGAGATCGCGCTGGTACAGATCCTGACCGCGCCTCGTAACGCGCTCACCAAGCAGTACCGGAAGCTCTTCGACATGGAGGGCGTCGAGATCGAGTTCCGCGAGGAGGCGTTGCGCGCCGTGGCGCGTCGCGCCATGCAGCGCAAGACCGGCGCCCGGGGCCTGCGCACCATCCTCGAGAACGTGCTGCTCGACATCATGTACGACCTGCCCGGCATGCGTAACGTGCAGAAGGTCGTGATCGACGAGGACGTCATCGCCGGGGAAACCAAGCCCTACCTCGTCTACGGGGTCGAGGAAACGCGGCTGGCGGCAGTCGAAGAGCGCCGGACGGGATCGGACCACTGATTCGCCTCATCCCGCCGGTGCCTTTTCCGCGACAGCGGGAGAGGGCGGCCGCACGTGGCCTCGGGTTCCCGTCACCGTGCGCAATTTCTCTCTTGAATCTCGGGCCCGAGTCCCCAAAGATGGACGAATCTGACGGGCGCAGGCCACGAACGGCCTGCGGCCCGCTGCCTTGCATCCGGCGACGGAGATCCCCGACGTGACCACCGACGAGACCCGCACGAAGCCTGCCAACCCGCCCGACATGCTGCCAGTGCTCCCGTTGCGCGACGTGGTCGTGTACCCGCACATGGTCATACCTCTGTTCGTCGGCCGTGAGCGCTCGATCGTCGCGCTCGAGCAGGCGATGAAGGTGAACAAGCAGATCCTGCTGCTCGCACAGCGGCAGGCGGACGTGGACGATCCCGCGCCCAAGGACCTCTACGACGTTGGAACGGTTGCGACCATCCTGCAGCTGCTGAAGCTCCCGGACGGCACCGTCAAGGTGCTGGTCGAGGGTGTGGAGCGGGCCCGGGTCGAGCAGCTCGTCACCGGCGAATTCTTCGCCGCCAAGGCCGGCGTGCTCGGCGAGGGCGAGGCCTACGACGAGCGCGAGATGGACGTCCTCGTGCGCTCGGTGGTCACGCAATTCGAGCAGTACGTGAAGCTCAACCGCAAGGTGCCGCCCGAGATCCTCACCTCGCTCGCCGGCATCGAGCAACCCGGGCGGCTCGCGGACACGGTCGCGGCTCACATGTCGCTCAAGCTCGATGCCAAGCAGAAGATCCTCGAGATCCAGGACGTGCGCCGGCGCCTCGAGCACATCCTCGCGCTCATCGAGGGCGAGATGGACGTGCTGCAGATCGAGAAGCGCATCCGCGGCCGCGTGAAGCAGCAGATGGAGAAGAGCCAGCGCGAGTACTACCTGAACGAGCAGATGAAGGCGATCCAGAAAGAGCTGGGCGAGATGGACGATGCGCCCAACGAGATCGCCGAACTCGAGCGGAAGATCGCGCGCGCCGGTATGCCCAAGGAGGCTCGCGAGAAGGCCACCTCCGAGCTCGCCAAGCTCAAGCTCATGTCGCCGATGTCCGCCGAGGCCACCGTCGTCCGCAATTACGTGGACTGGCTGGTGAAGGTGCCGTGGCGCAAGCGCACCAAGGTCAAGCACGACCTGACGGGTGCCGAAAAAGTCCTGAACGAGGACCACTTCGGGCTGGACAAGGTCAAGGAGCGCATCGTCGAGTACCTGGCCGTTCAGCAACGCGTGCAGAAGCTCAAGGGCCCGATCCTCTGCCTGGTGGGCCCGCCGGGCGTCGGCAAGACCTCGCTTGGCCAGAGCATCGCGCGTTCCACGAACCGCAAGTTCGTGCGCATGTCGCTCGGTGGCGTGCGTGACGAAGCCGAGATCCGGGGTCACCGTCGCACGTACATCGGCTCCATGCCGGGCAAGATCGTGCAGAACATGGCACGCACCGGGGTCAGGAACCCGCTGTTCCTGCTCGACGAGGTGGACAAGATGGCCATGGATTTTCGCGGCGATCCGTCCTCGGCCCTGCTCGAGGTGCTCGACCCCGAGCAGAACCAGGCCTTCAGCGACCACTACCTCGAGGTGGACTTCGACCTGTCCGAGGTGATGTTCGTGTGCACCGCGAACAGCCTGAACATCCCGGCGCCGCTGCTCGACCGCATGGAGGTCATCCGCATCCCGGGCTACACCGAGGACGAGAAGGCCAGCATCGCCCGCCGCTACCTGCTGCCGAAGCAGATCAAGGCCAACGGCCTCGAGGCCGAGGAGCTCAAGGTGAGCGACCCGGCGATCCTCGAGGTAATCCGCCATTACACGCGCGAGGCCGGCGTGCGTAATCTCGAGCGCGAGCTCTCCAAGATCTGCCGCAAGTCGGTCAAGGAACTGCTGCTCGAGCGCGACCGCAAGGTGGTGTCGGTCACGCCCAAGAACCTGCCCAAGTATCTCGGCGTGAAGCGCTTCCGCTACGGACGCGCCGAGGAGAACGACCAGGTCGGACAGGTCACCGGTCTCGCGTGGACGGAGGTCGGCGGCGAGCTCCTGACCATCGAAGCGGCCGTGATGTCCGGCAAAGGCAAGCTCACCCACACGGGGCAGCTTGGCGAGGTGATGCAGGAGTCCATCCAGGCCGCGATGACGGTGGTCCGCAGTCGCGCCAGCGTGCTCGGCCTCGAGCCGGAGTTCTACCAGAAGGCCGACGTGCACATTCACGTGCCCGAGGGAGCAACGCCCAAGGACGGTCCGAGCGCGGGCATCGGCATGTGCACGGCGCTCGTCTCGGCGCTCACCAAGATCCCGGTGCGCAGCGACGTCGCCATGACCGGCGAAATCACGCTGCGGGGCGAGGTGCTGCCGATCGGCGGACTCAAGGAAAAACTGCTCGCAGCGCACCGGGGTGGCATCCGCACGGTGCTGATCCCGTCGGAGAACGTGAAGGATCTCGCCGAGATTCCAGACAACATCAAGGGCAACCTCGAGATCAAGCCGGTCAAGTGGATCGACGAGGTGCTGCAGGTCGCGCTGCGGGACATGCCCCAGCCGGCTGCGGCCGAGCCCGAATCGGCCCCGGACGCGAAGCGGGCCAAGCGCCCGGGACGTCGTGCGGGCAAGCAGGTGCACGCGCACTGACGCGCGTCGCCCCGTCCAAGGTAGAGGAGTGCATAGGTGAACAAGAACGAGTTGATCGAAGCAGTGGCCGAGCGCACCGGGCTCGCGAAGTCGGATGCCGCTCGGGCGGTTGAAGCGGTCCTTGGGGCCGTCACGGAGGCCTTGCAGCGCAGCGATACCGTCGCCCTGTCGGGATTCGGTATCGTTCGTGAGCAAGGAACGGGCGGCCCGCACCGGGCGTAATCCGCGCACGGGCGAGAGCATCGCAATTCCCGCCAGCCGGGTTCCGGCGTTCAAGGCTGGCAAGGGTCTAAAGGATGCTCTAAACTAAAGGGCTTCCCAGGGAGCTCGGGTGCTTAGCTCAGCTGGGAGAGCGTCGCCCTTACAAGGCGAAGGTCGTGGGTTCGATCCCCTCAGCACCCACCAGACCGCGCGGAGTGGTAGTTCAGTTGGTTAGAATACCGGCCTGTCACGCCGGGGGTCGCGGGTTCGAGTCCCGTCCACTCCGCCAATTTCTGGTCCGAGCGCGTTCGAAGAAGGCCCGCCCCCGCGGGCTTTCACGTTTCTGACGGTACGAAAATGTGGCGGGCGGCAGGCTCGCCTCTTACTATCGCCCCTCCGAATTTCCTCGATCGTACAAAAACATGCTGCAGCAGATCCGCGACAAGATCACCGGCTGGTTCGCAATCGTCTTCCTCGGCGTCATCGCCATCGTCTTCATCTTCTGGGGCGTCCAGTTCGAGTCGTCGGTGAACGTGGCGGCCGCGACGGTCAACGGCGAGAAGATCCCCGTCGAGCAGGTGCGGCGCGCCTGGCAGGATCGTCAGACCGAATTGCAGCAGCTCACCCGCGACGAGCTGCCGCCGGAACTCGTCCAGCAGGAGCAGCAGCGCATCCTCGACGACTTCATTCGCCGCGAGCTGCTCGTGCAGCGTGCCGGCGAGCTCGGCTACCGGGTCAGCGACCGTGAGCTGGCCGAAGCGCTGGCGGAGATTCCCGCGTTGCAGGTCGATGGCGTCTTCTCGCGAGACCGCTATGCGGCGCTGTTGCGTGCCCAGGGGCGCACGGAGGCCGACTTCGAGGCGGAGTTCCGCCGCGACCTCGAAATCAACCAGCTTCGCAACGCGCTGGCGATTTCCGCCTTCGCGCTGCCGGGCGAGGTGCGCCGGCGAATCGAGCTCGAGGGCGAGGTGCGCGACGTGGACCTCGTCGTCCTGCCCGCCGCCCAGTTTGCGGCCGGCGTCGCGATCACCCCGGAGGAGGTGGCGGACTGGTACCAGAAGCACGAGGGCGACTACCGGTCCGAGGAATCCGTTGCGCTGCAGTATGTGCAGTTGAACCTGTCCGACGTCGAAAGCGGCGTCGAGGTGACGGACGAAGCGCTGCGCCGTCATTACGACGAAGTGGCGGCCGAACGATTCCAGTCGACGGAGCGTCGCCGCGCCAGGCACATCCTCGTTGACGCTGGTACGGACGAGGCGGCTGCCCGGACCCGGGCCGAAGCGCTGGCCGCGCGTGCGCGGGCCGGCGAGGATTTCTCCACGCTCGCCGCGCAGAACTCGGACGACCCTGGATCGAAGGGGCAGGGTGGCGACCTCGGCTGGTCGACCCGCGAGAGCTTCGTTGCTCCGTTTGCGGATGCACTCTTTGCCATGGAAAAGGGCGAGATCCGCGGACCGGTGCAGACGCAGTTCGGCTATCACCTCATCAAGCTCGATGACGTCGAGGCTGCGCACCAGCGCAGTTTCGACGAGGTCCGGGCGGAGCTCGAGTCCGACTACCGTCGCGAGCAGGCCCAGACCGAGTTCTACGAGCGTTCGCAGCAACTCGCTGACGAGGCGTTCTCGAGCCTGAACGAGCTCGAGTCCGTCGCGCAGCGCCTCGGGCTGGAGGTGCGTACCGTGGAGGCTTTCACGCGCCAGGGCGGCGGCTCGTTCGGTGCCGACCGCAAGCTCATCGAGGCGGCCTTCAGCGACGAGGTGCTGCAGGAGCGGCAGAACAGCCCGGCGATCAACGTGGGCGAGGAAAGCGTGGTGGTGCTGCGCGTCACCGAGCACCGCCCTCCCGTGCAGCGGGCGCTCGACGAGGTGCGTGGCGACATCGAGCAGGCCCTGCGAGCACAGCGCGCGCGGGAGGCGGCCGGAGCGGCCGCGCAGGCCGCGGCGGCCCGACTCGCTGCGGGCGAGGCCTGGAGCGAGGTCGCGCAGTCACTCGGACTGCAGCCCATGGGCGGCCGGAGCGTGACACGGACCGAGGAAACCTTGCCGCCGGAGCTGCTCCAGGCGGTGTTCACTGCGGCGGCGCCTGTGGTCGGCCGACCCAGCAGCGGTGTCGCCAAGCTTCCGGGCGGTGACGCGGCGCTGTTCGTGGTGACGCGGCGTGCGGCCGGGCTCGGTGTCCTCGCCGGAGGCGGTCGCGGATCTCGCCGCGAATGCCCAGCGGGCGGCAGGCCAGGTGGCGCTCGCGGAGTTCTCGTCCTACGTGGCGGCGCTCGAGAAGAACGCGAAGATCACGCGCAACCCCAAGCTGTTCGAATAGTCGATTTGTGGAGCCTACTCGGGGAAGGCCATCCCGACGTGGCTGTAGCCTGCGTCGACGTACAGGATCTCGCCCGTGATGCCCGACGCGAGGTCGGAGCACAGGAAGGCCGCGGCGTTACCAACTTCCTCGATCGTCACGTTGCGCCGTAGCGGCGTATACGAGGCGACGTGCCCCAGCATCTTGCGGAAGCCGCTCACCCCGGCGGCCGCAAGGGTCTTGATGGGTCCCGCCGAAATTGCGTTCACCCGGATCCCCTGCGGACCGAGGTCGGCCGCCAGGAACCGGACGTTCGCCTCGAGGCTCGCCTTGGCGAGTCCCATCACGTTGTAGCTGGGCACCGAGCGCACGGCGCCGAGATACGACATCGTCACGATTGCGCCCGGCCGGCCGAGCATCATCGGACGCGCGGCCTTGGCCAGTGCGGCGAGGCTGTAGCTCGAGACGTCGTGCGCGACCTGGAATCCCTCGCGACTGACGCTGTCGAGGAATCCCCCGGCCAGCTGCTCGCGCGGGGCGAACGCAACCGAGTGCACCAGGATGTCGAGCGTGTCCCAGCGCTCACGCAAAGCCGCGAAGGCGGAGTCGATCTCGGCGTCGCTGGACACGTCCATCGGAAGGACCAGCGTGGAGTCGAATTCGGTCGCCATGGCGGCGACGCGCTCGCGCAGGCGCTCGTTCTGGTAGGTAAGGGCGAGTTCCGCACCCTCGCGCCGCATGGCGGCCGCGATCCCGTAGGCGATCGAGCGCTCGGTGGCGAGGCCGACGACGAGGGCCCGCTTGCCCGCGAGGAAACCCACGGCCTCAGCCACCGCTCGCGCGCCGCGGATCGACGTACACGACGATCTTCTGGCCGGCTCGCAGCGAGTTCGACTGGCGCATCTGGTTCCACGTCATGAGTTGCTGCACGGATACGTTGAAGCGCTCCGCGATCTGCGTGAGCGTGTCGCCGCGCCGAACCTTGTAGGTCATCGGGGACGATTCCCCGGCCGGCGCGGTCGTTTTGTCCGCCCCGGGGATCTGCAGCCGGCTGCCGGCGACCAGCTGACTCTTCGAGGTCATGCCGTTCGCGCCGGCGAGTGCAGGGACCGTGACGCCGTACCGTCGGGCGACGCCCCACAAGGTCTCGCCGGGCTTCACCTTGTGCGTGCTTGCGCTGGGCGCCGCTGCAGACCTGGCCGGCGTCGTTGCGCGACCGGCCGATGGCAGGCGCTCCGGCAGCTGCGCGACGATGTCCTGGCGGGCTTCAGCGACCGGCGCGGCGGCCGCCGACGCACCGGTCGGGATCATCAGCGTGTCACCGGGATGGATGACCGAGCTGCGCAGGCCGTTCCGCGCGCGCAGCGACTCGATGGAAACGCCGTGCTTGCGGGCGATGCCGGAAAGCGACTCGCCGCTGCGCACGCGGTGCCGGACCTCCGGCGGCGGCTCGGCCGCCGCAGCCGCGGCGAGCCGCTGCGTGCCGGCCTCGCTCGCCAGCGCGAGCCGGAACGGCTCGGCCCGCTCCACGGGCAGGAGCAGGCGATGCGGACCACTCGGCGGCGTGGTCATGCGGTTGAAGGCCGGATTGAGGGCGAACATGTCGTCCCGGCTGATGCCGGCGAGCTCGGACGCCTCGCCAAGGTGGATCTGCTTGCCCGGATCGACGACGTCGAAGTAGGGCTGGTTCGGGATCGCGGCGAAGCTGAGCCCGTAGGCGGCCGGGTCCGCCACGATGCGGCTGATGGCGAGCAGCTTCGGCACGTAGTCGCGAGTCTCGGCCTTCAGATCCAGGCTGAAGAAGTCCGTCGCGCGCCCGGCGGCGGCGTTGCGCTTCACGGCCCGGCTGACCGTGCCCTCGCCGCCGTTGTAGGCCGCGATCGCGAGATACCAGTCGCCGTTGAAGTACCGGTGCAGGTACTGGAGGTAGTTGAGCGCGGCGTCGGTGGCGCGCAGCACGTCGCGCCGCTCGTCGATCCACCAGTTCTGCGTGAGCCCGTAGTGCTTGCCCGTGCTCGGGATGAACTGCCACAGCCCCGCGGCGTGGCTGCGCGAGTAGGCGACCGGATTGAAGGCGCTCTCGACGACCGGCAGCAGCGCGAGTTCGAGCGGCATGTCGCGTCGCTCGATCTCCGTGACGATGTGGTGCAGGTATCGTGCGCCGCGACCAAACGTGCGATCGAGGAAGTCCGGTCGCGAGCGGTACCCCTCGATCTCGCGGTTGACGGCGTAGTGCTGGGTGTCGGGCAGCGCATAGCCGGCCCGGATGCGGTCGAGGAGATCGGCATGCTGCTCGGGCGGGATCTGCGGCAGTCCGTGGCGGGCGCTGCCGTAGGTGGCCGGCGCGTCAAGGCCCGGCTTCGCTGCCGTTGGATGCTGCGGCGCGGGCGGCAGGCTCGAGTAGTCGTCGTTGCGGGGCGTGGTGCTGCAGCCGGCCAGTGCCAGGCCGAGGACCGCGATCGCGGGCAGGACGTGCTTGATGGTTTGCATTCAGCGGAACCCGTCTTTCCAGGCCCGGAGCACGGCGAATACCTCCGCCGGTCCGTGCAGGGTGGAGCCCGCGTGTGCCTCCGCCGCCGTGCGCACGGCAGGCTCCCGGCACCGCAGGAAGGGATTGATGCGCCGCTCGCGGCGCAGCGTGGAGGGCAGCGTGATCGCGTCGTGGCTGCGCAGTTCGCGCACCGCGTCGAGTGTCTCGAGGACGTCGGCATTGCCGGGCTCGACGACCGCGGCGAAGCGCAGGTTGGCGAGCGTGTACTCGTGGGCGCAGAAGACGCGGGTGTCGTCGGGCAGCGTCGCGATCCGCTCGAGCGACTCGTGCATCTGGCCTGCGGTGCCCTCGAAGAGGCGGCCGCAGCCAGCGCTGAACAGCGTATCGCCACAGAAAAGGGAGCCGTGGCCGTGGTACGCGATGTGACCGAGGGTGTGCCCTGGCACCGCCATCACGTGAAATTCGAGTCCGAGGTCTGCAAGGCTGACAGTGTCTCCGTCGTCGAGCGCCCGGGCCGCGCAGGGCATTCGCTCTCGCGCCGGCCCGAAGACTGCGGCACCGTGCCGCTGCGCCAGCGCCGCGACCCCGCCGACGTGGTCGGCATGGTGATGCGTGACGAGGATGGCACGCAGGGCGAGCCCCTGGTCTTCCAGAGCCGCCTCGACCGGGCGAGCATCACCCGGGTCGACTACCAGGGCAGCGGTCCGCTCGAGCGGAGCGCGGATCAGCCAGAGGTAGTTGTCCGAGAAGGCCCGCACCGGACTCGCTTCGAGCATCGCCGACCCCCGTCGCGTCGTGGCCATGAGCCCGGGCGCGCGTATTAGACCCCGTCAGGCCGGAAATTTCCACAACGCGCCGCGCGTTTTTCGCAAAGATCTGCGACCTTTGCCGCTATCCTTGCGCGCCATGAACGATGCTTCCGCCCAGGCCTGGTTCGACAGCGTGCTCGGCGCTGCGCTGCTCGAGCTCGAGCAGCGCGTGCTCGCGGACGCGCTCACCGACGTGTTCGGGTTCGAGTTGCTGCAGCTCGGACGGTGGGGCTCACGCGTGGACCTGTGCTCAGGCGTGCGCACGCAGCACCGCTGCTTCGTGGCGCCGGATGCGGCCGGGCCCGGTGCGATCCGCGCGGACCTCGCGGCGTTGCCGATCGCCACTGCGGCGGTCGAGGCCGTGCTGCTGCCGCATACGCTCGAGCACGCGCCGCATCCCCACGAGCTGCTGCGCGAGGTCGAGCGCGTGCTGATGGGCGAGGGTCACGTGCTCGTCTGCGGATTCAACCCGCTCGGGCCGTGGGGCGTGCGACACCTCGTGTCGCGCCGTCGATTCCCGCCGCCCGCAGTACGGCTCATCAGCGAGGGCCGGTTGCGCGACTGGCTGGTGCTGCTCGGCTTCGAGGTGGTGGATGCGCGGCGCTACCTGTTCGTGCCGCCCTGGAACCAGCGCCTGTCGGCGCGGAGCCGCGCCTGGCTCGAGTCGCACGGCTCGCGCTTTGCGACGCCGCTCGCCGGAGCGTACCTCGTGAAGGCGCGCAAGCGGGTGCGGACCCTCACGCCCATCCGGCCCGCGTGGCAACGTGCGCCGGCAGTCGTCGGTGGGCTCGCCGAGCCCACCTCGAGGAACGCGGCATGACCGAGGTCGAGATCCACACGGACGGCGCCTGTCGCGGCAACCCGGGCCCGGGAGGCTGGGGCGCGGTGCTCGTCTCGGGCACGCATACCCGGGAGCTGTGGGGCGGCGAGCCGCACACGACCAACAACCGCATGGAGATGACCGCGGCGATCGAGGCGCTGGCCGCCCTCAAGCGCCACTGCCGCGTGCAGCTCTACACCGACTCGCAGTACGTCCGCAACGGCATTACCGAGTGGCTGCCCCAGTGGAAGAAGCGCGGCTGGAAGACGGCCGACCGCAAGCCCGTCAAGAACGCGGATCTCTGGGTGCGCCTCGAGGAGGAGATGTTGCGGCACGAGGTGCAGTGGCACTGGGTGAAGGGCCACGCCGGGCATCCGGGCAACGAGCGGGCCGATGCGCTGGCGAACCGCGGGGTGGACGAACTTGCCACGCGGAGCGAGGCGTAGCCGGCCGCAGCCGCGGCGCCTTCCTGCCGTACAATGACCACCGTCCGCAATCCGACATGACGGCTGCCATGGACTTCATCGACCTCAAGAGCCAGTACCGACGCATCAAGCCGTCGGTGGATGCCCGCATCGCCCGCGTGCTCGAGCACGGCGCCTACGTGATGGGCCCGGAGGTCGCCGAGCTCGAGGCAGGCGCTCGCCCGCTATTGCGGCACGAAGCACTGCGTCACCGTCGCGAGCGGGACGGACGCGCTGCATGATCGCGCTTATGGCCCTCGACATCGGGCCGGGCGACGAGGTCATCACGGCGCCCTTCACGTTCTTCGCGTCGGCCGAGGCAGATCGCTCTGGTCGGCGCCACGCCGGTGTTCGTGGACGTGGACCCGCGCACCTACAACCTCGACCCAGCGCAGCTCGAGGCGGCCATCACGCCGCGCACCCGCGCCGTCATGCCCGTCTCCCTGTACGGTCAGTGCGCCGACTTCGATGCGATCAACCTGATCGCCTGCCGCCGCGGCCTGCCGGTGATCGAGGACGCCGCCCAGAGCTTCGGGGCCACCTACAAGGGCCGCAAGTCCAGCGCGCTGTCGCTGATCGGCGCCACCTCGTTCTTCCCCTCGAAGCCGCTCGGCGCCTACGGCGACGGCGGCGCGCTGTTCACGGACGACGACGCGCTCGCGAAGCTCATGCGCGAGATCCGGCTGCACGGCCAGGACCGTCGCTACCACCACCCGCGGCTCGGACTGACCGGACGCCTCGACTCGATCCAGGCCGCGGTGCTGCTCGCAAAGCTCGAGATCTTCGACGACGAGGTCGCGGCCCGCGTCCGCCTCGGGGCGCGCTACACGGAACTGCTGGCGGAGGCCTTTGCCGGCCACCCGAGTCCGATCCAGGGGCCCTTCGTCGAGCCGTTCAACACCAGCGTGTACGCCCAGTACACCATCGAGGTGGATAACCGCGACATCTTCGAGACGCGCATGAAGGCGCTCGGCGTGCCGACGGCCGTGCACTACCCGCTGCCGCTGCACCTGCAGCCGGTGTTCGAGCATCTCGGCCAGCCGCGAGGGCCGCTTCCCGGTGTCCGAGGCCGCGGCGCGTCGCGTGGTCAGCCTGCCGATGCACCCGTACCTCACCGAGGCGGACCAGGTGCGGGTGGTGCAGGCGGTCCGCCAGTCGGTCGGCTGACCCGTGCGCCAGGTCATCCTCGACACCGAGACCACCGGCCTCGAGCCCGAGCTCGGGCATCGCGTCATCGAGATCGGCTGCATCGAGATCGTCAACCGGCGCCGCACGGGCCGCGTCTTCCACCGCTACCTGTGCCCCGATCGCGACATCGATCCCGGCGCGCTGCAGGTGCACGGCATCACGGCGGAGTTCCTGAAGGGCCAGCCCCGCTTCGCCGAGGTCGCCGCGGGATTGGCTCGACTTCGTGCGCGGTGCGGAGCTCGTGATCCACAACGCGCCGTTCGACGTGGCGTTCCTCGACGCCGAGCTCAAGCGCCTGCCGGAGCCGCCGGGCCGCGTGGGCGACCTCTGCCAGGTGCTCGACACCCTGGCGCTCGCCCGGCAGCTGCATCCCGGCCAGCGCAACGGCCTCGACGCGCTCTGCAAGCGCTATTCGCGTGGACAATTCGCAGCGCGACCTGCACGGCGCACTGCTCGACGCCGACCTGCTGCTCGAGGTCTACCTCGCGATGACGGGCGGGCAGGGCGCCCTCACGCTCGACGAGGCGGCCGAGGCGGCGGCGGCGCACGCGCCGTTACGGCGGGCGCAGCGTCCGCGCGGCACCCTGGTGGTCGTGCGTGCGACGAGCGCGGAGCTCGAAGCCCACGAGCAGCGACTGCTGGCGCTCGACAAGGCCAGCCGCGGCCAGACCGTCTGGCGCCTCCAGGAATCCGGCAATTGATCCTGTCACCGGGCCACGATCGCCGACGTACGGCGGCGCGGGCGGGCGTTCAGCGGCCCTGCCAGTATGACGCCGGTCTCATTCGACGCCCCCTGCGTGTGGCATTCTTCCGTCCCGCGGCGCGCCGCGAGCATTGCACATAACCCTCGAATCCAACCGACCCACCATGCCCAATCTCAATCTGCGCAATCTTCGAATCGGCGTCGTCGGCCTCGGCTATGTCGGGCTGCCGCTCGCGGTCGAGTTCGGCAAGCGTTTCAACACCGTGGGCTTCGACATCAAGACCGCGCGCGTGGACGAGCTGCGGCGCGGCCACGACAGCACGCTCGAGACGGACGCCGCGGAGCTGGCGTCGGCGACCAAGCTCAGCTACACGACGCGCCTGGAGGACCTGAAGACCTGCCGCGTCTTCATCGTCACCGTGCCGACGCCGATCGACGAGTACAAGCGCCCGGACCTCACTCCGCTCGTGAAGTCCAGCGAGTCCGTGGGCAAGGTGCTCAAGAAGGGCGACGTCGTGGTGTACGAGTCCACGGTCTATCCGGGCTGCACCGAGGAGGTCTGCGTGCCGATCCTCGAGCAGGTGTCCGGCCTCAAGTTCAACAAGGACTTCTTCGCCGGCTACAGCCCCGAGCGCATCAACCCCGGCGACAAGCAGCACCGCCTGACGACCATCCGCAAGGTGACCTCCGGCTCGACGCCCGAGGTCGCCGAGTTCGTCGACTCCCTGTACCGCTCGATCATCACCGTCGGCACCCACAAGGCCTCGAGCATCAAGGTGGCCGAGGCCGCCAAGGTGATCGAGAACACCCAGCGCGACGTCAACATCGCGCTCATCAACGAGCTGGCGCTGATCTTCAACCGCCTCGGCATCGACACCGAGGAGGTGCTGAACGCCGCCGGCAGCAAGTGGAACTTCCTGCCGTTCCGGCCGGGCCTCGTGGGCGGCCACTGCATCGGCGTGGATCCCTACTACCTGACGCACAAGGCGCAGGCGATCGGCTACCACCCGGAGATGATCCTCGCGGGCCGGCGCATCAACGACAACATGGGCAGCTACGTCGCGCAGCAGATCGCGCAGCTCATGATCCTGCGCAAGATCCAGGTCAGGGACGGGCGCATCCTGGTCATGGGGCTCACGTTCAAGGAGAACTGCCCCGACGTGCGCAACACCAAGATCGTGGACGTGGTCCGCGAGCTCGAGAAGTTCGGCGCCAGGGTGGACGTCTACGACCCGTGGGCCGACCCGGACGAGGCCGAGCACGAGTACGGCCTGCGGCCGGTGAAGCAGCTCCGCGCCGGCACCTACGACGCCATCGTCATGGCCGTGGCCCACGACGAGTTCCGCAAGATGGGGATCGGCCGGATCCGCAAGCTCGCCCGCAAGAACCACGTGCTCTACGACATCAAGTACGTGTTCAAGGCGGACGAGGTGGACGGCAGGCTCTAGGTCATGAAGATCCTCGTCACCGGCGCCGCCGGGTTCATCGGATTCAACACCGCGCGGCGCCTGCTCGAGCGCGGCGACGAGGTCGTCGGCCTCGACAACCTCAACGAGTACTACGACGTCAGGCTCAAGCACGCGCGCCTCGCGATCCTGAAGCAGATGCCCGGCTTCCGCTTCGTCAAGCTCGACCTCGCGGACCGGGCCGGCATGAACGCACTGTTCGCGCAGGAGCGCTTCGGGCGCGTGATCAACCTCGCCGCGCAGGCCGGCGTGCGCTACTCGATCGAGAACCCGCTCGCCTACGTCGACAGCAACGTGGTCGGCTTCGCGAACGTGCTCGAGGGCTGCCGCCACCACGGCGTCGAGCACCTCGTCTACGCGTCCACCAGTTCCGTGTACGGCGCGAACACGAAGATGCCGTTCTCGGTGCACCAGAACGTGGACCATCCGCTCTCGCTCTACGCGGCCACCAAGAAGGCCAACGAGCTGATG
This sequence comes from uncultured Gammaproteobacteria bacterium, assembly GCA_963754125.1. Classification (GTDB taxonomy): domain Bacteria; phylum Pseudomonadota; class Gammaproteobacteria; order Steroidobacterales; family Steroidobacteraceae; genus RPQJ01. Next base: position 162,434 of record CAVWEX010000014.1, read on the forward strand.
GCGCACACCTACGCGCACCTGTACGCGCTGCCGGTGACGGGCCTGCGATTCTTCACGGTGTACGGCCCCTGGGGCCGGCCGGACATGGCGCTGTTCCTGTTCACGCGCAGCATCCTCGCGGGCGAGCCGATCGACGTCTTCAACTACGGCCACCACCGCCGCGATTTCACCTACATCGACGACATCGTCGAGGGCGTGGTGCGCGCGCTGCGACCGCGTGGCGACGCGGCAACCACGCCTGGGACAGCGACGCCCCGGATCCGGGCACGAGCCGCGCGCCCGTACCGCCTGTACAACATCGGCAACAACCAGCCGGTCGAGCTGATGCACTACATCGAGGTGCTCGAGGAGTGCCTCGGCCGCAAGGCCGAGATGAACCTGCTGCCGCTGCAGCCGGGCGACGTGCCCGACACCTGGGCCGACATCGACGACCTGCAGCGCGACGTGGGCTACACGCCGGCGACGCCGGTCGAGACGGGCATCCGGCGGTTCGTGGAGTGGTATCGAAGCTACTACGGAGGGTAGGCCGCTTACGCCGTACAATGGGGCATCCCCACCCGCGGATGCCCCCATGTCCGACCGCACCCTGCTGCCGACCTGGCAGTCTCTGCAGGCCCACGCGGCCTCGCTCGAGCGCCACCACCTGCGCCAGCTGTTCGCCGACGACCCGGGGCGCTTCGATGCCCTGAGCTGTCACGGCGCTCGATTTCCTGTACGACTTCACGCGGCAGCGCCTGACCAGCGACACGCTCGACGCTGCTGTTCGCGCTGGCGCGCGATTGCGGCCTCGAGGACCGGATCCGGGCACTGTTCGCCGGCGAGGCGGTCAACGTCACCGAGCGCCGTCCCGCGCTGCACATGGCGCTGCGCAACCGCTCCGCGCATCCCATGACCGTCGAGGGGCGCGACGTGATGCCCGACGTGCGGGCGGAACTCGCGAAGATCCGCGAGTTCGTCACGGGCGTGCACGAGGGGCGTATCACCGGGTCCCGTGGCGAGCGCTTCACGGACGTCGTCAACATCGGCATCGGCGGCTCGGACCTCGGCATCGTGATGGCGACCGAGGCGCTCGGCCGCTACCGCAACCGTGGCATTCGCCTGCACTGCGTCTCGAACATCGACGGCGTCGAGCTCGCCGAGGCGATGGAGCGGGTCAACCCCGCGAGCACGCTGTTCGTGGTCTGCTCGAAGACCTTCACGACCCAGGAGACGCTCGCCAACGCCAGCGCGGCGCGCGAGTGGCTGGTGGCCGAGCTCGGCGAGGCGGCGGTGGCCCGGCACTTCGTCGCGGTCTCGACCAACCACGCCGCGATGGACGCCTTCGGGATCGCGCCGCACACGCGCTTCACGATGTGGGACTGGGTGGGCGGTCGCTACTCGCTGTGGTCGGCCGTGGGGCTGTCCATCGCGCTCGCCGTCGGCATGGATCCGTTCGAGTTGCTGCTCGCGGGCGGGCACGACATGGACGAGCATTTCCGCACCGCCCCGCTCGAGCACAACCTGCCGGTGCTGATGGGTCTCATCGGCATCTGGAACGCCAACTTCCTCGGTCACGAGTCGCTGGCGGTGCTGCCCTACGACCGCCGGCTGCACCGCTTCCCGGCGTACCTGCAGCAGCTCGAGATGGAGTCGAACGGCAAGAGCGTCACGCGCGACGGACACCCGGTCGGCTACACGACCGGCACCGTGGTGTGGGGCGAGCCCGGCAACAATGCCCAGCACTCGTTCTTCCAGCTGCTGCACCAGGGCACGGCGCGGGTGGCGATGGACTTCATCGCGCCGGTGAACGCCTCGAGCCGCTTCCAGGCGCAGCACGACCTCGCGCTCGCGAACTGCTTCGCGCAGGCCGAGGCGTTCGCTTTCGGCCAGACCGAGCTGCAGGTGCAGGCCGACCTCGAGGCCCGGGGCACGCCCCCGGAGGAGATCGCGCGCCTGCTCACGCACAAGGTGCACGTCGGCAACCGACCGTCGAGCCTGATCCTGTTCCCGCGCCTGGGTCCCCGCACGCTCGGCCGCCTGATCGCCTGGTACGAGCACAAGGTGTTCGTGCAGAGCGTGATCTGGGACGTCAACCCGTTCGACCAGTGGGGCGTCGAGCTCGGCAAGAAACTCGCCGGATCGATGGCCCCGGCGGTCGAGCAGGCGGCGTGGCCCGCGGGCCCGCGCCACGTGCAGGCCCTGCTCGAGGTGGTCGGTCGCTGGCGCGGCGAGCGGGCGAGCCGGTAGCATCACCGCGATGAACAGACTTCTTTTCGGGCTGCTCGCGCTGGTGCTCGCGAGCAGCGGCGCCGTGGCGGGCGAACCCTGGCTCGCGCCCGGCAACGTCCAGGCGCGTCACGACCTGCAGATGCTGGTGGACGACGGAGTGATCGATCTGCCGGTGTCCGGCTGGCCGATTGCGATCTCCGACGTGGCGAACGCTCTGTCGCGCGTGCCCTCGACGCGGCCCTCGGCTGTCGTGACGGGGGCAGGTAACCGAGGGTCAGGCGCGGGCTCCGCGCTCACGCCCGCACAGTCCGCCGCTGTCGCCCGCCTGCGCAAGCTCGCCTCCGAGGGTCGCCCGGAGCTCGGCGTCGAGGTCCGCGCGGCCGCGCGGCCGACCCCGCTGCGTACCTTTGCGGACGAGCCGCGCGAGGAGGGCGAACTCACCGGCTGGGCCAGCGGTTTCCTCGGCAATCGCTGGGGCGGGCGGCTCGAGCTCACGGTGGTCGCGGATGCCGACGACGACGACACGTTCCGTTACGACGGCTCGTATTTCGCCGGCAAGTTCGGCAACTGGATCGTCACGGCCGGCGCCCAGGATCGATGGTGGGGCTCGGGCTGGGAGGGCAGCCTGATCCTGTCCAACAGCGCGCGTCCGGTGCCGGCGATCTCACTCGATCGCGCAGTCTCCGATCCCTTCGAGACCCGATGGCTGAGCTGGATCGGGCCGTGGCGGCTCACGACCTTCATGGGCTACATGGAGGGTGACCGAGAGGACTACGACCACCCGCTGCTGTTCGGCTTCCGCGTCTCGGCCCGACCGCTCGAGGGCCTCGAGATCAGCGTCGAGCGCACTGCGCAGTGGTGTGGCGACGGCCGCTCCTGTAACGGCAGCGATTTCTGGAACCTCTGGTGGGGCAACGACAACCAGGGCGAGAACGTGGACCCGGAGGACGAACCCGGCAACCAGCTCGCCGGCTGGGACATCCGCTGGGCCTCGCCAATCGGCGACTGGAACTACGCGCTCTACAACCAGCACACCGGCGAGACCATCGATAACCAGATTCCGCGGCCCTATCGCAGCATGGACATCGCCGGGCTCGAGACCTGGGGCGGATCCGCCGGCGACGGCAGCTCCTGGCGCGCCGGCCTCGAGTGGGCCAACACGCGCTGCGGAGGCACGGAGAACGAGCAGCGCCTCTGGGACTGCGCCTACAACAACGGCATCTTCAGCGTCGAGGGTTATCGTTCGAAGGGACGCCCGCTCGGGCACTCGATGGACGGTGACGGCCAGATGTACAGTGCCCGCTACATCCGCGTGAGCCCGACGGCCGCGACGCTGACGACGGTGCTGCGGTACACGGCAGTGAACGAGGGCGGCGTCGTGCCCGATACGCGCCACACGCTGGCGCCGGGGCCCGAGGACTGGTGGAGCGTCGATGTGACCTACCGCCACCCGATCACGGGCGGCTGGATCGAGGCGAGCGTCGGGGCCGACTATCGCGACCGCGAGTGGAACGATACCGAGGCCGTGCTACCCCGTGCGTCTGTCTCGTGGCGACACCAGTTCCAGTAGGTTCCGTGCAGGAATTCGTGGGTGGCTGCGCATGACTCGGCGCGCCCGGCGGACCGGCCGTGGGTTCGCGCTCGCCTGGGCGGGGGTGCTCGTGGCGGCGACCGCCGTCGCGGAGCCCTGGGTCGGGCCGGGCGACGTGCGGCTGCGGCACGACCTGCAGCGGCTCGCCGATGCAGGCCTGCTCACGGGCCCGAGCCTGAGCTGGCCCATCGCCTGGTCGCAGGTGGCGCGGGAGCTCGGTCACCTCGACCCGACGGCCCTCGACGATGGGGCAGGTGCTGCGGCGGAACGGCTGCGCGCGCGGGCGGCCCGCGAGATGCGAGCCGGCGACCTCCGCATCGAGGCGACATTGTCGGCCTCGGCCGACCCCACGCCGCTGCGCGGCTTCGAATCGATCCCGCGCGAGGAGGGCGAGGCCCGCCTCGCGGCCGACTGGGTCGGCCAGCGCTTCGCCTGGAAGCTCGCGGCGACCGTGGTGGCGGATCCCGACGACGACCGTGCCGTTCGGCCCGACGGGTCGTATGTGGCGATGAGCCTCGGCAACTGGATGGTCTCGGCCGGCTACCTCGAGCGCTGGTGGGGACCGGGCTGGCAGGGCAGCCTGATCCTCGGCAGCAATGCGCGGCCGCTGCCGTCGATCGCGCTCGACCGCAACGAGTCCACCCCCTTCGACGTGCCGGTGCTGCGCTGGCTCGGTCCCTGGCGCTTCTCGACCTTCATGGGCCAGTTCGAGAGCGACCGCGACTATCCGGAGGCGCTGCTGTTCGGCATGCGCGCCGAGATCCGCCCGCATCCCACGCTGCAGATCGCCGCGAGCCGCACGGCCCAATGGTGCGGCGAGGGGCGACCCTGCGACCTCGACACGTTCTGGGACCTGCTCGTGGGCAACGACAACGACGAGGACCTCGCCGAGCAGCCGGGCAACCAGCTGGCGGGCTTCGACCTGCGCTGGTCCTGGCCGGGCGCGCGCGTGCCGCTCGCGCTCTACGCGCAGGGCATCGGCGAGGACGAGGCGGGCTTCATGCCGTCGAAATACCTCGGGCTCTTCGGCCTCGAGGTGTGGGGAGACCTCGCCGGCGGCTCGTGGCGGGCTGCACGCCGAGTACGCGGACACCGCCTGCGATTTCCTGAGCGACCCGCCGGAGTTCGGCTGCGCGTACAGCAATGTGCATCTATACCTCCGGGTATCGGTACCGCGGGCGGGTGCTCGGGCACTCGATGGATGCCGATGGCGAGTCGATGGGCGGCGGGGCGCTGTTCGTCGATACCCGGGGACGCCGCTGGGAGTTGCAGGGGCGCAACGTGAAGCTCAACCGGGCCGGCGTCGCGCCGGAACACTCCCTCGCCGGCGCCCCTGCCACGGTGCGGGACCTGTCCCTGACCCACGAATCGAGCCACCCGTGGGGTACAATCGCCGTCTCAATGGGGTATGCGGACGTGGATGCGACCGGGCCCGTCGCGGTCGAAGATGGCGTGCGGGGCTTCGTGACCTGGCGCTACGAGATCCGCTGAGGCTTAGCTTCAATCCAACAGGGCGGTCAATGATCGAATTCGTTCGAGGTCGGGGTTCACGCGTCAGGACGGCGCTCCTCGCGGCTCTTTTCATGCTGGTCGCAGCCGCGGGATCGACGCGGGACGCGGCGGCCCAGACGCCGTCCGCGGCTGAGATGGAAGCGTTCCGCAACCTGCCGGCCGACCAGCAGCAGGCCATCCTTGAAGAGCTCGGCGGCGGCACTCCGAGCGGGGTGCGGCGCGACAAGGACTTGAGTTCGCCCGAGACCGTGCGACCGCGAACTATCGATGGGGCGACCGACCGCGACGCGACCGGCACGACGGACGAAGAAATGGAGCTGCGGCCCCGCGAGCCGCGCATCCGCGGCAACGACACGGTGCTGCTCGAGATCGAGATCAAGCGGCTCGATCCGACCGCTGGCCGGACGCGAACGCCCGAGGAAACCAAACGCCTCGACGAACTGCTCGAGCGGGCACAGCGCGGCAATCCCTTCCGTCTCGACACGAACGGCCAGCTACGCATCCTCGGGGTGGCACCGATACCGCTTGCGGGACTCACCGAGGCGCAGGCGACGGAGCGCCTGAACCGGGATCCGGTGCTGCGAGACTTCGAGGTCAAGCTCACGCTGCTGCCGCTCGAGAAGCTCGACGCCGAGGCCCTGCGGCCGTTCGGCTACGACCTCTTCGCCGGCGTGCCCTCGACTTTCGCGCCGGTGACGGACGTGCCCGTGCCCTCCGAGTACGTGGTCGGCCCCGGCGACCGCCTCGAGGTGCAGTTGATCGGCAACACCAAGGGCAAGCACTCGCTGGTCGTCAACCGAAATGGCCAGGTCAATTTCCCGGAGCTCGGGCCCATCGCCGTGAGCGGCCTGCGCTTCGAGGAGGCGAAGGCGCGCATCGAGGCGCGGGTGACCGAGCAGATGATCGGTACCACTGCGGTCGTCAGCATCGGCGACCTGCGCTCCATCCGCGTGTTCGTGCTCGGCGAGGCCGAGCGGCCGGGCTCCTACACGGTGAGTGGGCTGGCCACGATCACCAATGCGCTGTTCGCGAGCGGCGGAGTCAAGCCGATCGGCTCGCTGCGCAACATCCAGTTGAAGCGCAACGGACGGCTGGTGCAGCGGCTCGACCTCTACGACCTGCTGCTGAACGGCGACACCTCCGCCGACGTGCGCCTGCTGCCGGGCGACGTCATCTTCATCCCGCCGGTGGGCAGCACGGTCGGCGTGACCGGCGAGATCCGGCGCCCGGCGATCTACGAGCTCAAGGGCGAGAGCACGGCGGCCGACCTGCTGCACCTCGGTGGCGGGCTCACCCCCGCGGCGGACCCCGCGCTGGCCCGCATCGAGCGCATCGACGAGCGCCGCGACCGCGTGGTGGTGGACGTGAACCTCTCGAATCCCGAGGGACGGGGCACCCGCCTGCGCTCGGGCGACCTGATGACGATTCCGGCGGCACGGCCGACCTACAAGAACGCGGTCCAGCTCGGGGGGCAGGTGCACCGGCCGGGCACGCACCAGTTCCGCAACGGCCTGCGGCTCACCGACCTGATCCCGTCCATCGACGAGCTGCGACCCAACGCCGACCTGCACTACGTGCTGATCCGGCGCGAGCATTCGGACACGCGTCGCATCCAGGCGTTCTCCGCGGACCTCGAGCAGGCGTGGAGGTCGCCGATGTCGGAGGCGAACCCGCTGCTCGCCGCGCGCGACCAGGTGTTCGTGTTCGACGTCGAGACGGGTCGGCGACAGTACCTCGAGCCGATCCTCGAGGCGCTCCGGCTGCAGGCGGTGAGCAGCGAGCCCACGCGCGTCGTGCGCGTCACGGGCCGCGTGCGGGCCGAGGGCGAGTACCCGCTCGAGCCCGGCATGACCGTGAGCGATCTCATCCGCGCCGGCGGCGGGCTTGCCGAACAGGCCTTCGGCGGCGATGCGGAACTCGCCCGCTACGAGGTGCGTGACGGGCAGACTCGCCGCACCGAGGTCATCAAGATCGACCTCGCGCGCCTGCTCGCCGGCGATGCCGGCCGCCGATCCGCTGCTGCGTCCCTTCGACACGCTGGTCGTCAAGGAAATCTCGGAGTGGTCGCAGCAGGACTACGTCCGGCTGGAGGGCGAGGTGCGCTTCCCGGGCGAGTACCCGATTGCGCGCGGCGAGACGCTGCGCTCGGTGATCGCCCGGGCCGGCGGACTGACGCAGCTCGCCTTCGCGCAGGGCAGCGTGTTCACGCGCGAGACGCTCAAGGAGCGCGAGCGGCAGCAGATCAAGACGCTTGCGGATCGCATGCGGCAGGACCTGAGTTCGCTGGCCCTGCAGACCTCGCAAGGCGCCGGACCGGGCGCGGCGCAGGCCAGCGAAACGCTCGCGGTCGGCCAGACGCTGCTCGCGGACCTGCAGGCGGCCGAGCCCGTCGGTCGACTGGTCATCGACCTCGACCGGGTGCTTGCGGCCGAGCCGGGATCGTCGGACGACTTGATCCTGCGCGGCGGCGACCGCCTGCGCATCCCGAAGGTGTCGCAGGAAGTGACCGTGATCGGCGAGGTGCAGAACTCGACCTCGCACCTGTTCGATCCGGCGCTGTCGAGGGACGACTACCTGCGCATGAGTGGCGGCACGACGCAGAAGGCCGACGACAAGCGGATCTACGTGGTGCGCGCCAACGGCAGTATCGAGGCTGGAACCGGCAGCCGCTGGTTCCGCCAGAACGCCGACATCCGCCCTGGCGATACGATCGTGGTGCCGCTCGACGCCGAGCGGATGAGGCCGCTGACGATGTGGACGGCGGTGACGTCGATCATCTTCAACCTCGCCGTGGCGGTCGCGGCGGTGAATTCGTTCTGAGCATGCCTCGCGGGGAGCGTCCAGCAATCGGTCAGGCGGCGCTGAAATCGCGGGCGGTCCAGTCCGCCGGTTTGCCACTTTGGCCGTTCGATTACTGCTTACCGAGGGAGCGCCCTGTGACGATTCGGCGAACGCAACGCCCTCGGTCAAGCGGCCCTGAGCATGGCTCGTCCCTCCGAATACGTCATTCGCCGCCCGAATCGAATCGCGACATGATCCCTCTCACGCACACGTGCCTAGGGCACGAGGTCCGATGAGCACAACCCCGCAGGCGATGACCCCACCGTCCAACGACGTCGGACTGCGCGAACTGTACGACGCGGTTATTGCCCGGAAGTGGACTGTCGTGCTGTGCGCGGCATTCGCCGGGCTCGCGGGCGTCGCGCTCGCTGTGCTTCTCAAGCCCGTGTACCGCGTCGAAGTGCTCGCAGCCCCCGTCACGATCGCCCCGGGTGGCGGGGACCTGAGTGGGCTTGTGACGCAACTCGGCGGCGGCGTGGGCAGCCTGGCGAGCGGCATCCTGGGAGGAAGGGGCGACAGCGACAAAGCAGTTTCGATCGCCATGCTCAGCTCGCGCGCATTTTTGGCCAGGTTCATCGAGGAAAAGGGCCTGCTGCCGGTGCTCTATGCCGATCGCTGGAATGCAGAGAAAGGCGAGTGGCGCGACGATCCGCCTACGTTGAACGAGGCCGTGAAGTGGTTTGGCCGATCAATCCTGAAGGTCTCCGAGGATAGACGAAGCGGGTTGGTGCGCGTCACCGTGGAGTGGCACGATCCGGCGGTCGCGGCCGCATGGGCCAACGAGCTAGTCGACCGCCTCAACGCCACCGCGCGCCGGCAGGCAATCGAGGATGCTCAGGGTAGCCTGAAGTTCCTGCGCGAGGAACAGTCGAAGAACGACATGGTCGCGCTGCAGCAGGCCGTCGGAAAGCTGATGGAGGTGCAGCTTCAGTCAATCATGATGGCGAACGTGAAGCACGAATTCGCCTTCAAGGTCATCGATCCAGCCGTCGCGCCCGACAGCGACGACTACGTCCGGCCTCGTCGCGTGCTTCTCGTCGGGGGGGCGCTGTTTCTCGGCACCCTGTTTGGAGTCTTCGTCGCCCTCGTCACTGCTGCGTTCGCCCGTCCGGAGACGCACTGATGTGCGGGATCGCAGGCAGGCTGAACTTCGGTGCAGCGCCCATCGATCGTGCCGGGCTGGAGCGGATGTCCGGCGCACTAGTGCATCGTGGGCCAGACGACTCCGGTCTCTACGTCGCGGGTCCCGTTGGGCTCGCGCAGCGCCGACTCGCGATCATCGACCTGTCCGAGACCGCCTGTCCGCCGCTTTCAAATGCCGACCACTCGATATGGATCGTCTTCAACGGCGAGATCTACAACTTCCAGGCACTGCGACAGCGGCTGGTCGTGCGCGGACACCGCTTCAGGACAAAAAGCGATACTGAGGTCATCGTTCACGCGTACGAGGAGTACGGGGCGGCGTTCGTGAGCGAACTGCGAGGGATGTTCGCTCTTGCGATTTGGGATGCCCGCAAGCAGAGCCTTTTCGTGGCTCGAGACAGGCTCGGAAAGAAACCGCTCTATTACCACCACGACACCAGCCGCCTGGTGTTCGCGTCCGAGATCCGCGCGTTGCTTCAGGCCCAGGACCTCTCGGTCGAGCCGAACCTCCCGGCTATCGCGTCGTACCTGCGCCGGCAGTGTGTGCCGCATCCGCAGACGGCGTTCGCAGGGATCATGTCCCTGCCGCCCGGTCACTATCTCACCTGCGGGGCTGATCGACGCCTGACGATCACGCGGTACTGGGAACCGCCGCTGTCGGTGCCGGCGCGAAACATCGGCTTCGAAGAGGCCCGCGAGGAGGCGCTTGAGATCGTGCGGGAATCGGTCCGGTTGCGGCTGATTTCAGACGTGCCGGTGGGCGCAATGCTCAGCGCCGGCATCGACTCCGGCCTCGTGGTGGCCCTTATGGCGGAGCAGTCGCATCAGCCGGTGCGGACGTTCACGGTCGGCTTCGAGGGCTACGGCGATGATGAGCGCGCCCAGGCCAGCGTCGTAGCGCGCGCATTCGGAACGCAACATCACGAGATCACCGTTGCGCCGGACGTTGCAGGGATACTCGGCACGATCGTGCACATGCACGGACAGCCGTTTGCGGATTCCTCGGCAATTGCCGCGCACTATGTGTCGCAGACTGCGGCTCGCCACGTCAAGGTCGCCTTGAGCGGGGATGGAGGCGACGAGAGCTTCTGTGGCTACCAGCACTACCTCGCCGCCCGGAAATTCCGCGCCTTGAGCGCAATTCCGGGATGGATACGTTCGATACCGGCGCGGGCAGCGGCGAGGGCGTTCGATTCCTTCGGCCCGCGACTGCCGAACTTGGCTCGCGCGGCGACAGCGAGTCGGATGCTGGCCATGGACTGGCCAGAGATGTACGCGGAGCATACGGCGACTTTCAAGATACCAGAGCTGCGAAGGCTGGCCTCTGACGGCCTGCAGGGGGCTTTGGCGTCACCACTGGGGACAGAGTCGACGCCGAGGCCCGAGATCGGCGAGGATTCACTGGACTACATGATGCGCGTCGACAGGTCCGGATATCTCCCGGATTGCCTGCTCGCCAAGATGGACATCGCGTCGATGACACATTCGCTCGAGTTGCGTTGCCCGCTGCTCGACCACGAACTGGTTGAGTTCGCCGCGAACTTGCCGCTCTGCCACAAAACCGACGGTCGCACCGGGAAACTGCTGTTGCGCTCGCTTGCGTCTGAGCTGCTGCCGGTCGAGGTCGCCACGAGGCGCAAGACCGGCTTCGGCGTCCCGATGGCGCAATGGCTTCGAGACTCGCTCCGGCCGACCCTGGAGGATCTGCTGGGGGGCAGTGCCGTGCGGGCGCGGGGACTGTTCCGTCCGGAATTCGTGCAGGTTATGGTGGCCCAGCACGACGCAGGGGCGCGCGATTGGAGCAACCGGCTCTGGTCGCTCATGGTGCTCGAGCAATGGTTTCGCGAATTCGTCGACCGCGGCGGTGCGCCTGCGCGCGCCGTCTAGGCGTCGGTGCAGGCGAGCCGGCTTCCTCATGTACATCGATTCGGGAAACACGCGCGGACGTTACGTCACCGCGCTGACATGGAACCTCCTTGGGGCCGTGGCCGCGCAGGGCAGCACGCTCATTGGCAACGTTCTGGTCGCTCGCGCCCTGGGAGTGACCGAGTTCGGCGCGTTCAGCGTCGTTCAAAGCACGCTCGTGACGGCGAGCATGGTCAGTCAGCTCGGCACCGGCCTCACCGTCACGCGGTTCGTGGCCGAGTACCTGGAGCGAGATCCCCAGCGGGCGATGCGGATCGCGGGCATGGTTCATGTCGTCAGTCTCGTTGCCGGTCTCGTTTTCGCCGCCACGTTGTTGGTCGGTGCAGACTGGCTGGCCGCGGCAGCGCTCGGCAATCCGCAGCTCGCGATGGAACTGCGCATCGGATCGCTCTACGTCGTCGCCGCAGCATTGTCGGGCACGCAGCTGGGCACACTGGCTGGGCTCGGCGAGTACGGCGCGATTGCGCGTTCGAGCGTGATCGCCGGTGCGGCCTACTGCGCGATCGTCGGAGCGTCGACGTGGCTCGCGGGCCTGGAAGGTGCGATCGCGGGTATGGCGCTGGCCATGCTGTGCAGAGTTGCCATCCAGGGAGGATTCCTCGCCAATCACCTGCACGCGCGCAGCCTGCGCCTGCAGTTCGACGGCTTCCTGAGCGAGCAGGGCGTGCTGCTCAAGTACGCCCTTCCGGCGGCGCTGAGTGGAATGTCCACGATGCCGGCGATCTGGTTCGCGAATGCGTCCCTGGCGCGCTCACCGGATGGCTTGCGGGAAATGGGGTTGCTGTCGGCGGCACTGTCCTACCGGAATCTCGTGTTGTTCCTGCCGTCCGTCGTTGACAGCGTCGGCGCGGTTCGGCTCGCGCAAAGACTAGGTGCTGTCGACAATCGCGGGTTCCGCAACGCTTTCTTCACGAACTTCGCGATTACCGCCGCGCTGGCCATGGGTGTGAGCGCCGCGCTCTGGCTCGCGGCCGGCCCGCTTCTGGCCGTCTTCGGTCGAGAGTTCACCGGGGCGAACGAGTTGCTGGGACTGCTGCTGCTTAGCGCGGTGCTGCAGGTGGCCGCGTCCGCGAGCTATCAATTGGTCAACATGGCAGGCCTGATGTGGCTGTCGCTCTTCTTCATCGCTCTGCCGCGCGACATCGGATTCGCAGTGCTGGCGACGTGGCTCATTCCGGCGCGGGGTTTGCAGGGCGTAGGCTGGGCCTACGTGGCATCGGCGGCGTTCGGGCTGGTCGTCACTTTGATGCTCGCCGTGAACGTGCTCCGGCGACGCTATCCCATCGATGGCAGGACCCATGACGTCACCTGAACCCGCGCCGTTCTCCGACGAGTTCCGCATGCCGGTGGATGCGGCGAGCTGGAAGCGCCGGCTCGATCTGTCGAACTTCGTCAACGCCCATTATCAGTATCGTGACCTGAGCGAGCGCTGCAGCGCCGGCCGCGTGCTGATCGTCGGTCCCGGCCAGGGGTTGGAAACCGCGGTGCTGAAGTGGCGCGGCTACGACGTGGTCACGGCCGACGTCGAGCCGACGTTCGAGCCGGACGTCATCTGCAGCGTGCACGACCTGTCCATTTTCGCTTCCCAGAGCTTCGACGCCGTAATCGCCTCGCACGTCCTCGAGCATGTGCCTCCGGATCTGCTCGATACCGCGATTGGCGAGATCGCGCGCGTGTCGCGCTTCGCGCTCGTCTATCTGCCGGTGCGCGGGCGGAGAATCCAGATGCGGGTACAGTCGGGCTTCGGTGCGATCGACTGGAGCTTCGGAGTCGATCTGTTCAACTACTTCGACAAGCCGCTGAGCGGTGTGCGCAAGTACATGGCCGGCCAGCACTACTGGGAGGTCGGCGTACGTGGCTACCGCGTGTCGCAGGTGCGCTCGCGCCTCGAGCGCCACTTCGACGTGCGCCGCAGCTATCGCAATCCAGACTGGCCGATCAGCTGGAATTTCGTGCTTGCATCGAAGGCTGCTGCGCAGTCGCGGACAGCGCCGTGAGGGTCGTCTACTCCTACAATAAGCGCGGCTACGAGGCGCTGGCATGGGATCGCGAGATCCGGGCGGCCTCCTGCGAACGGCATCAGTTTATTCCGTTCAACCACGGCGAGTTCGTCGAGCCGATCGACTGCGACGATTCGGTCCGCCTGGACCAGTTGTACCAGGCGGACGCGCCTTCGTTGCGCAGATTGCAGAGCGCGCTCACCGAACTGCTGACGGAGACCGGCGCGAACGGGCTGCTGGTGACCAACGCTCCGCCGTACCATCCCGATTTCCTGCGCGGGTTGCGCGTCTACAAGGCGCTGTACTCGACCGACGATCCGGGCGCGACCTACCAGAGGACGATTCCGTACCTGCACGCCTACGACCACGTGTTCCACTGTGCCCCCGGCTACAGCCGGGACATGGACTTGGGGGAGAAGCTGCGCTATGCAGGCGCGGCGCACGTCGATTTCCTGCCGCTGGGCGTGTTCGATTTCGAGTTCGATCCAGCGCGCGGCGAGCACGATCTGTTCGGGCAGGAGCGCGACATCGATGTCGTCTACGTCGGCAGCTTCTTCCGGCAGAAGCTGGAGGTGCTGGCCCACCTGCGCCGGCGACTCGGGCGCCGGCTGAAGATCCACGGCTACTTCCGGCTGAAGCACAACCTGTACCTGAACGTGCGCTACGGCTTCGGCACCTGGATCCGCCCGGTCTCCTTCGAGGAGCGCGTCCGGCTCTATCAACGGTCGGCGATCGGGTTCAACGTGCACTGGAACCGATTCGGCTTCGGCAACCAGCGGCTCTATCACCTGCCGGCGAACGGCGTGCTACGGATCTGCGACTGTCCTGCGTTCCATGATCGCGTGTTCGCGCCGGGGGAGGAGATCCTCGGCTTCGAGACGCCGGAACGACTCGTCGAGCTGATCGATCGTTACCTGCGCGACCCCGACGAGCGGGCGCGCATCGCCGCACAGGCCTATCGCAGGACCATGGCAAAGTATCGCATCGGTGACGTGACCCGCGCGGCCGCCGATCTCATGGTGAGCGGTGCGGCATGACGAGCGCATCGCTTCCTTTCCAGCCGCCGGCGCCAGCGTCGCAAGTGCAGCTTGCGCACGTGTTGATGCTGGTGGCGCTCGTGCTGGTCGGGGCGATCGCCACGGTGATGTCCGAGCATCCGGAGGTGGTCGGCGCGTTCTTTGCGGCTGTTTGGGTGCCGCTCGCGGCCCGTACGGCCATCGCTTCGGATCGGCGGGGTGGAGCGGATCAGGTCGTGGAGATTGGCACCGTCTATCTCGCGATCGTGGGCGTGTACACGCTGTACCCGCTGCTGTCCTACATCGTCGGGGACTACGGCTACTCGCCCTTGAACGATTCGCGACTGTTCAGTGCGCAACCGCCGCCGGCCGAGATCGCGAGGATTGCCTGGTGTTACGTCTTGTACTCCGCCGCCTTCTCGCTGGTCTATGTCGCCGTCCGTCGCAACTCGCCGCCGCTGCGCATCCGGGGCCTCGTCATGGAACGCAGTCTCGTCACCGCGCTTGTCGCGCTCCTGCTGCTGACGCGCGGACTACTGCTCGCGGTGACGTTGGTCTACGGGAGCGCAGGCGACAGCTACTACGACGAGTACCTTCGGTTCGCGGCGGCGCCGCAGATCGTCCGTCAGGCGGCCGGGCACCTGCAGGGGATGATCTACGTCCTGCAGGTTGCCGTCGTGCTCGTACTGGTCGCGCGCTTCTCGAAGTACAAGTGGGTCCTGCTGGCCTGGATCGTGGCCGAAGTCGCGATCCTCGCGGTCGGACTTGGCGCCCGCTCGAATCTGGCGGTGCTGCTCCTTGCGGCCGCGATCGCGTACTCGTGGCTGGTGCGGCCGATCTCAATGATTTCCCTGCTGTCGCTCGGCGTCGTCGGGATCATCGGCTTCGTGATCCTGGGCATCGCCCGCTCGGGCGGCCTGCAGTCGCTCGCCGAAGGCGCCCTGATCGCTTCGGGAGAGTTCGAGGCCGTGTTCGCGAACGCCTACGAAGTGAGCTCGCTCAAGGACACCGGGCAGGCCGCAGGCTTGACGGTGACGACCTACCTAGGCGACTTCCTCGCGATCGTGCCACAGCAGCTGTTGCCGTTCGCCAAGACGAACCTGTCGCAGTGGTACTTGGAAACGTTCTACTTCGAAGTGGCGGAGCAGGGCGGCGGCTTTGCGTTCGGCGCCGTCGCCGAATCGTTCGTCGGCCTGGGCGTTGTGGATATCGTGTGGCGCGCGATGCTCCTCGGCTGGCTGTTCGGCCTTCTGCATCGCTACACGGCGCGCAACTCGACGCGGTTCTGGGTCGTTCTGTTCTGCCTGTGGATGACCGTGTTCAGCTATCTGTGCTTCCGCGTGTCCACGTTCACGCCGTTTGCGCGGATGGTCTATCACTTCGCGCCTGCGTATCTCTCCGTCGGCCTGGTGATGGTGGTCCTGCGCACCGTCGTGATGAAGGCCCGAGGGTTGAATCCTGCAGGTGTCGTCGCGAGATGAGTGGCCGGGTCCTGCTCCACTGTATTCCGAGCCTCGGGGGCGGCGGAGCCGAACGGCAGCTTGCGCTGCTAATTCCGGCCTTACAGGCGCTGGGGTGGAACAATCACGTCGCTTTTGCGCGCGCGGGCGTGAATCTCGAGGCCATCGTCAACGCGGGCGTGCCTGTCACGCAGGTCGGGCCCGGCGCCGTCGGTTCGATCCGGACGCTGCTGCAGGTCTACCGGCTCGTCGGCCGGACGCGCCCTCAAATCGTTCAAACGTGGTTGCCGCACATGGACATTGTCGGCGGACTCGCAGCGAAGGCGCACCGTGCGCGCTGGGTCCTCTCCGAGCGGACGAGCAGTGCCGCTTATGACGGCAGCCTCGGGTATCGATTGCGCGAGTGGCTCGGGCGAGGTGCGGACTGCGTCGTGGCGAACTCGGACGCAGGGGCGCGACTTTGGGAAGAACTGGCCCCCGAACTCAGGCGGATCACGATTCCCAACGCGGTTCCGTACGATCGGATCCGCGTCCGGACCGCAGCGGTGCGACTTCAGTCGCCGAACCCAGGGTTGACGCGAAAAAAAAAGAGGATCCTGGCTGCCGGACGGTTCGCGGTAGAAAAGGATCCGCTTACGCTGCTGCGTGCGATCTCGGAGGTGTTGAAGGCGCGCGATGACTCGATCGCGGAAATCTTCGGCGAGGGCGAGCTGGCGGCGCAGATGCGCGGACAGTTAGCGTCGCTGCCAGCAAACGTCGCGGACCGGCTGCGTATCTCGGGTTACACGGACGACCTATGGGGCGAGATGGCGAATGCTGATGTGTTCGTATCCATAAGCCGGTTCGAAGGCAACCCGAACGTTGTTCTGGAGGCGGCGGTGTGCGAGTGCCCGCTGGTCCTGTCCGACATCCCGGAGCACCGCGAGATTGTCGACGAGACGTCCGCGTGGTTCGTTCCGGCCCGGGACGCGCAGGCGTTGGCGCTTACTCTGATGCACGTGCTCGACAACCCGCGTGAGGCGCGGGAGAAGGCCGGCGCCGCGATGGAACTCGTGGCGCAGCGAAGTGTCGAGAGGATGGCGCGAACGTATGATTCCCTGTACAAGTCTCTGCTCGAGGAACATCGGTGATGCGAACTCTGGGAGATGCACTCGCTTTCGACGTGTTCGAGTGCTGCACCTGCCATACGGGCCGGCTCGAGGCCCGCACACGGGCGGACTCGGCGCAGCTGGTCTGCTCCGGCTGCGGTGCCGTCTTCGAGGTCAAGAACGGGATTCCCCGCTTCGTGGCGGCCGACGGCTATGCGCAGTCCTTCGGCTTCCAGTGGTATACCCATAGCCGCGCGCAGCTGGACAGCTGCAGCGGCGTGCCGATCTCGTCGAACCGGCTGTTCGGCGCCACCGGCTGGCCCGGCAACCTCGAAGGCGAGCGCGTCCTGGAGGCGGGGTCTGGTGCGGGCCGCTTCACCGAAGTATTGGTCGGCACGGGCGCCGAAGTGTTCTCGCTCGACTATTCCTCCGCCGTCGACGCGAACGCGCAGAACAACGGCGCAGCTCGCAACCTGACGCTGTTCCAGGCGGAACATTCTCAACTCGCCGTTGCGGCCGCGCTCTTTGGATCGGGTGTTGTGCATCGGCGTGCTGCAGCACACGCCCGATCCAGCGCGTGCGTTCGCCAGCCTGGCCGAGACGGTCAGGCGAGGCGGTCAACTGGTGGTGGATGTGTATCGTCGACAGGCCACCGCCATGATCTCGTGGAAGTACTTGCTGCGCCCGTTCACGAAGCGCATGCCGCAACAGCGATTGTACGGCCTGCTCAAGAAAGTCGTGCCGCCGCTCGTACCGTTCACTGCGATGTTGCGTCGCGTGGGCGGGGCCGGTGCTGCGCGCCTTTCGCCGATCCTCGAGTATTCGCACCTCGGGTTGCGCGGCGAGGCGAATCGTGAATGGGCTCTGCTCGACACGTTGGGATGTACTCGCCTGCATACGATCTGCCTCGACTCGGTGCGCAGGCTCACAGCGCGCGTCGTGACGAGGAGGCCGGCTTCGAGAATCTCGATGTGGGCTACGGCCAGCACGGATTGGTAGGGCGCGGCCGGCGCCCGGCGCGTTGAGCTGAGGCGGCACGGGATCCGACCGGCCATGTGTGGCATCTTCGGTACTGCCGCCACCCGCGCGCCCGCTCGACGCGGGAGGCGGTCCTCGACGTGCTGGCTCCGCTGGCATCGCGCGGGCCCGACAGCGAGGGTGTCTGGATCGACGGCGTCATCGCCTTCGGTCATCGGCGACTCGCCGTGCTGGATCCGACGGCGATCGGCGATCAGCCCATGATTTCCGCGGATGCCCGTTACGTCATCGTTCTCAACGGAGAGATCTACAACTTCAGGGAGCTGCGTCAGCAGGTGTCTGCTCCAGTCGGTGGTTGGGACGTGCACGGACACTGAAGTGGTGATCGAATGCTACCGTCGGTGGGGCGCTGCATGCGTGGAGCGCTTCCGCGGGATGTTCGCCTTCGCAATCTGGGATTGCGCAGAAAATCCAGTTCGGTCCCTTGGCGCGCGATCGGCTCGGTGTCAAGCCGCTCTACGTGGCGGATACGGGCTCGGCAGTCCAGATCGCGTCGCGGCCGTCCGCGCTGCTCGCGACGGGCCGCGTCGATCAGAACGTGGATCCGCAGGCGCTGCGCCTGTACCTCGAGGCGGGCTTCATTCCATCTCCCTGGTCGCTGCACAAGGGCGTTCGCAAGCTGCAGTCGGTGCACGCTGACACTCGAGGGCGGTCGCCGGAGCGAGTGGCGATAGGTCGTGAACCGGGCCTTCACGCCCGATCCCGCACTCGCCGAACGCAGCGAATCTAGCCTGCTCGAAGATCTCGACACGCCGATAGATCGATCCGTCCATGCGCGACTGGTCAGCGACGTTCCGCTCGGGGTCTTCCTGTCCGGCGGCGTCGACAGCACGCTGGTGGCCCGGGCGATGAAAAAGCGACACACCGCGAAGGTGCGGGCGTTCACCATCGGGTTCAACGACGAAGCCTTCGACGAATCCCGCTACGCCATGGACGTGGCGACCCGGCTCGGGTGCGAGATCTCGGTCGAGACGCGGGGGCGGAAGATTTTGTTGGCGCTCTGCGCCGGGTACCTGGAGGCGTACGACGAGCCCCTGTTCGATTCGTCGGCGTTCGCGGTGATGGCGCTTGCCCGAAGTGCGCGCCGCGAAGTCACGGTGGCGCTGGGCGGCGACGGCGGCGATGAGTTCTTCGGCGGCTATCACTACTATCCGCTGATGCAGAAGCTCGCTTCGCTGTACCGCATGCCGGGCGCGATGCGCAGGTCCCTGGCTGCCGTCGTGAAGCGGGTGCCGAACCATCGGACGCCCGTGGTCTGCCGCGATGGCGCAGCGTGACCCGCTGGCTGCGTTCGGGTTTGTTCGCAGCGTCAACAAGGATTTCGGGCCGATGTGCGGACCCGATTTCACGAAGACACGTTGAGTTTCGCCGATCTGCTGCGCGAGGCGGTAGGTCGCCTGCCGCCGGGGCTCACGGCGCCCGAACAGGCGATGAGGCTGGACGCGATGTACACGCTCCCGGACGATTACCTGCGATAGACTGACGTCGGCACGATGGCGTTTTGCTCGAGGCCGGGGAACCGCTGCTGACGATGATCTGGTCGAGTGGGCGTTGCGGCTGCCGACGATCTGGAAGTTGCGCAACGGAAGTACCAAGTGGTTGCCGCGCAAGCCGACGAAGGGCAGCGTTGGGACGCTGCACGCGCGGCGGGCCAAGCAGGGCTTCAGCGTCCCTATCGACGCGTGGCTTCGCGGGCCACTCAAGCAATGGGCGGAGCACCTCCTGCTCGAGTCCCCCGCGTTGGAGCGTCTGGGACTCGACCGCGTCCGCATTGGACTGGCTCGATCTCCACGCGACGCGTGCGCGTCAAGTTCACCCTCTGCTGTGGGGCCTGCTGGTCCTGCTGAGCCACCAGGAGCGGGCGAGCAGGCCGGCGGTGAGCGCGTGATGGCGCGCGCCGTGCTGTTCAACGCGCTGGGCATCGTGGGGGGGAGGGCAGGAGACTCGGGCTCGCGAGCTTCTCGCGCGCTGGCGTACCTACGACGAAAAGACACCACTGGTGGTCGTGAAGAACGCCGATCACCTGCAGGCGCTCCCCGACATTGCGGACTGCCGCTTTATCGAGCGACCGTACCGACTGGGTCGGCTCAACGCGCTGGATCGCCTCGCCTGGGAGCAGTTCGCTTTGCCGGGGCTGCTGCGCCGGCTCGGCATCGACGCCTACCTGAGCTTCTCGCACTACCTTGCCGGCTCGGTTCCGACGTCAGTCCGATCGGTCATTGGTGTCTCTCGAACCCTTGCGCCGTTCTCCCGGGACGCGCGCGACGCGGAAAAAGATCATTCGCATCGCTGCGGTTACGCGTGCTGCGTCGGACCATTGTCACGTCCGCTCGCCGAGCGGATTGCGTCATCGCGCTCTCCGCGACCTGTGCGCGAATCCTCGCAGAGCACGGCGTCGATCCCGACCGGATCGTAGTGCTGCCGAATGGCATCGCCCGGCTCAGGGTACCCTCCGAGAGTCGCGAGGTCGGCCGCTCCTGTATCCTTTATGTTTCGAACTTTTGGCGCTACAAAAACTTCGAGGTTGTCGTACGAGCATTCGCCATGTTGCCGGAGCCGCTGCGCGACGCATACCGCTTGCTGCTGGTCGGTCATCCGTACGACAAAGCCTATTTTCGACGACAGATCGCGGCGCTGGTTGCAGCGCACGGCGTGGCCTCGCGGGTGGAGTTGATCGCCGGCCTTCCGCAACTCGAACTCGCACATCTCTACGACAACGCGAGCGTATTCGTGTTTGCGTCTCTCGTCGAGAACTGCCCGAACATCGTGCTGGAGGCCATGAGCCGCGGCGCGCCGCTGCTTCTGTCGAAATCGGAGCCGATGCCGGAGTTCGGGGGAGACGCCGCCCGCTACTTCGACCCAAAGTCGCCGGAGGACCTTGCAGCGTCGTTACAGACCTTGCTCGGCGATGCGCGGGCCCTGGCTAGGATGCGCAGCGCCTCGCTGGCGCGGGCCTCGTTGTTTTCATGGGACCGGTTCACGCAGCGCGTCGTCGGCTTGGTCCATCAGCAATGAACGACAACCCGCGGCAGCAGTGCGTGTCCGGTGTCGTCGGCGTCCGCGCCTTTCGGAACGGGCCCTCTGCGACGGCGAGTGGGCAAGCGCGCTTTTCCCGGTTGCACCCGAGCCGCAGTGCGCGCGACGTGCGATTGTCGCAGTCGCGAGAACAGGCAGTTGGGCGCTTCGGTTCTGCCGGGAAACCGTTCGTGAAACGCAGGCTCACGATCCTGACCCAGTGGTATCCGCCGGAGCAGGCTCCGTTCGGGCGGATGATGCACGAACTCGCGTCCGACCTCTCCGCCAGGGACTGGGATGTCACGGTGATCACCGGGTTTCCGAATCACCCGCGTGGCGAGGTGTTTGGCGGTTACCGGAAGCGTTGGTTGCAGGAGGAAGCGGACGCCGGCGTGAACGTGCAACGCGTGTGGCTCGCGACCTCCTCGAACCGCGGGCTGCTGGCCTGGCGCGACGTTCGCGAGCTTCACGCTGACGTCGGCATGGCGCTTCCTCAGGCGTCCCCGCGCCGACGTCGTGTTCGCCGTGCTGCAGCCCCTCAGCGTCGGTGTCACGCTGCCCATGGTCGCGCGCCTGCAGCGCGCCAACTCGTGTTCAACCTGCAGGACCTGCATCCGGACACGCAGAGTCAGGCTGGGCATGATCCGCAAGCAGTGGCTCATCGCCGCATTGCGCGCGGTCGAGCGTTTCGCCTATCGCCACTGCGCGGCGCTCACCGTCATCTGCGAACCGTTCCGGACGCACGCGGTGAACCGTGGGCGGCGCCGGGGAACGAGTGCACGTCGTCGGCAACTGGGTCGACACGACGCGCATCAGGCCGGACCGGACGGCGGTGAGATCCGGCGCGCAGCGGGCCTCGACGACGGGCAGTTCGTCGCACTCTGGGCCGGCACGCTCGGTTTCGTCTCGGGCGCCGGGATCGTGCTCGAGGCGGCGCAGTTGCTGCGCGACGACCCGCACGTGCGCTTCCTGATCGTAGGGGATGGACCGATCCGCGCGGAGCTCATCGAGCGCGCGCGTCGCTCGGGCTCGACAACGTGGCGTTCCTGCCGTTCCAGCCCGAGGATCGGCTCGTCGCCGTGCAGAACTGCGGGCGACGTTCGATCGTGACGCTGGCGCGCGAGTTCGCGGAATCCTCGGTCCCCAGCAAGGTGCTGGCGTACATGGCGGCTGGACGGGCGTCGTGGCGGCGGTCGCCGGAACAGCCCGACAGCGAGACTGCTGCATGACGCGGGCTGCGGCGTGGTCGTGGAGCCGGACGATGCCCGCGCGCTCGCCGACGCATTGCGCGCACTTGCGCACGATTCGAATCGCGTGCGCGACCTCGGCGCATGTGCGAGGGAACACGCCGTGCGCACCTGTCGCGCGAGGCAGCGGTAGGCCGTTACGATCGCCTGTTCTCGGCGCTGGCGGGGCAGCGATGACACGCTCGTGCGCGTTGCCCGGGACACGGACATCGAGGACGTGGTCGCGACCCACGTCAGCGCGTTCCCGGCTTCTTCCTGACGCTGCTCGGACCGCGCTTTCTCGCGGCGTTTTACCAGGCGTTCCTCGGCGACGAGGACGCTGCTCTGCTCGTCGCCGAACGGTCGGACCGGCGCTTATCGGCTTCCTCGCCGGCGTGCTCGCGCCGAACGGAGTACTTTCGCCGCCTGCGGCTGGCGGCGGGACTCGGCTGGCGTCGCCGCACTGCCTGCGCTGGCGCGCCATCCGTTGCGGGTGGGCAAGCGGCTGCTGGCCGCGGTCTGTATCCTGGCGACCGCCCGCCCGGCCTGCCTGACTACTGGTTGCTCAGCAGCCTCGGTGTCATTCCGACGCGAGCGGATGGGTGCCGGCGGGGCTCGTGACGCGCTTCTGGACAGGCGGGCAGGCGGTGCCCGCGGCGTGTACCTGCTCACCGACGGTCGGACAATGCGGCCACGCTGCGCTTCTAGACAGGCGCGCTTCGTCGTGCACGCAGCGCACGCGCCGCGACGGCCGTCGACTACTGGTATTGACGAGGAGCTTCGAGCCATGACAGCGGACGCAGCAGCCCTTCCTGCCGTTCGCGTTGCCGGAGATCGGCGAGGAGGAGATCGCCGAGGTCGTCGACTCGCTGCGCTCCGGCTGGATCACGACGGGACCGAAGACGCGGCGCTTCGAGCAGGCGTTCGTCGATTACCTCGGCGGCGGGGTCGAGGCCGTGGCCGTCAACTCGGCGACGGCCGGACTGCACCTGGCGGTCGAGGCGCTCGGCATCGGGCCCGGCGACGAGGTGATCACGACCACGCACACGTTCACGGCGACCGCCGAGGTGGTGCGCTACATGGGCGCGCACCCGGTGTTCGTCGACATCGATCTCGACACGTACTGCATCGAGTCCGGACTCGCCGAGGCGGCGATCACGCCGCGGACCCGGGCACTCATGCCGGTCCACTACGCGGGATTCCCGTGCGCCATGCAGGCGCTGACGGGAGCTCGCCGCGCGAGCCGGCGATCGACATCGTCGAGGACGCTGCGCACGCGCTGCCGACGCCGTCCGACGGGCGACTGGTCGGCACCGTGGCCGAGTGCGGCGACGGTGTTCAGCTTCTACGCGACCAAGACCATCGCGACCGGCGAGGGCGGCATGCTGGTGACGAGGCGGCCCGAGATCGCGCAGCGCGCCCGCATCATGCGACTGCACGGCATCGACCGCGACGCGTTCGATCGTTACACGGCGAAGAAGCCGAGCTGGTACTACGAGGTCGTCGCGCCCGGCTACAAGTACAACATGACCGATCTCGCCGCCGCTCGGCCTGCACCAGCTGGCCAAGGCCGATGCGTTCATGCAGGCGCCGGGCCGCGATCGCCGCCCGCTACGACGAGGCGCTCGAGGGGCTGCCGCTCGTGCTGCCGCCGCGCCCTGGTTCGAACGCGGAAGCCATGCGTGGCATCTCTACGTCGTGCGCCTTGCCGACGGCCTGCGACTCGGGCGCGACGAGGTCGTGCAGGCGATGTACGACGCCGGCATCGGCTGCAGCGTGCACTACGTGCCGTTGCACCAGCAGCCGTACTGGCGCGATACCTACCGACCTCGACGCGCGGCAGTTCCCGAACTCGCAGCTGCTGTACGAGCGTGGCTTCAGCCTGCCGATCTACACCCGCATGACCGAGAGCGACCAGCAGCGCGTGATCGATGCGCTGCGCTCGATCCTGGGACGGACGTGAAGCGGGCCTTCGACATCGTGACGTCCGCGGCCGCCCTCCTGCTGCTGTCGCCGTTGCTGCTGTGTCATCGCGCTCGCGGTGCGGCTGGATTCGCCCGGGCCGGCGCTGTTCCGTCAGCAGCGCGTCGGCCGCAACGGAAGGCCCTTCGAGATCCTCAAGTTCCGGACCATGCCTGCGCGGCACCCGGCGACCGGGGCCACAGATTACGGCTGCGGGTGACGCGCGCATCACCCGCGTCGGGGCGCTGCTCCGGCGCAGCAAGCTCGACGAGCTGCCGCAACTCCTGAACGTGCTGCGGGGGCAGATGAGCCTGGTCGGCCCGAGGCCCGAGGTGCCGCGTTACGTGCGGCGCTGTATCCGGACGACGCGCGTGCCGAGGTGCTGTCGGTGCGGCCGGGCATCACGGACGACGCGGCGATCGAGTTTCGCGACGAAGGCGAGCTTCTGCGCGCGCGGCGGATCCGGAGCGTGCGTATGTCGAGGAGATCCTGCCGCGCAAGATCCAGCTCTACCGCCGCTACGTGCGCGGCCGGACGTTGGCGGGCGACCTCGGATCCTGCTGCGCACCGGCGCGGTGCTGTTCCGGCGCACGACGGGCGCCGACGGACGGCCGCGACGCGAGGCTGCTAGAATCGCGCGTCGACGCGTCATCCGGAGACGCTCCTTGGCCAAGAAAGGCACTCATCACCGGCATCACCGGCCAGGACGGCGCGTACCTCGCCGAGTTCCTGCTCGCGAAGGGCTACGAGGTCCACGGCATCAAGCGCCGCGTCCTCGCTGTTCAACACCGACCGCATCGACCACCTCTACCGCGACCCGCACGAGCGCGACGTGCGGCTCAAGCTGCACTACGGCGACCTCACCGACGCCACCAACCTGATCCGCGTCGATCCAGCAGGTCCGGCCGGACGAGATCTACAACCTCGCGGCGCAGAGCCACGTGGCGGTGTCGCTTCGAGACGCCGGAGTACACCGGCCAACTCCGACGCGCTCGGCACGCTGCGCATCCTCGAGGCGATCCGCATCCTCGGGCTGCGAGAAGACGACGCGCTTCTACCAGGCGTCGACCTCCGAGATGTACGGCAAGGTGCAGGAGACGCCGCAGACGGAGACGACGCCCTTCTATCCGCGCTCGCCCTACGGCGCGGCCAAGGTCTACGCCTACTGGATCACGGTGAACTACCGCGAGGCCTACGGCCTGTACGCCTGCAACGGCATCCTCTTCAACCACGAGTCGCCCGCGCCGCGGCGAGACGTTCGTGACGCGCAAGATCACCCGCGGCCTCGCGCGCATCCAGGAAGGCCTGCGAGCAAGCCTGTACCTCGGCAACCTCGACGCGCAGCGCGACTGGGGCCACGCCCGCGATTACGTCGCAGGCGCAGTGGCTGATGCTGCAGCAGGAGCAGCCCGGACGACTTCGTGATCGCGACGGGCGAGCAGCACTCGGTCCGCGAGTTCGTCGCGCTCGCGGCGGCGCACCTGGCTTACGAGATCGAATGGCGCGGGAGCGGCGTGGAGGAGGAGGGCGTCGATCGCGAGTCCGGCCAAGGTGCTGGTGAAGATCGATCCGCGGTATTTCCGGCCGACCGAGGTCGAGACGCTGCTCGGCGACTGCTCGAAGGCCAGGGCCAGGCTCGGCTGGCAGCCGGAGACGAGCTTCGACGAGCTGGTACGGGAGATGGTCGACGGCCGATCTCGAGCATCGCGCAGCGCGACGCGCACATGCAGCGGCAGGCTTCAAGGTGCTTCACCACCATGAATGAGGCGGCGCGCGATCTACGTGGCGGGCCATCGCGGGCTCGTCGGCTCGGCGATCGTGCGCGAGCTCCGAGCGCCAGGGCTACGAGAACCTGCGTGCGCAGGGCAGCGCGGAACTCGACCTGCGGCACCAGGCGGCCGTCGAGGGGTTCTTCGCGCGGGAGCGGCCGGAATACGTGATCCTCGCTGCGGCGAAGGTCGGGCGGCATCCACGCCAACGACGACCTACCCGGCGGATTTCATCCGCGACAACCTGCAGATCGAGACCAACGTGATCGATTCGGCGTGGCGGCCGGCGTGCGGAAGCTCTGCTTCCTCGGGTCGAGCTGCATCTATCCCAAGCTCGCGCCGCAGCCGATGCGCGAGGACGCGCTGCTCACGGGACCGCTGGAGCCGACCAACGAGTGGTACGCCATCGCCAAGATCGCGGGCATCAAGCTGTGCCAGGCCTACCGGCGGCAGTACGGCTTCAACGCGATCTCGGTCATGCCGACCAACCTGTACGGCCCGGGCGACAATTTCGACCTGCAGAACTCGCACGTGCTGCCGGCGCTGATGCGACGGTTCCACGAGGCGAAGGTCACGCGGCGCAGCCGAGGTGGTCGTCTGGGGCACGGGCACGCCGCGCCGCGAGTTCCTGCACGTGGACGACCTGGCCGAGCGCCGTCGTGCACCTCATGCGCAGGTACGACGGCGCGGAGCTCGTCAACGTCGGCTGCGGCAGGACGTGACGATCGGCGAACTCGCCGACATGGTCGCCGGGCCGTCGGCTATCGCGGGCGGATCGGCTTCGACGCGACCAAGCCCGACGGCACGCCGCGCAAGCTGCTGGACGTCTCGCGGCTGACTGCGCTCGGCTGGCGCCCTCGCATCGGCCTCGAGGACGGAATCCGCAGCACCTATCGCTGGTTCCTGGCGAACGAGGCGGCGCTGCGCGGTGTGGCGCACTGAATTGGACCCCGTCCAGACGCAGGGTGGCTCGGTCGTGCGAAACTCGGCACGCCTGTATGAATATGGGACTGACCGGCGCGATTTCCCTTGCGCCCTGTCCACGGAGACGGACCTTGCCCAAAGCGAAAATGCTGACCCAGGCCAAGCGCCTCGGAGAACGCCTCGTTCGCCTGCCCCGCTCGCGCAAGCGGGCGATCATGCTCGCCTCCGATTCGCTGTTCGTCCCGGCCGCGCTGTGGAGCGCGCTGGCCCTCAAGCTCGAGGGCCTCCCGGAGGGTCTCGGCGCATCGCCGTGGCTGTACATTGCGGCACTGGTCACGAGCATCCCGATCTTCGTGCGCCTGGGCCTTTACCGTGCGGTGGTCCGCTTCATCGGCGCGCAGGCCATCGTGGCGGTGACGGCCGGCGTCACGGCCTCGGTCGTCGTCCTGGCCATCGTCAATGCCGTGCTGCCGGGAGCGGGCATCCCGCTGAAGGCCCTGCTCATTTACTGGGCGCTCGCGCTGGTGTACGTCGGCGGGACCCGCATCCTCGCCCGCAACCTGATGAATCTCCGTCCGGTGGGCGCAGAGCGCGTGGTCGTCTACGGCGCGGGTGCCGCGGGCGCGCAGGCCGTCTCCGCCCTCCGGAGCGGCGGCTCCTACGACCCGGTCGCCTTCCTCGACGACGAGCCGTCCCTGCACCGCAGCGTCGTGGCAGGGATCGACGTCTATGCCCCCGGGGCGCTGCAGACGCTGATCGAGGAGGAGTCCGTGCGGGTCGTCCTGCTCGCGCTGCCATCGCAGTCGCGGCGACGGCGCCAGGAGATCCTGAAGTCGCTCGAGCCCTACCCGGTGCGCGTCATGACCGTGCCCGACATCGCCGACATCGTCGCGGGCTCGGCCCGGGTCGAGGACGTGCGCGACGTGGACGCGAGCGACCTGCTCGGCCGCGACAGCGTGCCGCCCGACGAGCGGCTGTTCGACGCCTGCATCCGCGACAAGGTCGTCATGGTGACCGGCGCGGGCGGCTCGATCGGTTCCGAGCTGTGCCGGCAGATCGCGCGCCTCAGGCCGCGGCGTGTCGTGCTGTTCGAGATGTCGGAGCTCGCCCTGTACCAGATCGACCGCGAGCTGCGCGCGATCATTGAGCGCGAGCGCCTCGACTTCGAGCTCATCAGCCTGCTCGGCAACGCGCACCACAAGTACCGCGTCCGCGAGATCCTGCAGGCCTACGGCGTGCAGACCGTGTACCACGCCGCGGCCTACAAGCACGTGCCCATCGTCGAGCAGAACGTCATCGAGGGCATCCACAACAACGTCATCGGCACCTGGTACACGGCCGAGGCAGCGCTCGAGTGCGGCGTCGAGACTTTCGTGCTGGTCTCGACCGACAAGGCCGTGAACCCGATCGAACGTCATGGGCGCGACCAAGCGCCTGGCGGAGATCGTGCTGCAGGGCCTGCAGCAGCGCGGGCGGACGCACGAAGTTCTGCATGGTGCGCTTCGGCAACGTGCTCGAGTCCTCGGGCTCCGTGGTGCCGCTGTTCCGCGAGCAGATCCGTCGCGGCGGGCCGGTGACGGTCACGCACCCGGACGTCATCCGCTACTTCATGACCATCCCCGAGGCCTCGCAGCTCGTATTGCAGGCCGGAGCCATGGCGAAGGGCGGCGACGTGTTCGTGCTCGACATGGGCAAGCCGATCCGCATCGCCGATCTCGCGCGTCGCATGGTCAAGCTGGCGGGTCTCAGCGTGCGCGACGACGAGCGCCCGGACGGCGACATCGAGATCCGCTACACCGGCCTGCGGCCGGCGGAGAAGCTCTTCGAGGAGCTCCTGATCGGCAACAACGTGTCCGGCACCGGGCACCCGATGATCATGCGTGCGATGGAGCATTCCCTGCCCTGGGAGCAGGTGCAGCAGCTGCTCAACGACCTGCTCATCGCCATGGGACAGTTCGACGTCCGCACCGCCTGCGATCTGCTGCAGCGGGCTGTCCAGGAATACCGTCCGACGGGCGACATCGTGGACGGCGTCTGGTGTCGCCGCGAGGGTGAGAGGCGCTTGCAGTCGAAGGTCACCAGCATCGAGTCGCGACGGACTCCTGGTCGTCGCGAAACCGGGCCAGGTACCTAGGCGGAATTTCGACTTGCCCCTCGTTTTCGGCGCCCCCGCGCGCCTAAACTGCCGCGCGTGAAAACGATCACCGTCCACCTCATCGCCGCGGCGCGGCCGAACTTCATGAAGATCGCGCCGCTGTACCACGCGCTCGCCCGCGAGACCTGGTGCCGCCCCGCAGATCGTGCACACGGGCCAGCACTACGACGCGAACATGTCCGACGCGTTCTTCCGCGACCTCGGCCTGCCGCGCCCGCACTTCCACCTCGAGGTCGGCAGCGGCACGCACGCCGAGCAGACCGGTGGCGTGATGATCGCCTACGAGAAGGTCGCGATGCGGGAGAAGCCCGACTGGATCGTGGTCGTGGGCGACGTCAACTCCACGGCTGCCTGCGCCATGGTGGGCGCGAAGCTGTGGATTCCCGTGATCCACCTCGAGGCCGGACTGCGCAGCGGCGACCGACGCATGCCGGAGGAGATCAACCGCCTCGTCACGGACGCCATCTGCGACGTGTTCTGGACGCCTTCGCCCGACGCCGACGAGCACCTCGCACGCGAGGGCGTCCCGGCGTCGAAGATCGACCGCGTCGGCAACATCATGATCGACTCGTTCGAGATGATGCGCGGCGCGATCGAGGCGGACGGCACCCGCGCGGCAATGGGCCTCGAGGCCGGCAACTACGCGGTGGTGACGCTGCACCGTCCCTCGAACGTGGACACGCGCGAGGCGCTCGAGCCGCTGGTGGGACAGCTGCTGGACGTGTCGCGCGACCTGCCGCTCGTTTTCGCCGTGCATCCGCGCACGCGCAAGAAGCTCGAGGAGTTCGGACTGATCGCCCTGCTGGCCGGCCCGGACATCCGCCTCACCGAGCCGCTCGGCTACATCCAGTTCATGAACCTCGTGCGCACCGCGAAGGCGGTCATCACCGACTCCGGCGGCGTGCAGGAGGAGAGCACCTACCTCGGCATCCCCTGCCTCACGCTGCGCGAGAACACCGAGCGGCCGATCACGGTCACCGAGGGCTCGAACCGGCTGGTGAAGCCCGTGGACCTCTACAGCCAGTTGCAGGACGTGCTGGGCGGCCGCTGGCCGACCGGCCGACGGCCGGCGCTGTGGGACGGCCGGACGGCCGGGCGTTGCGTCGCGGCGCTCAGGCGCCGCGCCGGCCTCCAGGCGGCCTCCGGAGTCGCCTGTCCCTGAACCAGCGTCG
Source organism: uncultured Gammaproteobacteria bacterium (assembly GCA_963754125.1). Taxonomy (GTDB): domain Bacteria; phylum Pseudomonadota; class Gammaproteobacteria; order Steroidobacterales; family Steroidobacteraceae; genus RPQJ01. The sequence continues at coordinate 192,480 of CAVWEX010000014.1, forward strand.
GCTGACGCAACGCGACGATCGCCGCGCCTCTGCTAACATCAGCCAGTGTTTGACGGATTCCAGCCAAACAAAATCTAAATAATTCAAAGGTATACGAGTGAAAGTTACAGTCTTCGGTTCGGGGTACGTGGGCCTCGTCACCGGCGCCTGCTTCGCCGAAGCGGGCAATCACGTGGTCTGCGTGGACATCGACGCCGGCAAGGTCGAACGTCTGCAGCAGGGTGAGATCCCGATCCACGAGCCGGGCCTCGACGACCTCGTCCGTCGCAACCAGGACAAGGGCCGGCTGCGCTTCACGACCAGCGCCGAGGAGGGCATCGCCCACGGGCTGTTCCAGTTCATCGCGGTGGGCACGCCCCCGGAGGAGGACGGCTCGGCGGACCTCTCCCACGTGCTCACCGTGGCCGAGACCATCGGCCGCCACATGACCGACTACCGGATCGTCGTGGACAAGTCCACGGTGCCCGTCGGCACGGCCGACAAGGTGCGCGATCGAATCGAGCAGACGCTCGGCGAGCGCGGTGCGAAGCTCGAGTTCGACGTGGTCTCGAACCCCGAGTTCCTCAAGGAAGGGGCGGCGATCGCGGACTTCATGAAGCCCGACCGCGTGGTCGTGGGTACGGACAACCCGCGCACGGCCGAGCTGCTCAAGACCCTGTACGACCCGTTCACCCGCAGTCGCGAGCGCATGATCGTCATGGACGTGCGCTCGGCGGAGCTCACGAAGTACGCCGCCAACGCGATGCTCGCGACCAAGATCAGCTTCATGAACGAGATGGCGAACCTCGCCGAGCGCATGGGCGCCGACATCGAGAAGGTACGCCAGGGCATCGGCTCCGACCCGCGCATCGGCTACAGCTTCATCTACCCGGGCGCGGGCTACGGCGGCTCGTGCTTCCCGAAGGACGTCAAGGCGCTGGTGCACAGCGCCGGTGAGTACGACTTCGACGCCGGACTGCTCAAGTCGGTCGAGGCCGTGAACAAGCGCCAGAAGCAGCTGCTGTTCCGCAAGATCCACGCCTACTTCCAGGGCAAGCTCGAGGGCCGGACCATCGCGCTCTGGGGCCTCGCCTTCAAGCCCAACACCGACGACATGCGCGAGGCGCCGGCCCGCGAGCTGATGGAGGCGCTCTGGGCCGCCGGGGCGCAGGTGCGGGCCTACGATCCGGTCGCGATGGACGAGGCACGGCGGATCTACGGCGACCAGCCCGGCCTGGCGCTCGTCGACAGCGCCGAGGCCGCGCTCGAAGGCGCCGACGCCCTCGCGCTGTTGACGGAGTGGCAGGAGTTCCGCAGCCCCGATTTCGAGCTGATCCGCGACGCCCTGCGGCACAAGGTGATCTTCGACGGCCGCAACCTCTACGACCCGGCGATGGTGAAGAGCTACGGTCTCACCTACCACGGCATCGGCCGCGGCGAGCCGCTGGTCGTCTGACCGCGACCGGCCGGAACCCGCCTGCTTGACCCTCGAGATCGCAATCACGCTCGCCGTCGTGGCCGGCGTCCTGCTGCTGCTGACGACGAGCCGGCTCGACACGGACGTCGTGCTGGTGGGCGCGATGATCGCGCTCACGCTGGCCGGCATCCTCAAGCCCGACCAGGCGCTGCAGGGCTTCGCGAGCAACGGCGTGATGACCATCGCCGCGCTCTACATCGTGGTCGCCGGACTGCGCGAGACCGGCGCGATGGCCTGGATCTCGCGCTGGGTGCTCGGCAGGCCGCGCTCGCTCACGGTGGCGCAGGGCAAGCTCATGTTCGTCACGAGCGCGCTCTCGGCGGTGATCAACAACACGCCGGTCGTCGCGCTGTTCATCCCGGTGGCGCAGGAGTGGGCTTCGCGCTTCGGCTACTCCATCTCGAAGCTGCTGCTGCCCATGAACCACATGGTGATCCTGGCCGGCATGTGCACGCTGATCGGCACCAGCACCAACCTGATCGTCAACAGCCTGCTGGTGAAGACCGTCCCCGACGCAGGACTGAGCCTGTTCAGCCTGATGTGGATCGGCCTGCCGCTCACGGCCATCGGGTTCGTCTACATCCTGATCGCCTCGCGCTGGTTGCTGCCCGACCGCCAGAGCCCGGTGGAGCAGCTCGAGAACGCGCGCGAGTACAGCGTCGAGGCGCGTGTGACACCGAACGGCCCGCTGGTGGGTCGCTCGATCGCCGAGGTGGGCCTGCGGAGCATGCGCTTTGCGTACGTGCTCGAGATCAGCCGCGGGCAGCGCCTGCTCACGGCCGTCGGCCCCGACGAGGTGCTGCAGGCCAACGATCGCGTCACCTTCGTCGGCGTGGTGGATGCGGTGAACGAATTGCGCCGCATCCCGGGTCTGCTGGTGGCCGAGGACCAGACCTACCAGCTCAACCTGCGCCATGCCCAGCGCTGCCTGGTGGAACTCGTGCTCTCACCGTCTTCGCAACTGGTCGGCCACACGGTGCGCGAATCCGAGTTCCGCAGCGCCTACAGCGCCGCGATCATTTCGATCTCCCGCGATGGCGAGCGGCTCGAGGGCAAGCTTGGCGACGTCCGCCTGCGGGCGGGCGACACCCTGCTGGTCGAGACCGACCAGAACTTCGTCGGGCGGCAGAAGTACAACCGCGAGTTCCTGCTGGTCAGTTCGCTGCAGGATTCCGCTCCGCCCGACTTCGCCAGGGCGCCGATTGCCTTCGTGATCCTGCTCGGCATGCTGCTCGTGGCCAGCCTCGAGTGGGTGCCCCTGTTCCAGGCCTCGTTCATCGCCGCGGGCCTCATGGTGGCGTCGGGCTGCGTCACGCTCGCCGTGGCCCGTCGCAGCATCGAGTATCCGGTGCTCGCGGGTATCGCCGCCTCGTTCGCGCTCGGGTTCGCGCTGGCGGAGTCGGGCGCGGCGGACCTGCTGGCCGGGTGGATCGGAGAGATCGCCCGGGGCGACCCGTTCTGGGCGCTGGTGGTGCTGTACGTCGCCACCGTCGTCACGACCGAGATGATCACCAACAACGCCGCCGGCGTGCTGATGTTCCCGATCGCGATGGCGGTCGCGCAGGACGGCAACGTGAATTTCCTGCCCTACGTGGTCTGCGTGATGGTCGGCGCCTCGGCCGGCTTCATCACGCCGATCGGCTACCAGACCAACCTGATGGTGTACGGTCCGGGCGGTTACCGCTGGATGGACTACATCCGCTTCGGCACGCCCCTCAGCATCCTGGTCGGCATCGCGACCGTGCTGATCGTGCCGCGCGTCTGGCCGTTCTAGGGCGACCCGGTCGAGCGGCGAGGGCGCGAACCCTGAAGCGAGCGGGGCGGTCGTCTACAATGGGCGTTCGTCACCGAAAGGGCTCTCCATGCTGATCCCCGTCGTCCTCTCCGGCGGCTCCGGCACCCGCCTGTGGCCGCTGTCGCGCGAGCTCTATCCCAAGCAGCTCCTGCCGCTGGTGGGTGAACGGACGATGCTGCAGGAGACCGTGGCGCGGCTGGCTGGAGTTGCGGACGTGGGTGCGCCGGTGGTGGTGTGCAACGAGAGCCACCGGTTCATGGTCGCCGAGCAGCTGCGCGGCTTCGGGTCGCCGCCGCAGGCGATCGTGCTCGAGCCGGTGGGACGCAACACCGCGCCGGCCGTGGCAGTCGCGGCACTCGTCGCGCTCGGTCGCGTGGCGCCCGCGGCGCATGGCCTCGACGGGGATGACGATCCGGTGCTGCTGGTGCTGCCCGCCGACCACGTGATCCGCGACGTCGAGTCCTTCCGCGAGGCAGTCGCGGCCGGCCGCGCGGCGGCGGAGCAGGGCAAGCTCGTCACGTTCGGCGTCGTGCCGGACCGCCCCGAGACGGGCTACGGCTACATTCGGCGTGCGCGGGGAGAGGGTCCCGTTTACGCGGTCGCCGAGTTCGTGGAGAAGCCCGACCTCGCCACCGCGGTGCGCTACGTGCAGTCCGGCGAGTACTTCTGGAACAGCGGCATGTTCATGTTCCGCGCGCGGACCTACCTCGCGGAGCTCGGGCTGCACGCCCCGGCGATGCTCGCCGCCTGCGAGGCTGCGGTCGCGGCGGCCACCCGCGACCTCGATTTCACCCGCCTGCCGCCCGCCGAGTTCGCTGCCTGCCCGGCCGACTCGGTGGACTACGCGGTCATGGAAAAGACGACCTCCGCGGTCGTCGTGCCGCTCGATGCCGGCTGGAGCGACGTCGGCTCGTGGTCTGCGCTTCAGGATGCGCTGCCGACCGACGCGCAGGGCAACGTCACCGCCGGCGACGTCATCTCCGAGGGCACCACCGGCTGCTACCTGCACTCCACCAGCCGCCTGATCGCAGCGGTGGGACTCGCCGACCACGTGGTGGTCGAGACCAAGGATGCGGTGCTCGTGGCGCCGCGCGACAAGGTGCAGGACGTGAAGGCGCTGGTCGCCCGGCTCAAGGCGCAGGGCCGCTACGAGACCTCGCTGCACCGCGAGGTGTTCCGCCCCTGGGGCAGCTACGACAGCATCGACAGCGGCGAGCGCTTCCAGGTGAAGCGGCTGGTGGTGAAGCCGGGCGCCTCGATGTCGCTGCAGCTGCACCATCACCGCGCCGAGCATTGGATCGTCGTCTCCGGCACCGCGCGCATCACGCGTGGCGAGGAGACGCTCCTGCTCGGCGAGAACGAATCGACTTTCATCCCGATGGGCACGAAGCACCGCATCGAGAACCCGGGCAAGGTGACGCTGCACATCATCGAGGTGCAGTCGGGAAGCTATCTCGGCGAGGACGACATCGTGCGATTCGAGGACCGTTACGGACGCGAGGGATCGAGCACATGAACCCCATCAGCATCAGCGGCTTCAAGGCCTACGACCTGCGCGGGCGCATCCCGGCCGAGCTCAACGAGGACGTCGCCTACCGCATCGGGCGCGCGTACGCGGAGTTCGTGAAGCCGAGGAAGGTGATCGTCGGCCGCGACATCCGCCTCTCGAGCGAGGAACTCGCCAAGGCACTCGAGCAGGGGCTGCTCGACTCCGGCGTGGACGTGTACGACATCGGCCTCTGCGGCACCGAGGTCGTGTACTTCGCGACCTTCGCCAAGGAAATGGACGGCGGCATCATGGTCACGGCGAGCCACAACCCGCCGGACTACAACGGCATGAAGTTCGTGCGCGAAGGCTCCCGTCCGATCAGCGGCGACAACGGCCTGCAGGACATCCGCCGGCTTGCCGAGGCGGGTCGCTTCAGCACGCCGGCGCGCGTCGGCGAGCGCTTCGCCGTCGACATCATGCCGGAGTACATCGAGCACCTGCTCTCGTACGTCGACCGCCCGAGCCTCAAGCCGCTGCGGGTCGTCGTGCACGCGGGCAACGGCGGCGCGGGCCTGATCGTGGACAAGCTCGAGCCCTTCCTCCCCTTCGAGTTCATCAAGGTGCACCACGAGCCGGACGGCACGTTTCCGAACGGCGTGCCGAATCCCATGCTGGTCGAGAATCACCGCGCCCCGGTCGAGGCACTGAAGCGCCACGGCGCCGACTGCGCGATTTCCTGGGACGGCGACTTCGACCGCTGTTTCCTGTTCGACGAGAAGGGCGTCTTCATCGAGGGCTACTACATCGTGGGCCTGCTCGCCTCCGTGTTCCTGCAGCGCCACCCGGGCAGCCGCATCGTCCACGATCCGCGGCTCACCTGGAACACGCTCGACATCGTGGCGGCGGGCCGCGGCGAGGCGGTGCAGTCGAAGTCCGGCCACGCGTTCATCAAGCAGGTGATGCGCGAGGTGGACGGCATCTACGGCGGCGAGATGAGCGCGCATCACTATTTCCGCGACTTCGCCTACTGCGACAGCGGCATGATCCCGTGGCTGCTGGTCACCCAGATCATGAGCGACACCGGCAAGAGCCTCTCGCAGCTCGTGGGCGAGCGCATGCGGATGTTCCCGACCAGCGGCGAGATCAACCGCCGCGTCGCCGATGCGCCGGCGACGATCGCCGCCGTGCTCGCGAATTACGAGCCCGCTGCACTGCGCGTGGACCACACCGACGGCGTCAGCGTGGAGTTCGACCGCTGGCGCTTCAACCTGCGCGCGTCCAACACCGAGCCGCTGATCCGCCTCAACGTCGAGAGCCGCGGCGACGAGGCGCTGATGCGCGAGAAGACTGCGGAACTGCTCGCGCTGATCGGCGGCGAGCCCGGCTGACTTGAACCTGCGCTGGTTGCTCTGGTCGCTCGCGAGTCCCTCGCAGATCCTGCTCGCCTGCGCGATCGCCGGCGGCCTGCTGCTCGTCGTCGCCCGCGCCCGCGTCGGGCCGCCGACCCGGGTGGCACGCTTCGGTCGGGCGCTGGCGGTGATCGGCAGCCTCGGCCTGCTCGTCTTCGGACTGTTCCCCACGAGTCACGCGCTCGCGCGGGTGCTCGAGGAGCGTTTCCCGCGTCCCGAGTTGCCTGCCGACATCGCGGGCATCGTGCTGCTCGGCGGCGCCGAGCGCATCGCGGCGTCCGACGCCCACGGCGAGCCGCTGCTGAACGCGTCGGCAACGCGCTACGTGGCGGCGCTGCGCCTCGCGGAGCGCTATCCGCAGGCCCGGCTCGTGCACACCGGGGGCGCCCGGCTGCGAAAGGGTGGGCGCGAATTCGGCTCGGAATCGGTGGTGGCGGCCGCGGTGCTCAAGGGTTCGGGCCTCGATCCGCAGCGCATCGCGTACGAGTCGGTCGCGCGCGACTCCTGCGAGCATCCCGCCCGGGTCAGGGACCTGGTGCGGCCGGCCCCCGGTGAGACCTGGGTCGTGGTCACCTCGGCCATGCACATGCCCCGCGTGGTCGGCTGCTTCCGCGCTGCGGGCTGGCCCGAGATCGTTCCGTACCCGACCGACCATCGCGTCGTCGCAGGCGGTTGGGACCGCGGGACCTTCCGGATCTCCGACAACCTCGCACTGCTCGACGCGGCGCTGCACGAGTGGCTCGGGCTCGCGTACTACCGGCTGACCGGCCGGATTGCGGAGATCTTCCCCGGGCCGCAGTGACGTGGCGAGCTCAGCGGCGATGACGTCCAGGAAGACCGCACGATCAAGATAAGGGAGATTCACCTCAATCTGCTAAAGGATCGTTTACATGAAGCGCGGCTTCGTGCTACCACGATCCCGGGCCGAGACGACGCGCGCAATGGAAGTACAAAGACGTCGCGTCGCTGAATAACTCAAGCAGTCGTCGCGCATGGGGGAAAAGCAGAATGTCCGCCGATCGAAAGTCGGGGAATGCGTTGGGGTTACCGGAAGCATCGCGTTCCGCCCCGGGCAGCATCGGGTTCAAGAATCTGCTCATCGTAGTCGGGCAGTTGGCGCTCGTGCTGTTGCTTCTCAGGCAATACAGCATTGAAGGCGCGGCTTTCATACGTGTGGCTCTATTGGCCTTTGGCGGCTTCGCGATTCATGCTTTGTTGCCGCTGCCCTACCGCTTGCCGTTCTTTGCAGCATTGAGCATCGCCGCGACCGCATTCATCATGGGTCTCGAGAACGGTGCATGGCTCATCGGCATCGGCCTCATTTTAATCGGAGTCTGTCATTTGCCGGTTGCTGCGTGGGTCCGCGGGACGATCCTGCTCGGCCTCGGCGCACTTCTCTCGTTGCAGCGCGCGGCGTTGGTGCCGTTCCCATGGTCCGAGGCCATATGGCCGATCCTCGGCTCGATGTTCATGTTTCGCCTGATCGTCTATTTCTACGATCTGCGGCACGACAAGGCGCCCACCAGCATTGCGCGAACACTCGCGTATTTCTTCATGCTTCCCAACGTGTGCCTTCCACTTTTTCCAGTCGTCGACTACAAGACGTTCCGGCGGAACTATTACGACGCCGACGCCTACCTGATTTATCAGCGTGGGATCGACTGGATCGTGCGTGGCGTGATCCACCTGTTGCTGTACAGGATCATCTACTACTACCTGACGCTGGCGCCGGCGGAGGTGACAACCCCAGCCGAACTCACGCAGTACCTCGTCACGAATTTTCTCCTGTACCTGCGGGTCTCAGGATTGTTCCACCTCGTGGTGGGCATGTTGTACCTCTTCGGCTTCCACCTGCCGGAGACACACAACCGGTACCTGCTCGCATCGAGCTTCACGGACTTCTGGCGCCGGATCAACATCTACTGGAAGGACTTCATGCAGAAGGTCTTCTATTACCCGATCATCTTCCGGCTGAAGCGCCTCGGTACTGAAAGGGCCATCATCGTCGCGACGCTGCTGGTCTTCCTGCTCACATGGTTCCTGCACGCGTACCAGTGGTTCTGGCTGCGCGGCACGATATTGTTCGTACCTCAGGACATACTTTTCTGGACGATACTGGGTGCGCTCGTTGTCGTGAATTCGCTGTTCGAGATGCGGCATGGTCGTGCGAGGTCACTTGGAGCGCCTGCCTGGACCTGGCGCCGGACTTTCACGCTGACGACGAAAACCTATGCCACTTTCTGGTTCATCTGCATCCTGTGGTCTTTTTGGACCGCGGAGTCAATCAAGGATTGGCTGTCCTTGTGGCCCGCGCTTCGGGGGACGTACACGATCGAGGCTCTGCTGTATCCGGGCATCGTGCTGGCCGTGGTTCTGCTCGGCAGCATTCCCCAGGACAAGCTCGAGACGGCGAAGACGCCGGAGCGTGCAAGTCGCGCATGGAATCGCGAACGACTGGTGACGCTTGCTTGCCTGGTGGCACTCATTGTCGTCTCGGTGGAGACCGTCCACAGGAGGATCGGCAGCGAGGTCGCGAGCGTGATGCACACGATCCGCTCGGGTCGCCTTAGCCGCCTGGATACCGCAAAGCTAGAGCGCGGCTATTACGAGAGCCTGCTGTCCGTGGATCGATTCAATTCGCAGCTCTGGGAAGTGTATGCGAAGAAGCCGGCCAACTGGTTGACCGCCGAAACTGCGAACATCAAGCGCTTCGTCGGCGGTTTCGGGCAGGTCGAACTGGCTCCCACGTTTGTTGCGACAACCCCCTATGGCCTGCTCAGCGTCAACCGCTGGGGCATGCGAGACCAGGATTACTCGCTGCAACCGGCCCCAGGAACCTTCCGCGCCGTTGTGCTCGGCGCGTCCTCCGTGATGGGATGGGGCGTCACAGACAACGCCACCTTCGAGTCACTGGTCGAGATGCGCCTGAACGCGGAACTGCGCGATACCCCGTACCAGAGATTCGAGTTGCTGAACTTCGGTGTTCCCGGGTACCAGCCCCCTCAGCAGCTCGTTGCCTGGGAAAAGGCCTTGGAATTTGCACCCTCCAGCGTCTTTTTTGTCGCAACGGGCCGCGAGCAAGATCGATCGGCGATGTACTTGGTGGAGGTTGTGCGCAAGGGAATCGAAATTCCGTACCCCGAGTTACGCGACATCGTTGACCGGGCAGGTGTGCGGGCCGATATGGACGAAGCGTCTGCGACTCGCGCGCTGACTCCCTTCGGCAGTGAGATTCTCGCGTTCGTGTATGAACGAATCGCCGCGGACGCACGTAACAGGGGCATCGTCCCAGTCTGGATTTTCCTGCCCCAAGTCCGGGAAGGCAACTGGCAGGAGGCGACTCCGGAGGCGGTACGCATCGCGAACAATGCCGGTTTCATCACGATCAACATCGAGGACGTATACCGGGGCCACGACTTCACCGATATCCGCCTCGCGGAATGGGACGAGCACCCCAACGCCGTCGGGCACCAAATGGTCGCCGATCGACTATATTCCGACCTGCTGGAGAGGCGGGACGAGATCTTCGCCGCCCCCCAGCTCGAAAGCCGGGATGCGACCCAGGTTCAACCGACGGAGCACTAGCGCATGTCCGAAGCCATCGAGCACACCGTGAAGAAGTACATTCTGGACACCTTCCTGCCAGGCGAGAACCCGGACGAACTCACCCGGGGAACACCGCTGATCTCCGGCGGCATCCTGGACTCGATCGCCACACTGAAGCTCGTGATGTTTCTGGAAGAGACGTTCGGCATCACGCTGGAGGCGCACGAGGCCGATCGCGAGCACCTCGACAATCTTGCGGACATTGCCGCACTGGTACAGTCCAAGCTGTCCTAGGAGCGATCATGATCGACGCCCGCCCGCTACACCGGGACTTCATTCGGGCTGCACAGAGAGAACCGGGCCGCACGGCGATCGTCGAGCCCGGGAGGGGGTCGCTTACCTACGGTGACCTCGACGAGCTTTCCGACCGGTTGCGAGATCGTTTGAGCGCACTCGGCGTCCGGCCCGGCGGCCGCGTCGGGATCTACATGCGCAAATCTGCCGATGCGGTCGCGACTATCTTAGGAATTTTGAAGACCGGTGCTGCATACGTTCCGGTGGATCCAGGGGCGCCGCCTGCCCGCAATGCTTTCATCATGAATAACTGCGCCGTGGACGTCGCCGTCGTGGAAGCGGAATTGGCCGGCAAGTTTGCCACTGAACTGGCTGCACTGGGGCCGGTTCCCGCACTCCTAGAGGTTGATGCGCCCCGGCTTGGTGCGGGCCTGCGCGCGGCATTGCATCGCGCCGATTCGTCGGCGCCCGCGGCCGCTTCGAATACGATCCTGCCCGACACCCAACAACTCGCTTACATCCTATATACGTCGGGCTCAACGGGAAAGCCGAAGGGCGTGATGCTTTCCCACGAGAATGCCGTGACGTTCGTGGACTGGTGCTCCGAGGTTTTCGAGCCCCTGGAATCCGACCGGTTCTCGTCCCACGCGCCGTTCCACTTCGATCTCTCCATCCTAGACATTCACGTGTGCCTGAAGCATGGCGCAACACTGGTTCTGGTGGGAGAGGAAGTCGGGAAGGATCCCGTCCGCCTCGCTCCGTTGATCGCAGACGAGAAGATCACGATCTGGTATTCGGCACCGTCGATCCTCAGCCTGCTGGCCCAGTTCGGCAATTTGAAGGCGTACGATTACTCGCGCCTTCGCCACGTCCTGTTCGCGGGCGAGGTCTTCCCGGTGAAGCACCTGCGACTGCTCAGCGAACTGCTCCCGGGCAAGCGCTACTTCAACCTCTACGGACCCACGGAAACGAATGTTTGCACCTGGTATGAGGTGTCGCTGCCGATCCCAACGGACCGGACCACGCCGTACCCGATCGGCAAGACCTGCTCGCACCTGAGATCCCGGGTGGTTGACGAGAAAGATCGCGACGTTCGCGCGGGTGACGAAGGCGAGCTTTGCATCACGGGGCCCGGTGTCATGCAGGGCTACTGGGCGCTGCCGGAGCAGACAGCGAAGGGTTTCCTGCAACACGCGGATCGGACCCGCTGGTACCGCACCGGAGACATCGTGGTGGAAGGCGCGGATGGAGATTACACCTACCGCGGCCGGCGGGATCGCATGGTGAAGCGTCGCGGGTATCGCGTGGAACTCGGTGAGATCGAGGCGGGTCTCTACCGGCATCCGCGAATCAAGGAAGCAGCCGTCGTAGCGACGCCCAACGAAGAGTCGGGGGTGTCGATTACAGCCTTCCTGAGTGCTCGCGAGGGGCAGAGGCCATCACTCATCGAGATGAAACGCTTCTGCTCCGAGCACCTGCCGCTCTACATGATCCCCGATCGTTTCTCCTGGCTGGATGAATTGCCGAAGACCTCGACCGACAAGGTCGACTATCAGCGGCTCAAAGGGATGACTTGATGGATTTCTCGTTGACCGACGAGCAGAAGATGCTGCGGGAGAGCATCGTCAAGTTCGCACAGGAACAACTCAACGACGACCTCGCCCAGCGTGACCGCGAGCAGGTCTTCTCCCGGGAGCTTTGGCGGAAGTGCGCCGACATTGGCATCCAGGGTCTGCCCGTGCCCGAGGAGATCGGCGGAAGCAACCTGGACACGCTGTCCTGCGCCATTGCGCTCGAGGCGCTGGGATACGGCTGCCGCGACGGCGGCCTTGTGTTTTCACTCTGTGCGCACCTGCTGGCATGCGTGGTGCCCGTATGGCGGCATGGCAGCGACGAACAGAAGCAGCGATACCTGCCTGGGTTGTGCGACGGGACCCTCGTGGGCTGTCATGCCATCACGGAGCCCGGATCCGGTTCGGACTCCTTTTCGATGCGGACGCGTGCCATGCGCCATGGCGATGGCTGGCGACTCAACGGCGTCAAGACTTTCATCTCCAATGGCCCGGTGGCCGATGTTGCCGTCGTTTTTGCGGTTACCGACCCGGCGAAGGGTTTTCACGGTGGAGTCACCGGGTTCCTCCTCGACCGGTCCATGCACGGATTTTCCGCCGGCCAGAAGTTCGAGAAGATGGGGTTGAGATCCTCACCGGTCGGTGAGCTGCTCCTGGACGACCTCGACGTTCCGGACGAGGCCGTGCTCGGGAAGGTCGGCGGTGGCTCGGGCGTATTTGCCACTGCCATGGATTGGGAGAGGGCGCTGCTTGTCAGTGCGCACGTTGGAACGATGGAGCGCCTGCTGGAAACCTCGATCGACTATGCCCGCACGCGCTCCCAGTTCGGGCAGGCCATCGGCAAGTTCCAGGGGATCTCGCACAAGGTGGCCGACATGAAGGTCCAGCTCGAGGCGGCCCGATTGCTGACCTACCGCACCGCGTGGCGTCTCGGCAGGGCGCGCGATATCTCCATGGATACGTCCATTACGAAGCTGTTTGTCAGCGAGGCGCTGGTAAAGGTCGCGCTGGACGCCGTGCAATTGCACGGCGGCTACGGCTACATGGCCGAGTACGACGTCGAACGCACGTTGCGCGATGCAATCGGCGCCACCATCTATTCCGGCACCTCGGAAATGCAGCGAAATATCATCGCCCGCTGGCTCGGACTGTAAGGGGGATTTGACCCTCCCGGGGCGGCCCCCTAGACTACGCGCCCTTCGAATGGGCGGTTAGCTCAGCGGTAGAGCACTGCTTTCACACGGCAGGGGTCAGTGGTTCGATCCCACTACCGCCCACCAGAACACGACGCCGGCCTCGCAGCCGGCGTTCTCTTTCCGGACGCAGCGGTGCCGCGGACGGGCCCTGCTAGAATTCGCGCCCTTTCCCGTCCATCGCAGGCGCCGGCCCCATGACCGTCCGCACCCGATTCGCCCCGAGCCCCACTGGCATGCTGCACATCGGCGGCGTGCGCACGGCGCTGTTCTGCTGGCTGTACGCGCGCCGCCGCGGCGGCGTGTTCATCCTGCGCGTAGAGGACACCGACCTCGAGCGCTCCACGCCCGAGGCCGTGCAGGCGATCCTCGAGGGCATGAAGTGGCTCGGGCTCGACCACGACGAGGGCGTGTTCTACCAGACCCGGCGGATGGACCGGTACCGCGAGGTCATCGCGAAGTTCCTGGCCGACGGCCACGCCTACCACTGCTACTGCAGCAAGGAGGAGCTCGAGGAGCGGCGCGCGGCGCAGCTCGCGCGCAAGGAGAAGCCGCGCTACGACGGCCGCTGCCGGACGTGCACGGACCCGCGGCCGGGCGTGGATCCGGTGGTGCGCTTTCGCAGCACCGACGAGGGGCAGGTGGTCGTTCAGGACATCGTGCACGGACCGATCGTGTTCGAGGCGAGCGAGCTCGACGACCTGATCATCGCGCGCTCGGACGGCACGCCCACCTACAATTTCTGCGTGGTCGTGGACGACTACGACATGCGAGTCACGCACGTGATCCGCGGCGACGACCACATCAACAACACGCCGCGGCAGATGCAGATGCTGCGCGCGCTCGGCGTCGAGCCGCCGGCGTACGCCCACCTGCCGATGATCCTCGGCCCCGACGGCGCGAAGCTCTCCAAGCGCCACGGCGCGGTCAGCGTGCTGCAGTACCGCGACATGGGCTTCCTGCCGGAGGCGCTGCTCAACTACCTCGCGCGCCTCGGCTGGTCGCACGGCGACCAGGAGATCTTCAGTCTCGAGGAGCTGGTGAGCTTGTTCGACATCGAGGACTGCAACAAGTCGGCGTCGGCGCTCAACCCGGACAAGATGCTCTGGACCAACCAGCAGCACATCATGCGCTCCAGCCCCGCGCACCTCGCACGGTACCTCCGCCCGCAGCTCGAGGCGCTCGGCGTGGCGCCGGACCGTCTCACGGACGAGCGGCTCGCGGCCGTCGCGAAGGCCCAGCAGGAACGCGCGCGGACGCTGAAGGAGATGGCTGAGAACAGCCTGTTCTTCTTCAACGACGTCACGGCCTACGAAGAGAGGGCGGCGAGGAAGAACCTCACCCCGGACTCCGCGCCACTGCTCGCGGCCGTACGGGAGCGGCTCGCCGCGATGCCCGACTGGGCCGCGCCCGCGATCCACGAGGCGATCAACAGCGTGGCGGCGGAGCAGGGCGTCGGACTCGGTCGCGTGGCGCAGCCCGTGCGCGTGGCCGTCGCGGGCGGCTCGGTGTCGCCGCCGATCGACGTCACCCTCAGTATCCTCGGTCGCGAGGAAACGCTCGCGCGGCTCGACCGCGCGTTCGCCTACGCGCGCGGGCTGACCGCCTCGCAACATCACCAACCGCAGAATTCGTGCGCGCCGATGTCGATCGCGGCGACGCGCTGGCGCGGTCGCCCGGAGGCCGGGTGGACGTATTCGAACTCCGGCCACAAGGACACGCCGTCCGCGGAGCCCGGGGCGGCACCGGCGTCGATCAGCGGCGAGTCAGGCATCAGGCCGAAGTCGAGCTGCGGCGCATCGCGGAGGCCGTGCGCGGGCGCCTGGTAGTTGGCCCGGAGGTCTGCGATCCCCGCCTTGAGCGAGATCGGCGCACCGACCGCCACGTTGTTCATCACCGTGACCGGGCGCTGGCTGCGGTTGCGGACGAAGGCCGCGTTCAGGTAGCGGTTGTGGAGGCTGTTGTTGACCACCCACAGGCGGCCGGTCTCGATGTCCGGTCGCTCCGACGCATACGAGATCGCATTCGGGTTCTCGGCCCGCGCGCCCTTCAGCAGCTCGTTGCCGATCACGTAGCCGTCGCCACCCACGGGCAGGTCGATGAGGTAGCTCGAGTCGCCGTCCTCCTCGTCGGTGAGGCGGTTGTAGAGGATGCGGTTCACCGCGGCGCGGCTCTTCACCGCGTGGCCGACATGCGAATCGTGCGAGTGCGAGAAGCGCAGCGTGAAGCTGCGCACGCGCCCGACGTAGATGTTGTGCGACTGCCCGTCGCCGTAGCCGTTGCGCGAGAAGACGCTGTGCTCCACGACGATGTCGCTGTCGGGATCGTTCCAGGTGAGCAGCCCCGCCTCGTTGTCCCGGAACACGCTGTTGCGGACCGTGAGGTTGCGTCCCGTGAAGCGGATCCCGGAGCCGTTGCGGGCGCGTGCGCGCGCGCCGCTGAACTCCACGTTTTCCACCGTGATGTCGTCGCCGCGCAGGACCCAGATGCCTTGATCCTCGGCGGTGGCGCCGCGCGAGTCGAGCACCGCCCGTCCGCCCACGCCGCGCAGTCTCAGCCCGTCCTGGGTCCACAGCGCGACGTCGCCGGGGTAGGGGCCGGCGTCGATCTCGACGATGTCGCCGTCCCGGGCGACGCGCGCCGCGTCGCTCGGGCGACGCAGTTCGCGTGCGGCCCCCACCTGCAGGACGCGGCGGCCACGGGCCTCGGGCGCGCCCACGAGGCTGGCGACGTTGGGCGGCTCGAGCGCCGCCGGCCTCGAGTCGTGGCATGCGAAGTGCTGGCGCGCAGCCTCGACCAGCGGTTCGGAGGACCGCAGTGCCTCGATCCGGGCGTCCAGTGCGCGCAGCTCCGCTGCGGGAAAGCCGTCCTCTGCGAGCCCCGAGCGCAGCCGCCAGGCCTCCACGAACCGCCGCAGCGTCGTGCGTGAATCGGTATCGGTCATGCGCAGCTCGGTCTCGGCCTTGAGCCAGGTCAGCGGCAGGCGCAGGGCCGGGCTCCTTTCGGCCGGATCGCCGATGACCTCGAGCGCCCGGCCATAGTCCTGCTGCGCGAGCAGGCTGTCGGCCAGCGTCACCGCCACGTCGTCGGCAGAGGCGCCGAGCGCGAGCGCGCGGCGCAGCGAGCCCTCGGCGGCCGCCGCGGAGCCGGCAGCCAGCTCGGCACGGGCGAGGGCGATGCGCAGCGGCGGGTCCTGTGGCGCCCGGCGAATCGCGTCGGTGAGTGCGGCGATCGAGTCCGCGGGGCCCGTGCCGTCGTCCGCCGGAGTCGAGGGCGCGTCCGGCGGACGGGTGCAGCCGCCGGCCAGCAGTCCGGTCAGGGCGCCGAGCAGCAGCAGAACCCGCGGAGCGGGGCTGGAGCGACGAGGATGCATCGAGCCCATTGTGGACCACCGCCCCGCAGAGGTTTATTGACACTCGTCATGCCCTCGGACAGAATTCCATGCTTCGTGTGGGGCCATAGCTCAGCTGGGAGAGCGCTTGCATGGCATGCAAGAGGTCGACGGTTCGATCCCGTCTGGCTCCACCAGTTTTCGCCCGCGTCCCCATCGTCTAGAGGCCTAGGACACAACCCTTTCACGGTTGCGACCGGGGTTCGAATCCCCGTGGGGACGCCAATCCCGGCCATCGGCCCCGAGCATTTCACATATGCGATTGGGGTCACATCGCCCGGCGCCGCGACGGATAAACTTCGCCTCGCAGGTGGACATTCCCCTGCCAGGTTCGGGCCGGCTCAAGAAGAATAGCCGCCGGGGCTCGCGGGCGTTCAAGGAGCCAGGATCCAGGCGTGTCCATCCGGTTCTTCCAGTTGTTCCTCAAGGTGCCGGTCGTGCTGCTTGCAGCGATCGAAGGCGCGCTGTTCTTTTTCGCGCCCTACCTTGCGGCCGCGATTCTGGTCGGGCCACTGGACGCGGCGGGCGCCACGCCGACAGGCAACCTCGTGCCGACGGCCCTGCTGTTCTCGATCTTCTGCATCGCCTCGAACTTCGCCTTCGGCCTGTACACCACGCGCCAGCGGGCGGGCACCGTCGGCCTGATGATCCGCGTCGCAGCCGGCGCGCTGAACGGTGCGGCGCTGAGCGCACTGGTCTTCTACGCGGTGCCGGCCATCGCCATTTCGCGAGAGGTGCTGGCCGTCACTGCGGTGATCGCGGTCCTCTTCAGCGCCGCGACGCGCGCGCTCTTCGACCGCATCGTGGACCAGGACACTTTCAAGAGCCGCGTGCTCGTCTACGGCGCCGGTCAGCGCGCCGCGAGCCTGCTGCAGCTGCGCCGCCGCTCGGACCAGCGCGGCTTCAAGCTGGTCGGCTTCATGGCGACCGAGGGCGACAAGATCGGCGTTCCCGACGACAAGCTCGTCCCGCAGGCCCGACGACCTGCTGCGCTGGGCGCGAGCCAACGAGGTGGACGAGATCGTCGTCTCGATGGATGACCGCCGCCGCGGCTTCCCCGTGCTCGAACTGCTCGATTGCCGCATGGCCGGCATCGACATCCTCGAGCTGCCCACCTTCCTCGAGCGCGAGACCGGCAAGGTGCGGCTCGACGTGCTCAATCCGAGCTGGATCATCTTCGGCGAGGGCTTCCGCAACTCGTTGGTGCAGCGCGGGCTCGAGCGCGGGCTCGACGTCGTCGCGAGCGCCGTGCTGCTGCTTCTCACCGCGCCGATCATGTTGCTCGCGATCGTCGCCATCAAGATCGAGGACGGCTGGCGCGCGCCCGTGCTGTACCGGCAGGCGCGCGTGGGCCGCTACAACGAGAACTTCGACATCGTGAAGTTCCGCAGCATGCGGCAGGACGCCGAGAAGGCCGGCGAGGCGATCTGGGCGACCCCGGACGACCCGCGGGTCACGCGCGTCGGCTCGATCATGCGCAAGACCCGCATCGACGAGCTGCCGCAGCTGTTCGCCGTCCTGCGCGGCGACATGAGCTTCGTCGGCCCCCGGCCCGAGCGGCCGGAGTTCGTGGCGCGGCTCGAGCAGCAGATCCCGTACTACCGCGAGCGGCACACGGTCAAGCCGGGCATCACCGGCTGGGCGCAGCTGTGCTACCCGTACGGCGCCTCCGACAAGGACGCGCTCGAGAAACTGCAGTACGATCTCTACTACGTGAAGAACCGTAGCCTGCTGTTCGACTTGGCCATCCTCCTGCAGACCGTCGAAGTGGTGCTCTGGGGCAAGGGCGCCCGGTAGCCCATGCTCGATCTCGGCTTCGTTTCCTACGGGCTCGCAGCCACCAGTTTCCTGATCCTGACGCTGCTGCTGCTCACCAGCTGGCAGGGACGCGCGCAGGGCGCGCGCCTGGTGGTGGCCTGCGCCGTGACGGCGGCGTGGGCGGCCTTGCTCGCGTTCGGCTCCAGCCGGATGGACCTGTCCCTGCCGATGGTGATGCTCGCCGAAAGCCTGCGGTACGGCGCCTGGTTCGTCGTCCTCACCGGACTGACGCGATCGGCCGGCCTTGCCGGCGGGCTGTCGCGCGCCGTGCACGCGACCTGGATCGGCGGTGTCGCGCTCGCCTTCGGGCTGCCCGTGCTCGTGGGCGCCGGGGTACCCGTACCGTCACCGATGCTCCTGATCATCGGGGCGGGTCTGCTGATGGCGCTGCTCGGGCTCGTCCTGCTCGAGCAGGTCTACCGCAACAGCCGGGCGCAGGGTCGGTTCGCGATCAAGTTCTTCGTGATCGCGATGGGCGTGATGTTCGCGTACGACCTGTTCCTCTACTCGCAGGCACAGCTCCTCAAGTCGGTGGACGCCGTCACCTGGTCTGCCCGCGGATTCGTGCTCGCGATGACCGTTCCCATGCTCGCGCTCGCCGCGCGGCGCAATCCGCACTGGTCGCTCGACGTGTTCGTCTCGCGGCAGGTCGTCTTTTATACGACCTCGATCCTGTCTATTGGACTGTACCTGCTGCTCATGGCCTCGGGCGGCTACTTCATCCGTCTGTACGGCGGTACCTGGGGACGGGTGGCGCAGCTCGTGTTCTTCGCCGGTGCCGCCGCGGTGCTCGTCTCGCTGGTGGCGTCGAGCGCGCTGCGTCGCAGGCTGCGCGTGTTCATTTCGAAGCACTTCTACCGCAACAAGTACGACTACCGCATCGAGTGGCTGCGCTTCATCGACACCCTGTCGGCGCCCGTCGAAGGCATCGAGGTCCGCGCCAACGCGGTCCGCTCGATCGCCCAGATCATCGGCAGCCCGGGCGGCATCCTCTACCTGCGCGACGATGCCGGTGGGCAATACCAGCCGGCCGCCGTCTGGCCCCAGGGCGGCGAAGCGGCGCGGCGCTTCCCGGCGCTCCCCGTCACCGACGAACTCGTCGAGTTCCTCGTGCGCCGTCAGTGGGTCGTGGATGCCCAGGAGCACGCCCGTTCGCCGGACTCCTACCAGAACGTGATGCTGCCCGGGTTCATCGGCGACGATCGCGAGCGGCACCGTTTCGTGCTGCCGCTGGTGCACGGGACGGACATGATCGGCTTCGTGGTGCTGGCCGCGCCGCCGCCGCCGTTCAATCCCACGTTCGAGGACCGCGACCTCCTCAAGACCGTGGGCCGCCACGTCGCCACCCACCTCGCGCAGCACGAGACGGACCGGCAGCTCGCGGACAGCCGCCAGTTCGAGGCCTATCACCGCCTGACGGCGTTCGTGATGCACGACCTCAAGAACCTCGCTGCGCAACTCTCGCTGATCGTGTCGAACGCGGAGAAGCACAAGCGCAATCCCGAGTTCGTGGACGACGCGATCAGCACGATCGCGAACTCGACCGGGCGCATGCAGCGGCTCATCGAGCAACTGCAGCGACGCGAGGTGCAGACCACGGTGCGTCGCGTGCCGCTGTGCGACGTGGCGCAGCGTGCCGTCGCGCGCTGCTGCGTGCGCCGTCCGCAGCCCGTGTTCGAGAGCGACGGCGCCGAGGCATTCGTGGAGGCCGACCAGGAGCGGCTCACGATGATCGTCGAGCACGTGATCCGCAATGCGCAGGAGGCGACGCCCGAGGACGGCCGGGTCGGCGTGCGCGTCGAACCGGGTGCCGGGTGGCACGCCGTCATCGTCACGGACTCCGGCGCGGGCATGAGCCCGGAGTTCATCCGCGACCGGCTGTTCAAGCCCTTCGACACGACCAAGGGCAGCAAGGGCATGGGCATCGGCGCCTACCAGGTACGCGAATACGTGCAGTCGATCGGCGGTCGCGTGCTGGTCGAGAGCCACGAAGGCGAGGGCACTCGCATCGAGCTGCACCTGCCTGCGCAAACTGCCAACCTACCCACAGAATCGAGCCAAGCTGCTTGATCGCCGCGGCACTGCGGCGAAGAATCGCCCACTGAAGCGCGTCGTCCGAATGCGGCCGCTTTCGTAGATCGTCAATAGCAAACCCGTCGCAAGGCGGGGACGCAAAGCCTCCGGTCCACGGCCCTGCGCTGCGGATAGCGGGGTTGCCAGATACGGAGCGGCCAGAACATGAGAGCGACCTCTATCGCAAAGCTCGTTGCAGTCACTGCGGCGAGCGTGATGTTTGCGGCGTGCAGCGGGTCGGGTGGAAGCGCCGTGTCGCCCCCCGACGGCGGGGTCCCGCCGGCCGCCAAGCCGCCCGGCGGAGCCACGGCAACCAAGAACTCCGCGCCGGTGATCGAGGGCAGCCCACCCAAGGCGGTCACGGTTTCCTCGAACTACGAATTCCGGCCCAAGGTCTCCGACGCTGACGGCGATGCGGTCAGCATCACGGTCGCCAACAAGCCCGCATGGGCGGCATTCGATCCCGCAACCGGCCGCCTGAGCGGCAGCCCCGCGGCAGCGGACGTCGGCATCTACGCCAACGTTCAGCTCACCGTCTCCGACGGCAAGGCGTCGAGCGCACTGCCGGCGTTCAGCATCACGGTCGCGAAAGGCTTCACGGACCCCGGCTTCGACAAGGACGCCGACTTCCAGGCGCGAGTCGCGTACTCGAAGGCGTGGTACGTGAACAATTTCGGCGACTACCAGACGCTCGAGGATGTACTGAGGGGCAACGAATCGAGCCCCGGCGGTGACCCGACCATGGAGGGCCGGCGGGACCTCAACACCGACCCGGCCTACGCCTTGAGTGGCGGCAAGAGCTTCAAGTTCACGATCACGCCGACTGGCAAGCAGGCCGGGAAATTCCGGGTCTTCTTCCACAAGCAGGCGCCGCCCGGGCCTCAGAAGGATGGCGACAGCGTGCGCGAGTTCTATCTGCAGTACGCGCTGTACTGGACGCGGCCGGCCATGACCTGGACGCACCGCGACGCTCAAAAGGGTGAGGCGTTCAAGACGCTGCTACTCGAAGGCTACGGCCCCGGCCAGATGCAACCCGGCATGTCACGCAGGACAGGGTGGATCAGTACGCATGTAAACGGGGAAAACGGATGTGCGCAGGTCAGTCAAGACGGCGCGAGATCGGGGACGTATGATTTCCCGCAGAGCGCACTGGATGACCCGGCTGTGATCATCACACCCGAGAGCAAACTTGAAGACTACATTTCGCAAATATGGCATGACGTCGTCGATTCGAGACGATGACAGCTGGGGCTATGTCACTCCCCAGACTGACTGGAGCTACAAGGGTCGGTGGGAGACCGGCGGCGACTGGACGAAGAACCTCATTGACCATCCTGAGCGCGGTCACCCCTACGGCGGGTGGGGCTGGCCGGAGCTGAAGAAGCCCGTCGACTACACGAATTGGGTGGTGGACGGCTGGACGGTGGTTGAGATCTACGTCAGGCAGGACCCAACGCCCATCGGCTACAGCGACGACCGGCAAGCCGATCCACAATCCAACTGAGTTCCGCGTTTGGGCTGCGCCCTATGGCGAGGCACCGCGGCTGATAATTGACTCGGAAATTTCGCGTTGCGACCTCAAGTACAACGCGACTTATTACCAGTGGTTCGAGTTGCTGCTCTACGACACGAACGTCGTCGAGGGCGGCGGCTTCGGCGCCAAGGTGGACGCGCGCAGCTTCCCGCCGACCCCGACGCAGTTCGAGATCCTCTACGAGACGGCCGCGGATTCCCGAAGCGACCGCAGCTTCCAATTCACGACGATCGAGAATCCACCCGACAAGACCGAGGGCAAGGATCACGAGTTCATGGGCAACCGCATCGGCTGGAACACCGGGCCGCACGCCGGCCAGCTCATGACTGTCGTTGACTCGCACTACATGGGGCTGGTGCAGGACGGAGTGGACCCGGACGGCACGCCCGTCATGAAGCACAAGACCCGGCTGACCGTCGAGCCGATGTCCGTGCCGCCGGTCGGCGGCGTGGGCAGCGCCTCGGGCTTCGATACCGTGGGCGACTACCTGCAGGTGCAGACCTGGTCGGAGGAAGGCTACCGCCCGCCGCTCGATATCTACTACGACGAACTGCTGATGTCGTACGAGCCGATCCCGTTCCCGGGGCACCTCGACAAGCCGCTGCCGAAGTCTGCGCCCTGAGCAATCGGCGTCCCGGAGGGCGGTCATGAACGACTTCAGGCACTCGGCGCGGCTCGGCGGGCTGGTCGCAACGGCGCTCGTCCTTGCTGCCTGCAGGGGGGATGGGGGAGGCGGCGCTACGGCGAACGGCGCCGTGGCTGTTCCCCCATCGAGCCCGGCTCCCAGCGCCGCTCCCACGCCGAGGAACAGCGCACCTGTCGTGTCCGGGGCTCCCGGGACCGACGCGACGGCAGGCTCGACCTACACCTTCCAGCCGAGCGCCTCGGATCCCGAGGGCGACCCGATCGAATTTCAGGTCTCCAACCTGCCCGCCTGGGCCAGCTTCGATGCCCGCACCGGCCGCCTCGCCGGCACCCCTGCGGATGCCGACGTCGGTACCTACGCCAACATCGTCATCGCGGTCTCCGACGGCAAGGCATCCGCCGCGCTGGCCCCGTTCACCATCACGGTGGCCCAGATCCAGCTCGGGGCCGCGACGCTGACCTGGCTGCCGCCGACCGAGAACACCGATGGTTCGCCCATCGCGGACCTCGCCGGCTACCGGATCCGCTTCGGTCGCCACACTGGCGAACTCACGGAGCTGCAGAACATTCCGAATCCCGGCATCACGAGCGCGGTCGTCGAGAACCTGACGAGCGGCACCTGGTACTTCACCGTGAGCGCCTACAACACGAGCGGCGTCGAGAGCGAGTACTCGAACCTCGCCCAGAAGACGATCCTCTAGCGACGGGCCAGTCGCTGCAGGACGCCGGCCACCGGAAGTGCGGCCGTTCGCGTCTATTCCCCGCGGGTTGGACCCGTTTCACAAATTTCGCCCCGAACTCCTTGTATTATCCGGGCAACTTTGTGACATACGGACCCCGGGAAGCCGCCGGGGGAGCGGAGAAACGATGCCGGAAGGCAAGCCCAAGCTGTTGATCGTCGAGGACGACCCGGGGCTGCAGAAGCAGCTCAAGTGGTGTTTCGACGATTACGAGGTGCTCGCGGCCACGACCCGCACCGAGGCGATCTCGGCCCTGCGCCGGCACGAGCCGGCCGTCGTGCTGCAGGACCTCGGACTGCCGCCGGACCCGGAAGGCGTCTCGGAGGGCTTGCTGACCCTGGTCGAGACCCTGAAGGCCTCCCCACACACCAAGGTCATCGTGGTCACGGGACAGCTCGACCGCGAGAACGCGGTCAAGGCCGTCGGGATGGGCGCCTACGACTTCTACCAGAAGCCCGTGGACAACGACGTCCTGCGCCTGATCGTCGAGCGCGCCTTCTACATCCACTCCCTCGAGGCCCAGACGCGCGCACTGGCCCGCCACCCGGGCAACCTGCCGCTCGCCGGCGTCATCGCGATCAGCGACTCGATGATGCGCATCTGCCGCATCGTCGAGAAGGTGGCGCCCACCATGGCCACGGTGCTGCTGCTCGGCGAGAGCGGCACCGGCAAGGAAGTGCTGGCGCGGGCCGTCCACTCGCTGAGCCCGCGTGCCGGCAAGACCTTCGTCGCGATCAACTGCGCGGCGATTCCCGACACGCTGCTCGAGAGCGAACTCTTCGGCTACGAGAAGGGCGCCTTCACGGGCGCCGTGAAGCAGACCCCCGGCAAGTTCGAGCTGGCCGACGGCGGCACGCTGTTCCTCGACGAGATCGGCGACATGCCGCTGTCCCTGCAGGCGAAGCTGCTGCGCTTCCTGCAGGACCGCGTCGTCGAGCGCGTCGGCGGCCGCGAGCGCATCCCGGTGGACGTGCGCATCGTCTGCGCCACCAACCAGGATCTCTCGAAGCTCATCAGCCGCAACGAGTTCCGCGAGGACCTCTTCTACCGCATCAGCGAGGTCACGGTGAACATCCCGCCGCTGCGCGAGCGCACCGGCGACGCGGTCGTCATCGCGCAGGCGCTCATGGAGCGGCGCGCACGCGAGCACGGTCGCTCGCTGCGCGGCTTCTCGCCGGACGCACTGAAGGCGATCCAGACCTACCCGTGGCCCGGCAACATCCGTGAACTCGAGAACCGCATCAGCGGCGCCGTGATCATGGCCGAGGGCAAGCACATCACCGTCGAGGACCTGGGCCTGCCGACGCGGGGTGACGACGTGACCTGGCTGAACCTGCGCGAGGTGCGCCAGCGGGCCGAGCGCGACGCGATCCGCCAGGCCCTGGCCGTCGCGGGCGGTAACCTGTCCCGGACCGCCGAGCTGCTCGGCATCACCCGGCCGACCCTGTACGACCTGCTCGAGAAGAACCAGATCGCGGTCCCGGAGCGGGCCGCGGAAGGATGATCAATGAAGCGTGAACTATCCCGGATGCGCGGCCTCGGCAAGGCTTCGAGGACGAGTGCCCGCGCGGTGGCGCTCGCCGCCGCGGCGCTGCTCGCGGCGTGCTCGCCCAAGGGTGAGGCCCTGTACGCCCGCGCCGAGGAGGCGATGAACGACGGCCGTTACCGGGCTGCGGTGATCGACCTCAAGAACCTCGTGCAGGCCGAGCCTGACAACCCGAAGGCGCGCGCTGCGCTCGCCATCGCGCTGCTCGAGGAGGGCGACGTGGACGGCGCCGCAGTAGAGGCAGCCAAGGCCCGGGCCTCGGACGCCGAGCCTGCCGTGTGGCTGCTCGCCTCCTGCCGTGTGCAGGTCGCGCAAGGCGAGTTCGAGCAGGTGCTCAAGGAGTGCCGCCCCGAGGCGGTGCCGGAGCCGTCGCGACCGGCCCTGAACGTTGCGCTCGGCAGCGCGTACCTCGGGCTCAACCGGGTGGGCGAGGCCCAGGCGGCCTTCCAGGCGGCGCGCGCGGCCAGGCCCGACGACCTCGCGGCGCTGCTCGGCCTCGCCTCGGCCGTCCAGGCGGCCGAGGGCGTGCCGGCGGCGCGCGCGGTGCTCGAGTCGGCCCCGCCCGCCATGAAGGAGCGGACCCGCTACTGGCTCGCCCGCGGCGGATTCGAGTCGCGCTGGGGCGATTTCGCGGCGGCCGAGACCGCGTTCAGCGAGGCGCGCAGCCGCCTGAAGAAGGACGCCGGCGCCGGCGACGAACTGGCGACGCTGTCGGGGCTGGTGCAGGCGCAGGTCCAGCAGAACAAGGCCAAGGAGGCCACCGCCACGGCCGAGGACCTGATCGAGCGGGCGCCGAAGAACCCGCTCGCCAAGTTCATGCGGGCGCAGGCGGCGCTCATCTCGGACGACCTGCCGATGGCGCGCGCGCTGCTCGAGGAGGTCGTGAGTGCGGCGCCGGCCAACACCCAGGCGAGGACCATGCTGGGTCTGGTGAACCTGCGCCAGGGCAACCTCGGCCAGGCCGAGCTCCACCTGACGCAGGTCGTCGGCAGCGACCCGTCGAACTGGTACGCGCGCCGCCTGCTGGCCGAGACGCGCATCGCGCAGAAAGAGCCCGAGGCGGCCCTGAAGCTGCTGCAGGGACAGGTTGGGGATGAGGCCAACCCGGCGCTCCTGACCATGGCCGGGCGGCTCAGCCTCGGCAGCGGCAACCGCGAGCAGGGGCTGGCGCTGCTCGAGCAGGCCTCGGCCGCCAACTCGAACGATCCGCAGCTCACGATGGAACTGGCCTCGGGCTACCTCGTGGCGGGTGAAGTCGATCGCGCGATCGAGCTCATCGAGTCGCTGCCGGAGTCCGACACGCCGGGTGGATACCAGCGTGAATACCTTCTGATGCTCGCGCTGGTGGGCAAGGGACAGAACGACGCCGCGCTCGATCGGGCGCGCGAGCTGTCGCGCACCCGCGGCTACGACCCGACCATCCGTAACCTCGTGGCCGGCCTGTTCGCCGCGCTCGGCAAGGGCGACGAGGCGCGCGCCGAGCTCCAGGCGGCGCTGCAGACCGATCCCAACCACGTGGCCACGTACCTCAATCTCGCGCGACTGGATGCATCCCAGAACAAGCCGGAGGACGCGAAAGCCAACTTCCAGAAGGCGCTCGAGAAGGATCCCAAGAACCTCGCCGCCATGCTCGGGCTGAGCGGCATCGCCCAGGTGCAGGGCGACGTCAAGGAAACGCAGCGCTGGCTCGACAAGGCCAGCGCCGAGCATCCCGATTCGGCGACGGCCAAGCTCGCCCTCGCACAGTTCTACCTGCGCTCCGGTGATACCGCCAAGGCGCGGGCCGAGGCCGATGCCGCTGCGAGGCTCGCGCCCGACAACCCGATCGTCGCCACCACCCAGGGTCTCGCCGCGCTCACGGCCCGCGACTCGGCCGCGGCCATCGCGAGTTTCCAGCGCGCCGTCGAGCTGTCGCCGCGCTCCGTCCCGAACCGGCTCAACCTGGCCCGGGCGTATTCCGCAGCTCGCGAGCCCGACAAGGCGCTGCAGGCGCTGGACGCAGCGCTCAAGATCGAGCCCGACAATTTCGTCGCCCTGACCCGTGCCGCGACGACCGCGCTGGCGGCCGGCAAGTTCGACGCCGGGCAGAAGTACGTCGCCCAGATGGAGAGGCTGCAGCCGGAATCGCCGGTGACGCTGGCGATGCGCGGCGACCTCGCCATGCGGGCCGATGAGTTCGGCAAGGCGCTCACCTACTACGAGCGCGCTGCGGCCAAGGCGCCGTCGGGCGTGCTGGCCATCAGCCAGTTCATCGCGGGCCGGCGGGCCGGAGTGGCGACACCCGAGAAGCCGCTGCTCGACTGGCTGCGGGCCAATCCGGACGACGTCATCGCCCGGCTCACGCTCGGCGAGTACAAGCAGGCGCAGGGCGACCTCGCCGGCGCGCTGCAGGAATACGAAACGGCGATCGCGAAGGCCCCGGACAATGGGGCGATACTCAACAATCTCGCGTATCTGTATATTGAGAAAGGAGATTCGCGAGCCCTAGAGACCGCAGAGCGTGCTTAC
This sequence comes from uncultured Gammaproteobacteria bacterium, assembly GCA_963754125.1. Lineage (GTDB taxonomy): Bacteria > Pseudomonadota > Gammaproteobacteria > Steroidobacterales > Steroidobacteraceae > RPQJ01. Next base: position 219,488 of record CAVWEX010000014.1, read on the forward strand.
CGCAAGCTGCCGGACACGGCCGCCGTACAGGACACCTACGGATGGGCACTGCTGCGCGCGGGCCAGCCCGACAAGGCCCTGGGGCTGCTTCGAACCGCGGCCAGCGCACTTCCGGGGAATCCCGAAGTGCAGCTGCACCTCGGCGAAGCGCTCATCGCGGCCCGGCAGATTCCCGAAGCCCAACGCGTCCTGAAGGCGCTGCAGGGCTCGAAAGTCCCGCCGCCGATCGCGGCCCGGGCGACTGAACTCCTGGAGAACCTATGAAACTCGAAGGCAATGTGATTCGCCGCGCCGCGCTGGCACTGGCCGCGGTCCTGTCCGTCCTGGCCGGCTGCGCCACGCCGGAACCCTCCGTGGTACCTGCGCCGCCGGCACCCGAGGCGGTCCAGACGGAGTACCGCATCGGCCCGGGCGACCAGCTCAATATCTTCGTCTGGAACCACCCTGAGCTATCGCTCAGCGTGCCGGTCCGGCCGGACGGGCTCCTGTCCACGCCGCTCGTGGAGAACGTGAAGGCCGAGGGCAAGACCCCGAGCCAGCTCGGCAAGGACCTCGAGGCGGCCATGGGCGAATACGTGCGGGGTCCGAAGGTAAACGTCATCGTCACGGGCTTCCAGGGGTCGCTCGAGGACCGCATCCGGGTCGTCGGGGCGGCGGCCAAGCCGCAGGCGCTGCCGTACCGGGCCGGCATGACCCTCGTGGACGTCATGGTCGCCGTCGGTGGCCTGAGCGAGTTCGCGGCCGGGAACCGCGCCGTGATCTCGAGGCGCGAGGGCGACAAGCAGGTCCGTGTGCCGGTCAAGCTGAACGACCTGCTGAACCGGGGCGACATCACCGCCGACGTGCCCGTGAAACCGGGCGACGTCATCATCATTCCCGAGAGCCGTTTCTAGAATTCGGGCGGCCGCGCGGCTCGGAGGTAAATCATGAAGGAATTACTCGACCAACTGCTGAGCCACGTGAAGGGCGCGTGGCGGTTCCGCTGGCCGGCGGTGGCCATTGCCTGGACCGTGGCATTGCTCGGCTGGGGCAGCATCTACATGCTGAAGGACATCTACGAGTCGCGCACCCAGGTGTACGTGGACGCCGAATCGGTGCTGGCGCCGCTGCTGAGGGGGCTCGCCGTGCAGCCCGACGTGATGGGCCAGGTCGAGATGATGCAGACACTCATGCTCAGCCGACCGAACCTCGAACGCGTCGCCCGCGAGACCGACCTGTTCCTCGACGCCCGGACCCCCGAGCAGCAGGTTGCCGTGATCAACGGCTTGCAGACCAAGATCACGCTGGAGCAGGCCCGGCGCTCGAACACGTTCGCGATCCGTTACAACGATTCCGATCCGAAGCGGGCCCAGGGCGTCGTCCAGTCGCTGCTCGATACCTTCGTGGAAGACACGCTGGGCATGAAGCGCACGGACGTCACCAACGCCCGGCGCTTCCTCGAGGCGCAGATCCGCGAGTACGAACGCCGGCTCACCGAATCGGAGAACCGGCTGGCGGACTTCAAGCGCGAGAACCTCGCCATGCTGCCGGGTGAAGGCGGCGATTTCTTCGGCAGCCTGCAGAACGCGATTGCCAACGTCCGTCTGCTGCAGGCGCGTTACGACCAGCTCGCCAACCGCCGCGACGAATTGCGCCGCCAGCTCGACGGGGAGGATCCGGCCGCGGGGTCGTCCGACTACGATGCGGGCGACCCGATCGACACCGAAATCGCCGCGATCCAGTCCCAGATCGACCAGCTTCTGCTGCAGTACACCGAGAAGCACCCGAACATCCAGTCGCTGCGCAACCGGATCGAGCAGCTCGAGGCGCTCAAGGCCAGCGGAGGGATTTCATCGGGCTCGACGGGCGCCGGCGTCGATTCCTCGGGTGCCGCGGCCGCCATGAACCCGATCTACCAGAACACCAAGATCGCCCTTGGCGCCACCGAGGCGGAGATGGCCGAGGTTCGCAGCCAGATCGGCAACCAGCAGGCTCAGGTCGAGCAACTGCGCGGGATGATCGACCGGATTCCACAGGTCGAGGCGGAGCTGAAGCGGCTCGACCGCAATTACGACGTGAACAAGCGCCAGTACGATTCGCTGGTGCAGCGGCTTGAATCGGCCAACCTCTCGACGGAGGCCGAGCAGACCGCGGACAGCGTCAAGTTCCGGGTCGTCGAGCCGCCGGTGGTTCCGCTTGCGCCGATCGGGCCGAACCGGGGCCTGCTGTCCTCGCTGGTGCTGGTCGCTGCGCTCGCGGCGGGGCTCGCGACGGCGCTGCTGCTCGCGCAGATGCGGCCGGTGTTCACGTCGCGCGATGCGCTCGGGCGCATCTCGGGCCTGCCGGTCCTCGGCGCGATCACCAAGCTCACGTCCGAGCGATTCCTGCCCTGGTATCGAACCCAGGCCGCACTGGTCGCCGGCGCGGTCGGCGCCTTGCTGGTCGGTTATTTCCTGAACCTGCTGCTCAGTGGCGTGGTCCGCGACACCGCGACCCGGCTGCTGGGCTGAGGCGCATCCATGAGCATCGTCGAAAAAGCATTGCAGAAGGCGCAGCAGACGTCGGCCGCCGAGAAGGCGAAGGCGGCCGCCGCGCCGGATGAAGCCAGGGTCGTCGAAGGTGTCGAACCGCCGCCCGTGGTCGTCGAGCCTCCGCGTGCCGAGCCGCGTCCGCAACCCGCAGCATCGCCGTCCCAGCCCGTCGCAGCAGACGGTCGTCGTCGATCCCGCCCGGCTCCGGCAGTTCGGCCTGCTCCCTGCGGAGGACCTGGTGCCCGAGGCGCTGGACGAATTCCGTCGCATCAAGTGGCCGCTGCTCGAGTCGGCGCTGGGTCGCGCCGCCGGCGGCTCGATGGCGGCCGAGAACAACCTGATCCTGATCACCAGCGCGATGGCCGAGGAGGGCAAGAGCTTCACGGCGCTCAACCTCGCCGGCGTGATCGGCCGCGAGCGGGACTGCCGCTGCGTCCTGGTGGACGCGGACCTGCGCAGCCCCAAGCTCAGCCAGGCCCTCGGACTCGAGAGTCGCAAGGGCATCCAGGACCTGCTGGCGGACGAGTCGCTGACACTGAGTGACGTCGTCTACTCGACCGACATCGAGGGGTTGCTGTTCGTGCCGGCCGGCACCGGCGGCGAGAGCGGGCCGGAGTTGCTCGCGAGCCGGCGCATGACCCAGGTCTGCGCCGAGCTCTCCGCGTACGCGCACGACGGCGTGGTGCTGTTCGATTCCTCGCCGATGCTGCTCAGCAACGAGTCCCAGGTGCTGTCGCGCCTCGTGGGGCAGGTGCTGCTGGTGGTGCGTGCCGACTACACCGAGCAGCGGCTGGTGCGGGAGGCCATCGGCCTGCTGGACCGCACCAAGCTCATCAGCACGGTGCTGAACAACGTGCAGCGAACCGGCATCGGCGACGACCCGATGAGCTACGGCTACGGCTACGGCTACGGGTCCCGCCAGCGCTACGGCGGCTCGCGAGCCGGCGGGACACGGTGAGATGAGGCGATCGAGCGCCCAGCGCCGCCTGCTGGCGGCGGCGGTGCAGGCCCTGCTGGCGACCGGCGTGGCTTCCACGGCTTCGGCAGCGACCTCGGAATTCAAGCCCTGGGTCGGCGCGGCGATCGGCTACATCAACAACCTCAACCTGAATCCTCCCGGCCAGACGCAGACCAGCGACTTTGTAGCGAGAGGCCGAGGCAGGTTTCCTCGCGAATTACCGCACGCAGCGCGCCCAGGGCGCGTTGCGTTATCGCTGGCGCGGCCTCAACTACCTCGAAGAGAACGAGTACGACGCGAGCTTCCACAACCTCTCGGCGAGCGGCCAGGTCGCGGTGGTCCAGGATCTTTTCTACGTCCGCGGCGGCGCCTTCTACGGACAGGCGCTCGTCAACCCGGCGGGCTCCGCGAGCTTCGGCAACTACTTCCAGTCGGGCAACCTGCGCGACAGCTGGGGCTGGAACGTGAGCCCGGTCCTCGCGAAGGATTTCGGCTACGCGACTTTTACGGCCCAGTACGACTACGGCCGCGTGTTCTTCGACGACCAGGGGCCGAACCAACCGAGCGACGACTCGACCAACCAGTCGCTCTACGTATCCCTGGGCACTTCCGACCGCCGCGAGCAGGTCACCTGGCGCACCTTCTACCGTTCGACCCGAACGGAATACGAGTCGTTCTTCCCCTACCGCTATGACCAGGCCGGCCGTGGACCTGGGCGTGCGGGTGAGCCGCGACCTGCGCCTCGTCGGCGAATACGGGATCGAGACGGACCTGACCGTGGACACGACCAGCGGCGGCCTCGACTCGACTTACTGGAACGTGGGTTTCATCTACGAGCCCGACGAGCGCAATCGCCTCGAGGCGCGCACCGGCGAACGGTTCTTCGGAACGAGCTATTTCCTCAGCCTCCGGCACCGGGCGCGCTACCTGACCTTGAGGGCGGCGCTACAGCGAGAACCCCACGACCAACAGCAGCCGTCGCGTGGGGTTCGGCGAGGACCTGCCGCCCGGGGAAATTCCGGATTTTCCGGACTTCCCCGACTCCGGCGAGACCGCGGCCGAGCCATTCATTTCCAAGCGCGCCACGGCCTCCGCGTCCTACGAGGGTTCGCGCAACGTGGTCACGCTGTCCTTCACCGACGAGGAGCAGGACTACATCCAGACCACCCGCGTGGTGGATACCCAGGACTGGTCCTTGAGCCTCAACCGCGACCTCAACCCGGACTCCTCGGTGCGCGTCTGGTTTTCGCAGCGTGACCGCGATGAGACGCCGGGCCGGGCAACCCGCGACCAGACGCTGGCCGCGCGCTACAACCGCGAGGTCGCGCGCGACCTCACGCTGTCGGCCGAGACGGCCTACACCTGGCGCACGCCCGAGGACCGCGCCACGGCCGAGGGCTGGTGGATCGGCCTCAGGGTCCGCAAGGACTTCTGATCCCCGCCCCACGTCGCACCCGCCCCATGTACCTGCAAGGCTCGCCGTCCGTCGCGGAAGGCATCGTCAATGCGATGACGGTGGACGTCGAGGACTACTTCCAGGTCGCGGCATTCGAGGATCGAATCACCCGCAGCGACTGGGATCGTTGGCCCTGCCGCGTGGACGCCAACACCCACAAGGTGCTCGACGTCTTCGCCGAACACGGCGTCAAGGGGACGTTCTTCATGCTCGGCTGGGTCGCCGAGCGCTACCCGGCCCTGCTGCGACGACTCGTGGCCGAGGGTCACGAGATCGCGAGCCACGGCTACGACCACACGCGCGTGAACGAGCTCGACCGCGACCAGCTCCGCGAGGACCTGCTGCGCACCAAGGGGCTGCTCGAGCAGATCGCAGGCACGGCGGTGCTCGGGTACCGGGCGCCGAGCTACTCCATCGGAGAGCGCAATCTCTGGGCGCTCGACGTGGTGCAGGAAACCGGCCACCTGTACAGCTCGAGCATCTATCCGATCCGCCACGACCTGTACGGCATGCCCGACGCGCCGCGCTTTCCCTTCCGGCTGCGCCCCGATGCGATCCTCGAGATCCCGGTCACCACGTTGCGGGTCGCGGAGCGCAATTTTCCCTGCGGCGGCGGCGGATACTTCCGGCTCATGCCGTACCCGCTGTATCGCTGGGCGATGCGCCGGGTGAACGACGTGGATCGCCAGTCCGGCATGTTCTATTTCCATCCCTGGGAGATCGACCCGTCGCAGCCACGGGTCGAGGGCGCCTCGTTGCGCTCGCGCTTCCGGCACTACGTCAACCTCGACACGATGGAGGCGCGCCTGCATCGCCTGCTCGGCGACTTCCGCTGGGGTCGCATGGACGAGGTGTTCGGCGTGCGCAGTGCCGCAGCCACGCATGACGGAGCGACCGCGACATGTGCGGCATCGTAGGGATCGCCCGGGGGCCGGGCGAGGCGCCCGTGACCGTCGCGGACGTGCGTCGCATGGCCGACGCGATCGTGCACCGCGGGCCGGACGACGAGGGGTTCCACGCCGACGGCAACGTCGTGATCGGCATGCGACGCCTTTCCATCATCGATCTCGCCGGTGGGCACCAGCCGATCTCGAACGAGGACGGCACGGTCACGGTCGTCTGCAACGGCGAGATCTACAACTTCCGTGCGCTGCGCGCGGACCTGCAGGCGCGGGGGCACGCTTCAGGACGGGCAGCGATGCCGAGGTGCTCGTGCACCTCTACGAGGAGTACGGCGACGACTTCCTCACGCACGTCTCGGGCATGTACGGGTTCGCGCTCTGGGACGCGCGCCGCCGGCGCCTCACGCTGGCGCGCGACCGGCTCGGCCAGAAGCCGCTGTACTACCGGGTGACGGGCCGCGGCATCGCCTTCGCCTCCGAGGTCAAGGCGCTGCTCAAGGCTCCCGGCATCAGCGCCGGCATCGATCGCGACGCGCTGCGCGAGCATCTCGCCATCGGCTACTGCGTGGCGCCTCGCACGATCTTCGAAGGGGTGCGCAAGCTGCCGCCGGCGACGCGTCTCGTCTGGGATGCCGACGGCGTCGCCACCGACCGCTACTGGGACCTGCCGCGACGGGTACGCACGGACTGGACCGCAGACCAGTGGGTCGAGGCGGTGCGGACCGAGCTGCGCCGTGCGGTGGCCGACCACATGGTCAGCGACGTCCCGATCGGTGCGTTCCTGAGCGGTGGCATCGACTCGAGCGCCGTCGTGGCCCTCATGGCCGAGCAGAGCACCCTGCCGGTCAACACCTACTCGATCGGTTACGGCGGCTCGGCGACGTCCGACTACTTCAACGAGCTCCAGTACGCGGGGCAGGTCGCCCGGCTGTTCAGGACCAACCACCACGAGATCGTGGTTGCGCCGGACGTTGCCCGGTTGTTGCCGAGGCTGCTCTGGCACGTCGAGGAACCGATCTCCGACAGCGCCGTCGCGACCACCTTCCTCGTTGCCGAGCTCGCGGCGAAGTCGGTCAAGGTCATCCTCTCCGGCGTCGGCGGCGACGAGCTGTTCGCCGGATACCGCCGCTACCTCGGTGATCACTACCAGCGCCGGTTCCGGCGCCTGCCCGGGTGGGTGCGCCAGCAGGTGGTCCAGCCGCTCGCCCGCGCGCTGCCGAGCGGCCGGCAGAACCGCGTCATGGACCTCGCGCGCTATGCGCGCAAGTTCATCCAGGCCAGCGATCTCTCATGGCAGGACCAGTACCGGCTCTACATCGAGATCCTTGCGCGGGACCAGGTCGCCGACCTGCTCGTCGACGGCGCGCACGCCGGGGCGACGCTCGAGGACGGGTTCGACCGCGTGCTCGCCTCCGAGACCGCGGACGACGTGCTGCTGCGCCTGATGCGCGTGGACGCGCAGACGCAGCTGCCGGAAGACCTGCTGCTGCTCACGGACAAGATCACCATGGCGACCTCGATCGAATGCCGCGTGCCGTTCCTCGACGATCGGCTCGTCGAGCTCGCGGCGCAGGTGCCCGCCGCGACCAAGCTCGGCCAGGGCCAGCTCAAGCAACTGCTGAAGCAGTCGCTGCGCGGCGTGCTGCCGGATGAAATCCTCGACCGCGGCAAGCGTGGATTCGGCGCGCCCATGGGCGAGTGGTTCAAGCGCGACCTGCGGCCGCTGCGCGAGGCGCTGCTCAATCCCGCCGTCGTCGAATCGCGCGGCTACCTGAGTGCCGCGGGCGTCCAGTCCGTGCTGCAGGCCCACGACGCGAACCGCGAGGACTACTCGGACCTGCTGCTGGTCCTGATGAACCTGGAGATCTGGTGTCGACTGTTCGTGGACCAGCGATCCGTAGAGGACGTGGCCGGCGAGCTTTCGGAACGGGCGCGGGCCGCGTGACCGGACCCGGGAAGCAGCGCGTCATGCACAGGTTGTTCTCCACCCCGATGGCCCGCATGGCGCTGGTCGTGCTGCTCGCCGCCGCCGTCGTGCTGGTCTTCCGCGACAGCTTCGCGAGCATGTTCGAGCTCTGGTCGCTGAGCAGTTACCAGCACGCCTACATCGTGCCGCCGATGTCGCTGCTGCTGCTCTGGATGGCGCGCCGCGAGTTCACGGCGGAGCCGCTGCGCGGCAGCGCCCTCGGGCTCGTGCTGCTCGCCGCGCTCGCGGTGCTGTGGCTCGGTGCGCGCGCGTCGGCCGTGCAGGCGGTCGAACACCTTGCGATCGTCGGGATGATCATCGCGGTCGTGTTCGCGGTGGTGGGCTGGCCGGCGTTCAGGACCATCGCTTTCCCGGTGCTGTTCCTGCTGGCGGCGGTGCCGATCGGCGAGGAGCTGACGCCCGTGCTCATGGGCGCGACGGCCGACGTGTCCGAGCGCCTGCTCGGCATCCTCGGCGTGCCGACGCTGCGGGAGGGCATGTTCTTCACGCTGCCCGGCGGCAACTTCGAGGTGGCCGAGATCTGCGCAGGCCTGCGCTACCTGATGGCGGGAACGGTGACGGCGCTGCTGTTCGCGTACCTGAATTTCAATCGATGGGGGAAGCGGATCGCATTCACCCTCGTCGCGGCCGTGAGCTTCGTGGTCGCGAACGGCGTGCGCGCGTTCATCACCATGCTGGTGGCGTCGGCGACCAACGGCCGGCTGCTCGGCGGCCAGGACCACATCTATTTCGGCATGGTGCTGTTCGCCGCACTGCTGGTGGCGCTGCTGTGGTTCGGAATGAAGCTGGCCGACCCGGCGCCGCCGAAACGCGAGTACGCGCCCGCCGATGCGTCGCGGTTCCGGCCCGCGCACGTCGCCGGCTACGCCGCCGCCGCGTTCGCGCTGTTGGGCGCGGCCGCCGCGCTGCAGGCGTCGCACGAGGCAAACGGCGCTGCGCTTCTCGAGGCGCGACTGCCTGCGCTCGACGGCTGCACGGGTCCGATGGAGTGGACCGCTCCCTGGCAGCCCGAGCTGGTCGGTGCCGACGTCGAGACGCAGGCGTCCTACCGCTGCGGCCCACTGCAGCTGCACGTGTATCTCGCTTCCTACGGCCACCAGGCTCAGGGCAAGGAACTCATCAGTGCGCAGAACCACCTCGTCCCGTTCGACTGGCGGCAATACACCCGGCAGCGGGCGAGGACGCTGGAGATTGCGCCCGGCTCGAACGTGGACATCAACGAGACTCGCGTGGCGATCACCGGCCGGAACGTGCTCGCCTGGCACTGGTACGACGTGAACGGCAGGCCCTCGCAAACTCGTTCGCGGACCAAGCTCAACGAGGCGCTCCAGGCGCTGGACCCGGTCGGCGTGGTGTCCTCGGTGCGCATGGTGGCGGTGAGCTCGGAGGGCGACGACTTCGACGCGATGCGCACGCTGCTCGAGTCGCAGGTTCGCACGCTCTGGCCGCTGCTGGCCGAGGAGCCCCGCCGCAGCGACAGGGAGTGAACATGGCGGCTTCCTCCGCGGCCGCGGTCCCGCTGATCGCACACATCGTGTTCCGCTTCGACTACGGCGGCCTCGAGAACGGCATCGTGAATCTCGTCAACCGCCTGCCGGCCAACCGCTTCCGGCACGCCATCGTGGCGCTCGACGGCGTGGGTGAGGACTTCCGCCGCCGGTTGCAGCGCCCGGACGTGCCGGTGCTCTCGATCGGCAAGCGGCCCGGCAAGGACCTGCCGTCCTACTACCGCATGTGGCGGACGCTGCGTCGGCTGCGCCCGGACCTCGTTCACACGCGCAACCTCGGCACGCTGGACATGCAGCTCGCGGCCGCCGCGGCCGGCGTGCGCCGCCGCGTCCATGGCGAGCATGGCTGGTCGCCGGCCGATCCTCAGGGCCTCGACCCGCGCAACCTGCGGCGGCGACGCCTGCTGCGCGCGCTGCCGCAGGGCTACGTGGCGATGTCCCGCGACATCGCGCGCTGGCTCGAGCAGCGCATCGGGGTGCCTGCGGAGCGAATCCGCCAGCTCTACAGCGGCGTGGACACCGGACGGTTCCGTCCCGACGGACCCGTGCCCGCCGACCTTCCCTGGGCGAGGAGCCCGGGCGCCGGCGCGTCGCCGCTCATCCTCGGCTCGGTCGGCCGCTTCGATCCCATCAAGAACCACGCCGGCCTGCTGCGTGCGTTCCGTACAATCCTTGAACGACATCCCGATTGGCGGGGCCGGGTCCGCCTCATAATCGCCGGCGACGGCCCGCTGCGAGGCGAGCTCACGTCGCTGGCCCGGGAGCTCGGACTCGACGACTCGGTCTGGTTTCCCGGCGCACGGTCGGACGTGCCTGAGCTGATGCGCGCCCTGGACGTGTTCGTGCTGCCCTCGATCAACGAAGGCATCTCCAATACGATCCTGGAGGCCATGGCGACGGGACGCCCGGTGGTCGCGGGCAGGGCAGGGGGCAATCCCGAACTCATCGTGGACGGGCTCACGGGCGCCCTCTACGACCCGGGTGACCCGAACGGGCTGGCGACGGCCGTGGAGCAGTACGTGCAGCAGGCAGAACTCAGGCGATCCCACGGCGAGGCCGCGCGCCAGCGCGTCGTCGAGCAGTTCAGCCTCGATGCGATGGTTGCTCGCTACAGCGAGTTTTACGACGACGTGCTCGGCCGGCGACCGGCCGGCTGAGCTCCAACGGCAGACCCGAACATGTGCGGCATCACCGGCATCGTTGACCTCCGAGGCGACCGCTCCATCGACGAAGCGGTCCTGCGGCGCATGAACGGCCTCCTGACCCACCGCGGACCGGACGGCGACGGCTTCCATTTCTCGCCGGGCGTCGGCCTCGGCCACCGCCGCCTCTCGATCATCGACCTCGAGGGCGGCCGCCAGCCGCTCTACAACGAGGACGGCTCGGTGGTGGTGACGTTCAACGGCGAGATCTTCAACTTCATGGAGGTCGAGACCGAGCTGCTCGCGCGCGGCCACACCTTCCGCACCCGCAGCGACACCGAGGTCATCGTCCATGCCTGGGAGGAGTGGGGCGCGGAGTGCCTCAGCCGCTTCAATGGAATGTTTGCGTTCGCGGTCTGGGACGAGCGGCAGAAGACGCTGTTCATCGCCCGCGACCGCCTCGGCGTCAAGCCGCTGTACTACGCCGAGACCGCGGACGGCCGGCTGGTGTTCGGCTCCGAGCTCAAGGCGATCATGGCCGTGCCCGGGGATGCCGCGCCGCATCGACCCGCGCGCGGTCGAGGAGTACTTCACCTTCGGCTACGTGCCCGATCCGAAGACGATCTACCAGGACGTACAGAAGCTCGAGCCCGGCGCCTACCTGCTGCACGTGCGCGGGCAGCGCAAGCTCGAGCCGGTGCGGTACTGGGACGTGCCGCTGGCCGGCGAGCGCCGGCCCGCGGGCTCGCCGGAATCGTGGGAGGGGGAGTTGCGCGAGCGGCTGCGCGAGGCCGTGCGCAAGCGCCTCGTCTCGGACGTGCCGCTCGGCGCCTTCCTCTCGGGCGGCATCGACTCGAGCGCCGTCGTCGCGATGATGCGCGAGATCGGCGCCGGCAAGATCCTGACCTGCTCGATCGGCTTCAAGGAGCCGCAGTACGACGAGTCGCAGTACGCGCGCATGGTCGCCGAGGCGAAGCAGACCGATCACAAGGCCGAGGTCGTCGAGGCCTCCGACTACAGCCTGCTCGACCAGCTGGTCGGCATCTACGACGAGCCCTATGCCGACAGCTCGGCGATCCCGACCTACCGGGTCTGCCAGCTCGCGCGCAAGCACGTCACGGTGGCGCTCTCGGGCGACGGCGGCGACGAGGATTTCATCGGCTACCGTCGCTACAAGCTGTTCGCGATGGAGGAGGCGGTGCGCAGCCGCGTGCCCGCGGGCGTGCGCCGGGCCGTGTTCGGCCCGCTCGGCCGCTGGTATCCGAAGCTCGACTGGGCGCCGCGCTTCGTGCGTGGCAAGACCACCTTCCAGGCGCTCGCACGCGGCACGGTGGACGCCTACCTGCACGGCGTGTCGATCTGCTCGCAGGAGATGCGCGCGCAGCTCTTCTCGCCGGCGTTCCGGCGCGAGCTGCAGGGCTACGACGCGAGCGAGGTGTTCCACGGCCACGCGCGCGGCAAGTCCTTCGACGATCCGCTCGTCGCTCGTGCAGTACCTCGACTACAAGACCTACCTGCCGGGCGACATCCTGACCAAGGTGGACCGCGCCAGCATGGCGCACAGCCTCGAGGTGCGTACGCCGTTCCTCGACTACGAGTTCGTCGAGTGGGCGGCCAGCCTGCCCGCGGAGGTCAAGCTGCGCGGCGGCGAGGGCAAGCACGTCCTCAAGAAGGCGCTCGAGCCCGTGCTGCCGCGCGAGGTGCTGTACCGCTCGAAGATGGGCTTCGCGGTGCCGATCGACGTGTGGTTCCGCGGCTCGCTCAAGGAACGCCTCGCCGCGACCATCAAGGGGCCGCGGCTCGCGGAGTCCGGCATCTTCGACCCGGCCGAGCTTGCGCGCATGGTGGACGATCACCACTCCGGCCGCCGCGATTACAGCGCGCCGCTGTGGACGCTGCTGATGTTCGACGGTTTCCTGCGGCAGCACGAGGCGGCCGGCGAGGCGGGACCCTTGCCCGGGACCCGCACGGCGGCGTGACGGCGTGCGCGTCCTCAGCGTCTGCCGCTACCTGCCGGACCCGGGCAGCCCGGCCGCCGGTGGCTTCGTGTTCGCTCGCCTGGCCGCCATGGCGGCCCTCACCCCGGTCACGATGCTGCAACCGGTGCCGTATTTCCCCGTGCTGCGGCCGCTGCCCGGCTGGGCACGCGAGCCGGGTCACGAGCATGCCGGCCGTCGCATCGAGCACGCCCCGATGTTCTACCTGCCGGGCGTCCTGAAATCGCTCGATGCGACATGGCTCGAACGGGCCGTGCAGCGCGTCCTGCCGCGTCTCGGCGGTGGCGGCGCGTTCGACGTGGTGGACGCGCACTTCGGCTATCCGGACGGTGTCGGCTGCGTGCGAATGGCGCGTCGCCGGTCGCTGCCGGTGTTCGTCACCGTGCGCGGCCTCGAGACGGATGTGGTCGAGGATCCTCGGACCGGCCCGAAGCTCGTGCAGGCGCTCAACGAGGCCACCGGGGTGATCAGCGTCAGCCACTCGCTGCGCGACCTGCTGGTGGACCGCGGCGTGCAGGACGGGCAGTTCCAGGTGATCCCGAACGCGGTGGACCGCGGGCGATTCCGGCCCGGGGACCCGGGCGAGGCGCGACGGACGCTCGGATTGCCCGTGGATGTCCCTCTGATCGTATGCGTCGGCAATCTCATCGAGCTCAAGCGCCATCACGTGCTGATCGAGGCGTTCGCTCGGCTGCGCGCGTCGCTGCCGACGGTCCAGCTCGCGATCGTCGGCGGCGGCGAGGCGGAGCCGGTGTACGAGGCCAGGCTGCGAAGGCTGGCGGAGACTTGCGGCCTCGGCGCGGCGGTGCGATTCGTCGGTCGCATCCCGTCGGCCGAGGTGGCGCGCTGGCTGCAGGCCGCGGACGTGTTCGCGCTCGCGACCTCACGCGAGGGTTGCTGCAATGCCATCCTCGAGGCGCTCGCAGCCGGACGACCGGTGGTGACCACGCCCGCGGGCGACAACGCGCACTTCGTGCGCGACGGCGAGAACGGCTGCATCGTGCCGATCGACGATGCCCACGCGACCGCCGTGGCGCTCGAGCGCGCGATGTCGCGCAATGACTGGGACGCGCAGGCGATCTCGGCGGGGCTCGCGGTCGGCGGCTGGGACGACGTCGCCCGTGGCGTGCTCGGCTTCTTCCGGGAGCGCGTGGCGGCATGAAGATCCTGCACGTGCTCGACCACTCGCTGCCGATCTCGGACGGCTACGCGTTCCGCAGCGACGCGATCCTGCGCGGGCAGCGCGAGCTCGGCTGGGAGACCGTGCAGGTGACCGGGCCGAAGCATCAACCGTTCAACGCGCCGGTCGAGTCCGCCGCGGGTCTCGACTATTTCCGTACGAGTTCCTCGTCGGCCTGGCTGCAGTCGCTGCCGGCGGGCGACCAGTTCGCGGTGATCACCGACCTGCGCCGGCGCCTCCGTGAGGTGGTCGCACGCGAGCAGCCGGACATCGTCCACGCACATTCGCCTTGCCTCAACGCGCTCGCCGCGATGTCGCTCGGCGTGCCGCTGGTGTACGAGCTGCGCTCGTCCTGGGAGGACGCGGCCGTCAGTTCGGGCACGACTACCGAAGGCAGCCCGCGCTACCGCGCCTCGCGCTGGCTCGAAACCTATGCGCTGCGCCGGGCGATGGCCGTGACCACCATCTGCGAGGGACTGCGCCAGGACGTCATTGCGCGCGGGGTGCCGGCCGATCGCGTCACCGTGGTGCCGAACGCCGTGGACCCGCAGGCCCTGCGGGCAACGCGGTCCGCGGCGGGTGCGGCCGAGGCGGCGCGGGCCCGGTACGGTCTCGGCGACGCCTACGTGCTCGGCTTCATCGGATCGTTCTTCGCCTGGGAGGGCCTGCCGCTGCTGCTGGAGGCGCTGCCGCGCGTCGTCGCAACGCGCCCCGACACGCGGGTCCTGCTGGTCGGGGGCGGGGCGCAGGATGCGCTGCTGCGCCGGCTGACCGAGCAGCTGGGGCTCACGAAGCACGTCGTCTTCGCCGGGCAAGTCCCGCATCGCGACGTGGCCGATCTCTACGAGGCCATCGACCTGCTCGTGTACCCTCGGCTGCCGATGCGCCTCACCGACATGGTCACGCCGCTGAAGCCGCTCGAGGCCATGGCGCTCGGCAAGCTGTTCGTGGCGTCGGACGTCGGCGGCCACAGGGAGCTGGTCCGCGACCGCGAGACCGGTGTGCTGTTCGAGGCGGGCCGGGCCGATGCACTGGCCGACTGCATCGTCTCGGTGATGGACGACCCGGTTCTGCAGCGACGCCTGCGGGAGCAGGGACCGCACTTCATCGAGCGCGAACGCACGTGGGCGCGGGTCGTCCCGCGCTACCGCGAGGTCTACGCGCGCGTGCTCGGACACCGGCCGGACGCCGGTCTCGCCCGCGTGCGGCCGGGGGCGGACGCGCCGTGAAGCACCTCTCGCCGTTCGAGGCAGCGATTACGCGTGCGGCAGGTTCGGCCGCGTCGATCGCAGGCCGCGGCGGCCGCGGCCTGCTGATCCTGATCTACCACCGCGTGCTCGCGGCCCCGGACCCGCTGCGCAGCCGAACGCTGTGCGCGCGGGACTTCGCCGCGCAGATGGACCTCGTCGCCTCGTGCTTCAACGTGCTGCCGCTGTCGGAGGCGCTGGCGCGACTCGCAGTCGCGCTCGCTGCCGCCGCGCGCACTCAGCGTCACCTTCGACGACGGCTACGCCGACAACCTCACCGTGGCCGCGCCGATCATGCGGGAGCGCGGCATCCGACCCACGGTGTTCGTCGCGACCGGCTACCTCGACGGCGGACTGATGTTCAACGACGCGATCACCGAGGCGATGCGCGCTGCTCCGGAGCGTCTGGACCTTGCCGACCTCGGGCTCGGGTTGCTCGAGCTGCCCGACGTTCTCGCCCGGCGCGCTGCCATTCGCAGGCTGGTCGCGGAGCTCAAGTACCGGACGGCGGAGGAACGCGGGCCGCTGGCCGCCGAGATCTTCCGTCGCGCGGGAGCCGTGCCGCCGCGCGACCTGATGCTCACGACCGCACAGGTGCAGGCCTTGCGCGACGGTGGCGTCGAGATCGGCGCGCACACGGCGACCCACCCGATCCTGACTCGCCTCTCGCCCGACGCAGCGCGCGAGGACATCGCCCGCAGCCGGCAGGTGCTCGAGGGTATCCTCGGCGACCCGGTGCGGCTGTTCGCCTATCCCAACGGCCGGCCCGGCGAGGACTACGATCGACGCCACGTGGCGATCGTGCGCGAGCTCGGCTTCACTGCCGCGCTGTCCACCGCCTGGGGGGCCGCACACCCTGGCTGCGATCCGTTCCAGGTGCCCCGCGTCGCGCCCTGGGACGACTCGCCGCGACGTTACGCGGCGCGGCTGGTGAAGAGTTACCTGCAACGGAGCTTTGCGCGCGCCGCATTCGAACACCCGCAGTAATGGAACCCGCATGACCGACCTGATCACCCGAATCAAGCAGCAGCTCTTCCTGCCGGCGGAGGCGAAGCGCGCGATCCGCCGCGACCGCGTGCCGGTGGCTTCGCGGCCGGATCCGGGCATCGACGCCGTGCTCGAGGCCGGCCTGCGCTGGCTCGGCGTCGCGCAGGACCGCTCGGCCTCGCAGGACGGCGGGGTTGCACGCCACTACAGCGTGGTCTCAGGCTGGGGTGCGTCCTACCCCGAGACCACCGGCTACATCGTGCCGACCTGCGTCCACTTCGCCAGCGCGCTCGGGCGCCCTGAACTCGATGTGCGCGCACGGCGAATGCTCGACTGGCTGGTCTCGATCCAGATGCCGGGCGGCGGATTCCAGGGCGGCATGATCAACGCGAGCCGCAAGGTGCCGGTGACGTTCAACACCGGCCAGATCCTGATGGGCCTCGCGGCCGGCACCCGGGCCTACGGCGAGACCTATGCCCCTGCGATGCGCGAGGCCGCCGACTGGCTCGCGACGACGATCGATCCCGACGGCTGCTGGCGCAAGCACGCCACGCCGTTCGCGAAGCGCGGCGAGAAGGCCTACGAGACGCACGTCACCTGGGGTCTGCTCGACGCGCTGCGCATCGAGCGCAATCCGGCCTGGGAGAAGGCGGCGCGCATGAACATCGACTGGGCGATCGGCAAGCAGCAGGCGAACGGCTGGGTGGCCGACTGCTGCCTCACGCTGCCCGACACGCCGCTGACGCACACGCTCGGCTACTACCTGCGCGGCCTGCTCGAGGCCTTCGAGTACTTCCAGGACGAGCGTTACCTCGCAGCCACGCGGCGGACGGCGGACGGCCTGCTCGGTGCGCTGCGGCCGGACGGCTGGTTGCCGGGCCGGCTCGCGAGCGACTGGAGCGCTGCGGTGGACTGGGTGTGCCTGACGGGCTCGGTGCAGATCGCGCACACCTGGCTGCGCCTTTACCAGCTGACCGGCGAAGAGCGTTACCTGCGGGCTGGCCGGCTCGCCAACGGCTTCGTGCGCCGCACGGTGCTCATCGAGGGGCCGGAGCAGGTCGTCGGAGGGGTGCAGGGCTCCTACCCGATCTCGGGCCTCTACGGCCAGTGGGAGTACCTGAACTGGGCCTGCAAGTTCATGCTCGACTCCGTCTGGCTCGAGAAACAGGTGGAGCAGGGGAGGCACTGACATGCTCAAGAAGATCGGCAAGTCGCTGCGCGACCAGGCCAAGGGTGCGATCAAGGAGGCCAAGCTGATCGCCCGCAGCCACACGGATCCGCGTTTCGGGCGCGAGGAACTGGCGCAGGGCTTCCGCGGCCTCGGACTCGTGCCCGGCGACGCCGTCTTCGTGCACTCATCGCTCAAGAGCCTCGGCTACGTCGAGGGCGGACCCATCGCCGTGTTCGAGGCGTTGTGGGACGTGATCGGTCCGGACGGCACGATGATCGTGCCGACGTACTACCTGCCCGGCGGCACGATCGCCAACGCCGCGAAGGATCCCGAGTACATTTTCGACCCGACGGTGCACGGCTCGAACCTGGGCGCGCTGCCCTCGGCGTTTCTCTCATTCCCCGGGGTCAGGCGCAGCCTGCACCCGACTCACTCCGTCTCGGCCGTGGGCCGTCACGCTGATCTCGTGACCGCCGACCATCACAAGGCCATGTCGGTGTTCGGCGAGGGCTCGCCGTGGCAGCGGTTCATCGAGCTCGGCGGCAAGCTGCTCGGCGTGGGCATCAGCATGGGCCCGGTGACCTTCTATCACCGTCTCGAGGACGAGATGGGCGATGCCTTCCCGCTGCCGGTGAAGCGGCCCGAGACGCATCGCATGCGGTGTCGCGACGCGATGGGCGTCGTGCACGAGGTGCCGGTGCGCGCCTTCGAGGTCGAGTACATGCATCGACGCATCGACAATCCCACGCGCAAGGACGTTCGCGACTACTTCTGGCGCGAGTTCTCGAGTGCCGGACTGACGCACACTGGAGCGGTGGGTGCGGCGCGCTGCTGGTGGATCGATGCGCAGGCCTTTCATGCCCACCTGCGTCGGCTCGCCGGCGAGGGCATCACCATCTATGCGAGCCCCGAGGAGATGGATCGGCGCGGGTGGCCGCCGCTGCAGTCGGACAATCCACCGCCGGCGTGAGTCGCCCGGGTTCCGGGCGTCCGGGTCGTTGGGGCCGTGTCGCTTCAGAGCATGCGCCGGTTCTTGATCGTGCGGCCAAGGCGACGGGTATAGCCGAGTTCCATCCACGGGGCCATGCCGGAGCCGTCCTTGGCGCGGGTGGCGGCGAGGTTGTGCGGCTCGATGGCCGTGTAGACCGCCTGAGCGCCGAACTCCAGGAACGCGTCTGCGATGCGGGCCTTCGTCACCAGGCCGTTGTAGCCGCGGCCCCGGGCGGCGGGATGCGTCCAGGCGTTGTACATGACCGCCGCACCGGGCGGATAGCGCAGCTCCTGCTCGACCGCCGGCAGCCACGAGGCGTCCTGCTGCGGCACCAGCCAGCCGTAGCTCAGCAGCCGCTCGGCATCCGCGATCGTATAGACGTGCTCCCCCTGCGACAGCCGCTCGGCAGCGGTGCGAGGAATGCGTCGCGCGTCAGCCAGCGCTCGGTAGCCTCGAATTTCTCGAGGTGGCTCCAGTCGTCGCGATGTACCGGGCCCACCGTGTTCGCAGGAACCGGATCGGTCGGGCGGACGATCCTGAAAATCACCAGCTGTTGATCGCTGTGGATCCAGCGGGCGACCGGCGTGTTGCGCAGTCGCGCGGTCAACGACTGCCACGAGATCCGGCGGATGATGCCCGCCCGGGCTGCGTTCATGTCTGGTGGGGCACTTCAGTGTGCGCTGCGATGGACGGCATGCGCGATTGAACCACGAGCGGGTCGAAGCCGCATCACACCCTCGAGCGCAGCCTTCCAATATCATTCGATCATGAAATCGCATCCTGCCAACGGGCCGAGAGCCGCACTGGACGTCCTCGTCTCGGACGTCCATGCGCTCGGCATGCTCGGGGTCGTCCGCTCGCTGGGGCGCGGTGGCTACCGCACGCACGGATACTCGGCCGACCCAGGTGCGCTGGGCCTGCAGTCGCGCTACAACCGCCATCCGGTGGTCGCGCCGCGCTACGACGATGCCGCGTTCCTGCCGTGGCTTCGGGACTACGTCCA
This sequence comes from uncultured Gammaproteobacteria bacterium, assembly GCA_963754125.1. Classification (GTDB taxonomy): domain Bacteria; phylum Pseudomonadota; class Gammaproteobacteria; order Steroidobacterales; family Steroidobacteraceae; genus RPQJ01. Next base: position 238,527 of record CAVWEX010000014.1, read on the forward strand.
ACGGGCTCGCATCCGGGCCCTGGTCCCGACCGAGGGCTGCCTGCTGGCGCTCCGGCCCGTGTTCGCCGAGTTCGCCCACCTGCTGCCACTGTCGCCCGGTCCGGAGGTGGTCTATCGCTGCCTGTCGAAGTTCGACGTGCTCGACGTGTTCCTGCGGGAACCTCCCGACAGTGCGCTGCGCAAGCACCTGCCGGCCACGGCGCTGCTCAGGCCGTCGGACCTGCCCGTGCTCGGCGAGCGCGTGGCGGCGCTCGAGCCGCCCGTCTGGGTGAAGGGCGACGCGGTGCACGCCAGCCTGGGCCGGGATGCCGTCGTGACGTCGATGCGACACCCACGCCGAAGCGGCGCAGGTCGCCGCGACGCTGCTCGACCGGTACGACGCAGTGCTCGCACAGGGCAACGCGAGTTCGCCGGTGCAGGCGGGCGCGAACGTCCTGATCGACGAGGGCGAGGTCGTCGCCGCTTCGATGATGCTGTCGCTGCACGACAGCCCTCACACCGGGGGTACGAGCGGCTTGCGGCGGAGCTGGTGGCACGACGCCATGCACGCGGATGCCGTCGCCCGGCTGCGCCACCTCGGCTGGCAGGGCGTGGCGATGGTCGAGTACAAGTGGGATCCGCGCAGCGACGCCTTCGAGTTCATCGAGGTGAACTCACGGTTCTGGGCCGGGCTGCACCTCGACCTCGCCTCGGGCGTCGACTATCCGCGCCTGCTCATCGACCGGGCGCTCGGCATCGAGCGCGCCGGCCGCGCGCGCGGACGCACCGGCGTGGTGACCCGCTGGACCCTGCCGACGGATCTCGGTCACACGCTGTCGCGCATGCGTGACCCGGGGCTTCCGCTGTGGAATCGAGCGGTCGCACCGGTGGAGTTCGCGTGGAACTTCCTCGCGCCGGGTGTCCGCGACGACCTGCGCTACCCGGGTGATGCCGCACTCTACTGGCGCCAGTGGCGCAATTTCCTGCGGTCCTAGCGCTGCCGGGAATCGCAGACCAGCCAGCGTTCGGCTGCGTCGAGCGTTCCGTGGGACGCACTCGCCAGTCCGGGTGTATCGAGTCGCTGCACCTCGCCACTGGAAAGATCCACTCGCCACAGCGCCGGTGCGGTTGCGCCACGTGCGAGCGCATGGACGAGCAGCGCGCGGCCGTCGCCGTACCAGAAGGGACCGTGGCTCCAGGCGAATCGCCGCGTCCAGTCGGTGGGCAGTTCCTTGCCGGACGACAGGTCACGGAGCCGGACCTGGTGGGAACCATCGGATGCCGACGTGAAGTAGGCGAGCAGCCTGCCGTCCGGTGACACGCAGGGTCGGTAGTCCGGCCCGGGTCCGTCGGTCAATTGCGTGAGTCCGCTGCCGTCGGCGTCGACGTGCCAGAGGTTCAGACGCCCCGACCGGTTGGAGACGAACACCACGGAGTTTCCATCGGGCGTCACCGCGGGTCGCTCGTCCGTGTAGGGCCCCTCGGTCAGGGGCGAGACCTCGCCGGTGCGCGTGTCCAGCCAGCAAAGCTGCGACGGCGCACGCTCCGCCGAGAACTGGCGACTCGCATCCCACGCGGTCGCCGGCGAGGCGAAGTGCACGAGCCGCACGCCGTCCGGATGCCAGTAGGGATGGCCCTGCATGCCGGCGTGCGCGGCGGCCCGGACGGGAGCGGGGTCGCCGTCGAGCCTCGAAACCCAGATGCGGGGCGCATCGTCACCGCTGCCCACACCCCAGTAGGCGACGCCGGGTCCCGCAGGCCGAGATCATGGGCTGCGTGAAGTCGCCGGCCGGGGAAAGGCGGCGCAGCGTTCCGGGCACGCGCGTGGCCGTCATTCACTTCGAGTGCATAGATCGCGCTGTCGCGGCGCGGACGGCGAGCGGCCTCGGTACCCACCGCCGGCCGCCCAAGCAGCCGTCGCAGCCAGGCCTGCATCAGGACTCGCCGTGCAGGGTCGTCCACTCCGGGAACGGACGGCCAAGCAGCTCCTCGAGCGCCTCGACCTGCGGTCGCTGGATCGGCCTGAGATGGCGGCGCGCAGCGGCCGGATCCACGCTGCGGCGCTCCACCGGTTTCTCCGAAAAGCGACGGCCGAATCCGCGCAGCGAGGCCGGCACCAACGGTCCGAGCCCGTTCCACAGCCGCGACTGGCGGAACCGGTGCAACGCGCCGCTGCCGCGCACCTGGGTCACGACGTCCGGCGTCTCGTTGGCGCGCTCGTCGAGGTTCGGGGCCCGGAACGCGTCGTTCACGCCGAGCCAGCGATACACGCCGGCCATCGTGGCATGCGGCTCGGCGGCGAGCGCCTCGGTGGTCATCGTGAGCACGCGCTCACGGCCGAACAGCGACAGGTAGGGCCGCATCTGCATCGCATAGTCGCTGGTCTCGACGTAGTCGGGATCCTCGCGGATCGCGGTCAGCAGGTCACGTCGCTCACCGAAGAAACGCACCATGTACCAGTAGTGGCTGATCGTGCGAGCCACCGGGTCGCGCAGGATGAACAGGATGCGGGCGTCCGGGTTGAAGGCGTGGATCTTCTGCGGGACGCCTGAGACCCGCGGCAGCCGCGCGTAGTTCGCGCTCGCTTCGCCGACGACCGGGCGGTCGCCGGCAGCCTCGAACAGCTTGAGGTAATGCTCTTCGCCCCGCCAGAACCCGCGCTTCTCGACTCCGGGCAACACGTCCAGCAGTTGCTCGCGCGTGAGGAAATACGTCGGCTCCTTCGGGTCGGAGGTCATGAAGATCTCGGGATGCGTGCCGAGGTAGCGTGCCAGCGAGGTCGTGCCCGCCTTCATGGATCCGACGACGAACAGGTTGGGCTTTCGCATGCTCATGCCGAGATCTCGTGCGCCTTGAACCACTGCTCGAGCATCGCGAGCACCCAGATGAACACCCCGTAGTAGCGCGCGTCGTCGGCCCCGTGCAGGTGCAGCAGCCGGTCGAGGAATCCGTCGCGAATGATGTGGCGACGCTTCAGGTCGCTCAGGTTGCCGAACACGAGGTCGCGCAGTTCGCTGGACTGCTGCAGCCACAGGCCGAAGGGCAGGCCGAAGCCGTGCTTCTTCTTGTGGATGATCTCGTCGGGCAGGAACCCCTGCATGGCCCGCTTGTAGAAATCCCGGAGCTCGGTGCCCGGCATCTTCATCCCGGGCGGCACCCGGTTGGACATCTCGACCACGTCCGGGTGCAGCATCGGGTAGGAAACCGCGATCCCGCCCAGCTCGCACATGGCCTCGACCTTGCGCAGGTCGTTGTCCGCGAGCGTGAACTGCCAGTCGTAGTAGAGCAGCCGGTTGACGTTCGAGCGGGCCGGCGCCGAGCGGTACACGTCGCGCATGTGCTCGATCGGCCCCTCCGGCGCGACCGCGGCCAGGAAGCCCGGATCGAGCACCTCGGCCATGCCGAGCTGCCGCATGAAGTTCCAGGTTTCGAGCCGGTCGGGCAGCGGCATGCTGGCCTTTGCGACGTAGCCCTTGGCCTTGCGGACCAGGCCGTGCGTCAGCGCGGAGGGGCATCGCCTTCAGGCCGGTCTCGAGCAACAGCCTCGCGGCGGCCGGCACGCGACCGTAGCGCTCGAAGATCTCCTGCTCGGCGTAGCGCGAGTTGCCGGCGAAGATCTCGTCGCCGCCGTCGCCGGCGAGCAGGTGGGTGACGCCGTGCCCGCGGGCCAGCTTCGCGCAGTAGTAGGCGGGCAGCGCGGAGGAGTTGCCGAAGGGCTCGTCGTACGCCTCGGCGATGGAGGCAAAGCTCGCGACGATGTCCTCCGCCGTGATCTCGTATTCGTGGCCGTCGCAGCCGAAGCGGCGGTTGGCGATGCGCGCGTAGGAGAGCTCGTCGTAGTCCGCAAATCCGAAGCCGATCGAGAAGGTGCGGGCCGGGGCCGGGACGACCTCGCTCAGGACGCCGGCGACGGTCGAACTGTCGAGGCCGCCGCTCAGGAACGCGCCGGATGCGTCGCCCGGTTCGGCCGCCCGTACAGCGACGCGCAGCGAGTCGTGCAGCTCCCGAGCGAGGGCCGGGTAGTCGCCGGGCCGATCCTCGACGAACTCGGGATTCCAGTAGCGTGACAATCGCAGCCGGCCGGCCGAGTACTCGGCGACGGTCGCCGCCGGCAGCTTGCGAACGCCCGCGAAGATCGAGCCCGGCGCGGGCACCATGTGGAAGAACAGGTAGCTGAGAAGGGCCTGCCGGTCGATGCCGGGGGTCGGGGCCAGGTGCCGTGCGACCGCCTCGGCCGAGGTCGAGAACACGATCCCGCCGTCCGTCTCGGCGTAGGCGAGTCGCTGGATCCCCATGCGGTCGATCGCCAGCACGGCAGACTGGCGGCCGGGCTCCACGATCGCAAGCGCGAAGCCGCCGTGCAGCCTGTCCAGCAGCCGGACCCCGTCGCGCCGGTAGGCGGCCAGGACCTCGCGCGCCATCGCCGCGTTGGCGGGCGCCTCGGGCCGGCCTCGCCAGAACGGGCGGCCCGCGAGCGCGACGATGACACCGCCTTCCTCGGCCGTCGCGGGGGCTTCCACTTCGGTGCCATTCCCCTGCGCAAGCGCACCCGGACGCGCCAGGACGCCAAAAAATCGCTGCATTCTTGATTCGCGCTCGTGACTGGACGGCAAGATGCTACCGGATTCGGCCTCCGCGCAGAGCGTCCGCCCCGGAACCAAGTCACACAAAAGGTCAGCGCGTCTTGGGTAACCTAGCGGACCATCGAACCCAAGAGCAGCCGCTTCGTGATGCTTGACAACACGCTCGACCGATTGCGCGCGATCCGGGGCGCTCGCCCATGCTCGAGTTGATTTTCTGGCTCTCCGGGGCCGTCGTTGCCTATGTGTACGTCGGCTACCCGCTGCTCCTGAAGCTGGCGCACCTGGCTTTCGGCCGGGCGCCCTCGCATCCACCCGCGGTCGAGCCGCCGGTGACCCTCGTCATCTCGGCCTTCAACGAAGAGGCGTCGATCCGCGAGAAGCTCGAGAACACGCTGCAGCTCGACTACCCGGCCGACCGGCTCCAGGTGCTCGTCGTCTCCGACGCGTCGGACGACCGGACCGACGACATCGTGCGCGAATTCGCCGGCCGCGGCGTCCGCCTGCTGCGCATGGCGGAGCGCGGCGGCAAGACCGTCGGGCTCAACGCCGCGATCCGCGAGGCGAGCGGCGACGTCGTGGTGTTCTCGGACGCCAACGCCATGTACCGGCGCGATGCGTTGCGGCGCCTGTCGGCGCCGTTCGCGGATCGGACGGTCGGCGCGGTGGTGGGCGAGTCCACGTACCACGATTCCGAGACGGCATCCGAGGCCAGCGAGTCCCTCTACTGGAAGTACGAGACCGCCATCAAGCGCCTCGAGAGCGAGACCGGCTCGGTGGTGGGCGGCGACGGCGCGATCTACGCGATCCGCCGCGGGCTGTACGTGCCGATGCGGGCCGACGCGCTGTCCGACTTCGTCAATCCGCTGCAGATCGTGAAGTCGGGCCACCGCTGCCTGTACGAGCCCGCCGCACAGTCCGTGGAGAAAGCCGCCGAGGGTTTCGATCGCGAGTTCCGCCGCAAGGTCCGCATCGTCAACCGGGCCTGGCGCGCCATGCTCGAGCATGCCGGAGCTGCTGAATCCCTTCCGCCACGGCTTCTTCGCCGTGAAGCTGATCTCCCACAAGCTGCTGCGCTGGCTGGCGCCGGTGTTTCTCGCGGTACTGCTGGTGACCAACCTTGCACTGCTCGGCCAGGGACCGCTCTACGCGGCGTGTCTCGCGGCGCAGCTCGCCTTCTACGCGCTGGCGCTGACGGGGCACGTCCTGCGGCATCGCGAGCGCATGCCGCGGCTCCTGAGCGTGCCGTACTATTTCACGATGGTGAACATCGCCAGTGCCCGCGGCATCCTCGACGCGTTCAAGGGCGAGACCTACACGACGTGGACCACCGCGCGCGCGCCGAGCGGCCGTTGACGTCGTCCATCGGCAATCACGTGATCCGGAGCCGTTAATGGAAACGATCGACATCGTGCGCAGCGTGCTGCGCGATGCGCTGCACCTCGGCGAGCGCGCCGGGCGCCTCGAGGCGGACAGCCGGCTGATGGGCGGCCTGCCCGAATTCGACTCGATGGCCGTGGTCACCGTGGTCACGATGCTCGAGGACCAGTTCGGCATCACGGTGGCGGACGACGAGCTGTCGGGCGAGGTCTTCGAGACGGTGGGCTCGTTGTGCCGCTTCCTGGAAGGGAAGCTCGACGCGTGAACCGCGGCTCGCTCTCCGGCCAGTTTCTCGGCGAGCCCGGCCGCCGTGCGTTCGTGCTGATGCGCGAACCGGCCGAGGCGGCGCGGAGCGGCGCAACCGTCCTGGTGGTTCCCCCGTTCGGTGAGGAGATGAACAAGTCGCGGCGCATGATCGCCGAGACTTCGCAGCGCCTCTGCGAGGCGGGGCTGGCGGTGGCGTTGCCCGACCTGTTCGGGACCGGCGACAGCGAAGGCGAGTTTCGCGACGCGACCATCGAACAATGGATCGAAGATCTCGCCATGGCCGCGCGACATGCCGAGGCGCGCGGGCGGCCCGTCCGGGCAGTCCTGGCCGTGCGGCTCGGTTGCGCGCTGGCCGTTGCCGCTGCTCGCGCGGGCGCTGTGCCGGCCCTGTCGGCCAGCCTCTGGTGGCAGCCGGTGCTGGACGGCAAGCGGCACCTCGCGCAATTCCTGCGCCTGCGCGTCGCGGCCGGCAGCATGCGGGGCGATGACCCGGAGACGGTGGACGGGCTGCGCAGTCGCTCGACAGCGGGCGAGACCCTCGCGGTCGCGGGCTACGAACTGTCTCCGGCCCTGGTGCGCGGACTCGAGGCGCTGGTGGCCGAGGCGCTGCCGCCGCAGGCGGGCGCGTTGCACTGGCTCGAGTTCGTGCGCGACGAACAGACCGCGCCGCCGCTGCCGGCGACCCGGTTCGTGGAGCGGGCGCGCGCCGCCGGTGCGAGCGCCTCCCTTACGACGCTCGCGGCCGAGCCGTTCTGGGCCTCGGCCGAGATCGTCCGGGTGCCGCAGGCGATCGAGTGGACTTCGGCGATCCTGGGCGGGCTGCCGCTGGCGAGCCCGGAATCGCCGTCTACGGGATCGCTGGCCGGGCGATGAAGCCGCTGCGCGAAAGAGGCTCTGGTGTTCGACTGCGGCACCGACCGACTGGTCGGCATCCTGCACGCGCCGGCGTCGGACCCGCGTCCGCTCGGCGTGCTCGTCGTCGTGGGCGGCCCCCAGTACCGGGCCGGCAGCCACCGCCAGTTCGTGCTCATGGCGCGCGCGCTTGCCGCCGCTGGCTACCCGGTGCTGCGTTTCGACCATCGTGGAATCGGCGACAGCGACGGTGCACCGCGCAGCTTCGAGAACCTGGACGATGACGTCCGGGCGGGAGTGGACGCCCTGCATGCCGAGGTCCCGGCGCTGCGAGGCAGCGTGATCTTCGGGTTGTGCGACGCCGCCTCGGCCGCGCTGATGTACTGCCGGCGGGATCCGCGCCTCGTCGGGCTGATGCTCGCCAATCCCTGGGTGCACAGCGAGGCGGGTGCGGCCAAGGCCTACGTGAAGCACTATTACGCTCGTCGTCTCCTGCAGCCTGGGTTCTGGCGCAAGGTGATCGCGGGCGAATTCGACGCAGCCGGCTCGCTGCGCGACCTGCTCGGCAAGCTGCGCTGCCAGCGTGAGGGGTTCGAGCGCGCCGCGCGGCTCGTTCCGCGAGCGCATGCTCGATGGATTCGCGGCGCTTCCCGGGTCCGGTGCTCCTGCAAGTCAGTGGTCGTGACCTGACCGCCGCCGAGTTCATGGACCTCTGCCAGTCCGATGCCCGCTGGCGCGCAGCGCTCGAGCGGCGCAACGTCGCCGTGCGACGTTACGAGGATGCCGACCACACCTTCGCCGCAGCCGGCGCGTTCACCACGGCCGTGGCCGATTGCACGGCCTGGCTCGATGCGCTGCCCGGCCGCTGACTTCGGGGATTCGCCATGGCACTGACCGCACTCGCGTTCCTGATGCTCTTCTTCGGCGGGCTGCTGCTCGCCTTCGCGATCCACCCGAGGTTCGGGCTCTACACGTACCTCGCGGTCTTCTACGTGCACCCGCCGTCACGCTGGTGGGGCGACATGCTGCCCGACATCCGCTGGTCGCTGGTGGCAGCCGTGGTCGCGCTGCTCGCGCTGGCGCGCCTGCCGCCGGTGATCGGACGGCCCAAGTTCCTGAGCCTGCGGCCGGTGTGGCTGCTGATCGCGTTCACCGCGTGGGTGTGGCTGCAGAACGCCTGGGCGCTCGACCGGGTGATGCAGCTCGACCTCTCGATCCTGCTCACCAAGTACGTGGTTCTGTATTACCTCATGTACCGGCTGGTGGACTCGCCGCACATGCTCAACAACGTGCTGTTCGTGCACGTCCTGGGCTGCCTCTTCCTGGGCTGGCTCACCTACGAGGCCGCGGACGCCGGGCGGCTGGACGGCGTGGGCGGCCCGGGCATCGGCGAAGCGAACGCCCTTGCCATGCACGTCTCGACCGGCGTGTTCGCGGCGGCCGTACCTCATCCTGCACCCGGGGCGCTGGTGGGTGCGCCTGGCCTGCCTGATCGCGATGCCGTTCATGCTCAACGTGATCGTGCAGGCGGAGAGTCGCAGTGCGGTGCTCGCCTTCCTCGCCGGCGGCCTCGTGTTCTGGTACCTGAAGCCGACCGCGTATCGAAAGCTGTTCTATCTCGGAGCCGCGGTCGGCGTGCTGGTCGTGGGTTACCTCGGGCATGCGGCGTTCTGGGAGCGCATTGCCACGATCCGGGAGGCCACGGCGGGCTATTCGGAGGACGTGGATACCAGCGCTCGCTCCCGCTGGGTACTTGCGGAACTGCAGCTACGAGTTGCTGCGGAGAACCCCCTCGGGGTGGGGCACCGCGGCATCGTGCCCCTGAGCGAGATCTATCTCCCGGAGAGTTACCTCTCGACGCAGGGCGGCCGGTCCTCGCACAACACGTACCTGACCGTGCTCTCCGAGCAGGGAATTCCCGGTGCGCTCATTTTCGGCGCGCTCATGCTGTGGGCGCTACGCAGCATCTGGCGCATGCGCGACCTGCGCCACCAACCCGAGGCCACGCGCATGGCGGGGCAGGTTGCAGCCGTCGCCGCCATGCTGGCGGTGGCAGCCGTCGGCGGGCTGGGCGTGGACTACCTCAAGGCCGAGGTGCAGATCTGGGCCATCGCTCTGCTCACGGCGCTGAGTGTTGCGCAGTCCATGCTGTACACGGTCGTCGAGCCGCGACCGGTGGGCGATCCCGGAGTCGAGGGCCTGCGACCCGCCCGGTGGTTCGGATGACGCAGAACCGCGGCGGCGCGGCGACGGACGCCGCGCCGGACGCGGTCGTCGTGGGACTCTGCCCCCATGGCCTCGCCGTGGCGCGTTCGCTGGCCCGGCGGGGCCTTGCGGTGCTGGCGCTCGAGCCGAACGGCCGCAATCCCGGGGTGCGCACGCGTTTCGCTCAAGTGTTGCAGCGGGGCCCGATCAACGGCCGCGGACTCGCCGAGACGCTGTCGGCGGTGGCAGAGGAATCAGGCTGGTCGTCGCGACCCGTGCTGTTCCTGACCAACGACAACATGGTGCGCAACGTCGCCGAGCACGCTAATACGATCGGCGTCCGCTACCGGTGGAGCTGGCAGGACACCGCACCCGAGATCCTGCGACTGCTCAACAAGCAGCACCTGCCGGAGGCCTGCGCCGGCCGCGGGGTGCTGTTTCCGGCCACGGCGACCCTGGCCGGACCGCAGGATGTCGCTGCGGTGATCGCCAGCGTACCCATGCCGGCCATGGTGAAGCCGGCCTGGCCGCTCGGGTCGTTCAAGGCGCGCGTGGTGCAATCACCGACGGAACTCGAGCGGCTCGTGCAGGACTTTGCGCGCAGCCTGCCGTTCGTCGTGCAGCAGTGGATCGAGGGTACGGTCGAGACCCTGCGCTTCGGGGTGGCTTACCTCGATCGGGGCCGGGTCCTGGCGTGCTTCGAGGGCCGCAAGGCGTATGCGGGCCGCGACGGGCTCGGTCAGGCGACCACCATGGAGCCCTGGCCCGATCCCGCCGTGCGCGAGGCCACGACCGAGTTCCTGCGAGACCGCGAGCTCTCGGGCCCGGTTGCGGTCGAGTTCAAGCGCGGAGCCGACGGCAGGCTATGGATGATCGAGCCCAACGTCGGCCGCACGGAGTATTGCGTGGACGTGTGCATCGGCAACGGCTTCGACCTGCCGTGGTTCGAGTATTGCCACGTGGACGGGCGCGAACTGCCGCCGGCCACCAATCACAATCGTCGCATCTGGTTCGACTGCGACCGCGACCGGTTCTCGTGGTTGCGCTACCTCGCCCGCAATCCGGGCGACCGCGCGGGCTTACCGGCCGCTGTTCCCGTTCGCCGGGCACGGCGACGCCGGGCCACTTAGCACGAGGATACTTCGTCGATAGCCTGTTTGCTCTTGCACGAGGTCGCGCATAGGCGAACCGGCCGATTGGGAATCAGGTACTTACAGTGCCGCTTTGCACCTTGCCGGAGCTGCAGGCAGTGACTTCGTCCAGGAGGGCTGCGAGCCGCAGAGTCGTGCCCGCCCGGGAGAAGCGCATCACCTCCTCACGCGTCGGGGCGAAGGTCGTGCCGGCAGCGCTGCCTTCACTGCACCGAGGATCGTGTCCTTGATGGCGGCGACGTCGTCGAGTGGTGCGACGGCGTCGATGCCGAGTTCGGCCAGCAGCTGTCCGGTGTCGCCCGCCGGATCGGTGAAGCCGACCACGGGGCGCCCGACGTAGAGGTATTCGTAGAGCTTGGCCGGGATCTGGCGGTTGCAGTTGGCGGCCTGGAAGAGCATCAGCACGTCGGCGGCGTGCATTTCCGCGAGCGCATCGCGGTAGGGCATCCCGGGCAGCATGCGCACCACGTCGGCGATACCGAGCCGCTCGAGCTGCGGTTGATATCGATCCGCATAACCCCCGCCGCGCAGGTCGAAACGGGCCGTCTCGGGCGTGATCGTGCCTTGCGCTCGCAGTTCGGCGACGGCCTGGAAGAAGTGCTCCGGATTGCGCTCGTAGGGGTAGAGGTTGCCGCTGTGCAGGAACACGCAGGGACCGGGCCGCCGGCCGACGGCGGTCGCAACGTCCGGCAACGGCGGGAAGGCCGCCTCGTCGAAGCCGTTCGGAATCACGCGGACGCGCCCGGCCGGGAACTCCGGATAGCGCGTCCGGTACAGGCCTGCGGTGCCCTCGGTGGTGACCGTCACCGCCGCGCACGTCTCGAAGACCCGACGCTCCAGCGCCCAGTAGGCCGTGCGGATGCGTTCATCGTCGGGATAGCCGTCCTGTCCCATGGGATCGCGGAAGTCCGCCACCCACGGCAGGCCGCTGCCGCGGCTCAGCCGCCACGCGATCTCGTGCGCCGAGGCGATCGGAAACGTGGAAAAGATCGCATGCGGGGACCACTCGCGGAGCAGCCGCCGGCCCGCCTGGACCCCGGAGTAGATCCACGAGCTCCACCGGTCGGGCGTGGCGAGCGCGCGGGGGTAGCGGCCGAAGACCGAGAGGTGCCGCTGCGCATCGAAGCCGCGTGCCCGTACGACGCGGATCCCCTCAGGGATCAACTCGTTGTTGTCGACGTGACTGACGCGGGTAGGCGCCCGGTGTCACCGTCAGCACCGTGACGTCCCAGCCGTGTCGCACCAAGATATCGCGCGAAGGCCAGGGAGCGATGGACGCCGGTGCTGCCCTGCAGTGGCGGGAAGTGGAAGGCGACCAGCAGGAGCCGCTTCTGCATCTGGGACCCGTGGGGATCGCGGGTGCCGGGTGCGCTACAGCGCCGAGGACCGCGCCGCGGCGGCCATCTGGCATTGTTTCGCGACCTCGCGGTAGATCGGGCTCGTGGGAGGCGTGCGCTTGAGCGTGTAGTTCGCAGTCGCCTTCCGCCTGGCGCAGCAGCTGCTTGCGCTCCTGGCCGGAGCGCGCCACGCCGGCGCGCTGCGAGTAGACCAGGCTGGCGCAGTAGTGGTGCACGTGGGTAAACGCCTGGTTGCCGAGCCGCTTTTCTTCGCGGTCTCGGTGGTCGCGGCCGGCACGGTGCCGTGATAAGGCGACTTCCGTCCGACCGAGGTCTGCACGTAGCGGGCCTTGCAGTAATCGGGCCACATGGCCCACTCGCTGGGTGTCGGCTTGAAGTGGTAGGCGAGGCGCCACGACGGGCAACAGGACGCCCGAGATGACCGCTGCGACCATCACGCCCCGGGCCGTTCGGCCTGCCTGCGACCTGTGCTTCATCGTTTCGACCCGTCCCTGACTTCAATCTGCCTTCAACGCCACCGGCGACTTCGGTTCCGGACGGCCGTCTCCGCCCGGAATCCTGAATGCATAGACCGGTCCGTCCACCTGGGTGACGACGAGGGCGATCTCGGCGTCGTCGAAGCTGGCGATGCGGAACTTGCTGTACACGCCGTTCCTGCTTTCGCCGTCCGGAACCACCGTGTTTGCAGGCGAAGTCAGCTCCGACCACGTCCAGGCGGCGGTGCGCCAGTCCGGACCCTGCTGCTTGAGCGCGAACACGTCCGCCCCGCGCCGATAGTAGACGAAGGCGCGCCGTGCCGCCGACCATTCCCACCCGTGCGAGGACAGTCGTTCCGGTGGCGTCCCTGCCTGCGTGAGCTGTACGTTGCCGCCGCTGCCGGCGTCCGGCTGGGACAGGTCCACCGCGCGCACTTCGGGCGAATTGCGGAATGTCGTGAAGACGATGAGGTCGTTCACCGGGTCGTAGGCGGCAACGGCGTCGGTCACGGACGCTCGCTGCGGATAGTTCTGGAAACGGCCGTAGCGGTCGCCCTCGGCCCGGGGCTTCGGGTCGAAGCTCACGAAGCTGCGGGTGCCGGAGCCGCCGTTCGCCCAGAAGAGGTCGCGCCTGGAGTCGTACGCGGACCAGCCGCCCGAGTTCGTGTAGTTCTCGGGGTTGCGCGGCGACAACCGCCAGTTGCGCCTGTTCCAGTCGCGGTTCGCGTTCGAGTCCGGGGGCTTCAGCCCGTCCAGCGCGAACATCGCGACCACCGGGCTGCTCTTGCCGCCGGTGTTGTCGTGCTGGGTCTTCAGCATCACGAACGAGTTGGTGCCCGGGTGATAGTCCACCTGGTCGTAGGTGTGGGACACGCTCGGCGTGCCGTCGGGCCAGATGCCGTCCTCGACCGGGAAGGACGGCGAGGCATATGGATTGGTGAGACGTTGCCAGCGACGCGAGGCGAGGTCGAACGCGTACACCTCGTTGCCGTAGTAGTCTGCGTGGCCACCACCTGCGACGATCAGTGCGCCACTCGTTCCGTAGCCCGAGGCGAAGGCTCCGCCGTTCCACGCGCCCAGCACCGCACTCTGGCTGTCCTTCCACGGCGGCGCGCCGGGGTGGTCCGGGTTGGCCCCCGGGTCGCGGGCCGGGTCCACGTCCTGCAGGGTGTTCAGGCTGACGGCGGCCCAGGTGCCCGGAGCGATCTCCTTCACCCAGGCCGGCGCCGGCCGGCCGGCGGCGTTTGCCGGTCCCGTCGCGATGAGCAGCCCCGCGGTCGCCGCAAGCGTGCGCAGCGCCGCGCTGAACGCATGAACAGTCCGCATGCGCATCACGCCCTCAACGTCCCTCGGCCGGCCGCACCGTGGGCGCCTCGATTCCATGGCCGCCCGGGAACGGGATCGGCTCTGAGCTTGCAATGAGTTCGTCATAAATGGCGTACGTGACCTCGCGGGTCGGATCCGGTGCGCGCTCCTCGAGACGCGGGAGTAGCTGCGCGCCGGTGTAGTTGCCCTCGCGGTGGCCAAGGTTTGCGTCGCCGACCGCGTCGATGACGAGACGTGGCGGATCGCCGCGTCGCGCGTGCCACATTTTTACCGTCTGGGCCGGTTCGTTGACGTAGATCTCGATCACGTTCCAGGCATCCGGGATCCAGACGATGCCGTGGCGCGAGCTTTCGGGCTCCGGATAGCCTTGCGCGCTCACCGTTCCCTCTCCGTAGCGCACCGGGTTGCGCTTGTAGTAGGAGTGGAACATGCCGTAGCGGCGCCGGAAGAGGTCGCAGCTCGTGGCGTCGGTCTGGCCGCCCTCGGCCTGCGGACCGGCGTCCACCGCCGCCTGCCACTGGTAGTCCGGGGACTTGCTGCACGGGTTGCCGGACTTGGACGACCACTTGCGGCCGAAGCCGTGCGTGCCCTTGGGACCCACCGTGTACGCGCCCACCACGCGCGAGAAGCGCATGCTCTTCACCACGATCTCGCCCTTGCCGAAGCTCTGGTCGGGTTCCTGCAGGATCGCCCACTTGTGCCCGACGTCGCCCTTGTCGTTCACGGTCCTGAACCGGTGATCGAGGATGTACCTCGGCATGTAGATCGAGAACTGGTAGTAGAGTTCCTTCTTCCGGGTCTTCTTGGTCCGCGCACCGATGCCGTCGAAGGAGTGCGCGAAGGTCGCCGTGCCCTCGCCGTCCTCAGGGTGCACCTCGATGCGCACGGCGGCGCCGCCGCTCAGCGTATTGCGAGTCTCGAGGAACAGGCGCGTGGGGTTGCGCCGGTGCCTCAGGAAGCTGCGCTGCCGCAGGGCCTCGTCGTCCGTGAGGCCGGCGAAATTGTCGGCGTAGAAGACAGCGGCCGCCTTGCTGCGGACCCGCCAGTCCCGCTCGGCGTCGTCCACTGCGCCGGCCGGCGGCGAGACCAGCAGCAGCCAGCGCGAGCGGTACCACCCCGGCTGCACCGGAACGCCGCGTGCAAAGCCTGTGCGAGAGCGACTTCATGAACGACCTCTCCGATGCAGGAGCAGCGCGATTCCCGTTACGACCACGCCAAGCAGGAAGACAATCATGACCACGCGCAATCGCAGCAGTTCCGCGACGGCTTCCGGGTCGGCGAAATCACGCGAGATGACGATCTTCGGCTGAAGTCCCACGGCGATGCCGACGAGTTGCTCCGCCGAGCGCGAGACCCCGGAGAACGCCTTGACGGCGGGCGACGCATCGTAGGACAGCATGTTGTTGCCCCACACGAGGAAGAAGCGCGGCGCTCCGCGGCGATAGTACTCGAGAGCCCGGGCGGACGACTTGAAGCCGAACTTCGCGGGATTGATCGGCACGACCTGCAGCTCGCTCGAGGTCCCGTCGAGCAGTGCCTTGCGGATGTCGGTGGCGGACAGCGGCTGGCCGTCGAGGTCGGTCACGAAGAAGGAGTTGAAGGAATCGATGAACAGCCACTTTCCCCGCTTGCGGTCCCACACCTCGTTGAAAGCGTGTCCGTCGCCGCCGTAGCCGTCGAAGGACATTCCCCACTCGCGGACCGAGAGCCCGGCGGCCCGACCGAGCGCACCGTAGACCTGGGTGTAGTCGGCACAATAGCCGTCGCCGTCGGCGGTGATGCGCTCGAGCGCCGTCACGGTGTCGTCCTGGATCGGGTCCCGGCGTCGCTTGCGATTCTGGCCCAGCGCGCTCGCCAGGTTCACCGCCGTCTCGAAGTCGTCCGTCGGCGTCGAGCCTCTCTGGGCTTCCATCGCAAATCTCACGAGCGGCTCGGGCGTGGGCAGCGTCTCGGCGAGGTAGTCCGCGGGCATGGAATCGGGGGTCCACTGGTGCGCACCGGCGGGTTCGACCTCGGCGATCACGGCATTGCGCAGCAGCACGAGGTCCTGCGACGAGTCCACCTGCAGCCCGAGGTACGCGAGGCTCGACGTGGCCACCAGCACTCCGGCAGCAGCGATCCAGGCCAGTGGCTTCAACCGGGGCAGGCGCACGGCAGGACTACCTCGCAGCCCGGTTGCGGCCGAGTGCGCCGCGCACGAGTTCGAGGAAGCCCGACACTTCGGCCTCGAAGCGGATCGCGGAGCAGGTCTCCGAGTCCAGGAAGCGGCGCAACTCCAGCGGCGGGGTTTCCGAACCGTTCATCCCGGGCAGGGTGGTCGTGGCCGAGACGATGCCGAGCGCAGCGAGTTGCGGGAAGGCATCCCGGTCGTACTCTCCGCTCGGGTAGCACAAGTGACGGAACGGTCCGGCCGCAACCCGGCCGAGTGCCGCGCGATTCGATTCAATCTCGTCGGCGAGCGCATCCGGGTCCCTGCCCGGAAAGCGGTGGCGATGCGTGTGCAACTGCAGATCCACGCCCTGGGAAGGAAGGGTGGCGGCCTCGGCGGGGGACATGAACGTGAACATGCGCTGCCTGCGCACGCGCTCCAGGTCCAGGCCCAGCAAACCGTAGAGGCGTTCGAGCAGCGCCTGCCGCTCGTCTGCCGAGTCGAGTCCGTCGGCCCACCGCCGCAATGCCTCCAGCGCCAGCGACCGCCGCGCCGGATCCGACAGATCAAATCGTCCTTCGAGGCCTGGGTCCACGCCGCCAAGATCCAGCGTCTGCGCCCGCGCCTGCCACAGGGCATAGGCCGCCGCCACATTGAATACCTGCGTCTGCTTCTCGACGTAGTAGGTCGCCAGATACACCGTTGCCGGCAGCCCGCGGCTTGCCAGGGCCGGGGCCATTCCGTGCAGCGTCCCGTACCAGCCGTCGTCGATCGTGATGACCACCGCCGCACGCGGCAGCGTTCCCTGCCGCAGTCGGTCGAGTGCCTCGCCAAGTGGCAGTACCGGGTGGCCAGTCCGCTGCAGGTGATCGAGGCGATCCGCGAAGGTCGCGGTCCGCATGAACAGCATGGGCTGGAACTCGAACTCGTCCTCGAGCGCCACGCCGTGGTAGCAGAGGATGCGCAGACGGTCCGCCGTCAGCGACCGGGCGAGGGCGAAGAGCCCGCAGCTGCGGGCGAGGTACAAGGCCGCCTCCGCGAGACGCGTCACGACCAAATCCGTGCACGCAGTCGCTCGAGCCGCGGCGCGATGCGGCGCAGCAACGCCTTCTCCGCACCCTCCGGACGTCCGGCCAGGTGCCAGAGGACGCCGATGCAGCCGGTGAACACCAGCGCGCCAATGAGCACTACCGCGAGCAGGCGAGGCAGGGCAACCCACGTGTTGCGGATGCGCCCACGCGAGGGCGAGTGGTTTCGTGACCGCGAACATCGCGGCCGAAGCGATTGCGGGTCGCCACAGCGGGTCCCACGCATCCGAGAACCGGATTGGCGTCGAACGGAAGATGATGACGTAGCAGATCGGCAACACGACCGACGATCGAGTGAATCAGGTACGCCCAGGCGGCGCCCTCCATGCCTTTGTACATCACCCCCGCCGCGATCATGGGAAGCAATGTGATGGCCTGGATGGCGACCGTGAGCGTCTGCTGGCGGGGTTGCCCCGTCGCGTACAGCACCGAGGCCGTCGAGGCCGACAGCGCACGCGTTGCACCTCCCAGCGCCAGCAGCGTCAGCAAGGGTGCGGCAGCGTGCCACTGCGGGCCGAGCGCGACGGGCACGAGCAGGTTCGAGATCGCGGCGAGCACCGGTGGACGCCGGCACCGCGACGATTGCGATGAGTCCCAGCGTCGACTTGTAGGCATCACGAAGGCGATCCGCGTCGTTCGCAAGGCGCGAGTAGCCGGGGAATACCGCACGATTGATCGGGGCGATCAGCGCCTGGTTCGCCGCCCCGCCGATCTCCTTTGCCACCGAGAAGAGACCGATGGCGCTTGCATCGAGTGCCCGGCCCATGACCAGGATGAAGCCCCGGTCTCGCAGGTACCGCAGCATGCTGCTTACCTGGATCCACTTCGAGAACCCAAAGAGCGTTCGCCATGACTTGAGGCAGAAGCGCGGCCGGTACGGCAGGAACAGGTAGCTTACGACCACCGCGGCGACGTTGCCCGCGACGATGCCGCCGACCAGCGCCCAGTAGGAGCGCACGGCGAACGCGAGCGGGAATCGCTACGGCGACCATGCACACCTTCTGGGCGACCTGCAGTGCAAAGTCACGCTTGAAGTCGAGCTGCCGGCGGAACTGCACCGTGCCGATATTCTGAAATGCCAGGAAGAAATGTCCCGCCGCTACGAAGTACAGGATCGCCTCGATGCGGGGCTCGGAGTAGAAGCTGGCAGCAAACGGCGCCAGGACGGCGATCAGGGTGCAGATGATGCCGGCGAGCATCACGTTCAGCGTCCACGCCGTGTCGAAATCGTCGCGAGTGGCGTCGCGCTTCTGGATCAGCGGCATCTCGAATCCGAATTCGCTCAGCGTCTCGACGAGCTTGACCGCCGACATGGCCAGCGCGATGAGGCCGAAGTCAGCCGGTGTGAGCAGTCGCGCGAGCACGAGCGTGCTCAGCAGGCCGAGGAAGCGCACGCCCATGCGCGCCGCCGTCATCCAGGCGATGCCATGGGCCATCTGCTGCTTGATACGGCGCGGTGCAACCGGCCCGTCGGAGCGGACGGTATCGGGGAGGTGGTCCATTTGGGATCAGGCGAGGGGACCCGACAACACTAGCACGGCGACCGGGTCGCTTTTGCGATGTGGTTCCGCTTGCCGATCGTCCTCGCGGCTATTCGGGCTGCCACCCCAGCGGTTTGTAGGCGTACACGTCACCGGTGTCGCCATCGAACACGCCGAGGAAGACGTCGAAGCGTCGCGCGTACTTCCACTTGCCGAGCACGCCGGCGAAGTTCACGCGCGTCGGCGGCTCGAACGATGTGGGGTCGGGTACGGCCGCCCGTGCCAGGGTCCAGCCCTGGTTGCCGAAGACCTCCGGCGGTGTCAGGTACCAGACGTCACGCCCCGTGCACCAGATTGCGAATGCCCGGCGCACGCCGTCGTAGTCCATGCCGCAGGATCGGGAGTCCGTCGGTCGGGAACTCACTGGACAGATCCGCGGCGCTAGATGCGGACGCTCGTATTGGTCGGCCCGGCCTTGTTCAGGTCCCAGGCCAGGAACCCTTTGGCGCTTTCGCCGCCGATCGAGCGGACGTAGAGGTTGCGCGACGCGTCGAACGCGCCGGCGCCCTTGCCGTTGTAGGCGGCATGCTTGATGCCCACCAGTTCCCAGGTGTCCTGGTCCGGGTCGGATACATCGTGCAGGGTGTAGCGGAACAACTTGCCCGAGAGGTCGGGGTGCAGCGTCACATAGACGGCGTCCTTGCCCATGTGGCGCGCGTAGGCGCTCGTGCCGTTCACGAAGTTACTTTCGGGCCGGATCGGGCTGAAGCCGCGCACCCGGACCGTGTTGCGGTTGTCCCACATCTCGCCACCGAACACCGTGGGGTGGGCCGACAGGGTTCACGTGGGAACCGGTCGTTCCGCCGACGAACTGCGCATTGGCGCGGCTCGGATCCCACAGGTAGGGTCCCGTGGCGGTCACGCCGTCTTCAAGCACGAACTTGGCGTCGATGTTGTACTTGGCCCCGCCGAAGGTGATGAACCGGTCGACCTGCGGCAGGAACTCCTGGTTGTCGTAGGTGTGCGACGACGTGGGCGCACGCAACGTCCCGTCCACCGCGGCGTACTGCTTGTCGCCGAGGGGAGAATAGATGGCGCTCGGCAGCGACGCCCGCTCCCACTGCAGCGTGGAGAGGCGGAAGCGGTAGACCTCGTTGCCGCAGTAGTTCTTGTGTCCGCCGCCCCAGAAGATCAGGTCGCCGCGGTTCGAGTCGAAGGCCATCGAGCCCCACGCGGTGATGACCCTGGACGGCTGGTTGTAGCCGAAGCATGGACGCTGCTCCTTGGGCGTCCACACCGAGCTGAACAGGTTCTTGTTGAGCTTGACCCACGAGCCCTCCGGTGCCGCGGCCAGGGCTCCCATCAACTCGCCGAAGCTGCCCGACCCGATCACGTCCACCGTCACGGTGCCGGCGGCGGTGCGGCCGGTCGCGTCCACGACTGTGTAGCCGAACAGGTCCTTGCCCGAGAACCCTGCCGGCGCCACGTAACGCACCGACCCGTCCGGTTGCGCGATGGCCGCTCCATGCAGCGGCTTGCCCACACCCTGCAGCGTGATCGCGTCGCCGTCGGGATCCGTGTCGTTCACGAGCGGACGCACGGTGTAGGCGCGGTCGGCCACCGCCGACAGCAGGTCCGCTCGCGCGATGGGCGGGTCGGGTTGCGGCGTGACCGTCACCGTGACCGCGCCGTAGGTCTTGCCGTACTTGTCGTCGGCGATTCGGTAACTGAAAGTGTCGGTGCCGTGATAATTCGCCTGCGGCACGTACAGCACCGCGCCGCCCGCAAGCTGCTTCACCGTGCCGTGCGACGGATTGCCGATGGCGACGATGCTGAAGGGGTCGCTGTCGGGGTCGAAGTCGTTGGCGAGCAGGTTGATCTCGACCTGGCCATCCTCGGGCACGAGCGCCGGGTCGGGTGTGGCCACGGGCGGATGGTTGTCCGGATACTTCGGGACGAAAGTCCCATCCTCGAACTGTCCGTCGGCGAACGGAATGATCTCGATGCTGGTCAACTGGTCGGTGCCCTCGCTGCCGACCAGTGCGCGCACCACGGTCGGCGTGCCCCAGGTGATCTGGTAATTCTCGCTCTCACCGACGTACACGGCGGTATCCCGTCCGGGCCCGCCATTGATGACGTCGTTGCCGCTGCCCCCGCGGATGATGTCGGCGCCCGCCGAACCCGTGATCGTGTCGTGCCCGCTCCCGCCCTGGATCAACTCGATGGAGAGGACCGTGATCGAGGCGAGACTGAGCGACCGGCTGCCGCTGTCGGGCAGCCGGATGATGTCGAAGCCACCTCGGCCGTCGATCATCTCGACGGAAATCGGCTGGGCCCGCAGGCCGATGAGGTCCGCGCCGTCGGACGCCACGATAGAGTCGGAGCCGGCGCCGCCGTCGATATCGTCGTAGTAGACCTCGGTGCCTGCGTAGCGAAACTCGTCGTCTCCATTCCCGCCGAGCATCACGTCGTTTCCCGGGCCGCCGAGAATGACGTCCTCACCGGCGTTGCCGTCGAGGCGATCGTTGCCGCTGCCGCCGTCGAGAACGTCGCCGGCAGAGCTTCCGTAAACGACGTCCGCACCCTTCTTCGCAAAGATCAGGTGCGCCTCCGAGGAACTGCTGACGTCGATGACGTCGCTCCCGGTCGTGCCGTTGATCGTGATGGCCGCCACCGCCGGAAGCGCCAGCGAAGCCATCAGGGGGCCAAGGGCACGGGCAAACACCGAAGCGCGGACATGCATGAATCAGGCTCCTGCGAGGATTTCTCGAGTTCCTCGTAAGCAGCGGTGAATACCTCAATTCGTGAGGTCGGTCAAAGACTCCGCTGCGGAACGAGTCGCGCAGGGTCCGCTTATGTCGAATAGTCGTGCCTGCGCAGCGGCGCGGCGGATCAGACCAGGTGCTCCACCGCCGCCGGGTGGCTCAGGAACCCCAGCGGACTCGCCGTGAACCCGTACGCCCCGCTCTGGAAGATCACCACGAGGTCGCCGGGCTCCGCCTTCGCCATCTCCATCCGGTCGGCCAGCAGGTCGAGCGGCGTGCACAGCGGCCCGACGACCGAGGCCACCTCGCGCTCCGTGCCGCGCACCTTGTTGCCGATCAGCGCCGGGTAGTTCTTGCGGATCACCTGCCCGAAGTTCCCCGACGCGGCGAGGTGATGGTGCAGTCCGCCGTTGCAGACCAGGAACACCTGGCCGCGCGAGATCTTGCGGTCGATCACCTCGCAGACGTACAGCCCGGCCTCGCCGACGAGGTAGCGCCCGAGCTCGATCACCGGCTGCGCCTCGGGCAGCGCCGCGCGGATCCGTGCGACGGCCCGCGCGAGGTTCGCGCCGAGCGGCGCGAGGTCGAGGCGCTGTTCGCCCGGAAAGTACGGGATGCCGAAGCCGCCGCCGAGATTGAGCATGCGTACGGGACCCGGCGCGTGGGCCGCGAGGCGCAGCGCCAGCTCCACGGTCTTGTCCTGCGCCTCGACGATCGC
The DNA here is from genome assembly GCA_963754125.1 of uncultured Gammaproteobacteria bacterium. GTDB lineage: Bacteria > Pseudomonadota > Gammaproteobacteria > Steroidobacterales > Steroidobacteraceae > RPQJ01. Next base: position 260,302 of record CAVWEX010000014.1, read on the forward strand.
CTCGACGCGCAGGTTCTGCGAGCCGCTGAAGATGTGGAAACCGAAGAACTCGAGCGGCAGGCCTGCGAGCTCCGCCAGCACGTCGGGGACGCGCTCGGCGTCGATGCCGAACTGCTTCGGGCCGCCGCCCATCTTCATGCCGCTGGTCTTGAGCTCGAAGTCCGGATTGACGCGCACCGCCACGTTGGGTCGCACGCCGAGGCGCGTGCCGATGCGTGCGAGGCGCCGCATCTCCGCCTCGGACTCGAGGTTGACGACGATGCCGGCCCGCGCCGCCGCCTCGAGCTCGACGTCGGTCTTGCCGGGACCGGCGAAGCTGATCTCGTGGCGCGGCGTGCCCGTGGCGAGCGCGACCGCGAGCTCGCGGGCCGAGGCGACGTCGAGGCCGTCCACCTGCCGGGCGAGGTGCTCGACGACCGCGGGCATCGGATTGGCCTTGATCGCGTAGTGCAGCTTGAGGCCGGCGGGCAGCGCGGCGCGCAGCTCCTGCACCCGGCGATCCATGACCGCGCGGTCGTACACGTAGAACGGCGTGTGGCCGATCTCGGCGGCGAGTTCGGTGAGCCGGCGCCCGCCGACCAGCAGGCAATCGCCGTCCACGTCGTAGTACGGGCTCGGCGCGTGCTGCGGAAACTCGACGGTCATCGGCTGGCCTCGAAAGCGGCCTTGCAGCGCGCAGCGAGCGCGGGGCGGTCGAACTTGCCGTTGGGATTGCGCGGCAGCACGTCGAGCCACTCGATGCGCTGCGGCACCATGAAGCCCGGCATCTGCGCCTTGCAGTGGGCGAGGAGCGCGGTCGCCAGCTCGTCGCCCGCCGGCCCGGACGCGGGCGCCGAGCAGACGAGCACGATGGCCTCGCCGAGCGCCGGGTGCGGCGCGCCGACCGCCACGGCGTCGCCCACGAGCCCGGAGGCGTAGACCACTTCCTCGACTTCCGTCGGGCTCACGCGGTAGCCCGAGGTCTTGATCATCTCGTCGCGGCGGCCGACGAAGTACAGGTAGCCCTCCGCGTCGCGCCGCACGGTGTCGCCGGACCACACCGCCATCTCGGCGATCGGCAACTCGGCGCGCTGGCCGGGCAGGGGCTTGAAGCGCTCCGCCGTCTTCACCGGGTCGTTCCAGTAGCCGAGCGCCACCAGCGCCCCGCGCTGCACCAGCTCGCCCGGCTCGTCCGCATCGCACGCCGTGCCGTCGGGACGGACCACGAGGATCTCGGCGTTCGGGATCGCCTTGCCCATCGAGTCCGGCCGAAGGTCGAGCTGGTCGGGCGGCAGGTAGGTGCCGCGGAAGGCCTCGGTGAGCCCGTACATCAGGAACGGCTGGGTCTTCGGCAGCAGCTCGCGCAGGCGCTCGAGCGTGGCGCGCGGCATGCGGCCGCCGGAGTTCGTGAGGTAGCGCAGGTGCGCGGTGACGCCGGCCGGCCAGGGCACCTCGGCGAGCTGGATCCACAGCGGCGGAACCGCGGCGAGCCCCGTGACGCGGTGCCGCTCGATCGCCTTCGGCACGTCACGGGCGAACAGGTAATCCATCAGCACCACGCTCGCGCCGACGCGGAACGCGGTCGTGAGCTGGCTGAAGCCGTAGTCGAAGCTGAACGGCAGCACGGCGAGCAGCCGGTCGTCGGCGGTGTTCTCGAGGTAGGTCGAGACGCTCTCGGCGCCCGCCACCATGTTCCGGTGCGACAGCACCACGCCCTTCGGCTTGCCCGTGCTGCCCGAGGTGTAGAAGATCGACACCATGTCGATGTCGATCACGCGGTGAGGCGTGTGGCGGCCGTCGTTGGACGTCAGCTCCGACCAGCGGATGCGTCCGTAGCCTCGCGCCCGCCGGCTCGCCGTCGCCCACGAGCACCAGCGTCTGCGAGGTCCGGGCAGTCCTCGAGCGCCGGCGCGAGGTCGCGCGCGCGGTCGGGCAGGGTGACGAGCGCCCGCACGTTGCAGTCGCGCAGGATGTGCGTGACCTGCTGGGCCTTGAGCAGCGGATTGATCGGCACGAAGACGAGGCCGGCCCGCGCGATCCCGAAGAATGCCGCGACGGTCTCGAAGCGCTTCGGCAGGTACACGCCGACGCGCGCCTGCTTCTCGAGCCCGAGCGACAGCAGGCCGGCGGCAACCTGCGAGACGAGTCGGTCGAGTTCGGCATAGTTGAGCGTGGCCGAGTCCTGCAGCAGGGCGATCCTGTCTCCTGCACGGTCGGCCGCGAGCGCAATGAGCGCATCGAGTCGGGTCGTCATGGGGTGTCCGCGCCGCTCCGAGGTCGGCCCTTGTTCTCGCGGGATTCTAGCAGCCGCGGTTTTCGCGGCCCGCAGGCGGGCTCGCGGAACTGTGAGCAGCCTCTCGCAGGCCGCCCGTCACTTGAACTGCTCCGGCACGACCTCGTAGCGGGTCAGCAGCTTGTAGAAATCCGTGCGATTTCGCTTCGCGAGCCGCGCGGCCTGGCTGACGTTGCCCCGCGTCACCTTGAGCAGCTGCACGAGGTAGCTGCGGGTGAACTCGTCGCGGGCCTCGTCGAACGATGGCACCCGCGTCGTGGCGCCCATGGCCTGCTGCACGAGCTCGGCGGTGACCACCGGGCCGGGGGCGAGCACCGAGGCCTCGCGCAGCACGGCCCGCAGCTGGCGCACGTTGCCCGGCCACTCCGCAGCGGCGAGGAACTCGATTGCCTCCGGCGCGCAGGCTTTCGGCGCCTGGGCGGATTCCCGCGCCGCTTCCTCGAGCGCCTCGGCGGCGAGCAGCGGGATGTCCTCGCGGCGCCTCGACAACGGCGGCAAATGCAGATGCACGGCTGTCAGGCGGTCGAGCAGTTCCGGCGACACCGCGTGGTCGGTCGCCGGGTCTTCGGGGAGCGGGTCGGCCGTTGCGACCAGCCGCGGCGTTGGTGCAAGGCGCTCGAGGGTCGCAAGCAACTCGGCCTGCAGCGCGCCCGGCAGTTCGCCGAGGTCGTTCAGCAGCAGCGTGCCTCCACACGCCTGCTCGAGTGCCTTCGCGAGGCGTCGGCGGCCGTCCTCATCGGCCGGGAGGTCCGAGCAGTCGAGGACCACCAGCGGGCCGGTGTGTCGGGCGCTGCCCCGGTGGATCGCCCTCGCCAGCGGCTCGCGCCCCGTGCCTGGCTCGCCGGTAATCAGCACGGGCGCGTCGCTCGCGGCCGCGAGCCGCGCACTCGCGAGCACGTTCTCGACCAGCGGGCTGCGGGTCACGAACTCGGCGGTCCAGTCGTCGGTCGTCCCGGCGATGCCGGAGGTCTTGAGGGCGCGCCGCACCTCGGCGAGCAACTGCTCTTTCTCCACGGGCTTGGTGAGAAACGCAAATGCCCCGGATTGCGTGGCCCGGACGGCGTCCGGGATCGTTCCATGCGCCGTCAGCACGATCACGTTGAGGCTCGGCCAGCGGCGCTTGAGTTCCTTGAGCAGCGCGAGCCCGTCCATCTGCGCCATGCGCAGGTCGGTCACCACGAGGTCGGGCCGGAATCCGGCGATCACCGAGAGTGCCCCGGCGGCATTCTCCGCCGGGGCGACTTCGTATTTTTCCGAGCGCAGGCGGATGGTCAGCAGGCGCAGCAGGCCCGGGTCGTCGTCCACCACGAGGATCCGGGCGGGCCGCTTGGGAGTCGCGCGGACCATCAGGGCTGTTCGGGCGGGGGAGTTTCGACCTGCTCGAGCAGCTCGCGCTCCATCTCCGTGATTGCCTGCAGCTTGCGCTCGGCCTGCGCCAGTTCGCGCCGCAGGCGCGCCGTGTCGGCCGAGGCCGACTGCATTGCCTTCCAATGGGCTTCGTTGGCCGCGGCGAGCCGACCCTCGGCTTCCTCGCGCTGACGGGCCAGCTGCGCGTACAGCGTCACGCGTGCGTCGTACTCGCGCAGCATCGCCGCAGCCAGTTGCCGCTCGGCCGGATCGAGGTCGTCGGGCGCAGCCAGCAGCGACTGCAGCAGCCGGCGCGCCTCGACCGGGTCGCTCGCCGCGTGGCCGGCGGCGCCGAGCGCGAGCGCGTGGCGCAGCGTCGCGCGGCTACCCGGGGCCTGCGCAAGCTGGTCGGTGAGCTCCGCGAGCAGCGCCGCCTCTCGCTCCGGGTCGGCGGCAGCGATCTCGTCGAGGAGGTCGAGGTAGGGCGACAGGTCGGCGACGGCGGGCGTGGCGGGCGGCGGCGGCGGGGGCGCCGGCGTCGGCGCGGTCGGGGCGAGCGTGGCGCAGCCGCTGAGCGCGCAGGCGAGCAGTACGATCGGGAACCTCATGAGGGCTGCGATTCTACGCTGTCGGCCGGTACGACCATCGGCATGCGCACGCGGAAATGCGCGCCGGAGAACTCGCCCTCGGCCAGTTCCACCGTGCCGCCCTGTGCGCGGACGAATTCCTGCACCACGGACAGCCCGATGCCGGTGCCCCGCACGAGGCTGCCGGCCGGCGTGACGCCCTGGTAAAAGGCCTCGAAGATGTGCTCGCGGTCCTGGGGGGCGATGCCGGGGCCGGTGTCGGCCACGTCGAGCCGCAGGCGCTCGTCCTCCCGCGCGGCGCGCAGCGTGATCGTGCCGCCGTCCGGGGTGAACTTGATGGCGTTCGAGAGCAGGTTGTCGATGACGAGCCGCAGCTTGGCGCGGTCTGCCTGCAGGGCGATATCGGCGACGTCGAGCTCGATCCGGATGTCCCGCGCGGCGAGGGCGAGCTGATGGCTCTCGATCGTGGCCTGAACCAGGGGTCGCAGGGGGAATTCGCCGATCTCGAGCTTGCCGCGTCGCGCCTGCCACTCGCTGTAGGAGAGCAGGTTCTCGATCAGGCGCTGCAGCCGCAGGCTGTTGTCGCGCAGGATTCCGGCGACTTCGCGCTGTTCCGGCGCGAGATCGCCCACCGCGCCCTCGATGAGCAGCTCGGACCCCTCCCGGATGTTCGCAAGCGGGGTCTTGAGCTCGTGCGACATGTGCCGGAGGAATCGGTTGCGCTCGTCGGCGATCTCGAGCAGACGCTGCCTCAACCACTCGAGCTGCTTTCCCAGCGCCTTCAGGTCTGACGGGCCCCGGACCGAGATCGGGCCGGCGAGCTGACCGTGGCCGATGCTGGAGATCGCGGCGTCGATTTCGCCCAGCGGGCGGCCGATCAACCGCGTGAAGAGCAGGATCAGCCCGAGCGTCACCGGCAGCAAGGCGGCGGCCTGCCAGTACAGCCGGCGTCGGACCCGCTCGGTCTCGGCCCGGAGTTCCGCGAGCTCGCGCTGTGTCTGGTCGGTGGCCAGCCGCGAGAGTTCCGCTGCGGCGCGCGACATCTCCGTGAACTGGCGCAGCGTTCCTGCCGACACGCCGGCTGCAGTGGAGGCGGTCGCCGCGGCAGCGGCCCCGGCCGTGTCCCGCAGCGTGGCGATGAGCTGCTCGCGCCCGGGGTCGCCCGGCAGCTTCACGAGTTCGAGCAGGGTCGTGTCGAGTGCGCGGCGGTTCTGCTCGACGGCGTCGAGCAGGGGCTGCCGGCCGAGGATCTGGTACAGCCGCGCCGCCCGCTCCATGGCCGCAACCTGACGCACGATGGACTGTGTCTGGCGCGTGGCCAGCACCCCGTTCAGCACCAGCCGCTCGCTGGCGGCGGCGAGGTCGCGCATCTGCACGGCCGCAACCACGCTGCCAAGCAAAAGCGGCAGCGCGACGGCTGCGAAAGCCAGCGCCATGAGGCCCGTCAGCGATCGTGGCCGCAGGCTGGACGGTAGGGTGGGCAACAAGGTCGGCGGGCGCTCGGTTCAGGCGGGTGTCGACGGAAAGCATAGCCGCGGTTCCTGCCGGCTGCAGCCGGGAGCGTCGGGATTTATTACAACCCCTTTCGAGACACCTAAAGCCTTGAAAATCATGACCTATCCGGGTCTTTTGCTGCGCTGCAGCTGTGACGCAGGTCTCAAAAGTGTTGCGTGACCTTACACATCGGGCCGACGGTAGGGCGTGGCGTCGCGCCGCAGGGTCCCAGGTTCGAACCAGTCCAGGGCCTCCAAGGCGTCAAAAAGTCCAACAGAAACAATCTGATACGAAGGGCCCGGCAAGGTGCGGATGCGGCCTCGCAGAGTACGGGAGCGGCGCTGGCACGCAACTTGCTTATTCTTCCTCGCACGCAGCGTTTGGCACCACTGAGAGCGTCGGAAGCTGCGGTTCAACTCAAGTAGCTTGTATCAGGAGACGGAAAATGAATTTGAAAAAGACTCTTATCTCGGCGGTCGCCCTGGCCGGTCTTGGCTTGGGTGCAGGTACCGCCAGCGCCGCCGGCATCGTCGGCTCGGTTTCGTTGGGCGGGTTCTTCGACTGCGATTGTTTCGCGATTGGCGATTCGTCCATCGTGTCGTCGCTGACGGAGATCGTCTCGCTGGAGCCCGGCCTGGCCGGGGCCGGCTTCGGCGACTACGCCGGTTCGGGTGGTCTGGTCACTCCGATTGCGTCGTTCAAGCTGGACGAGTCCGACCTTCCGAAGGCGATCTACACGTTCGCCGATGGCACGGTCTTCACGGCCAACGTCGTGGCTAACATCCTGTCCCTCGGGCTTGTCTGCAACGATGCAGCCTGCAGCGACAGCCTGGAGTTCCGCCTCGGTGGCATCGTGACCCGCGCCGGGTTCGACCCCACCCCGGGCGTGATGCGTTGGACGGGCCAGGGTTCCTGCCTTGGTGCGGCCGGCGTGTGCACCAGCGAGCCCACCGCCTCGTGGTCGGCGAGCCTCTCGTCGCCTGCGCGGATCCCGGAGCCTGCCTCGCTGGGCCTGCTGGGCCTCGGCCTGCTGGGTCTCGCTGCCCGTCGCCGCAAGACTGCCTGAACGAGCCGTTCCGGCTGGCTCTCAGTGGTGATGAGGTCCCCGCCCGCAAGGGCGGGGACCTTTTCTTTTTGGGGGCGTGCGTCGGGCTTCTTTACAACTCCCGCCACGCACTCGTGGGCAGGCACCTGGCGCTGCTCGACCGGGACAGGTTGTTGTCGCGGGTGCCCGACTTTTTCTTCTCTTTGGATAAGGACTTGCGTCCCGGGCGGTTGCGGGCCGGCCACAGTGCGCACAGGTTGGCGCGATTCTTGCTTTGGACATATTCACAAGGCATTTGACCTGGCCTTGTCGAGAGATCCGAACGGTTTTCAGCTTTCAGTCAGTCCAGGAGACGGGCAGTGATCATCAAAAGAACACTAATTTCCGCGGTCGCCTTCCTGGGCTTGGGGACGGTTGCCGGGACGGCCCAGGCCGCCGGCTCCGTGACGGGCTCGATTTCACTGACCGGATTCTTCGACTGCGCCTGCTTCGCGCCAGGCGATTCTGCGATCGTCTCCGACCTGATGGAGATCGTGTCGCTCGACCCGTCGACGTCCGGCGCCGGCTTCGGCGACTACGTCGGTTCGGGCGGCGACGTTACCCCGGTCGAGACGATCTTGCTCGACCCTTTGGCACCCGGTTACCCGGGCGTGCAGCCCGTCTACACACTCGCGGATGGCACCGAATTCTTTGCCGTCGACGTGGTGCAGATCATGCGCAACGGGCTCGTTTGCGCGGGCGCGGTCTGCACGGACAGCCTGGAATTCAAGCTCGTCGGCCAGGTGACGCGCGTTGGCTTCGACCCGACGGACGCGGTGCTGCGGTGGACCGGCCAGGGCTCGTGCCTGGGTGCGGCGGGCGTTTGCACCAGCCAGCCGACGGCTTCTTGGTCGGCCAGCCTCTCATCGCCGGCGCGCATTCCGGAGCCCGCGGGCCTGGCGCTGCTCGGTCTCGGCCTGATCGGACTCGCCGCGCGTCGCGGCAAGGCCGCCTGATCGAGTCTCTCTCCGCCTGATCCCCTGACGCTGAAGTCCCCGTCCGCAAGGGCGGGGACTTTTGCGTTTGGGCGCCGTCACGCGCCGTTAGCGTCGGGCGCGCGCCGTCACCACGGCAGCTTCGGGCTGATCAGCGGCCCCAGTCGATTCGCGAGCCCGAGCGGCAGCCGGCTCCACGCTTCCGTCGCCCGATTCATGAGCCCCCCGGCGTGCGGGGGCTGCGCAGTTCGCGGGGCCTGCTTCGTGCCGTTCGCGGTCCAGTGCGCCCAGTGCAGCTGCACGGGCTCCGCACCCCACTGGCGTTTGAAGCGGTAGGGTCCGCTGTCCACGGTCGAGCGACCGAAATCGAAGCGCGACATGCCTCGCTCGACGGCGTGCTTCAGCACCTCGTGGTACATCAGCATGTTCACGGCCTTGGGCTTTGCAGCTGCAGTGGTGGCCGCCCAGGGGATCTCCAGCGTGTCACGATGCTGCACCAGCCACGCCGCGCCCATCGGCTGGCCGGCGATGCGCACGCTGACAGAGCGTGCAGGCCTGGGGCACGGCGCGCAGCAGGGTCTCGAAGAACCGCCGCGGGTACACGGGCGTACCGAGGTCGCGCATGACCTCGCAGAACGGACCGTAGAAGTCGTCGAGCAGCTCGGCGCCGCCGAAGCGCACTTCGGGTTGCTCCCGGGTCGCGCGCTTTACCTGCGAGCGGAGCTTGGAGCCGAGCTGCTTATCGAGCGCCGCCACCGTGTCCGGAAGTTCGAGGACCAGCGTGACCTTGTCCTTGCGCAGCGGCCAGTTGACCGGCGGCGGCTCTACGTCGCGGCACTCGATCTGCCGGACGCCGAGGTCGCGTCCCAGCGCTTCTGCACGGTCCATCAGGGTCGCGCAGGTCTGCGGGTCGTCCGCCAGTGCACCACCGTAGTTGAAGTAGGGCAGGGACGTCAGCCGGTCGCCGAACAGCAGGCTGCGCTGCCGTACGAGCGGCAGCACGCCGGACAACTGGCCGTCCGAGCCGACGGCCGCGAGGTAGTAGCTCTCCAGCCCGAACAGTGTCGCGACCGCCTGCGGCCACGCCGCGGTGTGATACGCGCTCGCCCGTGGATGGCGCGCGACGTACGCGTCCCAGCCGGGGGCCGGGACGTCGCGGTGCACGATGGCCCGCGCGCCGTTGCCGTTCAGTTGCGGCACAGCTCGGGACGCGCCTGCAGCGTGCGTTCCCACGCGAGCTGCGTGGCGACGATGGTCTCGAGGTCGTCGTGGTGCGGGCGCCAGCCCAGCAGCTGCCGGATGCGGTCGGCGCGGGCCACGAGCGTCGGCGGGTCGCCCTCGCGCCGCGGCTCCTCGGTGATCTGCAGCCCCTGGCCGTGCACCTGCTCGACCATGCGCAGCACCTCGCGGACGCTGTAGCCGTGGCCGTAGCCGCAGTTGAGCGTGGTCGAGGCGCCGCCGCCGCGCAGGTAGTCCACCGCGCGCAGGTGGGCGTCGGCGAGGTCCTCGACGTGGATGTAGTCGCGCACCCCGGTGCCGTCCGGGGTCGCATAGTCGCTGCCGAACACGCGGACGCCGGGCCGTGCGCCGACGGCCGCCTGGCAGGCCACCTTCACGAGCAGGGTCGCGTCCGGGTGCGAGTGGCCCATGGTGCCGCCGGGGTCGCTGCCGGCGACGTTGAAGTAGCGCAGCGTCACGTGTCGCAGCCCGCTCGCGGCGGCGAGGTCGCGCAGCATCCACTCGCTCATGAGCTTCGAGGCGCCGTAGGGGTTGATCGGCCGCGTGGGCGAGTCCTCGCTGGCAAAGCCGCCGTCGGGAATGCCGTAGACCGCCGCGGTCGAGGAGAACACGAAGTGCTTCACGCCGGCGTCGCTGCAGCACTGCAGCAGTGCCCGCGTGGCGCAGGTGTTGTTGCGGTAGTACTTGAGCGGGTCCGCCACCGACTCGGGCACGATGGTGTGGGCGGCGAAGTGCAGCACGGTGGTGACGCCGTGCTCGCGCAGCAGGCCCGTCACGAGATCGCTGTCCCCGGTGTCGCCGACCACGAGCGGCGCGTCCAGCACGGCGCTGCGGAAGCCCGTCGAGAGGTTGTCGAGGACCACGACGTCATCGCCGCGCGCGCGGAGCTGGCGGGTCACGTGGCTGCCGATGTAGCCGGCTCCGCCGGTCACGAGAATGGAGTTCATCGCGCGAAAGGTTGGGGGGCGGTGCGCGATCCGTCAAATTATGGGAGGGGAGGCTGCGACCTGGCGCACAGCCCGTCGGGTGGGCGAACGGAATGACCCTCATCTCGATCCGATGGCGAGCGGCGGCTCCTCCATCGCCCCGAGCTGCTCGCGCAGGTCGAGGATGTGCTGTTCCCAGTAACGCGGCTCGCCGAACCACGGGAACGCGCGCGGGAAGGCCGGGTCGTCCCAGCGGCGGGCGAGCCAGGCGGCGTAGTTCATCATGCGCAGCGTGCGCAGCGGCTCGACCAGCAGCAGCTCGCGCGGGTCGAAGTCCGCGAACTGCCCGTAGCCTTCGAGCGTCTCGCCGAGCTGTCGGCTCATTTCGTCCGGGGTGCCGGACAGCAGCATCCACAGGTCCTGGACGGCGGGGCCGGTCATGCAGTCGTCGAGATCCACGAAGTGCGGGCCCGCGTCGGTCCACAGCACGTTGCCGGCGTGGCAGTCGCCGTGCAGGCGCTGCTGCCGGTAGGGCGTCGCCTCGTCGAACCGCTGCTCGATGAGTGCAAGCAGGTCGCGGACCAGCGACTCGTAGGCGGTCTCGACGTGCGGCGGCAGCCAGCCCTGCGTGAGGAGGTACCGGGAGGAATCGCCGCCCGAGCGCCTGCCACGACAGCGTCGAGCGGTGCTCGAACCGCCGTCGCGCCCCCACCAGGTGGATGCGCGCCAGGAATCGCCCCATCCAGGCGCGATCCTCGGGGCCGTCGAATTCGGGCCAGCGGCCCCCGCGCCGCGGGTACACGCAGTAATGGAAGCCCTGGCACTCGAACAGCGTGCGTCCACCCTGCTCGATGGGGGCGACCACCGGAATCTCCGCCGCCGTCAGCTCGAACGCGAATTCGTGCTCCTCGAGGATCGTCGGCACGTTCCAGCGCCCCGGCCGATAGAACTTGGCGACGACGGGTTCGGCGCCGTCGAGCCCGACCTGGTACACGCGGTTCTCGTAGCTGTTGAGCGCGAGGATGCGGCCGTCGCTGTAGAGACCCAGTGCCTCGACCGCCTCGATCACCACGTCGGGTGTGAGGCGGACGAATGGATGCGCCGAGGGGCGGGTCATGCCCTCAAGGATAGCCCGCCGCGGGGATACGCTGGGTCCGCGCGAGCCCGCCGGCGCGTCTGATATCCTCCACAGCCTTCCTATTTCACCCGGACCGCCCGTGCTGAAACCCCGTCGAGCCGTCGTGCTGCTCGTCCTCGCGCTCGCCGCCTGCAGCGGTGGCGGGGGAGGCGGCGGGGGTGGCACCCCGAACCAGCCGCCCACGGCGTCGTTCACCGCGACACCGGCTTCGGGCCAGGCGCCGCTGACCGTCGCCTTCGATGCGGCGGCGTCGGCCGATCCCGACGGCAGCATTGCCAGCTACAGCTGGAACTTCGGCGACGGCTCGAGCGGCACGGGCGTGACAGCCAGCCGTACCTATGCGGCGGCCGGGACGATCACGGTGGTGCTCACCGTCACGGACAACCAGGGCGCCACCGCCCGCGCCACGCGCATCCTCACGGTCACGGCGGGTCCGCCTCCGCCGAGCGTCACGATCAGCGGTCGCATCACGTTCGAGCGCGTGCCGTTCTCCGCGGTGGCCGAGCGTGGCCTCAACTTCCTCGGCACCTTCGAGGCACCGGCCCGCGAAGTGGAGGTCGAGCTGCTGCGCGCGTCGAGTTCCGAGGTGCTGGCCACGACCGTGACCGATGCGGCGGGGAACTATGCGCTCAGCGGGCCCGGCAATACCGACGTGTTCGTGCGCGCCAAGGCCCTGTCGCGCTTCGCGGGCACGGCGGCGCGGCCGGCCGCCTGGGACCTGCGGGTGCTCAACAACACCAACGGCAACGCTCTGTACGTGCTCGACGGGGCCGTGTTCAACACCGGCACGGCCGATCAGACGCGCAACCTCCGGGCGACGACCGGCTGGGGCGGGAACTTCGCCGGGGTTTATACGGGCGTGCGGGCGGCGGCGCCGTTCGCGATCCTCGACACCTTGTACTCGGCCGCCCAGCTCGTGATCACGCACGGCGATCCTGCCGCGCGGCTGTCACCGCTGGCGGCGTACTGGAGCCCGAACAATCGGCCGTCCGACGCATTCAATCCCGCGTCGGGGGACATCGAGACCACGCAGTACGTCGTGCTACCGGGTTCGGGACCGGCGCACCGGCATCTATGTCCTGGGCGCCGCCAGCAACGACACCGACGAATTCGACCAGCACATCGTCGCCCACGAGTTCCACCATTTCCTCGAGGACGAGGTCAGCCGCGCGGACAGCGTGGGCGGCACGCACTCGCTCGATGAGCGCCTCGACCCACGCGTCGCCTTCAGCGAAGGATTCGCTAACGCGTTCTGCCGCCATGGTGCTCGACGACCCCGTGTACCGGGATTCCTTCGGCGTCGCCCAGGGCGAGCGATTTCAGCTTCAACACTGGAGAGCGACGTCGCGAGCAGTGCCGGGCTGGTACACCGAAGCGTCGATCCACAGCATTGTCGTGGGACCTCTACGACGCAGCCAACGAGCCCGGCGACAACGTCGCGCTCGGTTTCGCGCCGATCTACGACGTGCTCCGTACGCGAACTGCGCGACGGCGTGCCGCTGGTGAGCCTGTTCCCGTTCATCACGGCACTGAAGCAGCGCCCGGGCGTGCCGGTCGCGGACGTGGACACGCGGGTCGAAGCCGAGCGCCTGGCCGGCACCTCGCTCGGCATCGTGTCGACGACCATGGATGCCTATGCCAGCACCGAGACGCACAGCGGGGTGGCGGTCACCTCGGCCGATCTCGTGCTGCCCGTGTACACGTCGCTCACGCCCAATGGCCCGGCCGTGCGGCTCTGCACGTCGTCGGAACTGACGGTGCCGGACGGCACGACCGTTCCGGTTTCGTTCAACAAGCTCGGCAATCGCCGCTTCCTGCGCTTCAGCGTGCCGGCTGCGCGGACCCTCCGGATCCGCGTGAGTTGCCCCGCGTCGGACGCGTTCTGCGCCGGATTGCCGCAGCCCGACCCCGACTTCGTGCTGTCGCGGGCGGCCGACGTCACGGTCGCCGAGGACGCCACCTCGACCGTCGAGGAACTCGACATCGCCGGCGACCGCCGGCGACTACGTGCTCGAGATCTACGACTGGAGCCACATCAATCCCGCGGCGACCACCCGCCGCGTGCGCACTTGCATGACTGTAACCATCACCGGTTGAGAATCCGCCCCATGATCTCCAATTCGCCACTTCGAGCCTTCCACCGCGCTTTTGCCGTCGTCTGCGCTTGCTGCACTGCTCGCCGCCTGCGGCGGGGGTGAGGAGAAGCAGGCCGCTGCTGCCCCTGAGAAGCCCGTCGACAAGCCTGCTGCCGCGGCGGCCAAGCCCCCGGCGCCCGCGGACGACCCGGACAGTCTGAAGGCCAATGCCGTCGCCACCGGCAAGACCTCGGCGGCTGTGGACCTGAAATTCGACATCCTCTCCAAGCCCGACCCGGGCCAGCAGTTCCAGATCGAACTCGTATTCCTGCCGCGGGCTGCGGCGGACTCGCTCGAGGTCGAGATCACTTCCATCCCGGGGATCACCCTCGTGAGCGGCGACACGGCCCGGTTCGAGAACGTGACGGCGGGTGAACGCTACCCGGCCCCGGTCGTGGCGCGGGCCGACGGCCCCGGCCTCTTCTACCTCGGCGTGGCGGCCCGGATGGTGACCAAGGTGCAGACCGAGGCGCGGACGTTCTCCGTGCCGGTCGTGGTCGGCCCCGTCGCCGCGGCGGAGAAGCCGACGCCGGCGGTGGACGCCTCGGGCGAGGCGGTCGAGTCCATGCCGGCCGTCGAGAGTGGGCGCGAGGCGCAGTGAGATTCGCGTCAAACGCCGGCCCTTATGTAAAGAATGCTGTCTGATCAGGTGGTTAATGCGTAGTATTGCGACTACCGTCAAGAAATTCCGGATCGGTTCAAGGTACGGCCTGAGACCGTAGCCAGCGTCGCGAGGAGAACGCTTCCCCGCGCGCTACCCGACCGGAGCCCCTTCAGGAGCATCGTCAGTCATGGAATCGAATCGAATCAGTTCTGTCCGCGTCGTCGGCCCCCTTGTCCGACTGCGGCGCGCGGCGCGGTTGTCGATGCTCGGCGGACTCGCTCTCGCCCTGACCGCCTGCGGTGGTGGTGGCGGCGGCAGCAGCGCGCCGTCCAACGTCGCGCCGACGGCAGCGATCGTGGCGAGCCCCACCAGCGGCAAGGCGCCGCTCACCGTCGCCCTCGACGGGTCGGGCTCGCGGGACTCGGATGGCACCATCGCCAGCTACACCTGGTCCTTCAGCGACGGCTCCGCGTCGGTAACCGGGGTCACGGCCAGCAAGACGTTCAACACGCCTGGCAATGTCACCGTCACGTTGACCGTCGCGGATAACCGGGGAGCGACTGGCACCGCGACACGCAGCATCACGGTCACCGCCAATGCGGCGCCGACGGCGACCTTCACCGCGACGCCGCTCACCGGCCGTGCGCCACTTCTGGTCTCGTTCGACGCCTCGGGTTCGCGCGACACGGACGGCACGATCGCGAGCTACGCGTGGACCTTCGGTGACACCGGAACGGGCACCGGCGTGACCCCGCAGCACACGTACAACGCCGGCGGCACCTTCACCGCCACGCTGACGGTGACGGACAACGAGGGTGCGACGGGCACCTTCAGCCGCGTCATCACGGTGGCACCGCCGGTCGGCACGGTGGCGGTCACCGTGAAGGACACCAATGGCGTCGGCATCGCAGGCGCGCCGGTCGTGGCGACGGTGGGCGGCGTCAGCCGCACTGGCACGACCAATGCGAGCCGGCGTCGCGCTGGTGACCGAAGTCGCTGGTCGGCACGGGTACCGTGGCGGTGTCGCGCGATACGTTCGTCTCGAAGTCCGTGCCTGTGACCGTCACGGCCAACACGACCACGTCGCTGGACGTGACCCTCGAGCGGGTCACCAGCGCGACAGGCGGCGTATTGACCACGAGCAGTCCGATTGCCGTTGTCAGTGATGGCGGCAGGACGCTCGAGTTCTCCATCCAGGTGGTCGTGGTCAACGAGCGGTCCGAGGCGATCACGGGGTTGCTGGCCCCGGCGTTCACGCTGCGCGCCTGCACGCCGGACGCTGCGACTGCGGCCAACGATTGCCTGGCCGACACCGCAGGTGTCGTCGCCGACGCGGCCTATACCGTGCTCGGCCCGGGCGCCGCGCCATCGTTCGAGGAGGTCGCAGGCGGGGCGCCGCAGCCGTACGCGGCCGCGCTGATGTTCGACCAGAGCGAAAGCATCTCCGACAACGATCCGACCGACGCGCGACTCTTCTCCGCCAAGGAGTTTCTCAAGAGTCTGGGCGGCAGTGATGTGGCCTCGGTCTCCGCATTCGCCGATGGCATCACTGCGGGCAAGCTGCCGGTGATGCCGGTGACGATCTTCCCGGTGGCGAATCCCGCCTTTGATTCCAATGGCGAGAATTTCTTCGCAGACCTCGACTCCCTGGCGACCCTCGAGGGCGGTGGCACGCCGTTGTACGAGGCGATTTGCCGGGTCATCGACTTCACGGTCGCGCAGGCACCCGCCGGAGTGCGGCGCGCGGCGGTCGTGTTCACCGACGGACAGGACGATCCACTGGCGTCGACCACCGGCTATTCGTGCAAGACGATCGAGCAGGCGATCGCGAAGACTGAATCCACGGGCGTGGACATTTTCTCGATCGGACTCTCCGGCGAAGTGGACGGGCTGGTCCTGGCGACGCTCGCGGAAGCCGGTAACGGCGTATTCCTGTTCGCCGACGACGTGACGCAGCTGATCCCGATCTACGGCTCGCTCGGCAACCTGTTGAGCGGCAGCCTCACGACCTACCGCCTCACCTACCGCATCAGCACCGAGGTGGCCGGCACGTTCCAGGCGGGCCGGTCGGTGCGCGGCACGCTGTCCGTGAACGCGGCCACCAACCCGATCAACATGCCGTTCGTGGTGCGCATCTTCTGACCTCTCGGTCCTGGCTTCGGCGGCCTCCATTCCGGTGATTGCACCGAAATGGAGGCCTTCCTTCGAGCCCTGTATACTCCGCGCCCTTTTCCCGTCCGGGCGCGCACGTGACCACCGACCCCACTTCCCAGCTGCGCAACGTCGCGATCATCGCGCACGTTGACCACGGCAAGACCACGCTCGTGGACCAGCTGCTCAAGCAGTCCGGCACGTTCGACGTCCGCAAGATCGTTCCCGACCGCGTCATGGACTCCAACGCGCTCGAGCGCGAACGCGGCATCACGATCCTCGCCAAGAACACCGCGATCCGCTGGCAGGACTACCGGATCAACATCGTGGACACGCCCGGTCACGCCGACTTCGGCGGCGAGGTCGAGCGCGTGCTCTCGATGGTGGACTCGGTGCTGCTGCTGGTCGATGCGGTGGACGGCCCGATGCCGCAGACGCGCTTCGTCACGCAGAAGGCCTTCGCGCACGGCCTGCGCCCGATCGTGGTGATCAACAAGATCGACCGCCACGAGGCGCGCCCGAACTGGGTGCTCGACCAGACCTTCGATCTGTTCGACCGGCTGGGCGCCACCGAGGCGCAGCTCGACTTTCCCGTGATCTACACCTCGGCGATCCAGGGCTTCGCATCGCACGACCCCGCGCACCGCGGCGGCGACATGACGGCGCTGTTCGAGACGATCGTGCGGCACTGCCCCCCGCCGGACGTGGACCTCGACGGTCCGCTGCAGCTGCAGGTCTCCCAGCTCGACTACTCGAGCTACGTCGGCGCGATCGGCATCGGCCGCATCAAGCGCGGCACCCTGCGGCGCGGCATGAACGTCACCGTGGTCGACCGCCAGGGACGCGCGCGCAGCGAGCGCGTGATCCAGGTGCTCGGTTTCCTCGGCCTCGACCGCATCGAGGTGGAGGAGGTGAGCGCGGGCGACATCGTGGCGTTCGCGGGCATCGAGGTGCCGGCGATCTCGGACACGCTCTGCGACCCGATCAAGCCCGAGGCGCTCCCGCCGCTCGTGGTGGACGAGCCCACCATCGGCATGACCTTCGAGGTCAACACCTCGCCGTTCGCCGGCAGGGAAGGCAAGTACCTCACCAGCCGGCAGATCCGCGAGCGGCTGCTGCGCGAGGCGCTCACCAACGTGGCGCTGCGCGTCGAGGAGACGGACGACCCGGACAAGTTCCAGGTCTACGGGCGCGGCGAGCTGCACCTCGGCGTGCTGCTCGAGAACATGCGCCGCGAAGGCTACGAGATCGCGGTCTCGCGGCCGCGGGTGGTCACCAAGGAGATCGACGGCCAGCTCAGCGAGCCCTACGAGATCCTCGCCGTGGACATCGAGGACTCGAGCCAGGGCGCAGTCATGATGGCGCTCGGCAGCCGCGGCGGCCAGCTGCAGGCCATGCACCCGGACGGCAAGGGCCGCGTGCGCCTCGACTACGTGATCCCGGCACGCGGGCTGATCGGCTTCCAGACCGAGTTCCGCACCACCACCTCGGGCCTCGGGCTGCTGTTCCACGTGTTCGACCACTACGCACCCGTGCTCGACAAGCCGATCGCGGCGCGCCAGAACGGCGTGATGATCTCGAACGGACAGGGCACCGTGCTCGGATACTCGCTCTTCAACCTGCAGGAGCGCGGCCGGCTGATGGTCGCCCACGGCGACGAGGTGTACGAGGGGCAGATCGTCGGCATTCACAGCCGCGACAACGACCTCGTGGTGAATCCGCTCAAGGGCAAGAAGCTCACCAACATCCGTGCCGCCGGCCGCGACGAGAACATCGTGCTTACGCCGCCGATCCGCTACACCCTCGAGCAGGCCATGGAGTTCATCGAGGACGACGAGCTCGTGGAGATCACGCCGTCGTCGATCCGGCTGCGCAAGCGCGCTCTCAAGGAGCACGATCGCAAGCGGTCGGGACGCTCAGAGGAGTAGGCGACGGGATCAGTCAACCGCGAAGGCTGCTCACGCCGAATCCGGCCGGCTCCGGATCGCTTCGATGCATCGGGAGATCTGCTGCCACTCCTCGGCGCTGACCTTCCGGCTCGATCGCGGCTCTAGCTGCGGTACCGTCGAGCGGCGCGTATCGAGCGGCGCCCCTGCTCGAGCCTGGTACCAGGCCGCAAGCTCGGTGAGCACCGCTTCGGGACTCGCGCAGAAGTCCTCGTAGGTCGTCGTGAAGAATCGGCCCTCGCCGATCAGTGCACGATCCTCGGCGATGTCCTGCTCGAGGCCGCACACCTGCTCGCAAACCTGCTCGACCGGGTGCAGTTCCCGAATCGTCGCGTAGTTCCGGGGCCGTGCCGACAGCCAGGCGCGCTCGTCGCCGAGAAACTCGCGCCGGCCAGCGAGGATGGACTGGGCGGTCATCTCGGCGGACCGTCGAAGATGCACGAAGAGCGCCTCCGGGAAGGCCGCGGCCAGCGCGCGCAGCCGCGGAGCGTGACGCTGCCACTTGCTTGCGAACGGCGCGCCAAAGCAATGCTGAAGGCCGGCGACCGTGCGGCGCATCTCGTCCACCGCGGCCGGATCGAGTCCGGCCGGGTCGATGTAGTCGAGATGGCCGGGCAGCCAGCGATTGAAAATGGTCCAGCCCTGGTTCGGTGCGGTCCAGCCGCGCGTGTTGCCGAAGTGATTGGCAAGGTCGCTCGGCGGCGACGCGCCGCCGAGGCGCCTGGTGAGTCGCGCGACGACCACCGGCGACCCCGGCAGCTTCGCCATCAGGTTCGAGAAGTAGCAGAGCCGGAACCGCTGCAGCAGCAGCAGGTAGAACAGCGTCGATCCCGATCGCGGCAGCGACACGATGAACAGGGGCCGATGCTCCATGGCTCTGGCCTGCCGGAGCTCGGCTCGCTCGAAGTACGCCAGGGCGCCATGAATTCGCTTGATCATGAGGTCTTGCGTCGTCGTAACGAAACCTAGTCGAACACGACGGTTCGGTTGTCGTACACGAGCACCTGGTGCTGCAGGTGCGCATACACGGCACGCGCAAGCACGATCTTCTCGAGGTCGCGCCCCTTTCGGACCATGTCTTCGACCGAGTCCTTGTGGCTCACCGCCACCACGTCCTGGGCGATGATCGGGCCGGCGTCGAGGTCCGCCGTCACGTAGTGGCTGGTGGCGCCGATGATCTTGACGCCGCGTTCATGCGCCGCGTGGTAGGGCGAGCCGCCCGCGAAGGCGGGCAGGAAAGAGTGGTGGATGTTGATCACGTTGCCGCCCATCGCGTCGATGAACTCGGGCGACACGATCTGCATGTAGCGTGCGAGCACCGCCAGGTGGACGCCGGCCTCCCGCATCAGCCGAAGCTGTGTGCGCTCCGCGTCGACGCGCGTGGACGCCGTGACCGGGACGTGCTCGAAGCGAATGCCGTGGCGACGGGCCACCGGCTCGAGGTCACGGTGGTTGCTCAGGATCAGCGGGATTTCCACCGCCCACTCGCCCGACTCCCAGCGCGCCAGCATGTCGTACAGGCAGTGCCCGTACTTCGATACCAGGATCGACATGCTCGTGCGGCGGCTCGACCGCTCGAGCCGCCAGCTCATCGAGCAGGGGGTTGCGACCTCGGTGACGAAGGCATCCCGGAACCGTGTCACCGATTCCTCGTCGTGCGCTGCCGGGTTCCACGCCACGCGCATGAAGAACACGCCGCGCTCGACGTCGACGTGCTGGTCGAGGTCCACGACGTTTCCGTGGAACCGCCGGATGACCGCGGTGACCGAGGCGACGAGGCCTTCGCGGTCGGGACAGTTGATCAGCAGGATGAGCTTCTCGATCATTTGCGTCAGGTCCACAGCGGGCCCTGGCCCAGCATCTGCGCGAGCCGCTCGTTGTGCGGCGAGAAGTATTCCCGAAGACCCGCCAGTGCCGGGTCCTCGTCCCGCCGGTATCGCCCCTTGTTGCGCTGCTCGAACTCGCCGAGCTGCATCGGCTCGAGGCCGAGGTGGGCAAGCGTCAGTTCGAAGGCACGCTGCGGGTCGGCGAACAGGTCCTCGCTGCGCATTACAAGGACGCGATCACGGCCAAAGGCCTCGAAGTACCGCTCGAGTTGCTCTGCGTACCGACCCCGCGCCTTGTACGAGAAGTGCTGCACGGCGAAACTCTCATAGCCGGGATCCGACTGCATGCGTCGCATCTCGCCCTCGAGCAGCTCGTCTTCCTCCTCGAGGGCCTGGGCAAAGCCTCGGGTCTCCCGCTTGTTGCGGAGGTTGTGGTTGTAGTGCGAGAGGGCTCGTGCGACCGGGTCGCGCACGAGGGCGATCAGCGCGACCTCGGGCAGCGTGGCGCGTATGCGCTCGGCACAGTGCGGATGAAACAGGTAATACGGGCTCGCCTCGCCGGTCAGTCGCCGCGTCGGGCCGTGGCCGAGTGCGCTGCGATACGGGAAGTTCGACCGGTACCAGCCCGGGCCGCGCCCGAGGTTGAGGTCGAAGTAGTGCACCTCCTTGACGTGGGCGGCGGCCACACGAGGATGCAGGGTGAGGTAACGGTACAGTGACGTCGTGCCGGCCTTCTGGGCGCCCAGGATGACGAAATCGGGCCACGCACGCAGACCGCTGGTCATCTGCCGCAGCGTGTGCGCGGCCGACTGTTGCAGCGATCCGGCGCCGTCGCGCAGGCGCCGCACCGCAGGCTTCATTTCATCGAGCAGGGTCATGCAGTAGCGGTCTCTGCGCTCAAGCTGGCAAATCGAGCGCATCCCAGTGCGCGTCGAATCGCTCCGACAGCAGCTGGCGGAACCTGGCCGTCATCCGCTCCGCCTCCTCGCGCGGTAGCAGGTTCTGCACGTCGTGACTCTTCTCGTTGTGGCGCTGGCCGACGCGCCCGGCGAGGGCGACCTCGTCGTATGCGAGGCCGAGGCCCTGCAGCAGTCCTCGCACTTTGGCGAGGTCGTTGAGGTCGCTGGTGCCGATCGATTGCACGGGTACCGTCGGGTACCGGTCGCGGAAATGCCGCACCCGTGCCTCGGTCTCGTACCAGTACCACAGGCACTTGTAGTAGTCGTGGCCGAACTCGCCGCTGCCGAACAGAACCTCGCCGAGCTGGATGAGGTTCTCGTCCGAGCGCGGGTCCAGCAGCCAGAGGCTGCCGCGGCGCGGCCGGCCCGGGATCGAGCTCATGCGGTAGAAGGACGCCGCGACGTTCACCGGGTCGCGCCGCAGGTGCACGACGCGCAGCCGGCCGCCGAACCACGCTGCAGCCTGGTCGGCGAAGCCCTTGATGAACTGGTGATTGGTTTCGACGTAGTACCGGTGGCCACGCGCAGCGCGGTGCACCTCGATCCTCTTGCGCCGCCAGAACAGCTCGTCAAGCGAAGCGAGGCGGTCCGGGCCGCTCAGGTGCCGGCTGTGCATGATCGGGTCGGGCTCGTGGAACACGACCGCGTCCTGCAGCGACTCGAGCACGTTTGCCAGGGTCATCGAACCGCTGCGCCCGGTGGTGGCGCTGAACACGTAGGCCTCGACGCGCGCGCATCGCATGCGCAACAGGTGGGCGGAGGCGGAGCGCAGCAGGGGCAGATCGCGGAACACCTCGGTCACGGTCGTCGTCTCTCGGTCATGTGATCTCATTAGGCCCGTGCCTGTGCCCGGGACGCAGGACCTTCGAGCATCGCCACGAGCAGCTCGTCCAGCAGCGCGGCCCGCTGGTCCCAGCTGTTTGCGCGCGCGATCGCGATGCGCTCGGCGGCCGAACCCGGGCCGCCGCCTGCCAGCGCGTGCTCGATGCGTCGGTGCCAGTCGTCGGGGTCGCGCGCAGTCCAGACCACCTGCGGGAAATCACGCACGGCGGGGAAATCGCTGCTGACGACCGGCAGTCCGCAAGCCAGGTATTCGTGGAGCTTGAGCGGGTAGATGCCCTCGGTCCAGGCCCCGCTGGTGCGGTAGCAAAGCAGGCCGACGTCCAGTCCGGCCGTGTAGCCAGCGATCTCGGCCGTGGACTTCTGTCCGAGGAAATGCACGTTAGGGCGCCGGACGAGACTGTCGAAGCGCGCGGTCTCGGCGTCGCCGAGACCGACCGTCCGGCCGGCCAGAACGAAATGCCAGTCCGGGCGCCGCGCCGACAGCGCGTCGAGCAGCGCGAAGTCGACCTTCTGGTTCAGGCTGCCGAGGTAGCCGATCCGCGGTCGTGGGATGGCCGCAAGTTCGTCGGGACCGGTGGCGCTGCGCGCGGCGGCGAACCGCTCGAAGTCCACGCCGTTCGGCACCACGTGCACAGGCTTGCCGGACACCTCGTGAAGCTCGAGCGCGATCCGGTCGGACGAGCAGACGATCAGGTCGGCGCGCGCGAGCAGGCGCCGCTGCGCCTCGGCCGCCTGCGGCGTCCAGTCGCTCGTGTGCGAGTAGAGGTCGTAGGCGTGATACACGAGTCGCTCGAACCGCAGGTGATCGGCGAGGTAGCCGAAGCGTGGATGGAATATCCACAGCACACGGGGCCCGGAGCCCATGCGGTCGAGCTGCCGCTGCCACCGCCGTACGGCGACCGTCGTGGTGATGCGGTCGAGGCTTGGCACCGTCGGCACCCGCAGCGCCGCCCGCCCGGGCCGGTCCACCAGCACGTTGTCTGCGGGTTCGAAGTGGCCGAACATCGGCGAGCTGCGGTATTCCTCCCCGTGGCGGTCCCAGATCTTCCACGGACCGCGCGAGTAGAGCACACGGTGCCGCCGCCCGAGGCGCGACAGGAGGTACTGGCGGTTCATCCACTGGTCGTGCCAGTGGTTCGGGGCCAGCGCGAGAATTCTCGAAGATGGTTGTCCAGACATCTGTTAGCGACAGGCCCGGAGGGATTCCGTGGCGGCCGTCGGGCCGTCCAGCTGAAGGTGGTTGTAGTAGTAGTCGGAGTTTACTTCGAGCAGCACTGGGCCATCGGGTGCAATCGCCACATCCCATCCCAGCGTGCGTGGAAAGGGAAGAAGACGATGGGCGCGAACGACGACGTCCTGTGCCTCCCGCCAGAATGGGACACACAGGCCAGCGATTGGTGCGCCGGAGTCGGGGTGCTTCTGATGCTCGCTCGCACGCAAGCGTGACCGTGCCGTCCCGAGGACACCCGAGTGGACATCCACGGGCGCCACTATTCCGCCCCCGGTCGTGTTGTCGATCTCTGAGTTTCCCACTCCAATTCTCAGCACGGCTCCGATGACGGAAACCTCTCCGCTGGCATCCGAAAGAGTGATCATTCTAATCGTGTTGGTCGAACTGGCATGCAGCTCGGCAAGCGTCGCGTGCTGCACGATCCTGTCCTGAATTACCCACCCGTCCTTGCGGAAATCAAGAGTAGCAACAAGTTCATCGAGGGCCTGAAGCTTCCCGGATGCACGCCGAATCTCGCGACGTTCGGCATCAATCGCGGCAAGGACCATGACCCCATGCCCGTGAGAGGCGTCGAGAGGCTTGATGACAATTCCGCGGTTCAGCCTCGTGAGCAGGTTGCAGACATCGTCTTTCGATCTCATCGGCGCAGCGTGCCGATCGACGCCGCGTGTCGGATGATAGATCGCGTGACAGTAGGGTACGGGAACACCCAACTGCTCGAAATAAATGCAAAACACCCACTTGTTGAACGGAACGACTCCAGTCTGGTGAGGGTTCAGGTGTTGCCTGATTCGGCCGAACGATTTGTGACTCAAGAGCCGCTCGTCGCCTTGGGTCTCCGACCGGAAGAGCCCGAGCGTGTAGTAGTCGTCGGGCGAGAAACCTTTGGTACGGAGCTGGAGCATCTCGAGAATCTGCATGAAGTGGGTCTTTCCGGACCGTTCCTCGACAACATCACCCACAACCGAAACTGCATCCTGGATGCTCTTGAAGACATCGGAAATCTTTGTAAGCACTGGGCGCTCCTGGCGAGGCATGGTTGCACCTGGTCTGCCTTCCGCACGGCAGTGCCGACATAATGGGGCAACGCGCCTGCCAAAGAGGACTCGAATCTGGCATGCAAGATGCACAGGTCACTCATGGCGCTGTGGTCCGACCTGTCTCGCGGCACTTCGAGACCGATGCTCCTGGGCTGTGGGATGGTACGTGGAGCGCTACGCGAGCAGGCGCAGTTCGTCGGCATTGGCGCGAACGAGCGACTCGAGCACGGCCACGGGCTGCGGAGCGCCGATGTAATGCCCCTGCGCATACTCGATGCCGATCTCCGCGAGACGCGCGAGCACGTCGGCGGAATCCACGCGCTCGGCCACGGTGCGGATGTCCATGGACTGGCCGATCTGCGCGATCGCCTCGACGAGGCTGCGGTCGATGTGGTCGTGGGTGACGTTGTGCATGAACTGCCCGTCGATCTTCAGGAAATCCACCGGCAGGTTCTTCAGGAAGATGAACGACGACAGCCCGCTGCCGAAGTCGTCGAGCGAGAAGCGGCAGCCGCGGTCGCGCAGCTCGCGGATGAAGTGCGTCGCCGAGGCGAGGCTGGTCATGGCCGCCCCCTCGGTCAGCTCGAAGCACAGCGCGCCGGGCGCGAGGTCGGCCTTGGCGAGCTCGGCGATCACGAAGTCCAGGAACTGCTCGTCGTTGAGCGTCGTGGCCGAGATGTTGATGCCGAGCATGTAGGCCTCGCGCCCCGTGTCGCCGCGGCGGTGGGCGAGCTGCCCGCAGGCCTGCCGGACCACCCAGCGGTCGATGGCGGGCATCAGGTTGAAGCGCTCCGCGGCCGGAATGAATTCCGACGGCTGCACCAGTCCGCCCTGCTCATCGCGCATGCGAAGCAGCAGTTCGAAGTGCCGTAGCTTCTCGACGCCCGCGCGGATCGGCACGATGGCCTGGCAGTGCAGTTCGAGCCGGTTCTCCTCGCAGGCGCGGTTGATGCGCGACACCCACTGCATCTCGCGGTGGCGCTCCGGGGCGCGGCCCTGCTGGTAGGTCTGCACGCGGTTGCGGCCCGAGTCCTTGGCCGAGTAGCAGGCCACGTCCGCGGCGCTCATCACCGCGTCGAGGGAGTCCACCTGGCCGTCGATCTCGGCGAGGCCGATGGACACGCCCACGTTCATGACGCGGTCTTCCCACACGAAACGGAAGTCGCGGATCGCCTGCCGCAGGTTTTCGGCGATGCGGTGCGCCGTGTCGAGCGTGCAATCCGAGAGCAGCACGCCGAACTCGTCGCCGCCGAGGCGGGCCAGCACGTCGCTGGTGCGGATACGCGTCTGCACCACGCTGGTGAGCTGCTTCAGGAGCCGGTCGCCGGCCTGGTGCCCGCAGGTGTCGTTCACCACCTTGAACTGGTCGAGGTCGAGGTACAGCAGCACGTGGTGCAGCGCGGGATTCTCGCGGGCGGCGAGCAGGATCTCGTTGAGACGGTTCTCGAATTCGCGCCGGTTGATGAGGCCGGTGAGCGCGTCGTGGGTGGCCTGGTAGGCGAGCGCGCGCTGCAGGCGCCGCTCCTGGCTCACGTCGTGGAACACCATGACGGCGCCGATCATGCGCCCGCCGCGATCGCGGATCGGCGCGGCGGAGTCCTGGATCGAGATCTCCTGACCGCCGCGGCTGACGAGCAGCGACGGCTCGACCAGCTCCACGATGCGGCCCTCGCGCAGACAGCGCAGGATCGGGTTGTCGATCGGCTGGCGCGTGGCCTCGCCGAGCAGCTGGATGATCTCGGCGACCGGGCGGCCCGCGGCCTCGGCGGAGTTCCAGCCGGTGAGCGCCTCCGCGACGGGGTTGAGGTACTCGATTCGGCCCTCGGCGTCCGCGGTGATGACCGCATCGCCGATGGACTGCAGCGTGACCTGCGCCTTCTCCTTCTCGTCGGAGAGCTGCAGTTCCGCGCGCTTGCGTTCGGTGA
The DNA here is from genome assembly GCA_963754125.1 of uncultured Gammaproteobacteria bacterium. GTDB lineage: Bacteria > Pseudomonadota > Gammaproteobacteria > Steroidobacterales > Steroidobacteraceae > RPQJ01. Next base: position 285,984 of record CAVWEX010000014.1, read on the forward strand.
TGTCGGCCAGCGTGCCTTCGTAGCCCGCGATTGCGCCATCGCCGTCGCGCACCACGCGCGCATTCTCCACTACCGTGATCACCGAGCCGTCGCGCCGGCGCAGCTGGTACTCGGCATCGCGCACGATACCGTCGCGGTGCAGCGCTTCGACGACGTGCGCGCGGTCGGCCGGATCGGGGTAGAGCACGTGCGTTGAGGGCAGGGCGAGCAGGTCCTCGACGCGGCCGTAGCCGAGCATCTCGACCAGGGCCGGGTTGACGGCCTCGAGCCGGCCCGCCGCGGTCGCCCGGTACACGCCCTCGATCACGTTCTCGAACAGGCCGCGGTAGCGCGCCTCGCTGGCGCGCAGCGCGGCCACCGACTGCTCGCGCTCGATCGCGATGCCCGCGAGCGCGGTCAGGCGCGCCATGAGCTCGAAGTCGCGTCTGAGCGGACTGCGCGGGTGATGGAAATAGAGCGCCACCGTGCCGAGGATGCGCCCGTCGGAGGCGCGGATGGGCGTGGACCAGCAGGCCCGCAGCCCGGCGGAGAGCGCCGGCCCGCGCAGCTCCTCCCACAATGCGTCGCGGGCGATCTCCGCGACCACGACCTGGCGCTGCAGGTACACCGCCGCGGCGCAGGAGCCGTTGCGCGCGCCGACCGGCACGGACTCGAGGACGCGCCGGAAGTGCTGCGGCAGGCGGCGCCCGGCGACGTGGCCGAGCGCCTCGTCGGCGGCGTGGTAAAGGCTGACGGCGCAGAGGGCGTCCGGTGTGACGCGCTCGGCGGCCTCGGCGATGGCCTCGAGCGTCTCGGGCAGCTCCACGTTGCCGGTGATGCGCTCGAACACGCGCCGCTCGCCCATGGCGAGCAGATCCGCGCGCCTGCGCTCGGTGATGTCGGTGATGCTGCCGCGGATCAGCCGCTGGCTGGAGGACGGCAGCCGCACCAGCCGGACCTCGCAGGGAATGTCCTGGCCGTGCGAATCGCGGTGAGTCCACTCGAAGCACGGCGCCTCGCCGGCCAGTGCGCGATCGAGGTAGCCGCGTGACATGCCGGTGGACGGGCCGCCGTCGGGCTGCTCGGGCGGGCTCACGCGCGCCGGGCCGACTGCGAGCAGCTGCTCGCGCGTCATCTTGAAGAAGCGGACCGCGTTCTCGTTGCACTCGACGAAGCGGCCGGCGTCAACGTCGAGCACGACGATGGCTTCCGGCGCGTTCTCGACCAGCGTGCGGTAGCGCGCCTCGCTCTCGCGGATCGCGGCCTCGGCGCGCTTGCGGTCGGTGGTGTCGCGCAGGCAGACGATGAAGGTCTCGCGGCGGTCGAGCCGGATCTTGCTGACGCCGAGCTCGGCGTCGAACAGCGACCCGTCGCGCCGCCGTCCGCGGGTTTCGCGCGGCGTGAGATCCACCTGGGTGTCGTCGAGCGCCTCGGCGAGCTCCTCGAGCGCGCCGGTGAGGCTCGGAAGCCGGGCGAGCGAGGGGATGAGCAGGTCGAGCCGGCGACCACGCACCGTGTCTTCCTCGTATCCGAACACACGCTCGCCGGTCGAGTTGACGGTCTCGATGTGTCCGGTCTCGTCCACGGTCAGGATCGCGTCCTTCACGTGGTCGAGAATGGCCTGCAGCTGGGCGGCCGCGCTCTCGCGGACCTCCCGCGTGAACGGCGCTGGTCTCGTCGGCCAGCAGCCTCATTGAGCGCACCACGCCGCGGCGTTCGTCGTCCCACTCCGCGTACGCGGCGCTGATGGCCTGCAGCAGGCTGCGCAGGTCGAGCCGCCCGCCCTCCTGGCGTGCGTCGTCGAACTGCCGCTTCAGCAGGGGATGGAGGCTCATGGGACCGGCCGAACGGTCCGCAGGCCCGCACGATCGTGCTTGTTGGTTTTTCGCCTCATGCTCGCGTGCCGTAAAGCCTGCCGCCGTCCCGGATCCGGGGCTGGACCCGGTCGATAGTATTCGCAGCGGCGATGACCGAGTCGTGAACCCCGTCACAGTCGGCGGTCCGACCGGCGTCGGCCGGCCGGCGCCCGTCTCGCCCGGTTCGACCCCGTGCCGGGCGACCCCAGGGTCGCGGCGGCCGGGGTCATCCGGGGTGCATCGGCTACAATGCCGGCACCTCCCGATCCCGTCCTTTCATGTCCCCAGAAAACATCGAGCATGCGCCGGTCGCCGTCCCCCTGCATCGGTCGCGACGACCCGCCCCCCTTCGTCGTCCTGCACGAGCATGGCACCGCGCCGGCGCTGGTGATCTGCGACCACGCGAGCCGAGCGTTCCCGCGCGGCATGAAGCGCCTCGGCCTGCCCGAGCTGCCGAGCTGGCAGCACATCGCCTGGGACATCGGCGCCGGCGAGCTCGCCCGCGGCATTTCGAACCTGCTGGACGCGCCGGCCGTGCTGGCCGGCTATTCGCGACTGATCGTGGACTGCAACCGCAAGCCCGACGATCCGGAGGCCTTCCGGACCGAGAGCGACGGCTGGGTCATCCCCGGCAACCAGGGCCTGACGGAGTTCGAGCGCCGGGTGCGCCTCGCCTGCTTCTTCGATCCCTACCACGAGGCGATCGCGGCCATGCTGGCAGGCTTCCGGGCCCGCGGGGTCGTGCCGCTCGTGATCTCGGTGCACACCTTCACGCCCGAGATGGCGGGCTTCGTGCGCCCCTGGCACGTGGGGGTGCTCTGGGACAAGGACGAGCCGAGCGCGCGTCGCCTGATCGACGGGTTGCGCGCCGTCGAGGGGCTGGTGGTGGGCGACAACGAGCCCTACAGCGGCAAGCACCCCTGCGACTACAGCATCGACCACCACGCCGAGGACGCCGGTCTGCCGCACCTGTGCATCGAGGTGCGCCAGGACCAGCTCGAGTCGCCGGCCGGCACCGAGCGCTGGGTGCGACTGCTCGGGCGGCTGATCGGCGAGCTGGCCCGCGATCCCGAGATCCGCCGCCTGCGCGATACGGAGTCCACATGGCGACTCGCGAACCTCCGCTGACCCTCGGCATCGAGGAGGAATACCTGCTCGTCGAGCAGGCGACCGGCGCGGTGGCCGCCGAGCCGCCCGACGAGCTGTTCGCGGCGCTGCACGAGCGCACCGCCGGGCGGGCGTTCCCCGAGTTCCTGCGCGCGCAGGTCGAGGTGGCCACCCCCGTCTGCCGCGACATCGCCGAGGCGCGCCGCGAGCTCGCGGGCCTGCGCAAGGCGGTGATCGAGGAGGCGGGCCGCTTCGGCCTCGCGCCGATCGCGGCCTCGAGCCACCCGTTCTCGCTCACCTCCAAGCAGAAGCGCACCGACAAGGAGCGCTACGTCGCACTGCTCGAGGAAATGCAGGGCGCCGCGCGACGCATGATGATCTGCGGCCTGCACGTGCACGTCGGCATCGAGGACGACGACCTGCGCATCGACCTGATGAACCAGCTCACCTACTTCCTGCCGCACCTGCTCGCGCTGTCGTGCAGCTCGCCGTTCTGGGAGGGCGAGCGCACGGGGCTGATGTCGTTCCGGCTGATGATCTTCAACGGCGTGCCGCGCACGGGCCTGCCGGAGCAGTTCTCGAGCTGGGGCGAGTACCGTCGCCACACCGACATCCTCGCCGAGACCGGCGTGATCGCCGACACCTCGCGCATCTGGTGGGACCTGCGCCCGAGCCTGCGCTACCCGACGCTCGAGACGCGGGTGATGGACTGCTGCACGACGCTCGAGGACGCACTCAGCCTCGCGGCCCTCAACCAGTGCCTGATCCGCATGCTGTACCGGCTGCGCCGCGCCAACCAGCGCTGGCGCATGTACTCGCACCTGCTGCTCGGCGAGAACCGCTGGCGGGCGATGCGCTACTCCTACGACGCGGGCCTGCTCGACCTCGGCCAGCAGCGCATCGTGCCGTTCGCCGAGCTGCTCGAGGAGCTGATCGCGCTGGTGCGCGAGGATGCCGAGGCGCTCGGTTGCGTTGCGGAGGTCGAGCGGCTGCGCGAGATCATCTCGCGCGGCACCAGCGCGCATCGCCAGCTGCGGGTGTACGACCAGGCGCTGTCCGAGGGCGCGAGCACCGAGGAAGCACTCGGCGCGGTGGTGAACTGGCTGGTCGCGGAGACCGCGAGGTGACCGATCGCCCGGGCCCTCGCCCGGTTGCCGCAGTTGGGGACCTCGATCGCCGGATCTGTGTGGCCCCGATGATGGACTACACGGACCGGCACTGCCGCTACCTGCTGAGGCTCCTCAGCCCGGGCGCCCTGCTGTACACGGAAATGGTGACGGCGCACGCGCTCGTGCACGGCCACGTTGAGCGGCTGCTCGGGTTCGACCCGTCGGAGCATCCGGTCGCGCTCCAGCTCGGCGGCGCGGACCCGGCGCTGCTCGCCCGCGCCGCGCGCCTCGGCGCCGCCTACGGCTACGACGAGATCAACCTCAACCTCGGCTGCCCGAGCGACCGGGTCCAGAGCGGGCGTTTCGGCGCGTGCCTCATGGCCGATCCGGCGACGGTGGTGGACTGCGTCCATGCGATGCGCGAATCCGTGCGCGTACCGGTCACGGTCAAGTGCCGCATCGGCATCGACGAACTCGACGACTACGGGTTCTTCGATCACTTCGTGTCGGTGGTCAGGGAGTCGGGCGTGAACGTGTTCGTCGTCCACGCCCGCAAGGCCTACCTGCAGGGCCTGAGCCCGAAGGAAAACCGGGAGATTCCGCCGCTGCGCTACGAGTTCCCGCAGCGCCTCAAGCAGGAGCATCCCGAGCTGGCGGTGGTCCTCAACGGCGGCCTGCAGACCCGGGCCCAGGTGCGGGAATGGCTGCCCCGATTCGACGGCGTGATGATCGGCCGGCAGGTCTACCAGGAGCCGTACCTGCTTGCCGAGCTGCACCGCGAGTACCTGGACCCCGCGTGGACTCCACCGTCCCGCGAGACCGTGGTCGAGCAGTACGCGGACTACGTCGAGCGCATGGCCGCAGCCGGGCACAGCGTGCCGCTCATGCTGCGCCACGTGCACGGGCTCTACGCCGGGCTGGCCGGCGCGCGCTCGTGGCGGCGCTTCCTGGGCGAGCAGGCCGTGCGGCCCGGCGCCGGCGCCGACGTGCTGCGCCAGTCGCTGCGGGTCTTTGCCCGGGCGGCGTAGGGACGTCCCGGCTCCGCGGGAGCCGGCATCTGTATAATTCACCGACACCCGGCGATGGTTGGGGGCAGCGCATGCCGGGCAGCGGGGTCGTCTTGCCGATGAGCAACGAAACGGAAGTCGCCGTCCTGTTTGCGGACGTCGTCGGAAGCACACGCCTCTACGAGGTGCTGGGCGATCATCTCGCGCGCGACATGATCGTGACCTGCGTCGAGATCATGCGCAGCGCCACGGAGCGCAACCGCGGCAACGTCATCAAGACCATCGGCGACGAGATCCTGGCGATCTTTCCCACGGCGGACGACGCCGTGAATGCCGCCGGTGAGATGCAGCACGACATCGCGGCGCACCCGGGCTTGCAGGTCAACGGCCAGCACGTTGCCATCCGCATCGGCTGCCACTACGGGCCCGTGGTGCTCGAGAACCGCGACATCTTCGGCGCCTCGGTCCACACGGCCAACCGCATGACCAGCCAGGCCAAGGCCGGCCAGATCGTCCTGACGGCGGACACGGTGCAGCGACTGTGCCCGGAGTGGCGCGCCGTCACCCGCCAGATCGACGTGACCCCGCTGCGCGGACGCAGCGAGGACGTCGAGCTGTTCGAGGTGCTCTGGCAGCAGGAGGATGCGACCAGCATGCTCCCGTCGATCGAGATCGACGCGCGCACGGCTCACCGCCCGCGGCGCATCCGGTTGCGCTATCTCGACCGGGAATACGTGCTCGGTGAGGGCGGGGAGGGCAAGGAAAGCCTCACGCTCGGCCGCGCCGACGACAACGACATCGTGGTGAAGGGCAACCTGATCTCGCGCGTGCACGCGCGCATCGAGATGGGTCGCAGCAAGGTGATGCTGGTGGACCAGAGCACCAACGGCTCCTTCGTCACCACGGCAGAGGGCCGGGAGGCCTTCGTGCGCCGCGACTCCGTGACGCTGCAGGGCCGGGGCCTGATCGGCCTCGGCCACCTGCCCAGCGCGAATTCGCCCGACGCGATCCGCTACCAGCTCGAGGAGTGAGCGCCTCCTAGCCGAGCGCCTGCTTGACCCGCTGGTACTCCTTGCGCAGCGCGGCCGGCAGCCGATCGCCGAACTCCTCGAGATAGCGACCGATGTCGTCGATCTCGCGGTGCCAGGCGTCGACGTCCAGGTCGAGCAGCTGGTGCAGCGCGCCCTCGGGCAGGGCCAGGCCCTCGAGGTCGAGGTCTTCCTTGTGCGGCAGGAAGCCGATCGGCGTCTCGTGCGCCTTGGCCCGTCCCTCGCAGCGGTCGATCACCCAGGACAGCACGCGCAGGTTGTCGCCGAAGCCCGGCCAGAGGAACTTGCCGTCCTTGTCCTGGCGGAACCAGTTGACCTGGTAGACCTTGGGCAGCTGCTTGACGCGCTCCTGGAACGACAGCCAGTGCGTCCAGTAGTCGGCGAAGTTGTAGCCGCAGAACGGCTTCATCGCCATCGAGTCGCGGCGCACGACGCCCACCTGGCCGACGGCGGCCGCGGTGGTCTCGGACGCCATGCCGGCGCCGATCATCACGCCGTGCGCCCAGTCGCGGGCCTCGAACGACGAGCGGCGCGACTTCGCGGCGGCGGCCGCCGAACAGGATCGCCGAGATCGGCACGCCCTCGGGGTGCTCCATCAGGTGGTTGTAGGCCGGGTTCTGCTTCGCGGAGACCGTGAAGCGCGAATTCGGATGCGCGGCCGGTCCGTTCGCCTTGTCGTAGGGGCGGCCCTGCCAGTCGATGGCCGGCGCGCCGCTCGTGCGGCCTTCCCACCACGGCTGGTTGTCGGCGGTCACGGCCACGTTCGTGAAGATCGTGTCGTGGTGGATCATCTCGTAGGCGTTGCGGTTGGTCTTGGGGCTGGTGCCCGGGACCACGCCGAAGAAGCCCGCCTCGGGGTTGATTGCGCGCAGCCGGCCATCGCTGCCCACGTGCAGCCACGCGATGTCCTCGCCGATGGTCCACACCTTCCAGCCCGGCATGGTGTCGGGCGGAATGAGCATGCCGAGGTTGGTCTTGCCGCAGGCCGACGGAAACGCCGCGGCGATGTAATGCACCTCGCCGCGCGGGTTCTCGATGCCCACGATCAGCATGTGCTCGGCGAGCCAGCCCTCGGTGCGTGCCTGCCAGCTGGCGATGCGCAGCGCATGGCATTTCTTGCCGAGCAGCGCATTGCCGCCGTAGCCCGAACCGATGCTCTTGATCGAGAGCTCCTCCGGGAAATGCATGATGAAGCGGCGGTCGGGGTTCAGGTCGCCGATCGAGTGCAGGCCCTTCACGAAGTTGCCGTCGCGCTCGATGCGGGCGAGCGCCGGCGCGCCCATGCGCGTCATGATGCGCATGTTGAGCACGACGTAGGGGCTGTCGGTGATCTCGACCCCGCAACGCGCGTAGGGCGAGAGGATCGGGCCCATGCAGTAGGGCACGACGTACATCGTGCGGCCCTTCATGCAGCCCTCGAACAGGGCGTCGATCTTGCGGTGGGCCTCCGCGGGATCCATCCAGAGGTTGTTCGGGCCCGCGTCGTCGCGGTTCTTCGTGCAGATGAACGTCAGGTGCTCGACCCGCGCCACGTCGGAGGGGTGCGAGCGGTGCAGGTAGCAGTTGGGGAAGGTCGCCTGGTCGAGTTCGAGGAGGTCGCCGCTGGCCAGCATCAGCTGGGTCAGCTCGTCGCGTTCCGTGTCCGAGCCGGTGCACCAGTGGATACGGTCGGGCTGGGTGAGCCTGGCGGTCTCTGCGACCCAGTCGCGGAGGGCGGCGTTCGTCGTGGTCATTGGGCTGGCTTCCTTCGTCGGCGTCCTGTTTGCTGGCCGGATTATAGCCGCGCGGGACCATGGGTTGCCCTGCGCATTGGACGCAATCCGACGTCCACGCCTGCCGTCGCGAGACAAAAAAAAGCCCCCTCCGAGGAGGGGGCAATCAGGGGGAGATCGGTAGAAAAAAGTGAGCGGCGCGAGGCCTCGATCAGGCCGCGGCGGCCGTCTTGCGGGCGCGCTTCGCGGTCTTGCGGACCGCGGTCTTCGTCTTGCGGACGGCGCGCTTGGCCTTGCGCTTCGTGACGGTCACTTCGGGAATGTTCTCCTCGGCGGTCTCGACGACGCGGTCGTAGAGATTCGACGCGACGCCGCGGAGGTCGCGGCCGGCATGCTTGAAGATCAGGGCGGCGCGGTGCGCGTCCTCGACGAGGCGGTCGCGCGTCGCCGGGATCATCTCGAACTGCTCGCGGACGAGTTCCACGATGTTGTCGGCGCGCGAGGCGCGCTCGAGGCGCAGTGCCGCCGCGGAGATCGCCGACGTCAGCATGTCGGACTGCAGCTCGATCAGGCTGGCAACGGCGGTCTGCGAGACGGCGGTGATCTTGATGCCCGAGCGCGCGAGGGTGCGCACCGGGGACTTGAGCGACTTGAGGCTCGAGGCGGAATCGACCGCAGCTTCGCGGACGGTCTCCATCGACTCCTTGCGCATCTTCTCGACCTGGCTGCCGAGGGCGGCGGCCTGCTCAGCGACGAATTCCTGCATCTGGTTGATCATTAGCGGCTCCTCACGACTTGGGCTGCTGCGACGCAGCATTGCTGCATTGCACAATAACTCCGGAGGGCCGTACTGTCAAATGCGTCAAGTACGGAAGTCCGTTCGCGCGGCCGTAACGTTTGAAATCGGCCGAAGCCGCGCACGAGCAGGGTTGCCGGGACGGCGGGCCTCCCGCACAGTCGCAGGCGCATGATTCCCGCCCTCCAGAGCAGTCGCGTTTCGCCGTGGGTCGCCGGTTGGGCGGCGCTGCTCCTTGCCGCGGTGGCTGCGCCGGCCGCGGCGTCGGGCCCGGAGCTCACGGCGACGGGAGCCGCGATCGCGACGGGCAGCGACCTGCTCGAGACGGCGATCGTGGTCGAGAGACTCGAGCCCCCGGCGCGTCCAGGCCAGGGCGCGGGGCGATTCGTGCCGGCCAGCCGGCTCGCAGCCGGCGACGAGGTGCATTACACCCTCCGCGTGACCAATCCCGGCAAGTCGCCGGTGACGGACGTGCAGGTCACCAAGAGGCTGCCGCAGGGACTGCAGTTCATCGCGGGCTCGGCCGCAGGGCCCTCGAGCATCGTGGAGTTCTCTGCGGACGGCGGCGCCACCTTCCTCGCGAAGCCGGAGTCCGCCGAGTTCACGCACGTGCGCTGGACCCTGCGTCGGCCGCTGCCGGCCGGCGCCACGGCCCTGCTGCGCTTTCGCGCCACCTTCCGCTGAGCCCGTGGGCAGCGATTTTGCAGAAGTGTTCGGCGCGGAAGGCCCGCTCGCACGCGGTCTCGAGGGCTACGCCCCGCGGCCCGAGCAGTTGGCGATGGCGGAGCACGTCTCGGCGGCGCTCGAGGCGCGCGAAACCCTGATCGTCGAAGCCGGTACCGGGACGGGCAAGACCTTCGCCTACCTCGTGCCCGCGCTGCTGTCGGGCCGGCGCGTGATCCTCTCGACGGGCACGCGGGCCCTGCAGGACCAGCTCTACCATCGCGACCTGCCGGCGATCTGCGGTGCGCTCGGCCGCCCCGCGCGCGTGGCGCTGCTCAAGGGCCGCGCCAACTACCTGTGCCGGCACCGTCTCGACCTGGCCGAGCAGCAGGCCCATGCGCGCGGCCTGCGGCGCGAGGTGGCGGTCGCACTGCCGAAGGTACGCGCGTGGTCGCACCTGACCCGCCGCGGGGACGTGGCCGAGCTGCCGGGGCTCGGCGAGGGCGACCCCGTGCTGGCCTGGGTCACCTCGACGCGCGAGAACTGTCTCGGGCTCGGAGTGCCCGGTCTACGACGGACTGCTTCGTGCTGGCCGCGCGCCGCGAGGCGCAGGCCGCCGACATCGTGGTCGTGAACCACCACCTGCTGATGGCCGACCTCGTGCTCAAGGAGGAGGGCTTCGGCGACCTGCTGCCGGGGGCCGACGCGATCGTCATCGACGAGGCGCACCAGCTGCCCGACGTCGCCGCGCAGTTCCTCGGCTACAGCGTGAGCACGCGCCAGATCTCCTCGATCGCGAAGGACGTGGCGGGCGAGCTGCTGCTTGCGCAGCAGATGGGCGGCGGCGTGGACGCCGCGCTCGGCGGGCTCGACGCGCAGGTGGCCGCCGTGATCGCGGCGACGGCCGGGATCGAGGCGCGGCTCGAGCATTCGCAGTGGCCCGAGCGGCTCATCGAGGCGCTGCACGGGCTCGCGGCGCGGGCGCAGGAGCTGGCCGACGTGCTCGCGCCGTTGGCGGATGGCGGCTCCGGCGCGTTCGCGCGCCTGCGCGAGCGGCTGGTGGAGTGCACCGAGCGGCTGCAGGCACTCACCGCGGAGGAGGCGGAGGGCGGCGTGCGGTGGGCCGAGACGAGCGCGCGCAACGTGAGCTGCCATTACGCGCCGGTGGACGTCGCGACGCAGCTCGCGGCGCTGATCGAGGCGCAGGCTGCGCGTGGATCCTGACGTCGGCAACGCTCGCCGTCGGCGAGGATTTCTCACACTATCAGCGGCGGACCGGCCTCGCGCGTGCGCTCGCCGTGCGGTTCGAGAGCCCCTTCGACTTCGCCAGCCAGGCGCTGCTGTACCTGCCGAAAGGGCTCGGGGATCCCGGCGCGCCGGGGCACACGAGCGCGGTGATCGAGGCCGCGCTGCCGGTGCTCGAGGCGAGCGGTGGACGCGCGTTCCTGCTGTTCACGAGCCACCGTGCGCTGCGCGAGGCGGCGGACACGCTGAGTCGCGCCTGGGGCGATGCGCCGCCCGTGCCGGTGCTGGTGCAGGGCGACGGCCCGCGCGACCAGTTGCTGCGTCGCTTCCGGGAAGCCGGCAATGCCGTGCTGCTCGGCACCGGCAGCTTCTGGGAGGGCGTGGACGTGAAGGGCGCGGCGCTCTCGGTCGTGATCATCGACAAGCTGCCGTTCGCCGCTCCCGACGACCCGCTGCTCAAGGCGCGACTCGAGGCCATCCGCGTGCAGGGCGGCAATCCGTTCTTCGACGAGCAGGTCCCGCAGGCCGTGATCGCGCTCAAGCAGGGCGTCGGCCGGCTGATCCGTGACCCGGGCGACTTCGGCGTCGTGATGATCTGCGACACCCGGCTCGTCACGCGCGGCTACGGCCGGGCGTTCATCCAGAGCCTGCCGCCGATGCCCCGCACTCGGGAGCTGGCGGAGGTGCAGGCGTTCCTGCACGAGCGCCTCGGGCGTGCGGGCCTCGGGACTTAGCCTGTAGTCTGTCGTCCCATGCGTCTGCTCGCGCTCGACACCTCCACCGAGTCCTGCTCCGTCGCGCTGCTGCTCGACGGCGAGATGCGCCTGCGCGCCGAGATCACCGAGCGCAGCCACGCCGAACTCGTGCTGCCGATGGTGGACGAGCTGCTCGCCGAGGCGGGGCTCTCGCTCGGCGACCTCGACGGCATCGCCTTCGGGCGTGGACCGGGTGCCTTCACCGGCCTCAGGATCGCCGCCGGCGTCGCGCAGGGGCTCGCATTCGGTGCCGACCTGAAGGTCGCACCGGTGTCGAGCCTCGCGGCCGTGGCGGCGCAGGTTCCCGGCCTGCCCGGCGAGTCGGTGCTGGTGTGCAACGACGCGCGGATGGGCGAGGTGTACTGGGGCGTGTTCCGACTCGAAGCCGGCGGCTCCGTGACGGTACTGTTGCAGGAGTCGGTGTCGCCACCGGACCGTGTGGGCGAAGGCGCGGTGCCCTTGAGCCACGCGGCCGGCAATGCCCTGGCCCGCCATCCGGGCCTGGCCGAGCGCCTTGCGAGGCAGGGCCTGCGCCTGCACGAAGGCCTGCTGCCGCGCGCGGATGCCGTCGCGCGCCTCGGCGCCCGTGTGCTCGCGTCGGGCGAAGGCGTGCCGGCCGACCAGGCCCTGCCGGTGTACGTCCGTGACGACGTGGCCCGGCCGCCGCGCACGTCCGTCACGTGAATGCAATAATTAACCGCTGTAATTCTGCTGCAACGAGACTGCCATCTTCAGGGGCGTCATGACTGGCAAGCAGATTCTGATCGTCGAGGACGAGAAGCCGATCCGGGACATGATCGCGTTCGGGCTGCGCCGGGCCGGTTTCGACGTGCGCGAGGCCGAGGACTGCTCGGCAGCGCGCGCCAGCATCGCCGATCACCGGCCGGACCTGCTGCTGGTGGACTGGATGCTTCCCGACCAGAGCGGCCTCGAGCTCACGCGCGCCATCAAGCGCAACAAGGACACCGAGGACATGCCGGTGATCATGCTCACGGCCCGCGCCGACGAGCACGACAAGGTTTCCGGTCTCGAGGGCGGGGCGGACGACTACGTCACCAAGCCCTTCAGCCCGCGCGAGCTGCTGGCCCGCATCAACGCCGTGCTGCGCCGGACGTCGGTGGCGGGGACGGGCGGGACGATCGAGTCCGGCGGCCTCGAGCTCGATGGCGCCGGGCATCGGGTCACGGTGGACGGCCAGACCGTGCCGCTCGGCCCGACCGAGTACCGGCTGCTGCACTTCTTCATGGAGCACCCCGAGCGCGTCTATTCGCGCAGCCAGCTTCTCGACCGCGTCTGGGGCGGCAACGTCTACGTCGAGGAGCGCACCGTGGACGTGCACATCCGTCGCCTGCGCAAGGCGCTCGAGCCGTTTGCGCGAGACGGGCTGATCCAGACCGTGCGGGGCGCGGGCTACCGCTACTCGACCCGCCCCGAGTGAGCCGGGACGGGGGGCGGCGCGAATTGTCGAGACCCGCCTCGCAGCACCTGATGTGGCTGGCCGCCGCGCTGCTGGTTGCGGCGCTGCTCGGCTGGGCCTTCGGCCGGCCGCTGCTCTTCGTCGCGATCACGCTCGCCGTGGCGCTCGCCTACGAAGTGCGCAACCTGCTGCGCTTCGAGCGATGGCTGCGCCGTCGCACCTCGGAGGCGCCGCCCAACATGGCGGGCCTGTGGGGCGAGGTGCTCGCCATCACGAGCCGCCTCTATCGCCGCAAGGTGTTCCACAAGCGTCGCGTGCTGGTGCTGCTGCGCGAGTTCCGGCGCATGACCTCGGCGATGCCGGACGGCGCCGTGCTGCTCGGCCAGAATCGCGAGATCCTCTGGTTCAATCGCACCGCGGGCCGGTGGCTCGACCTCAAGCGCAAGCTCGACTACGGAATCCGTATCGACAACCTGCTCCGCAACCCCGATTTCGTCGAGTACCTCGACAGCCGCGGCACGTCCGCGCCGCCGCGCATCCACCTGCCGAAGAGCGGCGACCGCTGGCTGCTGGTGCGGCTCGTGACCACCAACGCCACGGGCCAGCAGCTCCTCATCCTGCGCGACGTCACGAGCGAGGCCCGGCTCGAGTCCATGCGCAAGGACTTCGTGGCCAACGCCTCGCACGAGCTGCGCTCGCCGCTCACTGTCATCGGCGGCTACCTCGACGCGCTGGCCGATGAGCCCGGGCTCGATCCTGCATGGCAGGATCCGGTGCAGGAGATGCGACGGCAGTCGGATCGCATGCGCAGCATCGTCCAGGACCTGCTCGAGCTGTCGCGGCTCGAGGCGCACGGCGGCGACGCCGAGACCACCGAGGTGGACGTCGGCGGGATGCTGGCCCTGATTCGCAAGGACGCGCTGGCGCGTCCGCAGCGCCCGGCCGTGATCGAGCTGCACCTCGACAGCGACGCGCTCCTGCAAGGTTCCGAGACGGAGCTGCACTCGATCTTCGCCAATCTCGTGTCGAACGCCGTCAAGTACACGCCCGCCGACGGCCGCGTGGACATCCGCTGGTGGACTGACCCGAAGGGCGGTCACCTCGAGGTCAGGGACACCGGCATCGGCATTTCCGCCGAGCACCTGCCGCGGCTCACCGAGCGGTTCTACCGGGTGGATGCAGGCCGCTCGCGCAAGCTCGGCGGTTCCGGCCTCGGCCTGGCGATTGTGAAACACGCGTTACAGCGTCACGGGGGACGCATGGACGTGGAGAGCGTCGAGGGCAAGGGCAGTACCTTCACCTGTCATTTCCCGTCGTCCCGGGTCGTACCCCGGTCCCGTGCGGCCGCCGGATAACCGGCGGCCGAGGGCTCGATCGATGCCTTCGCCGGGCTTTCTGCGGCGCGAAACCAGCACTGCAACTTTTCTGTAACACGCCGGGCGTACAAAGCAGGCCACAAATACCTCGCGCGGCCTGGCCGTGCAGGTCGGGTCCTGTTGTTACAACCACCGTCAAGGGGTCAATCGTGAGAAATACAGTGCTCGCGACCGCAGTCGCCGCAGCGCTGGCGCTCGCCGCGCCAGAACTTCATGCCCAGACCAAGGGCAGCGCCACCAAGGCCGAGGTCCAGGCGATCGAGGCGCAGATGAAGGCGCTCGCCGATCGCCTGAACCGGCTCGAGGCCGCCAACACCTCGCTGCAGGCCGAGAACTCGGAGCTCAAGTCCGCGGTCGAGCGGCGCGACGCCGAGATCGACTACCTCAAGGCGCAGACCAAGGACCTTCGCGAGGAAGGTGCCGTGGTCTCCAACGAGGTGAGCAAGGTCAAGGGCGCCGACTGGGCGTCGAAGATCAAGTTCAAGGGGGATCTGCGCTACCGGCACGAGATGATCGCGCAGGACCGGGAAGTCGTCGGGCTCCGCGGAGGACGCCGCCGATCGCACGCGTCACCGCATCCGCGCCCGGGTTGCGCTGGACGCGAAGGTGACCGACAACTCCAACGTCGTGGTGCAGCTGGCCACCGGCGGGACCGACCCGCGTTCCTCGAACCAGACGCTCGGCGACAACAGCACGCGCAAGAGCATCGGCGTCGACCTGGCCTATGCCGAGTACCGGTTCATGCCCGGCGCCGCCGCGTCGCTCGGCAAGATCAAGAACCCGGTGTGGCGTCCCGGCCAGAGCCTGTTCTGGGACGGCGACTTCAATCCCGAGGGCGGGTCCGTCACCTTCGACCGCGGCATGCTGTTCGGCAGCGCCTACGGCTGGTGGCTCACGGAGCAGTTCAACTCGAACCCGGCCGGCGAGAACTCGGACGCCAACGTGTTCGGCGTGCAGGCCGGCCTGAAGTTCCCGCTGCTCGGCGGCGAGACGCGGCTCGCGGCACAGTACTACGACTGCGGCGCCTGCCAGGACAACTCGCCGCTCTACAACAACAGCGGTAACGGCAACACCACGTACCGCGTCGGCACCAGCACCACGAACCTGCTGCAGTACGACTACGAGGTCCTGCAGCTGTCCGGCGAGATGGGCATGACGCTGTTCGATCTGCCGTTCAGCTTCTGGGCGGACTACGCGCAGAACATGGCGTCCGACGTCGAGTACGACACCGCCTACGGCGGTCGGCGTGACGCTCGGCAAGGCCAGCAACGCCAAGACCTGGGAAGCCGGGCTGCTTCTACCAGTCGATCGACAAGGACGCGCTGTTCGCGCAGTTCATCGACTCCGACTTCGGCGATGGCACGACCGACAGCGAGGGCTGGGTGATCAAGGGCGGCTACGCCTGGGTGAAGAACGTGACCTTCAACGGCACTTACTTCATCAACACGCGCCAGAAGGACGTCGGACGAGGAACTCGACTACAACCGCCTGCAGCTCGACATCAACTACAAGTTCTGACCCGGTTCCCGCGGCCGAACCCGATGCCCGCCCGCGCGGGCAAGCCGGGCGGACCCCCACCCAGCCCTTTCGCGCCGGCGGCGCGCGAGGGTGGCCGCCAGGCCGGGTGGGGGTTTCGTCTTGATACCGTCATGCCGCTCCTGATATACGAATGCGATCGCTGGAGGCCTGAATGGACACGACCGACCTTTCGCACCACATCCTGAGCCGCTTCAACGCGGACCTCGAGGGCGTTCGCTCCGCGGTCCTGCAGATGGGCGGGCTCGTCGAGCAGCAGCTGCAGAACGGCGTCAAGGCCCTGGCCACGGGCGACAGCCGGCTCGGCGAGGAGGTCGCGCGTCTCGACCACAAGGTCAACGCGATGGAAGTCTCGATCGACGACGACTGCAGCCGCATCCTCGCCACCCGCAACCCGACCGCCTCGGACCTGCGCCTGATCGTCGCGGTGATCAAGACCATCACCGACCTCGAGCGCATCGGCGACGAGACCGAGAAACTGGGCCACATCGCCTCGCGCCTCTCGAGCCTCGACCGGCCGGCGGACCGCTACCGCGAGGTCAAGCACATCGGCGAACTCGTCGGCGAGATGGTGCACGGCGCGCTCGACGCCTTCGCCCGGCTCGACACGGAGGCGGCGCTCAAGGTGGCACGCCGCGACCGCGTCGTGGACGAGGAGTACGACGCCATCCAGCGCCAGTGCATCACCTTCATGATGGAAGACCCGCGCACCATCCGGCGCGCCCTCGACGTGCTGTGGGTGGCGCGTGCGCTCGAGCGCATCGGCGACCACGCCAAGAACATCTGCGAGTACGTGATCTACATGGTGCTCGGCAAGGACATCCGCCACCTCTCGATCGAGGACGTCGAGCAGCAGCTCGCCGCGGCGCGCGCAAGCCGCGCCGGCGCCGGGGCGGCGGCCGGGAACTGAGGGTCGCCGTGCCCGCCTGGCTTTCCCGCCGCACCGGGAACCTGCTCGGCTTCGCCGCCTGCGCGGCGCTGATCGGCTACGCGCTCTACGTGCAGTACGTGCAGGGCCTCGAGCCCTGTCCACTGTGCATCCTGCAGCGCGTGGCGGTGATGGTCGCGGGAGCGTTGTTCCTGGTCGCCGCGCTGCACGACCCCGCCGAGCGTGGGGCCCGCGCCTATGGCGTGCTGATCGATCTCGCCGCCCTGGCCGGAATTCTCGTGGCCGCCCGCCACATGTGGATCATGGCCCAGCCGCCGGGCTCGGTGGCCGAGTGCGGCGCCAGCCTCGACTACATGATGGACGTGCTGCCCCTGCACGAGGTGCTGGCGAAGGTGCTCGCCGGCTCCGGCGAGTGCGCCAAGCTCGACTGGCAGTTCGCGGGCCTCAACATGCCCACCTGGGTGCTGATCGCGCTCGTGGGCGTGGGGACCTGGGGCCTCGCGGTCAACTGGTTCGGCCGGCGCGCCTAGCGGCGGGCGAGCAGCTTCTCCATCACCCGCTCGTAGACCCGGCTCAGCAGGTCGATGTCCGCGACACGGACGCACTCGTTGACCTTGTGGATCGTCGCGTTCGCCACGCCGAGTTCCACCACCTGCGCACCGGTGGGTGCGATGAAGCGACCGTCGGACGTGCCGCCGGTGGTGGAGAACCGCGGCGTGCACCCGGCGACCTCCTGGACCGCGGCCGCCACCGTTTCGGTGAGCAGGCCGGGCTCGGTCAGGAACGGCAGGCCGGACACGAACCACTCGAGCGTGTAGTTGACCCGGTGCCGATCGAGGATCTCGACGACGGTGCGCTGCAGCGTCTCGACCGTCTGCTCGGTGGAGAATCGCAGGTTGAACCGCACCTTGAGCTCGCCGGGAATCACGTTCGGCGCGCCCGTGCCGGCCGCGATGTTCGAGACCTGGAACGAGGTGGGCTGGAAATACGCGTTGCCCTCGTCCCAGTGACGGCTCGCGAGCTCGGCGAGCGCCGGCGCGAAGGCGTGCACGGGGTTGTCGGCGAGATGCGGATAGGCGATGTGGCCCTGCACGCCGTGCACCGTCAGGCGGCCCGACAGCGAGCCGCGCCGCCCGATCTTGATGGTGTCGCCGAGCGCCTCGTGGCTGGTGGGCTCGCCCATGACGCACCAGTCGATCTTCTCGCCGCGCGCCTCCAGCACCTGGACCACTCGACGCGTGCCGTCCACCGCCGGGCCCTCCTCGTCGCTGGTGAACAGGAAGGCGAGGGTGCCCGAGGGGTCGGGGTGGCGGGCGAGGAAGCGCTCGGCAGCCGTCACCATGGCCGCGAGCCCGCTCTTCATGTCCGCCGAGCCCCGGCCGTAGAGGACGCCGTCGCGGATCACGGGCTCGAACGGGTCCGTGTGCCAGTCCTCCCGCGGCCCGGTCGGCACCACGTCGGTGTGGCCGGCGAAGCACAGCACGCGGCCGGTCCTGGCCGCGGGTGGCCCAGAGGTTGTCCACCGGGCCGTACTGCAGGCGCTCGATGCGAAACCCTGCGGCCTCGAGCCGCTGCGCAATGACGTCGAGGCAGCCATGGTCCTCCGGGCTCACGGAGGGCCGGCGCAGCAGGTCTTCGGTCAGGGCGAGCGTGGGTGACATGAACCTGTAACGATCGTGACGTAGCCGTCGGGTGGCGCGTAGGGTGGCGAAGGGTCCGGTGTATAGCGGAGCGATGCGCGGCGGGCAAGGGAGGCGGGCGCTGTAACACTGCTGTCACACGCGACCGGCAGACTTCCGCGCCATCAGGGTGTAATCAGCATTACCCGTTCACCTGCAGAGGGTTAAGTCCATGAAGTTGTGGCAGAAAACATTCCTCCCGGCGCTGTTCGCCGGAGTCGTGGCCGTCGGGGCGCCCGAGCGGGCCAGCGCGCAGGCCGCGATCAAGATCGACGGTTCGAGCACCGTGTTCCCGGTCTCGGAGGCCTTCGCGGAAGAGTTCCAGATCTCCAAGCGCGGCAAGGTGCGGGTGACGGTCGGCATGTCCGGCACCGGCGGCGGCTTCAAGAAGTTCTGCCGCGGCGAGACGGACATGTCGAATGCGTCGCGCCCGATCTCGGCAGAAGAGATGGAAGCCTGCCGCAAGGCCGGGATCAAGTACATCGAGCTGCCGGTTGCGTTCGACGCGCTGACGGTCGTCATCAACCCGAAGAACGACTGGGTCAAGGGCAACGCCATGACGGTGGCCGACCTCAGGAAGATGTGGGAGCCAGCCGCGCAGGGCCGCATCAACACCTGGAAGCAGGTGCGCTCCGAATGGCCGGCCGAGAAGCTGATGCTGTTCGGCCCGGGCGCCGATTCGGGCACGTTCGACTACTTCACCGAGGCGGTCAACGGCAAGTCGAAGGCGAGCCGCGGCGACTTCACGGCCAGCGAGGACGACAACACGCTGGTGCAGGGTGTCGTCAACAACAAGTCGGCTCTCGGTTACTTCGGTTTCGCCTACTACGCCGCGCACAAGGACAAGCTGCGCGCCGTGGCGATCGACGGCGGCAAGGGCCCGGTGCTGCCGAGCATCGAGAACGTGATCAACGGCACCTACAGCCCGCTGTCGCGGCCGCTGTTCGTGTACGTCCGCGACACGTCGGCGACCCGTCCTGAGGTGCGCGAGTTCGTGCAGTTCATGATGAAGCAGGGCTCGGCGCTCGTGAGCGAAGTGGGCTACGTGCCATTGCCGCAGAGCGCGTACGACCTCGCCTGGAAGCACTTCGACAACAAGAAGCTCGGCACCGTGTTCGGCGGGCACAACCAGGTCGGCATCACGATCGAGCAGCTGCTGTCGATGGAAGCCAAGCTCTGACGGCTCCGTATTTATCCTGATCCCGACGGCGGGGAGGAGGTCCCGGAACCTCTTCCCCGCCGGTCGCTTGGGCAGGGTCGAAATCCGGCGCGGTCGCAGGTAGAGTGGCGCCCGGGGCGCTCCAGAGGGGAAGGGGAATCACCCCATGACTCAAGGCAAGACCCAGATGTCGCAGGGCGCGTTCGCGTCGCTGCGCTATCGCAAGACGCGTGACCGCATCATCGAGTTCATCCTGCTGCTGGCGGGGCTCGTCGCGGTGTTCACCACCGTCGCAATCGTGTTCGTCCTGTTCTACGAGTCGAGCTTCTTCTTCGAGCACGTCTCGATCAAGGACTTCATCACGGACACGATGTGGACGCCGCTGTTCGCCGACGCCCGTTACGGCATCATGCCGCTCGTCTCGGGTACGTTGACGGTGACCGGCGTCGCGGTCCTCGTGGCGATCCCGGTCGGCACCATCATCGCCATCTACCTGTCCGAGTTCGCGCCGCACCACCTTCGCGAGTCGGTCAAGCCGGTGCTCGAGTTGCTGGGGGCCGTGCCGACCGTCGTGTATGGCTACTTCGCGCTGCTGATGGTCACTCCGTTACTGCAGAAGGTTTGGCCCGAGCTGCCCGGTTTCAACATGCTGAGTGCTGGCCTCGTGATCGGCCTGATGATCGTGCCGTACGTGGCCTCGGTCAGCGAGGACGCCATGCGGGCCGTCCCCAAGTACATGCGGGAAGGCTCCTACGCGATGGGCGCCACCAAGATGCAGACGGCACTGCGCGTGGTGGTGCCGGGCGCCTTCTCCGGCCTCGCGGCCGCCTACATCCTCGGCATCTCCCGAGCCGTGGGCGAGACCATGGTGGTGGCGATCGCGGCCGGCATGATGGCGAACCTCACGTTCAACCCGACCGAGCCTGCCGCCACCATCACCGCATATATCGTGCAGGTGAGCCTCGGCGACCTGCCGCACGACAGCATCGGCTACCAGAGCATCTTCGCCGCCGGCCTGGTGCTGATGCTCATGACGCTGGTGCTGAACGTCATCGGCTTCTTCCTCACCCGCAGGTTCCGGGAGGCGTACTGATGGCCGCCACCGCTCACCTGACGCTCGAGGAGATCCGCAAGGGACTCTCCTGGCGCAAGCAGCTCGACAAGGTGTTCATCGTGATCGGCATGGCGCTCCTGTTCGGCTGCCTGGCCATCCTCGCGATCCTGTTCTTCGACCTCGTGCGCGACGGCTCTTCGCGCTTCGGCTGGGATTTCTTCACGTCCTTCCCGTCCCGCAAGGCCGAGAACGCCGGCATCCTGTCCGCGGCCGTCGGCACCATGCTGATCATGCTCGTGACCGCGCTCGTGGCGCTGCCGGTCGGCGTGGCGGCCGCGATCTACCTCGAGGAATACGCGCCGAAGAACTGGTTCACCGGCATCATCGAGATCAACGTCACGAACCTCGCGGGCGTACCCTCGATCATCTACGGCCTCCTGGCGCTCGGCCTGTTCGTGTACCAGTTCAACTTCGGCCAGAGCGTGCTGACGGCGGGCCTCACCCTCGCGCTGCTCATCCTGCCGATCGTGATCGTGGCGACGCGCGAGTCGCTGCGAGCCGTTCCCAAGGCGATCCGCGAGGCGGCCTATGGGCTCGGGGCGACCCGCTGGGAGGTCACCAAGGACCACGTGCTGCCATACTCGACCGGCGGCATCCTCACGGGCCTCATCCTCGGGCTCTCCCGCGCCATCGGCGAGACCGCACCCATCATCACCATCGGCGCACTGTCGTTCATCGCCTTCCTCCCGCCGTCGCCCGTGACCGGCGAATTCCCGTTCCTGAACTTCGAGTGGCTCATGAGCGAATTCACGGCCATGCCGATCCAGATGTTCAACTGGGTGTCGCGGCCGGACCAGGCGTTCCAGGCGAACGCCGCCGCGGCGGGCGCCATCCTGCTCGGCATGACGCTCGCAATGAACGCGGTGGCGATCTGGATCCGCTACCGGTTCCGCAAGAAGATCAGCTGGTGAGTGCAATGAACACGATCGTTGATACGAAGACCGCTAACAAACCCAGGCAGGCCGCTACGATGCAAGGCGAAACCAGCGCGCAGGGCTCAGACACGCCGTCGGTGTCGATCGTGATGGAGGACCGCAAGGCCTCGCGTGCCAATCCGGCCAAGGCAAGCGCGGAGAAGCTCAACTTCTGGTACGGGTCCAACCAGGCGCTCAAGAACATCAACCTGGTGATCCCGGAGCACCAGGTGACGGCGCTGATCGGGCCGTCGGGCTGCGGCAAGAGCACCTTCCTGCGTTGCTTCAACCGCATGCACGACCTGCAGGCGGACACGAAGTACGAGGGCGCGATCACGCTGCGTCCGGACAATGTGAACCTGGTGGGCCCCGAGACGGACCCGATCGAGGTCCGCATGCGCATCGGCATGGTGTTCCAGAAGCCGAACCCGTTCCCGAAGTCGGTGTTCGAGAACGTGGCCTACGGCCTGCGCCTGCGCGGCATCAACAACAAGACCGAACTCGCCGAGCGCGTCGAGAAGGCGCTGCGCGGTGCGGCGATCTGGGATGAGGTCAAGGATCGCCTGAACGACTCGGCGCTGGCGCTCTCCGGCGGCCAGATGCAGCGCGTGTGCATCTCGCGCGCGCTCGCCACCGAGCCCGAGATCCTGCTGTTCGACGAGCCCACCTCCGCGCTCGACCCGATCGCGACCGCCAAGATCGAGGAACTGATCACCGAGCTGCGCGAGCGCGTCACCGTGCTGATCGTCACGCACAACATGCAGCAGGCGGCGCGGGTGTCGGACTTCACGGCGTTCATGTATCTCGGCGAACTCGTCGAGGTGGACGCCACGTCCAAGATCTTCACCAACCCGTCCAAGAAGGCGACCGAGGACTACATCACCGGCCGTTACGGCTGACGGAGGCGCCATGGAAGCCGACGAGCAGGCCGCCGCCGCGGGTGTCACGCCTTCGAAGCGGGCGATGGGCGGCGCAGCATCCCACGGCGGGTCGGACCCGCTCGAGGGGCACACGTCCAAGACCATGGACCAGTCGCTGACGGAGCTGCGCACGCACGCCGTCGAGATGGGCGGGCTCGTGATCGACCAGGTGAGCAGCGCGGTCAAGGCGCTGCTCGACCGCGATTTGCGCCTGGCGGAACTCGTGCTGTCGCGCGAGCCGCTGGTGAATGACTACGAGTCCCGGCTCGACCGCGACACCCTGACCTTCATCGCGCTGCAGCAGCCGGTCGCGAGCGACCTGCGGGCCACGCGGGCGGTGGCGCGGGTGGCGCTCGAGCTCGAGCGCGTGGGCGACGAGTCGAAGAAGATCGCGCGCTTCGCCGCCAAGGCGGGCGCGGCCTCCGAGCATGATCCGGTGGTCGCCGTGGCGCGCTACCTCCGCCACATGGCCGGGCTCTCGACGGCCATGCTGCGCAGCGCCGTGCGGGCGCTCGACGAGGCGAGCCCTGCGCTGGCACACGAGGTGCTGGCGCTCGACAAGGAACTCGACGCCGAGTTCGCCACGGCGATCCGCCAGCTGATGTCCTTCGTCATGGAGGACCACCAGTTCCTGCGCGCCACCATCGACACGATCTTCGCGCTCAAGGGACTCGAGCGGATCGGCGATCATGCCAAGAACATCGCAGAGCAGGTGCTCTACATGGTCGAGGGCGAGCGCCCGGGCAGGAAGGGGGCCTAGGTCGAGGGGACTCGCGGTCCCGCCTCGTACCATCCCTTGCTGGCGTTGACGACACGCACCACCAGCAGCATCACCGGCACCTCGATCAGCACGCCGACCACGGTGGCCAGGGCGGCCCCGGATTCGAACCCGAACAGGCTGATGGCCGCGGCCACGGCCAGCTCGAAGAAGTTCGAGGCACCGATCAGCGCCGACGGGCAAGCGACTGCGTGCGTTTCGCCGACCGCCCGATTGAGGACGTAGGCGAGGGTCGAGTTGAAGAACACCTGGATCAGGATCGGAACGGCCAGCAGCGCGATGATGAGCGGCTGCCGGAGGATTGCCTCGCCCTGGAATGCGAACAGCAGCACCAGGGTGAGCAGCAGGGCCGTGATCGACCACGGCCCGATCCGGGCCAGTGCCGCGTCGAACGCCGCCTGTCCCCTGCGCAGCAGGGACCGCCGCCAGAGCTGCGCGATGATCACCGGGATGACGATATAGAGCACGACCGAGGTCAGCAGCGTGTCCCACGGCACGACGATCGACGCGATGCCGAGCAGCAGCGCGACGATCGGCGCGAAGGCGAAGATCATGATCACGTCGTTGAGCGCCACCTGCGACAGCGTGAAGTACGGGTCGCCGTTGGTGAGCCGGCTCCACACGAACACCATCGCGGTGCAGGGCGCGGCCGCGAGCAGGATCAGGCCGGCGATGTAGCTGTCGATCTGATCGGCGGGCAGCAGCGGCGCGAACAGGTGCCGGATGAACACCCAGGCGAGGAACGCCATCGAGAACGGCTTCACCAGCCAGTTGACCGCGAGCGTCACGCCGATGCCCTTGACGTGACTCCGGACCTGGCCCAGGGCCCCGAAGTCGATCCTGAGCAGCATCGGGATGATCATCACCCAGATGAGCAGGCCCACGGGCAGGTTGACCTTGGCGATCTCCATGGCTCCGATGGCCTGGAAGACGCCGGGCAGGAAGCGACCGAGCGCGATGCCCACCACGATGCAGACGAAGACCCAGATCGTCAGGTAGCGCTCGAAGAAGCCGAGCGGTGCCTGCGCGGCGCGCCTGGCCGTCACTTCACACTGCGCGGACACCGTATCAGGCCGTGCCGATCTCGCTCACCCGGCGGGCGAGCGCGAGCTGGTCAAGGCTGCGGATCGGCAGGCTGACGAACAGGTTGATGCGTCGCTCCAGCGTGATGAACGCGTCGCGAAACGCCTTGCGCTTCGACTCGTCCGACCCCTGCACGGCGGCAGGATCGGGCACGCCCCAGTGCGCCGTCACGGGCTGCCCGGGCCACACCGGGCAGACCTCGGCGGCGGCGTTGTCGCAGACCGTGAAGACGAAGTCGAGCTGCGGCGCGCCGTGAGCCGCGAACTCGTCCCAGTTCTTGCTGCGCAGCCCTTCGGTGGGAAAGTCCGCGCCCCGCAGCAGCTCGACGGCGTAGGGATTGACCCGGCCCGCGGGCTGGCTGCCCGCGCTGAAGGCACGGAAACGGCCGCCGCCGTGCCGGTTGAGCAGCGCTTCGGCCAGGATGCTGCGCGCCGAGTTACCGGTGCACAGGAACAGCACGTTGTAGACCTTCTCGTTCGCGTTCATGACTCAAGCCTCACGAAGGTTCTTCCTGCGGGTGGGGGAGGCGGTCGGCGCGCAGGAGCGGCCTCCGCAGCAGTTGTCGCTCAGGTAACCGAGCAGGGCGTTCATCGCCCCGAAGTTCGCCGAGTAATAGACGAAGCGGCTCTCGTGCCGGGACTCCACGAGGCCGGCGTGGCTCAGCGTCTTCATGTGGAAGGACAGCGTGCTCGCCGGAACGCCGAGTCGTTCCGCAATCTCGCCGGCGGGCAGGCCCTCGGGCCCGGCCTGGACGAGCAGGCGGAACACCTGCAGGCGACTGTCCTGCGCCAGGGCGGCGAGCGACCGGACCGCGACTTCGTTCCTCATGCTTCCAGAATGATCGAAATATTGTGACGGTGTCAACCGCGCACACGGATGTGCCTGCGGTCGAATCCTGTGGCCCGCGCGCCCCGCGGCGACGACCGCGACCCGTCAGGTGCTGCGCAGCAACTCGTTGATCCCGACCTTGGCGCGGGTCTGGGCGTCCACGCGCTTGACGATCACGGCGCAATAGAGGCTGTAGCGGCCGTTCGCGGCCGGCAACGAGCCGGGCACCACCACCGCTCCGGCGGGGATCCGCCCGTAGAGCACCTCGTCGCGCTCGCGGTCGTAGATACGCGTGCTCTGGCCAACGTACACGCCCATCGAGAGCACCGCGCCTTCCTCGACGATGACGCCCTCGACCACCTCCGAGCGTGCGCCAATGAAGCAGTGGTCCTCGATGATGGTGGGAGCCGCCTGCAGCGGCTCGAGCACCCCGCCGATGCCCACGCCGCCGGAGAGGTGCACGTTGCGGCCGATCTGCGCACAGGAGCCGACCGTCGCCCAGGTATCCACCATCGTGCCCTCGCCGACGTAGGCGCCGATGTTGACGTAGCTCGGCATCAGCACCGCGTTGGCGGCGACGTAGGCACCGCGGCGCACGACCGCGGGCGGCACGACCCGCACGCCATCGGCACGGAAGCGCTCGGCGTCGTAGTCGGCGTACTTGAGATCCACCTTGTCGTAGAAGCGCGTGTAGCCCGACTCGACGACGCGGTTGTCGAACAGCCGGAACGACAGCAGCACGGCCTTCTTGAGCCAGTCGTTCACGCGCCACGCGCCGTCCACCTTCTCGGCGACACGGGCCTCGCCTCGATCCAGCGCGTCGATCGCTGCCTCCACGGCAGCGACGACGTCGGCCGGCGCGTTCGCCGGACCGAGTTCAGTGCGGCGCTCGAACGCAGCCTCAATTGTTTCACGCAAGGCAAGCAGGGATGTCATCGCGATGTCTCGCTTGGCAGCGGGGCCGGGCCGGGTCGTGATCGTCACGAATTGGTAACACAGGATCCATTTTTCTGAAACCTGCCGACCCTAACGTGCCGCCTGTCGTCGGGAGCGGCTCCCGTCCATTCATTCACCCAGGGTCTCACGCCCTCACCGGGCGTCGTAGAGCTTACTCAATCGGCTTGGAGAAGTAGCGATGAAGAATCACCAGTTGCTGTTCGTAGGCCTGGCGGCGCTCGGCGTGGCGGCCTGTGAGGGCGGTGGCGTCGACCTGAAGGTCTCGACGGTGGACAACTCGGTCGACAACAGCACGAGCAACGTCGTGGGCGGCGGTGGCAGCACGAACCCCTGCGCGAAGTACACGGACCCCGCCGGCGTGGAGCGTTCGGGCACCTTCGACGGCCGCAACTGCTTCTACGGTGCGGACTTCGTCGGCGGTAACAACCCCCTCAAGGTGGACCTGACCATACCGTTCATCTCGGGCGTCCACATCTTCGAGGACAAGCTGTTCGTCGGCGAGAGCATCGACAACCGCAACCCCGGCACGGCCGTGCTTCAGGACGGGGAGGGCCCCACCCTGACCATCCAGGCGGGAAACACGCTCGCATGGACCGACGCGGCCGACTACCTGCTGGTGAACCGCGGTTCCCGCATCATCGCCAACGGCTCTCCCACGGCGCCGATCACCCTCACGGGCTTCACCGATGCAGTCACCGACACGGCCGGTCCCGAGGACGTGCAGCTCTGGGGCGGCTTCGTCATCAACGGCAACGGCATCACCAACAACTGCACCGACCAGCAGCGGACCGACGGCACCTGCGCGGTGGTCTCCGAGGGCCAGCCGACGTTC
Organism: uncultured Gammaproteobacteria bacterium; assembly: GCA_963754125.1. Lineage (GTDB taxonomy): Bacteria > Pseudomonadota > Gammaproteobacteria > Steroidobacterales > Steroidobacteraceae > RPQJ01. The sequence continues at coordinate 312,744 of CAVWEX010000014.1, forward strand.
TACGGCGGAAACAACAACGCCGAGAGCTCGGGCGAGCTGCGCTACGTCGTGATAAAGCACGCCGGCTTCGAGGTGGCGACCGACGACGAGCTGAACGGGCTGACCCTGAATGCCGTGGGCTCGGGCACGGTGATCGATCACGTGCAGGTCTACTCGGCCTACGACGACGGCATTGAGTGGTTCGGCGGCGCCGCGGACGTCAGCAATGCCGTGCTCGTCTACGTCAAGGACGATTCACTGGACTTCTCCGATGGCTACGTGGGCACCGTGGATACCGCGCTGTCCATCCACAGCCGGTTCGACAGCAACCAGTGCATCGAGCTCGACAACATCGGTTCGAGCCGCAGCGCGACCGGGCAGCCGTTCGACCTGCCGCCGGTGACGGCGCCGACGGTCCGCAATTTCACCTGCATCCTGTCGAACATGCGCGCCGGTACGCACAGTGACTCCTCCGGCTTCCGCATCCGCCAGGGCGGCCGGGCCAACATCGAGAACAGCCTCGTGTATTCGGGCTATGCCAACAAGCTCGGCGTCGTGGGCACCACGAACAACCGCTGCTACCGTCCCGAGAGTTCGACCACGCTGCGCGACATGGAGACGAGCACGGCGGCCAACGAGCTGGTGTCCGTCAAGGACACCGTGTTTGGCCTGTGAGGTGCTGGCACCGGGCACGCTGCCCAATGGCACGACCTTCGAGGCGTGGCTGACCGGTACGGGCGCCTACGCGTTCAACAGCGGTAACTCGCTGATCAGCGACGTGGGTAACGCCAACGTCGTGCTGCTCGAGCCCGGTACCTTCTACACCGCCCCGGCACTGCGGGATGCGGCCGGCAACCCGATCCCGACGCCTGCGGGCGGTCTCGGCGGAGTCACGCGCGCCAACGACTGGACCCGCCCCTGGGCGTACGGCCTGCGCGACGGCAACCGCGGCCAGCCGCTCTGGTTCGAGTAAGCGCTCGATCCCTTGGGTACCGGCAGGAGATCGAAGATGAGTGTTGAGCTCAGGAAAGCCATCCGGATGTTGATCGCGCTGTCGGCCGCCGGCGCGTTGAGCCACCTGACGCCGGCTGCCGCCCAGGAAACCGTTGCCCAGGAGGAAGAGCTGGAGGAGGGCGACGACACGTCGGTCGCCGTCTCGACGACTGGGGGGATGGAGGAGATCATCGTCACGTCGCGCCAGAAGCGCGCCGCGACCGACATCATCCAGGAGCGGATGGACCAGCCGGTCGTCGTGGACCTGGTCAGCGTCGAGCAGATCTCGCGCGTCGGTGACAGCACGGTGGCGACGGCGCTGCGGCGGTTGCCGGGCGTGAGCCTGGTCGGGGACTTCATCTACATCCGTGGCCTCGGCGAGCGTTACTCCAGCACCACCGTCAATGGTGCGCTCGTGCCCTCCCCGGACCTGACGCGCAACGTCATCCCGCTCGACATCTTTCCGGCCTCGATCCTCGACTCGCTGTCGATCCAGAAGGGCTTCACGGTGGACCGTCCCGCGGCCTTCGGCGGCGGCAACGTCGACATCCGCACGCGCACGATTCCGGACAACCTGCTGGCGACGATTCAGGTCGGTACGGGCTGGAATTCGGACCTCTCCGACGACGTCCTGACCTACAAGGGCGGCGGCGACGACCGGCTCGGCACCGACGACGGCACGCGCGCCCTGCCGCGCGAGCTCCGCTCGGCGATCCAGACCTATCGCGGTTCGATCACGCCCACCTCGATCTTCTCGACGCTGCGTGCGCAGGGCGGCAATCCGGCGTTTGCCGAGGCCGAACAGATCAACCGGAGCTCGCGACCAGCCTCAATCGCCAGATCGACATCAAGAGCGAGTCGGCGGACCCGGACCTGAGTATCGAGGCCGGCCTCGGCAACAGCTGGGTGCTCGGCGAAAGTGCCCTGTGGAAGGTGGGTGTTCTTGGCGTCGGTGACTACAAGAACAACTGGCGCAACAAGACGCGCATCAACCGCTCACAGCAGTTGCCGGACATCGACAACGGCACGACCGAAATCTCGACCAACCAGGTCGCCATGACCGGTTCGGCGAGCGCCGGCGTGGACTATGGCGACGATCATTCGCTGGGCTTCACCTACATCTTCCTGCGCAATACCGAGGACGAGGCCGCGATCACCCAGCGCAACAACTTCAACTTCCGGCAGGACCAGGGTGCGCAGCTGCGCGACTACCGCATCCGCTACGAGGAGCGCGAGCTCAACCTGCTGCAGTTGACCGGGCGACACACGCTCGGCCCGGACACGCTCGGCGATCGCAGCGCAGGCTTCCTGGACGGGCTCGAACTCGCCTGGTACTACTCGGACGCGAAGGCGACCACGGATCTGCCGAGCGAGGTCACGGTGTCGGCCGTGGACGCCGTCAACCCGGCCACTGGCGAGGTGCTGAGCACCAGCATCCGTTCTACGACCAGCGCCGCGGAGTACCGATTTACGGATCTCGAGGACAACGTCGACAGCTACGGCTACAAGGTGAACCTGCCGTTCGAGTGGGCCTCGGGCCGCCTGACCGGCGGCGTGTTCGGAGGCTACGACTACTACGAGAAAGGTCGCAGCTACCTGCAGACGCAGTTCAACCTGGGCACGACGTCGGCAGCGGCTACGCCGATCCTCGAGGGCACACCGGGCACGGTGCTGACGGACGAGAACATCCTCGATCCCGCGAATCAGTTCCTGCTCTCGCTGGGCGGCATCGGCACCGAGAGCTACCTCGCGGGGGAGACGATCGACGCGGCCTTCGGCGGTGTGGACCTCACGCTCGACGAGCGCTGGCGCGTCAACGTGGGCGTTCGCTGGGAGGACTGGTCGCTGCTGTCGGTGCCGATCAACCAGTACGAGTTCCGCACCAGCGTCGGCAAGGTCCCGCTGACGCCCGAGCAACTCGCCAACTCCGGCAAGTCGGACGACGACCTGTACCCATCGGTCGCCTTCACGTACATGCGGCCGGACTTCTGGGCCGACGAGTTCCGGCTGCGCGTGGGCTACAGCCAGACGACGGCGCGCCCGGACATCCGCGAGGTGACGCAGTCCACGTTCATCGACCCGCTGACGGACGCCCGGGTGACCGGCAACCCGCTGCTCGTTCCCTCGGACCTGAAGAATTACGACATCCGCGCGGAGTGGTTCTTCGCGAACCGGGACAACCTGACCGTCAGTCCCTTCTACAAGGAGATCGATCGGCCGATCGAGACGGTGGAAGGCGCGGGCACGGACAACAACCTGTCGTTCACGTTCATCAATGCGGAGACGGCCGACGTCTACGGCGTCGAGGTCGAGTGGTACAAGGACCTCGCTTTCGTCGACCAGTGGCTCGGCGGCTGGGCGTCGGGCTTCTTCACTGCCGGCAACGTGACCTTGAGCGACTCGGAGCTCGAGGTCGGCAGCTCGGCCTTCGCACTGACCAACGACAAGCGTCCGCTGACCCAGCAGTCCGACACGATCCTCAACATCCAGCTCGGCTACGACGCGCCAAACGAGCGGCACAGCACCACGCTGTCATTCAACAGCTTCAGCGAGCGGCTTTACTACGCGGGCCGCAACGGGGCGCCGGACGCCTATGAGCAGCCGTTCCAGTCCGTGGACCTGACCTACAGCTGGTACCCGAGTGAGAGCTGGAGCCTCAAGCTGCGCCTTCAGAACCTGCTGGACGAGAACCTCGAGATCGAGCAGGGGGGCGTGACGGTGCTCGAGCAGGAGATTGGCATGACCTTCAAGGCCGACGTCCGGTTCAACTTCTGATCCGGTGCGGCGGGTGGCCCGCGCCGCCCGCCGCTACAGGCCGAGGCGGGCGGAAACCCGCGCCCAGCCGGCCCGTTGCACGGCGGCCGAGTCGGTCACCACCGCGACCGAGTCGCCTGCGCTGCGCAGGGCCGTGACCTTGGGTTCCAGCGCGACCGTTGCGAGCACCTGCCCGGCATCATCCGCTGCCACCAGCCGTCCCCCATCCCGATCCACCAGCAAGAGCAGCGACGCACCCGCGGAGTCCCGCACCAGGTCGATCGACGTGACCGTTCCTTCGAGTGACTGTGGATCGCCGCTGCGGGCCACCGACCGCGGCGCCAGGGTCCAGTCGGCGTCCACGCGCCGCACTTCGCGCGCGTCCACCACGACGTAGACGTCACCGGTGGCCGGGTCGACGGCGCAGTCGCCGCCCGCGCCGCCGAGCGCAAGAGTCCGCTCGCGCGTGGCGATGATCCGGTTCGCGAAGTTCGGTTGCTTGCCCGCGAGGGCCACGGCAGTCCAGTCCTGCAACGCCCCGGAGCGCGTGACGACCACGACCCGATGGCGGTTCGCGCCGGCGTCGGAGTGCGTGCACAGGCCGGCCACCGCTTCCCCGATGTCGGCGGGTTGCCCTGCCAGGCGTCGCAGCGCGCCCGACCCGGCATTGATCTCGAACCACGTCAGCTGATCTCGCGACGGGTCCACCGCCACCAGGAAATCGGCGACGACCTCGTCCACCGGCAGGGCATACAGCACGTCGAGGTGCGAGGCGGCTGACTGGGCGAGACGCTGCAGGAACGCACCATCAGCGAGGTGGACCATGATCCCCTCGCTGCCGACGGCGGCGTAGAAGCGGTCCTCGTTCACGCCGGTCGGCTGCCGCCACACCGCCACGTCCAGTGCCGCCAGCGGGCCGCTGGCCGGATGGTGGGCTGCGGGCTCGAAGCTGAGCGGACCGGCATCGACGACCGGTGCCTCGCTCTGCCCACAGCCGGGCAGGGCGAGCAGCGGCGCGACGATGAGCCACTGCAGCGAGGCGGCTGCCCGGTGCCGAAGGCGGCGCGGTCGGTCGGGATCGAGGTCTGCTTCCTTCATGCCCGCCATCGACCGTCCGCAGTCCTGGAAGTTCGACAGTAGCGCACGATACGGCGCGCCGCTTCCTCGCAGTCCTCGGCGCTCGCGACCAGCGAGATGCGCACACGTCCGCGCCCGGGATTTCCGGCCGCAGTGTCGCGGGCGAGATAGGAGCCCGGCAGCACCGTCACGTGTTCCTGCTCGAACAGCCCGCGCGCGAATGCCTCGTCGTCGCCGACCTCGGGCCACAGATAGAACCCGCCCGCGGGCGACTCCACCTCGAGCGCCTCGCGGAGCAGCGGCACGACCGCGGCGAACTTCTTGCGGTACAGGCGCCGGTTCTCGCGCACGTGTGCCTCGTCCTGCCAGGCGGGGAGGCTGGCGCGCTGCGTGTGCACCGGAACCGCGCAGCCGTGATATGTGCGGTAGAGGCGGAAGCCCTCGATCAGGCGAGGGTCCCCCGCGACGAAGCCCGAGCGCAGCCCGGGCACGCTCGAGCGCTTCGACAGGCTGTGGAACACCATGCAGTGCTCGAACCCGCTGCGGCCCGCCGCCAGTGCCGCCTGCAGCAGGCCGGGCGGCGGCTGCGTCTCGTCCGAGTAGATCTCCGAGTAACACTCGTCGGAGGCGATCACGAACCCGTGACGATCGGCGATCTCGAGCGCATGCCGCAGATAGGCCTCGGGCATGACGGCGCCGGTGGGATTGCCCGGGCTGCAGAGGAACAGCAGCTGGCAGCGCCGCCAGGTCGCGGGCGGCACCGCGTCGAGGTCCGGCAGGTAGCCCGCGGCCGCGTCGCAATCGAGGTAGACGGGCTCGGCGCCGGCCAGCACGGCCGCGCCCTCGTAAATTTGGTAGAAGGGATTGGGCATCACCACGGCGGGAGCCGGACGGTCGGCGTCGACGACCGCCTGCGCGAACGCGAACAGCGCCTCGCGCGTTCCGTTCACCGGCAGCACCATGGATTCCGCGTCGATCGCGGCGGGCGGCAGGCCGAAGCGTCGTTCGAGCCAGCGCGCGATGGCGGCGCGCAGCTCGGGAAGGCCGGCGACCAGCGGGTAGCTGCCAAGCGTGTCGAGCGCCCGCGTGAGTTCCGCGGCGATGAAGGACGGCGGAGCGTGCCGGGGCTCGCCGATGGCGAGTGCGATGTGAGGCAGCGCGGGTGGCGGCGACGCGCCCGCGAGCAGCGTGCGCAGTCGCTCGAACGGGTACGGGCGCAGCCGGGCGAGCCGCGGGTTCATGCGGCCGGGCTCAGGCGGGCGTCGCGCCGTCGCGCCGGTCGAGTGTCTCGATGAGCTTCTGCTGCAGGCGCCCGCGGGCGTCGTCGGTGAGCAGGCGGCCGCGATCGTCGGTGACGTGGAACACGTCCTCGGCACGCTCGCCGATGGTCATGATGCGCGCCGTGACCACGTCCACGCGTTCCGCGAGCAGCACCTTGCCGACCTCCGACAGCAACCCCGGGCGGTCCCCGGCGATCAGTTCGAGGATCGTGTCCTGCCGCACCGGGTCCTCGGTGAAGGTGATCTGCGTGGGCGTCGAGAACATGCGCACCTGGCGCGGCGCGCGGCGGGTGACGGCGGGCGCTGTCGCGTCCTCCGGCAGCTGCAGCACGCGCCACAGCTGCTGCTCGATCTCGTGCGCGCGGTGCCGGTCGGCGATCGGCGTGCCGGTGTCCTCGAGCACCAGGTAGGTGTCCAGGCTCAAGCCGCCGTCGAGCGCGGTGATCCGTGCGTCCACGATGTTGAGGCCCATCTGGTCGAGCAGTGCGGTCGTGCGCGCGAAATTGTGCTGGCGGTGCGGCATGTAGGTGAGCACCGAGTTGCCGCCGCGCTCGGTCGCCTCGCGCACCGCCACCAGCGGCGAGGCGTCGCCGGCCTCGCGCTCGGCGAGCAGGCGGGTGTGCCAGGCGATCTCCTCGGGCGTATGGCGCAGGAAGTAACCGTCGTTCATGCGGGACCAGACAGCGGCCGTCTGGATCGGGTCCATGCCCGTGACGCGCCAGCAGCTCGCTCGCGGCCGCGCGGGTCTCGGCCACCAGTTCCTCCTGGTCCACGGGCGCCTCGAGCCCGCGCCGCAGCGCGCGCTTGACGCGCTCGTAGAAGTCGTGGAACAGCGAGGATTTCCACGAGTTCCACAGCTTCGGGTTGGTGCCGCGGACGTCCGCGACGGTCAGCAGGTACAGGTAGTCGAGGTGCGTCTGGTCGCCCACGGCGCGCGCGAAGTCCTGGATGACCTTCGGATCGGAGATGTCCTTCTTCTGCGCGGTGACCGAGAACAGCAGGTGGTTGCGCACCAGCCAGGCCACCAGGCGCGCGTCGTAGCGCGACAGGCCCTGCTCCAGGCAGAACGCCTCGGCATCGACCGCGCCGAGCTCGGAGTGGTCGCCGCCGCGACCCTTGGCGATGTCGTGGAACAGTGCCGCGAGCAGCACGATCTCGGGCCGCGGCAGCGAGCGCATCAGACGCGACAGGTCGGGGAACTCGTGCTCGAAGCGCGGCAGCACCAGGCGTCGCAGGTTGCGCACGACGAACAGCGTGTGCGCATCGACCGTGTAGGCGTGGAACAGGTCGTACTGCATGCGCCCGACGATGCGGCCGAAGGCCGGGATGTAGCGGCCAAGCACGCCGTAGAGGTTCATGCGCCGCAGTTCGTGCGTCACGCCCTGCGGCGCACGCATGAAGTCGAGGAACAGACGGTGGTGGCGCGGGTTCTGGCGGAACTCCTCGTCGATCAACCACAGGTGGCGCCCGAGTGCCCGGATCGTGGTGGCGCGCACCCCGCGCAGCTCGGCGTGGTCCTGCATGAGCCGGAACAGCTCGAGGATCGCGGAAGGGTGCCGTGCGAACACGTCGTCCGAGGTGATCTCGAGGTAGTCGTTGCGCACCTGGAAGCGCGGGTTGAGGGGAACGATCTCGGCCTCGCCGTCGCCGAGGATCGCCTCGCGGAACAACTGCAGCAGCATCTCGTTCAGCAGGCTCACGTCCATGACGGTGCGGTAGTAGCGCTGCATGAACTGCTCGACCGCGAGCGTGTAGGTCGCGTCCTCGTAGCCGAACATCTTCGCGAGGCGGATCTGGTGGTCGAACAGCAGGCGGTCCTCGCGGCGGCCGGTGATCACGTGCAGGGCGAAGCGCGCCTTCCACAGGAAGGCCTGCGCCGAGCGCAGCTTGCGCAGCTCGCCGGCCGTCAGGAACCCGTGCTCGACGAGTTCGTCGAAGGTCTCGGCCCCGAAGTGACGCTTCGCCACCCAGCCGACCGTCTGGATGTCGCGCAGGCCGCCGGGGCCTGTCTTGACGTTGGGCTCGAGGTTGTAGGCGGTGTCGTGGTGGCGGCGGTGCCGGGCCTGCTGCTCGGCCACCTTGGCCTCGAAGAACGCCTGCGACGACCAGACGCGATCCTGCCCGAGCGCGCGGCGCATCGCCTGCACGAGCAAGTCCGGGCCCGCGAGCAGCCGCGCCTCGATCAGCGTGGTGGCGACGCTCACGTCCGCCGCGCTCTCGCGCTGGCAGTCGTCGATGGTCCGGACGCTGTGACCGACCTCGAGGCCGATGTCCCAGAGGAAAGTCAGGAAGCGCCCGATGCCGTCGTGGTCGTCGGCGACCTCGGTCTTCGGCAGCAGTATCAGCACGTCGATGTCGGAGCAGGGATGCAGCTCGCCGCGGCCGTAGCCGCCCACGGCCACCAGCGCCACGTCGTTCCCGCGCGATCCGGCGTACAGCGACCACGCGCGGCGCAGGATGACGTCCACCATGCGCGCGCGGTCGCGGACCAGCGCTTCGACCGGCTCGTCGTCCTCGTAGCGCCGGCGCAGGCTCGCGTCCCCGGCGGCGAGCGCCTCGCGGAACGCGGCCACGGGATCGTCGCCGGCGTCGAGGCCGGCGGGCAGGGTCTCGAGGAACGGCCACGGCGGCAACGTCACCCGCCCGCGAGTGGGCTCGATCGCGTCTTCGGTGGAGGCGACCATGCCTGCGCGGGTCAACCGGGCGGGCGTTCGTTGGCGCCGAGCGTGAGCACCTCGACCCCGGTGTCCGTCACGAGCAGCGTGTGCTCCCACTGCGCGGACAGCGAGTGGTCGCGCGTCACGACCGTCCAGCCGTCGGGCAGGAGCCGCACTTCGCGGCGCCCGGCGTTGACCATCGGCTCGATGGTGAAGGTCATCCCGGCCTTGAGCTCGAGGCCGGTGCCCGCGGTGCCGTAGTGCAGCACCTGTGGATCTTCGTGAAAGCCGCGGCCGATGCCGTGGCCGCAGTACTCGCGCACGACCGTGTAGTGGTTGTCCTCGACGAAGCGCTGGATCGCGGCACCGATGTCCCCGAGGCGCGTCCCGGGGCGAACGGCGCGAATGCCGAGCCACAGGGCCTCGTAGGTGATGTCCACGAGGCGCTGCACGTGCGGCGGGATGCGGCCGACGGCGAACATGCGGCTCGAGTCGCCGTGGAAGCCGTCCTTGATCACGGTCACGTCCACGTTGACGACGTCGCCCTGCTTCAGGCGCCGCTCGCCCGGGATGCCGTGGCAGACGACGTGGTTCACCGACGTGCAGATCGACTTCGGGAACCCCCGGTAGCCGAGCGGCGCCGGCACCGCCTGCTGCACGTTCACGATGTAGTCGTGGCAGATGCGGTCGAGTTCGTCCGTGGACACGCCCGGCTGCACGTGCGCGCCGACCATGTCGAGGACCTCGGCGGCGAGGCGCCCGGCGAGCCGCATCGCGTCCTGCTCGACCGGGGACTTCAGGGTGACGTTGCCCGCGCTGTCGGAGCGCCAGGAGGTCGCAGCTGGCTGGGACTGATGCATTGGTATCCGCCGCCTCGCCGCCGCCGCGACGGCACGGCGGGCGCAAGTATTTGAAGGAATGGAAAGTTATGGTATAAAGCGCGGCCCTTTTTCACAACCAAATCCGCACACGCACCGTCACATGTGGCTGGGTGCCGGCTCCGACCGAAAGGCGAAGCTGGTTGCCGCATGGGGTGCGTGGAGGCTAAACCCCACAAGGAGACTTTCAACCATGGCCAGCGTGTCCATGCGACAGATGCTGGAAGCGGGTGTCCATTTCGGACACCAGACCCGCTTCTGGAACCCGAAGATGGCCCCCTTCATCTTCGGCGAGCGTAACCGGATCCACATCATCAATCTCGAGAAGACGCTGCCCCTCTACGTCGAGGCGGCGGACTTCGTGAAGCATCTCGTGGCCGACGGCGGCCGCATCCTGTTCGTCGGCACCAAGCGCTCCGCGCGCGAGGCGATCGCCCGCGAGGCGGCGCGCTGCAACATGCCGTGGGTCACGCATCGCTGGCTCGGCGGCATGCTCACCAACTTCAAGACCATCCGCCAGTCCATCAAGCGCCTCGCCGAGATCGACGAGATGGCCGCCAACGGCCTGCTCGACCAGCGTAGCAAGCGTGAGGCGCAGATGGTGCGCCGCGAGCGCGAAAAGCTCGAGCGCAGCCTGGGCGGCATCCGCGAGATGGAAGGCCTGCCCGACGCGCTGTTCGTCGTGGACGTCGGCCACGAAAAGATCGCGATCCACGAGGCGCAGAAGCTCGGCATCCCCGTGATCGCCATCGTGGATACCAACTGCTCGCCCGACGGGATCAGCTACGTGATTCCGGGCAACGACGACGCCATGCGAGCCATCGAGCTCTACGCCGGCGGCGTCGCCGACGCCGTCATCGAGGGTCGCTCGACGATCCCCGAGGTGCCGGTCGGCGAGGACGAATTCGTCGAGCTCGACGAGGAAGGCCGTCCCCGCCCCAAGACCGGACCGAAGCGGCGCGTTGCGCCGGCGAAGAAGAAGACCCCGGTGCGGCGCAGGCCGACGCTGGAGGCCGAGCCGGCCGTGGACGCAGCGGCCGAGCTGGCCGAGGCCGACCCGGAGGAGAGCCCCGAGGCGTTCATGGCCCGTCGCGAAGCCGCCCGCCGCAAGGCGCCGGAAGCCGCGGCAACGGTCGCTCCGGCGGCCGCGCCTGAAGCTGCGGTGGCCGCCGCGCCCGAGGGAGAGTGACCATGGCCGTCACCGCAGAGGCAGTGAAGGCGCTTCGTGAGCGCACCGGCGCCGGCATGATGGAGTGCAAGAAGGCGCTCGTCGAGGCGAACGGCGACCTCGAGGCCGCCGCCGAGGCGATGCGCAAGTCCGGACTCGCGAAGGCCGACAAGAAGGCCGGCCGCATCGCCGCCGAGGGCGTGGTCGCCATCGAGCGCTCCGCGGACGGCAAGGCCGTCGCGGTCGTCGAAGTGAACTCCGAGACGGACTTCGTCGCCCGTGAGAAGGACTTCCTGGCGTTCGCCACCGACGTGGCGCGGCTCGCGCTCACGGCGCGCCCGGCGGACCTCGAGGGCCTGCTGGCCGCCCGGCTGCCCACGGGCCAGACCGTCGAGGAGGCGCGTCGCGCGCTCATCGCCCGCATCGGCGAGAACATCGGCGTGCGCCGCTTCGAGGTCGTCACCTCGGTGGCGCCGCTTGCGACCTACCTGCACGGCAGCCGCATCGGTACCGTCGTCGCCCTCGAGGGCGGGGACGAGACGCTCGGCCGCGACCTCGCCATGCACGTGGCCGCGATCAACCCGCAGTACCTGTCCGTGGACGAGGTGCCGGCCGAGTTTCTCGCCAAGGAGCGGGAAATCGAGATGGCCAAGGCGGAAGCCGAGGCCCAGGGCAAGAAGCCGCGCGAGATCATCGCGAAGATGGTCGAGGGCCGGCTGCGCAAGTCGCTCGCCGAGCTGACGCTGCTCGGCCAGCCGTTCGTGCGCGACCCGGAGGTCACGGTCGAGAAGCTGCTGCAGAAGTCGAACGCCAGGGTGCTGCGCTACGTGCGATACGAAGTGGGCGCCGGGATCGAGAAGAAGCAGGAGAATTTCGCCGAGGAAGTGATGGCGACGGTGCGGGGCGCCTGAGATCCGGACCGCCGGCTCGATACCCCCTCGAACCCCGCGCGAGCGGGGTTCCTTATAATGGCCCCCGTCAGGAGAAGACCCACCGATGGCTCCACCCGCAGACGGTAAACCGGCCCGGCGACGCGTCCTCGTCAAGCTTTCCGGCGAGGCCCTGATGGGCGACTCCGATTACGGCATCGATCCGGCCTTCCTCAAGCGCCTCGCCGGCGAGATCGGGGCCATGCGCGAGCACGATGTCGAAGTCGCGGTGGTTGTCGGCGGCGGCAACCTGTTCCGCGGCGCCGGCCTCGCGCGCGCCGGCATGGACCGCGTCACCGGGGACCAGATGGGCATGCTGGCCACCGTCATGAACTCGCTCGCGCTGCAGGACGCGCTCGAGTCGATCGGCGTGTTCGTGCGGGTGATGTCCGCGATCCGCATCAACGAGGTCTGCGAGGACTACATTCGCCGGCGCGCCGTGCGCCACCTCGAGAAGGGGCGGGTGACCATCTTCGCGGCCGGAACGGGCAGCCCGTTCTTCACCACCGACTCGGCGGCCAGCCTGCGCGCGATCGAGATCGACGCCGACCTGCTGGTGAAGGCCACGAAGGTGGACGGGGTGTACGACTCGGATCCGATGCTGAACCCTGCGGCGCGCCGCTACGAGCGCCTCACGTACGACGAGGTGCTCGACCGGCGGCTGAACGTCATGGACGCGACGGCCATCGTGCTGTGCCGCGACCACGACCTGCCGCTCAGGGTGATCGACCTCAACGAGCCGGGCGCGCTGGTCCGTGCAGCGATCGGCGAGGATGTCGGCACACTGGTGACGAACTGACGCGGCGCCGAGGCGCCCACGGAGACTGCCCATGATCGAGGACGTCAAGAAGGACGCGGCCGAGCGCATGGCGAAATGCGTCGCCGCGCTGCGCAACGAGCTCAAGAAGCTCCGGACCGGGCGCGCGAGCACCTCGCTGCTCGAGCACGTCCGGGTGGACTACTACGGCAGCGAGGTGCCGCTGCAGCAGGTCGCGAACGTCGCGGTCGAGGACTCGCGCACCCTGACGGTGGTGCCTTGGGAGAAGCAGCTGGTCCCGGTCATCGAAAAGGCGATCATGAAGTCCGACCTCGGGCTGATGCCGGCCACCGCGGGCAGCGTGATCCGCGTGCCGCTGCCGGCGCTCACCGAGGAGCGGCGCCGCGACCTTGGCAAGGTCGTGCGCCACGAGGGCGAGAATGCCCGCGTCGCGATCCGCAACGTGCGGCGCGACGTGATGCAGGAACTCAAGGAGATGCTCAAGGAGAAGCTCGTCTCCGAGGACGACGAGCACCGCGCCCACGACGAGGTCCAGAAGCTCACCGACAGGTACGTGGCCGAGGTGGACAGCGTGGTCGCCGAGAAAGAAAAGGAACTGATGCAGGTCTGAAGCCGTGGCGCCCCCGCAAACGCGCCGGCCCGGCACGCCCAGCCACGTCGCCGTCATCATGGACGGCAACGGCCGCTGGGCGTCGCGCCGTGCGCTGCCACGGCACGTCGGCCACCGCGCCGGCGTCCGGGCCGTGCGGGCCATCGTCGAGGGCTGCGCGAAGCGCGGTGTCGAGGCGCTCACGCTGTTCGCCTTCTCGAGCGAGAACTGGGGCCGCCCGAACGAGGAGGTGGCCCGCCTCATGGAGTTGTTCATCGAGGCGATGGATCGCGAACTCGACGACCTCGACCGCAACGGCATCCGCCTGCGCTTCATCGGCGATCGCGGGACCCTTAAGGCACACCTGGTCGAACGGATCGCAGCCGCCGAGGCGCGCACCGCGCCGAACGCGAACATGACCCTGTACGTTGCGCTCTCGTATGGCGGGCGCTGGGACATCGCCCGGGCGGCCCGGCAGGCGGCCGAGCGGGTGGCCGCGGGCGAACTGCGGCCGGAGGAAGTCGACGAGGCGATCATCGCTCGCGGACTCGAGCTCGCCGACGCGCCGGAGCCCGACCTCTTCATCCGCACCGGCGGCGAGCAGCGACTGAGCAACTTCCTGCTCTGGCACCTTGCCTACACCGAGCTCTATTTCTGCGACACGCTGTGGCCGGACTTCGGCGACGGCGACCTCGAGAAGGCATTCCGGTTCTTCGGGAGCCGCCAGCGGCGCTTCGGACTGACGACGGACCAGGTGGCGGGTGCCTAGCGGCCTGCGCGAGCGCGTGCTGACCGCCCTGCTGCTCGCGGCGGCGGTCATCGTCATCCTGTTCTGGCTGCCCCCCGGCGTCGCCGTGCTGGCCGTGATGTTCGTGGTCGCGGTCGGAGCCTGGGAGTGGGCCGGACTCGCGGACTTGAAGACTCCGCTTGCGCGGGCGGGCTACACCGGGGCAGTCGGGCTCGCGACGGCGCTCGCCTGGGGGCAGACTGCGGACGTCGCGCCGCGCATCGCGTTCCTGTGGATGGCCGCCGCGTGGTGGCTGCTGGCCCTGGTGTGGGTCGCGACGGCCCCCGGACGTGGCGGTCCGCGGACCGCGGCCGTGGCCGGTTTCCTCGTTCTGGTACCGGCGGCCGTCGCGCTCGGCCGCCTGGTGACGCTGGAACCGAACGGCCAGACGCTGCTGCTGTTCCTGCTGGTGCTGATCGCGGCCGCCGACGTCGGGGCGTACTTCGGCGGTCGTCGCTTCGGTCGTCGCAAGCTCGCGCCGCGCGTGAGCCCCGGCAAGACCTGGGAAGGCCTGGTGGCCGGCTTTGCGGGCGCCGGCCTGGCGGCGGTGGCGGGGGCCCGGCTGCTCGGTTATCCGGTGCTGCCCTGGCTGGCCGTCTGCCTGCTGGTCGCGCTGGTCTCGGTGGTCGGAGACCTCGTGGAGAGCATGTTCAAACGCCGCGCCGGAGTGAAGGACAGCAGTTCGCTGCTGCCGGGGCACGGCGGCGTGCTCGACCGGCTCGACAGCGTGAGCGCCGCGGGGCCGGTGTTCCTGCTCGGGCTGTACCTGCTCGGAGTGGCCGGGTGATGCGCGTCGCCGTGTTCGGCAGCACCGGCAGCATCGGCGTCAGCACGCTCGACGTGCTCGGGCGCCACCCCGAACGCTTCGAGGTCGTAGCGCTTGCGGCCGCCACCAACGACGAACGCCTGCTCGAGCAGTGCCTCCGGCATCGCCCGCGGATCGCCGTGCTGCAGTCGCCGGAGGCGGCGGGCCGCCTCGAGGCGGCCTTGCGCGTCGCCGGCTCGCCGGTCGAGGTGCGCTGGGGACCGGACGCGCTCAACGACTGCGCCTCGGGTCCCGACGTGGATGCCGTCATGGCGGCCATCGTCGGTGCGGCGGGACTGCCGTCCACGCTGGCAGCCGCGCGCTCCGGCAAGCGCGTGCTGCTCGCGAACAAGGAGTCGCTGGTGGTGGCGGGACCGCTGCTGATCGAGTCGGCCCGCTCAGGGGGTGCGACGCTCATCCCGATCGACAGCGAGCACAACGCCATCTTCCAGTGCCTGCCGCCGGGGCTCGAGACCGGCCGGCCGGGCAGCGGGGTGCGGCGCATCCTGCTCACGGCCTCGGGCGGGCCGTTCCTGCGCACTGTCGATCGAGCGCATGGCCCGCGTGACGCCGGACGAGGCCTGTGCCCACCCGCGCTGGCGCATGGGCCGCAAGATCTCGGTGGACTCCGCCACGCTGATGAACAAGGGACTGGAGCTGATCGAGGCCTGCCTGCTGTTCGGAATGGAACCCGCGCGGGTCGAGGTGGTCGTACATCCGCAGAGCATCGTGCACTCGCTCGTCGAGTACGTGGACGGTTCGATCCTGGCGCAGCTGGGCAACCCGGACATGCGCACCCCGATCGCGCATGCCCTTGGCTGGCCGGAGCGCATCGGCTCCGGTGTACAATCGCTCGATTTGACGGCGGTGGCGCGCCTCGACTTCGAGCCGCCGGATCCGGGGCGCTTCCCGGCCCTGCGGCTCGCCCGGACCGTGGCGGAGGCCGGTGGCACGGCGCCCGCGGTCCTCAATGCGGCGAACGAGGTGGCGGTGGCGGCGTTTCTCGGCGGACGACTCGGCTTCCTCGGCATCCCCCGGGTGATCGAGGAGGTGCTCGGGCGACACCGTAACGTGCCGGCGGACGGCCTGTCGACGGTGCTCGAAGCGGACCGCTGGGCGCGCGAATTGGCGGAGGCGATGCTGGCCGGGTCGGCCGTGGCAGAGACATGACCATACTGAGCTACGTTCTCGCTTTCCTCGTTGCGATCGGCGTCCTCGTCGCCGTGCACGAGTACGGCCATTTCTGGATGGCGCGCCGCCTCGGCATCCGCGTGCTGCGATTCTCGATCGGCTTCGGCCGTCCGCTGTGGTCGCGTCGCGGGGCCGACGGCACGGAGTACGCGCTCTCGGCCATCCCGCTCGGCGGCTACGTGAAGATGCTCGACGAGCGCGAGGGCCCGATCGATCCGGCGATCGCCTCCGAGGCCTACAACCGCAAGCCCGTCTGGGCGCGCATCCTCGTGCTGCTCGCCGGGCCGGTCGCCAACTTCCTGTTTGCCGTCGCGGCTTACTGGGTACTGTTCGTCGCCGGCGTCCCGGCGTTGAAGCCCGTGGTCGGCGATGTTGCCGAGGACTCCGTGGCGGCCCGCGCCGGCATGCGTGCCGGCGACGAGATCGTGGGCGTCGGGCGGCGCGACACGGGCACGCGCGAGGGCGCCGTGCTCGCGATCCTCGAGGAGCTCATGAAGGGGCAGGGCATCGAGTTGCGACTGCGCGGCAGCGACGGCGAGGCACGCCGCGTCGAGTTGCGCGTCGACGGCGAGCGGCGCGCCCTCACCGAGCCCGGTGCGCTGTTGCCGGGGATCGGGTTCGAGTTCTGGTATCCCGAGGTGCCGGCGCGCGTCGGGAGGGTCCTGCCTGGCAGCCCGGCGGAACGCGCCGGTCTGCGCGAGGGCGACGAGGTCGTGGCCGTCGACGGCGAGCCGGTCGGCGATTTCGCCGCGCTGGTCGCGCGGGTGCAGCCGCGTCCGGGGGCGCGCCTCGAGCTGTCGGTGGCGCGAGGCGGCGCGACGCTCGCCGTGCCGGTCGAGGTCGAGTCCCAGCGCGAGGGCGATCGATTCGTCGGCCGCATCGGCCTGCAGCCGGCCGCGGGGGGCGAGCTGCCCGAATCCATGCGCACGCTCGAGCGGCACGGTCCGCTGTCCGCGCTGGCGCGCGCCACGGAGAAGACCTGGAACATGTCGGCGCTCACCGTCCGCATGCTCTGGAACGTCGCCACCGGCGACGTGTCGGTCAAGAACCTGAGCGGTCCGATCAACATCGCCGAGTACGCCGGTTTCTCCGCCCGGCAGGGCATACTCGCCTTCCTTTCCTTCCTCGCCATCGTGAGCGTGAGCCTGTTCGTGCTGAACCTCCTCCCGATTCCCATCCTCGATGGTGGCCAGATCGTCTACCAGCTCGCCGAGCTCGCGAAGGGCAGCCCGCTCTCCGATCGCGCCCAGGCCGTGGGCCAGCAGGTCGGCCTGCTGCTGCTGCTGATCCTGATGAGCTTCGCGTTCTACAACGACCTGTCGCGGTTGTTCAGCTGAGCCGCCGCATGCGACGCAAGCTACTGGCCGCGATCCCGGCCCTGCTCGCCGTACCCGCGGTGCTCGCGCAGGGTGCGCCGGCGTCGTTCACCGTGGGCGACATCCGCATCGAGGGCCTGCAACGCATCAGCGAGGGCACGGTATTCAACTACCTGCCCGTGAACATCGGCGACCGGCTCGACCCGCGGCGCGTCGAGGAAGCGCTGCGCGCCCTCTACGCGACCGGGTTCTTCAGCGACGTCGAGCTGCGCCGCGACGGGGGCACCCTGGTGGTCGCGGTGCTCGAGCGGCCCTCGATCGAGAGCTTCACGATCGAGGGCAACAAGGACATCAAGACCGAGGACCTCGAGAAGTCGCTGCGCAACGTCGGGCTCGCCCGCGGCAAGACCTTCAACGAGTCCACGCTCGACGAGGTCAGGCGCTTCCTCACCGACCAGTATTTCTCCCGCGGCAAGTACGCCGTGCGGGTGGACACGACGGTCGAGGAACTCCCCGACAACCGCGTGAAGATCGCGATCGACATCGTCGAGGGCAAGCGCTCGCGCATCCGCCAGATCAACATCGTCGGCAACGAGGCGTTCGACGACGAGGAACTGCTCGAGCAGATCAAGCTGCAGACCCCGAACTGGCTGTCGTGGTACCGGCAGGACGACCGCTACTCGCGCGAGGAGCTCTCGGGCGACCTCGAGAAGCTGCGCTCGTTCTACCTCGACCGCGGCTACGCCAATTTCGACGTCACCTCCACGCAGGTCGCCATCGCGCCCGAGCGGGACGATATCTTCATCACGCTGAACGTGCAGGAAGGCGAAGTCTTCCGCATCTCCGACGTGAAGGTCGCCGGCAACCTCATCGTGCCGGAGGAGCAGCTTCGCGGCCTGGTGCAGGTGCGGCGGGGCGACGTGTTCTCGCGGCGCATGCTCACCGCCACGACCGAGCTGATGGCGCTGCGCCTCGGGCAGGACGGCTTCGCGTTCGCGAAGATCGACCCGGTGTCGCAGGTGGATCCCGAGAAGAAGGAGATCGCCATCACGTTCCTGGTCGATCCCGGCAACCGCGCCTACGTGCGGCGCATCAACTTCGCCGGAGCGCCCAGCATCAACGACGACGTGCTGCGCCGCGAGATGCGCCAGATGGAGGGCGGCTACCTGTCGAATGCGGCCGTCGAGCGCTCCAAGCTCCGACTGCAGCGCCTGCCCTACATCGAGAGCGTGGAGGTCGAGACCACGCCGGTGCCGGGCTCATCGGACCTCGTGGACGTGGACTTCCAGATCAAGGAGGGCCTGCCCGGGCAGTTCAGCGGCGGCGTCGGCTACTCCGAATCGCAGTCGGTGCTGCTGAACGGCAGCTTCGTGCACAGCAACTTCATGGGCACAGGCAACCGGGTGGCGGCGGAGATCAACGCCGGCCAGTACAGCAAGGTCTTCAGCCTGTCGCACACCGACCCGTACACCACCATCGACGGCGTCTCGCGCACGGTCAGCGCGACCTTCCGCAGCATCACCCAGTTCACGCAGGCGTCGTCGGACTTCGAGACCGAGACCGGCACGCTGGCGGTGGACTACGGCTGGCCGATCTCCGAGTTCCAGTCGCTCAGGCTCGGGCTGGCAGCCCAGCGTTCCGACCTCGTCACCGACCCGAACAACAGCGCGCGTGAGGCGGTGGAGTGGGTGCAGAACAACGGCAACCCGTACATCGAGAGCGCCAGCTACGGCATGCCGCCGATCTCCTACGAATTCTACGGGACGAAGTTCGACACGTACTCGCTGTCGGTCGGCTGGGGCTTCGACTCGCGCAACCGCGGCATCTTCGCCGACCGCGGCTCCCGCCACCGCCTGAACTTCGGCTACACGCTGCCGTTCAGCGACGTCGAGTTCTACACCGTCAACTACGACTACCTGCAGTTCGTGCCGATCTCGCGTTGGTTCACGCTGCTGAACAGCCTCGACATCGGCTACGGCTTCGACATCGGCGACACGACGTCCATCCCGCCCTACCGCCGATTCTTCGCCGGCGGTCCGGAGACGGTCCGCGGCTTCCGCGAGAGCCGGCTCGGACCGAAGGACTCCTTCGGTAATCCCTACGGCGGCAACCTGAAGATCGCGAACCAGTTCGAGCTGCTGCTGCCGATGCCGGAGAAGTGGCGCAACAGCGCCCGCTTCAGCGTATTCCTCGACGTCGGCAACGTGTTCTCCACCGACAGCGTGACCTACGTGGGCAGGGACAGGGTCACGCCCGTGGATTACGAGTTCAGCTTTGATAAACTCAAGTACTCGACGGGTATGGCCGTGCAGTGGCTCGCCCCGCTCGGTGTCTTCCGCTTCAGCTACGCCTTCCCGCTCAACGCGGAGAAGAGCGACGGCGTCATCTACGCCGACGAGACGGAAGGCTTCCAGTTCTCCATCGGACAGGCATTCTGAGGTAACTCGCTCCATGCGCATCAAGATCGTGACCCTGGCCCTCGTGACCCTCGCCGCCGCGGCCCTGCCCCTCGGCGCGGCCCACGCCCAGGCCAAGATCGGAGTGGTCAACGTCCAGCGTCTCCTGCAGGAGGCGCCCCAGGCCCAGGCGGCCTCGCAGGCGCTCGAGAACGAGTTCGCGACGCGCCGCCGCGACCTCGAGAACCAGCAGCGCGACCTCAAGGCGCGCGAGGACAAGCTGCAGAAGGACGGCGCCGTGATGGCCGAGGCCGAGCGGCGCAACGCGGAGAAGACCCTCCGCGACGGACAGCGCGACCTGGCGCGCAAGCAGAACGAGTTCCTCGAGGATCTCAACGTGCGGCGCAACGAGGCGCTCGGACAGCTGCAGCGCACCGTGCTGCAGGAAGTGCAGACCTACGCCAAGAGCGCCAACCTCGACGTGGTGGTCGCCGACGCGCTCTACGCGAGTCCCGCCGTGGACATCACCAGCCAGGTGCTCACGGCCCTGCAGTCGCGCCGCGGCCCGGCGCCCGCCAAGCCCTGACGCACGGGCACCGCGAGGCGGCGACGGTGCCGTTGCAGCTCGCCGAACTGGCGGTCCGCTTCGGCTGCGAGCTGCGCGGCGACCCGGACGCGACTGTGGAGCGCGTCGCCACGCTGCAGGAGGGCGGACCCGGGGCGCTGGCGTTCCTCGCCAATCCACGCTACCGCCGCCACCTCACGGCCACGCGCGCGACCGCGGTGGTGCTCGATCCGGCCGCGGCCGAGGACTGCCCGGTCGCCGCGCTGGTGACGGCCAACCCCTACGCGACCTACGCGCGCATCGCGCAACTGCTCCATCCCGATCCTCCGCTCGCCGCGGGGCGCCACCCCAGTGCCATCGTCGAGGCCGGCGCGACGGTGGACGACACCGCGTACGTCGGCGCCCTTGCCTTCGTCGCGGCCGGCGCGGAGATCGGTCCGCGCGCGCTGGTCGGCCCGGGCTCGGTGGTGCTTGCCGGCGCGCGCATCGGCGCTGACACGCGCCTGGTGGCTCGCGTGACGGTCTGCGAACGCGTTCGCGTCGGCGTACGCTGCCTGCTGCATCCCGGGTCGGTGCTCGGTGCGGACGGCTTCGGGCACGCGCGGGACTCCGACGGATACGTCCGGGTGCCGCAGGTCGGCTCGGTGACGGTGGGCGACGACGTCGAGGTGGGGGCCAATACCACCATCGACCGGGGCGCGATCGGCGACACGGTGATCGGCGATGGCGTGAAGATCGACAACCAGGTGCAGGTGGGGCACAACGTGCGGATCGGCGAGCACACGGTCATCGCGGCCTGCTCGGGCGTCTCGGGCAGCGCCGTCATCGGGCGGCGGTGCATGCTCGGCGGGATGGTGGGCGTGGTCGGTCACCTCGAGATCTGCGACGACGTCGCGATCACGGGGCGGACGATGGTCAGCAGCTCGATCCGCCGGCCGGGCGTGTACTCGAGCGGGCTGCCCGCCGACGAGGCGCGGCGCTTCCGCCGCAACGCGGCCCGGTTCCAGCATCTCGACGAACTGGCACGTCGCGTGCGGCGGCTCGAGGGAGCTTCGGGTGCGCAAGGGCACGACGACGCGCAAGGGGACGACGATGAATGATCGCGGCGGTTTCGGCATCGACGAGGTGATGCGGCGGCTTCCGCACCGCTATCCCATGCTGCTGGTGGATCGCGTGCTCGAGTGCGCGTCCGGCGACCACATCGTCGCGATCAAGAACGTGACCGCCAACGAGCAGTACTTCAACGGCCACTTCCCGGGCCGGCCGGTCATGCCCGGGGTGATCGCCCTCGAGGCGCTGGCGCAGACGGCCGGGATCCTGACCTTCGTCACGGCCGGTATCTACCCGGACGAGACCGTGCGCTTCTACTTCGCGGGCATCGACAAGGCGCGCTTCCGGCGGCCGATCGTGCCGGGCGACCAGCTCGTGCTGCGGGCGAAGCTCGAGCGGCGCATCCGCACGATCTGGAAGTTCTCGACGGTGGCCGAGGTGGCAGGCGAGGAGGCCTGTTCCGCCGAGATGATGGTGATGCCGGGCTGAACGGCGCGGCGGTCCGATCCCAAGGGAGACAGGCATGGCAGGACTCATCCACGCGACGGCGCTGCTCGACCCGGACGTCCGGCTCGGCGAGGGCGTCGAGGTGGGCGCGTACGCGGTGATCGGACCGGGCGTCGAGATCGGCGCGAACACCCGCATCGGGGCGCACGCCGTGATCCAGGGCCCGACGCGGCTGGGTGCGGACAACGCGGTCTTCCCGTTCGCCTCGGTGGGCTCCGCGCCGCAGGACACCAAGTACAAGGGTGAGCCGACGCGCCTCGAGATCGGCGACCGCAACGTGATCCGCGAGTTCGTCTCGCTGAACCGCGGCACGACCAAGGACGAGGGCGTCACCCGCATCGGCGACGACAACCTGTTCATGGCGTATTCGCACGTGGCGCACGACTGCCGCGTCGGCAGCCACTGCGTGCTCGCCAACCACGCCACGCTGGGCGGCCACGTGCACCTCGGCGACTGGGTGATCATGGCCGGCTTCTCGGGGGTGCACCAGTTCTGCAAGGTCGGTGCGCACGCATTCATCGCCAACAACGCCGCGGTGACCCGCGACGTGCCGCCCTACATCATGGCCGTCGGCCAGCCGGCCGCCGCGCACAGCGTGAACGCCGAGGGTCTCAAGCGCCGCGGCTTCACGCCGGAGCAGATCCGCAACCTTCGCAACGCCTTCCGCCTGCTGTACCGCTCGGGGCTCAAGCTCACCGATGCCACGGCCCAGCTTGCCGCGATCGCGGAGGAGCAGCCCGAGGTGCGCGCCCTCGTCGAGTTCCTGCCGCTTTCCACCCGCAGCATCGTGCGTTGACCGTCGCGGAGGGGCTCGTGGCGGCCGCCGGCAGCGGGCCTTCGTTCGGCCTCGTGGCCGGCGAGGCCTCGGGCGACAACCTCGGCGGGCCGCTGATCGAGGCCCTTGCCGCCCGCGAACCCGGGTCGCGCTTCGTCGGCATCGCCGGTCCCCGCATGGCAGCGGCCGGTTGCGAGGCCTGGTACCCGGCCGAGGCGCTGGCCGTGATGGGCCTGGCCGAGATCGTCCGGCACCTGCCGCGGCTGCTGCGACTGCGGCGTGACCTGCTGCAGCGCCTCGCCGAGGCGCCCCCGGACGTGTTCGTCGGCATCGATTCGCCGGAGTTCAACCTGCGCGTCGCGGCGGACCTCAAGCGCCGCGGCATCCCGACGGTCCAGTACGTGAGCCCGCAGGTCTGGGCATGGCGGCAGGGCCGCGTGCGCACCATCGGGCAGGCCGTGGACCTCGTGCTGTGCGTGCTGCCGTTCGAGACCGACTTCTACGCGGCGAACGACGTGCGCGCCGTGTTCGTCGGCCACCCACTCGCCGACCGGATTCCGTGGCGGTCGGATCCCGCCGCCGCGCGCGCGGCACTCGGCCTGCCGGCGGGCGGCGCGCTGCTGGCCGTGCTGCCCGGCAGTCGTCGCGGCGAAGTGTCGCGGCTCGGCCCGCAGTTCGCGGCCACGCTTGCCTGGCTCCACGCACGCCGTCCCGACCTCGGGTTCGTGGCGCCGATGGCGGGTGAGGCGGTTCGGCGCGCGTTCGAGCAGGCGCTCATCGAGCACGCCCCCGGCGTCCCGGTACACCTCGTGGACGGACGCGCGCAGGAGGCGATCGCTGCGAGCGACGCCGTGCTGCTCGCGTCCGGGACGGCCACGCTCGAGACCGCGCTGGTGAAGCGGCCGATGGTGGTGGCCTACCGCGTCGCGCCGCTCACGGGCTGGCTGCTGCGCGACCTCAAGCTCGTCAAGACCGAGTTCTTCTCCCAACCGAACCTGCTCGCCCGCCGGGCGCTGGTGCCGGAGTTCTTCCAGGAGCAGGTGCGGCCCGAGGTACTCGGGCCCGCGGTGCTCGCGCAGCTCGAGCGCGCCGACCGGGACGCGCTGACGCAGGCCTTCGAGGCCATCCACGCGAGCCTGCGGCGCGATGCCAGCGAGCGCGCCGCGGAGGCCGTGCTCGAGTTGCGCTCTGCGCGGCGGCCAGGCCGATGAGGCGGCGCGTGCCCGGCCAGGGCGTCCTCGACTGGCGGCACCCGGGCCTCGTCGCGGGGGTGGACGAAGCCGGACGCGGACCGCTGGCGGGCCCGGTGGTCGCGGCGGCGGTGATCCTGGATCCGTCGCGGCCGATCGACGGACTCGCCGACTCCAAGGCGCTCAACGAGTCGCGGCGCGAGGCACTGGGCGTGGAGATCCGCTCGCGCAGCCTGGCCTGGGGGCTCGGCTGGGCGGACGCCGCCGAGGTGGATGCTCTCAACGTGCTGCAGGCCACGTTCCTCGCCATGCGCCGGGCGCTGCTCGCGCTCCACGCACCGCCGTCCCACGTGGTGGTGGACGGGGACCGCTGCCCGGACCTCGGCGGCCTCGCGAGTCCGTGCACCGCCCTTGCGGTGGTCCGGGGCGACGCGACGGTGCCCTGCATCAGCGCGGCCTCGATCCTCGCCAAGTGTGCGCGCGACGACTGCCTGCGCGAGCTCGACGTCCGCTATCCGGGCTACGGCTTCGCCGCGCACAAGGGCTACCCGACCGCAGCCCACGTCGCGGCACTGCGCCGGCTGGGCGCCTCGCCCGTCCACCGGCGGAGCTTCGCGCCGGTACAATCGCTCGGATCCCCCTGAGCCCCGCCACGAGCCCAGCCCCGAGCCCAGCCCCATCCCCGATGCCGCGCTTCGTCCACCTGCACGTGCACACCGAGTACTCGCTCGTCGACGGCGCGCTGCGCATCGACAGCGAGGAGCGGGACGACGGCTCCGTGGCGCGCGAGGGGCTGGTGGATGCCTGCGCACGCATGGCGATGCCGGCCGTGGCCGTCACCGACCAGGTGAACCTGTTCGCGCTCGTGAAGTTCTACCGCGCCGCGCTCGCGCGCGGCGTCAAGCCCCTGGTCGGCGTGGACCTGATGCTGCGCGAGGAGGGCGAGCGGGCCGAGCCGAGCCGCCTGGTCCTGCTGTGCCAGGACGAGTCCGGCTACAAGAACCTGACGCGCCTCGTGACGCGCGCCTACCTCGAGGGCCAGGGCCGCCACGGGCCGACCATCGAGCGCGGCTGGCTCGACGCCGGGGCGGCCACGGGCCTCGTGGCGCTGTCCGGCGCGCGCGACGGCGACGTCGGGCGGGCCCTGCTGGCGGGCCGGGAGGACGAGGCGGGCCGGGCGCTCGAGGCGTGGCTCGCGGTGTTCGGCGACCGCTACTACCTCGAGCTCACGCGCACGGGTCGCCCGGGCGAGGAGGACTGCATCGCGGGCTCGCTCGCGCTCGCCGTGGCGCGCGGCGTGCCGGTGGTCGCGACCAACGACGTGCGCTTCCTGTCCCGCGACGACTTCGAGTCGCACGAGGCCCGGGTCTGCATCCACGAGGGCACGCTGCTGGCGGACCCCTCGCGGCCGCGCCGCTACAGCGAACAGCAGTACCTGCGCTCCCCCGAGGAGATGGCGGAGCTGTTCGACGACCTGCCCGAGGCGCTCGACAACGCCGCCGAGCTCGCGCGCCGGCTCAACCTCGAGATCCGGCTGGGGCAGCCGTCGCTGCCGGCATACCCGGTCCCGGCCGGGCTCACCACCGAGGATCACCTGCGCGAGGAGGCGCGGGCGGGGCTCGAGCGGCGGCTCGCCGCCGCATCGCCGGATCGACCGATCGACCGGACTGGCCACGACGAGCGTCTCGCGAGCGAGCTCGACGTGATCTGCCAGATGGGCTTCGCGGGTTACTTCCTGATCGTCGCGGACTTCATCCGCTGGGCGCGCGAGAACGGCGTGCCGGTCGGTCCCGGCCGCGGCTCGGGGGCGGGCTCGCTGGTCGCCTGGGTGCTCGGCATCACCGACCTCGACCCGCTGCGCTACGACCTGCTGTTCGAGCGCTTCCTCAATCCCGAGCGCGTCTCGATGCCGGACTTCGACGTGGACTTCTGCATGGAAGGCCGCGACCGGGTGATCGACTACGTCGCCGAGCGCTACGGCCGGGAGCGCGTCTCGCAGATCATCACCTACGGCACCATGGCCGCGAAGGCCGTGGTGCGCGACGTGGCGCGCGTGCTCGGCCGCAGCTACGGCTTCGCCGACAGCCTCGCCAAGCTCATTCCCTTCGAGCTCGGCATCACGCTCGACGACGCGCTCGCCAAGGAAGAGGACCTGCGCCGCCGCTACAAGGCGAGGACGAGGTGCGCGAGGTGATCGACCTCGCCCGCTCGCTCGAGGGCCTGGTGCGCAACGCCGGCACGCACGCGGGCGGCGTGGTGATCGCGCCGTCGGTGCTCACCGACTTCGCGCCGCTCTACTGCGAGGCGGGCGGCGGCAGCGTGGTCACGCAGTTCGACAAGGACGACGTCGAGGCCGCGGGGCTCGTCAAGTTCGACTTCCTCGGCCTGCGCACGCTCACGATCATCGACTGGGCGGTGCGCACCATCGACGCGGAACGCGCGGCACGCGGCGAGCCGCCGCTCGACCTCACGGCGATGCCGATGGACGACCCGCAGACCTACGCGCTGATGAAGCGCTGCGAAACGACGGCGGTGTTCCAGCTCGAGTCGCGCGGCATGAAGGACCTGATCCGCCGCCTGCAGCCGGACTGCTTCGAGGACGTCGTGGCGCTGGTGGCGCTGTTCCGGCCGGGGCCGCTGCAGTCGGGCATGGTCGAGGACTTCATCGCGCGCAAGCACGGCCGCTCGAGCGGCGCCATCGACTACCTGCACCCTGAACTGAAGCCGGTGCTGTTCCCCACCTACGGCGTGATCCTGTACCAGGAGCAGGTCATGCAGATCGCGCAGGTGCTGGCCGGCTACACGCTCGGCGGCGCGGACCTGCTGCGCCGGGCGATGGGCAAGAAGAAGCCCGAGGAGATGGCGAAGCAGCGCTCGGTGTTCGTCGACGGCGCGGTCGCCCGCGGCGTCGCGCAGGCCAACGCGGCGCACATCTTCGACCTGATGGAGAAGTTCGCGGGCTACGGCTTCAACAAGTCGCACTCCGCCGCCTATGCCGTGCTGTCCTACCAGACGGCGTGGCTCAAGGCCCACCACCCCGCGGCGTTCATGGCGGCGGTGCTGTCCTCCGACATGGACAAGACCGACAAGGTCGTGACGCTGATCGACGAATGCGCGCGCATGGCGCTCGCGGTCGAGCCCCCGGACGTCAACGCTTCGCAGTTCATGTTCACGGTGTCGGGCGCGCGGGCGATCCGCTACGGGCTCGGCGCCATCAAGGGGGTCGGCCAGGCCGCCGTCGAGAGCATGCTCGCCGAGCGCACGGCGCGCGGGCCCTTCCGGGACCTGCGCGACCTGTGCCGTCGCCTCGATCTCAACCGCGTCAACCGCCGCGTGCTCGAGGCGCTGATCCGTTCCGGCGCGCTCGACTCGCTCGGCGTGAACCGCGCGACCTGCATGCACCAGCTGCCGGCGGCGATGCAGGCGGCCGAGCAGCACTCCCGCGCGCAGGCGGCGGGGCAGGTGGACCTGTTCGGCCTCGCCGTGGCGGCGCCGGCCGCCGACGAGCCCGCGGTGCCGGGCGAACGGCTGCCGGAATGGAGCGAGCCGGTGCGACTCGCCGGGGAGCGCGAGACGCTCGGCCTGTACCTCACCGGCCACCCGATCACGGAGTACGAGCGCGAGTTCCGGCCGATCGTGAGCGGACGGATCGCCGACGTCGGCGGCGCGCGCCCGGTCGGCGCGGGCGAGGGCGGCTGGCGCGGTCCCGGCAGGAACGTGACCGTCGCGGGGCTGGTGCTCGAGATCCGCAAGCGCGGCAACCGCAACAGCTTCGTGCTCGACGATCGCAGCGGCCGCATCGAGGTGACGCTGTTCGAAGACGTCTACCAGCAGCACCGCGCGCTGATCGCGCGCGACGCCATCGTGGTGGTCGAGGGCAGCCTGCGCTTCGACGACTTCGTGGACGACTGGCGCATCGCGGCGAAGCGCATCATCGACATCGCGCAGGCACGCGAGCAGTATGCGCGTCGGCTGGTGCTGCGCTGGCCGCGGGGCACGAACGGCGACGGCAGCGGCCTCATCACCGCAATCGAGCAGGCGCTGCGGCCGGCCCGCGGCGGACGCTGCGCGGTGGCGATCCGTTACGGATCCACGGCGGCGAGCGCCAACGTGCTGCTCGGCGAGGAGTGGTGCGTGCGACCGTCGCAGGAACTGATCGAACGCCTCGGCCAGCTGGTCGGGCGCGACGGCGTCGAACTGGTGTATGCGCCGCGCGTGGAAGGCTAGTGCCGACTAGGGGGAATGCATGACCGCACCGACCGCTGGCCGCGAGGCTTTCGCCACCCGCGCCGGGTTCATCCTCGCGGCGGCGGGCAGCGCCGTCGGGCTCGGCAACATGTGGCGGTTCTCCTACCAGGCCTCGGAAGGCGGTGGCGCGGCGTTCGTGCTGCTCTACATCGCCATGACCCTGCTGCTCGGCATCCCGCTCATGCTCGCGGAGTTCGGCATCGGCCGCCGTGGGCAGCGCGCGCCGATCGGCAGCCTGCGTGCGCTCGCCGGCCGCGGCTGGGGCCGGCTCGGCTACGTGTTCGTCACCGCCGGACTCCTGATCCTCGCCTACTACTCGGTGATCGCCGGCTGGACGGTGCGCTACGCGATCGAGGCCGCGCTGCAGGGCTTCGACCGCTCCGCCTCGGAGCATTTCGGCGCGGTTGCCGCCGGCATGGACGCAGTCGCGTACCACCTCGGCTTCATGGCGCTCACCGTGCTGATCGTCGTGGGCGGCGTGAAGGGCGGCATCGAGCGCGCCTCGCTGCTCCTCATGCCGGTGCTGTTTCTCATCGTCATCGGACTCGCCCTCTGGGCCACGACGCTGCCGGGCGCGGAGACCGGCTACGCCGTGTACCTGCAGCCGCAGGTCGAGGAACTCATGAGCCCGTCGGTCTGGCGGGCCGCGGTCGCGCAGGCGTTCTTCTCGCTGAGCCTCGGCATGGGCGGGATGCTCACCTTCGCCTCCTACCTGCACCGCGACCAGAACCTGCCGGAATCGGCCACGGTGGTCGCCTACACGGATTTCGGAGTCGCCTTCATCGCCGGCCTCGTCGTGTTCCCCGTGATCTACTCGCTCGGGCTGCAGGGCGCCGTCGGAGCGAGCACGGTGGGCACGCTGTTCATCGCGCTGCCGGGTGCCTTCGAGGCGATGGGGGCGGCGGGTCGCGTCGTGGGCCTCTTTTTCTTCATCGCGCTCGCGCTCGGAGCCCTCACCTCCGCGATCTCGCTGCTCGAGGTCGTCACGGCCTCGGTGATGGAGGAAATGCAGCTGTCGCGCCGCAAGGCCGCCGTCGCAACCGGTACGGCGATCGCGGCGCTCGGCATCCTGCCGGCGCTCGACACCGACACCCTCGGGCTCATGGACAAGATCGCCGGCGAGTTCCTGCTGGTGGCGGGCGCGCTGGCGCTCTCGATCCTCGCCGGCTGGCGACTCACGGGCGAGGTGCGCGACGAGCTGCTCGCCGGCGCGACGCCATTCTGGCAGCGGCAGGTGCCGCGCATTCTTTTCGTGCTGCGCTGGATCGTGCCGCCGGTGGTCGCGATCGTGCTGCTGTTCTCGCTGCGCGAGACCGTCACGGTCGTGACGGAGTACCTCGCGGGCTGAGCCGCCGCTAGCCACCTCCCCCCCACTCAGGGCATCCTTCCCGGCCATGCCGCTCAGCTTCCTGGATTTCGAGCAGCCGATCGCCGAGCTCGAGGCGAAGATCGACGAGTTGCGCTTCGTCTCCACCGACGCGGAGGTGAACGTCGGCGAGGAGATCGCGCGCCTGCGCGCGAAGAGCCGGGCGCTCACGAACAGCATCTTCGCGAACCTCACGCCGTGGCAGGTGGCGCAGCTCGCCCGTCATCCCCAGCGTCCCTACACGCTCGACTACGCCGCGAGCATCTTCGAGGAATTCCACGAGCTGCACGGCGATCGCATGTACGCCGACGACTACGCGATCGTGGGCGGACCCGCGCGCCTCGACGGCCGGCCGGTGATGCTGATCGGCCACCAGAAGGGGCGCGACACCAAGGAGCGCGTGCGCCGCAACTACGGTATGCCGCGGCCCGAGGGCTACCGCAAGGCGCTGCGGCTCATGAAGCTCGCCGAGCGTTTCCGCCTGCCGATCGTGACCCTGATCGACACCCCGGGCGCCTACCCGGGGGTGGGCTCGGAGGAACGCAACCAGAGCGAGGCCATCGCCCGGAACCTCTTCGAGATGGCCACATTGCGGGTACCCGTGGTCACCGCGGTGATCGGCGAGGGCGGCTCGGGCGGCGCGCTCGCGATTGGCGTGTGCGACCGGCTGATCATGCTGCAGTACGCCGTGTACTCGGTCATCTCGCCCGAGGGCTGCGCCTCGATCCTCTGGAAGAGCGCCGACAAGAAGGAACTCGCGGCGGAGGCGATGGGCATCACCGCCGAGCGCATCGCAAAGTTCGGACTGGTGGACGAGATCGTCAGGGAGCCGCTCGGCGGCGCGCACCGCGACCCGCAGGTCATGGCCGACGACCTCAAGGGCGCGATCCTCCGTCACCTGCGCGAGGTCGAGCAGTGGCCCGAGGATCAGTTGCTCGAGCGACGTCACGCGCGGCTGCGCTCGCAGGGCGTGTACCGCGTCGGCTGAACGGCCGTTGGCATTCACCCCGCAACGCCTGCGCGAGGCGCTCGCCGGCTCGCTCGGCGCGGCCGGCGCGGTTCCGACGGGGTACTGCATCGCGCTGAGCGGCGGCCTCGACTCGACTGCGCTGCTCGCGGCGCTCGCCGCGTCCCCGGCGCTCGCGCCGCTGCGCGCCATCCACGTCGATCACGGCCTGCACCCGGACGCTGCGCACTGGTCCGAGCACGGCGCGATGCTCGCCGCGCGGGTCGGCATTCCCTGCGAAATCGTGCGCGTGGATGCGCGGGCAGGCAGGGGGGAAAGCCCCGAGGCCGCGGCGCGTGCCGCGCGCTATGCAGCGCTCGCGGCGCGGCTGCAACCGGGCGAGGTATTGCTTACCGCGCACCACGCTGACGACCAGCTCGAAACCGTGCTGCTGCAATGGCTGCGAGGCGGCGGCCTGCGGGCGCTGGCCGGCATGGCGCCGATCGCGGCGTTCGCCGGCGGCTGGCATGCCCGGCCGTTGCTCGGGTTCACGCGTGCGGAGCTGCGCGAATGGGCGGAGTCCCAGCGCCTCGGCTGGCTCGAGGATCCGTCGAATCGCGACCTGCGCTTCGACCGCAACTACCTGCGGCACGAGGTGCTGCCGTCCCTGCGCCGGCGCTGGCCGGCGGCGTCGCGCACCGTCGGCCGGGTGGCGTCGCAGGCGGCCGAGGCGATCGCGCTCGACGATGTCGCCGCCATCGCCGACCTGGCTTCCGTGGCCGAGGGCCGGACCGTCTCCCTTGCGAGACTGGCGATGCTGGATGGCGCGCGGCAGCGCCGCGTGCTGCGTGCCTGGCTGCGCGCACTCGGCCTGCCGCTTCCCGCCGCGGCAACGCTCGAGGCGCTGCGCCGCGACATGCGCGAGGCGGCGGACGATCGGGTGCCGGAGACTCGCTGGCCGGGCGGGGTGGTGCGACGCTACCGGGGTCGGCTGTATGCCGATGCCCTGCCGGATCCGGCGCCGACGCTCGGCGCATCGGCCGGATCGACCTGGCGGCCCGGCGAGACGCTCGATCTCGGCGCGCTCGGAACGCTCGCGCTGCAGCCGGCGGATGGCGGCGGCCTGAGTCGCGCCCGCCTCGTCGAGCCGCTCGTCGTTGCGACGCGTCCTGCCGGCGCCGTGTTCCGGCCGGCCGGCAGCTCACACCGTCGTCCTTTGCGCAAGTGGCTGCAGGAGCGCGGCGTGCTGCCCTGGCGGCGTGCGTCGTTGCCCTTGGTATTCGCCGCAGGCGAGATCGTGGCCGTGGGCGACTTCGCCTACGGCGGCCGGCTCGCGGCCGCGGCGGGCGAGCAAGCCTGGGTGATCGCCTGGCACGGACGACCGGTGCAGACGGAGAGTGAGGCGATCGCTGCGCGATTGCCGGTGGCCGGGGAGGGGCCGTTCCGATAGACTGTTCTCCCGTCGTATTTCTCCTGCGACGGTGCCCTCCAATGACCAAGTTCATCTGCGTGACCGGCGGCGTGGTTTCCTCGCTGGGGAAGGGCATTGCCGCCGCCTCCCTGGGCGCCATCCTCGAGGCGCGCGGCCTCAAGGTCACGCTGGTCAAGCTCGACCCGTACATCAACGTGGACCCGGGCACCATGAGCCCGTTCCAGCACGGCGAGGTGTTCGTGACCGACGACGGCACGGAGACCGACCTCGACCTCGGTCACTACGAGCGCTTCGTGCGCACCACCACGGGCCGGCACAGCAACTTCACCACGGGCCGCATCTACGAGCGGGTCATCGCCAAGGAACGCCGCGGCGACTACCTCGGCGCCACGGTCCAGGTCATCCCGCACATCACCGACGAGATCAAGCACTGCATCCGCATGGGTGCGGGCGACGCCGACGTGTGCATGGTGGAGATCGGCGGCACGGTGGGCGACATCGAGTCGCTGCCGTTCCTCGAGGCCATCCGCCAGCTCGGCGTCGAGATGGGGCGCAACAACGTCCTGTACATGCACCTGACGCTGATCCCCTACATCGCGACCTCGGGCGAAATCAAGACCAAGCCGACGCAGCACTCCGTCAAGGAGCTGCGCTCGATCGGCATCCAGCCCGACGTGCTGCTGTGCCGATGCCGCGACCCGCTGCCGCCGGAGCACCGGCGCAAGATCGCGCTGTTCACCAACGTCGAGGAGCGCGCCGTGTTCTCCGCGGTGGACGCCGACGACATCTACAAGATCCCGCAGCTGCTGCACGAGCAGTCGCTCGATGCGATCGTCTGCGAGAAGCTCGGGCTCACGGCCCCCCCGGCCGACCTCAAGGAATGGCAGCAGGTGGTGGCCGCCAAGGGCAGCCCCGACCTCACGGTCACGATCGGCATGGTCGGCAAGTACGTGAACCTCAAGGACGCCTACATCTCGCTGTGCGAGGCGCTGATGCACGCCGGACTGCGCACGCGCACCCGCGTCAAGCTCGAGTTCATCGAGGCGACGGACGTCGAGCGCCACGGCACCGACTGCCTGCAAGGCCTCGACGCGATCCTGGTGCCGGGCGGCTTCGGCGAGCGGGGCATCGAGGGCAAGATCCAGGCCGTGCGCTACGCGCGCGAGCACGGCGTGCCCTACCTCGGCATCTGCCTCGGCATGCAGCTCGCCATCATCGAGTTCGCCCGCCACGTGGCGTCCCTGGAGGGCGCGCACAGCACCGAGTTCAACCGCGCCAGCCCGCATCCGGTGATCGCGCTCATCACCGAATGGCAGGACCAGAAGGGCACGGTCGAGTCGCGCGACGAGTCCTCGCACCTCGGCGGCACCATGCGCTTGGGCGCGCAGGAGGTGCGGATCTCGCACGGCTCCCGCGCGCATGCGATCTACGGCGCCGACGTCATCCGCGAGCGCCACCGCCACCGCTACGAGTTCAACAACAACTACCTGCAGAAGCTCATGGGCGCCGGGCTGCGCTTCTCGGGCTTCTCGCGCGACGGGCTGGTCGAGATCATCGAGCTGCCTCAGCACCCGTTCTTCGTCGCGAGCCAGTACCACCCCGAGTTCCGCTCCACGCCGCGCGACGGGCATCCGCTGTTCACGGGCTTCGTCAAGGCGGCCCGCGAGCACCGCGCCTCGCAGCTGCCGGTGGCGGCGGGCGCATGAGGCTCTGCGGCTTCGAGGTCGGACCGGACCGCCCCCTGTTCCTGATCGCGGGGCCCTGCGTCATCGAGAGCGAGTCGCTGGTGATGGAAGTCGCCGGCCGCATGCGCGAGCTGACCGCCGAGCTCGGCATTCCCTACATCTTCAAGGCGTCCTTCGACAAGGCCAACCGCTCCTCCAAGGGCAGCTTTCGCGGCCCGGGCCTGGAGCAGGGCCTGCGCATCCTCGCCGCGGTGCGCAGCGCGCTCGGCGTCCCGGTGCTCACCGACGTGCACGAGGACACGCCGCTCGCCGAAGTGGCCTCCGTCGTGGACGTGCTGCAGACGCCGGCGTTCCTGTGCCGCCAGACCAACTTCATCGTGAACGCGGCCGCGCAGGGCAAGCCCGTCAACATCAAGAAGGGCCAGTTCCTTTCGCCGTGGGAAATGCGCAACGTGGTCGAGAAGGCGCGCTCCACCGGCAACGAGCAGATCATGGTCTGCGAGCGCGGATTCAGCTTCGGCTACAACAACCTCGTGGCCGACATGCGCTCGCTCGCGGTGATGCGCGAGACCGGCTGCCCGGTGGTGTTCGACGCGACGCACTCCGTGCAGCTGCCGGGCGGGCAGGGCAACGCCTCGGGCGGCCAGCGGGAATTCGTGCCGGTGCTGGCCCGTGCCGCGGTGGGTGCGGGCGTCGCCGGCGTGTTCATGGAAACCCATCCCGACCCGGCGCGCGCGCTTTCGGACGGCCCCAACGCCTGGCCGCTCGATCGCATGCGCGCGCTGCTCACGGTGATCAAAGAGATCGACGCCGCGGTCAAGTCGCGGCCCTACGAGGAATCAAGCCTATGACCCGGATCGTCGACATCAAGGCCCGCGAGATCATGGATTCACGCGGCAATCCCACTGTCGAAGCCGACGTGCTCGTCGAGGGCGGCGTGATGGGTCGGGCGGCGGTCCCGTCCGGGGCCTCCACGGGCACGCGCGAGGCGGTGGAGCTGCGCGACGGGGACAAGGGTCGCTACTTCGGCAAAGGCGTCCGCAAGGCCGTGGCGAATGCCAACGGCGAGATCAGGGGCGCGCTCATCGGCCACGACGTGCTCGACCAGGCGGGACTCGACCGACGCATGATCGAGCTCGACGGAACGGAGACCAAGTCGCGGCTCGGCGCGAACGCGATCCTGTCGGTGTCGCTCGCCGCGGCGCACGCCGCCGCCCGCGCGAGCGGGCACGGGCTCTACCGGCGCCTCGGCGGCGCAGGCCCCCTGGTCATGCCGGTGCCGATGATGAACATCATCAACGGCGGCGCGCACGCCGACAACAGCGTGGACATCCAGGAATTCATGGTCCTGCCGGTCGGCGCGACCAGTTTCGCCGAGGCGCTGCGCTGCGGTGCGGAGATCTTCCACACGCTTAAGAAGGTACTGCACGAGCGCGGGCTCGCGACCGCGGTGGGCGACGAGGGCGGCTTCGCCCCGAACCTGCCGTCGAACGCGGCCGCGCTCGAGACCATCCTCGAGGCGATCGAGCGGGCCGGCTTCAAGGCGGGCCACGACGTGTTCCTCGGCCTCGACGTCGCGAGCTCCGAGTTCTTCAAGGACGGCAGGTACGAACTCGAGTCCGAGGGCCGCAGCTTCACGCCCGCCGAGTTCGCGGGCTACCTCGAGGGGCTGGTGGAAAAGTACCCGATCATCACCGTCGAGGACGGCATGGCGGAGGGCGACTGGGACGGCTGGGTGCTGCACACGCAGCAACTCGGACGCAAGGTGCAACTGGTGGGCGACGATGTTTTCGTCACGAATACCAAGATCCTGCGCGAGGCCATCGCCCGCGGCATCGCCAACTCGATCCTCATCAAGCCGAACCAGATCGGCACGCTGACCGAGACGCTCGAGGCGATCGACATGGCGGCCGCCGCCGGCTACAGCGCGGTGGTCTCTCACCGCTCCGGCGAGACCGAGGACAGCACCATCGCGGACATCGCGGTGGCGACGCGCGCCACGCAGATCAAGACCGGCTCGCTGTGCCGCTCCGATCGAATCGCCAAGTACAACCAGCTGCTGCGCATCGAGGCCGAGCTCGGCGCCGACGCCTCCTATGCCGGCCGTGCGGCGTTCCCGGTGCCGCTGCCGGCGGCGCGGGGCTGAGCCGGCCGATGACCGCGCGCATCGTGGCAGTGCTGCTCATCGCGGCCCTGGTGGCGCTGCAGTACCGGCTGTGGATCTCGCCCAACGGCATGCGCGACCTGTGGCGTACCGAGGCGGCCATCGAGGGCCAGGCGGCTGAGAACGCCCGCCTGAGCGAGCGCAACCGGCGGCTTGCCGCCGAGGTGAACGACCTCAAGGAGGGACGTGCTGCCATCGAGGAGCGTGCGCGCACCGATCTCGGCATGATCGGCGCCGGCGAGACGTTCTTCCAGGTGTTGCCGGCGGCCCCCGAGAATGCGCCCGAACCCGGGCAGGAGGAGCGGCGCACCGCCGAGGCCGCGCCGCGATGAGCCGGGGCGAGCGACGCTGGGCGGTCGTCGCGGCGGCCGGTCGCGGTGAGCGCTTCGGGCGCCCGCAGCCCAAGCAGTACTCCACCCTGCTCGGCCGTCCCGTGCTGTCGTGGGCGCTACGCGCGCTGCTCGACGAGCCGTCGATCGCGGCCATCGTGGTCGCGCTCGCGCCGGGCGACCGGCGGTTCGCGCGACTGCCGGAGTCCCGCGAGGCGCGCGTGCGAACCTGCGCGGGCGGCGTGCGGCGCGAGTTGTCGGTGGCGAACGCGCTCGGAGCGCTCGAGGGCGAGGCGCGCGACGAGGACTGGGTGCTGGTCCACGATGCCGCGCGGCCCTGCCTGCGGCGCTCCGACGTGCGCGCACTGATCACGGGCGTGGGAGACGACCCGGTCGGCGGCCTGCTCGCCGTGCCGCTCGGCGACACGCTCAAGGCCGCAGCCGCAGACGGGCGCAGCGAGCGCACCGTGCCGCGCGAAGGCCTGTGGCGTGCGTTGACGCCGCAGATGTTTCGCTACGGCGTGCTCCGCCGTGCGCTCGCGCTGTGCCTCGACCGCGAGCGCAGCATCACCGACGAGGCCGCCGCCGTCGAACTGCTCGGCCTGCGGCCACGCCTGGTGCGCGGGCGCGCCGACAACCTCAAGATCACGCACCCGGAGGATCTCGCGCTGGCCGGCGCCATCCTGGGCGCGGCGGGCCGGCAATGAGGATCGGGTTCGGTTTCGACGTGCACGCCTTCGAGGCGGGCGATCACGTCACGCTCGGCGGCGTGCGTATCCCGTTCACCCAGGGCATCAAGGCGCATTCCGACGGCGACGTGCTGCTGCACGCGCTGTGCGACGCGCTGCTCGGGGCGATGGCCCTGGGCGACATCGGCCAGCACTTCCCCGACACCGACCCGCGCTGGAAGGGCGCCGACAGCCGGACGTTCCTGCGCCACTGCACGCGCCTCCTGCGCGAGAACGGCTACCGCCTCGTCAACGCCGACGTCACGCTGCTGGCCGAGGCGCCGCGGCTCGGGCCGCATCGTGCGCAGATGCGCGCCAATCTCGCGAGCGACCTCGAGACCAGCCCGGACCGCATCAACGTCAAGGCGACCACCTGCGAGGGTCTGGGCGCGATCGGACGCAGCGAGGGCCTCGCCTGCCACGCGGTCGTGCTGCTCGCGCACCAGGTCGTGCGCGCGAACACGTGAGCACCGCCGATCCGGCGGCTCACGTCGGGACGCCCGCCGATCCGGCCGGCCAGGAATGCGCCGGCCCGCTGCAGGTGCCGACCGCCCACGGCACGCCGCCGGTCCGCGGCCTGCTGCGTGCGACGCCGGAGGATTTCGGGGTCGAGGAGGTCCTCGGCTTCGAGCCTGACGGGACGGGCTCCCATGTGCTGCTGACGGTCGAGAAGCGCGGCGCGAACACCGGCTGGGTGGCCGCGCAGCTGGCGCGGGCAACGGGCGTCGCGGCCCGCGACGTCGGCTGGTCCGGGCACAAGGACCGCAACGCCGTCACGCGACAGGCCTACACGCTGCCGTGGCCCGCCTCGTCGTCGCTCGAGCCCTGCCTCGCGCTGGCGGGCGAAGGCTATCGTGTCGTGGCAGCGAGTCGACATGGCCGCAAGCTGCGGCCGGGCTCCCACCGCGCCAACCGGTTCACGCTGCGGGTGCGGAATGTCGAGGGCGACGCCGAGGCCCTGCGGGCCCGCCTCGCGCTCATCGCCGAGCGCGGCGTGCCGAACTACTTCGGACCGCAGCGGTTCGGCCGCCAGGGCAGCAACCTCGCTCGCGCGCGGCAATGGGCCGCGGGTGGCGCGGCGCCTCGGGACCGCGGCGCGCGCGCCTTCGCGCTTTCGGCAGGCCGCAGCGCCGCCTTCAACGCCGTGCTCGCCGAGCGCGTGCAGAAGGGCTGCTGGGATCGCCTGCTGCCGGGCGAGGCCGTGCTGCTCGACGGCCGGCGCAGCTTTTTTCCCGCGCCGCAGATCGACGCCGTGCTCGCGGCGCGCTGCGTGGCCATGGACGTGCACCCGAGCGGTCCGCTGTGGGGCCGGGGTGCCTCGCCGGCGGCCGACGAGGCGCTCGCCGTCGAGGCCGTGGTGGTGGCGAACGAGCCGGAGCTCTGCGCGCTGCTCGAGTCGCAGGGCCTCGAGCAGGAGCGGCGCAGCCTGCGCCTGCCGGTGCGGGGCCTCGCGTGGTCGCTCGACGGCGACGGACTCGAGCTGGCATTCGAACTGCCGCGCGGCGCCTTCGCCACCGCGGTGCTGCACGAGATCATCCTGGAGGCGTGGGCAGACGCCGAGGGCGGCGAAGACTAGCGACGGTCTGGCGAGACGGACGGGCGCCGCGGCTGTCCGGCGGCTGCCGCGCCGCGCGCCGCCCGGGGCGAGGAGCACGTACACGGCACCGGTACCGCCGTCCACCGGTCGGGCCGAAGCGAACGCGACCACGTCCTCCATGCGCCGCAACCAGTGGTTCACGACGTGCTTCAGCACCGGCCCGCGCGGCCCCGAGCCGCGGCCCTTGCCGTGCACGACGCGCACGCAGCCGAGGCCGCGGGCCACCGACTCGGCGATGAACAGGCGCAGCGCCTCGTGCGCTGCGTGGCGCCCGAGCCCGTGCAGGTCGCTCTCGGCGGCCACGGCGAACTGACCGCGGCGCAGCCGACGCAGCACCTCCTCGCGGATCCAGGGGCGGCGGAACGACAGCTCCTCGCCCGTGTCGAGCACCGCCGGGTCCGCCGGCGGCAGCAGGCTCTCGAGCAGCACCTGCCGTTGATCGGCCCGTGCGAACTGTGCGACGGGCGGCGCGGGCGGCGCTGCGACCCGCTCGCGCGGCGGCAGCGGCCGCACGCCGTTCATCGCCTCCTCGAAGGCGCGCTGATCGTCGTCGGTCATGACTGGCACCTCCGTGCGTTCGCTTCCGGCGGCTGCGCGGATTCCAGTATAGTTCGGCGCGTTTCGCCCCGGTCGCATCCCCCCCTTGAGAATCCTGGTCAGCAACGACGACGGCTACCGCGCCGAGGGCTTGCAGCGCCTCGCGGATGCGCTGCGCCCGCTGGCGGAGGTCACGGTGGTGGCGCCCGACCGCAATCGCAGCGGCGCGAGCAACTCGCTCACGCTCGACGTGCCGCTGCGCGTCTCGCCCTACGGCGAGGACATGTACTACGTGACCGGCACGCCGACCGATTGCGTGCACCTCGCGATCTCGGGGTATCTTCGACTTCCAGCACGACATGGTGGTCTCGGGCATCAACGACGGCGCCAACCTCGGCGACGACGTGCTGTACTCGGGCACCGTCGCCGCCGCGGTCGAGGGCCGCTTCCTCGGCCTGCCGACGATGGCAGTCTCGCTGGTGCTGCGCGACGGCCGTCATTTCGCGACCGCGGCACGCGTGGCGAGCGAGCTCGTCATGCGGCTGATTCGCACGCCGCTGCATGCCTCGATGATCCTCAACGTCAACGTGCCGGACGTGCCGTACGAGCAGCTCGGTGGCTTTCGCGTCACGCGACTCGGGCACCGGCACCGCTCGGAATCCGTGCTGCGGGCGTCGGACCCGCGCGGGCGTCCCGTGTACTGGGTGGGCCCCGCCGGCGAGGGCGCTGATGCGGGCGAGGGCACCGACTTCGCCGCCATTGCGGAGGACTGCGTCTCCGTGACACCCCTGCAGGTGGACCTCACGCGGCACTCCGCGCTGGCGGACGTCGGCGAGTGGCTGCGCGGCCGCGCGCCCTGACCGCGGCCGACGCGATGACCCGACCGCCCATGACCGGCATCGGCATGACCTCGGCGCGAACCCGCGACCGGCTGATCACCCGCCTGCGCGAGCAGGGCATCACGAGCGCCCCGGTGCTCGAGCGTATCCGCAGCGTGCCGCGGCACGTATTCGTGGACGAGGCGCTGGCGAGCCGGGCGTACGAGGACACCGCGCTGCCGATCGGCCACGGCCAGACCATCTCGCAGCCCTACGTCGTGGCGCGCATGACCGAGGCGCTGCTCGAGGGCACGCCGCCACGCAAGGTGCTGGAGGTCGGCACGGGCTGCGGCTACCAGACGGCCGTGCTCGCACCGCTGGTGGCGACCCTCTACAGCGTGGAACGCATCGCCGTGCTGCAGCAGCGCGCGCGCCGCGTGATGCGCGACCTGCGCATCACCAACGTTTTCATGCGCCACGGCGACGGCTTCGAGGGCTGGCCGCCGTATGCGCCCTACGACGGCATCCTCGTGGCAGCCGCAGCGCTGGCGGTGCCGGCGGCGCTGCTCGACCAGCTCGGCAACGGCGGACGACTGGTCATGCCGGTCGGGCCCGAGCGCGAGCAGCAGCTCGTGCGCATCACGCGCCGCGGCGAGCACTTCGAGCGCGAGGTGCTCGGCCCGGCGACGTTCGTGCCGCTGCTGCAGGGACTGGTTTGAGGTCCACTCGCCGCTATTCGACCATCAGGGCGGCGACCACCCGGCGCTCTTCGGCCACCAGCACGTTGTACGTCCGGCAGGCGGCGCCCGTGTCCATCACCTCGAAGCCGATGCGCGCGGCATGCAACGCGGCGAACACCGCCGGGGCGGGGAAGACCTGCCGCGAGCCGGTCCCGATCAGCAGGACTTCCGGCGCAAGGGCGACCACGGGCTCGAGGTCGGCGGCTTCGAGATCTGCGATGCGCCTCGGGCGCCACGGTTCGATGAGGGCGGTGGCCGTGACGATCACGCTGGTCGCGATGTCGCGATCGCCGATGCGGATCCGCCCCGGCGCGTATGCACGCACCACGTGCGCCCCGCCCGCCCGATCGAGGTTGAACTTCATCCGCTTACCTTACGCGAACGGGAACGACGCGGTCACGGGGTCGGGTCGGGTTCAAGTCGTCGGCCTCGCGCCCCGGCCGGTACTTCCCAAGTGACACCGAGCCGCAAACGCCTGCGCGTCGCGCTGCCGTGGATGGGCGATGTGCCGGCACGTGAGGATTCGGCCCCGGCGCGGTTGCCGGCCGCCGAATGGCTGGTCGCGCGCGCGCAGCGTGGAAGCACCGACCGGCCGTGGCGCGAGTGGCTGCTGGCGGACGCGCCCGCGCATGCGGGCCTGCTTGAGCGGCTTCCCGCGGGGCCCTGCCTGGTTGCAGCCTGGACGGGCCGGCCGCCCGTGGGACGCTGGGCCTGCGCCGCGCCGGTGCACCTGCTCACGGCGCTCGACCACCTGCGCCTCGCCGCGCCCGTGCCGTTGCCGCTCGAGCCGGACGAGTCGGCCGCCCTGGTGGCGGACCTGAACTCACGGCTCGCACACCGCGGCTTCGTGCTCGAAGAAATCGCCGGCCGGGGCTGGCTCTGCCGATGCCCGGATGATCTCGACTGCCATTCGGTCGAACCCGCGCAGGCGATCGGCGGGAATTTGCGCGAGCTGATGCCAACCGGGCGCGACTCCGCTCGCGTCCGCGCCTGGGTGAACGAGGCGCAGATGGTGCTGCACGAACACCCGGTCAACCTCCGGCGCTTCGAGCGCGGGTCGGCGGCGGTGAACTCGGTCTGGCTGTGGGGCTTCGGAGCGGCCGGTGTCGCCGAGCGGCCGCCGGAGGGTGTGCTGCTAACGGACGACGACTGGCTCACCGGGCTCGCGCGTCTGCTCGGCACCGACGCGGGCCGCTCGTGATGGGTTCGCGGCCGCGCTGTCTGGCGATTCTCCGACGATCCGCCTCGGGCTCGCGAATGCGGCGCCGCCGGACGGAAGCGTCGGCGCTGTCCGCGCTCGAGCGGCACGTGTTTGCACCGGCGCGCGCAGCCCTCGCAAGCGGCACGTTGCACGAAGCGTCCTTCCTGCTTGGATCCGCGACGTTCGACGTGACTGCCGGTGCCCGCTGGCAGTTCTGGCGGCGATCGCGTGCGCTCGGCGAGGCTGCTGCGATGAACCCGAGGCGCATCCTGCGCCGCGGCGGCATCGCGCCGACGGGCGTGCTGCCGGCCACCCTGCACCCGGTGCTGCGGCGGGTGTACGCGGCGCGGGGCGTGAGCAGTCCAGACGATCTCGACGTCAGTCTCGAGCGGCTGCTGCCGGTGGGCTCGCTCGGCGGCGTCGACGCGGCGGTGGACCTGCTGCTGCGTTGCCGGCGCGAGAACCTCAGCGTGCTGGTCGTGGGCGACTTCGACGCCGACGGCGCCACCAGCACCGCACTCGTGATCCGCCAGCTGCGGCGGCTCGGTTTCGCCGACCCGCGCTTCCTCGTGCCGGACCGGTTCCGGTTCGGCTACGGCCTCACGCCGGAGATCGTGCGCGTCGCCGCCGCATCGAATCCCGACCTGATCGTCACGGTGGACAACGGCGTCTCCTCGCTCGAGGGCGTGGCCGAGGCCAAGCGGCTCGGCATCGAGGTGCTGGTCACCGACCACCACCTGCCCGGCTCGTCGCTGCCGGAGGCGGCGGCCATCGTGAACCCGAACCTGCCCGGCGAGCGCTTCGCCTCGAAGGCGCTCGCGGGCGTGGGCGTGGCCTTCTACGTGATGGCCGCGCTCACGCACCGGCTGCGCGAACGCGGCGACGTGCCGTCCGGCGCCGGCACGAATCCCGCGGACCTGCTCGACCTCGTGGCGCTCGGCACCGTGGCCGACGTCGTGCCGCTC
Organism: uncultured Gammaproteobacteria bacterium; assembly: GCA_963754125.1. Classification (GTDB taxonomy): domain Bacteria; phylum Pseudomonadota; class Gammaproteobacteria; order Steroidobacterales; family Steroidobacteraceae; genus RPQJ01. The sequence goes on from CAVWEX010000014.1 coordinate 355,164, forward strand.
GACTTCAACAACCGCGTGCTCGTGTCGCAGGGCCTGCGGCGCATCCGCGCCGGCCGCTGCACGCCCGGCCTGCAGGCGCTGCTCGAGGTCGCGGGTCGCAGGCTCGAGGGCGTGATCGCGCAGGACCTCGGCTTCCAGGTCGGGCCGCGGCTGAACGCGGCGGGGCGGCTCGAGGACATGACGCTCGGCGTGGAGTGCCTGCTCGCCGGCGACGCGACCGTGCGCGCGCGAGATCGCGGCGCGCCTCTCGCAGATCAACGTCGAGCGACGCGACATCGAGGCGCGCATGCAGGGCGAGGCGCTCGAGCAGGTCGAGGTCCTGCTCACGTCGCTCGAAGGCGAGTTGCCGGCTGGACTGTGCCTGCGGGACGAGGGCTGGCACCAGGGCGTGATCGGGCTCGTGGCCTCGCGCGTGAAGGAACGGCTGCAGCGCCCGGTGATCGCGTTCGCGCCGGCCGGCGACGGCTGGCTCAAGGGTTCTGCGCGGTCGGTGCCGGGCCTGCACGTGCGCGACGTGCTCGACGCGGTCGCGGCGCATCACCCGGGCCTGCTCGAGAAGTTCGGCGGTCACGCGATGGCCGCCGGGATGACGCTGCACGCCGGGCGCTTCGAGGAGTTTCGGGCCGCATTCGCCCGCGAGGTCGCCTCTGCGGCCGGGGACGACGTGCTGTCGGGGGACCTGCACACCGACGGCCCACTCGAGGCCGGCGAATTCAATGCCGACACCGCGGTGGCGCTGCGCGAAGGCGGGCCGTGGGGATCGGGCTTTGCCGAGCCGGCGTTCGACGGACGCTTCGCCGTACTCGACACGCGCGTCGTCGGCGGCCGGCACCTCAAGCTGCGCCTGCGCGCCGCGTCGGGCGAACCGGTCGACGCGATTGCCTTCAGGTACCTCGACGATCCGCGGGCACCGGCCGTGAAGCCGCACGAGTTGCTCGAGCTCGTGTATCGCGCCGGGCTCGACGAGTACGGCGGCGCGCGCCGACTGCAACTCGTGTCGGATTGGCTCGCGCCGGTGGACGAGGTTGCGACAAGGCCGTGAGGGCGGTGCGGGCCGGCCGGCCCGCCGCATGCGCCATGCTAGACTCGCGCGCCCCCCTGCACCCGGACCGACCGACGCATGGAAACCAATCCGATCCGCCGCTCCCTCGACGACCTGGCGCAGCGCTGCGTGGCGCTCAGGGGGTTCCTTTGACTACGAGGGCCGCAGCGAGCGCCTGACCGAGGTGCTGCGGGAACTCGAGGATCCGGCCGTCTGGAGCAAGCCCGACCGCGCCCAGGAACTCGGCCGTGAGCGCACCCAGCTCGAGGCGGTCGTCGGCACCCTCGACAAGCTGAAGACCGGGCTCGACGAAGCCGCCGAGCTGCTCGAACTCGCCGAGGCGGACGCCGACGAGGGCATGGTGAGCTCCGTGCAGGCGGACGTCGGCCAGATCGAGGCCGCGGTCGCGCGCCTCGAGTTCCAGCGCATGTTCCCCGGCGAGATGGACTCGCACAACTGCTTCCTCGACATCCAGGCCGGCGCCGGCGGCACCGAGGCGCAGGACTGGGCGCAGATGCTGATGCGCATGTACCTGCGCTGGGCCGACAAGCAGGGGCTACAAGACCGAGGTGACCGACATCAGCGACGGCGAGGTCGCCGGCATCAAGAGCTGCTCGATCCGCTTCGAGGGCGAGTACGCCTACGGCTGGCTCAGGACCGAGACCGGCGTGCACCGGCTGGTGCGCAAGTCGCCGTTCGACTCGAACGCCCGGCGCCACACCTCGTTCGCCTCGGTGTTCGTCTCGCCCGAGGTGGATGACGACATCAACATCGAGCTGAACCCGGCCGACATCGAGATGGACGTGTACCGCTCGAGCGGCGCCGGCGGTCAGCACGTGAACAAGACCGAGTCGGCGGTGCGCCTGCGGCACATGCCGAGCGGCATCGTGGTCGCCTGCCAGAGCGAGCGCAGCCAGCACAAGAACCGGGCCACGGCCACGAAGATGCTGAAGGCGAAGCTCTACGAGCTCGAGGTCAACAAGCGCAACGCCGCGGCCAAGGTGCTCGAGGATGCGAAGTCCGACGTGAGCTGGGGCAACCAGATCCGCTCCTACGTGCTCGACCAGTCGCGCATCAAGGACCTGCGCACCGGCGTGGAGATCGGCAACACCACCGCGGTGCTCGACGGCGGCCTCGACGCCTTTCTCGAGGCCAGCCTGAAGCAGGGACTGTGAGATGAGCGACGAAAAGCCCGAAGTCGACGTCAACCACCTGATCGCCGAGCGGCGCGCGAAGCTCGAGCGACTGCGCGAGCGGGGCGGGGCGTTTCCGAACGACTTCCGTCGCGACTCGACGGCCGAGCAGCTGCACCTCGCCTGCGGCGGGCACCCGCCCGAGTGGTTCGAGGCGCACCCGACGCGCGTGACCATCGCGGGCCGCATGATGGCGAAGCGCGTCATGGGCAAGGCGAGCTTCGCCAAGCTCAAGGACCGCAGCGGCGCCATCCAGGTGTTCCTGCAGCAGGACGCGCTTGGCACGGTGTACGACGACTTCAAGGGCTGGGACGTCGGCGACGTGCTGGGCGCCGAGGGCACCCTCTTCAAGACCAGGACCGGCGAGCTCACGGTGAAGGTCGAGCGGCTGCGCCTGCTCGTGAAGTCGCTGCGCCCGCTGCCCGACAAGTGGCACGGCCTCGCGGACGTCGAGAGCCGCTACCGGCAGCGCTACGTGGATCTCATCGTGAGCGACGAGAGCCGCGAGGTGTTCCGGCGCCGCACGCGGATCGTCCATTACCTGCGCAACTTCCTCGAGGCGCTCGACTTCATGGAAGTCGAGACGCCGATGATGCAGGTCATCCCGGGCGGGGCCGTCGCGAAGCCGTTCGTCACCCACCACAACGCGCTCGGCCTCGACATGTACCTGCGCGTCGCGCCGGAGCTGTACCTCAAGCGCCTCGTCGTCGGCGGGTTCGAGCGCGTCTACGAGCTCAACCGCAATTTCCGCAACGAGGGGCTCTCGACCCGCCACAACCCCGAGTTCACGATGCTCGAGCTCTACCAGGCCTACGCGGACTACCGCGACCTGATGGACCTCGTCGAGCGGCTGTTCCAGGGACTCGCCGACACGCTGCTCGGCACGCGCCTCGTCCCGTACCAGGGCGACACCTACGATTTCGGCACCGCCTTCCGCCGCGTCACGGTCGAGGAGCTCGTGCTGCACTTCAATCCGGGAATCGAGCCGGCGCGGCTGCGCGAGCTCGAGTACCTGCGCGGCGTGTGCGAGCGTCTCGGCATCAAGCCGGCCGCGGGCGACGGCCCCGGCAAGCTGCAGATCGAGATCTTCGAGAAGACGGCGGAGGAGAGCCTGCTGCAGCCGACCTTCGTCTACGCGTACCCGGCCGAGGTGTCGCCGCTGGCGCGCCGCAACGACTCCGACCCCTTCATCACCGACCGCTTCGAGTTCTTCGTGGGCGGTCGGGAGCTCGCCAACGGCTTCTCCGAGCTCAACGATCCCGACGACCAGGCGGCGCGGTTCCGCGAGCAGGCGGCGCGCAAGACCTCGGGCGACGAGGAGGCGATGTTCTACGACGCGGACTACATCCGCGCGCTCGAGTACGGCCTGCCGCCGACGGCGGGCCTCGGCATCGGCGTCGACCGCCTGGTGATGCTGTTCACCGACCAGCCGTCGATCCGCGACGTGGTGCTGTTCCCGCACATGCGGCCGGAGACCTGACTCAGGCGTTCGTGGCGACCGCGTAGGGCAGGGGCTGCGGGGCGGCCTCGCGCCCATCCTCGGCGCGCAGCGTACGGCCCCAGGCGTCGAGGCTCGTGACGGCGAGAAGCTCGATCGCGTTTCCGGATGCGGCGCTCATCACGACCTCGGCAACCTTGGCGTCGTCGAGGAACAGGCTGGCGAGCGGCGGCAATGCCGGCCCGGCCGGCAGCCGATAGCGCGCCGTGCGGCGCTTGATGCGCCCGAGGTGCTGCGTGCGCGCGACGATCTCCTGCCCCGTGTAGCACCCCTTGGTGAAGCTGATCGCGTCGAGCAGGTCGAGGTTCAGCATCTGCGGCACGAAGGCCTCCGAGCTGGCCGCGAACACCTGCGGCAGCCCGGCGGCAACGTCCGCCGACCACCAGTCGTTCTCGATGCCGGATGCGTTCGTCTCGTCTTGCGATCCGAGCAGGTCGCGCAGGACGGCCGCGGGTGCCGCGACAACCTGCCGACCGGGGGCATAGTCGAACCAGACCGGGGCATCGCCGCCGCTGGCGAGTGCGGCGACGGCGGGCGGGCCGCCCGGCACCCAGGCGACCCCGAGGTCGACGGCGGCCCGGACATCCACTCGGGCGCGCAGCACGAACTTCCGCAGGCGGGCAGCCACCGGCTCGACGAGGTCCGCGGGCAGCAGCGCATCGATGCCGTGCTCGCCCTGGCGCAGCCGCAGCAGCGCGACGACGCGTCCCTGCGGAGTGTTTGCGGCGGCGAGCAGGGTCCGGCCGTCGGCGAGCAGCCGCATGTCGTGCGTGAGCTGGCCCTGCAGGAAGCTGGCCGCGTCGGGGCCGGCGATGCGCAGCACCGCCAGGAAGGGCAGCAGGGCGGGGCGGGGTTCTGGGAGGGCGGCGTTCATGGCGACTGGGGCGCGAGTTTACCCGCTCGCGGCGGTCGCGGAAGCGCTCGCAGGGCGGCGGTCCAGCCGCGGCTTGTTGCGAGCGATTTGCAGGAAATTTTGTCTTTGATTTCAAGATGGTGAATGAATCACGGATCTGGCAGACTGCAGCCTCGTCGCCATGAATGCAACGCAAGAAAAGCAGCCCGATCAGCCCGCCTCCGATGCCACAACGGCTGCGCCCACGCCGGCGCCGAAGCCCCGGGAAATCGGCGGACGGGACGGGCCCGAGCCCACGCGCTACGGCGACTGGGAAAAGAACGGACGCTGCATCGACTTCTAGCAGCGTCCCCCTGGAGGTAATCGATATGGCCCAGCGCGCGCGGCCGCTGTCCCCGTTCCTGCATTACCGCTGGCAGTACACCAACACGCTGTCGATCCTGCACCGGATCACAGGTGTCCTGCTCAGCCTTGGCTTCTTCCTGCTCGTCTACTGGCTCGCCGCCGCCGCCGCCGGCCCCGAACGCTACCAGGCGGCTCGCGACACGCTCGGCTCGCCGCTCGCGCAGCTCGTGCTGTTCGGTGCCGTCGTTCAGCTTCTGCTACCACCTGCTGAACGGCGTGCGTCACCTGTTCTTCGATCTCGGTCATGGCTTCGACCTCAAGACCGCTCGGACGAGCGGCTGGGCCGTGGCCATCGGCGCGCTCGTCCTCGGGTTCGCGCTGTGGTTCGCGGTGCGCGCCGGGCTCGGGGGTGCGGCATGAGCCTGCGCAGTCCGCTGCGTCGCGTCACGGGTCTCGGCTCCGCCAGGGGTGGCGCGGCCCACTGGTACGCCCAGCGCGTCACGGCCGTGGCGCTCGTGCTGCTCGGCCTGTGGTTCGTCTTTTCGCTGGCGACGCTCGGCGGCGCCTCGCACGAGCGGGTGGTCGGCTGGCTGTCCACGCCGCTCGCCTCGGCGCTCGCCGTGCTGCTGGTGCTGACCGCCGCGTACCACGCGCTGCTCGGCCTGCAGGTGGTCATCGAGGATTACGTGGCCGACAAGGGCACGCGCACGGCCGTGCTGCTGGTCGTCAAGTTCGCGCTCGTCGTGGCCGCCGTGATCGGCGTGCTCGCCGTGCTGCGCATCGCCTTCGGAGTCGCGGCATGAGCGCCTACACGTTCACGGATCACACTTACGACGTCGTCGTGGTGGGCGCGGGCGGCGCGGGCCTGCGCGCGACCTTCGGCCTCGCCCAGGCCGGCCTCGCCACCGCCTGCCTGACCAAGGTGTTCCCGACCCGCAGCCACACCGTGGCCGCGCAGGGCGGCATCAGTGCTGCGCTCGGCAACATGGGCGAGGACGACTGGCGCTTCCACTTCTACGACACCATCAAGGGCTCGGACTGGCTCGGCGACCAGGACGCCATCGAGTTCATGTGCAAGGAAGCGCCGGCCGCGGTGATCGAGCTCGAGCACTACGGCGTGCCGTTCTCGCGCACCGAGGACGGTCGCATCTACCAGCGTCCCTTCGGCGGCATGACCACGCACTACGGCAAGGGCATCGCGCAGCGCACCTGCGCCGCCGCCGACCGCACCGGCCACGCCATGCTGCACACGCTCTACCAGCAGTCGCTCAAGCACGAGGCGCGCTTCTTCATCGAGTACTTCGCGATCGACCTGATCATGGAGGACGGCGCTTGCCGCGGCGTCGTCGCGCTCGACCTGTCCGACGGCACGCTGCACCGCTTCCGCGCGCAGAAGGTGATCGTCGCGACGGGAGGCTACGGCCGCGCCTTTTTCTCCTGCACGTCCGCCCATACCTGCACCGGCGACGGCGGCGGCATGGTGCTGCGCGCGGGGCTACCCCTGCAGGACATGGAATTCGTGCAGTTCCACCCGACCGGCATCTACGGCGCCGGTTGCCTGATCACCGAGGGCGTTCGGGGCGAGGGCGGCTACCTCACCAATTCCGCGGGCGAGCGCTTCATGGAGCGCTATGCTCCGAACGCCAAGGACCTTGCCTCGCGCGACGTCGTGAGCCGCTCGATGACCATCGAGATTCGCGAAGGCCGGGGCGTCGGTCCGCTCAAGGACCATATCCACCTGCACCTCGAGCACCTCGGGCCGGAGGTCATCCAGGAGCGGCTGCCCGGAATCGCCGAGACCTCGCGCATCTTCTCGGGCGTCGACGTCACCCGAGAGCCGATCCCGGTGCTGCCCACCGTGCACTACAACATGGGTGGAATTCCCTGCAACGTGCACGGCGAGGTGGTCACGCTGCGCGGTGGCGACCCGGACTCGGTCGTGCCGGGCCTGATGGCCGTGGGCGAGGCCGCGTGTGTCTCGGTGCACGGCGCCAACCGCCTCGGTTCGAATTCGCTGCTCGACCTCGTCGTCTTCGGCCGCGAGGCGGCGCGGCACTGCGCGGCCACGACCACGGCCGGGGCGACCCAGAAGGCACTGCCGAAGGACGCCGGCGAGCTCGCCGTGAGTCGCCTCGATCGCTTCCGCAATGCGAGCGGCTCGCGGCGCACGGCCGAGATCCGCCTCGACATGCAGCGCGTGATGCAGAACCACGCCGCGGTGTTCCGCACCGGCGAGACGCTGGCCGAGGGCGTGCACAAGCTCGCTGCGGTGCACGCCAGCTTCGCCGACGTGCAGGTCACCGACCGGTCGCTGGTGTGGAACACCGACCTCATCGAGACGCTCGAGCTCGACAACCTGCTCGGCCAGGCGCTCGTGACCATGCAGTCGGCGGAGAACCGCAAGGAGAGCCGCGGCGCGCACGCCCGCGAGGACTACAAGGATCGCGACGACGTGCAATGGCTCAAGCACACCCTGGCGTGGGCCGACGAATCGGGCCGCGTGTGCATCGACTACCGCCCGGTGCACCTCAACAGCCTCACGAGCGACGTCGAGGCCATCCCGCCGAAGGCGAGGACCTACTGACATGGCGCAATTCAGGCTTCCGGAGAACTCCAGGATCGGGCCGGGCAGGTCGCATGCGCCGCCCGCGGACGCGAAGGAGCTGCGCACCTTCCGCATCTACCGCTTCGACCCGGATTCCGGGGAGAACCCGCGCGTGGACAGCTACCCGGTGGACCTCGCCGCGTGCGGGCCCATGGTTCTCGACGCGCTGATCAAGATCAAGAACGAGGTGGACTCGACGCTGACCTTCCGGCGCTCCTGCCGCGAGGGCATCTGCGGCTCCTGCGCGATGAACATCGACGGCGTCAACACGCTCGCCTGCACCAAGGCGACGGCCGACATCCGCGGCGACGTGAAGATCTATCCGTTGCCGCACATGCCGGTGATCAAGGACCTCGTGGCGGACCTCGGCAACTTCTACGCGCAGTACGCCTCGGTGAAGCCCTGGCTGCAGACGCGCACGCCGGCCCCGCCGGATCGCGAGCGCCTGCAGTCGAAGGAAGACCAGGAGAAGATCGACCAGCCGTCCGCGTGCATCCTGTGCGCGTGCTGCTCGACGAGCTGCCCGTCGTACTGGTGGAACAGCGACCGCTACCTCGGTCCCGCCGCCCTGCTCGCGGCCTACCGCTGGATCGTGGACACGCGCGACGAGGCCACGGGCGAGCGGCTCGACGAGCTCGAGGATCCGTTCCGCCTGTATCGCTGCCATACGATCATGAACTGCGCCGAGGCCTGCCCGAAGGACCTGAACCCGGCCCGGGCCATCGCCGAGATCAAGCGGATGATCGCGGAGCGGCAGCACTGAGCGCGCCCGGGTCGGGGCCGGCGGCGGAAAACGTGTACGAGGTGTCCCGGCTGCGCTGGCGGTGCCGGCGCGGCATGAAGGAACTCGACCTGTTGCTCCTGCGCTACCTCGAGCAGGAGTATCCCGCGGCGCCGCCTGCCGATCGCGCGGCTTTCGCCCGGATTCTCGAACTGCAGGATCCGGAACTCTTCGGGTATCTTGTGGGACGGGAGTCTCCCACCGACGCCGGGCTGCGCCATGTCCTCGCCAGGATCCGTAATGACCGTTGACCTGCCGGCGCGGCTGCTCGCCGACCGACTGACGTGGGCGCTTGCGGTGGCCTGCGCGGTCGCGCTCGAGGCGATGCTGGCGAGGCACCCCGGCCTGCCGCCGGGTCCCGGTTTCGCAGTCGGCGGCCTCTTGCTCCTGTGGCAGTGGCGGCAACGCCGCCACCGCCCGGTCCGGGTCTGGATCGGCCCGGACGGCGTGGGCGTGCAGTTCGGCGGCGCTTCGGCTCGGCTGCGGGCAATGGGCCCCCGCGCCCGCGTGCTCGGCCGCTCGGTGCTGCTCCACTGGCGCGGCGCGGAGGGCGCGGGAACGCTGTGGCTCACGCCGCTCGACGTGCCGCGTGACACCTTGCGCGCAGCCCGCGTGTGCATCCAGGTCGGCCGGGCCGCGGTCGCAGGGTGACGATGGCCGACCACGGGGTGGCCGGACCATGAAGCCGATGGCGAACTTTCCACCATCCGACGGGTCTATCGACGGGCACGAGCCTCGAGATGGGCGCGAGCGTCCGGCCTCCGGCGTCGAGCAGAGCGATCTCGAACTCGTCAGGCGGGTCCAGCGGGGTGAGCGTGGTGCTTTCGACCTGCTGGTCCTCAGGTACCAGCACAGGGTCGTGAAGCTCGTGGCGCGATTGTTGCGGGATCCGACGGAAGCCGAGGACGTCGCCCAGGAGGCCTTCGTGAAGGCGTACCGGGCCATCGGTTCGTTTCGAGGCGACAGCGCCTTCTATACGTGGTTGTACCGCATCGCTGTGAACACGGCCCGAAATACCATGGCGTCCCGGCAACGGCGTCCGCTCGACTACGAAGCGGACCTCAGCGAGTCGGAACAATCCGTGGTCGAGTCGCGCATGCGGCATGGCGACACGCCCGAGGCGGCGGCGCTGTCCGAGGAAATCCACCAGACGGTCAACCGCGCCGTCGAGGACCTGCCCGAGGACTTGCGCACGGCGATCATCCTGCGCGAGATCGAGGGACTGAGCTACGAGGAGATCGCCGCGGCCATGGATTGCCCGGTGGGCACGGTGCGCTCGCGGATCTTCCGGGCTCGCGAGGCGATCGACCGCAACCTCAAACCACTGCTCGATTGAACGGACACCGATGACTGACCAGATTCGAGAACAGATTTCCGCACTGCTCGACGGCGAGCTCGCTTCCGGCGAGATCAGCCTGCTGGTGCGGCGCATGGAGCGGGATGCAGAGCTGCGCCGCGCCTTCGGCAACTACGTGCTGGCCGGCGAGTCGCTGCGCGCCCCGGGCGGGCTGACGGCGAGCCCGGGCTTCGCGGCCCGGGTCAGTGCCGCGCTCGAGGCCGACGGAGCTGCAGTTGCTGCGCCCCCGGTGGCCGGCAAGCACGCGCCACGTCGCTGGATGCGTCCGCTCGCCGGCGCGGCCGTGGCCGCGGGCGCAGCCCTGGCAGCCGTCCTGTTCGTGCCTGCCGGCGACGAGGGCGGCGGCCTGCTGGCCGATCGCACGGCTGTCCCCTCTCCGATTACCGTCGCATCCTTGCCGCCCGGAGGCTCGAGCCCGACCCCGGCGCAGAACCAGCGCCTCGCGGGGTACCTCGTTGCGCACGGCCAGTACGCCAGCGCGATCGGGCGCCGCAATGCCTGGTCGAATGCGCTTGCGGCCGACCCCGGCATCACCCGCGTCGCCCGCGAGATCGTCGAGAGGCCCTGATGCGTCGCGTGCTCGCGCTCGCCGTCGCCGGCGTGGTGGCCCTGGCCCTGCCGAGCGCGGAGGCCGCCGGACCGACTGCCCGCGAGTGGCTCGAGCGCATGACCGAGTCGCTCGCGACGCGCGACTACGACGGCCTGTTCACCCACACCGCCGGGCAGCAGTCGGAGACCATGCGGATCGTCCACCGGATGGAGGACGGACGCAGCGTCGAGCGACTGGTCTCCCTCGATGGCAGCGGGCGCGAGATCGTGCGCACGCCGGGGGAAGTGCACTTCTACATGCCGGACCGCCGCGTCGTGCTGGTCGAGCCGCGTTCGGACGAGGGCTCGCTGCTCAAGGCGCTGCCCGCGCCGGGACCGCGGCTCGATTCCCTCTACACCCTGGAGCTTCGCAAGGGGCACCGCCTGCTGGGCCGCGACGTGCGCGTGGTGGACGTGCGCCCCCGCGACGAATACCGCTACGGCTACCGGCTCTGGCTGGACCAGAAGACGGCGATGCCCCTGCGCTCGGAGGTGGTGGACGGATCCGGCAAGACGGTCGAGGCCATTCACTTCACCCAGCTCGAGGTCGGAGAGGGGATCGATCCGCGGCACCTGCAGCCGGCGGTGGACACCACGGGCTTCCAGTGGATTCGTGCCGGCCGGCGGGCCGAACCACGGGTCGCCGGGCCGCCGAGCGCCAGCTGGCTGCCGCGCAAGATGCCGCCGGGCTTCCGTCTCGTCGTGTCTCGCTCACAGGCCGTGCCCGGCTCGCCCATTCCGATGCAGCACCTGATCTTCTCCGACGGCTTCGCGTCGGTGTCGGTGTTCATCGAGCCGGCGCCGGCGAAAGGTCCGGCACCCCCGGAATCCACCTCGGTGGGCTCGGCCAACGCGTTTTCGACCCAGATGAGCGGTCACGTCGTGACCGCGGTGGGCGAGGTGCCGGCCGCAACGGTGCGTGACATGGCCACGTCGCTGGCCCCGGTCGACGCCGAGCTGCCGCGGACGGTCACCGCGCCCGACCCGGCAGAGCGCTGACCGCAAGCCGAGTCCCGTGAAAGCCGCAGCCCGCGTGCTGGAGGTCAACGGGGAGCAGGCGCGACTGGCCTGCGACTCCACGGCCGCCGTCTGTCCGGCGTGCGCGGCCCGGGGCGGTTGCGCGCTGCAACGCTTCGCCGGTGGCCGCGAATCCCGCCTCGAGATCTCGACGCACGCCGTGGACGGCGTCCTGCTCGTTCCCGGATCGCGGGTGTGGGTGGAGGTCGACGACGGCGCGCTCGTGGGAGCCGCGGCCCGTGCCTGCCTCCCGCCGCTCGCGGGCCTGCTCGCGGTTCCGCTGCTGGTGCACGCTGCCGCCGTGGGGAGCGGCGAGGGCGTGCTGCTGCTCGGCGCGGTGGCGGGCTTGCTGCTCGGCTGGGCGGCGGCACGGGCCTGGCTCCGGCGCTCACCGCCGGAATTCGCGGTTCGGCTGGCGGAGGAGCCGGGCCATGGCGGCTGATTTCCGGTTCCTCGTCCTCTACGTGCGCGACGGCTGCCACCTCTGCGACCAGTTCCTGGTCGAGCTGTCCATGGACCTTGGGCCCCAGATCGAGCGGCTCGCCGTGGTGGACGTCGACCGTGATCCGGACCTGGCCTCGCGGTTCGGCCTCCGCGTGCCGGTCCTGGAGATGGACGGCGAGGTGCTCTGCGAGGGGTATTACGATGGGGCCGGAGTGCGGCGGGCGCTGCAGGTATAATGCCGCGTTTTGCGCCGGCGCCGGGCCGGAGTGCCCGCACCGATGAACCTGATCCGCAACTTCTCCATCATCGCGCACATCGACCACGGCAAGTCCACGCTCGCCGATCGGTTCATCCAGATCTGCGGCGGGCTGCAGGACCGGGAGATGCAGGCGCAGGTGCTCGACTCGATGGATCTCGAGCGCGAACGCGGCATCACGATCAAGGCGCAGAGCGTCTCGCTGCGCTACCTGGCGCGCGACGGCCAGACGTACCAGCTGAACATGATCGACACGCCGGGGCACGTGGATTTCTCCTACGAGGTGTCCCGCTCGCTCGCGGCCTGCGAGGGTGCGCTGCTGGTGGTGGACGCCGCGCAGGGCGTCGAGGCGCAGAGCGTCGCCAACTGCTACACGGCGCTCGACCAGGGCCTCGAGGTCGTGCCGGTGCTCAACAAGATCGACCTGCCGTCCGCCGACCCGGCCAAGGTCATCAAGGAAATCGAAGAGATCATCGGCATCGAGGCCGAGGACGCGGTGCGCGTCAGCGCCAAGACGGGCGAGAACGTCGACGAACTCCTCGAGGAGCTGGTGCGGCGAGTGCCGCCGCCCAGGGGCGAGCCCGATGGCCCGCTGCAGGCGCTCATCATCGATTCCTGGTACGACAGCTACGTCGGCGTCGTGTCGCTGGTGCGCGTGGTGAACGGCTCGATCCGCACCGGCCAGAAGATCCGCGTGTGGACCACGGGCCGCGCGCACCAGGTGGACAAGCTCGGCCGCTTCACGCCGAAGTCGCTGGTGGCCGACGCGCTGTATACGGGCGAAGTCGGCTTCGTGATCGCCGGCATCAAGGAAATCGACGGCGCGCCGGTCGGCGACACCATCACGCTCGACGCACGGCCGTGCGGCGAGCCGCTGCCGGGCTTCAAGATGATCAAGCCGCGCGTGTTCGCCGGCCTGTTCCCGGTGAGCTCGGACGACTACGAGGCCTTCCGGGATGCCCTGCAGAAGCTGAAGCTCAACGATTCGGCGCTGCACTACGAGCCCGAGGTGTCGACCGCGCTCGGCTTCGGCTTCCGCTGCGGCTTCCTCGGCCTGCTGCACATGGACATCGTGCAGGAGCGCCTCGAGCGCGAATACGAGCTGTCCCTCGTGACCAGCGCGCCCACGGTGGTCTACGAGGTGCTGACGACCGACGGCGAGATCGTCAACGTCGACAACCCGGCCAAGCTGCCGCCGGTCGACAGGATCCGCGAACTGCGCGAGCCGATCATCATCGCCAACATCCTGCTGCCGCCGGACTACGTCGGACCGGTCATGAAGCTGTGCCTCGATAAGCGCGGCGTGCAGAAGAAGCTGCTGTACCTCGGCAACCAGGTGTCCATGCAGTGGGAGCTGCCGCTCGCCGAGGTCGTGCTCGACTTCTTCGATCGCCTCAAGAGCTGCAGCCGCGGCTACGCATCGTTCGACTACGAGTTCGACCGCTTCCAGGCGGCGCCGCTGGTGCGCCTCGACATCCTGATCAACGACGACAAGGTCGATGCGCTTTCGATCATCAGCCACCGCGACAGCGCCTACCAGCGCGGCCGTGAGCTCGTGGACAAGATGCAGGAGCTGATCCCGCGGCAGATGTTCGAGGTGGCGATCCAGGCCGCGATCGGGGCGCACGTGATCGCCCGCTCGACCGTCAAGGCGCTGCGCAAGAACGTGATCGCCAAGTGCTACGGCGGCGACATCAGCCGCAAGCGCAAGCTCCTCGAGAAGCAGAAGGAAGGCAAGAAGCGCATGAAGCAGCTCGGGCAGGTCGAGATCCCGCAGGAGGCGTTCCTCGCGGTGCTGCAGGTGGGCCGCAAGGATTGACCCGGCGGCTCTCCGCCTTGTGACGCAAGGCATTGATGGGGCGCGTGAATTGCACAATACTCGCGCGGCCCGCGTGAGGTGACCCTTGATTTTCGACTTCTCGTTCGTGCTGGTGATCGCCACCCTCGTGACCGGCCTGGTCTGGGCGGCGGATGCCTGGTTGTTCAAGCCCCGGCGGCTCGCCCGGGCCGGCTCCGGCGCGATGCCGGGCGAACCGGTGCTGGTGGAGTACGCCCGCTCGTTCTTCCCGATCATCCTGATCGTGCTGGTGATCCGCTCGTTCCTGTTCGAGCCGTTCCGCATCCCGTCGGACTCGATGATGCCGACGCTGCTCGACGGCGACTTCATCTTCGTGAACAAGTTCACCTACGGGCTGCGCCTGCCGGTCGCGAACACCGAGGTGGTGCGCCTCGGTTCGCCCGAGCGCGGCGACGTGGTCGTGTTCCGCCTGCCGTCGGATCCCTCGACCAACTACATCAAGCGGCTGGTGGGCCTGCCGGGCGATCACATCGTGGTTCGCGAGAAGCAGGTGTACGTGAACGGTCAGCCCCAGGTGCTCGCCCCCGACGGCATCTACGAGGGCTTCGGCCACACCGGTGCGCAGGTGTCGCTCGAGCAGCTCGGGGCGGTGCCGCACCGGGTGCTCCACATCCCCGGGCGTCCGTCCTACGATTTCGACGACGTCGTGCCCGCCGGGCACTACTTCATGATGGGCGACAACCGCGACAACAGCCGCGACAGCCGCTTCCCCGAGGTGGGCTTCGTGCCCGAGGACCTCATCGTCGGCAAGGCCGTGCGCATCTGGCTGAACTGGAACCTCCCGAACGCCCCCATCTGGAGCCGCATCGGCGGCGCGATCCACTGAACATCCAACGGAGTCCCTCATGAAACAGCGTCAGCGCGGCGCGACCTTCCTCGGGATGGTCACGATCCTGCTCATCCTCGGCGCCGGCCTCTACGCGGCGATCCGGCTCGTGCCGGTGTACCTCGACTACACCAAGGTGGCCCGCGCGCTCGAGCAGGTGCGCGACGAGCATGCGGCGATCGAAACCAACCCCCAGATGATCCGCAATTCGCTGGAGCGCCGCTGGGACGTCGAGGACATCAAGGGCATCGGCTGGAAGGAGATCGAGATCAAGAAGGTCGACGATGGCTACGACATGAACGCAGCCTACGAGGTCGAGCAGCCCTTCGTCGCGAACGTCTTCCTGCTCGCGAAGTTCGACAAGTCCGTCACCGTGCAGCAGTGAGCCCGGCTTGCTGACCGCCGGTGAATGGGCTCTGGCGCGGCTCGGGTACGAGTTCCGCGACCCGGCGCTGCTCGAGGCGGCGCTGACCCACCGCAGCGCGGGCCGTCGCAACTACGAGCGGCTCGAGTTCGTGGGCGACGCGGTGCTCAATTTCGCCGTCGCCGCGCTGCTCTACCGCGCCTGCCCGGACGCCGACGAAGGCGAGTTGAGCCGCTACCGTGCGGCGCTGGTGAGCGGCAGTTCGCTCGCCGACGTCGCCGCGGAGCTGCGGCTCGGCGAGCAGTTGCGCCTCGGCGGGGGCGAGATGAAGAGCGGTGGCCACCGCCGCAGCTCCATCCTTGCCGACGCGCTCGAGGCGCTGCTCGGCGCCGTGTACCTGGACGGCGGGATCGGCGCCGCCTCCGCGGTGATCGAGGCGCTGCTCGCGGACCGCCTCGGCGCGCTGCCCGAGGCCCAGGAGCTCAAGGACCCGAAGACGCGGCTGCAGGAACAGCTGCAGGCGCGCGGCCTGCCGCTGCCGGCCTATGCCGTGGAGGCCGTGAGCGGCGAGCCGCACGAGCAGTGGTTCGTCGCCCGCTGCGAGGTGGGGGCGCTCGATCTGCAGTCGCTCGGCGAGGGCACGAGCCGTCGCCGCGCGGAACAGGAAGCCGCGCGGCAGCTGCTGGAGACGCTGTCGCGGCCGGCGGGCGCGCCATGAGCGGGCCCGTGGGTATGGAAGGTGATGGCGCAGCGACGGGGGACGGGCGCTGCGGCATCGCCGCCCTGGTCGGCCGGCCGAACGTCGGCAAGTCCACCCTGCTGAACGCGCTGCTCGGGCGCAAGGTCAGCATCGTGAGTCCGCGGCCGCAGACCACCCGCACGCGCATCCACGGCGTGCTCACCCGGCCGGGCCTGCAGATCGTGTTCGCCGACCTGCCCGGCATCCACTCGAAGCAGCCGCGCGCGATCAACCGCTACATGAACCGCACCGCGCTCGCCTCGCTGGCGGACGCCGACGTCAACCTGTTCGTCATCGAGGCGCTGCGCTGGACCGACGAGGACGAGCGGGCGCTCGAGGAACTGCGCCGCGCGGGCCGTCCGATCATCCTCGTGATCAACAAGGTCGACCGCGCCCAGCCGAAGGAGCGCCTGCTGCCGTTCATCGCCGAGATGACGCGGAGGGCGGAGTTCGCCGAGGTGCTGCCGCTGTCGGCCTTGAAGCACAAGAACCTCGAGCGCCTGCCCGAGGTGATCGGCCGCTACCTGCCGGAATCGCCGCAACTCTATCCCGCCGACCAGCTCACCGACGCGAGCGACCGCTTCATGGCGGCGGAGATCGTCCGCGAGAAGCTGACGCGCCGGCTGCAGGAGGAACTGCCCTACGGCCTGTTCGTCGAGGTGGAAGGCATGGGCGAGGCGGAAGACGAGCCCGGCAAGCTCGTGGTGCAGGCAGTGATCTGGGTGGAGCGCACCGGCCAGAAGGCCATCGTCATCGGCAAGGGCGGCGAGCTGCTGAAGGAAGTCGGGCGCGCCGCGCGGATCGAGCTGCGGCAGCACTTCGGCCGGCCGGTGCACCTCGAGCTGTGGGTCAAGGTGCGCGAGGGCTGGTCGGACGACGAGAGCGTGCTGCGCCGCTTCGGGTTCGAGACGTGACCGCCGCGGCGCGACGGGTGCAGCTCGAGCCTGCGTTCCTGCTGCACCACTACCCGTTCCGAGAATCGAGCCGCATCCTCGAGCTGTTCACCCGCGGGCACGGCCGGATGTCGCTGTTCGCACGCGCTGCGCGCCGCGGCGGCTCGGCGCTGCCCGCCGCGCTGCAGCCGTTCGCCGAGGTGCTGGTGTCGTGGAGTGCGCGCGGCGAGGCGGGACAGCTGACCGGCGCGGAGACCGTCCGACCGCCGGCGTTCCTTGCGGGCGATCGATTGATGAGCGGCTTCTACGTCAACGAGCTGCTCCTGAAGCTGCTGCCCCGGCAGGATCCACACCCGCAGCTCTACGAGGCCTACGAGCGGCTGCTCGCCGGCCTGCAGGACCGCGCGAGCGATCCGGCGCGCGACCTGCGACTCTTCGAGAAGCGCCTGCTCGAGGAACTCGGCTGGGGACTCGACCTCGCGCAGGATGCCGGCAGCGGCGAGCCCATCGAGCCGCGGCGAGCCTACCGTTACCGCGTGGACGGCGGCGCCGAGGCCGTCGGAGGCGTGGCCGAGGGTACGATGATCTTCGCCGGCGCCTCGCTGCTGTCGCTCGCCCGCGAGGAACTCACCGACCCGCAGAGTCTCGCCGATGCGCGCCGGCTGCTCCGCGCCGCCATCGAGCAGTGCCTGGACGGCCGGCCGCTGCGCACGCGCGAGGTCATGCGGGCGATGCGCGCCCACGGCGGAGCCGGACCCGGAGGTTGAAGCGTGCTCACCCATCCCCTGCGACTCGGCGTCAACATCGACCACGTGGCCACGCTGCGCCAGGTGCGTCGCGCGAACTATCCCGACCCGCTGCTCGCCGCGCTGATCGCCGAGCAGTCGGGTGCGGACAGCATCACGCTGCACCTGCGCGAGGATCGCCGACACATCCAGGACCACGACGTCGAGCGCATGCGCCAGGCGCTGCAGACGCGCATGAACCTCGAGATGGCGGCGACGGACGGCATGATCGCCATCGCGCGTCGCGTCCGCCCGCAGGACTGCTGCCTGGTGCCCGAGCGGCGCGAGGAGCTCACCACCGAGGGCGGGCTCGACGTCGCGGCGCAGGTCGGCCGGCTGCGGGAGGCGTGCACGGCACTCCGTGAGGCCGGCAGCCGCGTGTCGCTGTTCGTCGATCCGGAACCCGAGCAGCTCGAGGCCGCGTTCGAGGCCGGGGCGCCCGTGGTCGAGCTGCACACCGGCGCCTACGCCGAGGCGACCGGCGAGCGCCAGGCGCTCGAGCTCTCCCGCCTGCTCGAGGCGGCCCGCTTCGGTTCGCGCATCGGCCTGACGGTGCACGCCGGGCACGGCCTGCACTACCACAACGTGCAGCCGGTCGCGGCCATCGCCGAGATCGTCGAGCTCAACATCGGCCACGCCATCGTCGCGCGCGCCGTCGTGGACGGCATGGCCGCTGCGGTCCGCGGCATGAAGGACCTCATGACCGCCGCGCGCCACGGCCTTGCGACAGGCGGCTGAGGGCGGACCGTGATCTTCGGCATCGGCACCGACGTCGTGCAGCTCGCCCGCATCGAGGAGGTGTTCGCCCGCCACGGCGAGCACTTCGTGCGACGCCTGCTGATGCCCGAGGAGGAGGCGGCCTTCCGCCGTTACAAGCGGCCGGTGCGCTTCCTCGCCATGCGCTTCGCGGCCAAGGAGGCGCTCGTCAAGGCGCTCGGCACCGGGTTCGCGCACGGCATCTGGATCCGCGACGTCGGCATCGCGCCGAACGCCTGGGGCCGGCCCGAGCCCATCTGGTCCGAGCGCGGCCGGGCCCTGCGCGACCGCCTCGGTGCGGGCGCGGGCCACGTCACGCTCACCGACGAGGCGGGGCTCGTCGTGGCCGTCGCCGTGCTCATGCGCAAGGAGTCCCAGTGACCATCAGCAACGTCTTCGCCTTCGACATCGAGACCGTGCCCGACGTCGAGTTCGGCCGCCGGCTGCACGGCCTCGAGGGGCTCACCGACAAGCAGGTGGGCTACGTCATGCAGACCCGGCAGCGCGAGCAGACGGGGTCGGAGTTTCTCTCGCTCGAGCAGCACCGGGTGGTGGCGATCTCGGTCGCGATGCGCACGCGCGACGGCTTCAAGGCCTGGAGCCTCGGCGAGCCCGACGCGCCCGAGGCCGAGCTGGTGCGGCGCTTCTTCGAGGGCATCGAGCGCTTCAGCCCGACGCTCGTGAGCTGGAACGGCAGCGGCTTCGACCTGCCGGTGCTGCACTACCGCGCGCTGCGCCACGGCGTGCAGGCGCACCGCTACTGGGAGATGGGCGAGGAGGACCCGTCGTTCCGCTGGAACAACTACATCAGCCGCTTCCACTGGCGTCACGTCGACCTCATGGACGTCCTCTCGGGCTTCCAGGGTCGCGGCCGCGTCGGCCTCGACAAGATGGCGCAGCTGCTCGGACTGCCGGGCAAGCTGGGGCTGTCGGGCGAGGTCGTCTGGGACGCCTTCCTCGAGGGCGCGCATCGAGGACATCCGCAACTACTGCGAGACGGACGTCATCAACACCTACCTCGTCTACCTGCGCTTCGAGCTGATGCGCGGACGGCTCACGCCCGAGGAGCACGAGCGCGAGTGCACCCTCGTGCGCAGCTGGCTCGGCGGCGCGGCGCGGCCGCACCTCGCGGAGTTCCTCGCCGCCTGGACGGCCGGAGGCGGATGAAGCGCATCAGCGCGGCCTCCGAGGAGGCCGACGTCGTCGATCTCTCCCACGAGGCCGACGGAGTCACGCGGATCGACGGCAAGGCCGTGTTCGTCGCCGGCGCGCTGCCGGGCGAGCGCGTCGTGCTCCGGCGCGTCCGTCGTCATCGCAACTTCGACGAGGCCGTGCTCGAGTCCGTGCTCGTGGCGAGTCCCGATCGCGTGGCCGCGCCGTGCCCGCACTACGGCACCTGCGGCGGCTGCGCGCTGCAGCACCTCGAGCCGGCGGCGCAGCTCGCCTACAAGCAGGCGCAGCTGCTCGAGAACCTGGCGCGCCTCGGCGGCGTCGAGCCCGTTCGGGAGCTCGAGCCGCTGACCGGGCCGGTGTGGAATTATCGGCGCCGCGCACGCCTCGGAATCAAGTACGTCGCGCGCAAGGGCCGGGTGGTGGTGGGCTTCCGGGAGCGTGCAGCGCCCTACGTCGCGGACCTGCACGAATGCCGCATCCTCGCGCCGCCGCTCGACCGCCTGATCGACCCGCTGGCTGAACTCGTGGGCGGGCTCTCGATCGCCGCACGACTGCCGCAGGCGGAGGTGGCGGCGGCGGACAACGCCTGCGCCGTCGTGTTGCGCGTGCTCGATCCGCCCACGGCGCCCGACCTCGACCGCCTGCGCGACTTCGAGCGAAGCCAAGGCGTGCGGATCTACCTGCAGCCGGGCGGCCCGGCCACCGTGGCGCCGCTGACGCCGGGCCACGAGCCGCTGCGCTACCGGCTCGAGGCCTTCGACGTCTCCCTGGAATTCGAGCCGACCGACTTCATCCAGGTGAACGCGCGGCTGAACGAGGCGATGGTCGGGCGGGCCGTCGATGAGCTCGATCCGCAGCCCGCCGATCGGGTGCTCGACCTCTTCTGCGGGATCGGCAATTTCTCGCTGCCGCTGGCGCGCCGGGCCGGCGAGGTGGTGGGCGTGGAAGGGGAGGCCGCGCTCGTCGCCCGCGCCGGCGACAACGCCCGCCGGCAGGCGATCGGCAACGCGAGCTTCGTCACCGCCGACCTCGCCGCACCGGCGGCGGACGCACCCTGGGCGACGCGCGCCTACGACCGCGTGCTGCTCGACCCGCCGCGCGCGGGCGCGCGCGAGGTCCTGCCGGTGGTGGACCGCTGCGGCGCGAGTCGCGTCGTGTATATTTCCTGCCATTCGGGCAGCCTCGCCCGGGACGCAGGCCTCCTCGTGCGCGAACACAGATTCAGGCTCGTTGCGGCCGGCGTGATGGACATGTTTCCGCACACGACCCACGTCGAGGCCATGGCCGTCTTCGAGCGCTGACACGATGCCCGTCGAAATCGAGCGCAAGTTCCTGGTCGAGAGCGACGCCTGGCCCGCGGCTGCCGGAGCGGCGCGATGACGCTCGGGCCGCTGATGGTGGACGTCGCCGGCACCGAGCTCACGGCCGAGGACCGTCGCGTGCTCGCTCCAGCCGCTGGTGGGCTCGGTGATCCTCTTCAGTCGCAACTTCGAGAGCATCGGCCAGCTCGAGGCGCTCGTGCAGGAGATCCGCGCCGTGCGCAGCCCGCCGCTGCTCGTGGCGGTGGACCACGAGGGTGGCCGCGTACAGCGCTTCCGCGACGGCTTCACCGTGCTGCCGCCGCAACGGGCGATCGGACGGGTCTACGACGTCGACGCCGAGGCCGGCCGACGCCTCGCGTGGCAATGCGGCTGGCTGCTCGCTGCCGAGCTGCGCGCCGTCGGCATCGACATGAGCTTCGCGCCCTGCGTGGACCTCGACTACGGCGTGAGTGAGGTGATCGGCGATCGCGCCTACCACGCCGACCCGGAGGTGGTCGCTCGCCTCGCCGTCTCCTGCATGCAGGGCATGCGGGCTGCCGGGATGGTGGCGACCGCCAAGCACTTTCCCGGGCACGGCGCGGTCGTCGCCGACTCGCACAGGAGCCTGCCCGTGGACCGTCGTCCGCTCGCGGAGCTGGCCGGCGACCTGCTGCCCTACCAGCGGCTGATCGCGAACGGCCTGTCCTCGATCATGGTCGCCCACGTGCTCTTCCCGGAAATGGACGAGGCACCCGCCAGCTTCTCGCGACGCTGGATCCAGCAGGAGCTGCGCTGGAACCTGGGCTTCACCGGCGCCGTATTCTCCGACGACCTGAGCATGGGCGGCGCGTCGTTCGCGGGCACGGTGCCCGAGCGGGCCCGGCGCGCGCTGGCCGCCGGCTGCGACGTGCTCGCGGTGTGCAACGACCGTGATCGCAGTGCTCGCCGTGCTCGACGAACTCGCCGGCGAGGCCGACCCGCTGAGCCAGGTGCGCCTCGCGCGCCTGCACGGACGCCCGACGCCGGACCGTCTCGCGCTGCAGCAGAGCGCGCGCTGGCTCGAGTGCCGTGGCGCGGTCGATCATTGTCGCGACGCCCCCCAGTTGCAGCTCGACGCGTGACAGAGCAGACCACCACGATGAACGATCCAGACGAGTCCCTGTCCGCAGAAATCCTGCACCGTGCCCCGGACGGCATTGCGGTGGTCGAGGCCGACAGCGCCGCGCCGCACCTGCTGTACGCGAACGCCACCCTCGCGACGCTGCTCGGCCGGGACGAGGGCACGCTCAGCGGGCTGCGCGCTCGCCGAGATCGAGGCCGCCGTGCCCGCCGAGTCCGCAGTCGCCAACCTGCCGCTGCGCGTGCACCTGAGACGCTCCGACGGCAGCACGGTGGACTGTGAGCGGTTCGCGCGCCTGCTGCCGCAATCGCGGCTCGCACTGTTCTACCGACCGGTCGCAGCGGGCGCCGCCGTCGCGTCCGCCGGTGCCGCCGATCGTCCGGGAACGCTCGCTACGCCCGAGCATCTGATGGAAGTGCTGCGCCGGGACTGGTCAACCGCGCAGCGCGACGGGCGCGTGCTCGGACTGATGCGTTTCGAGGTGGACGGCTGCCGCGACTACCTCGAGGTGTTCGGACGCGGTGCGACCGACAATGCGTTGCGCCAGGTGGGTCGGACCCTTGCCGCGGCGATGCGACGCTCGAGCGACGTGGTCGCCCGCTCCGGCGACGGCGAGTTCCTCGCCCTCGGCGTGTCCATGGAGGCGGAGCGCACCGTGCAGCACGCCGGGCTCATCGTCAGGCGGGTGCGCGAACTCGCCATCCTGCATCCGCGCTCGCGCACAGGGCGTTACCTCACCGTGAGCGCCGGCGTCGTCATCGCGGTGCCGCCGCGGGCGCGGGCTGCGAGGTGATGCTGGAGGCGGCGCGGCAGGCGCTCGCCGCGGCGCAGGAGCAGGGCGGTAACCGGGTGGTCGCGGGCACGCTGCCGGGGTCGCAGATGGCCATCGCTGACGCCGGCCACCGCGCGATTGCCTACGACCGCCGCGGCTTCGGCCGCTCGTCGCAGCCCTGGAGCGGCTACGACTACGACACGCTCGCCGACGACCTGGCGGCGGTGATCGAGCAGACCGGGGCGCGGGACGCCGTGCTCGTGGGCTTCTCGATGGGCGGTGGCGAGGTGGCTCGCTACATGTCGCGTCATGGCGGCAAGTCGGTGGTGCAGGCCGTTCTCGTGTCCTCGGTGCTGCCGTTCCGGTTGAAGACGCACGACAACCCCGCCGGCACGGAACAAGCCGCCTTCGACAAGACGGCGCTCGCGCTCAACGAGGACCGGCCCAGGTTCCTGGCCGGCTTCTTCCGAACCTTCTTCGGCGTCGACACGGCACGGGACCCGGTCAGCGACGAACTGCTGGCGTGGGCGCGCAGCGTCTCGATGCAGGCCAGCCTCAAGGCCACCCTGGAGTTGCCTGAAGTCGTTCTCGAGCACCGACTTCCGCAGTGACCTCGCCGCGTTCAAGGTGCCCACGCTCATCATCCACGGCACCGAGGACAAGACGGTGCCGATCGACGCGTCGAGCCGGGCCGCGGCGAAGGGCATCAAGCACAGCACGCTGGTCGAGTACGACGGCGCGCCGCATGGCCTGTTTGCGACCCACAAGCGTCGGCTCACCAAGGACCTGATCGACTTTCTCGGGCGCTGAGCGCGCGGGCGTGGTCAGCGGTGGTCGCCGAAGAACGAGCAGCGATGCCGACGGAGCCGCTTCCACCCATTCTGCATCGAGCGCCCAGCGATCTGGCGGACCGCCTTGCACTGGGCCTGACCGGGCTGCTGCGCTTCTTCGCCGACACCTTCTTCGCCAAGCGTTATGGCCACCGGGCGATCGTGCTCGAGACGATTGCGGCCGTGCCGGGCATGGTGGGCGCGACGGCCACCCACCTGCAGTGCCTGCGTCGCATGGTCGACGACGACGGCTGGATCCGCACGCTGATGGAAGAGGCCGAGAACGGCGCTTACTTCGGCAGGCACGAATCCAGCGAGTCCAGCAGCCGGCCCGCGGCGACGAAGCGCTGCTCGGGCTCCTCGTGCCGGCCGGCGAAGCGCAGCTTGCTCGGTCCGTCGAAGCGCATCGCGCGCGCGCTGCGCTGCACGAGCAGGATCAGGGCGCCCGGATCGACCGGCGTCGATTCCGCGAAGGTCACCGACCCACCGGCCGGAGCCACATCCAGGCGCTCGATCCCGAGTCGTGCGGCGGCGGCACGCAGGCGTGCGATCCGGAACAGGTTCTTCGCGGCCTCGGGCAGCAGGCCGAATCGGTCCACGGTCTCCGCCTGCAGGTCGTCGAGCTCGGCCTCGGCGGCCACGGCCGAGATCCGCTTGTAGAGCACCAGCCGCGCATGCACGTCGGGCAGGTACGCCTCGGGCAGCAGCGCGGGCACGTGCAGGTCGATCTCCGGCCCGTGGTGCAGCGGGCGCTCGAGCTCGGGCGACTTGCCGGCGCGCAGCGCCGCCACCGCTCGCTCGAGCAGCTCCATGTACAGCGCGAAGCCGATCTCCTGGATCTGGCCGCTCTGGCCCTCGCCGAGCAGTTCGCCTGCGCCGCGGATCTCGAGGTCGTGGGTGGCGAGCACGAATCCGGCGCCGAGGTCCTCGAGCGACTCGATCGCCTCGAGGCGCTTCTTCGCGTCGGAGGTCATGGCGTTCTTCGGCGGCGTGATCAGGTACGCATAGGCCTGGTGGTGCGAGCGGCCGACGCGACCGCGCAGCTGGTGCAGCTGCGCGAGGCCGAAGCGGTCGGCCCGGTCGATGATGATGGTGTTGGCCGTCGGCACGTCGATGCCGCTCTCGATGATGGTCGTGCACAGCAGCAGGTTGGCGCGCCGGTGGTAGAAGTCGAGCATCACCTGCTCGAGGTCGCGCTCGCGCATCTGCCCGTGGCCGATGACTACGCGCGCCTCCGGCACCAGCTCGGCGAGCTGCTGCGCCATCGCCTCGATGGTCTCGACGGCGTTGTGCACGAAGTACACCTGCCCGCCGCGGCGCAGCTCGCGCAGGCAGGCATCGCGGACCACCGACGCGTTCCACTCCGAAACGAACGTCTTGATGGACAGCCGCGCCGCCGGCGCCGTGGTGATCAGCGAAAGATCGCGCAGTCCGCCGAGCGCCATGTTGAGCGTACGGGGTATCGGTGTTGCGGTGAGCGTCAGCACGTCCACCTCGGCGCGCAGCGCCTTGAGCCGCTCCTTGTCGCGCACGCCGAAGCGGTGCTCCTCGTCCACGATCAGGAGCCCGAGGTCCTTGAAGCGCACGCCGCTCTGCAGCAGCCGGTGCGTACCGATGACGATGTCCACCTTGCCGTCCGCGAGGCCCGCGAGCACGCCCTTCGCCTGCGCGTCGCCGCGAAAGCGCGACAGCAGCTCGACCTTGATGGGCCAGTCCGCGAAGCGGTCGGCGAAGGTCTGGTGATGCTGCTGGGCGAGCAGCGTGGTGGGCACCAGCACCGCCACCTGCCGGCCGCCCTGCACCGCGACGAAGGCCGCGCGCAGCGCCACCTCGGTCTTGCCGAAGCCCACGTCGCCGCAGACCACGCGGTCCATGGGCCGCGGTGAGCGCAGGTCATCGAGTACCTGCTCGATGGCACCGGCCTGGTCCGCGGTCTCCTCGAAGGGGAAGCCCGCCTCGAAGGCGTGCAGCTGCGGCTCGTCCACGGCGAAGGCGTGCCCCGGGCGCGTGGCGCGCCGCGAGTACACGTCGAGCAGCTCCGCCGCGGCGTCGCGGATGCGCGCCGCCGCGCGCGCGCGTGCCTTCGACCACTGCTCGCTGCCGAGCTTGTGCAGCGGCGCGCTCTCCGCCGGCGCGCCGGTGTAGCGACTGATGCGCTCGAGTGCCTGCACCGGCACGTAGAGCTTGTCGCCCTCGGCATACTCGAGCACCAGGAACTCGGCGGGCAGTCCGCCCGCGTCCATGGTGGTGAGTCCGAGGTAGCGGCCGACGCCGTAGTCCTCGTGCACCACCGCTGCGCCGGGCCGCAGGTCGGCGAGCTGCTGGATGATGCGGGCGGGGTCGCGGTCCGAGCGTCGGCGTCGGCGCTCCTGGCGCGCGCGGTCGCCGAACAGCTGCTCCTCGGCATACAGGGTGACGGGCGGGTCCGCGAGCACCACGCCCGAGGCGAGCGGGGCGACCGTGACTGCGACCGGCGCATCGCCGGCAAGGAACTCGTGCCAGCCGGAGACGATGCGCGGCTCGACGCCGAACGGCCGCAGCAGGTCGAACAGCAACTCGCGGCGACCGGGCGATTCCGCGGCCAGCAGCACGCGTCCCGGATGCGAAGCGAGCCGCTCGGCGAACGCCCGGATCGTCTCCTCGCGTCGTGCGTCGAGGCGCGCGACCGGTGCCTCGCTCGTGCCGAGATCCACCGCCTCGATGCCGGCGCCCGGTTCGCCCGCGCCGGCGCCGCCGAGCAGCAACTGGCCGCGCGCGCCCGCGGCCGCCAGCCACTCGGCGGGCGGCAGGCACAGCTCGGCCGGGGCGAGCACCGGGTGCTCGATGTCGTAGCTCCGCTCCTCGTGGCGCGACTCGACGGTGCGCCAGGCGTCGGCCAGCCCGGCCTCGTGGTCGGCCGCAAGCGCGACCACCGCCCCGTCGGGCAGGTAGTCGAACAGGCTCGAGGTCGCCTCGAAGAACAGCGGCAGGTAGTACTCGATGCCCGCCGGCGCGAGTCCCTCGCCCACGTCGCGGTACAGCGGCATGCGCGTGAGGTCGCCCTCGAAGCGCGTGCGGTAGCGGCGGCGGAAGTCGCGGATCGATTCCGGCGCGAGGCTGAACTCGCGTGCCGGCAGCAGCTCGAGCCGCGTCAGCCGCTCGCTCGAGCGCTGGGTGTCCGCGTCGAAGCTGCGGATGCTGTCCACCTGCCGATCGAACAGGTCGATGCGCAGCGGCGCCTCGCTGCCCATGGGAAACACGTCGAACAGCGAGCCGCGGATGGCGAACTCGCCGGGGGCCGCCACCTGCGGCACGCTGGTGTAGCCGGCCGCCGTCAGGCGGGCGCGGAATGCCTCGAGGTCGAGCTCGGCGCCCACCTCGAGCACGAAGGCGTGGCCGTCCACGAAGCTGCGCGGCGGCAGCCGCTGCAACGACGTGGGCAGGTCGGCGACGACGATGCCGGTCGCGAGGCCGGGCAGCCGCGAGAGCGTGCGCAGTCGCTGGGAGATGATGTCCGGGTGCGGCGAGAACTGGTCGTAGGGCAGGGTCTCGTAGTCCGGGAAGGCGAGCACCGGGAGCGATGGCGTCGCGAAGAAGCGCAGCTCGTCTTCGAGCCGCGCCACCTCGGCGGCGTTTCGCGCGATCACGAGCAGGGGCCGCGCGAGACGTTCTGCCGCGCGAGCAAGGTAGAGGCCGGTGGCGGCGCCGGCGAGGCCCCGCCATAGCACCCGCGGCCGCTGGTCCGTCGGCAGGATCGGAAGATCAGACATTATGTTAAACAGTAACTTAAGAGCAGATCCAAGGATCTACTCGAAGTGATTGATCGACCGAAAGAAGCGTCGAGTCAGGGCGTGGCGGGTGCAGCGCGCCGGCCCACGGCATGGACCACGTGGGAATACTCGAAGAACACCACGAACGACGGGTACACCCAGCGGGTGATCGGCGGCTGCCCGACGGCAGGGTAGCGTTCGGTCGGCGCGCCGAAGCGTGCCTCGACCTCGCCCATGCTCGTGCCGCGGCTCGGCGTCGCGACCGCGGCGCGTGCCGGCGGAGGCTCGACCATCTGCAGCTCCTGGGCATGCGACCCGACGCACCCCAGTCCGCAGGCGATTCCGATCGCGGCCACGACGGCATTGCGCATGATTCCGATCTCCGCAGGAAAGGCGGCGCGATATTAGCACCGGGGGAGGGTCGCAGACGTGACGTGCCGCCGGGTTTGCCAACGTGCAATGCAGCCCGGTGGCGGGTAGCCTTGCCGCCCTTCGCCCGCGCCCCTGTGAGCCCCTGCCGGATCCCGATGTTCCATCCGCTGCCCATCTTCGTCGGCCTGCGCTACGTCCGGACCCGGCGACAGGGTTTCTTCGTCTCGTTCATCTCTTGGGTTTCCATGCTGGGTGTGGCGGTCGGGGTGACCGCGCTCATCACGATCATCTCGGTGATGAACGGCTTCGAGGGCGAGCTGCGCAGCCGACTCGTGGCCCTCACCGCGCACGCGACCCTCGAGGCGCCGCGCATGGCCGGGACCGACTGGGACGCCGTCGCGGCGCGCGTCCGCGCGGTCCCCGGGGTCTCCGGGGTGGCGCCGTTCGTCGACGTGCAGGCGATGGTGGGCCGGGCCGGTCACCTGCAGCCGGTGTTGCTGCACGGCCTCGACCCGGCGGTCGAGACCGAGGTCTCGACGGTCGAGCGGCACCTCGTCGCGGGACGGCTCGCCGAACTCGTGCCCGGCGAGCGGCGCATCGTGCTCGGCCGCGTGCTCGCCTGGCAGCTCGGTGCGGAGGTCGGCGACGAGCTCACGGTCATGGTGCCGGGTCGCGAGCTGCTCGAGTCGGGCGGCCGCCCGAAGCTGCAGACCTTCACCGTGTCCGGGGTGTTCGAGGTGGGCCTGCAGGAACACGATGCCTCGCTCGCGCTCGTTGCGCTCGAGGACGCGGCCGCGCTGGCGGGGCGCGGCGCCGGGCCGGCCGGGCTGCGCCTGCGCTTCGATCGAGGTGATGGCCGCGCCGGCACGCGCGGCCCGCGCCGCCGCCGCGGCGGGCGGCGGTGTCACGGTGCGCGACTGGACGCAGGAGCACGCCGCGTACTTCCGCGCGATCCGCATCGAGAAGACCATGATGAGCCTGATCCTGATGCTGGTCGTGGCGGTGGCGGCCTTCAACATCGTGGCGGCCCTCGTCATGGTGGTGAACGAGAAGCGCTCGGACATCGCGATCCTGCGCACGCTCGGGCTCGCGCGCGGCGGCGTGGTCGGCGCCTTCTTCACCCAGGGGGTCGTCATCGGCGCCATCGGCACGCTGATCGGGGTCGCGCTCGGGGTGCTGGTCGCCCTGAACGTGGGCACCATCGTGCCGGTGCTCGAGCGGCTCTTCGGCTTCCACGTCATGGACCCGACGGTGTACTACATCACCGAGATCCCCTCGGAGGTCCGGGTCGGCCAGGTGGCCACGATCGGTCTCATCGCGTTCGCGCTCACGGTGCTCGCGACGATCTACCCCGCGCTGCGCGGGGCGGCCACCGAGCCCGCCGAGGCGCTGCGGTACGAATGATGAGCGGCGTGCCCTACGAGCTTCGGATCGGCCGGCGTTACCTGCGCTCCACCGGCAACCGCTTCCTGTCGTTCATCTCGCTCATGTCCATGCTGGGCGTGGCCATCGGCGTGGCCGTGCTGATCGTGGTGCTCTCCGTGATGAACGGCTTCGAGCGCGAACTGCGCACGCGCATCCTGAGCGTGACCTCGCACGCCACGGTGACGGGCTTCAACGGCGGCCTCGACGACTGGCCGGCGCTGCGCGAGCGAGCGCTCGCGCACCCCGAGGTGCGGGCGGTGGCGCCCTACCTCGAGGGCGAGGCGCTCGCGATCGGCGAGGGCGCGGACGGCGCCTCGACCGCGCTCGAGGTGCGCGGCGTGGATCCGGCGCTCGAGGCCGCAGGTGTCGGCGATCGGTGAGCGCATGCGCAGCGGCGCGCTCGCCGTGCTGGAGCCCGGCGCCTATCGCGTGCTGCTCGGCGCGGAGGTCGCGACACGGCTCGGCGTCGCGGAGGGCGACACCGTGGTGCTCGCGATCGCGCAGGGCAACGTCACGCCGGCGGGCGTCGTGCCACGCATGCGCCGCTTCACGGTGGGCGGGGTCTTCTACTCGGGCATGTACGAGATCGACAACGGCCTCGCACTGGTGCACCTCGCCGACGCCGCGCGCCTGCTGCGCACGGGTTTCGATGCCAGCGGCCTCAGGCTCGCGGTGCACGACCCGCTGCGCGCGCCCTCGGTGGCGCGGGCGGTGGCCGAGGATCTCGGGGGCGGCTTCTGGGTGGAGGACTGGACGCAGCGCCATGCGAACTTCTTCCGTTCCATCGAGCTCACCAAGCGCATGATGTTCTTCATCCTGCTGCTGGTGGTGGCCGTCGCGGCCTTCAACATCGTCTCCACGCTGGTGATGGCGGTGAAGGACAAGCAGCCCGACATCGCCATCCTGCGCACGCTCGGCGCGCGGCCGGGCAGCATCCTCGCCGTGTTCGCGACGCAGGGCACGGTGATCGGGCTGCTCGGCACGCTCGGCGGCGTGGCGCTCGGCGTCGCGCTGTCGCTCAACCTCGAGCGGCTGGTGCACGGCCTCGAGCGGCTGGTGGGCACGCGCTTCATGGACGCAAGCGTCTACCTGATGAGCGACCTGCCGGCGACAGTCCTACCCGCGCGACGTCGCGCTGATCGCGGCCACGGCGTTCGTGCTGTGCTGCCTCTCGACGCTGTATCCCGCCTGGCGGGCGGCGCGCACCCACCCGGCGAGGGCCCTGCGGCATGACTGACCCGGCGACGCTCGCCTGCGAGCACGTGAGCAAGCACTTCGAGGAGGCCGGCCAGCGCCTCGAGGTGCTGCGCGACGTCAACCTCGTCGTCGAGCGCGGCGAAACGCTCGCGATCGTGGGTGCGTCGGGTTCCGGCAAGACCACGCTGCTGCAGATTCTCGGCGGGCTCGACCTGCCCACCGGCGGCACGGTGCGAATCAAGGGACAGTCGTTCGCCGATCTCCCGGACACCGCGCGCGGACGGCTGCGCAACGAGGCGCTCGGGTTCGTGTACCAGTTCCACCACCTGCTGCCCGAGTTCTCGGCGCTCGAGAACGTCGCGATGCCGCTGATGGTGCGGCGCCTGCCGGTCGCCGCGGCCGAGCGCGAGGCGCGCGCCTTCCTCGAGCGCGTCGGCCTCGGCGCGCGGCTCACCCACCGCCCGGCGCAGCTGTCGGGCGGGGAGCGGCAGCGCGCGGCGGTCGCGCGGGCACTCGTCACGCGGCCGCAGCTGGTGCTGGCCGACGAGCCCACCGGCAACCTCGACGGCGCCAACGCGCGCGGCGTGCTCGAACTGATGCTCGAGCTCAACCGCGAGCTCGGTACCAGCCTCGTGATCGTCACGCACGCCGCCGAGATCGCGGCGCGCATGCAGCGCGTGCTGGTGCTCGAGGACGGGCAGCTGGTCCGCGGCTGAATCCGCTCGTTCCGGGGAGATAAGCGGCTCGCCGCGGTCATACGCCGCGCCCACGCTGTCCGTCGTCAGGACGCGTGGGAGTGGCGATGGTCTGGACGGCGGTGGCCTGGCTCGCGGGTGCGTGCGCACTGCTGCTGCAATCCGAGCTGCCGGGGCTGCAGACAGTCGCGCTCGTGTGCGCGGCGACCCTGCTCGCCGCAGCCGTGCTGCGACGCTGGGCCGTGCTCGGACTCGCGTTCGGCTTCACGCTCGCCTGGCAGCAGTGCGCCTTGCGCCTCGAGCAGCGGCTCGATCCGGCACTCGAGGGCGTGTCGCTCGGCCTGAGCGGCCACGTCGCCTCCGTTCCGCAGCAGGTCGGTGGGGGGCTGCGGTTCCGCCTCGCGACCGATCCGCTGCCCGGCGTGCCGCCGTTCGTGGAGCTCACCTGGTACGCGCCGCAGTGGCGCCCGCAGGCCGCCGAGCGGCTCGAGCTCGAGGTGCGGCTGCGCCGGCCGCGCGGTTTCGCCAATCCCGGCGGCAGTGATTTCGAGGCGCGACGCCTGCGCGAGGGTCTAGGCGCCACCGGCTACGTGCGCTCGGCGACGCGGCTCGGTCGCCGCCGCGGCGACGTGGCGCGCTTCCCCGTGCTGGTCGCGCGCGATGCGATTTCCGAGGCGATCCGCACCGCCCTCGGCGAGCGGCCCGCCACCGGCATCGTCGCGGGCCTGTCGGTGGGATTGCAGGATGCATTGAGCCCTGCGCAGTGGCGCGAGCTCGCGCGCAGCGGCACCAGCCACCTGATGGCCATTTCCGGGATGCACATCGGCATGTTCGCGCTGGTCGCGGGCTGGGTGACGGCGCGGGTGCAGCGCCTGCGCCAGCGTCGCGGCACGCTCGGCGCGGCGCGCGACGCCGCGGTGGTGGCCGGCAGCCTCGCGGCACTCGCCTATGCCTCGCTCGCTGGCTGGTCGGTGCCTACGCAACGCACCGCGATCATGATCGCCATCGTCGCGATCGCACTGCGTTCGCGGCGCCGCGTCGGGTCCGCGGACGCGCTGGCCGCCGGTGCGATCGCCGTGCTGGCGATCGAGCCGCTGGCACCACTCTCGGTGGGGTTCTGGCTGTCATTCGGAGCCGTAGCCGCGATCCTGCTGGTGACCAGCGGCCAGCTCGCACAGCCGGGCGTGGCGCGCGGATACGCGCAGTCGCAGTGGGCGGTGACCGCCGGGCTGGTGCCGGTGCTGGTCGGCAGCTTCGGCACGGTGTCACTGGTGTCGGCCGGCGTGAACTTCCTCGCGATCCCGCTCTACACGCTGGTGATCGTGCCCGCGGTGCTGCTCGCGACCACATGCGTGCTCGCAGCGCCCGGCCCAGGCGCCGTGGCGCTCGGCGGCGTCGCGTGGCTGATCGAGACCACCTGGCCGCTCATCGCCGTGCCGGCCGCATGGCCGTGGGCCACCTGGGGTGTCGCGGGTCTCGGGCCCTTCGGCTGGGCCGTGCTCGTCATCGGCGCCGTGGCGGCGCTCGCACCCCTGCCGGGGCCGGGACGGATGGCCGGGCTGCTGCTCGCAGTCGCCGCCTGTGGCTGGCGCGCCGCGGCGCCGGAATGGGGCGCAGCGCGCTTCGCGATGCTCGACGTGGGGCAGGGGCTCGCCGCGGTCGTCGAGACGCGCCACCACGTGCTCGTGTACGACGCGGGGCCGGCGTTCCGCAGCGGCAGCGATACGGGGGCGCTCGTGCTCGAGCCCTATCTTCGCCACCGCGGCCTGCGTCGCGTCGATGCACTGGTCGTGAGTCATGACGACCTCGACCACGTCGGCGGCGTCGCTTCACTGGTGCGATCGATGCCGGTCGGGCGGCGCATCACCAGCGGGCACGCGCTCGAGGGACCCGGATCGGTCGAACTCTGTCGTCGGGGCGGTCGATGGAGCTGGGACGGCGTGAGTTTCGAGTGGCTGCATCCGGGTCCGGACCTGCCGCCCGGGGACAACGACCGCTCCTGCGTGCTGCGCGTGCGTGTCGGGCCGCACGTGCTGCTGCTCACGGGCGACATCGAGCACCCGGCCGAGGTCGAGTTGCAGGCGCAGGGCAGCCCCGGCCGGGTGGACGTGCTGACCGTCCCGCACCACGGCAGCCGCACGTCCTCGACGCAGTCGTTCGTCGATGCGACGCAGCCGCGTTGGGCGCTGGTGCCATCCGGCCATCGCAATCGCTGGGGCTTTCCCAAACCCGACGTCGTCGCGCGCTGGGAGGCCGCCGGCGCCACGGTGATCGTCGGGTCGGCGAGCGGCGCGATCGAGTTCGACGTGCATCCGGACCGTCCGCTGGCCGCACCGCGGCTTCATCGGCCGGCGCAGCGACGGCCCTGGCACGATCCCTGAGTACCGCTCGCGCAGTCGCGCCGGTCGCGGCGATGCGCCGCCATGCAGTATCATCCGCGGGCGCTGGAGCAAGGGGTACGGGCCAGGACATGTTCGAAATCGTGACGGCCGGCGGCATCGTGATGGTGCCGATCATCCTGTGCTCCATCCTGGCCGTCGCAATCACGCTCGAGCGGCTGTGGACGCTGCGCGACCAGCGCGTCGTTCCGGCCGAGCTCGCCGACAAGGTCTGGCAGTGGGTCGAAAACCGGGCGCTGTCGGACAAGCAGGTCGCGGCCCTGCAGCAGCACTCGCCGCTCGGCAGTGTGCTCGCTGCCGGCCTCGCCAACCGCCACCGGGACCGCTCCGTGATGCTCGAGGCGATCGAGGACGCGGGCCGCCACGTGGTCCACGACCTCGAGCGCTTCCTGAATAGCCTCGGTACGATCGCGGCGATCTCGCCGCTGCTCGGCCTGCTCGGCACGGTGACCGGCATGATCCGCACGTTCAAGGCGATCACGGTCGTAGGCGTGGGCAACCCGGCGGCCATGGCGGGCGGCATCTCGGAGGCGCTGATCACCACCGCGGCGGGCCTGCTGGTGGCCATCCCGGCACTGGTCGCCTACCGGTACCTGCGCGGTCGGGTGGACGCGCTCGTGATCCGCATGGAGAAGGAATCCATCAAGCTCGTGCAGGCGATCGACCGCGCCGGCGCGTTGCCGACGCTCACGCCGCGGGACGCCGCGGCGTGAATTTCCACCCGCGGCGCGCCGAGGAGCCCGACCTCAACCTGACGTCGCTCATCGACGTCGTGCTGCTGCTGCTGATCTTCTTCATGCTCTCGACGCGCTTCATCGACGAGGGGCGGCTGCAGTTGCGCCTGCCCGAGGCCGGCGCCGAGCCCGAGGCGGTGGAGTCCGAGACGGTCGAGATCGAGGTCACCGCGCAGGGCGGCTACCGCGTCAACGGACGCGCGCTCGCCAACAACAGTCCCGATACGCTCACGATCGCGATCGGGCGCGCAGCGGGCAGCGACCGCACGATGCCGGTGACCATCCGCGCGGACGCCCGGGCCACGCACCAGAGCGTGGTCACGGCGATGGACGTGGCCGGCCGTGCGGGCTACCGGCAGATCAACATCGCGACGGTCCACGATGCGCAAGAAGGGCGCTAGCACGGGCTCGCTCAAGATGCCGGCGGGCGCCCTGCAGACGTACCGTCGCCTGCTCGGCTACCTGCGTCCGCACCGCGGCATGTTCGCCGTCGGCGTGGCGGGCATGGTGCTGTTTGCGGCCACGGACGCCGGCTGGGCCGCGTTCGTGAAGTTCTTCCTCGACGGCACCTTCGTCGACAAGGACCCGCGCATGGTCTGGCTGGTGCCGGTGGCGCTGGTCGGCCTGTTCATCGTGCGCGGCGTCGCCGACTTCATGCAGACCTACTGCCCGGGGCACGTCGGGCGGCACATCGTGAAGACGCTGCGCGGCCAGATATTCGACCGCTACCTGAACTTGCCGGTGACGTTCTTCGACCACAGCTCCTCCGGCATGCTGCTGTCGCGCCTCACGTTCAACACCGAGCAGGTGGCCACGGCGACGACCGACTCCATCACGGTGTTCATCCGCGACACGCTCGCGATCATCGGCCTGATCAGCTACCTGCTGTACCTGAACCCGAAGCTCACGCTCATCAGCCTGGTGGTGGCGCCGCTGATCGCCGCGCTGATCCGCCGCATCAACACGCTGTTCCGCCGCTACAGCCAGCGCATCCAGTCCTCGATGGGGGACGTGACCCGGGTGGCGAAGGAGGCCATCGAGGCGCCGCGCGTGGTCAGGGTATTCAACGCCCAGGGCTACGAGGCGGCGCAGTTCGAGCAGGTGATCGAGCACAACCGTCGCTCGTACATGAAGCTCATGTTCACCAAGAGCCTGAGCAATCCCGTCGTGCAGACCATCACGGCCATCGGCCTCGCCGCGGTGCTCTACCTCGCCACCGTGGAGGCGATCCGCGGCGAGATGTCGGTGGGCGAGTTCACCTCGTTCATCGCGGCACTGATTTTCGTGACCGGCCCGCTGCGGCGACTGGTCAACGTCGCCGGTCCCCTGCAGCAGGGCATCGCCGCGGCGCAGAACATCTTCGCGGTACTCGACCTGCCGCCCGAGCCGGCCGGCGGGTCCGCGCCGATCGAGCGGGCGCGGGGCGACATCGCCTACCGCGACGTGCGCTTCACTTACCCGAGCGCGGCCGACGCGGTTCTGCACGGCATCAGCTTCGAAGTGCACGCCGGAGAGACGCTGGCGATCGTCGGGCGCTCCGGCAGCGGCAAGTCCACGATCATGAACCTGCTGCCGCGCTTCTACGACGTGACCGGCGGCACGGTGATGCTCGACGGCCTGGACGTCCGCGAATACCCGCTCGAGCGGCTGCGCGCGCAGATGAGCCTCGTGAGCCAGGACGTGGTGCTGTTCAACGACACGATCCGCAGCAACATCGCGTTCGGCCATCCGGCCACGGACGCCGAGATCGAGGCGGCCGCGGGCGCGGCGCGCGTGCTGGAGTTCGCCGAGCAGTTGCCCGAGGGCCTCGACGCGATGGTGGGCGACCGCGGCACGCTGCTCTCCGGCGGGCAGCGCCAGCGCATCGCAATCGCCCGCGCGCTGCTGCGCAATACGCCGATCCTGATCCTCGACGAGGCCACCTCGGCGCTCGACACGGGGCTCGAGCGGCAGATCCAGGAGCAGCTCGAGGCACTCATGCAGGGGCGCACGACGCTCGTGATCGCGCACCGTCTCTCCACGGTCGAGAACGCGGACCGGATCCTGGTGATGGACGCCGGCCGGATCATCGAGACCGGCACCCACGAGGAGCTGCTGGCACGCAACGGCCAGTACGCGGTGCTGCACCGGCTTCAGTTCAGCGAATGAGCCTGGCGGGCGCCCTGCAGCGGCTTTGGTACGGGCCGCGCTGGGCGAGCCTGCCGCTGTGGCCGCTGGCCTGGCTGTTCCGAGCCGTCGTCGCCGTCCGGCGCGGGCTGTATCGCGCAGGCGTGCTGCAGGCCGAGCGCGTGGCGGTGCCCGTGGTCGTCGTCGGCAACCTGACCGTAGGCGGCACCGGCAAGACGCCGGTCGCGGCCTGGCTCGCGCGGCAGCTCGGCCTGCGCGGGCATCACGTGGGCGTCGTGCTGCGCGGTTACGGCGGCCGATCGGTCGGCGGGCCCCGCGTGGTGACCCCGGAAAGCGATCCCGCCGATGTCGGCGACGAGGCCGTGCTGCACGCACTGCGCGGGCCGAAGGTCGTGGTGGCCGGCGCCGACCGGGTCGCTGCGGCCCGCCGTGCCGCGGAGGCGGGCGCCGACGTCGTGGTCTGCGACGATGGACTGCAGCACCTGCGCCTCGCGCGCGACGTGGAGATCGCAGTCGTGGATGCGGCGCGCGGGTTCGGCAACGGGCAGCTGCTGCCCGCTGGACCGCTGCGCGAGCCGCCGGCGCGGCTCGAGCAGGTCGACGCGGTGGTCCTCACAGAGCGCCGGACCGGGAGCCCGGCGCGCACTGCGCCACGGGGTCCGCTGACCGTCACGGCGCGACTGCAGCTCGGCGATGCCGTGAATCTCGGCAGCGGCGAGCGGCGGCCACTCGCGGCTTTCCGTGGACGACCCGTCGAGGCCGTCGCAGGCATCGGCCACCCGGCGGCGTTCTTCGACGGCTTGCGGGCGGCCGGGCTCGACGTCGAGGCGCATGCGCTCGCCGACCACGCGGCGCTCGATCCCGCCGCCCTGCCGTTTCCGGCCGGCGCGATCGTCCTGATGACCGAGAAAGATGCCGTAAAATGCCGCGGGTTTGCCGGTGCCGACTGGTGGTTTGTCGAACTCGCGTTGGGCATCGACCGGGCGGCCGCCGGCGAACTGCTGGCCCTGATCCTCGAGCGCACCGGGCTCACCCGTGCGGGAGTACACCTTGGATAGCAAGCTGCTCGACATCCTCGCCTGCCCGCTGTGCAAGGGTCCGCTCACCTGGCACCCGGACGTGCAGCAACTCGTCTGCCGTGCCGAGCGGCTCGCGTATCCCGTGCGTGACGGCGTGCCCGGCATGCTCGAGGAGCAGGCCCGCAAGCTCGGCTCCGACGATCCGTTGCTCGCGGACTAGACGTGGGCTTCCACGTCGTCATCCCGGCCCGCTACGCCTCGACGCGGCTGCCCGGCAAGCCGTTGCGCGACATCGGCGGCAGGACCATGATCCAGCGTGTCGTCGAGCAGGCCTGCGCGAGCGGCGCCGACGAGGTGCTGGTCGCGACCGACGACGCGCGAATCGCCGCCGCCGTGCACGACCCGCGCCGGCCGGACCGGGCCATCGCCGTGATGACCGACCCGAGCCTGGCCTCCGGCACCGATCGCGTGGCTGCCGTCGCTGCTGAGCGCGGCTGGAGCGACGACACGCTGGTCGTCAACGTGCAGGGTGACGAGCCGTTCCTGCCACCGTCCCTCGTCGACCAGGCGGCGGAGCTGCTCGAGCGCGACACGGCCGCCGGCATCGCCACGCTCGCGGTGCCGATCGCGAGCCTCGAGGAGTTCATGGACCCTAACGTCGTCAAGGTTGTGACGGCGCAGGACGGGGCGGCGCTGTATTTCAGCCGTGCCCCGATCCCCTGGTCGCGCGACGGCGCGCCCGCGGGCCCTGCAAGCCAGCGTGAGTTTGCAGGGACGATGCGCCACGTCGGTTTGTACGCCTACCGTGCCGGCGTGCTGAGGCGCATCACGTGCCTGCCGCCCTCGGAGCTCGAGCTGCTCGAGAAGCTCGAGCAGCTGCGTGCGCTGGAACACGGCATCCGCATCGTGGTGGGTACCTGCATCGAGCGGCCCGCGCCCGGCGTGGATACCGCGGCCGACCTCGAGCGGGCGCGTCAAGTGACCGCCGTGACCTCGTGAGCGGCGGCCGGAGCGAGCAACGATGAACGAAGTCTTTCACACGGCATTCGGAATCACCTTCACCCCGTGGAAGCTGGTCGGCTACCTCGGCGTGGTGCTGTTCGCCGGCCGCTGGTTCGTGCAGATGTACTACTCGCGCAAGTTGCGTCGGCCGGTGGTGCCCACGGTGTTCTGGCTGATGAGCATCTCGGGCAGCCTGCTGCTGCTGTCGTACTTCATCTTCGGCAAGAACGATTCGGTCGGCATCCTCTCGAACCTCTTTCCCGCGGGCATCGCGAGCTACAACCTGTACCTCGACCTCACCAACAAGCGCCGCCGCCGCGAGGCCGACCTCACTTCAGGCTGAGAGTCCTGCGCTGCCCGGGCTGCAGGCCGCGCAGTTCGGCGGCCGTCAGCGGGCGCCACTGGCCCACCGGCAGCGCACCGAGGTGCACGTGCATGATGCGCACCCGCTGCAGGCGACGCACCGTGTAGCCGAAGTGTTCGCACATGCGGCGGATCTGGCGGTTGAGGCCCTGCGTGAGCACGATCCGGAAGGTATTCCGGCCCACCTGCGTGACGCGGCAGGGGTTGGTGACGGTGTCCAGCATCGGCACGCCGGCGGCCATGCCGGCCAGGAAGGCCGCGGTGAGCGGGCGGTCCACCGCAACCACGTACTCCTTCTCGTGCTCGTTCTCGGCACGCAGCACGTTGTTGACGATGTCGCCGTCGTTGGTGAGCAGGATGAGCCCCTCGGAGTCCTTGTCGAGCCGGCCGATGGGAAAGATCCGCTCCGGATAGCCGACGAAGTCGACGATGTTGCCAGCGACGTCGCGATCCGTGGTGCACTCGATGCCGACGGGCTTGTTGAGGGCGAGATAGATGCGCCTGGGCTTCGCGCGGAGCGCTTGCCCGTCGACGCGCACTTCGTCGCCCTCGTTGACCTGCGTGCCGAGCACCGCCGGCGCGCCGTTGACCGCCACGCGCCCCGCCTCGATCCACTGGTCGGCTTCGCGGCGCGAGCACGCGCCCGTCTCGGCGAGGTACTTGTTGAGACGCATCGCGCGCGGGCTCAGCCGCCGGAGCGCTTGACGGCGTAGCCGAGCTTGCCGAGTTCGGCCACCAGCGTGTCACGGTGGTCGCCCTGGATCTCGATCGCGCCCTCGTGCACCGTGCCGCCCGAGCCGCAGCGCTTCTTGAGGCGCGTGGCGAGATCGTCGAGCGCGGCGCCGGCGAGCGGCAGTCCCGTGACCACGGTGACGCCCTTGCCCTTGCGGCCCTTGGTCTCGCGGCCGACGCGCACCACTCCGTCGCCCTTCGGGGTCGGCGCCTGCGCGGGCTTGCTGCGACGGCACCGGCAGTCGGCGAGCGGGCGAGCGCACTCAGGGCAGAGCCTGCCGGGGCCGGTGGAATAGACGAGCCTGCCGTTCGACATCGGAGTAAGAGCCCGGGTTACGAGGTGCGTAGTCTGGCACTCGGCGTGCCCCGCTCCAACCGCTCGCTGCGGCGGCGATCGAGTATCTTTGCGGCTCGATCGGACGGGCTCGCGGCCCATCGCCCGGGGACGGTTCACATGCACAAGAGCAGGCTCGCCGGATTCATCATCGACTGCCGCACCGAGGACCTCGCGGCGGCGGCGGATTTCTGGGGCCGTGCGCTCGGCATGGAGATCCGTGCGCTGCCGGAGGAGGAGGGCGAGAAGTACGTGCGCCTGGTGGACCGGTCGAGCGAGCTGCACATCGAGGTGCAGAAGGTGGCTCACCCGAGCCGGGTCCATCTCGACATCGAGACCGACGACATCGAGGCCGAGGTGCGGCGGCTCGAGGCGCTCGGCGCGCGCCGCGTCGGCCGCGTGCACACCTGGTGCGTGATGGAGGCCCCGACAGGCCAGCGCTTCTGCGTGGTGCGCACGGGCTCGCCGGGATTCGACGCCGGCGCCAACGAGTGGCGCTGATCAGCGAGGATCGCGTACTTCAAGTGCTGGGAGTAACTTCCTTGTTTGCGAGGCCCCGACTCGTCACGCGGGATCGCAGACCACGTCCACCATTTTAGGGAGAGTATTCATGGCGACAACAAAGGCCTTCAATTCCTACGAGATCCAGATTGCGGGCGGGAACGACGGTCGGGTGGCTCTGGTCATGTGTTACCAGGGGACGAGCTTCGTGGGACGCATCGACTTCCATCCCGACGGCGCGGCATTGAACTCGGACTATCTCTGGCACCCCGCCAGCCAGACGGTCACGTATGTGGTGCTGAAGATGCCGATGAGCCGCTTCGCAGATGTCGTTGCGACGCTCCGGCAGGAGAAGCCGCTCCAGCTTTACATCAACGTCGATGCGGAGTCCGGTCCTGCAACGAACGGCAGTGGTTGCCTCAAGACCGGCTCGCGGGAACCCGTCGGTGAGTTCACGGGCTGATGCGGAAGGACGACCCAGGAGAATTGCACGGCCGAGGCTGAATGCCGGCGAGCGGGCCGAGGTCGCCTCGCCGCGAACATCCAATCGCTGGCGCAAGACCCCGTGTCGCTGGTCAAGCCCCAGGTGACGCTCACGGCTGCCGGGTAGCGCTCCTTACGATCTCAGCGCCGGGTAGTCGCTGTAGCCTTCCGCGTCCGCTGTGTAGAGCAAGTCCTCGCGCGGGGCCGCGAGTGCCGCGCCCGACTTCAGTCGCTCGACGAGATCCGGGTTGGCGATGATCGGCCGACCGAACACGGCGAGTTGGATGAGCCCGGAGTCGAGCATCGTGGCGGCACTCGCGGCGGTGAGGTTGCCGGCCGCGATCAGTGCACCCCTGACGTGCGGACGCAGAGTGGGCAGCACGGCCTGCGGGTCGCCCGCATTGTTGAGCTGCGGACTGAAGGCGTCCGGCAGCATCACGTGCACGTAGGCCATGTCCGCGGTCGGCAGGGCGTCGAGCAGTGCGCGGTGCGTCTCGAGCGGATTGGCGTCGACCAGGTCATTGAACATGTGGCCGGGGGAGACACGGATGGCGGTACGTGCCGGACCTATCGCCGCGGCGACCGCTTCGACGACTTCGACCACGAAGCGGATGCGCCCGTGCAGCGACGTGCCGTAACCGTCGGTGCGCAGATTGGTGTTCGAGGCGAGGAACTGGTTCAGCAGGTAGCCGTTGGCGGCATGCAACTCAACGCCGTCGAAGCCGGCCGCGATTGCGTTGTGTGCCGCTGCGACGAACTCGTCAATGAGCGCCGGCAGTTCCGCAGTCTCGAGAGCGCGCGGGGTCGGGAAGTCCTGCAGCTGCTGCTGGTCGGTCCACATCTGGCCGGCAGGCCGCACCGCCGAGGGCGCGACGGGTGCATCCGGAATCTGACGGTTGAGCGGGTGTGCGATGCGGCCGCAGTGCATGAACTGCATGAACATCTTCGCGCCCCGCGCGTGGACCGCGTCCGTGACGCGCTTCCAGGCCGCAACCTGCTCCGAGGTGTGGATCCCGGGCGTGCGGCAATAGCCCTGGCCGGCGAAGCTCGTCTGGGTGCCCTCCGAGATGATGAGTCCGACGCGGGCGCGCTGGGCGTAGTAGTCGCGCACGAAGGGCTTCGGCACGCCCATCGCGTCAGCCCGGTTCCGGGTGAGCGGCGCCATGGCGATGCGGTTCTGCAGCGCGAGGCCGGCAAGCGTGGTCGGTTCAAAGAGGCTGCTCATCGCAAGTGCTCTCCAGCGGTGCCCCCGCGATGCGTGCGGGTGCCCGGTCAGTTGGGCGTGAATGGTCGGACAGAGTTGTCTGGTGGCACCTGGTAGGTGCGCCGCCGATCGTTCGCCTGAAACACCGGTTGGGATTCAGCGGGCGGCTAGAATGGCCGGATCACGGCTGCTGGCGATTCATCGCGATGCGTATCCTGTTCGTTTGCATGGGCAACATCTGCCGCTCGCCCACCGCCGAGGGCGTCTTCCGACGGCTGGTCGAGGAGCGCGCACCGCAGTCCGGTCTCGAGATCGACTCGGCCGGCACGCACGGCTACCACGTCGGCGAGCCGCCGGACGAGCGCGCCATCGCCGCCGCGGCCCGGCGCGGCATCGACCTGCGCCGGATGCGCGCGCGCCAGGTGCAGGCGGCCGATTTCGAGCACTTCGACCTGATTGTCGCGATGGATCGCTTGAACCGCGAGACGCTGCTCGCGTAACTGCCCCGAGCCGTACTGGCCGCGCATCCGGCTGTTCATGGAGTTCGCGGGCGACAGCGACATCGAGGACGTACCCGACCCGTACTACGGCGGGCCGCTCGGCTTCGAGCAGGTGCTCGATCTCGCCGAGGAGGCCTCGGCTGGCCTCCTCGACGAGCTCATGCAGCAGCTGCCGCCCCGGCGCCGTCGTTAGCGACGGCGCCGGGCACGATCCTCAGGGTTCGCTGCGCGGACCTTCCCGTGTCGCGTCGCTGGGCGGAGTGGGTGTCCACTCCGGCCGCGGCGCGGACACCGTGACGGGCGCCGCGACGGTCGCCGATGCGGCCTCTCGCACGGGCGGCGCTGCTTCGGCCGGGCGTGGCGCCGCCGCGGGCACGGGCGCGCGCTCGAAGTCGAACGACTGGGGTCCGGGCGCGCCGTCGTCTCGCGAGACCTCTGGGCCCTCGCGGCCGGCCGACTCGGGTGCTCCGCCGGCTTCGCCAGGCTCGCGGCGACGGCGGCGACCTCCGCGACGGGAGCGGCGTCCGCCACGTTCGCTGCGCTCACCCTCGGGCCGCTCCGTCCGGTCGGGACGTGGTGCGCCGATCGCATCGGTGCCGGCCGTGGCGGACGTCGTCTCCGACGCTTCCTGTACGACGACTGGCAGCAGCACGGCGGCTGCGGCTGCGGTCGCATCGCCCGATGCGCTCACCGGGAACCCCGGTGGCTCGACTCGCGCCGGCGGCTCCTGACGCGGCTGGTCGCCGCGTGGCGGCTGCTCCTGGCGAGCGGCCTGGTTGCCACGCTGGGGCTGGCCTTGCGGCTGGACCTGTGGCTGGCTCTGGGACTGGCCGTCGGGACGTCGCTCGCGCGGGCCGTCGCGGTTGCCGTCGCGCTGACCCTCACGCGAACCCTCGCGCTGTCCTCCCTGGGCTTGCGACGACTGTTCGGGACGCCGACCGCGCTCACCCCGCTCGTCGCGACGCGGCTGCTCGGGTCGGCGCTCGCCGTCGCGACCCTGCGCGCGCGGTTCGTCCCGACGGCCTCCACGCTGGGCCTGATCGTCCCGGCCGCCGCGCTCGTCGCGACGTGCGTCGCGACGCGGCTCTTCGCGGGCGCCCGTGCGCGAGTCGCGGTTGCGGTCGCCGCCGCGGTCGCGGCCTCGATCGCGATCCCGATCGCGGCCACGGTCCTGGCCGCGCTCGTCGCGAGGACGTGCCGGCTCGGCGCGGGCGGGTGGTGCGACCTCGGGCGCGGGCGCGCGCTTGTCGCCCACCAGCCAGTGCCACAGCCGCACGAAGGCGCCGTCGCGCGGTCCGTACTGCGGCACGACCACCACTGGAGCCGCGGCGACAGGGGCGGCCACCGGTTCGGGCGCCGACGGCGGGGCCGGGGTGCTCGGCACCACGGTCGTCACCGCGGGCACTGGCGGGGGCGGGGGCGCCTTCTCCTCGGCGGCGATGGCCTCGAGGTCGATC
This sequence comes from uncultured Gammaproteobacteria bacterium, assembly GCA_963754125.1. GTDB lineage: Bacteria > Pseudomonadota > Gammaproteobacteria > Steroidobacterales > Steroidobacteraceae > RPQJ01. The sequence goes on from CAVWEX010000014.1 coordinate 398,853, forward strand.
TTCGGCTGCACGGCCATCTGGTGGCTGATCACCGCGTACTCGGGCAGCCCGAGTTCGTCGTCGCGCACGCGGCGGATCTCGTAGGCGGGCGTGTCGAGGTAGCGGTTCGGCACCAGGATCACGCCCACCTCGCTGCGCGCCTCGATGCTGTGCAGCCACTCGCGTTTCTCGTTCATGAGATAGGTGGCGACGTCCACCGGCAGCTGCGCGATCACCTTGGCCGTGCGGTCCTTGCGCGCTTCCTCGCCGATCAGGCGCAGGATGGCGAGCGCCAGCGACTCGACGCTGCGGATCACGCCCATGCCGTTGCAGCGCGGACAGGTGATGTTGGTGGACTCGCTGATCGAGGGACGCAGCCGCTGGCGCGACAGCTCGAGCAGCCCGAAGCGCGAGATACGCCCGATCTGGATGCGGGCGCGGTCCTGCTTCACCGCGTCGCGCAGCCGGTCCTCGACCGCGCGCTGGTTCTTGGTCGACTCCATGTCGATGAAGTCGATGACGATCAGTCCGCCCACGTCCCGCAGGCGCATCTGGCGGGCGATCTCGTCCGCGGCCTCGAGGTTGGTGTTGAGCGCCGTGGTCTCGATGTCGCTGCCGCGGGTGCTGCGCGCCGAGTTGATGTCGATCGAGACCAGCGCCTCGGTGTGGTCGATGACGATGCTGCCGCCGGAGGGCAGGTTCACCTTGTGCGAGTAGGCCGACTCGATCTGGCTCTCGATCTGGTAGCGGGTGAACAGCGGGACGTGGTCGTCGTAGAGCTTGAGCTTGCGCTGGTTGCCCGGCATGAAGCGCTGCATGTACTCGCGCGCTTCCTCGTAGATCTCGCGCTTGTCCACGAGGATCTCGCCGATGTCGTCCGAGAGGTAGTCGCGCAGCGCCCGCAGGATCGCCTTGCTCTCCTGGTAGACCAGGAACGGAGCGGGGCGGCCCTCGGAGGCGTTCCTGATGGCGTTCCAGACGTCCACGAGGTTGTTGACGTCCCACTGCAGCTCCTCGGCCGTGCGGCCGACGCCGGCGGTGCGCACGATGGCGCCCATGCCGTCCGGAATCTGCAGGTTCTCCATCGCCTCGCGCAGCTGGTCACGGTCGTCGCCCTCGATGCGGCGTGACACGCCCCCGGCGCGCGGGTTGTTGGGCATCAGCACCAGGAAGCGGCCCGCGAGGCTCACGAACGTGGTGAGGGCCGCGCCCTTGTTGCCGCGCTCTTCCTTCTCGACCTGGACGATGAGCTCCTGGCCTTCGGCGACCAGCTCACGCATGCCGGGACGGCCCTCGCCGTTCCCTTCCTGTGGCTTGAAGTAGTCGCGGGAGATTTCCTTCAGCGGCAGGAAGCCGTGGCGCTCGGCGCCGTAGTCGACGAAGGCGGCCTCGAGGCTCGGCTCTACGCGGGTAATGCGACCCTTGTAGACGTTGGCTTTCTTCGTTTCCCGGGACGGGATCTCGATATCGAGGTCATAGATCCGCTGGCCGTCCACCAGTGCAACGCGCAACTCCTCTTCCTGGGTTGCGTTGACGAGCATTCTTTTCATCGGTCCTCGCAGGTAATGCGTAATGGACCGTGAACGGCCGGACGGGGGGTGCCGTGGCTGTCGGGAGAGGTCTTGCAGCGGCTTGGGTCATGCGGCTGTTGTGTGGCGCCCGCGCACCAATCGTGTGCAGGCACCGGACCGAATCCTGGTGCGTGTTGGCATCTGGTCCGCCGGTGTCGCGTCGGTCCGCCGCCCGCCCGGGCTGCAGCACCTGCGCGTGTTCACGGCAGTGCGATGGTCTGACGTGTCAGAACCAACTAAGATGGACTGTAACAAGCGAATATCGGCAAATCAATGGCTTACGAGAACGAGGGGACGGACGTCGACGAATCGGGCGCCGCACGTCCCACGGCGGTCCAGTACGTCGAGGCGGGCGAGGGCGATGCCGGGCAGCGCCTCGACAACTTCCTGGTGCGCACTTTGAAGGGCGTGCCGCGCACCCACGTGTACCGACTCCTGCGCAAAGGCGAGGTGCGCGTGAACAGCAAGCGCGCCAAACCGGACCAGCGTCTCGCGGCCGGTGACCGCATCCGCCTGCCGCCGGTGCGCCGCCCGGAGGTGGGCGAGGGGGCCGGCCAGGCGCGTGCGCCGAGCGCGTCGCTGCAGAAACTGCTCGCCGACGCGATCGTGTACGAGGACGCCGACCTGCTGGTGCTCAACAAGCCGGCCGGCGTGGCCGTGCACGGCGGCAGCGGCATGTCGCACGGCGTCATCGAGGTGCTGCGTGCCACGCGGCCGGATGCGAAGGAACTCGACCTCGTCCACCGCCTCGACCGCGAGACCAGCGGCTGCCTGATGGTGGCCAAGCGGCGGGCGGCGCTGCGCGACCTGCACGCGCAGCTGCGCGAGGGGCGGGCCGAAAAGCGCTACCTCGCCCTCGTCTGCGGCAAGTGGGACCTCGGCCAGAAGCGCATCGAGCTAGCGCTCGCCACGGGCGAGCGGCGCAGCGGCGAGCGCCACGTCGCGGTGCGCAGCCACGGGCAGATGGCGGTGAGCACGTTCAAGCCGGTGCAGTTCTTCGGCACCGCCGCGACGCTCATGGAAGTGGAGATCGGTACCGGCAAGACGCATCAGATCCGTGTGCACGCCGCCTACGCCGGGCACCCGGTGGCGGGCGACGACAAGTACGGCGACCGGGAGCGGAACGAGGAACTGCGCCGCTACGGGGTAAACCGCATGTTCCTGCACGCGGCCTCGATTGGGGTCGATCGCCCCGGCACGCACGAACCGTTGCTCGTGAGCGCGCCGCTCGGCCCCGACCTGCACGCCGCGCTCGAGGCGCTGCTCAAGGCACCGGGATCCCGGCGCGGCGAAGCGCGCCGCAGAGCCAGATCAAGGGCAGCCCGGTAAGGGCCGTCGGGTCCGCGGACTCGATGCGCTCGAACAGCGCGATGCCGAGCGACTCCGCCTTGAAGCCGCCCGCGCAATCGAGCGGCGTGTCCGCGGCGATGTAGCGGGCCACCTCCGCGGGCTCGAGCGTGCGGAAACGCACCCGGGTCCGGTCGAGGTGGAACTCCTCGCGAGCGCCCCGGCCATCGACCACGTGCACGGCGGTGAGGAACGCGACTTCGCGTCCCGAGGATTCCAGCAACTGCTCGTTGCAGCGCTCGACGGTCCCCGGTTTGCCCAGGATTTTCGGGCCCCGCACGGCGACCTGGTCCGAACCGATCACGACGCAGCCGGGACAGCCCGCTGCAACGGTCTCGGCCTTGAGGCGCGCGAGGCGCAGCGCCAGCGCTTCGGGCGGCTCGTCTGGCAGGGACTGCTCGTCGGCGCCCGGAGCCACGGAGTCGAACGGCACGCCGAGGCGTTCGAGCAGTGCGCGCCGGTAGGCGGACGTGGAGGCCAGGATCAGGCGGGGGATGGGTGCCGCGCTCACGGGGTGCCTCGCGAGTCGCGCTGAACCTTGAAAAACAAGGGTTTAAGCTCCAATTCGTTTTGACACCGGGCAGGCCGGTCCCTATGATACGCGGCCCATGTCGCCTGCCCCGGCCGATCTAGTCAATGCGATCGATCTGGCCGCACGCGCCGCGAGGCTGGAGCGGACGCTCAGGCTTTCGCAGCTGCCGCGGCTCGTCGAGGCGGGGGCGCTCGAGGGAACTCGAGCGAATGCCCAGCTCGTGTTCGGGACGTTGGAGGGCCGCACCACCATTGCGGTGCAAGTCGACGGCGAGGTGTTCCTCGCCTGCCAGCGGTGCCTGAGACCCTGCGCATGCGCTGTGGACGAATCGGCGTTGCTCGCGGTGATCGCGCGCGACACGGACGAGGTGCCCGGCGGCTACGAGCCGCTGCTCGGGGATGCCGAGCGGCTCTCGGTCGTCGAGGTGATCGAGGAACAATTGCTGCTCGGCCTGCCGCTGGTGCCGATGCACGCGACGGCCGCGGGATGCGGCGCGGTCGCGGCCGCGCTCGACGCGGTCGGGGACGAGGCAGCGGCGGACGAGAAGCAGAAACCTTTTGCGAACCTGCGGCAGTTGCTCGACAAGGGCGCCGGCTGACCGCGACAGGAGACGAGACCATGGCAGTTCAGAAGAGCCGCAGGACCCCTTCGACGCGCGGCATGCGCCGGACGCACGACAAGCTCAAGACCCCGGCGTTGTCGGTCGACCGCACCAGCGGCGAGACGCACCTGCGTCACCGCATCACGCCGGACGGCTTCTACCGCGGCAAGAAGGTCATCGAGACGCCGGTGGCCGAGGAAGGCCAGGAATAATCGACGGTCGCGCCCGAGCATGAACGCCGGGCTCACGATCGCCGTGGACGCCATGAGCGGCGACTACGGCGCTGCCGTCGCAGTACCCGCCGCGCTCGACGTCCTCTCGACCACCCCGGACCTGCGGCTGCTGATCGTCGGCCGCGGCGAGATCGTGCGTCCACTGGTCGCTGGCGCCGATCCGGCGCGCTGCACGGTGGTCGAGGCGAGCGAGGTGGTGGGCATGGACGAGCGTCCCAAGGACGCAGTCCGGCGCAAGAAGGACTCCTCGATGCGCGTCGCCATCAATCTCGTCAAGAAGGGCGAGGCGGCGGCCTGCGTGTCGGCGGGCAACACCGGTGCGCTGCTCGCGACCGCGCGCTTCGTGCTCGGCATGGTGCCGGGCATCGACCGCCCGGCCATCGTCTCTGCGGTGCCCGCGGCGCACGGACACACCGTGATGCTCGACCTCGGCGCCAACCCCGACTGCACCGCCGAGCACCTCGTGCAGTTCGCGGTGATGGGCTCGGTGATCGCCTCCGACCTGCACGGCATCGACCGTCCGCGGATCGGACTCCTCAACATCGGCGAGGAGGAGATCAAGGGCACGGACGAACTGCGCGAGGCACACCGCCGCCTGACCGCCGCGCCGATCAATTTCCGGGGCTTCGTCGAGGGCAACGTCATCTTCTCGGGCGAAGTGGACGTGGTGGTCACCGACGGCTTCTCCGGAAACATCGCGCTCAAGACCATGGAAGGGGTGGCGCGCTTCATCGGCAGCGTCATGCGCGAGGAGTTCACCGCGAGCCCGCTGCGCAAGCTCGGAGCGCTCGCCGCTTCGCCGGCACTGCGCGGGTTGAAGCGCCGGCTCGACCCGAGTGCCTACAACGGCGCGAGCATGGTCGGTCTCGCCGGCGTGGTCATCAAGAGCCACGGCGGCGCGGACCGCGCGGCGTTCGCGAGCGCCGTGCGCGTGGCGATCGTCGAGGCGCGCAAGGGCGTGCCCGCACAGATCGGCGCACTCATGACGAGCGTTGCCGCTCCTCGGCCCGTCGACGACGCATCCGGGTCATGAGCTGAACCCGCCGCCGGTCGAGCTTCGCGGCGACCGTGCCGCGATCACTGGAGGCGGGCACGCGCCGCGGCAGGGACTGGCGGAAGCGCAGGAATTCCTCGTACGCCTCGATCTCGTGGCGCAGCTCGCGGAACACCAGTTCGATCATCACGGCGTCGTCGAGCAGGCCGATCCCGGGGATGTCGTCCGGGATGATGTCCTCGGGATCGCAGACGTAGGCCAGCGCGGCGAGCACCGGGCTGCGCTCGCCCTGGCGGAGCTTCCAGTCCGGATCGGTGAGCATCGCGTGCAGCGTCTCGAGCTTGCCGAGACGCTCGGTGATGAAGTCCGGGAGCTCCGTGTGCTTCAGCGCCTGCACGAGCTCAGCCGCTGCACCGAGGATCTCGTCGTCGTCGGCAATGCCGACGGACGCCCGTGAGCGCTTCAATTCACGTCGGAAGTGACGCAGGTCGCGATCGGTGAGCTCGATGGTGATCTTGTACGGCATGTCCATCCCCCGGGCGCGGAAGGCTACTGTCGGAACCGCAGCGCGGTCAACGCGGTCGAAAGGGTCCTATCCGAGCCTTTCAACTAGAATGCGGCCAAACGTCGTGAGGTTTCACAGAATGCGTCGAGCCGCGAGATGGCCCCGCCTGCTCCTGCCTGCCGTCGCGGCCCTGCTCGCGGTGGGCACGGCGCGCGCCGGCGGCTCCGAGTTCCTGATCCCGGAGAACGGCGACAACGTCATCGGGGTGATCACGACCGCGATCGCCGAGCACGAGGACACGCTGCTCGACATCGGCCGCCGCCACGGGGTCGGCTACGAGGAGATCATCCTCGCCAACCCGGGCGTGGACCCGTGGCTGCCTGGCGCGGGAACCGAGATCCTGATCCCGTCGCGCTTCATCCTGCCGGACGCGCCGCGCGAGGGTGTGGTCGTCAACCTGCCGGAGCACCGGCTCTACTACTACCCGCCCGTGAAGCCCGGTCAGAAGCCCGTCGTGCGGACCTACCCGATCAGCACCGGCAAGATGGACTGGAAGACGCCGCTCGGCGTGACGCGCATCGTCTCGAAGCAGGAGCGACCGAGCTGGCATCCGCCGCAGTCCGTGCGCGACGCACACATCGCGCGCGGCGAGCCGCCGCTGCCGCCCGTGGTGCCGCCGGGCCCCGACAATCCGCTTGGCGAGCACGCCATGCGACTCGGCATCCCGAGCGGGGCCTACCTGATCCACGGCACGAACCGGCCGGCCGGCGTGGGCATGCAGGTCACTTCCGGGTGCATCCGCCTGTTTCCGGAGGACATCGCCGAGCTGTACGGGCTCGTGCCGGTGAACACGAAGGTGAACCTCATCGACCAGCCGACCAAGGTGGGCTGGATGCGCGGCACCCTCTACATCGAGCGGCATCCGCTGCTCGAGGGCGCAAACGACCCGGGCCCCAGCGAGTTCGGCACGGTGCAGGCCAGCGTCGCGGCGCAGGCCGAGGGCCGGCCGGTCGACGTGGACTGGGACGCCGTCACGCACGCGTTCGGCGTCCAGAGCGGCGTGCCCGCGCCGGTGTCCGCACCCAAAGAAAAACGCCGCGGGGTCACCGCGGCGTCTTCCGTCGATCCGTAGGGATCGAATCGGGCTTACTTGCCCATCGAGCGCTTGAAGGCGCGGTCGATCTTCTCGTTGGTCGCGTCGCAGCACGCCTGCGCGCCCTGGGCAGCCTGCAGCGCCTGGTTGGCGGTGCTCTGCGCGCCGCTCACGGCGTTGGCGGCGCTCGAGGCGCTGGCCGCGGCGGCATCGGCCGAGGACTTGGCGGCGGCGGCCTGCTGAGCGGCAGCGGCGACGGCCGCGTCGTTCTTGGCGACGTAGTCGTTGAAGGTCGAGGTGCTGACGCAGCCGGTGGCCAGCAGGGCAGCGGCGGAGACGATCAGCGTCTTGGTGATGACGTTCTTCATGGTGGTGTGTTCCTTCAGGTGTGGGTCGAGTGAGCCAGTGGGGGCCGACTGCAGCGGGCAGGGACGAAAAGCCCTGTCCGGATTGCAGCCGAACCTTTGAATGATAGCGGATCCTGCTGGTTGTAAGAACAAAAGCGCAACGTTCATGCCCCGCCGGGCTCATTGGCCCCCGCTTGCAGGCCGGTCGTGAACTGTATATAAAACAGGTACTGTTCATATATACAGGTTAAGCCATGGACAATCTCACTCCGCGCCAGCGCCAGGTCCTGCGCTTCATCCAGGAGGCGCTAGTCGAGCACGGGATGCCACCGACCCGGGCGGAGATCGCCGAGGCGCTCGGCTTCAAGTCGGCCAATGCCGCCGAGGAGCACTTGCGGGCCCTGCAGCGCAAGGGCGTGCTCGAGCTGCGTCCCGGAGCCTCGCGCGGCATCCAGCTGCGCGACTCGCTGCGCGAGCAGATGGGCCTGCCGCTCATCGGCCGGGTCGCCGCCGGCCGGCCCATCCTCGCCGAGGAAAACATCGAGGCGCACTACCACATCGACCCGCAGCTCTTTCAGCCGCGGCCGCACTACCTGCTCAAGGTGCGCGGCATGAGCATGCGCAACGTCGGCATCCTCGACGGCGACCTGGTCGCGGTGCACCGCACGCCCGAGGTGCGCAACCGCCAGATCGTCGTGGCGCGCCTCGAGAACGAGGTGACCGTGAAGCGTTACCGGCAGGAGGGCACGGTGGTGTGGCTGCTGCCCGAGAACCAGGACTTCGAGCCGATGCGCATCGACCTCAAGCACGAGTCGCTGATCATCGAAGGCGTGGTGGTCGGCGTCGTGCGGCAGGAAGCGGGCCGGGCGTGAAGCCGCCAGTGACTCCCCGGGTGATCCCATGTCCCTCGACGAACTGCTGCGCCACCCCGCGCTCTGGCGCGCCCGGGAGCCGGGCGAGGCGGCCGGGCGGCCGGGCCTGCCCACGGGGTTCGCGGCGCTCGACCGCTGCCTGCCCGGCGGTGGCTGGCCGTCGCGGGGACTCGTCGAGATCCTGGCCGACCACACGGGCATCGGCGAGCTGAGCCTGTTGCTGCCCGTGCTCGCGCGGCTGTGCGCCGGCGGGCACGAGGCGGGCTGGCTCGCCTGGGTCTCGCCGCCGCATCCGCCGTATGCACCTGCGCTCGCCGCCTGCGGCATCGACGTCGGCCGCATCCTCGTCGTGCGCGCCCCGCCGGCGGAGTGGGCCATGGAGCAGGCGCTGCGCTCGGGCGCCTGCAGCGCGGTGCTCGGTTGGGCCGCCTGTCGCGACCGGCAGAGCCTGCGGCGGCTACAGCTCGCCGCCGAGCAGTCGGACTGCCTCGCGGTGCTGTTCCGTCGCCTGCGGGACGGCAGCGAGCCTTCGCCCGCAGTGCTGCGCATCGCGCTCGCGAGTGGCCGCGACGGCCTCGAGGTCCGGATCCTGAAGAGTCGTGGCGGCCGTGCCGCGAGCGTGCGGCTCGGCTGGATCGGTACCGCGTCGCCCGCGCAAGCGCACTGAACATGGCGCCGCCCGGCCAGCCTCGGGTGATGCCCGATGTCCCGCTGTCGGAGGCCCCGGCGCCGGATCCCTCGGCACGCCGCCGGCCCCGTCCGCAGACGGCGTCCGGCGGAGGGCGCCGTCGTGGTGCAGACGGGCCGGCCATGGCCACGGCCGTCGCCCGCGAGCTCTGGCTGGCAGTTCACCTGCCGCATTACGTGCTCGAGTCGCTGCAGCCGCGGGTCACGACCGCGGACAGGCCGGCCATGTCCGGCGAGGCTGGGCCCGTCGTCGTCGTGGATTTCGCGCGGGGCGGAAAGACAGTCTGTGACTGCGATCCGCCGGCGACCGCGAGCGGCATCGGGCCCGGCATGGCGCTCAACTCGGCGCTGGCGCTCGAGCCCGGCCTGCGGGTCGTTGTCGCGCGAGCCGCGCCGCGAGCAGGCGCTCCTCGACGCGGTGGCGACCGTGGCGCAGGAGTTCACGCCGCGCGTCAGCCTCGCGCCGCCGGACGGCGTGCTGCTCGAGGTGCGCGGCAGTCTGCGCCTGTTCGGCGGCGCGCGGTCCTTGTGCGACCGGCTGCGCGAGCAGCTGCAGGCCCTCGGGCTCGATCCCCGCCTCGCGCTCACGCCGGCGCCGCTCGCCTCGCTGTGGTTCGCGCGCGCGGGCTCGGAGGTGGCTTTGCGCCGGCCGGATGCGCTGCCGGCCCGGCTCGCGCCGCTGCCGCTCACCGCCACGCGCTGGCCGGCACGCACGCTGCAGGCGCTCGCGACCCTGGGCGTGCGCGCCGTGGGCGATTGCCTGCGCCTGCCGCGCGACGGCTTCGCACGCCGCTTCGAGCCGCGGCTGCGCCTCGAGCTCGACCGTGCGCTCGGCCGGGCGCCCGACCCGCGGGCGAACTTCATTGCTGCAGAACGCTGCGTCCTGCGGCGCGACCTCGAGCCGGAGATCGCCGACACCGGGCGGCTGCGGCGGGCGCTCGAGCCCCTGCTCGCGGAGCTGTGCGCGTACCTCCACGGACGGGGTGCGGCCATCGAGTCGCTCGAGCTGCGGCTGCTGCACCGCGAGGCGCCCGCGACGCGGCTGCGCCTGCGGTTCGCCGAGCCGGTTGCCGCGGCCGGACGCATCGCGGTGCTGCTGCAGGAGCGGCTCGCGCGCACGGACTTGCCCGAAGCCGTGCGCACCGTGCGCCTGCGCAGCGGCGCGCTGGTCGAGGCGCGCGAGGAGGCGGGCGATCTGTTCGCCCGCGACCGCCGGCGCGCCGCGGCCGTGCCGCAGCTCGTCGAGCGCCTGCGCGCCCGCCTCGGCGGCGAGGCCGTGCACGGCCTGTGCCTCGTGCCCGAGCACCGTCCCGAGGCCGCCCAGAAGAACGGCAACCTGCTCGTGCCTGCGCCGGCCTCGGCGCGCGCGCAGGCGAAGGGCGCGGAAGCAGGAGCGTGTCCCCTCGCGCCGCGCCCCGTCTGGCTGCTGGCGGTGCCGCAGCCGCTCGAGGGCGACGACCCGCCGCGCTACGGGGGTCCGCTCGAACTCGAGGACGGTCCCGAGCGCATCGAGTCGGGCTGGTGGGACGGCAGTGACGTGCGTCGTGATTACTACGTCGCCCGCACGCCGGCCGGCGTGCGGCTGTGGATCTTCCGCGAACGCCGCACCGCGGGCGGCTGGTTCCTGCACGGCGTGTTCGGCTGACGTGCGACCGGGGCGTGCGACAGATGGGCTACGCCGAGCTGCACTGCCTCACCAACTTCAGCTTCCTGCGCGGCGCCTCGCACCCGGAGGAACTCGTCGAACGTGCGGCCGAACTCGGCTACGCGGCGCTCGCCGTCACCGACGAGTGCTCCGTCGCGGGCGCCGTGCGCGCGCACGGCGCGGCGCGCGAGCACGGGCTCAAGCTCCTCGATCGGCAGCGAGTTGCGCATCGACGACGGCCCGCGGCTCGTGCTGCTCGCGTGCAACCGGCGTGGCTACGGGCAGCTCTGTCGCCTCATCACGCGCGGCCGGCGCGCGGCCGGGAAGGGCAGCTACCGGCTGGTGCGCGCCGATTTCGGTGGGATCGACGCCGTCGCAGCGCCGGCGCCGTGCGCGGGGACGCTGGTGGCATTCGCCGGAGTGCCACCCGCAACCCGCTTCGAGTCGCTCCCCGATACTCGCTTTGTCGAAGCGGGTTCCGGGCGACACTCCGGCTTGGCTCGCCCCGCTAGCCGCCGTCACGGACGATTGCCGGTCGGGGACAGTTCCGACCAAGCGAGTATCGGGGAGCGACTCGGAACTGTCCCCGATCGGCAATCCAGCGACAGGCATTCCGGCGTGGATGACCGGCGGTCGCCCGACCACGGTCTCGAGTTGAGCGACTGCCTCGCGCTGTGGCTGCCCGGCCCGACGCCCGACGAGGAGCACGGCCGCTGGCTCGCGGGGCTCTTTCCGCACCGACTGTGGATCGCCGTCGAGCTGCTCACGACCGGGCAGGATCGCCGCCGGCTCGCGGCGCTGCAGCAGCTCGGGGGCGAACTGGGCCTGCCGCTCGTGGCGGCGGGCGACGTGCACATGCACGTGCGCAGCCAGCGCGCGCTGCAGGACGTGCTCACCGCCACGCGCCTGCGGGTCCCGGTGGATCAGGCGGGCTGGGCGCTCCACCCGAACGGCGAGCGCCACCTGCGTCCGCTGCCGCGGCTGCAGGAACTCTATCCACCCGAACTGCTCGCCGCCACGCTCGAGGTCGCCGCGCGCTGCAGCTTCTCGCTCGACGAGCTGCGCTACGAATACCCGCGCGAGATCGTCCCCGCGGACGAGACCCCCGCGAGCTGGCTGCGCCGCCTCACGGAGGAGGGCGAGCGGCGGCGCTGGCCCGCGGGCACGCCCGCCACCGCGCGCGCGCTCATCGAGCACGAACTCGCGCTGATCGCCGAGCTCGGCTACGAGGCCTACTTCCTCACGGTGCACGACATCGTGCGTCACGCCCGCTCGCTCGGCATCCTCTGCCAGGGGCGCGGCTCGGCCGCCAACTCCGCGGTGTGCTACTGCCTCGGCATCACCGAGGTGGACCCGGCGCGCATGTCACTACTGTTCGAGCGTTTCATCTCGCGCGAGCGCAACGAGCCGCCCGACATCGACGTGGACTTCGAGCACGAGCGACGCGAAGAGGTGATCCAGTACCTCTACGCGAAATACGGCCGTCACCGCGCGGCGCTCGCCGCCACGGTGATCTGCTACCGCCCGCGCAGCGCGCTGCGCGACGTGGCGCGCGCGCTGGGACTCGATCCTCCGCAGGTCGCCTCGCTCGCCCGCTCCATGCAGTGGTGGGACGGCTCGCGGATCGACGACGAGCGCGTGCGCGAAGCGGGCCTCGATCCGGCGAGCCCGGTGCTCGCCCGGGTGCTCGCGCTCGCCCGTGCGCTGCTCGGCTTCCCGCGCCACCTCTCGCAGCACGTGGGGGGCTTCGTGATCGCGCGCGACCTGCTCGAGGAACTCGTGCCGGTCGAGAACGCCGCGATGCCGGAGCGCACCGTCATCCAGTGGGACAAGGACGACCTCGACGCACTGGGGTTGCTGAAGGTGGACGTGCTCGGCCTCGGCATGCTCGCCGCGATCCGCCGTGCGTTCGACCTCGTCGAGCAGCACCGCGGTACGCGCTGGACGCTCGCCACCGTGCCCGCCGAGGACCCGGCGGTCTACGACATGATCGGCCACGCCGACACCGTGGGCGTGTTCCAGATCGAGTCGCGCGCGCAGATGGCGATGCTGCCGCGGCTCCGGCCGCGCACCTACTACGACCTCGTGATCGAGGTGGCGATCATCCGCCCCGGGCCGATCCAGGGCGACATGGTCCACCCGTATCTGCGCAGGCGGGGCGGTCTCGAGCCCGTCAGCTACCCGAGCCCGGAGGTCGAGGGCGTGCTCCGCCGCACGCTCGGCGTGCCGATCTTCCAGGAGCAGGTGATGCAGCTCGCGATCGTCGCGGCCGGGTTCTCGCCCGGCGAGGCCGACCAGCTGCGCCGCGCGATGGCGGCGTGGAAGCGCAAGGGCGGCCTCGGCCATTTCGAGGAGCGGCTGATCCGTGGCATGCGCGAGCGCGGCTACCCCGAAGAGTTCGCGAGGCAGATCTTCCGCCAGATCCTCGGCTTCGGCGAGTACGGCTTCCCGGAGTCGCACGCGGCGAGCTTCGCGCTGCTGGTGTACGTGTCGGCGTGGCTCAAGCGGCACGAGCCGGCGGCGTTCGTGGCCGCGCTCATCAACAGCCAGCCGATGGGGTTCTACGCGCCGTCGCAGCTCGTGCAGGACGCGCGCCGCCACGGCGTCGAGGTGCGCCCGGTGGACGTGCGCTCGAGCGACTGGGACTGCACGCTCGAGCCCGGCGAGGGCGGCGAGCCTGCGCTGCGGCTCGGCCTGCGGCTCGCGAAGGGCCTGCCGGAGGCAGCGGCGCGCCGGCTCGTCGAGGCGCGCGCCCGCGGCGGCTTCGCGGACGTGCAGTCGCTCGCGACCCGCGCCGCGCTCGACCGCCGCGAGCTCGGCTGCCTCGCCGCCGCAGGCGCCCTCGCGGCGCTGGCAGGCCATCGTCACCGTGCCGCGTGGGACGTGGCGGGCGTGGAGGCGCCGTTGCCGATCCTGCCCGAGCCGCGCATCGCGGAGGGCATCCCGTTGCTGCGCGCGCCGCGCGAGGGCGAGGACATCGTCGCAGACTACGCCCACACCGGGCTCACGCTGCGCCGCCACCCGCTTGCGCTGCTGCGCCCGCGCCTCGAGGCGCGCGGCTGCGTGCCGGCCGCGCAGTTGCGCGAGCTTCCGCACGGCGCCGACGGTGCGCACCGCCGGCCTCGTCATCACCCGGCAGCGGCCGGGCAGCGCGGGCGGCGTCACGTTCGTGACGCTCGAGGACGAGACCGGCAGCATCAACCTGATCGTGTGGCGCGACGTGGCCGAGCGCCAGCGCCGCGCGCTGGTGGGCTCACGGCTGCTGGCCGTGGCGGGCGAACTGCAGGTCGAGGGGGAGGTGCTGCACGTGATCGCGCACCGGCTCGCCGACTTCTCGGCGTGGCTCGGCGCGCTGGTAGCGCCGGCGCGCGATTTCCACTAGCGCCGGCGCGTGGGCTTGCGGTCGTCGCCGATGTCGTAGTCGTCGAAGTCGAGCAGCAGCTCCGAGGTGCGCTTCTGCTCCATCAGCCGCTCGAGCTTGCGCCACGCGGGCTCCGCGCCGCGTGCCGCGCCGCGCTTGCGCTTGTCGAGGTCCTGCATGAGGCGATCGACGTCGAGCGACTCCTCGTCGCCGGCGACCTCCTCCGCTTCCTCGTCCTCGAACTCGTCGGACTCAGGTTTCTCGCTCATCGACGCAACCCTGGGGCTCCCCGGGTCCCCGGATGGCGCGACTTATACTTCGACCGCCGGGACCCGGCAAGAGCGCAGGAACACCGATGCCGAATGCGCCCCGTTTCAGTGCAGCAGGCTCGCCATGCGGCGCCGGGTGGCGAGCACCAGCTCGTCCGCCTCGCCGAGCACGTCGAAGGCCGCGAGCAGGCTGCGTCGCGCGAGGTCGTCGCCGAACTTGCGGTCGCGCCGCATCAGCTCGAGCCACTCCGTGAGCGCCGTGCCGTAGTCGCCGGCGAGGGCGTGGTGGGCGGCGAGCGCGTGCCGGGCCGCGCCGTCCGCGGGATCCCGCTCGAGCCGCGCCCTGAGCGACGGCACGTCCGGCTGCCCGACGGCGGTCTCGAGGAAGCGCGAGGCGCGCGCGCAGCGACCGAAGTGCGGGGTGCTCGGGCTGGGCCGCTTCCAGCTCGCCGATCGCTGCCGCGGCGGCCGCCACGTCACGGCGCTCGAGCTGCAGCTCGGCGGCCGCGCGCAGGTCCGGCGTGCCGGCAGGCGCCTCCGGCGAATCGAGGTGGCGGTCGAGCATGTCCCGGATCGCCGACTCCGGCTGCACACCGACGAACTGGTCCACCACCTCGCCGTTGCGGAACAGCATCACGGTCGGGATGCTGCGGATGTTGAGATGGCCGGCGACGCGCGGGGCCTCGTCGGTGTTGAGCTTGGCGAGCGTGAAGCGGCCCGCGTAATCGTCGGCGATGCGCTCGAGCAGCGGCATCAGCGTGCGGCACGGGCCGCACCACGGCGCCCAGAAATCCACCAGCACCGGGCCGCGACGAGGAGGCCTCGACGACGGACTCCATGAAGTTCTGGTCGGTCGCTACGATCTTGTGGGGGCTGTCTGCCATGCGTGCATCTCCGGCGCGGGACGCGGATTGTCGGTGGCGTGCCGACTGCCGGCAAGGGGTGCGCTCCGCTATACTCGCGCGCCGGTTGCGGGGGTGGTTTGGTAGCTTCACGGAGATTGAGCATGACTCGACGTTTCGTTTCTGGATTGCTCGGCGTCGTCTTGTGCGCCACGAGCGGCACGGCCCTCGCCCAGTGGACCGGCAAGGCAGAAATCGGTGCCTCCTTCTGCGAGCGGCAACTCGGAGAACGAGTCCGCGAATGCCGCGGCCGAGGTCAAGTACGCGCGCGACAAGTGGGGGCACACCCTCGGCTTCGCCGGCAACTACGGCAGCGACAGCGGCACGACGACGGCCCAGCGCTGGGAGCTCCGCGGCCAGTCCGACTACAAGCTTCACCGACCGCGCCTACTGGTTCGGCGCGGGCCGCTACGAGGACGACCGCTTCAGCACCTACGACTTCCAGTCCTCGCTCGCCACCGGTCTCGGCTACAAGCTGATCGACGAGGAGCGCACCAAGCTCTGGGTGCAGGGTGGCCCCGGTTACCGCTACGCCGAATACCGCGCGACCGGCGAGTCCGAGGACGGCCTCATCTTCCGCGGCGACCTCGGCTTCGAGCACCAGCTGACCGACACCACCAAGATCGTGGACCGGTTCCTGATCGAGACCGGCTCCGACAACACCTACATCCAGAACGACCTCGGACTCGAGGTCACGATCAAGGGCGTCGCTCGGGCTGCGGGTCGGCTACCAGGTCCGCCACAACACCGACGTCACGCCGGGCACTCGAGAAGACCGACACGCTCACGACGCTCGGCCTGATCTACGAGACCAAGTAAGCCCGCGCCATGGCCGAGCCCGCTCCCGGCGACGACGCTGCGCCGCGGTTCCTGTTCCGCGACGCGGCGGATCTCGAGACGGCCGTCGGGCGGGCGATCAACGGCGATTTCCTCGCCGAGGAAGAGCGCGTCGTGCGTGCGCTGGCGCGTGCGGCGCGATTCGACGAGGCCGAGGCGGCCGAGGTGCATCGCATCGCCGGCCGGCTGGTGGAGGCGGTGCGGGCCGCGCCGGCGAGCAAGTCCGGCCTCGACGCCTTCCTGCGCCAGTACGACCTGTCGTCGCAGGAAGGCGTGATCCTGATGTGCCTCGCGGAGGCGCTGCTGCGCATCCCCGACGACGAGACCGCCGATCGCCTGATCGCCGACAAGCTTAGGGCCGGGGACTGGGCGAGCCACCTCGGCGACAGCCAGTCGCTGTTCGTCAACGCCTCGACCTGGGGCCTGATGCTGACCGGGCGCATCGTGCGGCTCGATCCGGGCGACGTCGCCGCGCCCGCGGGCGCCATGGCCCGCGTGGTCGGGCGCATGGGCGAGCCGGTGGTGCGCACCGCCATGCGCCAGGCGATGCGCATCATGGGCCACCAGTTCGTGATGGGCCGCAGCATCGCCGAGGCGCTCGACAATTCGCTCCGCGGCGACAACCGCCGCTACCGCTACACCTTCGACATGCTCGGCGAGGCCGCCCTCACGGGCGCCGACGCCGAGCGGTACTTCGAGTCCTACCGCGGCGCCATCGAGGCGCTGCAATCCCGCACGGGCGAGTATCCGGATGCCGTGTCCCGGCCGAGCATCTCGGTGAAGCTGTCGGCCCTGCACCCGCGCTTCGAGCGTTCGCACCGCAGCCGGGTGCTGGCGGAGCTCGCGCCGCGCATCGTGGACCTGGGCGTGACGGCGCGCGAGGCGGGCATCGCGCTCACGCTCGACGCCGAGGAGTCGGAACGGCTCGAGCTGACGCTCGAGCTGCTCGAGGCTGCCTGCCGCGATCGGCGACTCGACGGCTGGAATGGCCTCGGGCTCGCCGTGCAGGCCTACCAGAAGCGCGCGCCGGCGGTGCTGCGCTACCTCGGCGGTCTCGCGCTCGAGACGCGACGCACGCTCAACGTGCGGCTGGTGAAGGGCGCCTACTGGGACAGCGAAATCAAGCGTGCCCAGGAGCGCGGCCTGCCGGGTTATCCGGTGTTCACACGCAAGTCGAACACGGACGTCTCCTACCTCGCCTGCGCCCGGTTGATGCTCGAGCAGGGACCCGGGATCTATCCGCAGTTCGCCACGCACAACGCACACACGGTCGCGGCGATCTGGCACCTCGCACGGCAGCGACGCCGCGAGTTCGAGTTCCAGCGGCTGCACGGCATGGGCGAGGAGCTGTACGCGGAAGTGACACGTGCGGACGGCCTCGCCGTGCCCTGCCGGGTGTATGCGCCGGTGGGCGAGCACGAGGACCTGCTGCCGTATCTCGTGCGGCGGCTGCTCGAGAACGGCGCGAACACCTCGTTCGTGAACCGCATCGTCAACGAGAACGAGCCCGTCGAGGCCATCGTGGCGGATCCCGTGCGGACCGTGGATGCCCTCGCCGAGGCCGCACATCCGAAGATCCCGCTGCCCGCCGATCTCTACCGGCCCGAGCGGCGCAATTCGAGCGGCCTGCAGCTCGCCGACGGTACCGTGCTCCGGGAGCTGGCCGGGCGCATGCAGCACGTGTCGCGACGGCCCTGGCTCGCGGGTCCCATCGTGTCGGGCGAGGAGCTCGACGGCTGCGTCGCAGCCGGTGCGCAACCCGGCGAACACCGCGGAGGTGGTGGGCAGCGTCCGCAGCACCACTCCGTTGCAGGTCGAGGCGGCCGTTGCCGCGGCTGCGCGCTCCCAGCCGGCGTGGAACGACGCCGGCGCCGAGGCCCGCGCCGCGACGCTGGACCGGGCGGCCGACCTGTTCGAGGCGAACCTGCACGAGTTCGTCGCCATGTGCGTTCGCGAGGCCGGCAAGACTGTGCCCGACGGCATCGCCGAGGTGCGCGAGGCGGTGGACTTCCTGCGCTACTACGCCGCGCGGGCCCGCGCGGACTTCGCTGCGCCTCAGCGCATGCCCGGCCCGACGGGGGAGAGCAACGAGGTGTCGCTGCACGGCCGCGGCGTGTTCGCCTGCATCAGCCCGTGGAACTTCCCGCTCGCGATCTTCACGGGCCAGGTCGCCGCGGCGCTGGCCGCGGGCAATGCCGTGGTCGCGAAGCCCGCCGAGCAGACGCCGCTGGTGGCGGCGCAGGCGGTGCGGCTGCTGCTGCAGGCGGGGCGTGCCCGCCGACGCGCTGCACTTCCTGCCGGGCGACGGCGCGCAGGTGGGCGGACGACTCGTGGCCGACCCGCGAATCGCCGGCGTGGCTTTCACGGGCTCGACGGAGACCGCCCGCATCATCCACCGCGGGCTCGCGGCCCGCGAGGGTGCCATCCCCGTGCTGATCGCCGAGACGGGCGGGCAGAACGCCATGATCGTGGACAGCTCCGCGCTGCCCGAGCAGGTGGTGATCGACGCAGTGCAGTCGGCCTTCAACAGCGCCGGGCAGCGCTGCTCGGCGCTGCGCGTGCTGTGCGTGCAGGAGGACATCGCGCCCCGGGTGATGCGCCTGCTCGAGGGCTGCATGGACGAGCTCGTGGTGGGCGATCCCGCGCTGCTCGAGACTGACGTCGGCCCGGCGATCGACGCCGACGGCCCGCGACGTGCTCGAGCGGCACGCGGCCGCGATCGTGCGCGGCGCGCGCTGGTCGCACCGCTGCCGCCTCGATCCGGCCACGCAGCGGGGCAACTTCGTCGCCCCGCTCGCGGTGCAGATCGAGTCGCTCGGCGCCCTCGAGCGAGAGGTGTTCGGCCCGATTCTCCACGTGCTGACCTACCGCGCGCGCGATCTCGAACGACTGGTGGACGCCATCAACGCCACCGGCTACGGCCTGACCTTCGGCATTCACAGCCGCATCGACAGCACGGTGCGCCGCGTGGCGGCGCGGGTGTCCGCGGGCAACGTGTACGTCAACCGCAACATCGTCGGCGCCGTCGTCGGCACGCAGCCGTTCGGCGGCTGCGGCCTCTCGGGCACGGGTCCGAAGGCAGGCGGACCACGCTACCTGCACCGCTTCGCGCATGAGCGTACGCTCACGATCAACACTTCCGCGGTCGGCGGCAACGCGTCGCTGCTGGCGATGGAGTAGGGGCGGCGAACATGGGACTCAGCGTCCTCGACATCTTCAAGGTCGGCCTCGGCCCGTCGAGTTCGCACACCATGGGACCGATGAACGCTGCGCGGGCGTTCGTGGCGGACCTCGTCGAGCGGGGACTGCTCGAGCGCACCGCCCGCGTCGGCGTGCAGCTCTACGGATCGCTTGCGCTCACCGGGCTTGGCCACTGCACCGACCGCGCCGTGCTGCTCGGACTCGAAGGGCACCGGCCGGATGCGATCGAGCCCGACGCGATCGAGCCCGTGCTCGCGCGCATCCGCAGTAGTAATCGCCTGCGGCTCGGCGGCCGCCGCGAGATCGAGTTCGACGAGCCGCTCGACCTGCTCTGGCACCGCGACCAGCGGCTGCCGCTGCACACCAACGGCATGCGATTCACGGCGCTCGATGCCTCTGGCGCGGTCCTGCACCGCGAGGAGTTCTATTCGACGGGCGGCGGCTTCGTGGCGCGGGCCGCGGAATTCGGCCGTCCCGCGACCGCCGACGCTGCGACGCCGGTTCCGCACCCGTTCCAGTCGGCGAAGGACCTGCTGCAGGCCTGCCGCGACCAGGGCCTCGAGCTGCACGAGCTGGTGCTCGCGAACGAGCGCGCCTTCCGTCCGGACGCCGACACGGCGGCAGCGCTGCTCGGGATCTGGTCCGTGATGCACGCCTGCATCGAGCGCGGCTTCCGCGCCACGGGACTGCTGCCGGGCGTGCTCAAGGTGCGGCGCCGGGCGGCGCGCCTGCACCGCATGCTGGTCGAGACGAGCGAGCACCGCCCGCTCGACGTAATGGACTGGGTCAACGCCTTCGCGCTCGCGGTCAACGAGGAGAACGCGGCGGGCGGGCGCGTGGTGACGGCGCCGACCAACGGCGCGGCCGGCATCGTGCCCGCGGTGATCGCCTACTACCGGCGCTTCGAACCCGGCACGAGCGACGAGGGCGTGGTGCGGTTCCTGCTCGTGGCCGGTGCGATCGGCATGCTCTACAAGCGCAACGCCTCGATCTCCGGCGCCGAGATGGGCTGCCAGGGCGAGGTGGGCGTGGCCTGCTCGATGGCCGCGGCCGGACTCGTGGCCGCGCTCAACGGCACCAACGAGCAGGTCGAGAACGCGGCCGAGATCGGCATGGAGCACAACCTCGGCCTCACCTGCGACCCGATCGCGGGCCTGGTGCAGATCCCCTGCATCGAGCGCAACGCCATGGGCGCCGTGAAGGCCATCAACGCCGCGCGACTCGCGATGCGCGGCGACGGCACCCACAAGGTGTCGCTCGACCAGGTGATCGCCACCATGCGCCAGACCGGCAAGGACATGTCGGTGATCTACAAAGAGACCAGCCAGGGCGGGCTGGCCGTCAACGTGCCGGAGTGCTGAACCCGCCGGAGGGTCGACGATGAATTCACCCGGATCCGCGGTGGTGATCACCGGCGCTTTCGGCGCCCTCGGCCACGCAGTGGCCCGCGCCTTTGCCGGACGCGGCGCGCGACTCGCGCTGCTCGACGTGGCCCCACAGCCTCCGCCCGCGATCCGCGGCGAGCTCGGCGCGGCGCCGCTGGTGTTCGGCGGCGTGGACCTGAGCGACATGGAGGCGACGCGTCGCGCCATGGCGGCGACGGCCATGCGCTTCGGCGGCATCGACGTGCTCGTCAACATCGCGGGCGGCTTCCGCTGGGAGAAGCTCGAGGACGGCGAACCGGAGACCTGGGACCAGCTCTACGCGATGAACCTTCGCACCGCGGTGGTCTGCTGCAAGGCGGCGCTGCCGGCCCTGCTGGAGCGCGGCGGCGGCTGCATCGTCAACATCGGTGCCGGTGCCGCGGCGGCGCGGGCGGGCGCCGGCATGGGCGCCTACACCGCCTCGAAGGCTGGCGTGCAGCGTCTCACCGAGAGCCTGAGCGAGGAAGTGAAGGACCGCGGCATCACCGTCAACGCGATCCTGCCGGGCACCATCGACACGCCGCGCAACCGCGCCGACATGCCGGATGCCGACTTCAGCCGCTGGGTCGCCCCCGAGGCGATCGCCGAGGTGATCCTGTTCCTGGCGTCCGACGCCGCACGCGCCGTAACCGGCGCGTCGATCCCGGTGCTCGGTCGCGGCTAGGGATGGTTCTTCGGGTAGTCGAACTCGGCCTCCTGGCCGCTGCCCCAGTCGAGGCGGCTCCAGTCGTCGAGATCGTAGAGCGCCGTGAACACGCCGCAGGTCGGCAGGTTGTCGATCTGCTCGCTCGCCGAGAGCCGGTTGGCGCACTCGTTGAGCCCCGGGTTGTGGCCGAACACCATCACGTGCTTCGCCGTGCCGCCGTGCTCGTGGATCACCGCCATGACGTCCGCGGGCGAGGCGAGGTAGAGGCGCTCGTCCTGCCGCAGGATCGTCGCCGGCACCTTGAGCTCGCGGGCCATGACGGTGGCCGTGGTAAGAGCGCGCACGGCCGGACTCGAGAGGATCAGGTCCGGCTTGTACCGGCGCGAGCGCAGTCGCCGCGCCATCTCGGGCGCGTCGCGCTGGCCGCGCTTGTTGAGCGGACGATCCCAGTCCGCCTGGCCGCCCAGCGACCAGTCCGACTTGGCGTGCCGCACCAGCGTCAGGCGCTTCACGGTGCGTCCTCCACCTCGACCAGGCCGTCCATCACCCGCGTCGCATAGCGCCGCACGGGCTCGTAGGCGGGTGGCGTGAGCGCCGCACCCGTGCGCAGGCAGAAACGCGCGCCGTGTCGCGGGCAGATCACCTGGTGGTCCTCCAGCACTCCGCCCGCGAGTCCGCCGCCATCGTGAGTGCAGAGGTCGTCGATGGCGAAGAACTCGCCGTTTACGTTGAAGACGGCGACGAAGCCGTGGGTCAGTTCCACCGACGCGAAGTCGCCGGGCACGATGGCCGCCGCGGGCGCGACGCTGACCCAG
This sequence comes from uncultured Gammaproteobacteria bacterium, assembly GCA_963754125.1. GTDB lineage: Bacteria > Pseudomonadota > Gammaproteobacteria > Steroidobacterales > Steroidobacteraceae > RPQJ01. Next base: position 420,714 of record CAVWEX010000014.1, read on the forward strand.
CTCACATCATCCCCGTCTGCAGCCGTGCCGCCTCGGACATCATCGACTGGCTCCACGGCGGGTCGAACACCAGCTCGACGTCGGCGCGCTTCACGGTGGGGATGATCTCGACCTTGTCGCGCACGTCCTGCACCAGCACGTCGCCCATGCCGCAGCCCGGGGCCGTGAGCGTCATCTTGATGTCGAGGACCCGACCGCCGTCGTCCCCGGGGAGCACGTCGCAGGAGTACACGAGTCCGAGGTCCACGATGTTGATCGGGATCTCGGGGTCGTAGCAGGTCCTCATCTGCAGCCAGGCGAGCTCCCGCACGTCGTCGTCGCTCGCGTTCGGCGGCAGGTGCGGCACGTCGGCCGCCTCCTTGCCGAGCGCATCCGCGTCGTTGCCGGCGATGCGGAACAGGTTGCCTTCGACGTACACCGTGAAGCTGCCGCCGAGGGCCTGGGTGATGAAACCCTGCTGGCCCTGGCGCAGCTTCACGTTCATGCCGGCGGGCACGATGATCGCGTCCACGTCGCGGGTCAGGGTGACGGGCTCGTTGTCGGATCGGTACACGGTCTCACTCCGGGTCGGTCGTCACTCGGTGGATACGGCGGCAGGCTCGCGGTGCAGCGCGGCGTCGAGCGTGTGCCAGCACAGGCTCGCGCACTTCACGCGGGCCGGGAACTCGCGCACGCCGGACAGCGCCGCGAGCTTGCCGAGCGCGGCCGGGTCGGCATCCGCGTCCTGGCGCGTCAGCAGCTCGTGCATGCGCGTGAAGAGCTGCTCGGCCTCGGCGACGGTGCGGCCCTTGACGCTCTCGGTGAGCAGCGAGGCCGAGGCCACCGAGATCGCGCAGCCGCTGCCCTGGAACGACACGTCGCCGATGCGCTCGCCGTCGAGCCGGACGAACAGCGTCAGGCGGTCGCCGCACAGCGGATTGAAGCCCTCGGCCTGCGCGCTTGCGTCCGGCATCGGGCGGAAGTTCCGCGGGTTGCGGTTGTGGTCCACGATCACGTCGCGGTAGAGATCCTTGAGGTCCATCAGGCGAGCAACTCCCGCGCGACGTGCAGGGCGTCCACCAGTCGGTCCACCTCGGCGCGCGTGTTGTAGAAGGCGAACGAGGCGCGCGCAGTCGCGGGCACGCCGAAGAACTCCATCACCGGCATCGCGCAGTGGTGGCCGGTGCGGATCGCGACGCCCTCGTGGTCGAGGATGGTGCCGAGGTCGTGCGGGTGTACGCCCTCGATCGTGAACGACACCACGGCGGCCTTCTCGGGTGCCGTGCCGATGAGCGTGAGGCCCGGCACCTCGGCGAGTCGCTCCGTCGCCAGGGTGAGCAACTCGTGCTCGGCGGCTGCGATGCGCTCGAGGCCGAGCGCCTCGAGGTAGTCCACGGCCGCGCCGAGGCCGATCGCGCCCGCGATGTGCGGCGTGCCGGCCTCGAATTTGTACGGCAGTTCGTTGTAGACGGTGCGCTCGAAGCTCACGGCCAGGATCATGTCGCCGCCGCCCTGCCAGGGCGGCATGGCCTCCAGCAGCGACTCGCGGCCCCAGAGCACGCCGATGCCGGTCGGGCCGCACATCTTGTGGCCCGAAAAGCAGTAGAAGTCGCAGTCGAGCGCCTGCACGTCCACGGGCATGTGCGGCGCGGCCTGCGCCCCGTCGAGCAGCACCGGGATGCCGCGGCGGCGCGCCTCGCGGATGTAGCGCTCCACCGGCACCACCGTGCCGAGTGCGTTCGAAACGTGCGCGAGCGCGAGCAGGCGCGTGCGCTCGCCGATGAGCGCGAGGAACGCCTCGAAGTCCACCTCTCCGCTGCGGGTGATGGGGATGACGCGCAGCACCGCGCCGGTCTGCTCGCAGAGCATCTGCCAGGGCACGATGTTGGCGTGGTGCTCGAGCCACGAGACCAGGATCTCGTCGCCGGGCCTGAGCCGCGGCCGCGCGTAGCTCTGCGCGACGAGGTTGATGGCTTCGGTCGTGCCGCGCACGAACACGATTTCCTTGGTCGAGCGGGCGTTGATGAAGCGCCTCAGCTTCTCGCGGGCGCCCTCGAACAGGTCCGTGGCCTCCTGGCTCAGCGTGTGCACGCCGCGATGCACGTTCGCGTGCGAGGTTTCGTAGTAGCGGGAGACGGCGTCGATCACCGCGCGCGGGTGCTGGCTCGAGGCGGCGTTGTCGAGGTAGCACAGCGGATGGCCGTTCACCTCGCGAGCGAGCACCGGGAAATCGCCCCGGATGGCGGCGACGTCGAGCGGACCGCGCGGAACTGCGGCGGGCGTGGGGGCTGCCGCCGGGCGTGCGGCGCTCACGGCCGGGCCTCCAGCAGGCGTGCGAGGCGCGCGTCGAGCATGTTGCGCACCTGCGCCGCGAACGGCGCGTGGTCCATGCGGGACAGCACGGCCCCGGCGAATGCTCGCGTCAGGGCGCTGCGCGCCTCGTTCTCCGACAGGCCGCGCGAGCGCAGGTAGAACAGGGCCACGGGATCGAGCTGGCCAGTGGTGGCGCCGTGGCTGCACTGCACGTCGTCGGCATAGATCTCGAGCTCGGGCTTGGTGTCGATCTCGGCGCCGGGCGTGAGCAGCAGGTTGCGGCTCGACTGGCGCGCCTGCGACTGCTGCGCACCCTCGTGCACCACGGCCTTGCCGTTGAACACGGCTCGTCCCCGGCCCGCGGCGATGCCCCGGTAGTCCTGCAGGCTGCGCGTGCCGACGGCGAGGTGGTCCACGAGGATGTGCGTGTCGAGGTGGCGCGAGCCGTCGGCGACGAACAGGCCGGTCAGCTCGGCGGCCGCCTGCGGGGCGGCGAGTCGGGCGTTGAGGTCGAGGCGGGCGAGGCCGGCGCCGAGTTGCGCATCGTGCAGCACGAACGTGCCCCGTTGCGCGACCGTGGCGTCGATGCGTTCGATGTGGAAGGCGCGCTCGCCGGTGTCGAGCAGGCGGTAGACGTGCAGCGTGGCGTCCGGTCCGAGTTCCACGTCCACGAACGAATTGACCAACCGTTCCACGTCGTCGCCGAGGTGCCGGATCACGACCCGGGCGTGGCTGCCGGCCGCCGCGCGGATCACGATGCGCGGGTGGCTCATGGCGGGCTCGTCCGGCATGGTCGCGAGCAGCAGTTCGATCGGCTCGGGCGTGGCGCCCGCGGCGATGTCGAGCAGCGCGACGTCCGGGCTCAGCGCCGCGTTGAGCGCCGCGAATCGCTCGGTGCCGCCGCCGCGCGCCACGCGCAGCAGCGCCGCGAGCGACTCGCCGTCGCCGCGGGCCTCGGCGAGGCCGCGTACCCGCAGGCCGTGGGGCAGGGCGCCCGGCGTCGAGAGGTCCTCGCGCCGGCGGCCGTTCACGATGGCGAGGCGATGCCCGGCGAGCGGCTCCGGCAGGGTGGGCGTCGCGCCATCGGTCCCAGGCGCAGGAAATCGGCGCGATTCGAGGCGCCTGAGGCTGGTGTACTTCCAGGCCTCCTCGCGTGGCGCCGGGAAGCCGAGTGCGGCGAAGCGCTCGAAGGCCGCCGAGCGCTGTGCGGCGGTGTCCCCCGCGTCCTCGCGGAGCGACTCGAAGGCGGCGCGGTAGTGCGCCACGGGCTCGGCGACGACGGCGTTCATGCCACCTTCGCCTCCTGGCGAACCCAGTCGTAGCCGCGCTTCTCGAGCTCAAGCGCGAGCGTGCGGTCGCCGCTCTTCAGGATCTGCCCGTCGGACAGCACGTGGACGAAGTCCGGCTCGATGTAGTCGAGCAGCCGCTGGTAGTGGGTCACCAGCACGATCGCGCGATCCGGGGCGCGCAGGCTCGTGACACCGGCGGCCACCACGCGCAGGGCGTCGATGTCGAGGCCCGAGTCGGTCTCGTCGAGCACCGCGAGCCTCGGCTCGAGCAGCGCCATCTGCAGGATCTCGTTGCGCTTCTTCTCGCCGCCGGAGAAGCCCTCGTTGACGCCGCGATTGAGGAAGCTCTCGTCCATCTGCATGAGCTTCATCTTGTCGCGCACCAGTGCCAGGAACTCGAAGGCGTCGAGCTCGGGCAAGCCGCGCGGCTTGCGCACGGCGTTGAGGGCCGCCTTGAGGAGGTAGGCGTTGTTGACGCCCGGGATCTCGACAGGGTACTGGAATGCCAGGAACACGCCGGCACGCGCGCGTTCCTCCGGTTCCATCGCGAGCAGGTCCTGCCCGAGATACTCGACCCGGCCGGCGGTGACTTCAAAGCCTTCGCGCCCGGCGAGCACGCTCGCGAGCGTGCTCTTGCCCGAGCCGTTCGGGCCCATGATGGCGTGCACTTCGCCGGCGCCGACCTCGAGGTTCAGGCCCTTGAGGATCTTGCGCTCGCCGATGCGGGCGTGCAGGTCGCGGATGCTCAGCATGTTGCTCTCACCGTGTTGTCGTTCAACCGACGGCGCCTTCGAGGCTTACCGCCAGCAGGTTCTGGGCCTCGACCGCGAACTCCATGGGCAGTTCCTTGAACACCACCTTGCAGAAGCCGTTCACGATCATGTTCACCGCGTCTTCCTCGGAGATGCCGCGACTGCGGCAGTAGAAGAGCTGGTCGTCGGCGATCTTCGAGGTGGTCGCCTCGTGCTCGACGACGGCGGTGGGGTTCCTGATCTCCATGTACGGGAAGGTGTGCGCGCCGCAGCGGTCGCCCATGAGCAGCGAGTCGCACTGCGTGTAGTTGCGCGCTCCCTCGGCCGACGGGAGGATCTTCACCAGCCCACGGTAGGTGTTCTGCCCGTGCCCGGCGGAGATACCCTTCGAGACGATCGTCGAGCGGGTATTGCGCCCGATGTGGATCATCTTGGTGCCGGTGTCGGCCTGCTGGTAGTGGTTGGCGAGTGCGACGGAGTAGAACTCGCCTACCGAGTTCTCGCCCGTGAGGATGCAGCTCGGGTACTTCCAGGTGATCGCCGAGCCGGTCTCGACCTGCGTCCAGCTGATGCGCGAATTGGCCCCCCGGCACTCGCCGCGCTTGGTGACGAAGTTGTAGATGCCGCCGACGCCGTTCTCGTCGCCCGGGTACCAGTTCTGCACCGTCGAGTACTTGATCTGCGCGTCCGCGAGCGCGACGAGTTCCACGACGGCCGCGTGCAGCTGGTTCTCGTCGCGCATCGGCGCCGTGCAGCCCTCGAGGTAGCTCACGTGGCTGCCTTCCTCGGCGACGATCAGTGTCCGCTCGAACTGGCCCGTGTTCGCGGCGTTGATGCGGAAATAGGTCGACAGCTCCATGGGGCAGCGCACGCCCTTCGGTACGAACACGAACGAGCCGTCGGTGAACACCGCCGAGTTGAGCGCGGCGAAGTAGTTGTCGGTGTGGGGCACCACGCTGCCGAGGTAGCGCTCCACGAGCCCAGGATGGTCGCGCACGGCGTCGGAGAACGGGCAGAAGATCACGCCCGCACGGGCGAGCCGGTCCTTGAAGGTGGTCGCGACCGAGACGCTGTCGAACACCGCATCGACCGCGACGCCGGCGAGCCGCGCACGCTCGTGCAGCGGCACGCCGAGCTTCTCGTAGGTGGCGAGCAACTTGGGGTCCACCTCGTCGAGGCTCTTCGGTCCGTCCTTCTTTTTCGGCGCCGAGTAGTAGGAGATCGCCTGGTAGTCGATCGGCGCGATGCGCAGGTGCGCCCAGTCGGGCTCCCGCATCGTGAGCCAGTGGCGATACGCCTTGAGGCGCCAGTCGAGCATGAAGCCGGGTTCGCCCTTCTTGCGGGAGACGAGCCGGATCACGTCCTCGTCGAGCCCCGGGGGCAGGGTGTCGGACTCGATGTCCGTCACGAAGCCGTGGCGGTATTTCTGCGCGACCAGGGCGTCGAGATCGGTGGGGGTCGTCGACATGCTCGATACCTCAGGGTCGGCCCGGACGGACCGCGGGCAGCGGACGGGCGGTCACCGGCGACAGTTCGGGTCGCCACGCCAGCACGGTTTCCTGGCCGCTCAGCTGGGCGAGCGACAGCTCGTCGAGCGAGCGGCGGATGGCGAGGTTCACGCGCTGCCAGGCGCTGCCCGTGCTGCAGACGGTCTCGAAGTCGCAGGCGCTGTGCACGCCGCTGCACTCGGTGATGGCCACCGGGCCCTCGATGGCGTCGATGATCTCGGCCGCGCTGATGCTGGCCGCGGGCCGGGCGAGCTGGTAGCCGCCGTGCGCGCCGCGCGTCGAGGTCACGAGCCCGGCCCGGTGGAAGCTCTTCAGCAACTTGCTGACCGTCGGCAGCCCGAGCCGGGTACGCTCCGCCACCGCGGTCGCGGTGTGCCGATCGTCGGGTCGCGCCGCGATGCTGGCCAGGATCACGGTGCCGTAGTCGGTGAGCTTGCTGATGCGCAACACGTGGGGTCGTTCCTTCAATTGGGACAATTTTAGTCCTATAGCTGGGGTGACGCCAAGCATCCGGCCACCGGCCGGGCCACCGCGTTGAACCTGCTAGACTTTCGCCAGTCGAAATGAGCCCCCGGCACGCGCCGGACGCCCTCGCCGGAGATTGACGATGCAGAGCAGTGAGACAGCTCGAGGCGGCGGCCTGACTCTGCCGGCCGGACACGACGTGAGCCATTCCCACCCAGCGGCGGACAGCGCCGCGGCGCCGATTGCGCCCGGCCCGAACCTGGCGGTCCTGAACGGCGTCGACTATTCGATCGGCGGCAAGGCGATCTTTCGCGGGCTCGACATCGGGATCCGCCGTGGCGCGGTCACTGCGATCATGGGCCCGAGCGGCACCGGCAAGACCACCTTGCTGCGGCTCATCACCGGACAACTGCATGCGGACGCCGGCAGCGTCGTCGTGGACGGCCGTGACGTCGCCCGCCTCGATCGCAGGGAGCTCTACGCGCTGCGCCGGAAGATCGGCATGCTGTTCCAGAACGGCGCGCTGCTCACCGACCTCGACGTGTTCGAGAACGTCGCCTTCCCGCTGCGCGAGCACGCCCGGCTGCCGGAGCGGCTGGTGCGCAACCTGGTGCTCACGAAGCTGCACGCGGTCGGCCTGCGCGGCGCCGCGCGGCTGATGCCGCAGGAACTCTCCGGCGGCATGGGGCGCCGCGTGGCGCTGGCCCGGGCCATCGTCATGGATCCCGAGATCCTGCTCTACGACGAGCCGTTCGCCGGCCTCGACCCGATCTCGATGGGCGTGGTGATGCGCCTGATCCGCTCGCTGAACGACGCTCTCGGCATCAGCAGCGTCGTGGTCACGCACGACGTGCGCGAGATCTCGCAGATCGCGGACGCGAGCTACATCCTCTCGGACGGCCGGGTGGTGGCGAGCGGGACGCCGAAGGAGCTGCGCGAGCATCCGTCGCCGGTGGTCCACCAGTTCATGGAAGGGCTCGCCGATGGACCGGTGAGCTTCCACTACCCGGCGCCCGACTACCGCCGGCAACTGCTCGACCGCTCGGAGGTCGCTTGAAGGGCCTGCCGGGCGAGCTCATCGCCAGTCTCGGCGGGTTCCTCGAACGCCTCGGCGCCATGACCCGCTTTACGGGCCAGGTGCTGTGGCAGTCGCCGGCGGCGCTGATGAGGCCGCGGCTGGTCGTGGAGCAGGTGTACAACTCGGGCGCGCTGTCGCTCGTGATCATCATGACCTGCGGGCTGTTCGTCGGCATGGTGCTCGGCCTGCAGGGGCACGACCTCCTGCAGCGCTTCGGCTCCGAGGAGGCGCTCGGCACCGGCGCCGCGCTCTCGCTGCTGAAGGAGCTCGGGCCGGTGGTCACCGCGCTGCTGTTCGCGGGCCGTGCGGGCACCGCGCTCGCCTCGGAGCTCGGCCTGATGCGGGCCACCGACCAGCTCTCCGCCATGGAGGTCATGGCGGTGGACCCGATGCGCCGCGTCGTCGTGCCGCGCTTCCTCGGCGGCGTCATCTCCATGCCGCTGCTCACGGCTGTCTTCATTGCGGTGGCGCTGTTCGGCGTGCAGCTCGTGGGCGTGCAGCTGCTCGGCGTCGACCAGGGCCAGTTCTGGTCGCAGATGCGCGGCGCCGTCGAACTCGGCGACGTCGCCGAGGGTCTGATCAAGGGACTCGTGTTCGGCGTGGCCTGCAGTCTCATCGCCGTGTTCGAGGGGTACAATGCGCAGCCCACGGCCGAGGGGGTCGGGCGCGCCACGACCCGCACCGTCGTCATCTCCGCCGTGGTGACGCTGGTGCTCGATTACATCCTCACGGCACTCATGCTCTGAACCGAGGCGACCATGCGGCCATCCCGCGCTATCGACGTGTCCACCGGATTGTTCGTGATGCTCGGCTTCGCGGCGATCCTGTTCCTGGTGACGCAGATCACCAATCGCGAGTTCTCGCTGCGCAGCGAGTCCTACCGGCTGCAGGCGCAGTTCGAGAACATCGGCGGCCTGAAGGCCGGCGCGCCCGTGTCCATGGCGGGCGTGACCATCGGCCGCATCGAGTCGATCGGCTACGACATGAACCTGTTCAAGGCCGTGGTGACGCTGCGGATCGACTCGAGCTACGACCAGATTCCGAACGACAGCGACGCGAGCATCCTCACCGCCGGCCTGCTCGGCGGGCAGTACGTCGGAATCTCGCCCGGCGGCTCCGACGAACCGTTCCGCGACGGCGACCGCGTCGAGTTCGTGCAGGACGCGATCGTGCTCGAGAACCTGATCAGCAAGTACCTCTTCAGCCAGGCGGGCAGCCGCGACTCGACCGCGGACGCCCCCGCGACCACGGAGTGATCGAAGCCACCATGCGAGCCCTCGTCTACCCGTTGCTGGTGCTCCTCGGAGCCTTCCCGACGTTGGTCTCGGGCGCGACTGCGACTGCGACTACGGCGGCGACCGCGACCCCGGGACCGCAGGCGCTGATGGAGCAGGTGACCCGCGACATGCAGCAGGCGATCGATGCCGACCGCGAGGCGCTGGCGAAGGATCCCGCCAAGCTGCGCGCGCTCATCGACCGGCTGCTGCTGCCGCACTTCGATACCGACTACGCGGCGCGCATGGTGCTCGGGCGGCACTGGCGCGACGCGACCGAATCACAGCGCAAGCGCTTCATCGAGGCGTTCTACCAGTCGCTGATGGGCGACTACGGCGACGCGATGCTGCAGTTCAAGCGTGAGCAGCTCAAGATCCTGCCGTTCCGTGGCGATGCGGCGGCCAACACCGCCACGGTGCGCACCGAGGTGATGCGCGAGGGCAAGGTGGTGCCGGTGAATTTCAGCCTGCACCGCACGCCCGACGGCTGGAAGGCCTGGGACGTGACCATCGAGGGGATCTCCTACGCGCGGAACTTCCGCAACGACTTCGGCACGGAAGTGGACCAGCAGGGCCTCGAGCACCTCATCAAGCGCCTCGAGGCCCAGAATGCGGGCGCGGCGCAGCAACCCCCGTCTGCCGCGCCCGCCGCGCCGGCACCGAAGCCCGCGGCCAGGACCGGCTGAGCTTGGCGCTGTTCAGCATCGAGGCGGACGGGCCCCATCGGCTTCGTGCCCGCGGCGAGCTCGGGTTCGAGACCGCGGCGGAGGCCCTGCGGGCCGGGCTCGCGCTGCTGCCGATGGGGCAGCCGTGCACGATCGACCTGGCCGGGGTCAGCGACACGGACAGCGCCGGTCTCGCGGTGCTGGTCGAGTGGCTGGCCGCCGCGGCGGACGGTGGCGGATCGGTGACCTTCGAGGCGTTGCCCGCCCAGTTGCGCGCGATCGCGCGGATTTCGGACCTCGAGCCCTTGCTGCTTGGTCAGTCCGGCGGCTGAGCCGGCGCTTCGGCGTCGTCCTCGAAGCCCTCCAGCGGGTCTTCCATGAGTTGCTCGGGTGGATTGCCGTCGTACACCAGGTAGAGGCGGCGCTGCAGGAAGGCGTCCCGCACGAAGCCATACGGGTCGTAGGCCTTGGCGAGCGTGGCATCGAGCGGCAGCAGCCGGGCACGTGTATCGAGCACGCTGAGACCGAGGGCCGTCCAGCGCGCATTGCTGCCGCCGCTGTACCAGAACAACGGCTCGGTCAGTCGATCCACGATCGACGAGGGCAGGTCGCGCAGCGTGGTGGGCCCGAGCAGCGGCATCATCAGGAACGGCCCGGGCGGGACGCCCCAGGCGCCGAGCGTCTGGCCGAGGTCCTCGTTGTGCCTGGGCAGGTTGGCGTCGGCGGCCGGGTCGAACAGGCCGCCGATCCCGAGCGTGGTGTTGAGGAAGAAGCGCAGCGTTTCCTGGCCGGCCTCGCCCGGCTTGCCCTGCAGCAGCGAGTGCACGACGGTCCGCGGGCTCGAGAGGTTGGCAAAGAAGTTGCTGACGCAGTTCTGTACCCACGTCGGCAGGTTCTCGTGGTAGATCGTCGCCGCCGGCCGCAGGGCGGCACGGTCGATACCCTGGTTGAGCGCCCACACGTCGCGGTTCGCGGGCTCGAGCGGGTCGGCGGGATGTCGCTTGCCGGTCGTGGCGCAGCCGCCGAGGACGGCGACGCAGAGGAGTAGGAGGGCGCGCCAGGCGGGCGCCACGTTCAAAGCACGCATCGGGATGGTTCTCCGGGGTCCGCGCGAGCGCGAGGCGCGATCTTACCGTTGTCCCGGCGCTAGCGGCCCGGCGCCAGCCGTTGGGGCTCGGCGGGGCGCTGCATTCGCGCGCGCTCCTTCGGCATGGCCTCGCGGAATTCCGTCAGGCGGGCACTGAACTTGGCGCGCTGCACGCCGGTGATGCTGGGCACGGACAGCGCGAGTTCGAGCTGGTTGATGGCGAGCGGCAGGTCCCCGCTCATCACGTGGTACTCCGCCATGTACGAGTAGGCGTCGGCGACGTCTCCGGCCGCGTTCGCGGCAATCGCCGTGAGGCGGATCTGTTCCTGCGTGGGCGGGACGTTGTTGAACAGGTCGAGCAGCACCTCGTGCGCGCGCTTCGGGCGACCGGCCTGCAGCAGAGCCTCGCCGTAGCGCACCGTCACCGGGATGTTGCGCGGCGCGAGCTCGCGCGCCCGCTCCAGCGTGTCGAGCGCCGCCCGGTTCTGGCCGGCCGCGAGCTGGGCCTGCCCGAGCAGGGTGTGGAACGCCATGACGCCGGGGTAGGCGTCGCGCAGCCGCATGAGCGTCGGGATGGCGGTAGTCGCGTCGCCCATCGTCACCTGCGAGAGCGCGAGGCCGTAGACCTGCGCCGTCGAGGCGTCGGGCTCGTTGGCGATGACGGCCGTGTAGTACGCGCGTGGATCCGTGCCGGCCGGCGTGCTCAGCACCCGCACGCGCTCCTTGGCGAGCGCGTAGCCCATGCTCGGCCGGGGCGTCACCGGCGGCTGCTGCGCAGCGCGGTCGCGCGCTTCGGCAATGCGGGTGCTGGTGACCGGGTGGGTGCGCAGCAGCTCGGGCATCTGGTTCGGTCCGAGCTGGGTGCGCCGGCCCATGGTGTCGAAGAAGGCGGCCATGGCGTCGGGATCGAAGCCGGCCGACGCCAGGATGCCGATGCCGACGCGGTCGGCCTCGTGCTCGTTCTCGCGCGTGAAGCTGATCTGCGACTGGATTGCGAGGCTCTGGGCGGCCGAGATGGCGCCCATGGTCGCGTCCGAGCCGACCCCGGCGACGGCACCGAGCAGGATGGCGGCGAGGGTGGCGGCGGTCGAGACGAGGTTGGCGCGCGACTGGTTCTCGAGTCCGCGGGCGATGTGGCGCTGCGTGACGTGCGCCACCTCGTGGGCCAGCACCGCCGCGAGCTCGCTTTCCGTGGCGGTCTCGAGCAGCAGGCCGGTGTGCATGCCGACGAAACCGCCGGGCAGTGCGAACGCGTTGATCGACGGGTCGGGCACCAGGAAGAAGTTGAAGTTGCGGTTGCCGTCGTGCGCGAGGCTCGAGAGCCGCAGGCCGAGGGACTGCAGGTACTCCCCGATCTCGGGATCCTCGAGGATGCGTCCCGACTCGCGCAGCCCACGCATCACCATGCGGCCGATCCGATACTCGTCCTCGAGGCTCAGCGTGGCCTGGGCCGCCGTGCCCATGTCCGGCAGCTGGTCCTGGGCGTTCGACTGCGCAGCCAGCGGCGCCGGCAGCAGCAGCCAGCCCGAAAACAGCAGCCCGGCGAGGGCGGCGACCCGATTCGACGACGAGGGAAGGCGCATGGAGCGATTGGACAGGGGCGGGGCGGGCCGGTTCCTTACGACGCGTCCGGATGCGCGCTCAGAGCGCGTCGGAGGCGAAGTCGGCCAGGCGCGAGCGCTCGCCGCGCGTCAGCGTCACGTGGCCGTGGTGGGCCCAGCCGTGAAACCGGTTGACGACGTAGGTGAGCCCGGAGGTGGTCTCCGAGAGGTAGGGCGAGTCGATCTGGGCGATGTTGCCGAGGCAGACCAGCTTGGTGCCCGGGCCGGCCCGCGTCACCAGCGCCTTCATCTGCTTGGGCGTCAGGTTCTGCGCCTCGTCGAGGATGATGTAGCGGTTCAGGAAGGTGCGGCCGCGCATGAAGTTGAGCGAGCGGATCTTGATGCGGTTGCGCAGCAGGTCGTTGGTGGCGGCGCGGCCCCAGCTGCCGCCCTCCTGGCTCTGGGTGAGCACCTCGAGGTTGTCCATGAGCGCGCCCATCCACGGCTCCATCTTTTCCTCCTCGGTGCCCGGCAGGAAGCCGATGTCCTCGCCGAGGGGGATGGTGACCCGCGTCATGATGATCTCGTTGAAGCGGTTGGTCTCGAGCGTCTGCGCGAGCCCCGCCGCGAGCGTGAGCAGCGTCTTGCCGGTGCCGGCCGGGCCCAGGATGGTGACGATGTCCACCTCGGGGTCCATCAGCAGGTTGAGCGCGAAGTTCTGCTCGCGGTTGCGCGCGACGATGCCCCACACGCCGTGGCGTTCGCGCCGGAAATCGCGCACCACCTCGAGCACCGCGGAGTCGCCCTCGACGCGCCGCACGATCGCCTCGAGCCCGTGCTCGCCGGGCTGGAACACGAACTGGTTGGGCGCCCAGTTCGCCGCGGCCCGGCCCTTGACCCGGTAGAACGAGCGGCCCTGCTCGTGCCAGGACTCGAGGTGGCGGCTCGGCCTTGTCCCAGAAATTGGCGGGCAGCTCCTCGATGCCGGTGTAGAGGAGGTCGGCATCCTCGATGGTCTTGTCGCTGTAGTAGTCCTCGGCGTGCACGCCGATGATCGCGGCCTTGATGCGCAGGTTGATGTCCTTCGACACCAGCGTCACGAGCGCCTTGGGATACTCGCGCTGCAGCGCGACCGTGTTGGCGAGGATGGCGTTGTCGGCGCCGTGGCCGGGGAGCGTGTCGGGCAATCCCGCCGCGAGCTGGCGAGTCTGGAAGAACAGCCGCCCGCGCGGCGGCTTCTTGCCCCCGTTCGGTCCCTTCGCGGTCGGCAGCTCGAGGCCCCGGTCGATCTGCTGCTTGCTGGCGCCGGCCATCAGCTCGTCGAGGAAGCGGCTCACCTGGCGGACGTTGCGCGCCGCCTCGGACAGGCCCTTCTTGCCGGCGTCGAGTTCCTCGAGCACCGTCATCGGGATGAAGATGTCGTGTTCCTCGAACCGGAAGATCGCGGTCGGGTCGTGCATCAGCACGTTGGTGTCGAGGACGAATATGCGGCGCTGGGCGGTCGGCTTCTTCGACGGCAAAGGCGGGCTCCGGGGAGGGCAGGGGGCGGAAGCGTCGGGACGTTCGATACGGGCGGTACGGCGCGCGCCGGGCCGGGCCAGCCGCGCCCGGGTCAGAGGTCGCGGACGGCGTCGAGCACTTCGTCGGCGTGACCGGCTACCTTGACCTTCCGCCATTCGCGACGCAGCACGCCCTGCTCGTCGACGAGGAAGGTGCTGCGCTCGACGCCCATGTACTTCCTGCCGTACATGCTCTTCTCCTTCCACACGCCGAAGAGCTGGCAGGCCTTCTTGTCCTCGTCGGCGAGGAGCTCGAAGGGAAATCCCATCTTGGACTTGAACTTCTCGTGCGAGGCGAGCGAGTCGGGCGAGACGCCCACCACCTCGGCGCCCACCTTGCGGAACGCCGCGTGCAGGTCGGCGAAGGCGACGCCTTCCTGCGTGCAGCCGGAGGTGTTGTCCTTGGGATAGAAGTAGATCACGACCTTTCGGCCCCGGGCCGCCGACAGCTTCCAGTTGCCGCCGCCGGTGGCGGGCAGCGAGAAGTCGGGCACCTTGCGCCCGGTGGTCACGGTCTTGTCAGGCATGGTCCCTCACGACTTCAGCGGTTCGAGGATCGCGTCGAGGTTCAGCTGGTCGCACAGGTCCAGGAATTCCTCGCGCAGCGCCGCGATGTGGATGCGGGTTGGAACGTGCACCACCATGTACACGGAGAACATCGGCGCACCGGTGTGCGCCGCGCTGTAGCTGCGCGTGCTGATGTCGCCGATGTCGATGCCGCGGGAGGAGAAGAACCCGGCGAGCGCGTGGAGCACGCCCGGCTGGTCGAGGCAGACCACGTCCACCGAGTAGGACACCATGTCCATGCGCGGCGGGCGCGGCTCGGTGCGGCGGCTCGTGATCGTGAGCCCCGAGGTCTCGGCGAGCTTGGCGAGCTCGCCCTCGAGCTTGGCGAGCGTGTGCCAGTTGCCCGCGACGAGCAGCAGCGTGGCGAACTCGTTGCCGAGCGCGGTCATGCGGCTCTCGAGGATGTTGCCGCCACAGTCGACCACGACGCGCGTCAGGTCGTAGACGAGCCCGGTGCGGTCGTTGCCGATGGCGGAAATGGCGATCAGTTGCTTCATGGTTCGCTTCCGCGCGCAGTGTAGCGGGGCGGGGCGACGGCGTACACGAGCGCTTGTGCAATGCGGCGCGGCAGCGGTTCAATAGCGCACTTGCGAGCAACGACCGAGGGGCCAGCATGTTCCAGGGCAGTATCCCGGCGCTCGTCACGCCCATGCGCGAGGACGGCAGCGTCGATTTCGAGGCCTGGGACCGGCTCCTCGATTTCCACGACCGCGAGGGCACCGACGGCGTCGTCGTCGGCGGGACCACCGGCGAGTCGCCGACGCTCGAGCGCGCGGAACTGGAGGCGCTGGTGCGTCGCGCCAAGGCCCGGCTGGGCGGACGGATGCCGGTGATCGCGGGCTCCGGGAGCGCCTCCACGGCGCACAGCATCGCGCTGTCGCAGGCGGCCGAGGCGGCCGGTGCCGACGGCCTGCTCGTCGTCACGCCGTACTACAACCGGCCGACGCAGGAAGGCCTGTACCGGCACTTCCATGCCATCGCGGACGCGGTCGGCGTTCCGATCGTGCTCTACAACGTGCCGGGCCGGACGGCCTGCGACCTGTTGCCGGCGACGATCGCGCGCCTGTCGGGTCATCCCCGCATCGTGGGGGTGAAGGAAGCCACGGGCGACGTCGCACGCGCGGCCCCGATCCTGCGCGACAGCGGGCCTGGGTTCGTGCTGCTGAGCGGGGACGATCCCTCGGCGGCGGATCTCATGCGCGCCGGCGCGCGCGGCGTGATCTCGGTGACGGCCAACGTCGTGCCGCGGTCGATGCACGATCTGTGCGCGGCGGCGCTGGGCGGGTCGGCATGACGAGGCGGCCGCGATCAACCAGCGACTGATGCGGCTGCACCGGGCCCTGTTCGTCGAGCCGAACCCCATTCCTGTGAAGTGGGCGCTGGTCCGGATGGGGCTGATCGGTGTCGGGCAGCGACTGCCGCTCACCCCCCTGGCCGAGGCGTACCACGCCGAGGTGCTCGCCGCCCTGCGGGCCTGCGGCGCAGCGCTCGCCTGACGGGGTGGCCCGGGTCCGGCTCGGGCTAGCCCTGTCCGAGGCTGCCGTGTACCCTTGCGCACCGCGTCTAGCATCCGGAGAGGTGGCCGAGTGGTCGAAGGCGCTGGACTGGAATTCCAGTTACATCTTCACGGGTGTACGTGGGTTCGAATCCCACCCTCTCCGCCAAACCGAGCGTAACGCCCCCGTTGTGGGGCGTTTTCGTTCCCGTCGGTCGCGTGCGGCCATGAAGGGACACCTTGGGCTCCTGCCGCTCGCGGCGCTCGCGCTGCTTGCCTGCACGCAGCGCCCATCGCCAGAGCGCATCGCTGGCGAGACCATGGGCACCACCTACGAGGTGGTGGTGACGCACCGGCCGGCGAGCCTGTCCCGCGCGGCGATCCGGAGTCGGCGGTGGACGCGCGTGCTGGCCGAGGTCAACGGGCACCTGTCGGGCTGGGACGCGGAAAGCGAGCTCGCGCGCTTCAATGCCGCCAACGGGACGGATTGGGTTCCAGCGTCGTCGCTGCTCGTCGAGGCCGTCGACGAGGCCCAGGCCGTGAGCCGCGCGTCGGGCGGCGCATTCGACGTCACGGTCAGCCCGCTGGTGCGCGCCTGGGGATTCGGCGCGGGCGCGGTGGAGGAGGGTGCGGCGCCTGCGCCGGCCGAGCTCGAACGACTGCAGCGAGTCGGTCGGCTACCGGAAGCTCGAGTCGAGGGTCCGCCCGCCTGCGCTGCGCAAGACCGTTGCGGCTTTGCATGTCGATCTCGACGGCATCGCGCCCGGACTTGCCGTGGATCGCATCGCCGAGCGACTCGAGGCGCTCGGCGTCCGCGACTACCTCGTGGAACTCGGCGGCGAAGTCCGCGCGCGCGGCCGCAGCCCGGCGGACCGGCCATGGCGCGTGGCGGTCGAGGCACCGCTCGCGCGGGAGCGCCGCCCCTTTGCGCTCGTCGAACTCGATGGCATGGGTGTGTCCACGTCGGGCGACTATCGGGACTTTCGCGAGATCGGACGGGCGACGCCTCTCGCACACGATCGATCCACGCACGGCGGCCCCGGTGACCCACGGGCTTGCCTCGGTCACCGTGCTGCACCCGTCGGCGGCGACGGCCGATGCCTGGGCCACGGCCCTGATGGTGCTCGGCCCGGAGGAGGGCATGGCGCTCGCTCGGCGGCACGAACTCGCGGCGCTGTTCATCACCCGGTCGCCGGACGGGTCGCTGCTCGAGTCGGCGACCCCGGCGTTCGAGCCTTTTCGCCGGCCGTTGCCCCCGGCGCTATGATCCGGCGATGACCGACACGCAGATCCGGATGCGCCGCCGACCGCTGCTGGCGCCCCTGCTGCTGCCGCTGCTCGCCCTGCTCGCCGCAGGCGCCGCGGTGTTCGCGCTCAGCCTGTGGACCCGGACCACGGTCGTGGTCCTGGTGCGCCACGCCGAGGCGGCGTCGTCGCAGACGGGCGATCCCGACCTGAGTCCGGTCGGCGAGTCGCGGGCCCGCCGACTCGGGCCCTTTCTCGAGGACGCGCTGCCGGCAGGCGAAGTGGATCACCTGTATGCGGCCGACACGCGGCGCGCGCAGCAGACCGCGGCCTCGGTGGCGAACCAGTTCAAGCTGCCCATCAACCTGCTCGGCAGCAGCGACTGGGCGGGGCTCGCCAGCCGGATCAGGCGCGAGCATCGCGGTGCGACGGTTGTCGTCGTGGGCTACGCCGCGACCCTCCAGAGCCTTGCCAATCAGCTTGGGGGGGCAACGGTGACGGTCGAGGAAGACGATTTCGGGTCGATCTTCGTCGTCGTGCTGCCGAGCCCGGGACAACCGAAGCTGCTGCGCCTCCGCTACGGCGACGCGCCGGACCTGCCAAAGCCCTCCCGTTGAGGCTGAGGGCGAGTCGGGGAATCCAACCTAACTTACTGAAAGAAAACTACTTCACTGCGCCGGACTTGGATGGCCGAGCGGACGAAGGCCTCGTGCTCGGCGATGCGCAGGTCGGCCAGCACCGCATCGCGGATGCGTCCCTCCTGCCCGATGAGGTACGTGCCCCGCCGCACGCCGAAACCGAGCGGGCCGTCGAGATCGTAGGCCTTCACCACGGTCTTGTCGGGGTCGGCGAGCAGCGTGAAGTTGAGGTCGTGCTTGTCGGCGAAGCGCCTGTGCGAGTCCACGTCCTGCGGACTCACGCCCACTACCCGCAGCTTCGCCTTCATCAGTTCCTGGTGCAGGTCGCGGAAGCTGCAGGCCTCCTTGGTGCAGCCGGGCGTGAAGTCCGCCGGATAGAAATAGAGGATCAGCGGGCCGTCGTTGAGCAACGACTTCAGGGTGTGGCGTCGGCCGTCCTGGTCCACCAGGTCGAAATCCGGGGCCTGTGATCCTTTCTCAAGCATGGTCGTTCCCTCGCGCCGCCTGGACGGCGCCTGAATAGTCCACTTCCATCACGACGTAGCCCGAGTCCTCGAGCCCGCAGTGCCGATAGGTCGCCTGCGCCCGCTCGTTCTCGCGCTCCACGTATAGCCGGATGCCGCACACGGTTGCGTCGGCCTTCCCGAGCTGCTCGAGGTGGGCGAACAGCGAGCGGAACACGCCCAGCCGTCGCGCCTCGGGCAGCACGTAAACGCTCTGGATCCACCAGAAGTTGCCGTTGCGCCAGTCGCTCCACTCGTAGGTCACCATGAGCTGGCCGACGGGACGGCCGTCGCGCTCGGCGACGAAATAACGGCCCCTGGCATCGTCGTCGAGCACGGCCCTCACGCCACGGCTCACCGTGGCCGGGTCGAGCTGCTTGTGCTCCGACTCCAGGGCCATCGCGACGTTGCCGGCCGCGAGGAACTCGGCATCCTCGGTCCCTGCAGCGCGAATGCTGATGCTCATCGCAGCATCATAGCGCTGCTCGAGAGTCCGGTTGCGGGTCGCGGGGCCGGTGCTACAATGCGCGCCCTCGTGTGGGGCGGTAGCTCAGCTGGGAGAGCGTCGCGTTCGCAATGCGAAGGTCGAGGGTTCGATCCCCTTCCGCTCCACCAATCGATTGAAGGAACCTTCCGCGCCTGGCTCGATTCTCGAGCCAGGCGCGGTGCCGTGCCCCGGCGAATCCTGCGATCATTGCGCCGGGGGGATCGTCGATGCTCGGCAGTCCGGTGAACCGTTTGCTTTCCTGGATCGACGCAGGCCTTGCCGCGCTCGGTCACGGTTTCATTCGCGAGTGGACCAAGGTCGAACGCAGTTACCGGCGGCCGCTGTCGAAGCTGGCATTCCACCTTAAGTTCGCCTTCTACCCGCTGCTCGCCATTGGCGCGATCGCGTGGCTCGGTTGGGACTGGGGCCACGACCGTTCACTCGCCTCGGCAGAGAACGCGATCTTCGATCGCGTCGTGCAGTGGCGGCCGTTCGAGCCGAAGCCGTCGGGCCGCGTGGTCGTGGTCGAGATCGACGAGTGCTCGATCGAGCACTTCCGAGCGCGTGGCGAAGGTGGCTGGCCGTGGAGCCGCCAGCGGCACGCGGACCTGCTCGAGCAGCTCGATCGCGCGGGCGTCAGCGCGGTGGGTTACGACGTGCTGTTTACCGATCCCTCGCAGGTGGACCCAATCGGCGACAGTGTCCTGGACGCTATGGCCAAGGGTGGCGCCGGTCGCTTCGTATTCGGTTCGGCGCGTTTGCATCCGGACTACGACGAGGGGTCGCACTTGCGAGCCTCGCAGGCGCCGGCGGCGTTCCCACTCGCACCGGATCCGCAGTACGACCCGCCGGTCGCGCTGCTGCTGCCGTACGGCGAGGCGATGATCCGATACAGCGCGATCTCCAACGTCACCCGCGACGACGACGGCGTGCTGCGCGACATTCCGCTGATGGAGACCGCCGGCGACTGGGCCTTGCCCGCGCTGCCGCTGCGCCTGGCGACGATCGCCGCACCGCGTTCACCGGCAGCCCGTTCCGCGACGGTGCGGCCCAACTGGCGGCAGCACAGTCGATTGCCCCACGTGAGCGCCGCGGACCTGTTGACCGGCGGCGAGCCCGTCTGTCGCGACGCGGCGTCCGCGGTTCCTGAATTGAAGGGTCGGGTGGCGCTGGTCGGCTATACCGCCTCCGGGCTGAACGACGCCAAGCCGACGCCGGTCGACCCGGTCATGCCGGGGGTGGAAGTGCTGGCCGAGGCCACCGAAGCGCTGCTGGCCGGCAGCGCGATCCGGACGCCGCCGGCATGGCTGAAGTACGTCCTTGCCACGGTGCTGGTGCTGTTGACCACGTTTGCCTTCCATCGCGGCGAACCGGCGACCGATATCGACTCGGTGTTCGTCGCCACCAACCTGGCCCTGGTGAGTGCAGCGTTCGTCGGCCTCACCTTCTTCGGCTTCTTCTTCGATGTCTTCGCGAGCATTGCGTACGTCAGCCTGATCTTCGGTTCCTGTCGCTTGTACGCCGGCCTGCAGCGCGGCCGCGCGGTCGGTAACGGCGATTTCCTGCGCGAGTACGCCCCGGACCAGGATCGCTGGCTGGCCGTCGCGCGTCTGCGCTTCGTGCCCGACGCCCAGCTCGGCGCAAGCCCTGCGGCGCGACGGCTGCGCGAGTACCGGCGCCGATTGCGGCGCTTCCTGTACGCGGGCACCAACGCGGTCATGCTGGAGGGCGTGGTCGAGCGCAAGAGCTGGTTGCACGATGCGCTGAACGACCTGATGGTGCTCGTGTGGCACGGCGACAGCGAAGGCCGCGGCACGCGCGGCGGCATTGCACGACCTCGGGAGGCTCGAGCAGGAGCTGGCCGCCTACGACGCGCGGCTGCCCGATGACGGCAGCGTGCGGCTGGCGTTTGCCTGCGCCGAGATCGATGATGCGGCCGAAGATTCCGCACAGGCCGAGCGCCTGCGGCTGCGCGAGTTGATCGGTCGAGTGCTGGCGACCTCGACCGAAGGACCGCTGGCGCGTCGCGAGGGTTTGTCGATTCGAAGCGGACGTTGCGTCGGGGGGATCGTGATGCGCAATTACCGGATGACCTTGATCGTGGCTGCGTCGATTGCCTCGGGCGCGAGCGCGGCAGAGCTGCCGGCCGTCGTTCACAAGCCCGCCGTGGACGTGCGCGCCCAGCCCGCCTTCGACGCGCCGAAGATCGCGACCTTGCAGCGCGACACCGCCGTGACGGTCTCGGCGCAGCAGGGGCTGTGGTACGCGCTGCGAATGCCTGCGGACGCGACGGGCTACGTGCGCGTCAACGACGTGCGCCTGGCCTATGCCGGCGTCGAGGACGGCGCGGCCAACGTGCGCGTGCTGATGGGCGGCAAGGCGGGGCAGGGTCGGGTCACCGAAACGGCCGGCGTGCGCGGCATCGAGGAGAGCGACCTCAAGTCCGCTGCATTCGATCGGACGCAACTGGACGGAATGGTCGCCCAGCGGGTCGACGGTCCCGCCGCGGCCGCCTATGCGGGCGAACGCGGCTGGCAAGCGACCAGCGTGGCCTATGCCGGTGAAGCCAAGCGCGGCAAGAGTGGCGGCAAGGCGACCGCGGAATCGACGTCGTCGATGGCCGCGTCCGCTAAGGCCGTCGGCGGCCTGTTCGGCTCACTGGGCGGAGAGGTGGGTTCGATGCTGGGAGGCGCTTCGAAGGCGATGCCGAAAGTCCGAGGACGAGCTGGCCGCCGAGGAACTCGCGCTCGGCCCGGAAATCACCGGTCGCATTCTTGGCGCGCGTCCGTTGTGGGGCGATGTCGATGCTCAACGGCGCGTCAACGTGGTCGGACGCTGGGTCGCCGCACAGACCAGTCGCCCGGAGCTGCCGTGGACCTTCGGCGTGATCGATACGCCCGAGGTCAACGCGTTCGCCGCGCCGGGCGGCTTCATCCTGATCACGCGCGGCCTGTACGAGCTGCTGTCTTCGGACAGCGAACTCGCCGCAGCGCTCGGTCACGAGATCACCCACTGCGTGCAGCGCGACCACTACAAGGTGATCCGCAAGCAGGAGATGGCGGCGGCGGGCAAGGAGCGCGCCTTGCGCGACGTCAAGACCGGCACGGACAGCCGTCGCCGGCAGCTACGCCCGGCGCTACGCCGAGGAACACGGCGCGACCATCATGATGACCGCGCTCGACCGGGAAGCCGAATACGCCGCGGACGCGGGCGCGGAGATCTACCTGGCCCGTGCCGGCATGAATCCGCTGGCGCTCTACTCCCTGCTGCAGAAGCTCGCCGCGCTCGGCAGCGAGTCGGCGATGCTCGCCCAGCTGTACAAGACGCACCCGCCGCTGGATGCGCGGATCGACCGCATCGACGGGCGAGGCTACGGCGCGCTGGAACCGTACACGATGCGGGAGTGACGGCGCGCCACGAGCCAAGGCGGCACAATCGTCTGCAAGCCAATGGCGCTTAACCCACGGATTTCCTGTGTGGTAGTCTTCGCGCCGGCAAGGGTAGCGGCGCTCCTGACGCGCAGGTCGCGGGTTCGATCCCCTTTCGCTCCGTCAGTCCTGCCCGGCTCAAAAACGCTCGTCCAGCGCCCCGGTAGCTCAGTGGATAGAGCGACCGCCTCCTAAGCGGTAGGTCGTCGGTTCAACTCCGGCCCGGGGCGCCATTTCAACAATGAAGTGCCGACCTGACGGGTGCACCAAACGAGCCCGCGTGTCCGGGGCGCCTCCGACGCGCGTCCATGAGGCCGCTTCGGCCCTCGAGCGCACCGCGTCAGCCACTCAGGACCGGCGGGTCTCAGTATCCGCCTTGTATGCCAGGCTCTCTACGAAGCGGTCCGTCACTTCATTCAAGTTTCGCAACGAGTGCAGGTGCAGGTAGACAAGCTCGAGTTCGTCAGTCCTCGCCAGCGTGCTGAGCGACTCGCCGCTCAGCTCCCGAAGTCGCTCTCGCTTGACGCCCAGGAAGCCACCGAGCGATTGCGTGGTGCCAGTCGGCGTCGTCACCGTCGCCTGCATCGGCTCCAGAAGGTTCAGGTCCTTCAGTTGCCTGCAAAACCGGCGCGTACGCTCGAAATGCACCTGGTACTCCTGCAGGAACTTAAGTACCTGCTCGACGTAGGCCGAGGGCTTTCCGTCGTCCCCGAACAGACGCTGTCCTCGACCCTCGCGATTGAAGCCAGGGCAGGTTTCGTCGATGCACAGTGTCAGGGTCTGCTGGTCCTCGCTGGAGGCGAACACGAACGGGTAACGTCGGATGAAGGCTGGCACGTACTTGGCCCGCCATTGCGCGTCCTCGGTCAGGTAGAGGTTCTGCTCGCCACGAACCCCGAGCACGGCGGCTGGCAGGATGTCCGCTCCCACCTGCGCGAACACGATGGCGAATTCCGCAGCCGCACGCTGAACCTCCACCGCCATCAGCGGCACGGCGTTGACGCGGGCCGCGAAGGCATAGTTGTCCGCCTGATCGATCGAGGCATCCGCGTGACGGGGTAAGGACACGGGAATCGCCGTCTCGTAAATCAGCATCTGCTTGGTCATGTCGGCTCGTTCTGGCTTGAGATGAATCGTTCGATCATGACTCGAACGTGACAGGGCCCACAATGGATGGGCGATTGGCGCCTGCCCCTCCATGCGGCCGGGTGTTTTCGCTACACTACGCGGCCCCCGCCCCGGCCGGCCGGTGCAGGATCCGGCGCCCCCTCCAGAGCGAACCACCCGATCCGATGAGCGAATTCCTTGCGATGTTGTCCTCGACGCCGCTGGCGGCGGGCAATGCCCCGTACGTCGAGGCGATATACGAGCGTTTTCTCGAGGATCCCACGTCCGTCGAGCCGAAGTGGCGCGAGTTCTTCGCCGGGCTCGGTGGCCAGCAGGGCGACGTGCCGCACGGACCGCTGGTCGAGGAACTGACCCGCCGCGCGAAGCTCCGCCGCGCGGGCGGCCCCGCAGCGGCCGCCGAGGTCGTCGTGCCGGGCGCAGGGGCTGCCGCGAAGCAGGGCGCCGTTTCGCGGATGATCCAGATCTACGCGAACCGCGGCCACCTGATCGCCAACATCGACCCGCTCGGCCTGATGGAACGGCCGGTGCCCAAGGTGCTCGGCCTCGACTACCTCGGCCTCGGCGAGGCGGACCTCGACACCGAATTCCTGACCGGCAGCCGCAACGAGGCGATCCGGCCGCGGCTCAAGCTGCGCGAGATCATTGCCCAGCTGAAGCATATCTATTGCGGCACGATCGGCGCGGAGTTCGCCCACGTCTCGGACGAGACCGAGCGCCTCTGGCTGCAGGATCGTTTCCAGGTCGGCCGGGCGCAGCATCGCTTCCCGGTCGAGGACAAGAAGGACATCCTCTGGAACCTCACGATGGCCGAGGGTCTCGAGCGCTACCTCGCGACGCGCTACCCGGCCCAGAAGCGCTTTTCGCTCGAGGGCGGCGACAGCCTCATCCCGCTGCTCGAGGACCTGATCCAGACGGGCGGCTGGGTACACGGGCTCGAGGACATCGTCATCGGCATGGCCCATCGCGGCCGTCTCTCCGTGCTGGTCAACGTGCTCGGCAAGTCGCCCGCCGAGCTCTTCTCCGAGTTCGAGGGCAACTACGACCTCAAGAAGCTGAAGGGCTCGGGCGACGTCAAGTACCACAAGGGTTTCTCCTGCGACGTCGGCACGCCGGGCGGCAACGTCCACGTGGCGCTCGCGTTCAACCCGTCGCACCTCGAGGTCGTCAATGCCGTGGTCGAGGGCTCGGTGCGCGCGCGCCAGGAGCGCCGCGGCGATGCGAAAGGCGACAAGGTGATGGCCGTGCTGATCCACGGCGACTCGGCCTTCGCGGGTCAGGGGGTGATCCAGGAGACGCTGCAGCTGTCCCAGACGCGCGCGTTCTACACCGGCGGCACCGTGCACCTGATCATCAACAACCAGGTCGGGTTCACCACGCACGACCCGCGCGACACGCGCTCGACGCTCTACTGCAGCGACGTGGCCAAGATGATCGAGGCGCCGATCCTGCACGTGAACGGCGACGACCCGGAGGCCGTGGTGTTCGCGGCCCGCCTCGCGCTCGAGTACCGGATGAAGTTCCACAAGGACGTGGTGATCGACCTCGTCTGCTACCGGCGCCTCGGCCACAACGAGGCGGACGAGCCGGCTGCAACCCAGCCGGTGATGTATGCCGCGATCCGTCGCAAGCCGACGACCCGGCAGATCTACGCCGAGCAGCTGGTGAAGGAGGGCGTCATGCAGCCGGCCGAGGTCGAGGCCATGGGCGAGCGCTACCGCCGCGGGCTCGACGAGGGCAAGCCACAGGCCCACCAGGTGCTGGGGCTCATCGGCAACGTCCACACCGTGGACTGGTCGCGCTACCACGACGTGGACTGGAACGAGCAGGTGCCCACCGGCGTGAAGCTCGAGGTGCTGCGCGAGATCGGCCTGAAGGCGACGACCTACCCGGACGGCTTCACACTGCACCGCCAGGTGCAGAAGATCATGGACGACCGCCGCAGGATGGCGGCCGGGCAGATGATGCTCGACTGGGGCTTCGCCGAGACGCTCGCGTACGCCACGCTGCTCGACCAGGGCTACGAGATCCGGCTCACCGGACAGGACACCGGCCGCGGCACGTTCTTCCACCGCCACGCGGTGGGATACGATCAGTCGACCGGCGCCAGCTACACGCCGCTCAGGAACCTCAAGCCCGGGCAGCCGCGCTTCCGCGTCACCGACTCGCTGCTCTCCGAGGAAGCAGTGATGGGCTTCGAATACGGCTACTCCACGGCCGACCCGAACTGCCTCGTGATCTGGGAAGGGCAGTTCGGCGACTTCGCCAACGGCGCCCAGGTGATCATCGACCAGTTCATCAGCTCGGGCGAGGCCAAGTGGGGCCGCTACTGCGGGCTCACGCTGTTCCTGCCGCACGGCTACGAGGGCCAAGGCCCGGAGCACAGCTCGGCCCGTCTCGAGCGCTTCCTGCAGATGTGCGCCGAGAACAACATGTCGGTCTGCGTACCCTCGACGCCGGCGCAGATGTTCCACATGCTTCGGCGCCAGATGCTGCGCGACTTCAGGAAGCCTCTCATTGTCATGACGCCGAAGAGCCTGCTGCGCCACAAGCTGTCGGTGTCGGCGCTCGAGGACCTCACGCACGGCTTCTTCCAGGAGGTCATCGGCGAGATCGACGACCTGCCGGCCGCCACGATCCAGCGGGTGGTGTTCTGCTCCGGCAAGGTGTACTTCGACCTGCTCGAGGCGCGGCGGGCCGATGAAGTGCGCGACGTGGCGATCGTGCGCCTCGAGCAGCTCTATCCGTTCCCGGCCGAGGACTATGCGGCCGCGATCCGCCGCTATCCGAATGCTCGGGAAATCGTCTGGTGCCAGGAGGAGCCGCAGAACCAGGGCGCCTGGTACCAGATCCGTCATCGCATGCAGGAGCCGCTCTCGCACCAGCAGGAACTGCTCTACTCGGGCCGGGCGCCTGCGGCCGCTCCGGCGACCGGCATCCTCCAGCTCCACACGATCCAGCAGAACGGCCTGGTGGCCGCCGCGATCAAGGCCAGCGTCAAAGAAGAGTCGGCGCGCTCGACTTCGCGTCTGCGCGCTACCGCCAGCAGGAAGAATTCATGACCATCGAAGTGCGCGTTCCCCAGCTTCCGGAATCCGTCGCCGACGCAACCCTGGTCGCCTGGCACAAGAAGCCCGGCGATGCGGTCCACCGCGACGAAAACCTCGTGGACCTCGAGACCGACAAGGTCGTGCTCGAGGTGCCGGCGCCGGCGGCGGGCGTGATCAAGGAACTGAAGGTACGGGACGGTGCCACCGTCACCAGCGGTCAGGTGCTGGCGCTGCTCGAGGAAGGCGCTGCGGCGACGACTGCACCCGCGGCCGCAGCGAAAAGCGCGGCACCCGCCGCGAAGGCGGCGCCCAAGGCCGATTCCGCCGCGACCAAAGCCGCCGCCGCGCCCGAGAAGCTCGCGCCGTCCGTGCGGCGGCTGGTCGAGGAACACAAGCTCGACGCAGGCACGATCCCCGGCAGCGGCCGCGATGGCCGCGTCACCAAGGGCGACGTGCTGGCACACATGGCAGGGCCGGCGCCCGCGGCCGCCGGCCCGGCGACCGTTGCGGCCGCAGTTGATGCGGCGGGTCGTCAGGAGCGCCGCGTGCCGATGACGCGATTGCGCACCCGCATCGCCGAGCGGCTGGTGCAGGCGCAGTCCACCGCGGCGATGCTCACCACCTTCAACGAAGTGGACTTGAAGGCGGTCAACGAACTGCGCGCGCGCTACCGGGACCGCTTCGAGAAGGAGCACGGAGCGCGCCTCGGCTTCACGTCGTTCTTCGTCAAGGCTTGTGTCGAGGCGCTGAAGCGCTTCCCGGTGGTGAACGCTTCGGTGGACGGCAGCGACATCGTGTATCACGAGTACTACGACATCGGGGTCGCGGTCTCGACCGACCGCGGGCTGCTCGTGCCCGTGCTGCGCGACGCCGATGCACTCGGCTTCGGCGAGATCGAGAAGACGGTGGTCGGCTTCGCCAACCGCGCCCGCGAGGGTTCGATCACGCTCGAGGAGCTCACCGGCGGCACGTTCACGATCACCAACGGCGGGGTGTTCGGGTCGCTGCTCTCGACGCCCATCCTCAACATGCCGCAGAGCGCGATCCTGGGCATGCACAAGATCCAGGAACGCCCGGTGGTCGTGGACGGCCAGGTGGTGGTGCGCCCGATGATGTACCTGGCGCTGTCCTACGATCACCGCCTGATCGACGGCCGCGAGGCCGTGCAGTTCCTGGTCGCGATCAAGGACGCGCTGGAGGATCCCGCGCGTCTGCTGCTGCAGGTCTGATCGGGAGGACCCCATGTCTGACTCCTACGACGTCATCGTCATCGGCGCCGGTCCGGCCGGCTATCCCTGCGCGATCCGCGCGGCGCAGAACGGGCTCACGGTGGCCTGCATCGACGAGTGGAAGAATTACGACGGCAGCCACGCTTTCGGTGGCACCTGCCTGAACGCGGGCTGCATCCCCTCCAAGGCGCTGCTCGAGTCCTCGGAGCTGTATCACCGCGCCCAGTCGGAGTTCGGCGCGCACGGCATCAAGGTCGGCGGCCTCGAGTTCGACCTCGCGACCATGCAGAAGCGCAAGGCCAAGATCGTCAAGGCCTCGACGCAAGGCATCACGGCGCTGTTCAAGTCGGCCGGCGTCACCGGGCTGCAGGGCCACGGCCGGCTGCTCGCGGGCAACCGCGTCGAGTACACGGCCCTGGACGGCTCGAAGCACGAGCTCAGCGCGAGGCACGTGGTGCTCGCCTCGGGCTCGGCGCCGATGCCGCTCAAGTCCGTGCCGTTCGACGGCAAGGCGATCGTGGACTCCTGGGGAGCGCTCGAGTTCGACGGCGTGCCGAAGCGACTCGGCGTAATCGGCGCGGGCGTCATCGGTCTCGAACTCGGCAGCGTCTGGCGACGGCTCGGTGCGGAGGTCGTCGTGCTCGAGGCGATGGAGCAGTTCCTGTGGATGGCCGACCAGCAGGTCGCGAAGGAGGCGCTCAAGCACTTCAGGAAGCAGGGGCTCGACATCCGCCTCGGTGCCAAGGTGGGCGGCGCGAAGGCGGGCAAGGGCGGCGTCACGCTCGAGTACACGGATGCCTCGGGTGCGCAGACCGTCGTCGTGGACAAGGTGGTGGTGGCGATCGGCCGCCGGCCGTTCAGCGAGGGGCTCCTCGGCGAAGGCACCGGCGTCGAACTCGACGAGCGAGGTTTCATCCAGGTGGACCACGAGTGCCGCACGGGCGCGGCCAACGTCTGGGCGGTCGGCGACGTGGTGCGCGGGCCGATGCTCGCCCACAAGGGCAAGGAAGAGGGCGTGATGGTGGGCGACCTGATCGCCGGCCGGTACTCCGAGGTCAACTACAAGGCGATTCCGTCGGTGATCTACACCGCGCCCGAGATCGCCTGGGTCGGCCTCACCGAGGAGGAGGTGAAGAAGACGGGCCGTGCGTACAAGGTCGGCAGCTTCCCGTTCATCGCGAGCGGGCGCGCGCGCGCGATGGAATCGACGGCAGGCTTCGCCAAGGTGATCGCGGCCACCGACGACGACGAGATCCTCGGCGTGCACATCATCGGCCCGATGGCGGGCGAGCTCATCGCCGAGGCGGTGCTGGCGCTCGAGTACTCGGCGAGCGCCGAGGACCTGCAGCGCACCATCCACGCCCACCCGACGCTGAGCGAGGCGCTGCACGAGGCGGCGCTCGGCGCGGACAAGCGCGCCATCGACTTTCCCAACCGTTGACCCCGGTCCGGCGCGCCCGTTCAGGCCGCAACGAAAGCGCGGAACGGCACGCCGCGGGCCTCCCAGGCCGCGGCGGCATCGCGCAGGATGTGCAGCGCCGTGTCGAGCACCTCGGGTGCGTAGGCGCGCAGCCCGTAGGTGTGCTCGAAGACCAGCAGGTGCCCCGTGCCGGGCCGCCAGCCGAGATCCGCGAGGCAGTCGAAGAACGCGTCCCAGTTGCCGCCGAACCACGCCGGGAATGCCAGGGCCTCGGCCGTTCGCGCCAGGAATTCGGCCTTGTTGGTGCAGCCGTCGAGGTCGATGCGCGCGGCGTCCATGCCCAACGAGGCGGCGAGACTGCACAGTGCCGCCGCCGCTTCGGGCGCCAGCGTGATCACGTGCACCGGGTCGGGCGCGGCCTCGGGCGGGATCGACTCGCGATCACTCATGGGCGGGCCTCCACGCGACGAAACGACCGGTAGTGGTCGTCGGTGTAGTAGTACGCCTCCGGCGGCTGGCCGCCCGCGACGATGCGCCGCGCACCGCGGTCGCGCGAGCCGGGTGTGATCACCGTGTACTCGCGGTAGTAGCCCCGCGGCTGCTCGGGCAGCAGGCGCTCGCGATTCTGGAAGACGCTGCCATCGCGATCGTAGGGGAACGGGCCGCCGCGCTCGACGGCCTCGAGCGTCGCCACCGCCTCGCGCGGCAGGAACTCCGGCCAGCGGGCGGCGGGCTCCCTCGCCTCGGAGGCTTCGCGCGCAGCGGTTGGTTCGGGGGAGGCCTCGTCGGGGCTTCGCTCCGCCCACCACTGCACCGCGACGAGCGCCGCGAGCAGCACGACCACGAGCCTGATCCAGCGTTGCATGCGGAGGATTCTCCCTCAATGGCGCCGTCGGGCGCTGATCACGTTCGGCAGTCCCGCGAAGCGACTGCAGCAGCCGGCTCAGCTCGTCGAGCCCGTGCACGGTCACGGTGAGGTCCACCTGCGCAGTGTTCTCCGCGGCGTTGGTCGCGACGTTCATGGCCGTGATGCTGATGTGCTCGTCGGCGAG
This sequence comes from uncultured Gammaproteobacteria bacterium, assembly GCA_963754125.1. Classification (GTDB taxonomy): domain Bacteria; phylum Pseudomonadota; class Gammaproteobacteria; order Steroidobacterales; family Steroidobacteraceae; genus RPQJ01. The sequence goes on from CAVWEX010000014.1 coordinate 450,463, forward strand.
GATCGCGGAGACGTCGCGCGCCAGGCCTTTGCGGTCGAAGGCGTGGATGACGACCGCGACCGGGAACGTGCGCTCGGGTGACGGGCGCCCCCAGTCGACCGCCAGCACGCGCTGCGGCTGGGCGTCGCGCAGTCGCAGCAGGTTGGAGCAGTCGGCGCGGTGGATGCTGACGCCGCGCCCGAGCGTGATGTAACCGGCGATGGATTCCGGCGGCACGGGGCGGCAGCAGCGGGCGAAGGAGCTCATGAGGTCGCCGACGCCGTCGATGACCATGCCCGTGGCCTGGTCGGAGGTCGCCGGCTTGAGCCCGCGCGGCTTCGGCGGCTCGCGCTCGTGCAGGCGCCGGTGCACCGCGCCCGCCACCTGGGCGAGCGTCAGCTCGCCCTCGCCGAGGCCGAGGTAGAGCGCGTCGAGGGTGGGCAGTCCGAGCTCGGCGAGGATCTCCGGCAGCGGCGGCGCACGCACCCCGAGCCGGTCGAGCTCGCGCTCGAGCATCTGGCGTCCCTGCTCGCGGTTCTGGCCTTCGTCGAGCTTGCGGAAGAAGCTGCGCACCTTGGCGCGGTTGCGGGCCGAGGCGAGGTAGCCGAGGCTCGGCACCAGCCAGTCGCGACTCGGGTTCGGCTGCTTCGCGGTGATGATCTCGACCGAGTCGCCGTTCGCGAGTTCGTGGTCGAGCGGCACCATGCGGCCGTTGACGCGCGCCCCGCGGCAGCGGTGCCCGAGGCTCGTGTGAACGTTGTAGGCGAAGTCGAGCGGCGTGGCGCCGCGGGGCAGGTCCACCACCTCGCCGCGCGGGCTCAGCGCGTAGACGCGGTCCTCGAAGATGTCCGCCTGCAGGCCGTCGAGCAGGTCAGGCTCCATGCCGGCACGGGCCGCGGGCTCGAGCAGCTGGCGCAGCCAGTTGATCTTCTGCTGGAAGCCCGCCTCGGCCTTGCGTCCCTCCTTGTACTGCCAGTGGGCGGCCACGCCGAGCTCCGCATGCTCGTGCATTTCGCGCGTGCGGATCTGCACCTCGAGCGGCAGGCGTCCCGGCCCCGCCACCGCGGTGTGCAGCGAGCGGTAGTTGTTCTCCTTGGGCGTGGCGATGTAGTCGTCGAACTCGCCCGGGATGTAGGGCCACAGGCCGTGAACGACGCCGAGCGCCGCGTAGCACTCGCCGACCGTCTCGACCTGCACGCGCACCGCGAGCACGTCCATGACCTGCTCGAAGGCGAGGCCCTTGCGCTGCATTTTCCGCCAGATGCTGTAGATGTGCTTCGGCCGGCCGCTGATCCCGGCCTTCACGCCCACCTTCTCGAGCTCCCGCGCAAGCTCGCCGCGCACCTCCTCGATGTAACGCTCGCGCTCGTCGCGCTTCGAGCGCAGCCAGCCGGCGATGCGCTTGTAGTCCTCGGGCTGGCTGTAGCGGAAAGCGAGGTCCTCGAGCTCCCACTTCACGTGCCAGATGCCGAGGCGGCTCGCGAGGGGCGCGTAGATCTCGCGCGTCTCGAGCGCGGCACGCTGCCGCTCCATGTCGGGCGCGTCCTTCAGGTGGCGCAGGCGCACGAGCTGCAGCGCGAGTCGCAGCAGCACCAGCCGCACGTCGGAGGCGAGCGACAGCAGCAGCTTGCGCAGCCCCTCGGCCTGCGCGGGCTTGAGGTGCGCACCCGGGTTCCAGCCGGCCGGGATGCCGCTGTCGGCCACCCGCTCGAGCTCGCGCACGAGCCGGACGGCCGGGTCGCCGAACACCGCGGCGACGCCGGCCTCCTGCGCATCCAGGGAACCGATGCAGGGGACCAGCAGGCCCGCGAGCAGCAGGTCGTCGTCCGCCTGCAGCTGCGAAAGCACGCCTGCGAGTTCGAGCCCAAGGTCGACGGATTCGGGCGGCGCGGCGTCGCGCAGGAACTGCGCGGCCTGCTGGGCCCGGGGCGATTGCCGGCCGATGTCCAACTCGGCGTGTTTCACGGTGTCGGGTATGATAGCGCGACGTTTCCCGAACCCCGTGGGTGAGTGCGTGGCGAGGCTCAATCGAAGTGGCCGGCGCTGGGCGCTCGCGCCGCGGCCCACGACGGCCGGCACCGGTGCCGGTGCCGAGCGGGTCCGCATCCTGGGCCTCGACCCGGGCTCGCAGGTGACCGGTTTCGGCGTCATCGACTGGATCGACGGCGACGCGCGCTACGTTGCGAGCGGCGGCATCCGCACCCGCGGCGTCGAGTTTCCGCCGCGGCTGCGGCAGATCTACGAGGGCGTGCAGGCGCTGATGCGCGAATACGGCCCGCGCGAGGTCGCCATCGAGCGCGTGTTCATGCACCGCAACGCCGACAGCGCGCTCAAGCTGGGCCAGGCCCGCGGGGCCGCGTTGTGCGCGGTGTTCGCGGACGACCCGGAGGTCTTCGAGTACGCCCCCCGCGAGGTGAAGCTCGCGGTCGTCGGGTCGGGCGGAGCGCAGAAGGAGCAGGTGCAGTTGATGGTCAGGACGCTGCTGAGGCTGCAGGGCGAGCTGGGCGCCGACGCCGCCGACGCGATCGGCATCGCGCTGTGCCACGCGTACTCGCGCGAGGCGCAGCGCGCCGTCCGAATCGGCGCAGCCACCGGGTCGCGGCCGTGATCGGCTTCCTGCGGGGGCGCGTCGCCGCGAAGCAGCCGCCGCAGCTCGTGGTCGACGTGGGCGGCGTGGGCTACGAGGTCGAGGCGCCGATGTCCACGTTCTACGGCCTGCCGTCGGTCGGCGCCGAGGTGCAGCTGCACACCCACCTCGTCGTGCGCGAGGACGCCCACGTGCTGTACGGCTTCGGCACGGAGCGCGAGCGCAGCCTGTTCCGCGAGCTCATCAAGGTGTCCGGCGTCGGCCCGCGCATCGCGCTCGCGATTCTCTCGGGCATCACGGTCGACGAGTTCCATCGCTGCGTCGAGACCCACGACGCGGCCTCGCTGGTCCGCGTGCCGGGCATCGGCCGCAAGACGGCGGAGCGCCTCGTCATCGAGCTGCGCGACCGGCTGAAGGGACTGCCGGGCGAGCCCTTCGTGCCCGGCACCGGCGTCGCCGGCGCTTCCGGCGCCGCGCAGGCCGAGGCCTTCGCCGCGCTCGTGGCGCTCGGCTACAAGCCGCCCGAGGTGACGCGCCTGCTGCAGAAGGTCGATCCCTCGGTGAGCGGCACCGAGGAACTCATCCGCCACGCGCTGCGCGCGGCGGGCTCCTGACGCATGGGGTGGGCTGAATGATCGAGCAGGACCGCGTCATCTCCGCCGGCACCCAGCGCGAGGACGAGGCCTACGACCGCGCCGTGCGCCCGAAGTCGCTCGCCGACTACGTGGGCCAGCCGGCCGTCAAGGCGCAGATGGAGATCTTCATCGCCGCCGCCCGCCAGCGCCGCGACGCGCTCGACCACGTGCTCATCTTCGGCCCGCCCGGCCTCGGCAAGACCACGCTCGCGCACGTCATCGCCAACGAGCTCGGCGCGGGATTCAAGCAGACCTCGGGCCCGGTGCTCGAGCGGCCGGGCGACCTCGCCGCGCTGCTCACGAACCTGCAGCCCAACGAGATCCTGTTCGTGGACGAGATCCACCGCCTGAGCCCGGTGGTGGAGGAGATCCTCTATCCGGCCATGGAGGACTTCCAGCTCGACATCATGATCGGCGAGGGCCCGGGCGCGCGCTCGATCAAGATCGACCTGCCGCCGTTCACGCTGGTGGGCGCCACCACCCGGGCCGGGCTCCTCACCTCGCCGCTGCGCGACCGCTTCGGCATCGTGCAGCGCCTCGAGTTCTACGGCCGCGAGGACCTGCAGCGCATCGTCGAGCGCTCTGCCGGCATCCTCGGCGTGCCGACGGACACGGCCGGCGCGGCGCGCATCGCAGAGCGCTCGCGCGGCACGCCGCGCATCGCCAACCGCCTGCTGCGCCGCGTGCGCGACTTCGCCGAGGTCAAGGCCGACGGCCGCATCACCGAGGCCGTGGCGCAGGCGGCGCTCGACCTGCTCGACGTGGACCCGCAGGGCTTCGATCCGATGGACCGCCGGCTGATGCTCACCATCATCGAGAAGTTCGACGGCGGCCCGGTGGGCGTGGACAGCCTCGCGGCGGCCCTCGGCGAGGAACGCGGCACGATCGAGGATGTCATCGAGCCGTTCCTGATCCAGCAGGGCTACATCATGCGCACGGCCCGCGGCCGCGTGGCCGCGCGCAATGCCTACCTCCACTTCGGCCTGACGCCGCCCGCCGTCGAGCGCGCCGGCGGCACGCTCGGCCTGTTCGACGCCTGAGGATGATTCATGATCGGTGACCATTCCGCACTCGACCTCATCCTGCAGGCGAGCCTGATCGTCCAGTTCGTGATGGCGCTGCTGGCCGGTGCCTCGGTGGTGTCCTGGGCGATCATCTTCCGCAAGCGGCAGCTCCTGAAGACCGAGCGCGTGGCCTCCGACCAGTTCGAGGAGCAGTTCTGGTCCGGCGGCGATCTGTCGGGCCTCTACAAGTCGCTCGAGGCGGGTGCGCCCACGGGCATGGCGGGCGTGTTCGTGGCCGGCTTCCGCGAGTTCTCGCGCCTGCGCAGGCAGCCGGGTATCGGCGCGGCGGAGCTGCTCGAGGGCAGCCGGCGGGCGATGCGCGTCGCCCAGCTGCGCGAGACCGACCGCCTCGAGGAAAACCTCTCGACGCTCGCGACCATCGGCTCGACCAGCCCGTACGTGGGTCTCTTCGGCACGGTGTGGGGCATCATGAGCGCGTTCCAGGGGCTCGGGAACGTGCAGCAGGCGACGCTCGCGATGGTCGCACCCGGCATTGCCGAGGCCCTCATCGCCACCGCGATGGGCCTGTTCGCGGCCATCCCTGCGGTCATCGCCTACAACCGCTACGCCGACCAGGTCGGACGCCTCGAGCTGCGCTACGACGCGTTCATGGAGGAATTCTCGACCATCCTGCAGCGCCACGCCGGGACGCAGGGCTGAGCCATGGCACAGGTCACGCGCGGACGCGGGCGACGGCTGATGGGGGAGATCAACGTCGTTCCCTACATCGACGTCATGCTGGTGCTGCTGATCATCTTCATGGTCACGGCGCCGATGCTGAGCCAGGGCATCAAGGTGGACCTGCCCAAGGCGGCGGCCGAGCCGCTGCCTCCGGACGTCGAGCCGCTGGTGCTCAGCATCGACGTCGAGGGCGCGCCTCTACCTCAACATCGGCGATCCCCAGGCCGCGCTCGACCCGGAACAGGTCCTCGAACTCGTCTCCGCCGTGCTGCGTCGGGAACCTGAGCGCCCGGTGGTGGTCAAGGCAGACAGGACAGTCGAATACGGGCGCGTCGTGGAAGGCATGGCATTGCTGCAACAGGCGGGTGCTCAGAAGGTCGGCTTCGCGACCGAATCGCCCACGGCCCCGAGTCGCAAGAGCGGGACCCGCTGAGCGATGCCTGGATTCTTCCAGGAGCACCTGCGGCCCCTGGCGGGCTCCGCGGGATTGCACGTGGCCCTGCTCGCGCTGCTCGCAGGTGCGGCGCTGCATTGGCGCTCGGAGCAGCCGCCGGTCGAGCTCGCCATCGAAGGATTCGTGACGGAGCTGCCGCCGGAGCGGCCGTCGGCTCAGTCCCGGGCGGCGGCGCCTGCGCCGGCGCCGAAGCCCCTCGAGGCGCCGCCCCGGCCCGAAGCGCCCGCCGAGCCCGTGGTCGAACCTCCGCAGGAGCGCCGCGCCGAGGAAGCGGCGGCTGCCGAGAGATGCGGCCCAGGCGGAGCGCGATCAACGCCAGGCCGAGGCAAAGGCGGCGCAACAGCGCGAGGCACAACTCGCACGCGAACAGGCCGCGGCGGAGCAACGTCGGGCCGACGAGGCCGAGCGCAAGCGCACCGAGGCCGCGGAGGCGAAGCGCAAAGCCAGCGCGGACGAGACGCGCAAGAAGGCGGAGGCGGCCGAGGCCCGGCGCCAGGCCGACGCGCAGGCGCAGGCCGAGCGCGAGGCCGCGGTCCGTGCCGAGCGCGAATCGGAACTGGCGCGCCTGCTGGCCGCCGAGGAGGAGGCCGCGGCGGTCGCCCGCTCGGGCGTGGTGGACGAGTATCGCGCTCTGCTGGTGCAGACGATCGAGCGCAACTGGATCCGTCCGCCCTCGGCGCGTGCCGGCCTCGAGTGCACGCTGTACGTCACGCAGGCGCCGGGCGGCACCGTCATTGACGTGCGGCTCGGGACCTGCAACGGTGACACGGCCGTGCAGGAGTCGATCACGAACGCCGTGTTCAAGGCCTCGCCCTTGCCGTCCCCGCGCGATCCGCGGGCTTTCCAGCGGCGCCTCGAAATCGTCTTCAAGCCGACGGAGTAGCGACGACATGCAGCTGAGATTTCCCGGCACCCGACGGCCGCTGGCAGCGCTGGCGCTGCTCGCGTGCGCGCTGCTGCTCGCAGCCGCGCCGAGCCAGGCGCAGCTGCGGCTCGACATCACCCAGGGCGTGCGCGACGCGGTGCCGATCGCCATCGTGCCGTTCGGCGGGCAGGCCGAGGGCGCCGCCACCGACGTGGCAGCCGTGATCGCCAACGACCTGCAGATGAGCGGCCGATTCGCGCCGCTCGAGCGCCGCGACCTCGTGGCGCGCCCGACGCGCGGCGAGGAGATCCGTTTCGAGGACTGGCGGCTGCTGCGCTCCGATTTCATCGTCGTGGGCCGCGTCGAGCCCGAGGGTTCCGCGCTGGCCGTGGGCTTCGAGCTCTTCAACGTGCGCACCGGCGCCTCGCTGCTCGCCCAGCGGCTGCCGACGACGGAGCGCGGCCTGCGCGCCACGGCGCACCGCATCGCCGACCTCGTGTTCGAGCGGCTCACGGGCACTCCCGGCGCGTTCTCGACCCGCATCGCCTACGTCACCGTGGACGGCCGCCCGCCCAGCCAGCGCTTCCGGCTGGTGGTGGCGGACGCCGACGGCTTCAATCCGCGCACGATCGCCGAGTCGACCGAGCCGATCATGTCGCCCGCCTGGTCGCCCGACGGCCAGCAGATCGCCTACGTGTCGTTCGAGAGCAAGGTCTCGGCGATCTACGTGCAGCGGCTCGCGACGGGCGAGCGGCGCCGGGTGTCGGCGCGCGCGGGCATCAACGGTGCGCCGGCCTGGTCGCCGGACGGCCGGCAACTCGCGCTCACGCTGTCGCGGGAAGGAAATCTCGACCTCTACACGCTGGATCTCGCGACCCAGAGCCTGACGCGCATCACCACGGACGAGGCGATCGACACCGAGCCGGAATGGGCGCGTGACGGCCGCAGCCTCTACTTCACGTCGGACCGCGCCGGCAACGCGCAGGTGTACCGCGTGGCGCTCGACGGCGCGCACAAGGCCGAGCGGGCCACGTTCACGAACGGCTACAACGCCCGGCCACGCCTCTCGCCCGACGGCAAGGAACTTGCGCTGGTGACGCTCGACCGTGGCGGCTACCGCATCGCGGTGCTGGATCTCGCCTCGCGCAACCTGCGCGTGCTCACGAACGGCAGCCAGGACGAGTCGCCGAGTTTCGCGCCGAATGGCGCCATGGTGATCTATGCCACGCGCGAGCGCGGCCGCGGATCGCTCGCGATCGTCTCGTCCGACGGCCGGTTCCAGCAGCGGCTGAGCTCCGACCAGGGCGACGTGCGCGAGCCCGCGTGGTCGCCGTTTCCGGTCCGCTGATGATCGGCGGCGGTGGCTGTGGTAAAAGGCGCGCACTTTTTCGCGCTGCGCAAGTCGATGTCTAACCCGATCCGAAGGAGTCCGAGAACCATGAAGTCGATCCACGTCCTTGCCGTTGCGTTGCTCGCACTGGGACTCGCCGCCTGCCAGAAGCCGAAGCAGGTCAAGCCGGAGCCGACCGCGGCCGTGACGACCACCGACGCGGCCTCCACGAGCGGGATCGGCGAGGGGGGCGCAGCGGGTGGCACCACGGTGAAGCCGCTGACCCCGCAACAGCAGGCGCTGGCGGACCTGCAGCAGAAGAGCCTCGTGTTCTTCGACTTCGACAGCAGCGAGATCCGCTCCGAGTACGTCCCGGTGGTCGCCGCGCACGCCGGCTACCTTGTGAAGTTCCCCAGCGCCCGCGTGCGGCTCGAGGGCCACACCGACGAGCGCGGCTCCCGGGAATACAACATCGGCCTCGGCGAGCGGCGCGCGCAGGCCGTGCGCCGCGCGCTGATGCTGCAGGGCGTGGCGGACGCGCAGGTCACCACGGTCAGCTACGGCGAGGAGCGCCCCGCGGTGGAGGGTACGGACGAGGCCGCGAACGCCCAGAACCGGCGTGTCGAACTCGTGCACGCCCCGTGATGCTTCGTGCGATGAATCCCAGACCGCTACTCCCGGCGCTGGTGGCCGTGCTGCTCGTCACGGGCGCCTCGGCGCAGGCCCGTACGGCCAGCAACAAGGAACTCGAGGCGCGCGCCGACGAACTCGCCTCGCAGACTCGCCACGGTCGAGCGCTCGGCCGGCAACCTCGTGCCGATGCAGCAGCAGATCGAGGCCGCGCGCGCCGAGCTGCGCAGCCTGCGCGGCCAGATCGAGGAAGCCCGCCACGAGCTGGAGACACTTCGTCAGCAGCAGCGCGACCTGTACGCGGACCTCGACCGCCGCCTGCTGCTGCTGGAGAACGGCGCGACGCCGGCGGCACCCGGTGCGGGCACACCGACCTCGGAGGACGAACTGCGCGCCGCCGACGAGACCGGCGTGTACGGCGATGCATTCGCCGCGCTCAAGGCCGGTCGCTACGCCGACGCGGCGCGCGGGTTCGAGCTCTACCTTGCGAAATACCCCGACGGTCCGCGTGCCGACAACGCGACCTACTGGCTCGGCGAGGCGCATTTCGCACAGAAGGACTACACCTCGGCGTTGAGGTCGTTCCAGGGCGTGCTCGAGCGGTTCCCCGAGTCGGCCAAGGCGGGCGATGCGATGCTGAAGGTCGGGCTCTGCCAGTACGAGCTCAAGGCATTCCGCAATGCACGCACGACGCTCGAGAAGGTCGTGGCCGGGTACCCCGGCACCGACGCCGACCGGCTCGCCCGGGAGCGCCTCGCGAGGATGGACGTCGAGCGCCGGTGAGCCGCGTCAAGGTCACCGAGACCTTCGTTTCGATCCAGGGCGAGGCGGACGCCGTCGGCTGGCCGACGCTGTTCATCCGCCTGACCGGCTGCCCGCTGCGCTGCGTCTACTGCGACACGCAGTATGCTTTCTACGGCGGCGATTGGCGCACGTTGGACGAGCTGCTCGAGGTGGCGCGCGACAGCGGCGTGCGGCACGTCTGCGTGACGGGCGGCGAGCCGCTGGCGCAGCGGGCCTGCCTGGATCTGCTCGTGACCCTCTGCGACGGCGGCTACCGCGTCTCGCTCGAGACGAGCGGGGCGATGGACGTGGCGCCCGTCGATCCGCGCGTCAGCCGCGTCGTGGACATAAAGACTCCGGACTCCGGCGAATCGGCGCGCAACCGACTCGCGAACCTCGATGTGCTGACCTCTGTGGATCAGCTCAAGGTCGTGGTCTGCTCCCGCGCCGACTACGAGTGGGCTCGTGATCTCATTCGCGACCGGGCAGCGCTGCCGTGCCCGGTGCTGATGTCGCCGAGCTGGGGACAGGTGAGTCCCCGCGACCTCGCCGAATGGATCCTCGCCGACCGCCTCGACGTGCGACTGCAGGTGCAGCTGCACAAGGTCTTGTGGGGCGACGAGCCGGGCCGATGAGCATCCGGCGTCCACCCGAAGCTCGTGGCGCGGCGCCGACACCGGCCGTCGTGCTCGTCTCCGGCGGCCTCGATTCCGCGACCTGCCTCGCGATCGCGCGAGCGCAGGGGCATGCCTGCCACGCGCTCAGCTTCGCCTACGGCCAGCGCCACGCGGCGGAGCTGGCCGCGGCGCGACGGGTCGCCGCTGCGCTCGGCGCGGTGCAGCACCGCGTGATGACGATCGATCTCGCGGCCTTCGGCGGCTCGGCGCTCACCGATGCGTCGATCGCCGTGCCGGAGGTGCCGTCGAGCGGCATCCCGGTCACCTACGTGCCGGCGCGGAACACGATCTTCCTCGCCATGGCGCTCGCGTGGAGCGAGGTGCTCGGTGCCCACGACATCTACATCGGCGTGAACGCGGTCGATTACTCCGGCTATCCCGACTGCCGTCCGGCCTTCATCGAGGCCTTCGAGCACATGGCGAACCTGGCGACACGGGCGGGCGTGGAGGAGGCGGAGCGACTGCGGATCCGGGCGCCGCTGGTCGCGCTCAGCAAGGCCGACATCATCCGCCGCGGCGTGGACCTCGGCGTCGACTACTCGCTCACCGTGTCGTGCTACCAGGCCGCCGCCGACGGGCGCGCCTGCGGCCGTTGCGACTCGTGTCGACTGCGTCGCGAAGGCTTCATGGCCGCGGGCGTGCCGGACCCGACGCCCTACCGGTGATCGGTCGGGCCCGTTCCGGTATCATGCGCGGCCTTCGCTATGGGCCGTTAGCTCAGCGGTAGAGCAGCTGGCTTTTAACCAGTTGGTCGATGGTTCGATCCCATCACGGCCCACCACTCAATACTCATCTGAGCTCCGTTGGCGCGGCGAGTGGACCCGGACCCGGGACTGCGAAGACCTTGTCTGCAGAACGAACCTAGCATCGGCGGAGGGATCGACGTGACGGTGAGGGACAGCAACGGCAACGAACTCAAAGACGGCGATACCGTCCAGGTCATCAAGGACCTCAAGGTGAAGGGCTCTGGCGAGACCCTGAAGCGCGGCACCGTATTCAAGGGAATCCGCCTGATCGAGGACGACGAGGACTCGATCGAGTGCGGGCAGGGCCGTAACACCGTCGTGCTCAAGACCTGCTTCCTCAAGAAAGCCTGACCGGCACGCAGCCGCATCGGGCGACCCCAAGGCGATCGAGATCGATCCCGACGACCCGCTGATGCTCAGGCTCCACTGATTGGCATGCTGCGGCGCACCTGCAGTACCATCGCGGCCCTACCGTTTCACTTGAAATCATTTGCCAGGGGGCGACCATGGCCGACCTCTTCGACAACCCGATGGGCACCGACGGCTTCGAGTTCGTGGAATACACGGCGCCCGACCCGGAGTTGCTGCGCACGCTGTTCGAGCGCATGGGCTTCCCCGTGGTCGCACGCCACCGCAGCAAGAACGTCACGCTGCACCAGCAGGGCGACATCAACTTCATCATCAACGCCGAGCCGGACGGCTTCGGCCAGCGATTCGCCCAGCAGCACGGTCCGTCGGCCTGCGCGATGGGGTTCCGCGTCCGGGACGCCGCGGCCGCGTTCGCGCGCGCCGTGGAGCTCGGCGCGACCGCCGTGAAGAGCCCGGTCGGCCCGATGGAACTCAACATCCCGGCGATCGAGGGCATCGGCGGCAGCATCATCTACCTCGTCGATCGCTACGGCGACCGCACGATCTACGACGTGGACTTCGTCCCGGTCGCGCAGCCCGCGCCGAGCCGCGCTGCGGGTCTCGCCGTCATCGACCACCTCACGCACAACGTGCAGCGCGGCAACATGAACAAGTGGGCCGGCTTCTACGAGCGCCTGTTCAACTTCCGCGAGATCCGCTACTTCGACATCGAGGGCAAGAAGACGGGCCTCTTCAGCCGCGCGATGACCAGCCCCTGCGGCAAGATCCGCATCCCGATCAACGAGTCGCAGGACGACAAGTCGCAGATTGAAGAGTACCTGCGCGAGTACCACGGCGAGGGGATCCAGCACATCGCGCTGTCGACCGAGGACATCTACGCCACGGTGGACCGGCTTGCGGCAGAACGGCATCGATTTCCAGGATTCCCCGGACACCTACTACGAGGGCGTCACGGCCCGCGTGCAGGGCCACCGCGAGTCGCTCGAGGAACTGCAGCGGCGTCGCATCCTGATCGACGGCAGCGACAAGGACGGCATCCTGCTGCAGATCTTCACGAAGAACGTGATCGGTCCGATCTTCTTCGAGATCATCCAGCGCAAGGGCAACGAGGGTTTCGGCGAGGGCAACTTCCGCGCGCTGTTCGAGTCGATCGAGCTCGACCAGGAGCGCCGCGGCGTCATCTGAGGGCAGGGCGATGAAACGTTACATCCCGGTTTCGCGCGTCGAGGGTACCGCTTCGAGGCAGGCGCACTGCGACCTGCCGGAGGGCACCTACGAGCGCGAGATGAGCAAGGAGGGCTTCTTCGGGCCGGCGGCGTTCTTCCACCACCGGCATCCACCCACCGGCTGGACGGAGTTCACCGGACCGCTGCAGCCGCGGGCCTTCGACCTTGCGAAGCTGGCGACGGGTGCGGCGAGCCCCTGGTCCGCGCACGAAGTGCTCGTGAACGCGCACTGCCGCATCCGCTACTGGCGCCTGCCCGGCCGCATGCCGCGCCTGGCGCGCAACGCGGACGGCGACGAGCTCCTGTTCGTGCACGCGGGCGCGGGCGACCTGTACTGCGACTTCGGTCGGCTCGGTCTCGAGGCGGGAGACTACGTCGTGCTGCCACGCGGCACGATGTGGCGCATCGAGAGCGCCGCGCCACTCGACGTGCTCATGATCGAGGCCACCAATTCGAGCTACCAGCTGCCGGAGAAGGGACTGGTGGGCAACCACGCGATCTTCGACCCCGCGGTGCTCGACACGCCACGGATCGACGCCGAGTTCCTCGCGCAGCAGTCGGACGACACGCCGTGGCAAGTGGAAGTGAAGCGCCGCAACGCCGTCTCGCTGATCACCTATCCCTTCAACCCACTCGATGCAGTGGGCTGGCATGGCGAGCTCGCGGTGGTGCGCCTGAACGTGCGCCACCTTCGGCCGCTGATGAGCCACCGCTATCACCTGCCGCCCTCGGCTCACACCACCTTCCTCGCCAACCGCTTCGTCGTGTGCACCTTCGCGCCGCGGCCGTTCGAGACCGATCCGGGCGCGCTCAAGGTCCCGTTCTTCCACAACAACGACGACTACGACGAGGTGCTCTTCTATCACGCCGGCGACTTCTTCAGTCGCGACAACATCCACCCCGGCATGATGACTTTCCATCCGGGCGGCTTCACTCACGGACCGCACCCGAAGGCGCTGACGCGCATGTTCCAGCAGTCCAAGTCGGCCACGGACGAATACGCGGTGATGATCGACACGCGCGACGCGCTCGACGTCGGCACGGGCGCGGCGCCGGCCGAGTGGACCGGCTACGTGGACAGCTGGAAAGGCCGGCCGTGAAGCTCGCCTCGCTGCGCAACGGCAGCCGCGACGGCCAGTTGCTGGTGGTGAGCCGCGATCTCGCGCGCGCGGTGCCGGTGCCGCACGTCGTGCCCACCCTGCAGGCGGCTCTCGACGACTGGCATCGCGTGCAGCCGCGCCTCGAGCAGGTGGCGCTCGAGCTCGAGGAGGGCCGTGCGCCGGGCGGCTTTCCGTTCCAGGCGACCCAGGTGCTGGCGCCGCTGCCCCGCGCGCACCACTGGGTGGACGGCTCGGCCTACGTCAACCACGTCGAGCTCGTGCGCAAGGCGCGCGGCGCCGAGATGCCGGCCACCTTCTGGACCGACCCGCTCGTCTACCAGGGCGGTTCCGACGACTTCCTCGCGCCCACGGCCGACGTGCCGCTGCCGAGTGAGGAGCACGGCATCGACCTCGAGGCCGAGGTGGCCGTGGTGACGGACGACGTGCCCATGGGCACCACCGCCGACGGTGCGCGAGATCACATCCGGCTGCTGATGCTGGTGAACGACTGGTCGCTGCGCAACCTCATTCCGGGCGAGCTCGCGAAGGGTTTCGGCTTCTACCAGTCGAAGCCCGCCACGGCCTTCTCGCCGGTCGCGGTGACGCCGGACGAGCTCGGCGACGCCTGGGACGGCGGCAAGGTGCTGCTGCCGCTCGTGTCGCACATCAACGGCGAGCCGTTCGGGCGTCCCGACGCCGGCGTGGACATGACCTTCGACTTCCCGCGGCTGATCGAGCACGTTACCGCGACGCGGCGGCTCGGCGCGGGTGCCATCGTGGGTTCGGGCACGGTTTCGAACTATGATCGGTCCCGCGGCTCCTCGTGCCTCGCGGAGCGGCGCATGCTGGAGCAGCTCGAGCAGGGTCGTGCGATCACACCGTTCCTGCGATTCGGGGACCGCGTGCGCATCGAGATGTTCGACCGGGATGGCCGGAGCATCTTCGGGGCGATCGACCAGCGGGTCGTGCCGGGACGCTGAGGCCCGCACGGCGGAGGGGTGCAAGACGACATGTTCGGCAATCTCGAAGCGCTGCCTCCCGACCCGATCCTCGGCGTCACCGCTGCCTTCCGTCGCGATCCCGATCCCGGCAAGGTGGACCTCGGCGTGGGCGTGTACCGCGACGACGGCGGCATCACGCCGGTGCCGGCGGCGGTGCGCGCGGCCGAGCGCGAGCTGCTTGCGAGTCAGACGACCAAGACCTACGTCGGCCCGGCCGGCAACCTCGAGTTCAACGAGCGGATCGTGGCCCTGGCGCTCGGCCCGCTGGCCGAAGGGCTCAAGGAGCGCACCGCGACCATCCAGACCGTCGGCGGTTGCGGTGCGTTGCGCATGGGCGCCGAGTTGCTGCACGCGGCCGCGCCCGACTCCGTCGTCCACGTCAGCGAGCCGACCTGGGCGAACCACGAACCGCTGCTCGGCAATTCCGGCATCACCCTGCGACGCTACCCGTACTACGACCCGGCGACGCGTGGCGTGGCCTTCGAGCGGATGCTCGCCCGCCTCGAGGCGAGTGCCGGCCGGCGACGTGGTGCTGCTGCACGGCTGCTGCCACAACCCCACGGGCGTCGATCTCGATCCCGCGCAGTGGTCGGCGGTGGCTGACCTGCTCGAGCGACGCGACCTGGTGCCGTTCGTCGATCTGGCCTACCAGGGCTTCGGGGATGACCTCGAGACGGACGCGGCCGGCCTGCGCCTGCTCGCGTCGCGACTGCCGACGCTGCTGCTCGCCATCTCCTGCTCGAAGAATTTCGGCCTGTACCGAGAGCGCGTCGGCGCGCTGGCGGTGGTGGCTGAGAGCGCCGCCACCGCGCGTGCGCTCGCCACCCACCAGGCGCGCACCGGGCGGCGCATGTACTCGATGCCGCCCGACCACGGTGCCGCCGTTGCCGCGCGCGTCCTCGGCGATGCCAGCCTGCGCAGTTCATGGCAGGAGGAACTCGCTGCGATGGTCGCGCGCGTGAAGTCGCTGCGCCGCCTGCTGGCGGACCGGCTCTCGGCACGTCGTCCCGACCTCGATTTCGCGTGGCTGCCGCGGCAGCGGGGCATGTTCTCGCTGCTCGGCCTCGCGCCGCCCGCCATCGCCGCTCTGTGCGAAGTCGAGCACGTGTACATGACGCCTGACGGCCGCATCAACGTCGCGGGCGTCAGCGACGCCAACGTGGACCGGGTGGCCGACAGCATCGTCCGCGTGCTCGACCGGCGATGAAGCTCTGCCCGAAGCTGATCCTCGAAGGCACCCGCCTCACGCACAAGACGGACATCGCCTTCGCGCTGAACGAGCACCCGCGGGTCGTCGGGCCGCGCCGCTATCGATATCACTCGCCGCTGATCTCGGCGGAGTGGTGTGCCTTCACCAACGTCCCCTGGGGTCGCGGCCTGATCAACTTCGAGCCGCACGAAGAGGGACTGGCGATGGAGACCTACGCTACCTGGGTGCGGCTCTTCGAACTGCAGCGCTACTACTCCTGGATCGTGGACCGCTTCCACGTCTCGACGATCGTCTACCAGCGGCGGCTGCGTCGCCGCGAGTTCGACTTCGGCTGGCTGGAAGAACGACTCTTGCCGCTCGGCTTCCGGCTGGTCCTGTGCACGCGCAGCCCCGAGTCGTTCGCGCGGGCCCGGGAGGAGCGCCTCAAGGTCTCGGGCAACCCGGGCCAGTACGACGACCTCGAGGCTTTCATCGCCGAGCAGGAGGACATGCGCTTCGAGGTGGGCCGGTCGCTGCTGCCCTCGTTCGAGGTAGACGTCTCCGACGACGATGTGTCGGGCGCGGCGGATCGCATCGCGTCCTGGCTGGAGGCGACCGGAGGACTCACGCTGGCCTAGGCGTGCACTAGCCGGATGCCGTCCCGTACGTTAGAATCCGCGCCGCAGAGGGTCGAGGGTCGCCGGTAAATCGTTGATTCTCGGGGCTTCTGGCCGATCGGGCAGGCTCGACGTTCGGGCTTGGTCGGTGCGGCGGGAGATTCGCCAGAGAAATCCCCCGAGTGGGGATTTTTCGTTTGTGGGGGCTACCCGGAGGGGCCGCCTTCCACGATCAACGAATGGGCCGCTGGCCCATTTTTTATTTTCCCGCGCTTCGCAGGGACGGGACGATGCACAGGGACACTCTGGTCGCGCTGCTGCAGCCGGTGGTCGAGGACCTTGGCTACGGGCTGTGGGAACTGGAGTACGTGGCAGGCCGCGGCGGCGCAGTCCTGCGGCTGTACATCGATGCGCCCGCCGGCATCACGGTCGACGATTGCGAGCGCGTGAGTCGGGCGGTGAGCGAGCGGCTCGACGCGGACGATCCGCTGCCCGGGCAGTACACCCTCGAGGTGTCGTCGCCCGGGATCGACCGGCCGCTCAGGACGGCAGCGCACTTCGCGCCGTACGTGGGCGAGACGGTGATCGTGGAGCTGGCACAGCCGGTCGAGAGCAGGCGGCGCTTCAAGGGCCCGCTGGTTGCGGCCGGAGCGGAGACGATCGAGGTCGAGGTGGACGGTCGGCGCTTTGCGCTGCCGATCGCTGGAATTCGCAGGGCGCACCTGGCGCCGGACGATTGATCCCCGCAAGTCGGGAGGACGGCAGATGAACAAAGAGATCCTGATGGTCGTCGACGCGGTCTCCAACGAGAAGGGCGTCGACAAGGAAATCATCTTCGAGGCGCTCGAGGCGGCGCTCGCGTCGGCCACCCGCAAGAAGTACGGCGAGGAAATCGACGTGCGCGTCGCGATCAACCGCAAGACGGGTGCGTACGACACGTTCCGCCGCTGGAAGGTGTTCGCCGACGACTCGACCGAGCTCGAGTTCCCCGACCGGGAGCTGCGGCTCGAGGACGCGCTCGACATGGAGCCCGCGGCCGAGCCGGGCGGCTACGTCGAGACGCCGCTTGAGTCGGTGGCCTTCGGCCGGATTGCGGCGCAGACCGCCAAGCAGGTCATCGTTCAGAAGGTGCGTGAGGCCGAGCGCGCCCAGGTCGTGGACCAGTACAAGGCACGCGTCGGCCAGCTCGTCTCGGGCATCGTCAAGCGCGTCGACCGCAACGGCATCTTCGTGGACCTCGGCGGCACGGCCGAGGGCTTCATCTCGCGCGACCAGATGATCCCGCGCGAGCCGGTGCGCACCCAGGATCGCATCAAGGCCTTCCTGAAGGACGTCCGCCCGGAGCCGCGTGGCCCGCAGCTGTTCCTCAGCCGTACGGCCCCGGAGTTCCTCATCGAGCTGTTCAAGCTCGAGGTGCCCGAGGTCGGCCAGGGTCTGATCAACATCCTCGGCGCGGCCCGCGACGCGGGCGCCCGCGCCAAGATCGCCGTGCGCAGCAACGACCCGCGCATCGACCCGGTGGGCGCCTGCGTCGGCATGCGCGGCTCGCGCGTGCAGGCCGTCTCGAACGAGATCGCCGGCGAGCGCGTGGACATCATCCCGTTCGACGAGAACCCGGCGCAGTTCGTGATCAACGCCATGGCGCCGGCCGAGGTGAGCTCGATCGTCATGGACGAGGACGCGCACAGCATGGACATCGCGGTCGCGGAGGAGAAGCTCTCGCAGGCGATCGGCCGCGGTGGGCAGAACATCCGGCTCGCGAGCGAACTGACCGGCTGGCGGCTCAACATCATGAGCGAGCAGGCGGCCGAGGAGAAGAGCGAGTCCGAGCAGAAGACGCTGCGCGAACTTTTCATGAAGCAGCTCGACGTGGACGAGGACGTGGCGGCCATCCTCGTTGGCGAAGGGTTCTCGAGCATCGAGGAGATCGCCTACGTGCCGCAGTCCGAGATCGCCGCGATCGATGAGTTCGACGAGGCCATCGTGCAGGAGCTGCGCAACCGGGCCCGCGACGTGCTGCTCACGCAGGCGATCGCGAGCGAGGAAACGATCGAGGGTGCGGCCCCGGCGGCCGACCTGCTCGAGGTCGAGGGCATGAGCGACGAGCTCGCGGGCGAACTCGCACGCCACGGCATCGTCACTCGCGAGGACCTCGCCGACCAGGCGGTGGACGACCTGGCGGACATCCCCAACCTCGATCCCGAGCGCGCCGGGGAACTGATCCTCGCCGCACGCAAGCACTGGTTCGAGCAGGCTCAGCAGGCCTGAGCGGAGGTCCCCCCATGGCGGAAGTGACGGTCACCCAGTTCGCGGAGGTACTCAAGGTGCCGGTCGATCGGCTGCTCACGCAGCTCGACGAGGCCGGTATCAAGGTCGCGGGAGCGGACGACATCATCAGCGACGAGGCCAAGATGGAGCTCCTCACGCACCTGCGCCGCGCGCACGGTCGAGAGGAGGACGCTGCCGCGCCGCGCAAGATCACGCTCAAGCGCAAGGCGCAGCAGGAGATCAAGGTCGCCTCCTCGCTGGGTCGGGCCCGCACGGTCAACGTCGAGGTCCGCGTCAAGAAGACTTACCTCAACCGCACCGTGCTCGAGGAAGAGCAGCGGCAGCGCCAGGAAGAGGTCGACCGCGTGCGCCAGGCCGAGGAGGCCCAGCGCTTCGAGGCCGAGCGCCGCGAAAACGAGCAGCGCGACGCGGAACGCCGGGAGCGTGAGCGGCTCGAGGCCGACGCACGCCGCCGCGTGGACGACGAGGCGCAGGCGCGTGCCGACGAGGAGGCGCGGCGCCAGGCCGAGGTGCGGCAGCGCGAGCACGCCGAGCGCGAGCGCGTCGATACCGAACGCCGTGCGGCGGAACCGGCCCAGCCGGCGGCCCCGGCGGCGCCCAAGCCCCGGGCGGCGGAACCCGTCGACGAGCGCAAGGGCACCACCAAGTACGGTCGCCAGGAACTGCACGTCGGGGCTGGCGCCGGCGCCCGCTTCAAGAAGAAGCAGTCCGCGAATCGCTTCCGGCGCCAGGTGCACGTCAGCGTGGACGCGCGCGGCGGCGAGTTCGCGCAGCCCACGGCGCCGGTCAAGCGCGACGTGCAGCTGCCCGAGACGATCACGGTCGGCGAGCTCGCCAACCGCATGGCCGTCAAGGCGAACGAGGTCATCAAGACCATGATGAAGATGGGCGTGATGGCCACCATCAACCAACCCATCGACCAGGACACAGCGCAGCTCGTGGTCGAGGAATTCGGGCACACGCCCGTGCGCCTCAAGGAAGATGAGTTCGAGGATCAGATCAAGGCGCAGGAGGGCGAGGTCGAGGCGCTGCCGCGACCGCCGGTGGTCACCATCATGGGCCACGTCGATCACGGCAAGACGTCGCTGCTCGACTACATCCGCCGCGCCAAGGTCGCCGCCGGCGAGGCGGGCGGCATCACCCAGCACATCGGCGCCTACCAGGTCGAGACGCCGAAGGGGCTGATCACCTTCATCGACACGCCCGGCCACGCCGCGTTCACCGCGATGCGCGCCCGCGGCGCCCACGTCACGGACATCGTCGTGCTGGTGGTCGCCGCCGACGACGGCGTGATGCCGCAGACGATCGAGGCGGTCCAGCACGCCCGCGCCGCCGGCGTGGCGATCGTGGTGGCGGTCAACAAGATCGACAAGTACGGCGCCGACCCGGACCGGGTGCGCAACGACCTCGTCAAGCAGGAGGTCATCCCGGAGGAGTGGGGCGGCGACGTGATGTTCGTCAACGTCTCGGCCCACACCGGCGAGGGCATCGACAGGCTGCTCGAGTCGATTCTCCTGCAGGCCGAGGTGCTCGACCTGAAGGCGCCGGTCGACGGGCTCGCGGTGGGCGTCGTGCTCGAGTCCAGCATCGAGAAGGGCCGCGGCGCGGTGGCCACGGTGCTGGTCAAGCGCGGCACGCTCAAGGCCGGCGACCCGATCATCGCCGGCCAGGAGTTCGGTCGCGTGCGGGCGATGTTCGACGCGGCGGGCAAGCAGGTGCAGTCGGCGGGTCCGTCCTCGCCGGTCGCGGTGCTCGGCCTGTCGAACGCGCCGAACGCCGGCGACGACCTGATCGCGGTCGAGAGCGAGCGCAAGTCGCGCGAAGTCGCACTCTACCGGCAGGGGAAATACCGCGACGTCCGCCTCGCGAGCGCCACGAAGAAGGCCGAGGACGTGTTCTCGCAGATGGGCGAGCAGGCCAGCGCGAACATCCAGATCATCGTCAAGGCCGACGTGCAGGGCAGCGCCGAAGCGCTGCGCGACGCGCTCTCGAAGGTCGGCACCGACGAGGTGGCCGTAAAGGTCATCGCGAGCGGCGTCGGCGGCATCACCGAGTCCGACGTGACGCTGGCGGTCGCCTCGAAGGCGCGCATCATCGGCTTCAACGTGCGCGCCGACAGCGCCGCCCGCGCGGCGCTGAAGGACGGCGGGGTCGAGGTCAACTACTACAGCATCATCTACGAGGCGATCGACGACCTGAAGCTGGCCGTTTCGGGCATGCTCAAGCCGGAGATCAAGGAGCAGATCGTCGGCCTCGCCGAGGTGCGCGAGGTGTTCCGCTCGAGCAAGTTCGGCACCGTCGCGGGCTGCCTCGTGGTCGAGGGTGGCATCAAGCGCGGCAACCCGGTACGCGTGCTGCGCGACAACGTGGTGATCCACCAGGGCGAGCTCGATTCGCTGCGTCGCTTCAAGGACGACGTGGGTGAGGTCCGCGCCGGCACCGAGTGCGGCATCGGCGTGCGCAACTACAACGACATCCGCGCCGGCGACCAGATCGAGTGCTTCGCGAGGGTCGAGGTCGCGCGGACCGCGTGACCTAAACGCCATGCCGCGTGAAATTCCGCGTGCGCGCCGCGTTGCCGAGCAGGTGCAGCGGGTACTGGCCGACATGCTGCGCCGCGACGTGCGCGACCCGCGCCTCAAGCCGGTGACGGTCACGCACGTCAGGATGTCGCCGGACCTGTCGCACGCCTGGGTGCATTTCCAGCTGCTCACGGGGAATGCCCACGATCCCCTGCAGCAGGAGATCCTGGACGAGGCGGCCGGTTACCTGCGGGGTCCGCTCGGGCGGGCGTTGCGCCTGCGGATCGCGCCGCACATCCATTTCCAGCCCGACACCGAGCTCGAGCAGGGCCAGCGGCTCGACGAGATCATCACGAGGGCCGTGCGCGAGGACGCCGCACGGCACCCGACGGACGGCGAGACGCCCGAAGACGGCTCGCAGTGACGCGACCCGCGGGCGAGCGACCGCGGTGGCGGGATCTCGACGGCGTCGTCCTGCTCGACAAGCCTGCAGGTCCCGGCTCGACGACCGTGCTGCAGCACGTGCGCCGGCTGTTGCGGGCGGCGAAGGCGGGCCACGCCGGCACGCTCGACCCGATGGCGAGCGGCATGCTGCCGCTGTGCTTCGGACAGGCGACCAAGGCCTGCGGCGTGCTGCTGGGTTCCGCCAAGGCGTACCGCGCGCAACTGCATCTCGGCGCCGCGACCGATACCGGCGATGCCGAGGGTCGGATCGTGCGTACGGCCACGGTGCCCGCGCTCGACCGGCCGCGGGTCGCCGCCGTCCTCGCGCCGATGGTCGGGAAGCAGCAGCAGCGGCCCCCGATGTACTCCGCGCTCAAGCATCAGGGCCGGCCGTTGTACGAGCTGGCCCGGCGGGGCGAGGAAGTCGAGCGGGCGCCCCGCGAGGTGACCCTCCACCGGCTCGAACTGATGGAGCTGCAGGACGACCGGCTCGAGTTCGAGGTGGTCTGTTCCAAGGGTACCTACGTCCGCGTGCTGGGTGAGGAGATCGCGGCTGCGCTCGGAACCGCGGGACACCTCTGTGCCCTGCGTCGCCTGTGGGTCGAGCCGTTCGACCCGGCAGCCATGGTCAGCCTCGAGACCGTCGAGTCGTGGGCGGCGGGCCTGCCCGGCGATGCGGAACGCCCGGCCTGGCTGCTGCCGACCGACGCCGCGCTGGCCGGCCTGCCGCGGCTCGACCTCGACGGTCCGCGGAGCCTGCAGCTCTGCCAGGGCCGGACGGTCCCGGTGACGGGCGATCTTCCGTCCGGGATGTCACGCGCGTACGACCCGGCGGGACGCTTTCTCGGTCTCGTCGAGCCGGCGCCCGGGTCCGCCATCCGGGTCGTGAGGCTGTTCGTGCCGGGCGCCGCGGGACCCACAGCAGCATCGGCTTGAGTGCTGCGCGGATTGCGGTTTACAATGCGCGGCTCAATTCAAGGGTAAAAGGCATCGAGGTTTCCATACGATGGGACTGTCCACCGAGCGCAAAGCCGAGATCGTCGACGGTTACCGTCGCGGCGCGAACGACACCGGGTCGCCCGAGGTCCAGATCGCGCTGCTCTCCGCGCGCATCACCGAACTCGGCCAGCACTTCAGCGTGCACAAGGGCGACCACTCCTCCCGTCGCGGCCTGCTGAAGCTCGTGACACAGAGGCGCAAGCTCCTCGACCACCTCAAGGCGACCGACCTCGGGCGCTACCAGGAAGTCGTCAGCCGGCTCGGCCTCCGCCGCTGATCCCGCGAATTTCCGGCCCGCTATGCGGGCCGGATTCGTTTCCGCATCCCCCAAAGCTCACGCAGCACTGGACACCATCGTGACCGTCCACACCAAGACATTTCAGTTCGGCCCCCACTCCGTCACGCTCGAGACCGGGCGCCTCGCCCGCCAGGCGGACGGCGCAGTCCTCGTTTCGATGGGCGATACCGTCGTCCTCGTCACGGCCGTCGGCCGCAAGAACGCCGACCCCAACAAGGAGTTCTTCCCGCTCACGGTCAACTACGTCGAGAAGACGTACGCGGCCGGCCGCATCCCGGGCGGGTTCTTCAAGCGGGAAGGGCGCCCTTCCGAGAAGGAGACGCTGACCTCGCGCCTCATCGACCGGCCCATCCGGCCGTTGTTTCCGGAGGGCTTCTACAACGAGGTGCAGGTCGTGCCGACCGTGGTGTCGCTCGACCCCAACATCGACTCGGACATTCCCGCGATGCTCGGCGCCTCCGCCGCGCTGTGCCTCTCCGGCATGCCGTTCAAGGGGCCGATCGCCGCCGCCAAGGTGGGCTATCGCGACGGGCAGTACCTGCTCAACCCGACGCTCGAGGATCTCAAGACTTCGCAGCTCGACCTCGTGGTGGCCGGCACGGCCGACGCGGTGCTGATGGTCGAGTCCGAGGCGAAGATGCTGCCCGAGGCCGTCATGCTCGGCGCGGTCGTGTTCGGCCACGAGCAGATGCAGGTCGCCATCAAGGCGATCCGCGAACTCGTCGCCGAGGCCGGCAAGCCGGCCTGGGACTGGACGGCTCCCGCCGAGGACGCCGCGCTCGTCGCCGCGGTCGCGGCGCAGGCCGAGGCGGCGCTGGGCGAGGCCTACACCATCACCGAGAAGCAGGCCCGCTACGCGAAGGTCGGCGAGATCAAGAAGGCGGCCGTGGCCGCGCTGGCCGCGGGCGACTCGCCGCAGTTCGACGCGCGCAAGGTCGTCGACGAGATCGGTCGCCTCGAGTACGCCATCGTGCGCCGCCGCATCATCGCCGGCGAGCGCCGCATCGACGGGCGCGACATGCACACGGTCCGCCCGATCACGGTGCAGACGGGCGTGCTGCCGCGCACCCACGGCTCTGCGGTGTTCACGCGCGGCGAGACGCAGGCGCTGGTCACGACGACGCTTGGCACCGGTCGCGACGCGCAGATCATCGATGCGCTCGCGGGCGAGCGCAAAGAACCGTTCATGATGCACTACAACTTCCCGCCGTTCTGCGTGGGCGAGACGGGCATGATGGGCTCGCCGAAGCGCCGCGAGATCGGCCACGGCAACCTCGCGCGCCGCGGCGTCAACGCCGTGATGCCGGACATGACGGAGTTCCCGTACGTCCTGCGCGTGGTGTCCGAGGTCCTCGAATCGAACGGCTCGAGTTCCATGGCCTCCGTGTGCGGCACCAGCCTCGCGCTGATGGACGCGGGCGTGCCGATCAAGGCGCCGGTGGCCGGTGTGGCCATGGGCCTCGTGCTCGAGGGCGGCAAGTTCCAGGTGCTCACCGACATCCTCGGCGACGAGGATCACCTCGGCGACATGGACTTCAAGGTGGCCGGCACCTCCGACGGGGTCACCGCGCTGCAGATGGACATCAAGATCGAGGGCATCACCCGCGAGATCATGCAGGTCGCGCTCGAGCACGCGCACAACGCTCGCCTGCACATCCTCGGCGAGATGGCCAAGGTGATCTCGGCTCCGCGACCCAAGATGTCGGAGTGGGCGCCCACGATCATCACGATCAAGATCGACCCGGAGAAGATCCGCGAGGTCATCGGCAAGGGTGGCGCTGTGATCCGCGCGATCACCGAGGAGACCGGCACGTCGATCGACATCGAGAACGACGGCACGGTCAAGATCGCATCCGTCAACGGCGCGGCGGGTCGCGAGGCCCAGCGCCGCATCGAGCTGATCACCTCCGAGGTCGAGGTCGGGTCGATCTACGAGGGACGCGTGGTCCGCCTGATGGATTTCGGCGCGTTCGTCCAGATCCTGCCGGGCAAGGACGGCCTCGTGCACATCTCGCAGATTTCCGACGAGCGCGTGGAGCGCGTCAGCGACAAGCTCAAGGAAGGCGACGTGGTGCGGGTCAAGGTGCTCGAGGTGGACCGCCAGGGTCGCGTGCGCCTCTCGATGCGCAGCGTCGACGGCTGAGGCTACTGCCCCTCTCCCACGTCAGCGGGAGAGGGGTTTTTCGATCACTCCTTTTCGTCCCGGCCCCACGGACGCGGCAGGCGGCTGAACACCTCCTCCTGCACGGCCTTCCAGCGCTGGTAGTTCTTCTGCGCCAGCGCGGTCACGGTCTCCACCGGATCCACTCCCACGACGCTCTTGAAGCGGTCGCGAATCTCGCGCTGCTCGCGCGTGAACAGCTGCAGGCTCTCGTCGAGGTAACGGCCGACGAAGTCCTGCAGGCCGCTGCCGTAGCTGCGGATCACCTGCGAGAGGAAGTCGCGGCTCATCAGCGACTCGCCGGCACCTTCCTGCTCGGCGATGACCTGCAGCAGGATGCTGCGGGTGATGTCCTGCTGGGTCTTGCGGTCCAGCACGACGAAGTCCACGCGCTCGACCACGAGCCGACGCACGTCGGCGAGCGTGACGTAGCGGCTCTCCACTGTGTCGTACAGGCGGCGGTTCGGGTACTTGCGGATCACACGCGGGCTGCCACGCGCCGCTGCGCCGGCGGCGCGCTTTGCGCGCGTGGTCTTCGTCTTCGCGGTCATTCCGGGGCCTCCATCGTCGCCTTGTCCAATGCTGCGGCAGGTGCCGCGCCGCTCCGCATGCCGGAAAACCGCGACGGCTGCCAATGTTCGATCGCCCACGCCCAGACTTCGTCCAGCGCGGTCCGTCCGAGTTCCGCGGGCGGCTGCTGCCGCAGGAATTCCAGTGCCGCAACGATCGGCGCCGCGGGCGCCGGATGAAGCACTGCGGGCGCGTCACCGGACTTGGAGAGCTTAACCCCCGACGCGTCCACGGCAAGTGGTAGATGCATGTATGTCGGCTGCGGCACCTGCAGCGCCTGCTGCACCAGGATCTGGCGCGCCGTGCTGTCGAGGAGGTCCGCGCCTCGAACGACGTCCGTGATCCCCTGTTCCGCGTCGTCCACGACCACGGCGAGCTGGTAGGCGAACAGTCCGTCTCGTCGCTGCACCACGAAGTCACCGCCGGTGCGCGCGACGTTCTGTGACTGGGGACCCTGGACCCGGTCCACGAAGGCCACGTCGAGATCGGACGCCCGGAACCGCCATGCCGGCGCCGCGGCGGAGCGATGTGACCCGGGCAGGCATTTCGCCGGGTGCACCAGTTCCTCGCCCGGAGCGCGCACCTGATTCGCGGGCAGGGCGGCGAGCTGGGCGCGCGAGCACCGACAGGGCTGCAGCCGGCCCGCGGCGCGAAGGCGCTCGAACGCGGCCCGGTAAGCGTCGGTGCGGCGGCTCTGGTGCACGACCTCGCCGTCCCAGTTCAGCCCGAGTCGTTCGAGTGTCCGGAGGATGCCGTCCGCGGCGCCGCGAAGGGTGCGCGGCGGGTCGAGGTCCTCGATCCGCACCAGCCACTCGCCACGGTGCGTCCGTGCCTCGAGAAAGCTGCCGACCGCCGCGACCAGGGATCCGAAATGAAGGGGGCCGGTCGGGGAGGGTGCGAATCGCCCCCGGTACCGGCCGAGCGACTCAGCGGTACCAGTCGTCGCGATCGCCGAACTGCTTTTCGCGTCGCTCACGCCGCTCCTGCGCCTCGACGCTCAGGGTCGCGACCGGGCGCGCCTCGAGCCGCTTGATCCCGATCGGTTCGCCGGTCTCGAGGCAATAACCGTAGCTGCCGTCCTCGAGGCGCTTCAGGGCCTCCTCGATCTTGCGGATCAGCTTGCGCTCGCGGTCGCGGGTGCGCAGTTCGAGGCTGAACTCCGACTCCTGAGTGGCCCGGTCGTTCGGGTCCGGGAAGTTGGCGGCCTCGTCCTTCATGTGAAGCATCGTGCGGTCCACTTCCTGCATCAGGTCCCGCTTCCAGCTCGACAGGATCATGCGGAAATGCTCGAGCTGCGCCTTGCTCATGTACTCCTCGCCCTTGCGCGAGACGTACGGCTGGACGTTTCGCGGTCCGGACAGCAGGCTGCCGCCCGCTTCCGACCGGACGTCGGACTCCACGGTCTCCTCCACGCGCGGCGTGGATCGCCTGGTGGCCGTGGCCGGCTTCGGATGGGCAGCGGCCGTCTTGTGCGCTGGCCGGACCGCAGGCGCCTTGCCGACCGCCTTCGCGGGCGCCTTGGCCTTGGCCGGTGCCTTGGCCGTGGCCTTGGCCGTGGCCTTGGCGTTGCCGGCCGCCTTGGTCGGGGCCTTGGCAGAAACAGTCTTCTTGGCCTTGGTCGCCTTCGCAGACGGTTTCTTCACGGGCATTCTCGGGACTCCAGGGACGGCTCGAAGGACGCGGGATTATACAGACCGAGAGCCCCGGGTCCACCGTTGGCGGCACGTGCTGCCAACGCCGGTCCGGCGACGTCTTTTCCGGTCCAAGACGCTGCTGTCCCGAAGCGCGGTTTCTTCTAAACTTCGCGCTCCGCCCCACCCGTCCCCACGCCCCCGGTGACCGATGCGCCTGAGCAAGATCAAACTGGCCGGCTTCAAGTCGTTCGTGGATCCGACCACGGTCAGTTTCCCGAGCAGCCTCGTCGGCGTCGTTGGTCCGAACGGCTGCGGAAAGTCGAACATCATCGACGCCGTGCGCTGGGTGATGGGCGAGATTTCCGCCAAGCACCTGCGCGGCGACTCCATGGCCGACGTGATCTTCAACGGCTCGGGCTCCCGCAAACCCGTCGGCCAGGCCTCGGTGGAGCTGGTGTTCGACAACTCCGACGGCAAGCTCGGGGGCGAGTACGCGAGCTTTGCCGAGGTGTCGCTCAAGCGGGTGGTGTCGCGCGACGGAACGTCCAGCTATTTCCTCAATGGCGTCCGCTGCCGGCGCAAGGACATCACCCAGCTCTTCCTCGGTACGGGGCTCGGCTCGCGCAGCTACGCGATCATCGAGCAGAACATGATCTCGCGGGTCATCGAGGCGCGTGCCGACGAGATGCGTGCGTTCCTCGAGGAGGCGGCGGGCATCTCCCGCTACAAGGAGCGCCGTCGCGAGACGGAGACCCGCATCGCCCACACGCGCGAGAACCTCGCACGCCTCTCCGACCTGCGCGATGAGGTCGAGAAGCAGCTGCGCCACCTGCAGCGTCAGGCGGCGACGGCCCGTCGCTACCAGGCGCTGAAGCAGGAGGAGCGGCAGACGCACGCCGAGCTGCTGGCGCTGCGGCTGCGCGAGGTCGAGACTGAGTCCGGCGCACGCCAGGCGATCCTTGGCGAGCGTGACCTGGCGCTTCAGGCGGCACTCGCCGAGCAGCGCTCGCTGGAGGCGGCGATCGAGCGGGCACGACAGTCGCACGAGGAGCGTGCGACCGTGGTGGCCGAGGTGCAAGGTCGTTATTACCAGGTCGGTGCCGAGATCTCGCGCGGCGAGCAGGCGCTCGAGCATGCGCGCCAGATGCGTGCCCGCCAGCGCCAGGAACTCGAGCAGCTCGCGCTCGGATTGCAGGAGGCCGGGGCGCATCGTCGGCGCGACGCTGCGCAGGCGGCGGAATTCGCGGCCACGCTCGCCGACCTCGAGCCGGGTCTGGAGGCCGCGCGCTCGGCGGAGCAGGCCGCAGGCGCGGGGCTGGCCGCGGCCGAGGCGGCCATGCACGACTGGCAGGAGCGCTGGGAGCAGTTCAACCACGCGCTGCGTTCCGCGTCGTCCGCGGGCGAGGCGGAGCGCGCGCGCCTCGAGGAACTCGACAACCAGCTGCGACGCCTGCTCGCGCAGCGCGAGCGCGCTTCACAGGAACAGACGGCGCTCGCCGGCGCGGACGTCGCCGCGACGCTGGCCGAGCTTGAGCGTTCCGAGGAAGAGATGCGCACGCGCATCGAGGCCGCAAGGCAGGGACTGGCCCGCGGCGGCGGCTCGCTGCAGGAGGAGCGGAGCCGCGAGCGAGAGCTCGCGGAGGCTTCGCGTATCGCGCGGCGGGAGACCCAGGACGCGGAGGGCCGCATCGTATCGCTCGAGGCGCTGCAGCGTGCGGCGCTCGGCCAGGGCCAGGGCAAGGTCGTGGACTGGCTCAAGTCCTGCGGCCTGGAGTCGAGCCCGCGGCTCGCCCGCCAGCTCACCGTGGACGCGGGCTGGGAGCGGGCCGTGGAGACCGTGCTCGGCTCTTATCTCGAAGCCGTGTGCGTGGAGTCCATCGACGACGTGGCCGGAACCCTCCACAGCCTGACGGGCGGCACCGTGACCTTTTTCGCCGGCGCACAGGGCCCCGGCGGCAGTGGACCGGTTGGTGACGGCCTGCGCGCGCGCGTGCAGGGACCGGCCGGCCTGGACGCGCTGTTCGAGGGCATCATCGCCACCGACTCGCTGGCCGAGGCCCTGGCCGTCCGGCCGCGGCTGCGGGCAGGGCAGTCGGTCGTGACACGCGACGGCATCTGGATTGGCCCGGACTGGCTACGCGTGAGCCGCGACCGCGACGCACACGAGGGCGTGATCGAGCGGGAGCAGGAACTGCGCCGCCAGCACGCGGATCTCGAGCGGCTGCAGGCGCGCGGTCGCGGACTCGAGGAGGAGCTCGAGGCGGCACGCGGCCGCGTGCGCGAGCTCGAGGACCGGCTGGCCGACGAGCAGGCGCAGCTCTCGCGCGACGGCGCCGCCCACATGAACCTCCGCTCGCAGGTCGATTCGCTGCGCGCACGGGCCGACCAGCGCAGCGCGCGGATGCAGCAGCTGGCCACCGAGCTCGCCGAGCTGGCCGAGACGCTCGAGATCGCCGGCGCAGGCAACCGTTCTGCCCGCGCGCGGCTCGAGGAGGCCGTGGATACCATGGCCGAGCTCGAGGAGCGCCGTCGCGCGCTCGAGACGGAGCGCGACGGCCTGCGCCAGTCGCTGGCCGCGGCGCGGCAACGCGCCGAGCAGGATCGCAATGCGGCTCGCGAGGTGGCCATCCGGGTGGAGTCGCACCGGACGGGGCACGCCTCGCTGCTCGGCAGCCTCGAGCGCCTCGACGGGCAGATCGCGCAGTTCGAGTCGCGTCGCGCGGATCTCGACGCCCAGCTCGGAGCCGGCGAGTCGGCCGAGTCCGAGCTCAAGGCTGCGCTCGAGACCGCCCTCGAGCAGCGGCTCACCATCGAGGGCGAACTCACCGAGGCACGGCGTGCGCTCGAGGCGCTCGACGTCGGCTTGCGCGAGCTCGACGAACGACGTGTAAGCGCGCAGACGGCCGTGCAGGACGCGCGCGACCTCCTCGAGAACGTCAAGTTCTCGGTCCAGGAGCTGCGACTCCGGAGCGAATCACTGCTCGAGCAGTTCGCGACCACCCGGCTCGAGCTCGCAGCGGTCGCGACCGCGCTCGATCCGGCAGCCGACGTGGTTACCTGGGAGCAGCGCCTCGCGGAGGTCTCCGAGAAGATCGAGCGCCTCGGCCAGGTGAACCTCGCGGCCATCGACGAGTTCCGCGAGCAGTCCGAGCGCAAGGAGTACCTCGACCGGCAGTTCGCCGACCTCAACGACGCGCTCGCCACCCTCGAGGACGCGATCCGAAGGATCGACCGGGAAACGCGCAGCCGGTTCCAGGACACGTTCGACCGCGTCAATACCGGCCTGAAGGACAAGTTCCCGCGCCTGTTCGGCGGCGGGCACGCCTACCTCGAGCTCGTCGGAGAGGACGTGCTGGAGTCCGGCGTGGCCATCATGGCCCGGCCGCCCGGCAAGCGGAACAGCTCGATCAGCCAGCTGTCCGGCGGCGAGAAGGCGCTCACGGCGGTGGCGCTCGTGTTCTCGATCTTCGAGCTGAACCCCGCGCCGTTCTGCCTGCTGGACGAGGTGGACGCTCCGCTCGACGAGAACAACGTCGGTCGCTTCTGCGACATCGTCCGGGAGATGTCGGAGCGGGTGCAGTTCATTTTCGTCACGCACAACAAGTCCACCATGGAGCTCGCCCGGCAGCTGCTGGGCGTCACCATGAACGAGCCCGGCGTGTCGCGCCTCGTCGCCGTTGACGTGGACGAGGCCATGCGGCTCGCGGCCGTCTGAGGCAGCATGACCGAAGACCTGCGCTGGATCCTGCTCGTCGCCGGCGTCCTGCTGATCGCCGGCGTGTACCTGTGGGGCCTGCGGGCGCGGCGTCGGTCCGCGGCGCCGGCACACGAGCGTGCCGTGCGTTCGGAGGCGCCGGTGCAAGGGCGCGCCGCCGTGGCGACGATGCCCCGGCGCGAGCCGGGCCTGGAGCCGGAGAGCGGGTCGAACGAGCCGGGTCGTGCCATGCCTGCATCCGGGCCGGAGCCCCTGCCGGTGATCGAGGTTGACCGCGAGGAGGTCGCGCTGGCACGGCAGGCTCAGGCCGGCCGGCGCGAGCCGAGGATCGATGCGCCCCCGACCGCATCGTCGCCGGCGCGTGCGAGAGCCGCGGACGCGGCGGGCGCACCGTCGCCAGCGGTTCGCCCGCCGGCGCCGCAGAAAATCGTCGCCCTTCGCATCACTGCACCTGCGGCGACGCCCTTCGATGGACGGGCGCTGCGGGAGGCCGTCCAGGCAGAGCGTCTCGAGTTCGGTCGGTACCAGGTGTTCCACCGGCTGCACGCAGACGGAGAGCCGGTGTTCAGCCTCGCAAGCCTCAAGGAGCCGGGCACGTTCGACCCGGCGACGATGGACGGGGCGAGCTATCGAGGCGTGGCCATGTTCGCAATACTGCCCGGGCCGCTGCCTGCCGCGCAGGCATTCGACGTGCTGGTCGAGGCGGCCGGCGCGCTCGCCGGCCGCCTCGGCGGGTTGCTGCAGGACGAGCGCGGAGCGGCCCTCAGCATGGCCCGGCTCGAGCAGCTTCGCGCCGAACTCGTGGCGTTCGAGCGTGCGCGCTCGCCGGCCGCCGGCCGCTGACCGGAAGGCGCCCGATGGCGGACCGTGAGGTCGTGGCACGCGCAGCCGAACTGCGCGAGCAGATCCGCCGTCACGATTACCGCTACTACGTGCTCGACGATCCGGAGATTTCCGACGCGCGCTACGACGCGCTGCTGCAGGAACTGCGCGCCATCGAGGCGGCGCACCCGGAACTCTGCGATGCGGATTCGCCGACCCAGCGGGTCGCCGGCGCTCCGTCGGCCGAGTTCGGCGAGGTCGTGCACGCCGTACCCATGCTGTCGCTCGACAACGCCTTCCGCGAGCAGGACGTGATCGACTTCGACCGCCGGGTGCGCGAGCGGCTCGACGTGGAGTCCGTGGAGTACTGCGCCGAGCCCAAGATCGACGGGCTCGCGATCAGCCTGCGCTACGAGCACGGCCGTCTCGTGCTTGCGGCGACGCGCGGCGACGGCGCGCGTGGCGAGGACGTCACCGCCAACGTCCGCACCATCCGCTCCGTGCCCCTTGCGCTGCGCGGCGCGCCGCCGCCGCTCCTCGAGGTGCGCGGCGAGGTGTACATGACGCATCGCTCGTTCGAGGCGCTCAACCGTCGTGCCGCGGAGCGGGGCGAGAAGACCTTCGTGAATCCGCGCAACGCCGCGGCCGGCAGCCTGCGGCAGCTCGATCCGAACGTGACCGCCGACCGCGGGCTCGACGCCTGCCTCTATGGCGTGGGCGGCAGCGACGGCTGGCGGATGCCGCAGCGCCAGGCGGAGGTGCTCGCCGCGCTGCGCGGATTCGGCTTGCGGACCTGTCCGGAGAACGCGGTCGTCAAGTCGGTCGAGGGCTGCCTCGAGTATTACGCGAACATGCAGCGACGGCGCCCGACGCTCGGCTACGACATCGACGGCGTGGTCTACAAGGTCGACCGGCTCGACTGGCAGCGCGATCTCGGCTTCGTCGCGCGTGCGCCCCGCTGGGCGGTGGCGCACAAGTTCCCGGCGCAGGAGGAAACCACGGTCGTCCGCGACGTGGAATTCCAGGTGGGCCGCACCGGGGCGCTCACGCCGGTCGCGCGACTCGAGCCGGTGTTCGTGGGCGGCGTGACGGTGAGCAACGTCACGCTGCACAACATGGACGAGCTGGCGCGCAAGGACGTGCGCATCGGCGACACGGTGATCGTGCGCCGGGCCGGCGACGTGATCCCCGAGGTCGTACGGGTGATCACCGATCTGCGTCCGCCGGACGCACGCGTCGTCGAGCTGCCCGCGCGTTGCCCGGTGTGCGGCTCCCATGCGACACGCGCCGAGGGCGAGGCGGTGGCGCGCTGCACC
Source organism: uncultured Gammaproteobacteria bacterium (assembly GCA_963754125.1). Classification (GTDB taxonomy): domain Bacteria; phylum Pseudomonadota; class Gammaproteobacteria; order Steroidobacterales; family Steroidobacteraceae; genus RPQJ01. The sequence continues at coordinate 483,166 of CAVWEX010000014.1, forward strand.
GGTGGCCTCGTCTGCAGCGCGCAGCGCCGCGAGGCGCTGCGGCACTTCGCCTCGCGACGCGCCATGGACATCGAGGGGCTCGGCGACAAGCTGGTCGAGCAGCTGGTGGCGACCGGGCGGGTCGAGACCCCCGCCGACCTCTACACGCTCACGGTGGACGAACTCGCCGGGCTCGATCGCATGGGCCCCCGGTCCGCGGCGAACCTCCTCGCTGCCCTCGACCGCAGTCGCCGGACGACGCTGCCGCGCTTCCTGTTCGCGCTCGGCATCCGCGACGTCGGCGAGGCCACGGCGCTCGCGCTCGCCACGCACTTCGGGCGCATCGAGGCGCTCGAGTCCGCCTCGGCCGAGGAGATCGAGGCGGTCCGCGACGTCGGCCCGGTGGTGGCTGCCCACGTCCACGACTTCTTCGAGGAGGAGCGTAACCGCGAGGTGATCGCTGCGCTGCGCCGCCGCGGGGTCACGTGGCCGGATGCGCAGCCACGCCGTGCCACCGCGGACGGAGCGCTGGCGGGGGAAACGGTGGTGATCACCGGGACGCTCGCCACCCTGACACGCGACGAGGCTCGTGATGCTGCACGCGCCGCCGGCGCCACGGTCACCGACTCGGTCTCGCGCAAGACGACCCTGCTGGTGGTCGGCGCCGAAGCGGGATCGAAGCTGCGCAAGGCCGAGGAACTCGGCGTGCCGGTCGTGGACGAGGACGAGTTCCGCCGCAGGCTCGGCGTGTAGACTCTCGGCCGTGAATCGTCCGACCTGAACCCGCATGCTCCGCTACGCGCTCGGCAGGCTCCTCGCCGTCGTCCCGACCTTCCTGCTGATCGTCACCGCGGCGTTCTTCCTGATGCGCGCCGCACCGGGCGGGCCCTTCGACGACGAGCAGACCCTGCCGCCGGAGATCGAGGCCAACCTGCAGGCGGCCTACGGCCTCGACCAGCCTTTGCACGTGCAGTTCGGGCGTTACCTCGCCGGACTCGCGCGCGGCGATCTCGGCCCCTCGTTCCGGATGAAGGATTTCACGGTTGCGGAACTGATCGGTCGCGGCCTGCCCGTCACGCTCGCCGTCGGCGGCACGGCGCTCGTGCTGGCGCTCGCGCTCGGCGTGCCGCTCGGGCTCGTGGCGGGCCTGCGCCAGAACGGCTGGGCCGATCACGCGGTCATGGCGGTCGCGCTTGCCGGGATCGCGATCCCGAGCTTCGTCGTGGCGCCGGTCCTCGCGCTGCTGTTCGGCCTGCGCCTCGGGTGGCTGCCGGTCGCGGGCTGGGAGTCAGGCAGCCTGCGTCACCTCGTGTTGCCGGTGGTGACGCTCGCGCTGCCGGTCGTCGCCTACGTCGCCCGCCTGACGCGCGGCAGCCTGCTCGAAGTGCTGCAGTCGGCCTACATCCGCACCGCGCGGGCCAAGGGCCTCGCGAGCGGCGTCGTGCTGCGGCGTCACGCGCTCAAGCCGACGCTGCTGCCGGTGATGAGCTTCCTCGGCCCGGCCGCCGCCGGCCTGCTCACCGGATCGCTGGTGGTGGAGCAGGTGTTCGGCCTGCCCGGTGTCGGACGCTACTTCGTCCAGGGCGCGGTGAACCGCGACTACACGCTCGTCATGGGCATGGTGATTTTCTACGCGACCCTGATCCTGCTGCTCAACCTGCTCGTGGACCTGCTGTATGGCTGGCTCGATCCGCGCATCCGCCATGACTGAAGGTGCACTGTGGGGCGATGCCCGGCGGCGTCTTCGAGGCAACCGGGCCGCGATCGCAGCCGCCGCGTTCATTGCCGTGCTGGTGCTGGCCGCGCTGCTCGGACCGCTCGCGAGCCCCTACGCCGTGGACCACGTGGACTGGACGCTGAGCCCGCTGGCCTCGCCGCCGTCGCTCTCGAACGGGCACTGGTTCGGCACCGACAGCAACGGCCGCGACCTGTTCGTGCGCGTGTGGACCGGTACGCAGGTGTCGCTGCTGGTGGCCCTGCTGGCCACCGCGGTGAGCGTCGTGATCGGCGTGGCCTGGGGTGCGACCGCGGGCTATCTCGGCGGACGCGTGGACGGCTGGATGATGCGTGTCGTGGACGTGCTCTACGCGCTGCCCTACATGTTCTTCGTCATCATCCTCACGGTCGTCTTCGGGCGCAGCCTGTGGCTCATCTTCCTCGCGATCGGCGCGGTCGGCTGGCTCACCATGGCGCGCATCGTGCGCGGCCAGGCACTCGCGCTGCGACAGCGCGAGTTCGTGCTGGCCGCCGTGGCGCTGGGATTGCCGGCACGCCGGATCATCGCGCGCCACGTCGTGCCGAACGTGCTCGGCACGGTGATCGTGTACGCCACGCTCACGGTGCCCGCAGGTGATCCTGTTCGAGAGCTTCCTGAGCTTCCTCGGCCTCGGCGTGCAGGAGCCGCTCACCAGCCTCGGCCGGCTGGTGGCGGAGGGCGCGCTCGAGATGGAGACCGCTCCCTGGCAACTGCTGGTGCCCGCTTCGGTGCTCGCACTGCTGCTGCTCGCGCTTAACTTCCTGGGCGACGGCCTGCGCGACGCGCTCGATCCGAGGCTGGGCTGAATGGGCGCCGACGCTTTGTTCGAGGTCCGCGACCTCGGCGTGCAGTTCACGACGCCGCGCGGGCGGGTGAGCGCCGTGCGCGAGGCCTCGCTCGAGGTACGCCGCGGCGAGTGCCTGGCGGTGGTGGGAGAATCGGGCTCCGGCAAGAGCCAGCTGTTCCTCGGTTGCCTGGGGCTGCTCGCGGCGGGTGGTGTGGTGCAGGGCTCGGCGCGCTTCGACGGGCTGGAACTCCTGGGGCCCGACGCCGCACCGCGCCGTGCCGCGCTCGGCACGCGGCTCGCAATGGTGTTCCAGGACCCGATGAACGCACTGACGCCACATCTCACGATCGGCCGGCAGCTCGTCGAAGTCGTGCTGGACCGCGGACTGCTGGACGCGGCGGCTGCCCGAGCGCGCAGCCTCGAGGTGCTGCAGTCGGTCGGCATGCCCGAGCCCGAGGCGCGACTGCGCCAGTACCCGCACGAGCTGTCGGGCGGCCAGCGCCAGCGCGCCGCGATTGCCATGGCGCTCATGACGCGTCCGGACCTGCTGGTGGCGGACGAGCCGACCACGGCGCTCGATGTCACCGTGCAGGCGCAGGTGATCGACTTGCTGCGCGCGGCCCGCGACCGCGGACTCGCCGTGGTGCTGATCACGCACGACATGGGCGTGGTGGCAGGCATCGCCGACCGCGTCGCAGTCATGTACGCGGGGCGCATCGTCGAGACGGCGCCCGCCCGCGAGCTGTTCGCCACACCGGCGCACCCGTACACGGCGGCACTGCTCGCCTCGGTGCCCCGGCTCGACACGCCGCTCGCGGGCCGCCTCGTCGGCATCGAGGGCCAGCCGCCCGCGCCGGGTGACGAGCCGGACGGCTGTGCCTTCGCGCCGCGCTGCGCATCCGTGCTCGAACCGTGCCACCGCAGCCGGCCGCCGCTCGAGTCACACGAGAATCGCAGCGTGGCCTGCCACGCGGCGGGAGCGGTGCGGTGACCGAGACGCTGCTGCGCGTGCGGAACCTGACCGTACGCTTTCCCATGCCTCGGGCACGACTCGTTGGCCCGCGCCCGTGGCTCACGGCCGTGGACGGCGTGGATCTCGAGATCGAGGCGGGACGCGCCGTCGGCCTGGTCGGCGAGTCGGGCTGCGGCAAGTCCACGCTGGCACGAGCGATCCTCGCGCTGGTCGCACCGCAGGCGGGCACGATCGAGTGGCGCGGGCAACCGGTGCGGCACGACGACGCGACGGGCCTGCGCCGCATGCGCCGCGAGCTGCAGGTCGTGTTCCAGGATCCCGTCGGCAGCCTCGATCCGCGCATGAGCGTCGGCGAGAGCGTTGCGGAGGCACTCGAGGCGCTCGAGGGTGCGCAGGCAGCTGCGGCGTCCCGGGCGCGCGTCGGCTCGATGCTCGCGGAGGTCGGCCTCGATCCCGCGCTCCACGCACGCTACCCGCACGAGCTGAGCGGAGGGCAGTGCCAGCGGGCCGCGATCGCGCGCGCCCTCGTCGGGCGACCCGAACTTCTGGTCTGCGACGAGGCGGTGAGCGCACTCGACGTGTCGGTGCAGGCGCAGATCGTCAACCTGCTCGCGGACCTGCGCCGCCGCCACGGACTGGCACTGCTCTTCATCAGCCACAACCTCGCGGTGGTCCGTCACCTGTGCGACGAGGTCGCGGTGCTGTATCGCGGCCGCGTGGTGGAACGGGCCCCGGCCGCGGCGATCTTCGCCGGCCCGCGCCATCCCTACACGCGGGCGCTGCTGGCCGCGGTGCCGGACCCCGATCCGGCCGCGCACGCCCGTGCCGAGCTCCCGGAACTGCGCGCGGAGGCCGCGACGGAGTCCGTTGCGGTCGGCGGTTGCGCCTACCGGCCGCGCTGTCCGCTTGCGGACGACGCGTGCCGCCTGCAGGCGCCGCGGCTCGAGGACGCCGGGGACGGGCACCTCGCGGCGTGCCACCACGGTCGGATCCGCCCGCCCGCGGGCTGACCTCGACGAGCGGGATGGGCGTGCCGATCGCACCCGCGGTGGCCCGAGCCGGGACGACGTACCGGCATACGTCTTTGCCGGTCTTGTCGCGCGCCGCGCTCCTGTGATTACCTTTGCGCCAATTCTGCATACGACAGGGGCTGCACGGCCATGACCGCCGACCTGGGGCTGCTGATCCTCACCGCCGCGTCGATCGGATTCATCCACACGCTGCTGGGTCCGGACCACTACGTGCCCTTCGTCGCCATGGGTGCGGCACGCCGCTGGAGCACGCGCAAGACGCTCTGGATCACGAGCCTCTGCGGCCTCGGGCACGTGCTCGGCTCGGTCGCGATCGGCGTCGTGGGGATCGGGATCGGCGTGTCGCTGCACAAGCTCGAGTGGCTCGAGGGCGTGCGGGGCGATACCGCCGCGTGGCTGCTGACCGGCTTCGGACTCGCCTACCTCGCCTGGGGCCTCAAGAAGGCCTGGCGGGCGCGGCCGCACAGCCACGAGCACGTGCACGGCGACGGCATGTTCCACGAGCATCGGCACGGCCACGAGGGGCCCCACCTGCACCCGCACGTGCCGCTGCGTCCGCATGCGCACCCGCACCCGCCGGTGGATGCGGCCCGGGCCCGCAGCATCACGCCGTGGGCGCTGTTCGTGATCTTCGTGCTCGGGCCCTGCGAGCCGCTCATCCCGGTGCTGATGTACCCCGCCTCGCAGCACAGCGTGTGGGGTACGGTCGCGGTGGTGTTCGCCTTCGGCGCCGCGACGATCGCCACCATGCTGGGAGTCGTTTATTTCGCGAGCCGCGGTCTCGAGCGTCTGCCGCTCGACACCGCGGAGCGGTACTCGCACGCGCTGGCCGGCGCCGCCCTCAGTTTCTGCGGCCTGGGGATCGTGTTCCTGGGACTCTAGGGGCAGGCGCATGGCCGGACCGTTGCAGGGCATCGTGGTGCTGGACCTGAGCCGCATCCTGGCGGGCCCGTGGGCCACGCAGGTGCTCGCGGACTTCGGCGCCGAGGTGCTCAAGGTCGAGCATCCGCACGGCGGCGACGACACGCGCCGCTGGGGACCGCCGTACCTGCGCGATGCCGAAGGCCGCGAGACCGGCGAGTCGGCGTATTACCTGGCAGCCAATCGCGGCAAGCGATCGCTCGCGATCGATTTCAGCCAGCCCGACGGCCAGGACCTCGTGCGGCAGCTCGCGGTGCGCGCCGACGTGTTCGTCGAGAACTTCAAGGTCGGTGGCCTCGGCCGCTACGGGCTCGCCTATCCGGATCTCGCGGCGGACAACCCGCGGCTCGTGTACCTGTCGATTTCCGCGTTTGGACAGGACGGCCCCGATGCCGCGAAGCCCGGCTACGACGCGATGATCCAGGGCATGGGCGGACTGATGAGCCTCACCGGCGTCCCGGACGGCGAGCCGGGCGCGGGACCGCAGAAGGTGGGCGTGGCGGTGGCCGACCTGATGTGCGGCATGTATGCCGTGTCGGCCATTCTCGCGGCGCTGTACGAGCGTGAGCGCTCGGGGCAGGGACAGTACATCGACCTCTCGCTGCTCGACACGCAGGTGGCGTGGCTCGCCAACCAGAACCTGAACTACCTCGTCACCGGCCGGCCGCCGCAGCGCCGTGGCACGGCCCATCCGAACATCGTGCCGTACCAGGCGTTCGCCACGGCGGACGGCCACCTGATGCTCGCGGTGGGCAACGACGCGCAGTTCGCGCGTTTCTGCGCAGCCGCCGGCGTCCCGCAGCTCGCCGCCGACCCGCGTTACGCGACCAACGCGGATCGCGTCGCGCAGCGCAGCGAGCTGGTGCGAGGCGGTGGCCGGCCTGCTGCGAGCGCGATCCACGCAGCATTGGCTCGACGTGCTCGGCGCCGCCCAGGTGCCCTGCGGCCCCATCAACGATCTCGCCCAGGTGTTCGACGAGCCGCAGGTGCGCCATCGCGGCCTGCGTCTCGACCTGCCGCATCCGCTCGCCGGCACGGCCCCGGGCGTGCGCAACCCCGTGCGTTACTCCCGCTCGGCGCTCGAGTACGGGCGCGCGCCGCCGCCGCTCGGGGCCGATACCGCCGCCGAGCTGCAGTCGCGGCTCGGGCTGGACGCGGCGGTGCTCGCGAGCCTCGTGGCCCGTGGCGTGATCGCGTGAAACGCGTCCTGTGCAGGCCCGGGCGGGCAGTCCATAATTTGGCCGGTTAAGACTGCCGAGTTCCCTCATGCCGACCCGCACCATCCGCTCGAGCCCCGGCCTCGCCAACGTCCGCTACGAGATCCGCGGCAAGCTCGCCCGGCGCGCCCAGGAGATGGAGCGCATGGGCTACGAGATCACGTCGCTCAACATCGGCAACCCGGGCGCCTTCGGCTTCCGCACGCCGGAGACCATGCGCCTCGCGATGATCGAGAACCTGCGCTCGGCGGAGGGCTACTGCCACCAGAAGGGCATCTTCCCGGCGCGTGAAGCCGTCGTGATGCAGCAGCAGGAGCGCGGCGTGCGCGGCGTCACGGCCGACGATGTATTCATCGGCAACGGCGTCAGCGAGCTGATCGACCTCACGCTGCGCGCGCTGCTCGCGGCGGACGAGGAAGTGCTGGTCCCGAGCCCCGACTACCCGCTGTGGACCGCGGCGGTGAACCTGAACCGCGGCCGGGCGGTGCACTATCCGTGCCGCCCCGAGCGCGGCTTCGTGCCCGACCCGGAGGAGATCGAATCGCTGATCACCAAGCGCACCCGCGCCATCGTCGTGATCAACCCGAACAACCCCACCGGCGCCGTCTATCCGCGCGCCGTGCTCGAGGCCATCGCGCGCATCGCCGAGAAGTACCACCTGGTGGTGCTGGCCGACGAGATCTACGACCAGATGACCTACGACGGCGCCGAGTTCGTGCCGATGGCGACGCTCGTGAACCAGACGCTCTGCGGCACGCTGAGCGGACTGTCCAAGGTGTATCGCGCCTGCGGCTACCGCGTCGGCTGGGCGTCGTTCTCGGGCGACGTCGAGCACGCGCGCGAGTACCTCTCGGCACTGGAGCTGCTTTCGTCGCTGCGACTGTGCAGCAACGTGCCGGGCCAGTGGGCCGTGCAGACGGCGCTCGGCGGCTACCAGAGCATCCGCGAGCTCATGACGCCCGGCGGGCGCCTGTACGAGTCGCGCAAGGCGATCCTCGAGGCGGTCGCAGCGCAGCCGCTACCTGCACCTCACGCCGCCGATGGGCGCGATGTACGCGTTCGTCGGCGTGCAGACCGACGTGCTGCCCGAGTTCGACGACCAGCAGTTCGCGCTCGACCTGCTCGAGCACAAGCACGTGCTGGTGGCGCCGGGATCGAGCTTCAACGTGCCGTACCGCAACCACTTCCGCATCACCAACCTCCCCGAGCCGCAGCGCATCGCCGAGGTCTTCGGGCGCATCGAGGAATTGCTCGGCAACTACGCGGCGGGTGACCAGCCGGCCTCGCGGCCGAACCCGGCCCTGCGGGTGGTGGACGCTGTCGGCGCCAGCTGACAGGGCCGCGCTGCCGCCCGATCCGGACCGCGGTGATCCGGCCCGCGTCACCCTGACACGGGTTACGCCGACGCGCCGCCTCGCGCATCACCTGCGGGCGCGCCACGATGCCGACTGCGTCGCCCGCGGCCTCGAGGTCTGGGACACGCCGGACATCGTCACCTGGGACGAGCTGATCGAGCGCATGTTCGCACTCGACCGGCAGGCCGGGCGGCTCGAGGGTCGCTGGCTGCCCGCCTCGGCATCCCAGCTGCTGTGGGCGCGCATCGTGCGCGACGACCCGGAGCGCAGCCCGCTGGTGTCGCCATCGGGTGTCGCGCGCGCGGCATTCCTGTCATGGCGGCGCCTGCACGACTACGGCCTGCCGATCGACACACTCGAGTCGGGAGATTCGCCGGAGACGGAGGCGTTTGCGCGCTGGTGCGGCCAGTACCTTGCGGTCCTCGCGAGTCGCGGCTGGGTGGACGGTGCGCAGGCGCAGTCGCGGGTGCACGGCGTCGCCGCGGCGCCCGGACTCGAGATCGTCGGCTTCGATCGGCTGACGCCGCTGCAGGAGGCGCTGCTGGCGCGTTGGACGGCCACGGACCTCGAGGTGCGGCTCATTTCGTCCGAGGCCGCCCCGGGCTCCGCAGGGCGCGTGGGTCGTGTGAGCTGCATCGATGCGACCGCCGAGCTCGAGGCGGCCGCGCGCTGGGCGGCCGCGTGCCTCCACGGTCGAAACGATCTCCGCATCGCGGTCGTCGTGCCGGAACTCGCCCGGCGGCGCCCGTCGGTGCGACGGATCTTCGAGCGCGTGCTGGCGCCCGCGACCGGGCTGGCCGGCGGACCCGTCCCGGAATGCCAGGCCTTCGAACTGGCCGCGGCGCGACCCCTGGCGGAGCAGCCCGCGGTGGGCGCCGCCCTCGACCTGCTCGACGTGTTCGTGGGACCGCCGGATCTCGCGGCGCTGAGCCGGCTGCTGCGCAATGCCTATGTTGCCGGTGCGGCCGGGGAGGCCGCGGCCCGGGCACGGCTCGATGCCAGGATCCGCCGCTTCGAAATCGCGGGTCTCGGACTGCCGGCCCTGGCGCGCCTCGCCGTCGAGCGGGACTGTCCGTCGCTGGCGCAGGCCTTGGCGGCCGGGCAGGCCGTCCTGTCGAGCTGGCCTGAGAAAGAGTTTCCAAGTAACTGTTCCAAAAACATTTTTAGTCTGCTATCGGCGGTGGGCTGGCCGGGGCCGGGCGCCGACGCGAGGGAGTACCAGGCGGAACAGCGCTGGCGATCGCTGGTCAGTGAGTTCGGTGCCTGCGACGAATTCACCGGCCGCGTGTCGCCTGCCGAAGCCGTCGGCCTGCTGCGGGACATGGCCGGCCGGGTGCTGTTCGAGCCGCAGGAGCTGCGCGCGCCGCTGCTAGTGATCGATCCCGAGACCAGCGCCGGCATGCGCTTCGACGCGCTCTGGGTTTGCGGCCTGGAGGCTGCGGCCTGGCCTCCGCCGGCTGCACCGGACCCGTTCCTGCCGCGGCACGCCCAGGTGCGCTACGGCCTGCCGCGTGCGACGGCCGCGCTCGCGGCCGAGGAATCCCGCCGCGTGTTCGAGCGCCTGCTCGCGAGTGCGCCGGAGGTGACGCTGAGCGTCCCGGAGGTGGAACGCGACGCGCCGCTGCTGCCGAGTCCGATGCTCGCGGGGATCCCCGAGATCGTCGCCCCCGCGCTCTGGAGCGAGCCGCGCGTGGCGGTGGGCCAGCAGCTCGGCCGTCCGGCGCTCGAGTCGCTCACCGATGCGACGATGCCGCCGGTCACGGCCGGGGAAGGGCAGCGCGGCGGTGCGCGGCTGCTCGAGCTGCAGGCGGCGTGCCCGTTCCGGGCGCAGGCCGAGCTGCGACTCGGCGCGCGCGCGCTCGACGAGCCGGCCGTCGGGGTCGACGCAGCGGACCGCGGCAACCTCGTGCATGCGGCACTCGCGCACTTGTGGAGTGAGCTCGGCGACCAGGCGACGCTCCGGGCGCTGGACGACGTCGGGCGGCGGTCCGCCGTGCAGCGTGCCGTCGCGGTGGCGCTGGCGAAAGTGCGGGACTCCGCCGACGAGTTGCTGAAGCACCTGCTCGAGCTCGAGGCCGACTGGCTCGAGGCGCGCGTGCTCGACATGGTGGAGGTCGATCTCGGGCGACCGCCCTTCGTGGTGGCGGCGCTCGAGCAGCCGTGCACGGCGCGCATCGGTGCGCTCAGCCTCGAGCTGCGCCCGGACCGCGTGGATCGACTCCAGGACGGCTCGCTGGCGGTGATCGACTACAAGACGGGCGGCCGCGCCGAGGTGAAGTCGTGGCTCGACGAGCGGCCGCGCTTGCCGCAGCTGCCGGCCTACGTCCAGGCCCTCGGGCCCGACCGCGTCGGCGCGGTGGCCTTCGCCCGCGTGCGCAGCGGCGACACCGGCTATGCCGGCGTCGCACGCGACGGCGAAGTCGTTCCCCGGGCTCAAGGTGCCGGGCACCCGCGGCGGACCGCGCGGCTACGACCGCTGGGATCAGCTGCTGACGGATTGGCGGCGGCGACTCGAGGCGCTGGTGGCCGAGTATGTCGCGGGTGACGCGCGCCTCGCGCCGGATCCGCCGCGGGCCTGCGAGTACTGCCACCTCGGCGCGCTGTGCCGGATCGCACAAACGCGCGCCGCGGCGTCGGACGAGGAGTGGAACGATGAATGAGCTGCGCGCCGCCGACGCACGGGCGCGGGAGCGCGCACTCGAGGTCGGGCACAGCTTCATCGTCCAGGCGCCCGCCGGCGCAGGCAAGACCGAGCTGCTGGTGCGTCGATTCCTCGCGCTGCTCGCGACCGTGGACGAGCCGGAATCCATTCTCGCGATCACGTTCACGCGCAAGGCCGCGGCCGAGATGCGCGATCGCATCCTGGGCGCACTGCGCGCGGTGCACGCGCCGGACCCGGCGCGGCCGCTGCACGAACGCACGCTCGAGCTCGCGCGGGCGGCACTCGAGGCCGATCGCGCGCCGCGGCTGGGACCTGCTCGCGCAGCCCGGCCGGCTGCGCATCCAGACCATCGATGCGCTGAACCTCGGGCTGGCGCGCCGCCTGCCGCTGCTGTCGGGCCTCGGCGCCGGACTCGGCGTCGAGGAGGACGCACGCGACCTGTACCGGCTGGCGGCGGAGCGCCTGCTCGAGCAGCTGCCGCAGGGCCTGCCGCGCGATTCGGCGGCGGTGGCGACGCTGCTCGCGCACCTCGACAACCGGGTCGAACGCTTCGTCGAGCTCGTGATCGAGATGCTGACGCGGCGCGAGGCGTGGCTGCCGGTCCTGCCGGCTGCCGCGGACGAGCCGGAGGACGAGGATCGCCTGCGGCAACGGCTCGAGCAGGCACGCGAGCAGCTGGTGCGGGGTCACCTCGAGTCGCTCGCGCGGGCGTTTCCGGACGACCTGTTGCGCGATGCGGGCGAGCTGGCCCGAAGCGCCGCGCGCCAGCTCGCGACCACCGGGCTTGAGTCCGCGATCCTCGCGTGGCAGGAGCCCGCCGCACTGCCCGACACACTGCCCGGCGAGGCGCTCGCGACCGCGCCGCTCTGGCAGGGCCTCGCGCAGCTGCTGCTCACGGGGGAGGGCGCGCCGCGTGCCCGCTTCGACAAGAACCAGGGGCTGCCGCCGGGACCGGCTGGCCAGGAACTCAAGCGTCGCGCGGGCCTGATCGCCGCGGCACTCGGCGAGTTGCCGGAGGCCGTGCAGCTGCTGCACGGCGTGCGTGACCTGCCGTCCGCGCGCTACGACGCCGATGAATGGCGGGTGCTGATGGCCGAGTTCCGGGTGCTGCGCCTCGCGGTCGCCGAACTCGAGCTCGTGTTCGCCGGGCAGCACGTGGCCGACTACCCGCGCTTCGCGTGGGCGGCCCGGCAGTCGCTCGGCAGCCCGGAAGCGCCCACCGACACCGCGCTCGCGCTCGATGCCGAGCTGCGACACGTGCTGGTCGACGAGTTCCAGGACACCTCCGAGGCGCAGGTGAAGCTGCTCGAGTCGCTCACGGCCGGCTGGCAGCCCGGCGACGGGCGAACGCTGTTCCTGGTCGGCGACCCGATGCAGTCGATCTACCGCTTCCGCAACGCCGAGGTGGGACTGTTCCTCGACATCCGCGATCACGGCCTCGCGCGGTCTCGAGCTCGAGCCGCTGACGCTCGCGGTGAATTTCCGCTCGACGGTCCCGGTGGTCGAGTGGGTCAACGCGTGCTTCGCGCAGGTGCTGCCGGCCGCGGACGACGTCCTGCGCGGCGCGGTGTGCTACGCGCCGAGCGTGGCGCGCCCGGATGCCGGGAGCGACGGCGGCGTGCGCGTGCACGCGCTGCTCGGCCGCAGCCGCCTGTACGAGGCGGCGCAGGTGGCAGCCATCGTGCGCGAGCGGCTCGCGACGGATCCCGAGGCGCGCATCGGCATCCTCGTGCAGGGCCGCAGCCACCTCGTGGACGTGGTCGCGGAACTCGCCCGCCAGCGCATTGCATTCCGGGCCACCGACATCGACCCGCTCGGCGGGCGGCCCGCGGTGCTCGACCTGCTGGCGCTGACGCGGGCGCTCGCGCACCTCGCCGATCGCCCGGCCTGGCTCGCGGTGCTGCGCGCGCCGTGGTGCGGACTCACGCTCGCTGCGCTGCACGCACTGGTTGGTGACGATCGCGAGGCCACGGTGGTCGAACTGCTCGGCGATCCGGCGCGCCGGGCCCGGCTCGAAGCTGCGGACCGGGCGCGTCTCGAGCGCACCTGGGTCGTCCTCGAGACGGCTTGCGGCGAGCTGCGAGGACTCGGCTTGCGCGACACGGTGGAGCGCGCCTGGAACGCCCTCGGCGGGCCGGCCACGCTGGCCTCGGAACGCGAGCTCGACGAGGCCGAGGCCTACTTCGACGCACTCGCCGATTTCGAGGCGCGGGAGGGCGGGCCGGCCGACCTCGCGCGGCTCGCACGCGCGCTCGAGTCGCTGTACGCGCCGTCGCGCGAGCGCGCCGACGTGCGCGTCGAACTGCTCACCGTGCACAAGGCCAAGGGCCTGCAGTACGACACGGTGATCGTGCCCGGGCTCGAGCGGCTGCCGGGCCGCGACACGCAGCGCCTGCTGCAGTGGCTCAAGCTGCCGCTCGCGGGGCGCGACGAGCTGGTCGTCGCTCCCGGTCGCGCGCGTCGGCGCAGACGCCAATCCGCTCTATGCGTGGGTGGAGGGACTGGAGCGCGAGAAGCTGCTGCAGGAGCGCCGTCGCCTGCTCTACGTCGCCGCGACCCGCGCCGAGCGCTGGCTGCACCTGTTCGGGAGCGTGCAGGTGCAGGACGCGGACGATCCGCCCACGGTGCGCCGCCCCCCTGCGAACGCGGCGCTCGGCCTGCTGTGGCCCGCGGTCGGCCACGAATTCACCGCGAGGCTCGCGACGGTCGGCCCCGGCAGCGGCGAGGACGCGCCCGAGCGCACGCGCGAGCCGCCGCTGCGCCGGCTGCCTCCCGGCTGGCAGCGCCGCCGACCTGCCGCGTGCGCCGCAGCTCGAGTCGCAGCTCCTGCCGCGGGCCGCGGCCGAGCCCGCGGTGGAATTCGACTGGGCCACCGAGACTGCACGCCACGTGGGCACGGTGGTGCACCGCGAGTTGCAGCACATGGCGCGCGACGGCCTGCGACCGGGCGACGGGGACGATCCGCAACGGCGGCGCCGCTGGCAGGACGAGCTGGCCGAGCTCGGCGTTCCCATGGCGCTGCGCGCGGCCGCGGTGGAGCGGGTCGGAAACGCCGTCGTGCGCACGCTGGCCGATGCGCGCGGGCAGTGGCTGCTCGATGCCCGCCACCGCAACGCGGCCACGGAGCTCGCGCTCACCGGTCGCATGGGCCGCGAGGTGGTGCGCGTCGTCATCGACCGCAGCTTCGTGGACGCAGCGGGTGTGCGCTGGATCGTGGACTACAAGACCAGCCGCCACGAGGGTGCGGGCCTCGACGCATTCCTCGACAGCGAGCAGGAGCGCTATCGGCCGCAGCTCGAGCGCTACGCGTCCCTCATGCGCAGGCGCGGCCTGGAGCCTGTCCGGCTCGGACTGTACTTTCCGCTGCTGTCGGCCTGGCGGGAGTGGCCGGCCGACGGCTAGAGCGTGCCGCTCACGCTGACCGGACGGCGGCCGTCCGCATCGGCCGGTCCGAGCAGCTCGAGGGAGCGCAGCAGCGCGGGCGGCGTCGCACCACGTGGCGCGAGCGTGCCCTCGAGCAGGAAGCTGCGGTCCGCGCCCAGCGTGAAGCGTCCGTCGAACGAGAACGGGCCTTCCTTGTCGGTGACCCGCGCCGTCAGCGCGTCGGTCTGGCCGGTGAGCGGCGCGTCGGGCGCCGCCGGATCCGGAATCACGACGTGATAGCTGCCGATCGAGGTGTTGCGCGGCTGCGGCGCGATGAGTCCGTCCATGTCGAGCGTCCCGCGCAGTGCGGTCGGCCAGCCACCGCTGACCTCGATTTCCTCGAACCGGCCGGAGAGCCGGCCGCGCCAGTTGCGCGGCATGCCGATGGGCAGGTTGGCGAGCGTCTCGACCGGCAGATCGGCCTGCACGTCCTCGAGTCGCAGGGTGCCGCCGAGCGACACGCTGTAGGCGGCGCGCAGCGATCCGTCGGGGCGGCTCAGGGCGATCTGGCCGCCGATCCGTCCACGCAGCAGGGACCACGGCGAGACGGACCAGTCGACGTCGCCGAGCGGTGCCGATCGCCACGACAGGCCCTGGGCGCGACCGTTCCACACCGAGCCCCAGAAGCCCGAGGCCTGGAGGCCGGCGCGCGCAAACTGCGAGGCGAACAGGCTGGCGGGCAGCGTCGCGATCGCGAGCAGCAGCGCCGCGGCGACGCCGAGAGCGATCAACCACCAGGGACGTCTGACAGCGGCCGGCGCGCCGGGCGCCAGCCGCTCACGGGCCCGCGGCCGTGCCATGAACGAGCGTCAGGCTCGCATTGACGAGTCCGGGGGCCGTGCCTGCGTCGATCGTCGCCGCATCCACGCTCACGCCGTATTGCTGCTGCAGGACCACCAGCCAGGTGATCAGCACGTCGAACGAGGCGGCCTCGAGCCGCAGGCGCAGTCCGTGCTCGCCGCTCGGGCTCTGGTCGCGGATCGCGCTGCCGAGACCCGCCTGGCGCCCGGTGCGATCCACGAGCACCACCAGCGACTCGTCGCTGCGCGGCCGCGCCGCCGCCGGTAGCCGTGGCCGCCATCACCTGCGGCGCCACCTGCCGCATCCACGCCAGATCTGCCGTCTTCTGCTCGACGCGCGCGGCGCGCTTCGCGGCGGCCGAGGTGACGGGCAGCACCATTGCGAAGTAGACGATGGCCGCGGCGAGCAGGACCGCCGCCAGGTAGACGAGGTTCCGCTCGCGGGCCGAGAGGCCGCCCAGCCACTGGCGCAGTTCGTTCATGCCTGGCCGAGCCTCACCTGCAGCCGCCCCTCGACCACGCCGTCGCGCGGTGTCGCCGACTGCAGTTCGGCCGTCATGCCGTCGCGGGTCATGGTCTGCTTGATGCCGTCGAGCGACTCGACGGTCGGCGCCGTGAGGCGCAGTTCGAGCGCGTTGCCGCGAAAGCTCATGGCCTCGATCCGCGCCGACGGCGCCTGGGCCATCGCCTCGGCGAGCGCGGACAGCACGGGCAGCAGGCTGTCACGGGCCGCGCCCTGCGCACCGAGTGCACCCTGCATCTGCGCGCGCGGGTCCACGACCGGCTGGCCCGGCAGTGCCTGGGCGAAGATCTCCGCGATCTGGGCGTCGAGCGCACGCTCGGCGCGGCTCATCTGCCACCAGCCGACGGCCTGGTTGGCGACGAACAGCAGCGCCACGGCCGCGGCGAGCGAGGCCGGCAGGCGCCATTCGCGCAGGCGCGTGCCGAGCGACGAACGCGCGCCGAAGGCGCCCTGCAGCAGGTTGACGCCGGCGCCGGTCGCGGCCTGGGCCGCGAGCAGGGGCAGGGCCCCTTCTGGAAGCAGCTTGACCTGCAGCGCAGCGGTGCGCTCTCGCAGTCCCTCGATCGTTTCGCGGTGCTGCTCGTACTCGGCGGTGCCGGCGTAGAACGTGACGTTCTCGCCCGACTCCGGGCCCGCTTCCGGCGAGCCCAGCACGAGATCGAGCGCCGCCGGAACCTCCGTCGCGTCGAGCACATAGGGAAGCGCGTCGGCGCGGCGAACGTAGAGCAGGGATTCGTCGAGCAGCAGCGTGCAGCCGGTCGTGCCTCCCGGCACGGCGGCGGAGTCCGCGTAGGCGGCGTCCGCATGGATGCCGGCCGCTTCGCACTGGTCGTACCAGCGCTGCATCAGGCTGCGGGCGACGATCGCGACGGGCGTCCCCACGGCGCCGGCCGCGCGCGTGCCGACCGCGAAATGCAGCGTGTCCACGTCCGAGGCGAGTTGTTCCTCGAGCGCGTAGGGCACGACCTGGGCGAGGCGTGCACTGTTGCGCAGCGGAAGTTCGGGTTCGGCCAGCGACACCTCGGTGCCGGGCACCAGCAGCACGACGCGCCGCCCCGGGGCGAGGTTGAGCGCGTCGGACACCGGTCCGCTCTGCAGCGGGCCGGAGCGGGCGCCGTTCGCATCCACGACGAGCCATGACGCCGGCGCCTCCTCGGCGACGCGCAGCCGGATCACCAGCGTCTCAGACATCAGACCTCGGGAGAATCATTCGCTGCCGAAACTGCGCAGCACCGGACGAACTGAGCCGGGGCTGCGAGCGAGCAGACTGTACAGGGTGAACTGGGTGGTGCCAATAGTGACCCATGCCGTTGCGCGGAAGTACTTGCTCGATTCTGTGAGCGAGTTCTTGAGCTCGTTGTATGCAGCGTCGCCGAGCGCGCCGCGCAGGTCCTCGAGCGTCGGGAAGCAGGCGTCCTTGCGACGGGTCTCGAGGTCCTGCGGGTTGAGTCCGAACTCGCGCGAACCCTCGGTGAGCGCGTCGAGCACCATGCCGGGCGCCGTGCACACGTTGAGCGGCGTGCCGACCGGCAGCGCCGCGAGATAGGGACGCACACGCAGGTAGCGCTCGGCACCGAAGCCCGGCAGCACCATGATCTCGCTCACCCGCGTCACCGGCATGTTGGCGGTGAGGTGAGGCGGGCTCTGGCCGGTGTACACGCTGTCCTCGGCGCCGTCGGGAAAGCCCGGCTGCGTGTCGGCATCGACCCAGTCCGCGACGGCGCTCGCCCACGCCGGCTCGATCTCGAGCATGGCGAAGAGGCGCTCGAGCTGCTTGACGGCCTCCGGGTTGCTCGTGCCGTCGGGGTTCACCAGGTTGTTCAGGTTGAAGCGTCCCTGCATGTCCTCGAGGCGACCCTCGACCGAGCCGCCGTCGATCGGCAGGGGCGGCAGCGGCCGTGCCCAGATCTCGCCGAGGTGGTCCGTCTGCGAGTCCTGCAGATCCTTCTTGAGGAAGTCCGCCGCCCAGGCCTCGGCACCGAGCGCCACCTGCAGGGCCTGGTCCATTGCGAGCAGCGTGCCGCTGCGACGCTGGTCGAGGAACCCGCGGAAGCCCACGTCCACGGCCAGCATGGTGGCGAGCGCCACCATGAGCACGGCGGTGATCAGCGCGACGCCGCGCTGCCTGCCACGGTGCCGTGCGGCGTCGTGCGTCATCCCGCCACCTCGACCAGCCGGCGCAGTTCACCCCAGTCCTCGAGTTCGAGGATCACCTCCACGGCGGCAGGGCGCTCGGCGATTGTCGGCGCCCGGCAGGCCCTCGCTGACCGGCCATCGCTCGACCCAGCTGCGCTGCGGGGTCATGAACCGGAACCGCACCGAGCGCACGCCGCCCAGCAGCCGGACGCGGACCGGCTCGAGCGCGAGTGTCCGGTCGAGTGCGTTCCAGTGATCGCGCCACAGCCCGTCCTGGTCGAGGCGATAACCGACGCGCTGCAGCGTCGGTCGCTGCAGGCCGCCGGTATTGCTCCAGCCCGATCGCGTGAACTGCAACCGGTACTCCGCCGCGTCGCTGGCGAGCACCGCGGGCAGGAGAGCCTCGCCGAGCGGTTCACGGATGGGCCTCGGCTCGATCTGCGCGAGGTCCTGCCCGAGCGTCTGCATGGCGCGCTGCACCTCCCGCACGCGCTCGAGCCGCTGATCGACGTACTCGCTCTGTCGCTGCAGCTCGACGTAGCCCGTCATCGCGAGCGAGCCGAGGATGGCGAAGATCGCGATCGCGACGAGGAGCTCGAGCAGCGTGAAGCCGCGGCTCGCCGGGTGCCGGCCCGCGCGGTTCAATCGGCCTCCTCGTCGGGTTCGTCCGTCGGGGGCTCGGGCTCGACCGGCTCCGGGTCGGCCGCATCGGTGGCGGGCGGGTCGTCCGGATCGGCCTCGTCGTCGTCCGGCCCGGTGTCGCTCTGCGTGCCCGCCCAGTCCAGCGAGCCGCCGCCGGCCGGTCCGATGGCGGTGCCGTAGAAGCCGGTGATCGTCGCGAGCGCAGAACCGTCCGGGGCGTCGGCGGGGCGCA
Organism: uncultured Gammaproteobacteria bacterium; assembly: GCA_963754125.1. Classification (GTDB taxonomy): domain Bacteria; phylum Pseudomonadota; class Gammaproteobacteria; order Steroidobacterales; family Steroidobacteraceae; genus RPQJ01. The sequence goes on from CAVWEX010000014.1 coordinate 501,603, forward strand.
CCGACACGTCCATTCGTCGCAGGCTCTCGACCTCGGTCTGCGTCACGCGCAGTGTCCAGCGCCAGCGCCGGCCTGCGAACTCGACCTCGTCGGACGACTCGGACACCTCGGGCGGCGAGGGCTCCAGCCGCCGCTCGGTAATGAGGTTGAGGCCGATCCAGTGGGCGAGCGTCTTCTCGCGCAGGTACGTGCCGTTGCGCGCGGTCTGGGTGACGGCCTGGATCACGCCGAGCATGCCGAGCGCCACGATGACCAGCGCGGCGAGCACCTCGATCAGCGTGAAACCCCGGTGCCGCGGACGCATGGGCAGGCGCTCAGCGACGCTCGACCGCATCGTTCTTGAGGATCTCGAACGTGCCCTCGATGCGACCGTGGATGGCGCGCAGCTCATTCGTGCCCGCCCGCTCGAGCCTGACCTCGAACGGCACCAGGTCGCCCGAGGCCAGGAGCACGACCTGCGGCGAGGCCGGCGTGCGCTCGGTCGGCGCGGCACGCGCAGCCAGTTTCACGGGACGCGATTCGAGCCACAGCGCGGCCTCGAGGCCGTCGGGCAGCGTGCGTTCGCGCAGCAGCGGGTCGTCCGCGGCGAGGTCCCAGCGCTCGTTGCGGCCGTCGTAGAGCAGGAAATCGTAGCCGCCGGCGTCGACGCGCAGTCCGAGGTCGCGACCCTGCAGCATCGCCTCCTCGCGCGCCTGGCCGAGGATCGCCACCAGGCGCTTTGCCTCCTGGTCCATCTCGTGGTCGCCGCCGAGCACGCGCGTCGAGACCGCGGCCATGCTGGCGATGATGCCGATGATGACGACGACGACCAGCACCTCGAGCAGCGTGAAGCCCGAGGCCCGGTGACCCGCGCGCCTGCCGGCGCGGCTACTCGATGTTCCAGTTGCCGATGTCGGCATCAGGGCCTTCGCCGCCCGGCTTGCCGTCCGCCCCGAGCGTGTACAGGTCGTACTCGCCGCGGGTGCCGGGGGCGATGTAGAGGTAGTCGTTGCCCCACGGATCCTTCTTGAGTCCGTCGACGTAGCCGCCCTGCTTCCAGTTCCGGATGTTCGGATCGGTCGGCTGCTTGACCAGGGCCTCGAGGCCCTGCTCGGTGGCGGGATAGCGGAAGTTGTCCATGCGGTACAGGTTGAGCGCCGTCTCGTAGGCGCGGATGTCCTGCTTGGCCTTGGTGACGCGCGCGTCGTCCACGCGCCGGATGACGTTCGGTGCCACCAGCGCCGCGAGAATGCCGAGGATCACCACCACGACCATGATCTCGATCAGCGTGAAGCCGCGCTCGGCGCCGTGTGCGCCGCCCGGCGCGCCCGCCATGCCCGGGTCCCGGAGGTGAGTCATCGCGTGTGTTGCCCTGTGCCTGTACATTCGACGCATCATAGCAAATCGGGCTCCCCGCCCCGGTGGTCACGGTTGCGCAATCGCCCCGACACCGTCCTGTCCGGACCCTGGCGACTGCCGGCGATCCTCGCAGCCATACTGGTGCTCGTGCACGTGGCCGCCCCCGGCATGTTGCCCGCGCTTCGTTACGAACGCGCGGCGGTGCTCGATGGCGAGGTCTGGCGGCTGGCCACCGGTCATCTCGTCCACGCGGACTTGCGTCACCTGGGCTGGAACGTGCTCGGCGTCCTCATCGTCTGGGGGCTGTTCGCGCGCGACTACACGACGCGCCAATGGCTGGTCGTCCTGCTCGCTTCGACCGCCGCGACCAGCCTCGGGTTCCTGCTGCTCGAGCCCGGGCTCGAGTGGTACGTCGGATTCTCCGGCGTGCTGCACGGGTGCATGGCGGCCGGACTCGTTGCGTGGCTGCGCTCGGTGCGCGATCCGCTCACCTGGCTGGTCGCGGGGCTGTTCGCGGCCAAGCTGGCCTGGGAGCATTCGATGGGGGCGTTGCCGTTCACCGGGGGCAGCCTCTCGATTCCGGTCGTGCACGAGGCGCATACCTACGGCGCGGTTGGCGGGTTGCTGGCTGCGCTCGTGCTGTCAGGTCGGACGCGGCGTGGGGCCGCGTCGCTATAATCGGCCGGCCGGACGGGGCCGGCATATGAAGGGGTCGAATTGCATGTCGCTCGCGTTCGTATTTCCGGGCCAGGGCTCGCAGTCGATCGGCATGCTCGCGGCGCTTGCGGCCGCCGAGCCGGTCGTGCAGGAAACTTTTGCGGAGGCGTCCACGGTGCTGGGCTACGACCTGTGGGCGCTTTGCCAGCAAGGGCCGGAGGCCGAACTCGGCCGCACCGAGTGCACGCAGCCGGCCATGCTCGCCGCGGGCGTGGCGACGTGGCGGGCCTGGCTGAAGCACGGCGGTGCGCGTCCTGCGGCGATGGCCGGGCACAGCCTCGGTGAATACACCGCGCTGGTCTGCTCGGGAGCAATCGATTTCCGCGATGCCGCGGACCTCGTGCGATTCCGCGGGCAGATCATGCAGGAGGCCGTGCCACTCGGGACGGGCGCGATGGCCGCCGTCCTCGGGCTTGACGACGCCGAAGTCGTGGCGGCCTGTGCCGATGCGGAGCAGGGGGAGGTCGTGCAGGCCGTGAACTTCAACGCGCCCGGGCAGGTGGTGATCGCCGGACATGCAACGGCCGTCGCACGCGCCATCGAGGCTGCGAAGGCCCGGGGAGCGAAGCGCGCCGTGGCCCTGCCGGTGAGCGTGCCTTCGCACAGTCGGCTCATGGCGGGCGCCGCACGGAGACTCGCCGAGCGACTCGCCACGGTGGACCTGCGCATGCCCGACGTGCCTGCCGTGTACACCGTCGGTGTGAAGACGCATGCGAGCCCGGACGGTATCCGGCGCGCGCTCACGGATCAGCTGCACGAGCCGGTTCGATGGGCCGACACCGTGCGGGCGATGCTCGCACGCGGGGTCACGACGATCGTGGAGTGCGGGCCCGGCAAGGTCCTCACGGCCCTCAACCGTCGCGTCGAACGACGACCGGATCTGACCATGCTCGCGGTGGAGGATCCGGCCAGCCTGGCCGCGGCGCTGGCTGCCTGCGCGGAGAAGCCCCATGACTGAACCCAGCCGCGACCTGGACGGCGAACTCGCGGTCGTTACCGGCGCATCGCGCGGCATCGGCCGCGAGATCGCCCTCGAACTCGGCCGGCGCGGCGCGCGCGTCGTGGGTTCCGCGACCAGCGAGGCGGGCGCGCGCGGCATCGACGAGGCGCTGACGGCCGCGGGCGTCGCGGGTCGTGGCGTCGTCCTCGATGTCGCGAGCGCCGAGTCGGTGGAGGCGTGCTTCAAGGAGATCGAGGCACGCGAGGGCACGCCGTCGATCCTGGTCAACAACGCAGGCGTGACCCGCGACGGGCTCCTGCTGCGCATGAGCGCCGCGGACTGGCAGACGGTCATCGAGACCGACCTGTCCGCGGTGTACCGCACCAGCAAGGCCGTCCTGCGCGGCATGATGAAGGCCCGTCGCGGCCGCATCGTCAACATCGCCTCCGTGGTCGGCGTGATGGGCAATGCCGGCCAGGCGAACTACGCTGCCGCCAAGGCGGGCATGATCGGCTTCAGCAAGAGCCTGGCCCGTGAAGTGGGCTCGCGCGGCATCACGGTGAACGTGGTGGCGCCGGGCTTCATCGTCACCGACATGACCGATGCGCTCGGCGAGGCCGCACGGGCCGCGCTGCTTGGCCAGGTGCCGCTCGGACGACTCGGTTCGCCCGGGGACATCGCGCACGCCGTGGCCTTCCTGGCGTCGCCCGGGGCTGCTTACATCACCGGTGAGACCCTGCACGTCAACGGCGGGATGTACATGATCTAGAACGGGTTCTGGGTCCATTGGACCCCATCCGGCCCTTAACTTAGAATACGCGCCCCATGCCGGGCGCCCACCTTGGAGGGCCGGCAGGATTCGTATTTCACATAGGACTCCAAAGACAATGAGCAGTATCGAACAGCGGGTGAAGGCAATCGTTGCCGAGCAGCTGGGGGTCAAGGAAGAGGAAGTTACCAACGATTCGTCCTTCGTCGACGATCTCGGCGCCGACTCGCTCGACACCGTCGAGCTCGTCATGGCGCTCGAGGAGGAGTTCGAGACGGAGATCCCGGACGAGGATGCCGAGAAGATCACCACCGTCCAGCAGGCGATCGACTACATCAACGAGCGTCGCAGCCCGGCCTGACCGCTCGGCCCCGGCCCGCCACGGAGGGCGGTCGCGGCCAATTCTCATCGTGCCCAGCCAGGGGGACGCAACTTGACGAAGCGCAGGGTCGTCGTCACGGGACTTGGCATCATCTCCCCGCTTGGCAGCACGGTTGCGTCTGCCTGGGACGCCGTCTCGAACGGCCGCAGCGGCATCGTCACCCTGACCAAGCTCGACACCACGGCCTTTCCCGTGCACATCGGCGGAGAGGTCGTCGGCTTCAATGCCGAGGACTACATGTCCGCCAAGGACGTGCGCAAGTTCGACCCGTTCGTGGCCTTCGGTTTCGCGGCGGCGGTTCAGGCCGTGACGGACTCGGGCCTCGAGGTGAACGAGGCGAACTCGCCGCGGGTCGGCGTGGCCATGGGGGCGGGCATCGGCGGTCTGAGCACCATCGAAGAGACCACTGGCAAGTGGCTCGAATCGCACACGCCGCGCAAGATTTCCCCGTTCTTCATCCCGGGCAGCATCATCAATGCGGCAGCCGGCCAGGTGTCGATCCACTTCGGCATGCGCGGGCCGAATCTCGCCCTGGTCACGGCCTGCACGACTTCCACGCACTCCATCGGCATTGCCGCGCGCACGATCCAGTACGGCGATGCGGACGTGATGGTGGCCGGCGGCTCGGAGATGGCGTTCACGCCGCTCGGCCTCGGCAGCTTCGGGCAGGCCCGGGCGCTGTCGCTTCGCAACGATGCGCCGGAACGCGCCAGTCGGCCGTGGGACCGAGACCGCGACGGCTTCGTCATGGCGGAGGGCGCCGGCGCGATCGTGCTCGAAGAGTACGAACACGCGCGGGCGCGCGGCGCGCGGATCTACGCCGAGTTCGCCGGCTTCGGGATGAGCGGCGACGCCCACCACATCACGGCTCCGCCGGAAGACGGCGAGGGCGCGCGGCTTGCGATGGTGAACGCCGTGCGTGATGCGGGCGTCGCGGCCGCGGAGGTGGGCTACATCAACGCGCACGCGACCTCGACCGAGCTCGGCGACCGAGCCGAGACGGTGGCGATCAAGCGCGCCTTTGGCGATCACGCCCATCGGCTCGCCGTCAGCTCCACCAAGTCGGTGACCGGCCACCTGCTGGGAGCCGCCGGTGCCGTCGAGGCGATCTTCTCGATCCTGGCGATCCGCGACGGGCGGCTGCCGCCGACCATCAACCTCGACAACCCGGATCCGGCCTGCGATCTCGACTACGTGCCGCACACCGCGCGCGAAGTGCCGTTGAGCGTGGCGCTGTCGAACTCCTTCGGCTTCGGCGGCACCAACGGCAGCCTGGTGTTCCGCGCGTTGCGGTGAGGCGATCGCTCGGCGCGTTGGCGCCCGACCTGCTGCTGCGTCTGCACGAGCGGCACCCCGATCGCTACCCCGCACTGCTCGAGAGCGTGGGCGGTGCCACTCGCCTCGGTCGATACGATGTCCTGTTCGCGTTGCCGGGACCGTTGCTGCAGCTGAACGCGGACGGGTCGCTCGCGGGACCGCCTGCGTCGGCGGGCGGGATCGGTTTCCTGGGGACCCTGGATGCATGGTGGTCCTCGGAGCGGGCCGAGCCGCACGCGTCGGACGCCAAGCCCTTCGCTGGCGGCTGGTTCATCTACCTGGGATACGAGTTGGCCGGGGAGATCGAACCTCGCTTGCGCATGCGCCGGTCCCTGCTGCCTCGCGCCCTGGCCTGGCGCATGCACGGCGCCGTCGTGCGCGACCGGCTGACGGGCGAGGTGGCGGCCTGCACCGAGCCGCAGGACGTCGCGTCGCTGCACGGGCAACTCGACGCCGACATTGCGGAGGTCACCGTCGCTGCGCGTCGGGCTGCGGAGCCGGTGGCGCTGGAGGTGGAAGAGGACGAGCCGGATCGCTTCCTCGAGGGTGTCGAGGCCATTCTCGAGGCAATCGCCGCCGGCGAGGTCTACCAGGCCAACCTGTCGCGCGGCTGGCGAGCGTGGCTGCCGGCTGGCGTCAGCGCCGGAGAGATCTACCGGCGGCTGCGCGAAGCGAACCCGGCGCCGTTCGCAGGCAGTGCGCGACTGCCCGGCTTCACGGTGCTGAGCTCCTCGCCTGAGCGGCTGCTGCGGATCGAGGGAAACATGGCGAGTTCGCGGCCGATCGCCGGCACGCGCCCGCGCGGTGTCACCCGGGCGCGCGACGCGAGCCTGCGGGCCGAGCTCGAGCTGAACGAAAAGGAGCGCGCGGAGCACGTGATGCTGGTGGACCTCGAGCGCAACGACCTGGGGCGCATTTGCCGCGGCGGCACGGTGCGCGTGGACGAGTTCATGACCATCGAGAGCTACGCGACCGTGCACCACATCGTGTCGAACGTGAGCGGCGAGCTGTGCGCGGGCGTCACGCCGGGCCAGGCCGTGGCCGCCGTGTTCCCGGGCGGGACGATCACCGGCTGCCCGAAGGTACGCTGCATGGAACTGCTGGCCGGGCTCGAGCAGGATCCGCGCGACGCGTACACCGGCTCCATGGGTTACCTTGGCCGTGACGGCACCCTCGATCTCAACATCCTGATCCGCACGCTCACGCTGCGCGGCGACGCGATCGGGTTTCGCACTGGAGCGGGCATCGTCGCGGACTCGCGTCCGAAGGCCGAATTGGCGGAAACTCGCGCCAAGGCCCGCGGACTGCTGCGCGCACTGGGGAGCGAGACATGATAGGACGGCGACTGGTGAACGGAGTCGAGGCCTCGGCCATCTCGGTGGACGATCGCGGCCTGCAATACGGCGACGGGCTGTTCGAGACGATGGCGGCGACGAACGGACGAGTGCGCAATTTCGCGCGGCACATGGAGCGCCTCGCGGTGGGCTGCCACCGTCTCGGTATCCCGATGCCGGACGTCACGCTGCTCGATCGGGAATGCGAGCGGGCGCTGGCCGGGCTCGGGACGGGTTCCGTGAAGATCGTCGTCACGCGCGGCCCCGGTCCCCGAAGCTACCGGCCGCCGGTCGAGCCCGCGGTGACGCGCATCGTGGTGTCGTCGGGTCCCCGGCCACGCAACGACCCCGACACGGGCATCCTGGTGCGGCTTTGCGAGACTCCCCTCGGCCTGAACCCGCGACTTGCGGGACTCAAGCACCTCAACCGACTCGAGCAGGTGATGGCCTGCTCCGAATGGAGCGATCCGTCGATCGCCGAGGGACTGATGTCCTCGGTGGACGGGCGGCTGGTGTGTGCGACGGCGGCCAACTTCTTCCTGGTGCGCGGCGGACGGCTCCTGACGCCGGACATCCGCGACTGTGGAGTCGCAGGCGTGATGCGCGGCATCGTGCTTGCCGCGGCGCAGGAGCTGGCCCTGCCGGCCGAGGTCACGGATCTCGACGCGGCGGACCTCGAGGACGCGGAGGAGATGTTCCTCACCAACGCGATCACCGGCGTGCGGCCGGTGGGCGAGGTCGTCGGGATCCGTCGCTACGACGCGGCCGGTGTCGTGACCCGCGCACTGCTCGAGCGGACGGCGCGAGCCGGCGAGTGATCTGGCGCACGCTTGCCGCCCTGCTGCTCGCGGCGGGCGCCCTCGCCGCCGTGGCGGGCTACGTCACGTTCGGGAACTGGCTGGATCGTCCGCTGGCAGTCGGCGAGGCATCGCTCACGGTCGACGTGCCAAGTGGCCAGCCGTTCGCGGCGACCGCACGCGAACTCGCGGCGCGAGGCGTGCTCGATCATCCCGACTGGTTGCGGGCGTACGCCCGGTTCACCGGCGCGGATGCACGCGTCAAGGCAGGTGAATACGAGATAGCTCCCGGTACGACCCCGCGGGAACTGCTGCGGCTGTTCGAATCCGGCGTGGTGGTGCGCCACGCCGTCACCATCGTCGAGGGCTGGACCTTCCGCAGCCTGCGCGCGGCCCTGGAGCGCAGTCCGTACCTCGACAACACGCTTGCGGGCGAGGGCGACGCCGCCGTAATGACGGCGCTGGGCGAGCCGGGCACGGAGCCCGAGGGACTCTTCTTTCCGGACACCTATCTGTTCGGGAAGGGCACGCCCGACGTCGAGATACTGCGCCAGGCGCGCGGGCGCATGCAGCGCGAGCTCGAGGCGGCCTGGAGCCAGCGCGCCGACGGCCTGCCGATCACGACGCCGTACGAAGCGCTGATCCTCGCCTCGATCGTGGAAAAGGAGACCGCGCTCGCCTCCGAGCGCGCACGTATTGCCGGCGTGTTCACGCTGCGATTGCGTCGCGGCATGCGCCTGCAGACCGACCCGAGCGTGATCTACGGGCTCGGTGCGGGATTCGACGGAAACCTGCGCCGGGCCGACCTCGAGCGCGACGGGCCCTACAATACCTACACCCGTACCGGGCTGCCGCCGACGCCGATCGCGCTGCCCGGCGCCGAGGCGCTGCGCGCCGCGGTCAATCCGGACGAGCGCGGCGAGTTGTTCTTCGTGGCGACCGGCCTGCCGGACGGCAGCCACGAATTCTCGCGCACGCTCGCCGAGCACGAGGCCGCGGTGCGGCGCTACCTCGTTCGATACCGGCAACGGCAAGCGGAGCGTTGACGTGCAGGGTCGATTCATCACGTTCGAGGGTGGGGAGGGAGCGGGCAAGAGCACGCAGCTCGCCCGTGCGGCTGCGTGGCTGCGAGATCGTGGGGTCGACACCGTGGTAACGCGCGAGCCCGGCGGGACACCGCGCGCCGAACGGCTGCGCGAGCTGCTGCTGGAGCGCGGCGACGAGCCGATGCCGCGCTCGTGCGAGCTGCTGCTGATGTTCGCCGCTCGCGCGACCCACCTCGAGAACCTCGTGCTGCCGGCCGTGGGCCGCGGAGCCTGGGTGCTGTGCGACCGCTTCACGGACGCCACGTACGCCTACCAGGGCGGCGGCCGCGGGCTGCCGGTGGAGCAGATCGACGCGCTCGTGAAGATCGTGCATGCCGGCGTCCAGCCGGACCTGACCATCCTGCTCGACCTCCCGGTCGAGGTCGGCCTCGCGCGTGCGCGGCATCGCAACGGAGCGGACGGTCCCGACCGATTCGAGACCGAGCAGCGCGAATTCTTCGAACGGGTACGCGAGGCGTACCTCGAGCGTGTGCGGCGCGACCCTGCACGTTTCCGGGTCGTCGACGCGAGTGCGGTCGTGGACGAGGTGACGGCGGCAGTGTGCGCCAGCCTCGGGCAGCTTCTGGAGGCCTCGCGGTGAGCGACGTTCACGATGCGGAGGTCGTGACCGCGGTGCCGCTCGAGTACCTGCCCTGGCATGCCTCCGCGCGCGCGCGCCTGGGTGGTGCGATCGCCGGCGGGCGGATGCCGCACGCATTGCTGCTGCACGGCGCCGAGGGTCTCGGCAAGGAGAGATTCGCGACCACACTGGCTGCGGGCCTGTTGTGCGCTCGGCCGGGCCCCGACCTGATGCCGTGCGGCAGCTGCGCCGACTGCTCCTTGAGTCGCGCCGGCTCGCATCCCGATCTGCACTGGCTGCGCCGGCCCGAGGACCGCAAGACCATCGGCGTCGACGCGGTGCGGGACGCCTGCGAGCAACTCGGCATGACCAGCCTGCGCGGCGGTTACCGGGTCGCGGTCGTGTCCCCCGCGGACCTGATGACCTCGAACGCCCAGAACGCCTTCCTCAAGACGCTCGAGGAGCCGGCGCCACGCACGCTGCTGGTCCTGGTCACCGCACGTCCCTCCCGGCTGGCCGCGACGCTGCGCAGCCGCTGCCAGCGCATCGAGATCCCGCGACCGGGCGCTGAGGAGGCTCGGGACTGGCTGCGCAGGGAACTCGGATCGGACCCGGCGCCGGGTCTCCTTGTTCGCGCGGGCGGCGCACCGCTCCGGGCCGCGGGGCTTGCCCCGCACTACGCCGCCCTGGAGTCGCAGATGACGGGCCTGCTCACAGACCTGCTCGAGGGACGCGCCGAAATCACGCGCGCGGCTGCGGACATGATCGGCGACGGACTCGGCGCGCGGCTCGACTGGCTGGAGTCCTGGATGTCGGTCCTGTTGCGCAACCGCCTGTGGCAGGATGCGACGCGCGTCGACATTCCGGACGGCCCGCAGTTGCAAAGGGCGGCCGGCACAGTGAACATGAGCGCCGCATTCCGGTTCGTGGACCGGCTGCGCGAAAGCCGCCGGCTGCTCGAGGGCTCCGCGGCACCGCAGCTGGTCGTCGAGGCCCTGCTCATCGAGCTGGTGGCCGCGTTCCGGCGAAAAGGAGTCGCCTGATGGGTCCCGTGACACGGCAACCAAGCAAGCCCGGGCTGCTGACGCTGACGATCAAGGACAAGAGCGCGCTGTACCTCGCGTACATGCCGTTCGTGAAGAACGGCGGCTTGTTCGTGCCGACCAGCAGCAATTACCGCCTCGGGGACGAGGTGTTCATGCTGCTCAACCTGATGGGCGAGGACGAGAAGCTGCCGGTGGCGGGCCGGGTCATCTGGATGACTCCGAAAGGCGCCCAGGGCAAGCGCACGGCCGGCATCGGCGTCCAGTTCAGCGAGCAGGATCGGGGTGCGACGCAGCGCAAGATCGAGGCCTACCTCGCGGGCGCGCTCGGCGGCGACAAGCCCACGCACACGATGTGACGGCCGCACGCCCCACGCGGGCGTTCGGTCGATGCTGGCTCAGCCGCCGTCGCCCGGTGAATTCAGCGCCTCGGCCAGATCCGATTCGGCGATTCCGCCACGCAGCACGTAGGTATCGAAGCCCCGCTCCCCGAGGATGTAGGCGGCGGCCGAACTTCGACGTCCGTTCTCGCAGCACACGACGTACTGAACGGCCGGGTCCAGCGTCTTGAGCTTCAGGCGCACGAAGTAGAGCGGCACGTTGATGGCATTCTCGAAGTGGCAGTGCTCGAACTCGCTCGGCAACCGGACGTCGAGCCAGCGCCCGCCCGTGGCCACGAGGCCGCGTGCCTCCTCGCAGTTCACCCAGTGCAGCATCGGCTCGTTGAGCAGGGTGTTGAAATCTTCCTTGCCGAGCCGCATGAGCGTGCCGTCCGTCGTCATGGTGACGGTGGCATTGCGCTTGGCCCCGGAAATCAGCGACTCCTCGCCGAACGTGTCCCCCATGCCGAGTTCGGCGAGCTTGATGCCCTCGCGGTTGAGCGGCGTCTCACGCGTGACCATGCAGCGTCCGGCGACGATGGCATAGAAGTGCTCGCCTTCGTCGCCCTGGCGCACCACGGTGTCGCCGGCGACGTAGTCCATGCGCTGCATGCGCATGAATACGGCCTGCAGGTTGGCTGGCGGAATCTTGTGGAACGCGCGGCTCTGGAGCAGCAGGGTCATCCAGTCGTCGCCGGCCGCACCGCCGGCGTGCAGCTCGCCGACCTCGTAGGTGCCTGTCTGGTCCCAGGTGATCAGGACGTCGAGCAGGTCGCTGTCGATGGAGAGGTACTCGACGCGCTCCGACGCGGCGCGCGCGGTGCACCGCCGCGGCAGGAGGGGCGCGACCGGTTGGCGGGCCTCGGGCGTGCCGCCCTTGACGGTTCCCACCACCCGTCCGTTGGTAAGCAGGTCGAGCGTCCCCGACACGAGGTAGAAAGTCCGCTTGTCCGTGTCGGCTTCCTTGAACAGCACCCGGCCCTGGGCCAGGTCGCGGATCGTGGTCTTGCGCGCCAGCGCACGCAGGTTCTCGCCCTTCAGTCCGTCCAGAGGGGAGAACGATCGCAGCAGCTTCAGGTCCGGGATCGCGGGCTCGGTCATCGTGGGTGGGTGCCTTGGGCAATGCGCACGCTCTGGGGCGCGTGACTAAACAAAAATGGTATCACAGCACACCTGCTGCGAACGCGGTCCGGCGGCGGGCTGGAGTGGATCCGGGCCACGCCTCAAGCCGCGGCGCGCGCTTCGCCGGTCACGCGAAAGTCGCACACCAGCGGTCGGTGATCGGAGTATGTGACCTCGGGCACGGAAAAGGACTCGATCTCGATGCCGCGGGTGTGCAGGATGAAGTCGAGTTCCATCCGCGGGCGACGGGCGGGATAGGATGGCAGCCGGTCGCGATTCGCGCTCTTGAGGCCGGCCGCCTCCATGAACAGTGCCATCTCGTGCTCGCCCCAGAATGTGTTGAAGTCGCCGGCGACGATGACCGGCTTGGTCGTGCGCCGGACCAGTTCGAACAGGTGGCGCAGCTGCACGTGGCGGTGGCGGAACTTGAGCGAAAGGTGCACGAGGAAGACGCAGATGTCATCGAGCTCGAGCTCGATGATCAGCCGCTTGATGCCCGTCTCGAAGTAGTGGAATCGCTCGCCCTCGACCCGCGGCGCTGCGAGAAATGCGTTCGCCTGCTTGTTGACGATCGGCACCAGGGTGTTGAGCGAGTCCGCGCCGTATTTGCACTGATAGGTCGAGTAGTGGCCGAGCGACTCGGCGATCACCTCGGCCTGGTTGACGCGGCCGGTGCGGATCGAGCCCGTGTCCACCTCCACGAGACCCACGATGTCGGGGTCGATGCCCTTGATGAAGCGCGTGATGCCCTCGAGGACGCGCGGGTTGCTGCGCAGGTAGCCGGCGCCCGGGACCGGCAGGTGAAAGGCGGCGCCCGTGCCCGTCGCGTAGCGGATGTTGTAGAGCAGGAAGCGCATGAGTGGACGATTCTAACGTCCGCCGGGATCAACCGGGGACCGGAGGCCTGAGCTACACTAAGTCGGGACCGTCCCGGAAGCCGGCCTGCACAACGGAGGATCCGTGAGCAGCGTAACCCAGAAGAACCCGATTCGCCTGTTCGTCTGTCACGTCTGGCAGAAGGACGACGACTACCTCCGCGTCTTCGAGTACCTCGAGAGCGTGGACAATTTCTTCTACCTCAACACCAGCACGCCCGACCTTCGTCCACCCGGCGATCGGGAGGTCCTTCGCGACAACCTGCGGCGCCAGATCAAGGAGGCGGAAGCGGTCATCCTGCCGGCCCAGCTCTACCGCAAGCATCTCGACTGGGTCGAGTTCCAGCTGCATTGCGCCAAGGCTTTCGACAAGCCCGTGGTAGTGCTGGAGCCGTTCGGTGCCCACGAGACCCTGGCACCGGCCGTGCTGGAAATGGGCGATGAAGTCGTGCCCTGGGATCAGCGGCAGCTCGTGGACGCCATCAAGCGCCAGGCGCGTCACGAAGAAACGACGCGATTCGACGTGATCGAGTTCAAGCTCGATTGAGAAACGCCGGGATGTCCTCGTCGTCGGGCACGGCGCGCAGCACCATGGCGGGCCGGTTCGCCGGTTGAGACTCGTTCAGGCAGCCGAGCATCCGCACGACGGACTGGGCGTGCTGGCACGCTTCCGATTCGGACATCTTCAGGACGCTGGCCGACACTGCGTCCAGGCTGCCGGTGCGCCGGGTGCTGTGAAACGCGGCCGCGAGAGTCGCATACGGGTCCCGGAGATCGCGCGGCAGTTCATCCGGCGAGAGCTGGCCGAGATGGTCGTGGAAGGCCTGCAGCAGCCGTTGCTTGACCGGACCGGCGCCCACCAGGACCAATACGGCATCGCGGAAGTGTTCCAGAGTCGTCTGCATTGCATGGCCCCGTCGTCTCGGATACTTTTTCTTATATTTATCAGTAAATTGAGCGGATTATCTTTAGTCGAATCACGTTCATCGCCGCATGAAAATCTACGTTTAATCATGAGGCTACGCGCGGAATATACGCCGCTGATGAGGGAATTCAATGATCGATATGATCGCCGGGCCTTTCGCGGGACGGCAGCCGGTGGAATTGCGGATCGCGCTCGTCACGGCACGGGGTGCGCTCGAGCTCGATGACGACATGCCGGCGCTGGCGGTGGCACTGCAGGACGCGGGCGCTGCCGTCGAGACTCCTTGCTGGGATGATCCGGGCATCGACTGGACGTGGTACCGGGCGGCACTCTTGCGATCGACCTGGGATTACGCAGATCGCATCGACGAGTTCCTTGCCTGGTGCGACCGCTGCTCCGTCCAGACGCGGCTGTTGAACGCTGCGGATGTCGTCCGATGGAACACGGACAAGCACTACCTCGCCGACCTCGCGCGCGCCGGTGTGCCGGTCGTGCCGACACGCTTCGTCGCACCGGGTGCCAATGCCCGCACCGAGCTCGAGGCCTTCCTCGCCGACGGCGCAACGTCCCTGACGGTCGGCAGGTCGGACGGTTTCGACGAGTTCGTCGTCAAGCCGACCATCGGTGCGGGATCACGCGATGCGGCCCGCTACCGGCGCAGCGAGCGCGAGCGCGCGCACGAGCACGTTCATCGCCTTGTCGCTGCCGGCCGCAGCCTGATGTTGCAGCCGTACCTGTCGCGCGTGGACGAGCACGGCGAGACGGCCGTTCTGTACCTCGGCGGACGGTTCAGCCATGCGATCCGCAAAGGGCCTCTGCTGCGCCCAGGCGCGGCGTTGGTCGAGGGGCTGTTCGCGCCCGAGGAGATCCGGCCGCGCGAGGCGGAGCGGGCAGAACTCGACGTCGCCGCCGCCGCGTATGCGGCCATTCCCTTCGCCGCACCGGACTATGCACGCATCGACCTGTTGCGCGACGCGCGGGGCGCGCCGGTGGTCCTCGAAATGGAATTGACCGAGCCGTCGCTGTTCCTCGCGCACGCGCCGGGCGCTGCGGCCGCCTTCGCCGCTCACCTCGTTCGGCGCATGAGGGAATCCAGGGCACCGGGCTGAGTCGAGCCTCGGTCGCGGCGCGACGGCGCACGCGGGGTCAGTACCGATGCCGCTTTTGGCTCCGGCTCCGCTAAGATCCGCCCGTTTTGACTCGAGGCGAAATCTGTCGTGGCCAGGATCGTGCTGCTGTATCACGGGGTGTACGGGCAGACTCGCAGGATCTGCGAGCGGCTGCAGGCCGAGCTGTCGGTGCTCGGCGATCGGGCGGACATCGTGCCGCTGCTCGACGGGGGTGCGAATCCGGCCGACTTCGACGCGGTCGTCATCGGCGCGAGCATTCGCAACGGCAAGCACAATCCCGCGGTGCTCGAGTTCGTCCGCGATCACCGCGAGTTGCTCGAGTCGAAACCGAGTGCGTTCTTCTCGGTGAATCTCGTCGCGCGCAAGCCCGCCAAGAACACGCCCGAGACCAACCCGTACGTGAAGGCCTTCGTCGCGCGCTCGCCGTGGAAACCGGCGCTCCTCGGGGTGTTCGGCGGCAACCTGGACTATCAACGCTACCGTTGGTCGGACCGGCACATCATCCGCTTCATCATGACGCTCACCGGCGGCCCGACCGACCTCGCGACCAACGTCGAGTACACGGACTGGGACGAGGTCGAGGCGCTTCGCAGCGCGCATCTCGGCGCACGCGGCCGGCCGGACGGCCTGACCGGGCGATGGGTCCGCTGCCCCCCGATCGATCGTCGGATCGACAGCATCTCGCGGTGTCACTGCTAACGCTCTGGCTGTTGGCCACCAGCCCGTGGGTCTCGATGCTCCGCCGCATTCCGCCGAGCGCAGGCTGGCTCGACTACGTCCACGTGGTGCTTGGCTTGCTGACGCTGGTGCTCGGGGTGGCTTACGCGTGGTCGTGCACTCGCCGCGGCCGCTGGCGTCTGTATTTTCCCTGGGCGCCGTCTCAGCTCCGGAGCGTCGGTCGCGACCTGGCCGGTCTGCTGCGCGGCCGCCTGCCATCGGCGGAGGGCGGGGGCCTGTTCGGGCTCATCGAGGGATTGCTGCTGCTGCTCCTGGTCGCGACGGCGTTGACCGGCGCCGGGTGGCTTGCCACGCAGGGGTCGGACGCCGCGCTCGCCTGGCGTGGATATCACGCCATGGCCGCGCGCGGATTGATCGGGCTGCTCGTGCTGCACGTCGTCACGGTGTCGCTGCACCTGCTCGATTTCCTGCGCGACTGAAAGCTGGCGCGGACTGGGCTGTCGTCATTCCTGGGAGCGCAGGAAGTCCTGGACGACCCCGAGATACTCCGGCGACAGGTCGAGCGTGTTGTGAGTCGCGCCCTGGACGATCGCGCTGCGCGCCTGGCCGGGCGCGAACGCGGCCGCGAGCGCCTCGGAGCGCGGCCGCGAGATGATCTCGTCCTCTGCAGCGATCACGATCAGCACGGGCGCGTCGACCTCGGGTGCGAGTCCCACTGAGTCGTAGCGGTCCTTCATCAGCAGGCCGACCGGCAGCCACCCGAAGTACTCGCGGGCGACGTTCACGAGGCTATCGTAAGCCGTAACGAGTACGAGCCGGTCCACCGGGCGTTTGCTGGCGAGCGCAACGGCCACGCCGCTCCCGAGGCTGCGGCCCATGACGGCGATGTCGCCGTGCGCCTGCTGGACGTGATCAAAGACTGCCAGCGCATCGGCGTTGAGCCCGGCCTCGGAGGGTCGCCCGGTGCTGCCGCCGTAGCCGCGATAGTTCACCAGGAACAGGGCGTGCCCGGGAAACGCAGCGGTGAACGACTCGATGTTGCCGGAGACGTCCTCGGCATTGCCGCCGAAGTAGATGAGCGCCCGGCTGCCGGGTCGCGCGACGTGCCAGACCTTGATCCGGTCCGCCTGATTTTCCAACCAGAGGACCTCCGCCCCCGGGTGCCGGCTCTCGGGGACGGGGAAGTAGATCTGGGCGCGCTGCGTCGCATAGACCCAGGCGACCAGTCCGAGGTAGGCGAGCGCGGCGAGGGCCAGCAGTGACAGGAGTGCGCGCATGAGTCCTGAGAAGTCTCGGACACCTGGGCGACGATTGCGAGAGGCAACGGCTGACCTCCCGCTCGCGCTCCGCGGCCGGTTGCGGCGAATCCCTTTGGTATGCTGGCGTCCTGCGCTTGCCGAGCAACGAAGCCGATCGCCAGGAGTGCTTGCCTCATGCCCCCGCGGACGTCGACGCACTCCCGCCCGCGCATCGTGATCGTCGGCGGCAACTTTGCCGGACTGACCGCGGCGCGGCATCTCGACCGCCGCCACGCGGTCACCGTCATCGACCGCTCGCCGTCGTTCGAGTGGCTGCCCAACATCCACGAGCTGCTGTCCGGCGTGAAGCGCCCGGCCGACCTGCGCCTGCCGCTCCGTCGCCTGGTGACGCGGGCCGGGCATCGGTTCGTGAGGGCCGAGGTCACGGGCATCGATGCGAGGGCAGGGCGGCTCGCCACCGCCGATGGCCGGGAGTTCGCGTTCGACGCCTGCATCGTCGCGGTCGGCGGCGTCAACGACACGTTCGGAGTCAAGGGCGCGGATCGCCACGCGATGCCCTTCAAGAGCGTGGACGACTGCGCCGCGATCGGCCGCCGGCTCGCCCCGCTGATTCGACAGTCCGGCGAACGGTCGGTGGTCATCGTCGGCGGCGGGCTCGAGGGTGTCGAAGCCCTCGGCGAAATCCTGCGTCGCCGCGGGGCACGCGACTCCCTCCACGTCTGCGTGGTCGAGTCCGGTCCGCGCCTGTTGTCCGACGCGCCGCCGGCGCTCGATGCCGCCGTGCGCGCGCGCAGCGCGGCGTGCGGGGTGCGCGTCTGCACCGGTTCGCCGGTGACCGCCGTGACCCGCACGCAGGTGCGGTTGCGATCGGGCGAACGACTGCGCTCGGATCTCACGATCTGGACCGTCGGCGTCACCGCGTCGCCGCTGTTGCGCGACTCGGGCCTGGTGGGGAAATCGGGCTCGTGGGCCCCGGTGACGCCCGCGCTGCAGAGCAAGCGGTTCGAGAACCTGTTCGTCATCGGTGACGCGGCCGCGTTGCCGCGCCCGCTCCCCAAGCAGGCGTATTTCGCGATGCAGATGGGCGAGTGTGCGGCCGACAATGCGCGGCGCTGGCTCGCCGGGCGGGCGCCTGCGCGCCTTCCGGCCGGCGCCGAAGCCGATGCTCGTCACGTTCGGCGATCTCGACACGTTCCTCGTGCGCGGCCGGTCGGTGATCGCCTCGCCGGCGCTCGCTGCGGTCAAGGAGGCGGTGTTCCAGGCCACCATGGCGCAGATCGATCCGCCGCTGGATCCATCGGCCGTGCGGGACCTGAAGGCCCGGCTGCGCGGTACTGCGAGGAAACTGGCGCTGCCGGCGCTGGCTTCGCTGCTGCGCTGGTAATGCGGCGCGGCCGATGCTCACGCCCGCGGACATCTGGCGCATCTACGACGAAACCGAGCAGCGACTCACGGCTCCCGTGAGCGAGCGAATGCTCGATCTGGCGGGACTGCGCCCCGGTATGCGCGTCCTCGACCTTGCGACCGGGCGCGGTGAGCCCGCGATTCGGGCGGCGCGCCGCGTCGGGGCCGACGGCCGGGTCGTCGGGGTGGACGTGTCCGCGGACATGCTGGAGATGGCCCGCGCGCGGGCCGCGCGCGAAGGAATCGGGAACCTCGAACTCCGCGTGGCAAGTGCCGACGCGCTGGCAGCCCTCGGGGAGCAAGAGTTTCAGGCAACGCTCGTTCGCTGGGGCCTGATGTATCTCGATGCGCCGGTCGCCGCTCTTACGGCTGCCCGACACGTCATGGTTCCGGGTGGAATGCTGGTCGCCGCGTTCTGGGCGGAGCCCGATCGGGTTCCGTACTACACGTTGCCCCGCCGGGTTCTCGAAAGGTATCGCCCCGTGCCGCCCATGGACCCGGAGGCTCCAGGCACGTTCCGCTATGCGGATGTCGGCCGGATTCGGGCGGACTTCGGGGCCGCCGGCTTCGATATCCGGCACATCGAGGAAATGGAGGTCGCAGTCATGGAGGCCGCGACGGGCGAGGCGCTCCTTGAGTGGACGCGTGCGTTCGGGCTGGCGAGCCTGCTGGACGAACTCCCGGCCGTCGTTCAGGCGGCGTGGGAGGTGGAATTCCTGCGGGTGACTGAGCCGCTGCGATCGGGCGGGCTCGTCCGATTGGGCGGCGTCACGCGGATCGTCGTGGCGGCGGCCACCTCGCGCGCATGCGACGATTCCCGCGAGGGCCAGGCCGGCTTGCGGCTACGGAACGACGGGTGAGTGCACCCGTCGCTCGATCTCGGACTCGAGTCCTTCGACCTGTCTCGCAACCTGGCTGCGCATCAGCATCGATCCGATGAGTGGCGGCACCCAGAGCCCGGGTTCGATGTCGGCCTGGTAGTCGATCGTGCAGCGTGCCGCATCGCCCGCGACCAGCCACCGCCCCTGCATCCGTTGCAGGCTTCCCGCCACCCGCCGGAACGTGATCTCACGCGGCGCATCGAGTTCGACGGCCAGCGTCACGTCGAAGGTGTACTCCGAGAACGCGAGCTGCGTCCGGCCGGCCTGTCGCAGGCGCAGCGGTTCACCGGGCGGGCTGACGATGCGGCTCGACACCATGCCCGGGATGAACTCCGCCAGGCGGTCGAAATCCGTCAGCACCGCGAAGCACAGGTCGATCGAGGCGCCGGCTTCGATCGTCGCGCGCACCTGGAAAGTCGAGCCCCGCCGGACCACGTCGGTGTCCGCGCCCGCCGCCGTGCCGGCGCCGAACACCAGCGACAGCAGTACGAGCACGCTCCCGGTCTGCGGCACGCTCAGCTCCTCCTGATCGGGGAGCGCCACGCGAGGGCGCCCCCCCGATCGTGCCGGTTACTGCTTCACCGCTTCGAGCGCGACGCTGATCGTCAGCTCGTCGCCGACGTTCGGGGCGTACTTGCCTGCGTTGAAGTCGGTGCGCTTGATGACGACGCTGGCGTCGGCGCCGATCGCGTCCTTCTTCAGCATCGGGTGCGGCATGCTGACGAAGTTGGTGACCTTAAGGGTCACCGGCTTCGTGACACCCTTGATCGTCAGGTTGCCGTCGATGGCGGACGGCTTGTCGCCCTCGAACTTCACGTTCGTCGACTTGAAGGTGGC
The DNA here is from genome assembly GCA_963754125.1 of uncultured Gammaproteobacteria bacterium. GTDB lineage: Bacteria > Pseudomonadota > Gammaproteobacteria > Steroidobacterales > Steroidobacteraceae > RPQJ01. The sequence continues at coordinate 521,396 of CAVWEX010000014.1, forward strand.
CGTCGGGTACCTGGCGGTATCCAGGAAGTCCTCGCCCTGGATGTGCTCGTTGAAAGTGGCGTATCCCGTGTCCACGGAGGTCGTGTCGATGACGATGTCCACCGACGCGGTCCGGGCAGCCTTGTCGAGCACGACGGTGCCGGAGGTCTTGTCGAAGCGGCTCAATTGCGTGGACAGCCCGAAGTGGCTGTAGGAAAAGCGCGGGTAGGTGTGCGTGGGATCGATCACGTAGGTCTCGGGTGCCGCGAGCGCTGGCGCGGCGAGCCCCGAGGCGAGCACGAAGAGGGCGGACAACGTGGCGATTCTGTTCATCTGATTTCCTTGCTGCGTGTGATGGGTTGACGGTTCACGGGCTCAGGGCGACCGGGCCGCTGCGCCTGCCGGCGTCGTGAACGCGTAGGCGTCCATGGCGAGGACGTAATCGTCGATGCCGGCGTGGATACGTTCGGCCTCGAATTCGTCGCCAGCGGCGCCCAGCGCGAAATGCACCGGCAACAGGTGCTCATCGGTCGGGTGGGCGCGGGCCGCGTCGGGCGCGCGGCGGCGGTAATCGACGAGACTGGTGACGTCCCGCTCGACGAGGCGCGCCCAGACCCAATCGGCGAACGCCCGCACGTAGGCGGGTGTGCCGCACGCTTCACGCGACGCCTGGAGGTAGTCGCCGAGGTTGTGGGTGACGTTGCCCGAGGCGATGACCAGGAACCCACGCTCGCGCAGCGGCGCGAGCGCGCGCCCAAGGCGGAGCGCCCCGGCGGCGCCGTCCCGGGGCTGTATCGACAGGGGAATCACCGGGACCTCGGCGTCGGGGAACATGAAGCGCAGGGGTATCCAGGCGCCGTGGTCGAGACCACGCGCGGGATCGAACGCGACCGACAGTCCCGCGTCCGTCAGCGCCCGGGCGACCTCCCGGGCAGCCTCCGGGCAGCCGGTTGCAGGGTAGCGGATCGCGTAGATCTCCGCGGGAAAGCCGCTGTAGTCGTGCATCGTCATTAGCTGCGAGGCTATCCCGACGGTCGGTACGGCGGTGGCCCAGTGGGCGCTGACCACAACGATTGCTCGCGGCGACGGCACGCGTCCGGCCACGCGCTCGAGCGCGGCCCCGGCCGCACCGGGTTTCAACGCGAAAGTCGGTGCGCCGTGCGGAACGAACAGGGCGGGCTGGTAGGTGTTGCTCATGGCGCTTTGCGGGTTACGTACAAAGCGTAGTCTGTTAACTGTCTCGGAAATAGCCAAGAATCGCGGCGATAGTGTTGTCCGGAGAGCAACAATGGACAGACTGGAAGCCATGCGCGTGTTCGTTCGCGTGGCCGAGCTCGGCAGCTTTGCCGCCGTCGCCAAGCAGCTCGGCGTCGCGCGCTCGGTCGTCACCCGGCAGGTCGCGGGACTCGAGGCGCACCTCGGTGCGAAGCTCATGGTCCGCAGCACCCGGAGCCTCTCGCTGACCTCGGCCGGCACGGCCTACCTCGAGAAGTGCCGCGTCATCCTGAACCTCGTCGATTCGGCCGAGACGGACGTCGCGCAGGAACGGGCGATTGCCCGTGGCCACATCCGGATGGGCCTTCCGCTCAGCTTCGGTCTTCGGCGGCTGGCGCCGCTGCTGCTGGAATTCGCCGAGCAGCACCCGGCGGTCAGCCTCGAGATGGACTACACCGATCGGCGTCTGGATCTCGTGGCGGAGGGGTTCGATCTGTCGATCCGCATCACCGGTCGTATCGGTCCGGCGGATGTCGTGCGCAAGCTCGGATCGTGCCGGATGCTGACGGTGGCAGCGCCCGGCTACCTCGCACGGCACGGACGACCGCGGCAGCCCTCCGACCTCGCCGGGCACGAATGCCTCGCGTATGCCGGCGACGCGAGCCCGGGTACGTGGTCGTTCGGCCGCGGCGACGAGGTCGAGACTGTCGATGTCCGCAGTCGCTTCAACGCCAACAACGGCGACGTCCTGGCCGAGGCGGCCGCCCACGGACTCGGGATCACCCTGGCGCCCGACTTCATTGCCGACGCCTACCTGCAGGACGGTCGACTGGAGCCGGTCCTCGGCGATTTCTCGCCCCCGGATCTCGGCGTGTACGCGGTACTTCCCGGCACGCGACACCTGCCGTACCGGGTCCGCGTACTCATCGACTTCATCTCGACGCGCCTGCGATCAGCAACACCGGCGCCTGCTCGGTAGACGCCGTCACCGCAGCCTGCGAGCCGGCGGGGTCGTACTCAGGTCTTCGAAGCCCGGTAGATGCTCTCGATGGCCTGATCCAGCGCCGCATCGAACTCGGCGTCCGACTGCTGGGCGGTCAGGCCCTCGGTCAGCGCGCGCGAGAAGCTCGCCACCATGCCGCGCTGGCGCGACAGCCGCGCATTCGCCTCGTCGCGCGAGTAGCCGCCCGACAGCGCCACCACCTTGAGCACGCGCGGGTGCGTGATCAGGTCGGCATAGAGGTTGTCCTGGGTGGGTATCGTGAGCTTGAGCATCACCTGCTGGCCTGCCGGCAATGCATCGAGCCTCGCCTTGAGGGCGGCCTTCAGCAGGTCCTCCGCCGCCGCCTTGTCGGGGCAGTGGATGTCCACCTCCGGCTCGATGATCGGCACGAGGCCCGCGGCGATGATCTGCCGTGCCACCTCGAACTGCTGCTCCACGACCGCGCGATTCCCGCCGGGTTGGCCTGCTTGATCACCGAGCGCATCTTGGTCCCGAAGATTCCCTTGGCCTTGGCCCGTGCCAGCAGCGCGTCGAGGCCCGGCATCGGCTTCATCAACTGCACGCCGTTCGCGTCGGCCTCCAGGCCCTTGTCCACCTTCAGCACCGGGACGACCTTCTTGACCTCCCAGAGGTACTCCGCCGTCGGTCGGCCCTTGATGTCGCGGTCCATGGTGGCTTCGAACAGGATCGCCGCCAGGATCCGCTCACCGTTGAAGCTGGGGCTCGTGACGATGCGCGTGCGCATGGCGTGCACGAGATCCATCATTTCCGCCTCGCTGCTCCATCCGGACTCCGGGATCCCGTAGAGCTTCAAGGCCTTGGGGGTGCTGCCGCCGCTCTGGTCGAGCGCCGCGATGAAGCCCGCCTGGGTGCGGAATTTCGCCTGCTGTTCATCGAACTTGCCCATGGCGGACCTCATTCAGTTGACGGTTGAGATAGGCAATTCTAGGCAACACGGACGCGTGGCGGTGAACGCAATAACCGAAGCGTCAGGCGACAGCCGCTGATTTCCCGTGCAATGCGTCACTGACCCGGTCCCGCGGCGAGGCTAGGATCCGCCGATGAAATCCCGCATGGATCCGGCCGGGCCTTTCTGGGTGATCGTCTGCGCGTGCCTGTTGGCCGCGGCCGGCGCGAAGCATCAGCCGGCGGGGACCGTCCTCGTCGAGGACCGGGCCGGGCTGCTTTCGGAGGGCGAGGAGGCGAGTGTCGCCGGCTGGCATGCCGCGCTGCTCGCCCAGTACGACATCGACTACCGGGTCCTGACGGTCGCTGGTCCCACGGACCTCGCAGCACGGGCGCTGCGATATTTCGAGGAAGCCGAAGTCGGCCGTCAGTCGCGGACAGGCCGCGGCCTGCTACTGGTCATCGATGCGAGTTCCGAGCGCGTGCGACTCGAGGTCGCCCGCGAGCTCGAGGGCGTGTTCGTGGACTCGTTCGTCGCATACGTCGAGCGCGAGCAGCTGGCGCCCTTCTTTGCCGCCGGACGCATCGGCGACGGCATCGTGGCGGCCAGCGAGCTCATCGCGGGCCGGGCGGAGGAGGCGATCGAGCAGGGTGTCCTCGATGAACGTGCAGCGCTCGCCGGCACGGCGGGCGCCGGGGCGGAGAGTCGGGCAGGGGTCGACGACGGTTACCAGCGGCCCACGGCGCGCGCCGAGGCCGATGGGGCTGCGCAGTCCTCGCCGCTCGAGACGGTCGCCGCCTACCTCGGGGCCATGGCGGTCCACGACGCATCCCCCGACCACGACCTGTACACGCCCGAGACCCGCGCGATGCTGTCGGGCCACGTCGTGACCCGCGGCCAGATGGACAACATCGTGCGCACGTATCGGGACTGTCCCGCGGCACAGGTGAGCCAGCTGGGCGGCTTCGCAGTCGTGGAGCATCCCGGCGATTCCGGCCGCTGCGCGCCGTGGTTCCTGGCGCGCGGTCCGGACGGCCTGTGGCGGCTCGATCTCCTCGTCATGCAGCGCACGGTTCGCTTCGACACGCGGAATCGGTGGCGCGTCGCCGCTCCCGAGAACCTCGGCGACTTCGCGTTCGCGTTCGACCGCTGAAGGCGGCCGCGTCTACGACTCCAGTCCCTGCGCGTCGAGGTACTCGTCGTACGAGCCCGTGAAGTCGTTGAAGCCGCCGTCGGGCCGCAGCTCGATCACCCGCGTGGCGAGGCTGGCGACGAACTCTCGGTCGTGCGAAACGAACACCAGGGTGCCGGGATACTTCTCGAGCCCGATCTGCAGCGACTCGATGGTCTCCATGTCCATGTGGTTGGTGGGCTCGTCCATGAGCATCACGTTCGGCTTGGTGAGGATCAGCTTGCCGTAAATCATGCGGCCCTTCTCGCCGCCCGACAGCACCTTCACCGACTTCTTGGTCTCGTCGCCGGAGAACAGCAGACGCCCGAGCGTCGCGCGCACGAGCTGGTCGTCGTCGGCCTTGCCGGTCCAGACCGACATCCAGCTGAACAGGTCCATCTTCGACTCGAACTCGGCCTGCGGATCCTGCGGCATGTAGCCCGGCTGCGCGTTCTCCACCCAGCTGATACGCCCCTCGCGCGGCGTGAGATCGCCGGCGAGACAGCGCATCAGCGTCGTCTTGCCGATGCCGTTCGGGCCGATGATGGCAACGCGCTGCCCCGCCTCGATCGTGAAGCCGAGGTCCGTGAACACGTCGGCCTCGGCGCCGGGATAGCGAAACGACAACCCCTCCACGGTCACGGCCGAGCGGTACAGCTTCTTGCCCTGCTCGAAGCGGATATAGGGGTTCTGCCGAGACGACGGCCGGATCTCCTCGATCTTGATCTTCTCGATCTGGCGCCGACGCGAGGTGGCTTGCCGGGCCTTGGAGGCGTTCGCCGAGAAGCGACGCACGAACTCCTGCAGGTCCGAAATCTGGGCCTTCGCCTTGGCGTTCGACGCCTCGACCCGCTGCCGCGCCTGCACCGAGGCCAGCATGAAATCGTCGTAGTTGCCCGGATAGATCTTGAGCTGCTGGTAGTCGAGGTCCGCGATGTGCGTGCACACCTGGTTCAGGAAGTGGCGGTCGTGGCTGATGATCACCATGGTGGCGTCGTAGTCGTTCAGCGCCCGCTCGAGCCAGCCGATCGAGTGGATGTCGAGGTTGTTGGTGGGCTCGTCGAGCAGCAGCACGTCCGGCTTGGAGAACAGGGCCTGGGCGAGCAGCACACGCAGCTTCAGCCCCGGCGGCACCTCGCGCATCGTCAGGTTGTGGCGCCACTCCTCGATGCCGGCGTCGATCAGGATCGCGCCGGCGCGTGCCTCGGCGGTGTAGCCGCCGTACTCCGCAAACTTGCCTTCGAGCTCGGCCGCCTTCATGTAGTCGGCGTCGCTCGCGTCCGGGTCGGCGTAGATCCGGTCGCGCTCCTGCATCGCGTGCCACATCTCCGCGTGGCCCTGCATCACCACGTCCAGCACGCGCTGGTCCTCGTAGGCGAACTGGTTCTGGTTCAGCTTGCCCATCCGCATCCCGGCCTGCAGCACGACCTCACCGGCGCTGGGCTCGAGCTCGCCGCCCAGGATCTTCATCAGCGTGGACTTGCCGGCGCCGTTGGCGCCGATCAGCCCATATCGGTTGCCGTCGGAGAACTTGACCGAGACGTGCTCGAAGAGCGGCTTGGCATCGAACTGGATGGCGAGGTTGGTGGTTGAGAGCACGGTGATCCGGGGCGCAGGGGTTGGGGACCCTTAAAGCCATGGGCTCGGGTCCGTGGAGGGTACAGGGGAGGGGCGGCATTCTAGCCGAGCGCGCGGCCGCAGGGAGGCCTTTCGCTTCGGGCTGCGCTTCGGGGTCGTGGGGCCGCCGCTATACTCGCGGGCGGCCGGCGTCCGGCCGTTGCGCGAGGTGTCCTGTTGCGACTGATCGCCACCTGTCCGGAGGAGACCAAGCCGGCCCTGGTACGGGAGCTCGAGGCCCTGGGGGCAACAGACCTCATCCCCGGCTTTCGGGCCGTGAGCTTCGAGGCGACCGAGGCGCTGTTCTACGAGCTGCACCTGAAGCTGCGGACGGCGAGCCGCATCCTGCGCGTCATCAAGGACGTGCCGGCGAAGAGTCCGCAGATGCTCTACTCGCAGGCCCGGCGCATCCACTGGTGCAACCTGTTCGACGTGCAGCACGGCTTCATGGTGGAAAGCCTGGGTACGGATGCGGAGGGCGGCGGGATGCCGCCCCGGCAGGTCATCACGCAGGTGCGCGAGAGCATTCGCGACGTGTTCAACCGTGAGCAGGGCCGCGCGCCGCCGGTCGAGCTCGCCGAACCCAGGGTGGTCGTGGTGGCCCACCTCGAGAACGGTCGCTGCATGCTGAGCCTCGACACCTCGGGGAAGTCGCTGCACAAGCGCGGCTATCGCGAGCCGGGACACCCCGCGCCGCTCAAGGAGACGCTCGCGGCCGCGATCCTCATCATGGCGGGTTACGACGGCAGCCAGGCGTTCATCGACCCGATGTGCGGCAGCGGCACGCTTGCGATCGAAGCCGCCATGATTGCAGTCAGGAAGGCACCGCGAATCCACCGCAAGAAGGGCGAGTTCTACTTCGAATGGCTCAAGGGCTTTGATCGCGCGCTATGGCGCACCGTGCAGGATCGCGTGCGCGACGAGAAGCTCGAGGGGCCGCCCGCGCCGGTCGTGGCGTCGGACATCGACGCCGGCTACGTCGCGATGGCGCAGAAGAGCGCTCTCAAGGCCCGCGTCGAGCGGTACATGAGCTTCTCGACGCGGCGGTTCCAGGACGCAGAGCCTCCGGCCGAGCGGGGCCTGCTCGTGACGAACCTGCCGTACGGCGACCGCATCGGCAGCCGCGAAGGCGACATCCGGCTGCTCTACGAGGAAGTCGGCGATACGCTGAAGCAGAAATTCAGCGGCTGGCGGGCCGCCATCCTCGCGGCCGATGCGTCGCCCTACAAGGCGATCGGGCTCAGGCCGGGCCGGACGGTCCCGCTGATGAACGGCAGCATCCCCTGCCGGTTGCTGTTCTTCGATCTCTACGCGGGCAGCCGTCGAGGGAGCACTCAGGCCGATCGACGTCAACCGTGACTTGCGGTCGGACGCAGTTCGGGTTGCACGCGACTGCGTGCCCAGACCTGCTCGAAGTGTTCGATGTGACGACGGTCGATCCCTTCGTCGCTGTGCTCCACGAACCCGACCCAGCGCGTGGCGTTCGGGCGATAGGCGATCGCCTTGTTGTCGGCCATGATGTAGGCGCAGGGCTGGTCGCGGTGCTCGGTGGGCACGCATCGCATTGCGATGCAACTTGAGAGACGGCTGGCCATCTGCATGAATCGATGGCCCTCGCGCGCCGCGCGGATGGGCTCACGGATCAGCACTCGCACGCGCCCGTGGCTGCGCGCCAGCACGAGACGTTTCACGGGCTCCAGGAAGCAGTCCTGGTCGTAGAGCAAGGGCTCGAGGTCGGGCGTGTAGATGCACAGGCTGAGCCGAGCGTCGTTCGTGACTTCGCAGACCGCGGAACGGTAATCCTCGAGGGTCGCTACGACCCGCCTCATGCCCGTGATATCCAGCTTCATGCTCATGCGTCGTCCGGTCCGCTAACGTGCGTCAGTTCAGGAGGGGCGGGGTGCCACGGTCGGCGCTGACCCGCAGTCCGGCCAGGTAGTAGCCGAGTCGCTCGTCGCCCCGGATGCACGCCTGCACCGCGGCGGCACCGGCCGACTCGAACAGGTCGATCAGCCGCCGGTCGGCCAGGATCGGGTCACATGCCGAACGGATGCCCGCGGGGAAGATCCGGTCCGCGACCTGTCGAAACAGATCGTTTCGCGCGTCGTCCGCTTCACGGCCCAGCACCACGCAGACCTCGCGCGTCGCGCCGATCGCGAACCACAGCAGCCAGAGCTGGCCCGGATCGGCCTTCGAGACGAGGTCCGGTCGGTCCCCGACGGCCTGGTTCCGCTCTGACTCAAGCAGCTGGATCAGGGCCTCGAGCGCCGGATCCAGGCCGCGGTTTTCCTGGAGCGTCGCCGAAGGCGCCCCCTGTGGATCGTCGAGACTCATGATGGGGCGGCACTTTAGGGCCGCACTGCCGATCGCGCTTGTCGCGGGGCGGCATTCTTTGGTCCGGACGCGTCAAGCTCCGCAAATCGTTGCCGAATCGTCGGTCGCCATTAAGATGGGACCCGAGCCGAACCCTCGAGCAGGCGAAATGCTGAACAATCCGACGGCCCTGGCGATGACGATGGCACCGCTCAAGGAAGCGTTGCCGGAGTACGGCATTGACTTCGGAGAGCTGGCCCGGCGCGTCGGCATCGACCCCGCGCTGTTGTCACGCCCGGATGCGCGCTGCTCCTCGAGCCGGATCCAGAAGCTCTGGCGACTCGCGGCCGAGCAGTCCGGCGACCCGCTGTTCGGCCTGCGGGTCGGAGGGCATGTCCGGCCGGGCATCTTCCACGCGCTCGGTCTCGGAATCGTCAGCAGCACCAGCGTGCTCGCGGCGCTGAAGCGCATCGAGCGCTACAGCAGCGTCGTGAGTACCAACGGGCGGTTTGTCCTGATCCAGCGCGAGGGCTTGGCGAGTCTCGAGGCGCGGCGAACGGAGCACACGGTCGTGCCGATTCCCGAGTACCTCGACGCGACGGTCGTAGCCGTGTGCCGCGTGCTTCGGCTGTGCGCCGGGCCCGCGGCGACGCCACTCGAGGTCCGCCTGCCGGACAGGCACAGCGCACCGGCCGCTGCCTACCGCGAGGCGCTCGGCTGCCCCGTGAAGTTCGGGGCCGAGAACGTCGCGCTCGTCTACGACGCACAGGTCGCGGCCCGACCGGTGCTGAGCGGCAATCCGGAGCTGGCCGCCGAGGCGGACAAGATGTCGCCTGCGCTACCTGGAGGGGCTGTTGCCCGAGTCAACGGCCGCGCGCGTGCGAGGGTTGCTGCTGAGCGCCATGCCGTCCGGAGACATCGACCAGGAGGAGATCGCGCGCGCGCTGCACCAGAGCCCGAGCACGCTCCAGCGCCGGCTGCGGGAGGAGGGCACGAGCTACCAGCAACTGCTCGACACCACGCGGCGCGAGCTTGCGCTCGACTATCTTCGCGAAGGCCAGCACAGCCTCGCCGACATCACGTTCCTGCTGGGCTTCTCGGACCAGAGCAACTTCACGCGGGCCTTTCGGCGCTGGACCGGCAGGACGCCGCGGGAGTATCTGTCCTAGGCGCACGACGCTGTCGACGGCCCCACGTGCAAAGTGCTGGATCCGACGCGTTGGTTCAGTAGCTGCCGCTGGCACCACCACCGCCGAATCGGCCCCCGCCCGGCGTGAATGTCGGCTCGGGGGACGAAAAATCCTGGGCCGTGCGCTGTGCGAGCAGCGCGGCGCCGGCGGTCTGCAGCAGGTCGAGCGGGTCGTCGCGATCGGTCAATGCGGCGGAGGTCAGTCCGTTGCGTGGCTGCCGCAGGTAACGATCCAGTGCCACTCCCGTGACCAGCGCCGCGAGTCCGCAAAGGACCAGCCAGGTTTCGGTCGCGAGTGAGGTGGCAAGGCGCAACTCCACGGCGAGGCAGGCAACGCAGCCCATGAAGCCCAGCAGCGGCGCGTGCCGTCTGCGACGCAAGCCTGCGACGAGCAGCGCGGTGCCGAGCGCCAGCAGCAACACGGACGTCGCGAGCCGACCCGAGGGAGGACCGACGTCGACGAATCCGCCCGCGAAGAGGCTCCAGGTTGCGTGCTGCGCGTAGGCGGCGATCGGCAGCGTGATCACCAGCCAGTCGAGCATGCGGTCGTGAGACGGCCGGCGGAACTCCCTCGCACCCAGGGCGAGCGCGAGCGCTGCGAGCGCGCAGCCGAAGGCCAACGCCGTCACCCCACGGCCGATCGCCTGGTCGAGTGAGTGCGCAACCGTGGTCGACCCGACCCAGTGCACGAACACGATCGCCGCGCAGGTGGTGACGAGAGGATTCAGACGCCGAAATCCCGCGGCGCCGGCCGCCGCGACCAGCACCAGCGTGTGCGGCGGGCCACCGATGACGTCGGCCCCCGGTGGGATCAGCGTGGTGATCCAGGCACCGATCAGCAGGAAGCCGGCGACACCGAGGCCCTCCTCGATGCCGGAGGCGTGCAGGCGCTTGCGGACGGTGAGCCACTCGGCGACGAGCACGGCGATCAGTCCGGCGACCAGCAGGTTGATCCGGTTACCGAGGCCGAGGATCCCGAAAAGCAGGGCGGCCGCGACGAACCCAAGGACGAAGAGCGCAACACGCGCGAGCAGGCCGGTACTGCGCCAGCCACCGGTACGCGTGACCAGGGCGTCGCGCGGTAGCGCAGCGCCAAGCGCGGACACGACCTCGAGCCAGCGCTCCTCGGCGGGCGTCGGCCGCCAGCGGCTCATGGGACGGGCAACCGCAGGCGACGGCGCAGCTGCCATAGCGTGGCGGCGGCAACGCATACGACGACCAGCGCGAAGCCCAGGGACAACGTGATGCCATGGATACGCGGCAGCACGGCCGCACAGATGCCGATCGCCGCGTAGCCGACGCCGTATACGAGAAATGCCTCGCGGCCGGCATTGAGCCCGCGGCGCACCGAAGCGTATGCGAATGACGCCAGCAGCGGCAGCCCCACCGCGAGCCACGGCCATTCGAGGCACCAGGTGATCGCGCCCCAGAACGCCAGGTTCGTCGCGAAGTGATCGAAGACGTCACTGAAGCGTGTGCCCGGCCGCGCGCGGCGGTCGGCGTAGCGCCACGCTGCGATCACGGCCGCGCAGACGAGCGCGCGGGCGCCGATTTCCGGCGTCGTAGTACGAGAACTGCAAGGCGTCGCCTAGCGTGCCCCCGACGCCGAACCAGCCGGCGAGAGCCGTCAGTGACGCCGCGAGCACCAGCGGCGAGCCGAATGCGTAGGCAACGGCTGCGTGGACAACCGCGAGCAGCAGCAGGTGCCATGACCACCAGGGACCCAGCAACGTGAACTGACGCTCGGCGTACGCAAGGTTCGCGCTGCCGAGCAGCACGGCGAGGAGCAGCAGGTAGTCGCTCGTGACGGTGAGGGCGCGGCTCGCGAGCTTCGCACGTACGGCGGGAACGGCACACGCAACGGCGACGAGCGCGACCGCCAGCACGATGGCGATGGGGCCGATCCGGTCCAGGTTCCGCGCGAGGACGATGCCCACGCCCGCCATCACCAGCAGCACGCCCGCGTACAGGGTGACCCGCAGCTCCGTGTGCAGGGAGAACACCTGGCCGCGATCGCGGGCCAGCGCTCGGGCCGCCGTGGCATCGTCGATCACGCCTTCGGCGTGCAGCGACCGGAGTTCGGGTTCGAGGGTATGCATGGTGCGAATCTACGCTCTCGTCGACGACGATTATCGCGCCATCCGCGCTCACAGACAGCCTGAGCGAGGCTTGCGTGCCACTCGACCCCGGCGCAGAGTGGGCAGCCTTCGGGGGAGGCGGTGCCATGAGAAGACGGGCTTTCTGCGTGTCCGCCGCGGCTGCGCTGGGTGCGGCGGCGTTTCCTTTCGGTCGTGCTTTCTCGGTGGCGGCCACGGTCACCGCCGATGTGGAGGCCGTCACCGGCGACGGCCGGCGAATCCTGTTGCCGAGGTCGGACGTGGAGGAATTCCGCTCGGGCCTGCGCGGGCAGTTGCTGTTGCGGGACGCGGCGGGCTACGACGACGCACGCAAGATCTTCAATGGCATGTTCGATCGCAAACCCGCGATGATCGCGCGCTGCCTGGGCGCTGCGGACGTCGTGCGCTCGGTGCAGTTCGCGCAGGCGCACGGTCTGCTCGTCGCCGTCCGCGGCGGCGGACACAGCCTCTCGGGTCAGTCCGTCTGCGATGACGGTCTGATGATTGACCTGGCACCGATGCGCGGGGTGCGCGTCGACCCCTCGCGCCGGCTCGCGCGCGCCGGCGGCGGCGCGCTGCTCGGCGATCTCGATCGCGAAACGCTGGCGTTCGGCCTGGTCACGACGACCGGCACGGTCTCGCATACCGGCGCCGGCGGTCTCACGCTGGGTGGCGGGTTCGGACGCCTGTCACGCCGGTACGGCCTGACCTGCGACCAGCTGACGTCGGTGGACATCGTCACCGCAGATGGCCGCTTGCTCGAGGCAAGCGCCACGGCCAACGACGACCTGTTCTGGGGCGTACGCGGAGGGGGCGGCAATTTCGGAGTCGTCACGTCATTCGAATATCGGCTGCACCCGTTCGACGGCTGGGCGACCGGCGGACACCTTGTGTTCCCCTTCGCACAGGCGCGACAGGCCCTGCGCGGTTTCGCGGAACTCTACCCGCGTGCGCCCGAAGGCCTCTGGATCGAGCCCATCCTGACGACCACGCCGGGTGGCGGGCGCGTGCTGATCATGGACGTCTGCTGCAGTGACCCGCCTGCAGCAGCCGAGGCTGCGCTCGTGCCCTATCGCAAGCTAGGCAAAGCGATCGAGGACGACGTGAAGCGGGTGCGCTACGCGGTGTTGCAGACGAAGGACGACGAGCGCGCGCGCATTGGCGGCCGCTATTACACGAAGTCGGGGTTTACGGACACGCTGGACGATGGCCTGATCGACCTGATGGTGGACACGATCGCCGGCGCTACGATTCCGCGGGCGCGCATCGCAATGCCGCCGAAGGGCGGCGCGGTCGAGCGCGTCGCGCCCGACGCCACCGCATTCTGGCATCGTGCCGCGCTGTACAACGTGCTCTTGCAGACGAGCGGAGACGATCCCGCCGACGATGCCGCAAACATCGCCTGGGCCAGGGCGAAGTGGCCGGCGCTGGAAGCGCATACCAAGGGCTTCTACGCAAATACCAACCTGTCGGAAATGGCGACCGATCGGATCAGCGAAGCCTACGGCGGAAATCAAGCGCGGCTGGCCGAACTCAAGGCCCGCTACGACCCGACCAACCTGTTCCGCCTGAACGCGAACGTTCGCCCGCGCTCCTGACGCACGCGCCAGGTTAGGCAGCGGTGAGGAGGAGGGCGATCGGCAATCGGCTACGTTGCGGCCTTCTGGGCAGCCGCAGCTGCGGCCAGGCGAGACTTGACGGCCTCGACGAACGCGGGTCGTGCCGCCTCGCGATTGCGCGCAATCATCTGCACGTTGGGGTTCTCGGCAAGGCGCTGCAGTAACGCGCCGGCCGCCGGCCAGTCCGCGAGCGGATCGACGCCGAACAGCGTCTTCGACACGGCACTCGCCAGGTCGGCGCTGTACAGGAAGACGATGTCGGCCAGCGTGAATGATTCGCCCGCGACGAACGGCGCGAACTTCGCGTGACGACGCAACGTCGCGAAGCCGGCCGCAAGGTCGTCGCGGGCTTTGTCCTTGATCGACTGCGATACCTTTCCGCCGAAGAACGCCTCGGCGAAGCAGGATCGAGCCGGCAGCTCGATGTAGAGCTCGATTTCCTTCATGAGGCTGCGCACGTACGCGCGTGCATACGGCTCGGGCGGCAGGAGCGGCTTGCCGGTGCCCGTCTCCTCCAGGTACTCGAGGATGACGCTGGCCTCGTTGATGAAGCCCTGCGGCGTCTCGAGCACCGGCACCTTGCCGCGCGGGCTCTTTGCGAGGAAACCCGGGCTCTGGTCTGGAATGGCCAGGACGTAGTCGAAGGGCAGGCCCTTCTCAAGCAAAGCCAGATGCACCATGTTCGCGTAGTTGCTGACCGGGAATCCGTGGAGCTTGTTCACCGCTGATGTCTCCTGTTGGATGAGTCGCCCGGGTCCGGCACCGGACGGCAGGCAGCCTACCGAAATTGCGGGACGGGTGTAGGGGATAGGAGAAGGGTGTCGCTGGCAGCGCGCCCTCGAAGGGCTCTCGGGGCGAATTGCAGTGAAATGTGGATCGTGCAGACTGCGGGAGAATCGCTGCGGGCTGCAAGAGAGCGCCATGGAGAGCAGACGCATTACCGCGGGCATCGGACTGTTGTTCACCGCCTTGGGGGCATGGATCGCTTTCGAGCTAGCTGATGACTGGCCGGCCTATCTCGCAGCGGTTGCTGTTGGCGGTCTGGGCATCGACGCGATCTACAGCGCAATCCGTGGTCGGCGTTCGCTGATATCGCGTATTGGGCCGTTGCCATGAGGTGCGAACTTGGTTGGCCGGGGCCGCCAGCGACGGCTAGCGGAGGTTCAGCGCTGTCGGAGGGCGCCAGCGGCGGCATCGCTGCGTGCCCCCAGGCCCGGCGAACAATCTGCCGGAACACCTCCGGGCGGCTGGCGACGATCCGCCACTGGCCGAGACCGCATGACCTGTAGACGGAGTGGCGTCGCGGTCTCCGGTGGGTCGGCATCGACGATCGGGGCATGCCAACGGCATTGGTACGCATAATGTATATTATGGTAAACAATACATTATTCTCGGTTAAATCTGGGGCAGATCTGCGACTGGACTCGCCACCGGGAACTCGGCACAGTCACCAGCCGCTCGGGCCGCGGGCGCCGCTCAACGGACGGCGTCCCTGCCGCGCCTTGGCGATCAATCCTTGTTAACTGGAGTTACTCATGAAACAGACCGTCCTGACCCTTCTCGCCGCATTCGTCTTCGCCGTTGCGGTTCCAGCGCAAGCGGATAAGACCGCCGGCGCACGTGTCGACGACAGCACCATCAACGCCGAGGTGAAGGCTGAACTGGTCGGCGCCAAGGGCGTGCCCTCCACCGACATCAACGTGGAGACCTACAACGGCGTCGTGCTGCTGGCAGGCTTCGTCGAGACGCAGGCGATGAAGGACGCGGCTGGCAAAGCTGCAATGAAGGTGTCGGGCATCCAGAAGCTGCACAACGCGATTGCCGTGCATCCGAAGACGTCCATGGGCACGAAGCTCGACGACACCATGCTCACCAGCAAGGTCAAGACGGCGCTGATGGGCGATGACGACGTCAAGAGCGGCCAGATCAACGTCGAGACCAAGGGCGGTATCGTCCAGCTCGCCGGGTTCGTCTCCGGCGAAGGCATGCTCAAGCGTGCGCTCGAGGTCGCCGGCAAGGTCGAGGGCGTGAAGAAAGTCGAGAACGCGCTCTACGTCAAGCCGGCGAAGTAACCGCGTCCCACCAGACGTACATGTGAACGCGTCCTGTGCGCACGTCGCACAGGGCGCGCCTCACCTGCCCCTCGTCGCTCCATTCCTTGATTGCGACGCGACCCGGCAGCTGGACCGGAGAAAGAAACTGGGTGCCGATCACGGCGCCGCCTGGGATCGCGGCGGCCGGCGCCTGCGCGAGCGTGCGCGCCAGCGACCACATGCCGTGGCCGATCGAGCCGCGGAGCCCGAAGAAGCGAGCCGCGCGATCGCTGAGGTGAATCGGGTTGAAGTCCGACGACACCCGCGCATACGCCCAGGCGGTCTCTCGCGTCACGTCGAATTCGACCAGCACGGCGCTGTCCTTGGGCGCCTTGGGCGGTCGCGGCGGCCGCGCGCCCCCACGCGCCATGGACTCCGGCCACCGCGCCAGGAACACGCAGGTTTCCTTCCACAGCGTCTGCCCGCCGCTCGAGACGTCGGTGTCCATGTCGAACGTGACGCCCGCGTCGGTGCGCTGGTAGTTGCGCGCCGCTACGGCGACATCGACGCGTGTCCCCGCCGTGAGGGTGCCCGGGCTCTCGATGGTGTTCGACAGGTGGATCAGGCCCATCGGCCGCAGCGGAAACGCGCCGAGCGCGAAGATCTTCAGGTGCAGCGGCATGGACAGCACGTGCGGGAACGTGATGGGCAGTTCGGTGCCCGGGCCGAACCCGCACATCGCTGCATAGCGCCGGACGTGGGCTGGCGTCGAGGAGCACGCCCTCGACCGACGCGACGATCTCCGGCGGCTCGACGAATTCGGCGATGGGTGGCCGCTTCGTGAGCAGCACCCACGGGTAGGTTGCCCAGACCCGCGGCAGTCGCCGCAGCTGCAGTCTATTTGTCCCCGTCACGGACTAGGGTGACACCCTGTTGATCACGACGTTGACATTCTCCGGCGCGCCCTTCTTGTGCAGGGCTTCGCCGAGCAGGTCGCCGCTCGCCGTGACCGCCGTCCCGCCGAAGGCCACGCGCGCCACCAGCTGAACCTCGTCCACGGACGACAGGTCGCGTCCCTCGATCATGGTGTTGGCGTCGCTCAGCACGACGGTCGTCGGCAGTTCGTCGGCCGCGATGCGGACGGCCGCGATCGGAGGTCCCGGGATCCCGGCCTCGCGTGCACTCACGAAGACCGTGGTGCCCGGGCGCAGCTTGCCGGTCAGGGACGGATCGACCGAGACCGCGATGCGGATCGTCCGGCCTCGGGTCTCGCCAGCCGCGGTGGACCCTCCGGCCATGCCCCCCATGCCCCCCATGCCACCCATGGCTGGAGCGGCTGCCGGCGCGGCCGCCGGCTGCGGCACGGCCACGCCGAGTTCCGCGAGCTGGGCCACGAGGATCTGGCGGATCTCCTCCGGCGGATTGGTATTCGAGCAGCCGCGTCCACTGCTTGCGCGCCGTGTCGGGATCGCCTGCGCGAACCGCCATCAGGCCCGAATACCAGAGCGCCTTCTGGTTGTTCCCGTCCGCAGCCAGAGCGGCGTCGATGATGCCGCGCGCCCTGCCCTTCGCCTCCGGCTTGTCCGTGAGCACCAGCGCCTCGGCCAGGTCGAGTTCTAGCACCGGATCACGTCCGCCGGTGAGCGCACTCGCCTTCTCGTACGCAGCCACGGCGTCGTCGGCGCGTCCGGACACGAGGTAGGTCCGGCCGAGCATGCGCCAGCCTTCGACATCGCCCGGGCTCTTCTGCAGCCGGGCCTCGAGCTGGGTGATGACCTCCTCCATCGAGCCGCCACCCTGCGCGTGACCGGCTGCCCCGCCAGTCAGGGCGGCCGGATTGTCCCAGGGGAAGTTCGAGGTCGCTCCGTAGAACGCCGAGGCTGCGAGCGGCAGGGCGATCATCATCACCACCGCCGCAGGCACGGCCCGCGTGGCAGGCTTTTCGCGACCCGGGCTGGCAGGCGCATTGCGCAACAGCGGGAACGAGGATCAGGGCGAGCGCCGCCACGATCATGACGGCACAGAGGATCAGGAACGTTGTCACGATTGGCCGGCCTCCGGGCCGTCGGGTTCGAGGTCGGTTTCCTGGGCGCGACGCCTCACGACCCTCACCAGCACGAGCGCACCGATGACGAGCAGCAGCACCGGTGCGGCCCAAAGCAGGAAATTGCCAGCGGTCATCCGCGGGCGATACAGAACGAAATCGCCGTAGCGCTCGATCATGAACTCGCGGATCTGCGCGTCGGTCTGGCCCGCGGCGATCATGTCGCGCACTTCGCGCCGCAGGTCCTGCGCGAGCGTCGCATTGGAATCGGCGATGGTCTGGTTCTGGCAGACGAGGCAGCGGAGCTCGCGGTTGATGTTCTCGTAGCGCTCCTGGAGCACCGGGTCGTCGAACGCGTCCTCCGAGTCGATGGCGATCGCACCGCCGGCGAACACCAGCAGGACCGCGAGCAGGCAGGTGCGCACCAGGTTTGGTGATCACGATTTCGACCCCGCGGCGGCGCGCGCGGCCTCGATCCGCGGCAGGAATTCCGTGTTCCAGACCTCCATCGTCATCGGGGCGATGTGCTTGAACAGCACCACGCCGTCCGGCCCGATCAGGAAGGTCTCGGGTGCGCCGTACACGCCCCAGTCGATGGCGACGCGCCCCTCGCGGTCCTCCGCGACGACCGCGTAAGGATTGCCGAGCTCGCGCAGCCACTGCTGCGCAAGCGCGTTGTCGTCCTTCCAGTTGAGACCGACGATCGGCACCGTCCTGGCGCGTGCGATCGCGAGCAGCGTGTCGTGCTCCTGCCGGCAACCGCCGCACCAGGTGCCCCACACGTTGAGGACCCACGGCTGGCCGAGCAGCTCCCTGGACGAGACCGGGTAGGTCGAGTCCTGCAGGCTCGGCAGCGAGAACTCCGGTGCCGGCTTGCCTATCAGCGGTGAGGGGACGTACGAAGGATCCCGCTGCAGCCCGACGAACAGGAAGACGCCCAGCAGCAGGAACAACGCGAACGGAACGATGAACTTGAGCATGGCGGAGCCTCGGTCAGCGGGCCGGCGCCGTGCCATCGGCGCGGACCGACTCGTCCGCGGTGACTCGCTTCGTCCGGTAGCGACGGTCGGTCACGGCCACGATGCCGCCCAGCGCCATGATCAGCGCGCCCAGCCAGATGTAACGCACCATCGGCTTGTACTGGATACGCATGCTCCAGGCGCCCTCGCCGAGGTCTTCGCCCATGGCGACGAACAGGTCGCGACTCCATTTCACGTGGATGCCGGACTCGGTCATCGGGCTGCGCTGCACCCGGTACACCCGCTTCTGCGGGTGCAGCGTGGCGACGAGCGCGCCGTCGCGAGAGATGGTCACTTCCGACTCGATCGCGTCGAAGTTCGGTCCCTTGACGGGGCGCGTGCTGTTGAACTGGAAG
The DNA here is from genome assembly GCA_963754125.1 of uncultured Gammaproteobacteria bacterium. Taxonomy (GTDB): domain Bacteria; phylum Pseudomonadota; class Gammaproteobacteria; order Steroidobacterales; family Steroidobacteraceae; genus RPQJ01. The sequence goes on from CAVWEX010000014.1 coordinate 539,978, forward strand.
GTGTAGCCCTGCATCTCGACGCTCTGGCCCGGCTTGAGCGCGATGTCCTTCTCGATGCGATAGGTCTGGGTGACCGTCACGCCGATCGCGAAAACGCCGACGCCGATGTGGGCGATCGTCATGCCGACCACGCCGCGGGACAGCGACTGCCGCTTGCTGAGTCGCTTGTAAGGCTCATACAGCGACGACAGGATCACCCAGACGCCGGCGGTCAGGCCCACCACCGTGCTCAGGTGGAAGGCACCGTAGGCCACGGGCGGCACGATCAGGCCGATCGCCAGCGAGACGGCGAACAGGAGCACGAGCGGCCGCTTGATGTCCTCGAGGTTCGACTTCTTCCAGACGGAGTGCATGCCGATCGCCATCAGGAACAGCAGCGGAATCGTCGGGATCAGGAACACGACGTTGAAGTACGGCGGCCCGACCGAGATCTTGCCCATGTTGAGCGCGTCGAGGAACAGCGGGTAGAGCGTGCCGATCAGGATCAGCGCCGCGGCGACCAGCAGCAGCAGGTTGTTCGCGAGCAGGAAGGTCTCCCGCGACAGGGTGTCGAAGCCGCCCCGCGTGCGCAGCGCCGGGACCGCGCCACGCGTAGAGCGCGAGCGAGCCGCCCACGCAGATGCCGAGGAACGCGAGGATGAACAGGCCCCGGCTCGGGTCGCTCGCGAACGCGTGCACCGACACCAGCACGCCCGAGCGCACCAGGAACGTCGCCGAGCAGGCTCAGCGAGAACGTCGTGATCGCGAGCAGCAGCGTCCAGCTCTTGAAGAGGCCGCGCTTCTCGGTGACCGCCAGCGAGTGGATCAGCGCCGTGCCCACGAGCCAGGGCATGAACGAGGCGTTCTCGACCGGATCCCAGAACCACCAGCCGCCCCAGCCGAGCTCGTAGTACGCCCACCAGCTGCCGAGCGCGATGCCGATCGTGAGGAACATCCAGGACACCGTGGTCCAGGGTCGCGCCCAGCGGGCCCACTTCTCGTCGAGCTTGCCTTCCAGCAGGCACGCGACGGCGAACGCAAACGCCACCGAGAAGCCGACGTAGCCGATGTAGAGCATCGGCGGGTGGATGGCCAGCGCCGGGTCCTGCAGCAGCGGGTTGAGGTCGCGCCCGTCGACGGCGGCGGGAACGAGGCGCTCGAACGGGCTCGAGGTGAGCAGGATGAACAGCTGGAAGCCGACGCTCACGACGCCGAGCACGCCGATCACGCGGGCCGCGAAGGTCTCGGGGAGGTTGCGGCTGAACGGGACGACGAGCACGGACCAGGTGGACAGGGCCAGCGCCCACAGCAGCAGCGAGCCCTCGTGGGCGCCCCAGACCGCGGCGAACCGGTAGAAGGTCGGCAACTCGGAGTTCGAATTGTTCGCGACGTACTGCACCGTGAAGTCGTTCTTGTAGAACGCCCAGCTCAGCACGGCGAACGACAGCGCCACGAAGACCCACTGCCCGGTCACCGCGGGGCGCGCCGCCGCCATCCAGCGATGATTGCCGAACTGCGCCCCGGCCAGGCCGAACCACGCCTGCGCCATCGACAGCAGCACCGCGATGATGAGTGCGAAGAGCCCGAGTTCAATGACCATCCGATTCTCCCCTGCCCGTCCGGGCGGTGCTCAGGTGCCGTCGCCCTGGTTCATGGCCTGCGCGGCGTCCGCGTGCGGCTTCAGGCTGTCCTTCACCTCGGGCGGCATGTAGTTCTCGTCGTGCTTCGCGAGGACTTCCTCCGCGACGAACAGGTTCTGGTCGGTGAGCTTGCCGCGCGCGATGATGCCCTGCCCCTCGCGGAACAGGTCCGGCAGCACGCCCGTGTAGCTCACGCCGACGGTGTTGGAGAAGTCGGTGAGCGTGAAGCGCACCTCGAGGCTGCCCGGCTCGCGTTTCACGCTGCCGTTCTCCACCAGGCCGCCGACCCGGATGCTGCGCGTGTCCGGCGCCTCGCCGGCGAGGATCTGCGTCGGGCTGTAGTAGTACAGCATGTTCTTCTCGAAGGCCTGCAGCGCAAACGCCGTTGCAATGCCGACGCCCACGAGAATGGCCGCCACGGTGGCCATGCGCTTCTGTCTAGGTGTCATCGAGTGCTTCTCCTTGATCATTCCGTGCCGGACCGGCGCCGCGCACTGTCCTGCTCCTGCGTCTCGCAGCGGCGGGCAGCCGACCAGTTGAGCAGCAGCACCAGGGCCGTTAGACCGTACGAAGTCCAAACATATCCCGCATAACCGCCCATCCGGAAGAATTCATTCAGGTCCATGGCCTACCTGCCCTCCTTCAGCCACGACGCATTGCGCTCCCGACGCAGGATCTCGCCGCGCAGGCGTCGCGAGATCGCCCAGCCGAAATACAGCTGGAAACCCAGGATCATGATGAACAGCGGGTAGAGCATCTCGATCGCGATCGAGGGCTTGTCGATCTTGGTGACGCTCGCCGGCTGGTGCAGCGTCGTCCACCACTCCACCGAGTAATGGATGATCGGGACGTTGATGACGCCCACGATGGCCAGCACCGCGCTCGCGCGATCGGCCCGCTGCGGATCGTCGAAGGACGAGCGCAGGGCCATGTAGCCAAGATACAGGAACAGCAGGATCAGCTCGGAGGTGAGCCGGGCATCCCACACCCACCAGGTGCCCCACATCGGCTTGCCCCAGATGGAGCCGGTGGCCAGTGCCAGGAACGTGAACGACGCGCCGATCGGCGCCGCCGCCGCCGCCGCCGCGTGCGCGAGCTTGATGCGCCAGATGAGTCCCACCGCGGCAGCGATGGCCATGACCACGTAGATGAACATGGACATCCAGGCGCTCGGAGCGTGCACGTACAGGATGCGGAAGGCGTCTCCCTGCTGGTAGTCGGCCGGCGCCTTCACCAGTCCCCACCACGTGGCGAGCAGGATCGTGGCGAGCGCCGGCCACCCGAACCAGGGGGCCAGCGTCCCGAGCAGCCGGTACGCGTGCGGCGGTGAGGCGAATTTATGAAACCAGAGCCACATGGATTGTCTTGCCTGTTTCGTCCAATCGTCGGGTTCAGTTCTCGACGCTGATGCGGATCGCCGCCGACATGGCGAGCGGACCGAGGCTGAGCGTGAGGAAGAAGATGGCCGCGAGCAGCTGCAGCGGCCCGGCCGGCGACTCGCCGTCCATGGCCATGCCGACGGCCCGCGACCCGAAGATCAGCAGCGGCATCGCCAGCGGCAGCACCAGCAGGGAGAGCAGCACGCTGCCGCGGCGGACCCCGACGGTCAGGGCCGCGCCGATGCCGCCGAGGATGCTCAGGGTGGCGGTGCCGAGCAGCAGCGAGGCGACGAGCGCGCCCCAGGCGTCGAACGGCAGGCCGAGCGCCGTGCCCACCACCGGCGACATGATCACGAGCGGCAGCCCCGTCAGCACCCAGTGCGAGGCGACCTTGGCCAGGAGCAGCCAGCCGAGCGGCTGTCCGGAAAGCACCCATTGTTCCATGGTGCCGTCTTCGACATCGGATCGGAACAATGATTCCAGCGCGAGCAGCGACGCGAGCAGTGCCGCCACCCAGACCACCCCGCCCGAGATCACGCGCAGTTGCGACAGGTCGGGCGTCGTTGCAAGCGGGAACAGCGTGGTGACGACGACGTAGAAGATGAGCGGCTGCGCGACCTCGTCCCAGCGGCGCCAGGCCAGGGTGAGGTCGCGGCGGAAGACGAGGTTGGCGGCGGCGGTCGTGGCGGCGCGACGCATCAGCTGAGTTCCAGGCGCCGCAGGAACGGCTCATCGTCGAGCAGGCGCTGGTGGGCCGCCGCGAGCGCGAGCCCGCCGCGCCCGACGTGCTCCCGCACGAGGTCCTCCACCAGGTCCACGCCTGCGACGTCGAGGTTCGTGACCGGCTCGTCGAGGATCCAGAGGATGGCCCCGGAAACGAGCAGGCGCGCCAGCGCGAGTCGCCGCTTCTGGCCGGCCGACAGCGACCGGGACGCGAGATCGCCCCGCGAAAGGATGCCCACGCGGTCCAGCGCCGCGTCGATGTCGGCGTCCGTCAGCGACTCCCGGAGCCCGGCCAGGAACCGGAGGTTCTCCCGCGCGGTGAGGTCGGCCTTCAGCGAGTTGAGGTGGCCGAGGTAGGTCATGTCCGCGTGGTATTCGTCGTTCGAGCCGTCCACGGACTTGCCGCGCCATTCGACCGTACCGGTCTCGGCCGGCAACAGGCCGCAGACCACCCGGATGAGGGTCGTCTTGCCGACCCCGTTGGGGCCCGTGAGCTTGAGGAACTCGCCCTCACGCAGGGAGAACGACACGTCCCGAAGGATGTGCCGGTCACCTCGCCACACGTTGATCGCTCGACCCTCGAGCCGGGCCCCGTCGGGCAACATCCATCCTCCGCGCATGGTTATCCGAGGCAGTCGCCCGGAACATGGCCCGCGCGGCGACTAAGTGGCCGCGAAGTCTAACAAAATGAAAATCACTCCGGGTCTGCGACTTCCCGCAGGGACGCGGCTTCCCGGGGCTCGAGAACGACCAGTTCCACCCCCTCCTCTACGCGATCACCGGGCTTGACCGCGACGACGGAGACCGTTCCGTCCCACGGCGCACTCAGGGAGTGCTCCATCTTCATCGCCTCGAGCACCACCAGCACCGCCCCGGTCTCGACCCGATCGCCGGGCCGGGCACGCACGTCGAGGACGAGGCCAGGCATCGGCGAGCGCAGGTGGCCCTCGTGCTCGGCCGATGCGTGGTGCTCTGCGCCGGTGTCCTCGGCGAACTCGAATCGCAGGCACTGGCGCCGCAGCACGAAGCCGTCCTCCAGCCGCTCCACGCGTGCCTCGAACGGCTCACCGTCGATCCGGACCGCGATGCGTCCGTCCGCGTTCGCGACGGACTCGAGCAGGTGGTGCCGGCCGTCCAGTTCGACCTGCAGGTCCGGGCCGAGCGGCTCCAGGCGCAGCCAGCGTCGCTCCTCACCGAGCCGCAGCGGGAGGCGAAGCGCCGCCGGCGCATTGAGGCGGAATCCGCCGTGGCCGCTCCAGGGCGTGCCGCGGCTTTCGACGGTTCCGGAGCCGGCGAGCCCGATCGTCGAGCCCGCGGCCGCCGCGATCAGCCACGCCGTGGTGCGATCCGCAGCCGTGGCGCCGCTCACCGGCACCCCGGTCTCTAGCAGTCGGGTGCTCACGTCGCCGCTCCGGACCGCGTCCGCACCGAGGATTTCCCAGAGGAACCGGGTGTTGGTGCGCAGGCCGTCCACGTCGGTGTGCTCGAGCGCGGCTCGCAGGCGGTCGATGGCCTCGAGGCGATCCGCGCCCCACGCGATCACCTTGGCCAGCATCGGGTCGTAGTGGATCGAAACCTCGTCGCCCTCGCGCACGCCGGTGTCGACCCGCACGTGCTCGTGGTCCACCGGCAATCGCAGGCGGCCGATGCGCCCCGTGGACGGCAGGAAGCCGCGCTCGGGGTCCTCGGCATACAGCCTGGCCTCGATCGCGTGTCCACGCTGCACGACCTGCTCCTGCCGCAGCGGCAGGGGCTCGCCGTCCGCGACACGCAGTTGCCACTCGACGAGGTCGAGCCCGGTGATCATCTCGGTGACCGGGTGCTCGACCTGCAGGCGCGTGTTCATCTCGAGGAAGTAGAACTCGCGGCCGTCGTACAGGAACTCGACCGTGCCCGCGCCGACATAGCCGACGGCACCGCGCCGCGGCGACGGCGGCCTCGCCCATCGCGGCGCGCGTCCCTGGCGCGAGGTCCGGTGCCGGCGCTTCCTCGATCACCTTCTGGTGGCGCCGCTGCAGCGAGCAGTCGCGCTCGAACAGGTGCACGGCGCCGCCGTGGGTGTCGGCGAATACCTGGATCTCGACGTGCCGGCCCTTCTCGACGAAGCGCTCGAGAAGCAGCCGCGGATCCCCGAACGCTTTCAGCGCCTCGCGCCGGGCGCCCGCGAGCGCCTCGCCGAGCTCGCCGGCCGTCCGCACGATACGCATGCCCTTGCCGCCGCCGCCCGCGGTCGGCTTTACGAGCAACGGGAACCCCAGCCGGAGCGCCGCGGCCCCGAGCGCACCGTCGGACTGGTCCTCCCCGTCGTAGCCCGGCAGCACCGGGACGCCGGCGGCGGCCATCAGCTGCCGCGCCTCGCTCTTCGAGCCCATTCGATCGATCGCCTCGGCCGGCGGACCGACGAATACGACGCCCGCCGCGCGGCAGGCGCGTGCGAAGGCTGCGTTCTCGGACAGGAATCCGTAGCCCGGGTGGATCGCCACGGCGCGCGTCTCGCGGGCCACCCTCAGGATGCCGTCCACGTCGAGATAGCTCCGACGGGCCTCGGCGGGCCCGATCTCCACCGACTCGTCCGCGAGGCGTGCATGCAGCGCGCCGCGATCGGCCTCGGAGTACACCGCGATCGTGCGCACGCCCATCCGTCGCGCGGTGCGGATAATGCGGCAGGCGATCTCGCCGCGGTTCGCGATCAGCAGGCTGTCGGGCATGGCGGCCGCCTTACATCCGGAAGATGCCGTAGGGCGACTCGCCCTCGTCGGGACGGCAGGTGGTGGTGGCGAGCGCGAGCCGGAGCACCTCGCGCGTGTCCGCCGGATCGATCACTCCATCGTCCCAGAGCCGGGCGCTCGCGTAGAACGGGTGCCCTTGGGCTTCGTACTGGCCGCGGATCTCGGCGCGGAACGCGGCTTCCTCGGTCTCGGGCCACTCGGCGGCGCGCCGCTGCAGTCCCTCGCGCTTGACGATCGCGAGCACGGTCGCGGCCTGCTCCCCGCCCATCACCGAGATGCGTGAATTCGGCCAGGTCCACAGGAAGCGTCCGCCGTAGGAGCGGCCGCACATGGCGTAGTTGCCCGCGCCGAACGAGCCGCCGATGATCACGGTGAGCTTCGGCACCGAGGCGCAGGCTACCGCGGTGACCATCTTGGCGCCGTCGCGCGCGATGCCGCCGGCCTCGTACTTGCGACCCACCATGAAGCCGGTGATGTTCTGCAGGAACAGCAGCGGTACGCGGCGGCGGTTGCACAGCTCGACGAAGTGGGCGCCCTTGAGCGCCGACTCCGAGAACAGCACGCCGTTGTTGGCGACGATGCCGACCGGGTAGCCGCCGATGCGTGCGAAGCCGCAGACCAGCGTCGCGCCGTACAGGGCCTTGAACTCGTCGAGCTCGGACGCGTCCACGAGGCGTGCGATCACCTCGCGGACGTCGTAGGGATGGCGGGTGTCGCGCGGCACGATGCCGTAGAGATCCTGGGCGTCGTAGCGCGGCGCGCGCGGTGTCGCGGGCGCCGGGCGGGAGCCCGCCCGGTTCAGGTGCGACACCAGCCGTCGCGCCATCCACAGCGCGTGCGCGTCGTTGTCGGCGAGGTGATCCACCACACCCGATTGCCGCGCATGCACGTCGCCGCCGCCGAGGGTCTCGGCGTCCACGCGTTCGCCCGTCGCGGCCTGCACCAGCGGCGGGCCACCGAGAAAGATCGTGCCCTGCTCGCGGACGATGATCGCCTCGTCGCACATCGCGGGCACGTAGGCGCCGCCGGCCGTGCACGAGCCCATCACCACCGCGAGCTGCGGGATGCCAAGCGCCGACATCTGCGCCTGGTTGTAGAAGATGCGCCCGAAGTGGTCGCGGTCAGGGAAAACGTCGTCCTGGCGCGGCAGGAACGCGCCGCCGGAATCCACGAGGTACACGCAGGGGAGCCGGTTCTCGAGGGCGATCTCCTGGGCCCGCAGGTGCTTCTTCACCGTGATCGGATAGTAGGTGCCGCCCTTCACCGTGGCGTCGTTGGCGACGATCATGCACTCGAGTCCGCTCACGCGACCGATGCCCGCGACGACGCCGCCCGCCGGTAACCAGTCGCCGTAGAGCTCGTGACCGGCGAGCTGCCCGACCTCGAGGAACGGTGAACCCGCATCGAGCAGGCGGTCGATGCGATCGCGCACGAACATCTTGTCGCGCGACTCGTGCTGGGCGCGGGCGGCAGCCGAGCCGCCGGCGGATATGCGGGCGACGAGTTCGCGCAGATCGCCGGCGAGCCGGCGATTGACCTCCGCGTTGGCAGCGAAGTCGGCGCCTGCGCGGTCGATGCGGGTCTGGATGACGCTCACGGTGGTTCCCTCCCCGTCAGCCGCGACCGGCCGCGGCCAGGATGCGCTCTGCCTGCCGGACGTGCGGCTTGTCGAGCATGCCGCCTTCGAAAGCGACGGCCCCGACGCCTGGGGCTGCGCGGAACGCCGCGAGCACCCGTTCCGCCCAGTCGATCTCCTCCGCCGTCGGACTGAACGCCGCGTGGATCGGCGCGACCTGCGCGGGGTGGATCGCGAGCTTGCCCGCGAAGCCCTGCCGTCGCGAGTCGCGGGCGCGCCGCTCGACCGCGGCTGCGTCGCGGAACTCCGTGTCCACGGTGTCGTAGGCATGAACGCCCGCTGCGGCCGCAGCGAGCAGGCAGAACGAGCGCGCCAGCGCGTAAGTGAGCTCGTACTCGCCGTCGGGCGTCCTGTTGCGCGCCGCGCCGACGTCGGCCGCGAGGTCCTCGGCACCCCAGGTGAGTCCGGCCACGCGCGCGGGCAGCGCGGTGAACGTGGCCGCCTTGAGCAGGGCACCCGCGCTCTCCGTGATCAGCGGCATGAGCCGGATGCTGCCGGGCGCGAAGCCGCAGCGCGCCTCCAGGCTCTCGAGCCAGTGATGCACCCGGTGCACGTCCGCGCCGTCGCGAGCCTTGGGCAGCACGATTCCGTCCGGCCGGCCGACGATGACCGCCGCGAGGTCCGCGAGCGCATCGTGCGAGTCGACCGGGTTGATGCGCACCCACAGCGGCACGGCGCGTTCGGCGGTGGCGAGCCACTGCGCGATCGCCGCCCGCGCCTCGGGCCGACGCTCCGCCGTCACGGCGTCCTCGAGATCGAGGATCACGGCATCGGCCCCGCTCGTGGCCGCCTTCGTGAAGCGCTCGGGACGGTCGCCCGGGACAAACAGCATCGAGCGCATCAGGCCGCCGCCTTGCGCTTCATGAGTGCGGTGCGCTTGCAGCTGGCGACCTGCTCGCCCCGCTGGTTGTAGCAGCGGTGCACGAACACCACGATCCCGGCATCGGGCCGCGAGCGGCTCTCGCGCATCTCGTGGACCACGGTTTCCGTTCGCAGCGTGTCGCCCGGGAACACGGGCTTCGGGAAGCGAACTTCGTCCCAGCCGAGATTGGCGATGGTGGTGCCGAGCGTCGTGTCCGCCACGGAGACGCCGACCATCAGGCTCAACGTGAAGCAGCTGTTGACGATGCGGCTGCCGAACTCCGTGCCCTTCATGTACTCCTCATCGAGGTGCAGCGCCGCCGGGTTGTGGCTGAGCGCGCTGAAGATGAGGTTGTCCGATTCCGTGACGGTGCGCCTGAGCGCGTGCTCGAAGCGCATCCCCGGCGTGAATTCCTCGTAGTACAGGCCACCCATCGCCATGGCGCGCGCCTCAGGCCGTCGCTGCGAAAAGTTCGCGGCCGATGAGCATGCGACGGATCTCGCTGGTGCCGGCACCGATCTCGTAGAGCTTGGCGTCGCGCAGGATGCGTCCCGCCGGGAAGTCGTTGATGTAGCCGTTACCGCCGAGCGCCTGGATGGCCTCGAGCGCGAGCCGCGTCGCTGCCTCGGAGGCGTAGAGGATGCAGCCTGCCGCGTCGATGCGCGTCGTTTGTCCGCGGTCGCAGGCCTGGGCCACGGCGTACACGTAGGCGCGGCACGCGCTCGTCGTGGCGTACATGTCGGCGACCTTGCCCTGCATGAGCTGGAAGGTGCCGATGGCCTGCCCGAACTGCTTGCGCTCGTGCACGTAGGGCAGCACGAGGTCGAGGCTCGCCCGCATCAGGCCGAGCGGTCCGCCCGCGAGCACCACGCGCTCGTAGTCGAGGCCGCTCATCAGCACCTTGCCGCCGCCGCCCACCGGTCCGAGCACGTTTTCGGCCGGCACTTCGCAGTCGACGAACACGAGCTCGCAGGTGTCCGAGCCGCGCATACCGAGCTTGTCGAGCTTCTGCGCGGTCGAGAATCCCTTGAAGCCCTTCTCGATCAGGAAGGCCGTGACGCCGGGCGTGCCGGCCGACGCGTCCACCTTGGCATAGACCACGAGCACGTCCGCCGTCGGGCCGTTGGTGATCCACATCTTGTTGCCGTTCAGCACGTATCGGTCGCCGCGGCGCGTGGCGAGTGTGCGCATGCCCATCACGTCCGAGCCCGCGCCCGTCTCGCTCATCGCGAGCGCGCCGAGGTGCTCGCCGCTGACGAGCTTCGGCAGGTAGTGGCCCTTCTGATCGTCGGTACCCCAACGCCGGATCTGGTTGACGCACAGGTTCGAGTGCGCGCCGTACGAGAGGGCGACCGATCCCGATACGCGACTCAATTCCTCCATCGCGATGACGTGCGCGAGGTACCCGAGCCCCGAGCCGCCCCACTCCGGTTCGACCGTGATGCCAAGCAGGCCGAGCTCGCCGAGCCGCGGCCAGAGATCCCGCGGGAAGAGATTGCTGCGGTCGATCTCGTCGGCGCGGGGCGCAAGCTCGGACTGTGCGAACGAACGCAGGGTCTGGCGGAGCATCTCGATGTCGTCGCCGAGGCCGAATTCGAAGTCGAGCACGATCGTCACCCCCGTGGCTTGCCTGAGCGATGCGAGGGCGTATATTGTCCGACAATCGGAGGATCCGTCAAATGCCGATGCCGCCACGATCCCGCCCTGCCAAGCCGGTCCAGTTCGACGCGCTGGTGCCGCAGCCTGCCTATGGGCGGGTAGCGACCGCCATCGAGCAGAAGATCCTCGAGCGCAGCCTGCGCCCGGGCGACCTGCTTCCCACCGAGACCGACCTGGCGCGCCAGTTCGGCGTCAATCGCTCGACCGTGCGCGAAGCGCTGCGACGGCTGGAGAGCAACGGCCTCGTCGGCCGTGACAGCGGCGCGAAGCGGCTGCGGGTGACGCGGCCGGGACACGCGGACACCGCCTCGCGCGTGAGCCGCGCGTTGACGCTCGACGAGGTCACGTTCATCGAATTGTGGGAGGCGATGCTCGCCGTGGCGCCGCGCACCGCCGCGCTCGCGGCCGCGCACGTCGGCACCGAGGCACTCGACGCGCTCGAAGCGGACATCGCCGCAGTCGAGGCGGCCCGTGGCTCGGAAGCCGCCGTCGCCGGCGTCGTGAGCTTCTTCGGCACGCTTGCAGTGGCGAGCGGCAACCGGGTCCTGATGCTCGCGATGCAGCCCGTGACGCGCCTGCTGGCACCGTCCCTCAGGCGCATGATCGATCGCGTCCCGCAGGGACGCTCGCGCATCGTGGTCGCACAGCGCTGCATCGTCGAGGCGCTGCGCAAGGGCGACACCGCCGAGGCGGAAACGTGGATGACCCGCCACGTGCAGGACTTCCGACGCGGCTACGAGATCGCCGGCATTGCACTGGATTCGCGGGTCGCCTGAGCCTTCTTCGACTGGTGCCCCGGACAGGAATCGAACCTGTATGGCCTTTCGGCCGACGGATTTTAAGTCCGTTGCGTCTACCAGTTCCGCCACCGGGGCCGATGCCTGCGGCCATCGCGCCGCGACAGTCTAAGCCATCAATGTCGAAGCAGCCGGTGGGCGGTGTCGGACGCGTGCACTACATGCGTTGCACGGAAAGCGCGCGAATCCGGTGAGTGTTTATGTGAAAACCAGCACGCGCCGGCGTAGCTGACGGTTAGCCTCGATCCCGACAAGAAAAACAAAGGGGATCCGGTCATGGGAGACGCCCGACTCACCACGCCGCGGCACCTGCCGTTTCGTGAACTGGCACTCGCTCGAGTCCATCGGCTCGTGACGGGCTCGCTGACGCTGTACCTGGCGGCGACGCTCGCCCAGCGCACGTGGGAGTTGCTCAACTCTGACGTGGGCGTGCTGCTGCGTCGCCTGCATTGAACGACGGCGGCGCGGGCCTGTGGCGGGTGGTGCGAATGTGGAGGCTAGGGTCGGAATCGAACCGGCGTACACGGCTTTGCAGGCCGCTGCATGACCACTCTGCCACCTAGCCACGAAAACGCGTAACCCCGGGTTGGCCCGGGGTTACGGCGAGAGACTGGAGCGGGAAACGAGACTCGAACTCGCGACCCCGACCTTGGCAAGGTCGTGCTCTACCAACTGAGCTATTCCCGCCCGGGCACCCCGGGCCACTCGGGCTCGGGGAACGCGAATTCTCAGAGGGCCGCCCGTTTCTGTCAAGGGAGGCGGTCGCGCCGGAGCTCGGGCCACGCCGCCTGCAGGTAGCTCACCATGGACCACAGCGTCAGTGCGCCGGCGATCACGGTCAGCACCACGCCCATCTCGTAGACCGGCAGGCCGAGCAGGTCGCTGCGGAACATCATCATGCTCAGTCCGGTCATCTGGACGATGGTCTTGAACTTGCCGAGGCCCGACACGGCCACCTTGGCGCGGGCACCGAGGTGCGCCATCCACTCGCGCAGCGCGGACACCGTGATCTCCCGCCCGATGATCACCACGGCCGTGATGACGATCAGCGGGCGCGTGTCGTGCCCGACCAGCAGCACCAGCGCCGTGGCGACCATGAGCTTGTCGGCCACGGGGTCGAGGAACTCGCCCAGGGGGGTGGTCAGGCCGAGCCGCCGCGCCAGGTAGCCGTCCAGCGAGTCGGTGATGGCTGCCGCGATGAACACGATCGCGGCCAGCGGATTCGACCACGGGTGGCCCCAGTAGAAGAGCGCGACCACCAGCGGCACCGCCACGATCCGCGCGACGGTCAGGATGTTCGGGAGGTTGGCGAGGTTCACGATCCGTCAGGGTCCCGGGTTCATCTTCTCGTAGATCAGTTCGGCCAGCGGGCGCCCGATGCCGCGCACCTTGCTCAGGTCTTCCACCGACGCCTGCCGCACGCCCTGCAGGCCGCCGAAGGACTTGAGGATCTCGCGGCGCCTGGCAGGACCGAGTCCCGGGATCTCCTCGAGCAGCGACTCGAGTCGGCTGCGCGCCCTCGCCTTGCGGTGACCCGTGATCGCGAAGCGGTGCGCCTCGTCGCGCACGCGCTGGATCAATCGCAGGGCCGGTGAGTCGGGCCCGAGTATAAGGGGGGGCTCCTGGCCGGCCAAGAACAGTCGCTCCTGCCCCGCGCGGCGGTCGACGCCCTTCGCGACGCCGACCGTGGTGAGGCCGGTGATGCCGAGCTCCGCCAGTGCATCGTGCGCGGCCTGCAGCTGCCCTGCCCCGCCGTCGATGAGGAGCAGGTCCGGCATCTCGCCCTCGCCACGCTGGACACGCGCAAAGTGCCGGCCGACCGCCTGGCGCATGCCGGCGAAGTCGTCGCCCGGCGTGATGCCCTTCAGGTTGAACCGCCGGTAGTCGCTCTTCAGCGGGCCTTCGCTGCCGAACACGACGCAGGACGCAATCGCAGACTCGCCCATGGTATGGCTCACGTCGAAGCACTCGATGCGTTGCGGCATGCGTTCGAGATCCAGCGCCCGCTGCAGCGCCTCGAGCTGATCGCGAACGCTCGCGCGGCTCGAAGCCTTCATCCTGAGACCGAGCTCGGCGTTGGTGCGGGCCATCGCGAGCCAGCGTGCTCGTGTCCCGCGCACGCCGCTGCGCAGCGGCACGGCGCGTCCTGCGCGCTGCCGCAGTGCGGCCTCGAGCACGTCGCCGTCCTCGACCCGGCGCGTCCACGACGATCTCGTCCGGCGATTCGCGGGCGAGGTAGTACTGGGCCAGGAATCCGGCCAGCGTCTCGTGCTCGCCGCCGAGTCCGCCCCGCAGGAAGAAGTTCGTGCTGCCGAGGTTGCGCCCGCCGCGCACGAACACCACCGACACGCAGAACTCCGGGCCGTCGCCGGCGATGGCGACGGCATCGATGTCGGCGCCGCGGATGCGGGTCACCGACTGGCTCGCCTGGATCTGCTTCAGCATCGCGATCTGGTCGCGGAAACGCGCTGCAGCCTCGTATTCGAGGCGCTGCGCCGCGCCCTCCATGCGCTGTCCGAGCTCGGTGATCAGCTCGGTATTGCGTCCCTGCAGGACCTGCACGGCATCCGCAATGTCCCTCGCATAGGCTTCGCTCGTGACGAGACCCACGCAGGGCGCCGAGCAGCGGCCGATCTGGTGCTGCAGGCACGGGCGCGACCGGTTGGCGAAGAACGTGTCCTCGCAGGGCCGCAGGCGGAAGAGCTTCTGCAGCAACTGCAGGGTCTCACGCGCGGCGACCGAGTTCGGATACGGCCCGAAGAACCGTCCGGGCACCTTTCCCGCGCCCCGGTAGTACGCGAGCCGTGGGTACGCGTGCGCCGTGAGGTGGATATAGGGAAAGCTCTTGTCGTCTTTCAGCAGCACGTTGTAGCGCGGCCGGTGCTGCTTGATCAGGTTGAACTCGAGCAGCAGCGCCTCCGTCTCCGAGGCCGTGACCGTCACCTCGACGCGCGCCACCTGCGCGACCATCGCCTGCGTCTTGTCGGCGTGCGCCCGCCCGTGGAAGTAACTCGCGACGCGGTTCCTGAGGTTCCGCGCCTTGCCGACATAGAGGATCGTGTCGTCCGCGGCAAGCATGCGGTAGACGCCCGGCCGGGCCGGCAGCGCCGCGAGGAAGGAGGCCAGGTCGAAGGGCGTGGCGACAGTCACGCCCCAAGTCTACTGGCGTGCCAGCTCGCTCGCCCGTCCCACGACCGCGCGGAACATCGCTCCGGTCAGGCGACGCGTATTCGTGTTGTAGCGGCTGCAGTGGTAGGAATCGACGAGGGCCCGGTCGCCCGGCAAGACATGCTCGGCACCGTGGGCGAAGCGGAATGCAGCCTGCCGGAGGCCACGGGCCCGCAGGACCGCGCCGTGCGCAACTGCGCCGAGTGCGAGCACCACGGCGCCTGCGGTCAGTCCGTCGAGTTCCTCGCGCAGGAAGGCGTTGCAGGTGGCGACCTCGGCGGGTGTCGGCTTGTTGCCGGGCGGGACGCATTTGACGGCGTTGGTGATGCGGCAGCCCTCGAGATCGAGGCCGTCGTCGCGGGATGACGACACCGGCGCGCTCGCCCAGTCGAACGCGTGCAGCGTCTCGTAGAGCAGCACGCCCGCGTAGTCGCCGGTGAACGGCCGACCGGTGGCGTTCGCGCCGTGGAAGCCCGGCGCGAGGCCCACCACCAGCAGCCGCGGCCGCACGTCGCCGAACGGCGCCACCGGGGCGCAGTGGTAGCCCGGATATCGCGCCCTGCCCTCGTCGAGGAATGCCGCGAGGCGCGGGCACCGCCGGCAGGCCGGGTCGAACTCAGTCATCCATGTGGCGGATGACCGCGTCGCCGAACCCGCGGGGTACCGATCCGGGCCGTCGCGGTACGATCGGGGCGTGTCCCACGCTCAGTGATGCGCGCCGCCGGTGTCGAACTGCTCCTCTTCGGTCGAGCCGTGCATCGCCGTCGTCGACGAGTGTCCGCCCTGGATGACCTGGGTGACCTCGTCGAAGTAGCCGGTGCCGACTTCCTGCTGGTGCGACACGAAGGTGTAGCCGCGATCGCGCGCCGCGAACTCCGGCTCCTGCACCTTCTCGACGTAGGCCGTCATGCCCTTCTTCACGTATTCCTGCGTGAGGTCGAACATGTTG
Organism: uncultured Gammaproteobacteria bacterium; assembly: GCA_963754125.1. Lineage (GTDB taxonomy): Bacteria > Pseudomonadota > Gammaproteobacteria > Steroidobacterales > Steroidobacteraceae > RPQJ01. The sequence continues at coordinate 555,499 of CAVWEX010000014.1, forward strand.
AACCACATGTTGTGGATGCCGGCGAGCGTGATGAACTGGTACTTGTAGCCCATCGCGCCCAGTTCGCGCTGGAACTTCGCGATCGTCGCGTCGTCGAGGTTCTTCTTCCAGTTGAACGACGGTGAGCAGTTGTAGGACAGCATCTTGTCCGGGAATTTCTTGCGGATCGCCTCGGCGAAGGCCTTCGCGAAGCCGAGGTCCGGCTTGCCCGTCTCGCACCACACCATGTCGGCGTACGGCGCGTAGGCGAGGCCGCGCGAGATCGACTGCTCCACGCCCGGCTTCGTGCGGTAGAAGCCCTCGGGCGTGCGCTCGCCGGTGCAGAACGGCTTGTCGTTCTCGTCGACGTCGCTCGTGAGCAGATCGGCTGCCTCGGCGTCGGTGCGCGCGAGCACGATGGTCGGCGTGCCCATCACGTCGGCGGCGAAACGCGCCGCGACCAGCTTCTGGATCGCTTCCTGCGTGGGCACGAGCACCTTGCCGCCCATGTGGCCGCACTTCTTCACGGACGCGAGCTGGTCCTCGAAGTGCACGCCGGCCGCACCGGCGCGGATCATCGCCTTCATCAGCTCGAACGCGTTCAGCACGCCGCCGAAGCCCGCTTCCGCGTCGGCCACGATCGGTGCGAAGAAGTCGACGTATTCCTTGTGGCCCGGGTGGATGCCGCGCGAGCACTGGATCTCGTCGGCGCGCTTGAAGGTGGCGTTGATGCGCTCGACGACCTTCGGCACCGAATCGACCGGGTACAGCGACTGGTCGGGGTACATCGCCATGTAGCTGTTGTTGTCCGCGGCCACCTGCCAGCCCGACAGGTAGATCGCCTTGATGCCCGCCTTCACCTGCTGCATCGCCTGGCCGGCCGTCAACGCGCCGAGGCAGTTCACGTACGGCTCGGTGGTGACGAGCTTCCACAGCTTCTCGGCGCCGAGCCGGGCCAGCGTGTGGTCGACCTGCACGTTGCCGCGCAGCCGAATGACGTCCTCGGCCTTGTAGGGTCGCTTGACGCCCTTCCAGCGCGGGTTGTCGTGCCAGTCCTTGCGCAGTGCGGTCGCAGCCTTGTCGGTCATTTCGGTTTCCTCGTGTGAGCGAATTCTGTCAGTCGATGGCCCGGTACGCGGGCAGCGTCAGGAAGGTCTCGAAGGTTTCGGCGGTCGTGATCTCGTCGATGATCCGGGCCGCCCGCTCGAAGTTGCCGGCCGCGAACGCGGCCTCGCCGAGCTGCGTCCGCAGCCGGGCGAGTTCCTCGCCGGTAATCTGCCGGAACAATTCGACGGTGACCTTGCGACCATCGTCGAGGACTCCCTTCGGGTGACGGATCCACTGCCAGACCTGCGCGCGCGCGATCTCGGCGGTCGCCGCGTCCTCCATCAGGTTGTGGATCGGGACGCAGCCGTTGCCGCCGAGCCAGGCGGCCATGTACTGGATCGAGACGTCCACGTTGTTGCGCAGCCCGGCCTCGGTGATCGTGCCCTCCGGGATCGCCAGCAGGTCGGCCGCCTTCACGTCCACGTCCTCGAGCCTGCGGTGCAGCTGGTTCGAGGTCGGCATCAGTCGATCGAAGATCTCCATGGCCACCGGCACCAGCCCCGGGTGGGCGACCCAGGTGCCGTCGTGCCCGTCGCCCGCCTCGCGTTCCTTGTCCGCACGTACCTTGGCGATGGCGGCGTCGTTGGCCGCCGGGTCGTTCTTGATCGGGATCTGCGCCGCCATGCCGCCCATCGCGAATGCGCCGCGGCGATGGGTGGTCTTGATGAGCAGCTTCGAGTACGAGCGCAGGAAGTGCGTCGTCATCGTCACCTGGCTGCGGTCCGGCAGCACGAAGTCGGGGTAGCGGCTGAACTTCTTGATGAAGCTGAAGATGTAGTCCCAGCGGCCGCAGTTGAGGCCGACGATGTAGTCGCGCAGCTCCCACAGGATCTCGTCCATCTCGAATGCCGCGAGGATCACCTCGATCAGCAGCGTCGCCTTGATGGTCTGCGGCGCGAGGCCGAGGCGCGCCTCGGCGTGGCGGAACACCTCGGCCCACAGGCGGGCCTCGAGGTGGCTCTCGGTCTTCGGCAGGTAGAAATAGGGGCCGGTGCCGCGGCGCTTCAGCTCCGCGTGGTTGTGGAACACGTAGAGCCCGAAATCCACGAACGCGCCCGACACCGGCTTGCCGTCCACGAGCACGTGCTTCTCGTAGAGGTGCCAGCCACGCGGCCGTACCTTCAACGTGGCGATCGACGGGTTGAGCTTGTACTGCTTGCCTTCCGGGCTCGTGAAGTCGATGCGCCGGGCCACCGCGTCGCGCAGGTTGATCTGTCCCTGCACGACGTTGTCCCAGGTCGGGGTCATGGAATCTTCGCAGTCCGCCATGAACACCTTGGCGCCCGAGTTGAGCGCGTTGATGATCATCTTGCGTTCCGTCGGGCCGGTGATCTCGACGCGGCGGTCCTGCAGGTCCGCGGGAATCGAGGTCACGTGCCATTCGCGCTCGCGGATCGCACGCGTCTCGGGCAGGAAGTCCGGCAGCTTGCCCGCGTCGATCTCCTTCTGGCGCTCGACGCGCCGCGCCAGCAGTTCCTCGACGCGGGGTCCGAACTTACGGGCCAGTTCGACGACGAACTCGAGCGCCTCGCGCGTCAGGATGGTTTCGAATCCCGGGCGCAGCGCGGCATTCACCGCGCATCCCGAGGGCAGGTCGAGATTCGTCTGTGTGCTCAAGGCAGACTCCCCGGGGCAGGCGGCCGCCGACCGACGGCGCGACGTGAAATGTTGCGGCGCAATATTGAGGATAGACTTGGATTCCGGCCGCGGGCAAGAGCAGATTCCGCAATGCGCCTGATCCTGCTGAACAAGCCCTTCCACATGCTGCCGCAGTTTACGAGCAGCGACGACCGACGCTGCCTGCGCGACCTGCTGCCGATCCGCGGCGTGTATCCCGCCGGACGTCTCGACTACGACAGTGAAGGCCTGATGGTCCTCACCGACTTCGGCCCGTGGCAGGCACGCATCAGCCAGCCGGGCGCCCCGTTCCCGAAGCGCTATCTCGCCCAGGTGGAGGGCGAGGCCGGCGAAGACGCGCTGCAGTTGCTGCGGGCGGGCGTCGTGCTCGCCGACGGACCGACCCGGCCCACCGGCGCACGCATCGTGGACGAGCCGGACTGGCTGTGGCCGCGCGACCCGCCGATCCGCCATCGCAAGTTCATCCCGACGACCTGGATCGAGCTCACGCTCGCGGAGGGTCGGAACCGGCAGGTGCGACGCATGACCGCGGCGGTCGGGTTGCCCACGCTGCGGCTGGTTCGCGTGGCCGTGGGACCGTGGAGTGTCGAAGGCCTCGCCCCCGGCGCCTGGCGGCAGGTGCCGGCGCCGGAGGCGGAAGCCGTGCTGGCCGATGCGCGGCTCAGCCGGAGCGCGCATAACCCGCGATCCGCATCGCGAGTTCGAGGGCCTGCTCGACGTTGAGCCGCGGGTCCACCTGCGAGCGATAGTCGCGCGCGAGGTCGCCGTCCGACAGGCCCCGCGCCCCGCCGGTGCACTCGGTGACGTCCTCGCCGGTCAGCTCGAAATGCACGCCCCCGAGGTAGCTGCCCGCCTGTCGGTGGATGCGGAACGCCGCCTCGAGTTCCGCCACGATGTTCTCGAAGCGGCGTGTCTTCGTGCCCGACGCGGTGGCCTCGGTGTTGCCGTGCATCGGGTCGCAGACCCACAGCACGGGTACGCCGGTCGCCTGCACGCACTCGATCAGACCCGGCAGCCGCCCCTCGATCTGCGCGGCCCCGAGGCGATGGATCAGGATCAGGCGCCCCGGCTCGCGGTGCGGGTTCAGCGTCTCGCACAGGCCTTGCACCCACGCGTCGTCCATGGACGCCCCGACCTTGACGCCGACCGGATTCGAGATGCCGCGGCAGTACTCGACGTGCGCGCCGCCGAGCCGTGCCGTGCGCATGCCGATCCACGGCAGGTGCGTGGACAGGTTGTACCAGCGTCCCCAGCGCTCGAGGTAGCGCGTCTGGGCCTGCTCGTAGAGCAGGTGCAGCGCTTCGTGGCTCGCGTAGAACGGCGCGCGGCTCGCCTCGTGCACGCGGCTGCCGCTGATCGCCTCGAAGAAGTCGAGCGAGTCCGAGATCGACGCCACGAGCTGCCGATACTGGTCGCGCCACGGCGAGTGATGCATGAACTCGAGGTCCCAGTATTCCGGGTGGTGCAGGTCGGCGAAGCCGCCGTCCACCAGGGCGCGCACGAAATTCAGCGTCAGCGCGGCGCGCTCGTAGCCGCGCAGCAGCAGTTCGGGATCGGGTTCGCGCTCCGCAAGGGTGAAGCCGGGACGGTTGACGAGGTCCCCTCGGTAGCTCGGCAGCGTCACGCCGTCGCGGGTCTCGGTGTCGGCCGAGCGCGGCTTGGCGTACTGCCCGGCGAAGCGTCCGACGCGGATCACCGGCTTCTTGAGCCCGTGCAGCAGCACGAGGGACATCTGCAGCAGGATCTTGAGCTTGCGCGCGATCTGGCCCGACTCGCAGTCGGCGAAGGTCTCCGCGCAATCCCCGCCCTGCAGCAGGAAGCGTTCGCCGCGCTGCGCCTCGGCGATCTGGCGCTTGAGCGCGTCCACTTCCCAGGACACGACCACGGGCGGCAGGCGGCCCAGCTCCGCGACGACGCGCGCGAGCTGGGCGGGATCGCGATAGATCGGTTGCTGCTCGGTGGGCCGCGCAGACCAGCTGGTCGGCGACCAGTCGGCGGTGGGAGGCAGGCGTGTCATGCGGGGATCCTACCCCGGAACGCTGCACCGCAAAAGAAAGCGGATTTGAGCCAGGCATGTGACGCGGCGCCGCGGTTTCGTCAGAATCGCGGCCCGCCATCGGCATCGGAGTTCCATCGTGCACAAAGTCATCGTCCTCGGCGCGGGGAAGATCGGTTCATTGATCTCGGGTCTGCTCGCCGAATCCGGGGACTACGACGTCCAGCTCGCGGACGTGGACGCGGCCGTCGCCGGCCGGGTCGTGGCAGCCCACGGCCTCGATCACCTGCAGGCGCACGGGCTCGATGCCCGCGACACCTCGGCGCTCGCGACCCACCTCGCGGCGCACCCGGTGGATGCGGTGATCTCGAGCCTGCCTTATTACTGCAACGTCGGGGTCGCCGAGGTGGCCGGCCGGGCGGGCGCCCACTACTTCGACCTCACCGAGGACGTGGCCGTGACCCGGGCCGTGCGCCGCATCGCGGACGGCGCGGAGCGCGCCTTCGTGCCGCAGTGCGGCCTCGCGCCGGGCTTCGTGAGCATCGCCGCGAATGCGCTCATCGGCCACTTCGACGAGGTGCGCAGCGTGAAGCTGCGCGTGGGCGCCCTGCCCCAGCACCCCAACAACGTCCTCAAGTATTCGCTCACCTGGTCCACCGAGGGGCTCATCAACGAGTACGGCAACCCCTGCGAGGCGATCGTGGACGGTCGCGCGACCGAGGTCGCGCCGCTCGAGGGCCTCGAGGAGATCGAGATCGACGGCACGCTCTACGAGGCATTCAACACCTCCGGCGGCCTCGGGTCGCTCGGCGACACCTACGGGCAGAGCGCCCAGGGCATGGACTACAAGACCATCCGCTATCCGGGCCACTGCGAGCAGATGCGCCTGCTCATGAACGATCTCAAGCTCAACCAGGACCGCGCCACGCTCAAGCGCATCCTCGAGAATGCGGTGCCGCAGACCCTGCAGGACGTGGTCGTGGTCTACGTCGCCGTCACCGGGCGACAGGAAGGCGAGCTACGCGAGGAGAACTACGTGAGCAAGATCTATCCGCAGGTCATCGCGGGCCGGCTCTGGTCGGCGATCCAGGTGACCACCGCCGCCGGGATCACGTCCGTGGTGGATCTCGTGCTCGGGCACCCGGGACGCTACCGGGGCTTCGTGCGCCAGGAGGACTTCAGGCTCGTGGACGTGCTCGACAACCGCTTCGGGCGGCATTTCGCCAACGGCGGCACCAAGGACCTCTCGGCGCGCATGGTCGTGGCGGGACAGGCCGGCCAGCAGCGGGCCGCCGGGGCGGTGCGATGAATCCTTTGCTCGCCGACCTCGGGCTCGAGGCAATCAACCCGGCCGCCTGGTCGGCCCAGGACGGCTGGCTGGCGGACCCGACGGCTGCGCTGATCGAATCGGTGAATCCTGCGAACGGCGAGGTGATCGCGTCCGTGCGTGCGGCGACCCCCGCTCAGTACGAGCGAGTGATCGCCTCCGCGTGCGCGGTGGCGCGAGGCGTGGCGGCAGGTTCCGGCGCCCAAGCGCGGCGAGGCGGTGCGACTCGTCGGCGACGAGCTGCGGCGACACAAGTCCGCACTCGGCAGCCTGGTGACGCTCGAGATGGGCAAGATCAAGGCCGAGGGCGACGGCGAGGTCCAGGAGATGATCGACATCGCCGACTTCGCGGTCGGCCAGTCGCGCATGCTCTACGGACTCTCGATGCACTCGGAGCGGCCGAGCCACCGCATGCTCGAGCAGTGGCACCCGCTCGGCGTGGTGGGCGTGATCAGCGCCTTCAACTTTCCGGTGGCGGTGTGGGCCTGGAACGCCTTCCTCGCCGCGATCTGCGGCAACGTGACCGTCTGGAAGCCCTCCCCCAAGACCGCCCTGTGCGCGGTCGCGGTGCAGCGGCTGTGCAACCGCGTGCTCGAGCGCCATGGCTATCCCGGGCATCTTCCAGCTGTTCGTCGACGCGGGCCACGAGCTCGCCACCCGCTTCGTCGAGGACCGCCGCGTGGACCTCGTCTCGTTCACCGGCTCGACGCAGGTGGGACGCGAGGTCGCCGAGCGCGTGGCGCGCCGGCTCGGCAAGAGCCTGCTCGAGCTCGGCGGCAACAACGCCATCATCGTGGACGAGTCCGCCAACCTCGACCTCGCCGTGCCGTCGATCGTGTTCGGCGCGGTGGGCACGGCCGGTCAGCGTTGCACCAGCACGCGCCGCGTGTTCGTGCACCGCTCTCGACTCGATGAGCTGGAGAAGCGCCTGGTGCGCGCCTATGCGCAGGTGCGCATCGGCGATCCGCTCGAGGCCGGCACGCTGATGGGACCCCTGATCGACGCGGCGGCCGTGCGGCGCTTCGAGTCCGCCGTCGCGCAGGCGGTGGCGAGCGGCGGGCGCCTGCTGACGGGCGGCCGGGCGCTCACGCGTCCCGGCCACTTCGTCGAGCCCGCCGTCGTGGTCGCGAGCCACGAGTGGGAGATCGTTCGAACGGAGACCTTCGGCCCCGTCCTCTACCTGGTCCCGGTCGAGTCGCTGGACGAGGCGATCCGCCTGCAGAACGACGTGGCGCACGGGCTGTCGTCGTCGATCTTCACCGACCGGCTCCAGCACGCCGAGCGCTTCCTGTCGGCGGCCGGCTCCGACTGCGGCATCGCCAACGTGAACATCGGCACCTCGGGCGCGGAGATCGGCGGCGCGTTCGGCGGCGAGAAGGACACGGGCGGCGGACGCGAGTCGGGGTCGGACGCGTGGAAGGCCTACATGCGCCGTCAGACCTGCACCATCAACTGGGGTTCCGACCTGCCGCTCGCGCAGGGCATCAACTTCGACGTCGCGGGCTGACGGCTCAGCGGCGGTCGGCGAGGTCCTCGAACAGGAGGCGCACGAAGCGCTCCGCGCTGACACCGCCCTGACCGTAGCGGGCGTCATACGGAGCCGTCGGCGCGGCCGCGAGCACCTCGTCGAGGCTCCGTCCCTGCTCGGTGAGCTCCCGGACCCGGCTGCCGACGGCGACCAGCATGTCGCGGTACGCGGCGAGGTCGGCACGCGTCGAGACCGGCCCGTGTCCCGGCACGATCAGGGTGAGCGCGTCGGCCCGCGACAGCACTGTCTCGAGGGCCGCGACGAGGCCGGCCAGCGATCCACCGCTCGTCGTGTCCAGGAACGGGTAGCCGCTCGCGTAGAAGACGTCGCCGAGGTGCACGACGTTCGCCTCCTCCCACCACGCGATGACGTCGCCATCCGTGTGAGCGGCCGGCGCGTGCAGCAGCACCAGCCGATCGCCGTTGAGATTCAGCGTCAAGGCGTCGTCGAAGGTGACGACTGGGAGTGCAACGGCCGCGGCGGCCGGGACCTCGATTGCGTACTCGCGCACGTCCTGCGGTTCCGACATTCGCAGCCGCACGTTTTCCTGGCTCACCACCAGTGCGCCGGATCGCCCAAGCGGCTCGTTTCCGCCGGTGTGGTCCGGGTGCCAGTGCGTGTTGACCACGAAACGCACGCCGTCCGGCGCGAGTCGTGCCACGGCCTCGAGCAGCTGCGGCGCGGCCTCCGCCGAGCCGCTGTCCACCAGCACCGCGCCGTCCGGTCCACTCCACACGACGACGTTGCACCCCGCTCCACTGAGCAGGTGCAGGCCCGACCGCAGGCGCTGGACCTCGATCTTCACCGCGGGCACATCGGCGGATTGCGCCTGAGTCGATGGCGCGGTGAACACAAACGTGAAGATCGTCCCGGCGCAGAGCGCGAGTCGGCAGCTCGATCGAGGCATGTGGCGTCCTAAGGGATGCTCCGGGCTTTCCGAGCAGTATACGGCGGCACGATGAGAACACGACCGGCTGTTATCATCCCGACATGCGCAATCCAGTCAGCACACGTCGGCGCGTCGCGCTGTGGGGAGGCCTGCTGCTCGCAGCCGCAGGCTGGGCACTGGCGGCGGCCGACTCGACACCCGCCGCGGGCCGGACGGGAACGCTGCTGCCCGTCTCGGGCGCCATCGGGCCGGCGACCAGCGACTACTTCGTCCGCAAGCTGCGCGAGGCGCAGGAGCGCGGCACCGAACTGGTCGTGGTCACCATCGACACGCCCGGCGGCCTCGACACCGCGATGCGCGACATGATCCAGGCCATCCTCGCCTCCGAGGTCCCCGTGGTCGCCTACGTCTCGCCGAGCGGCGCGCGAGCGGCGAGCGCGGGCACGTTCCTGGTCTATGCCAGCCACGTGGCTGCGATGGCGCCGGCCACCAATCTCGGTGCCGCCACGCCCGTCCAGATCGGCGGGACCGCGCCGCCCGGCCGGCCGGGCGACGATCCGGCCGCGAAGCAGAAGTCGGCGGCCGACGACAACGGGAAGGACGGTGAACCGGCGGCTGCGCCGGGCACGGCGATGGAGCGCAAGGCCCTGAACGACTCGATCGCCTACATCCGCGGCCTCGCCGAGCTGCGCGGCCGCAACGTCGAGTGGGCCGAGGCCGCGGTGCGCGACGGCGCCAGCCTGCCGGCCGACGAGGCGCTCGCCGCCGGCGTCGTGGATCTGGTCGCCAACGACATCCCGGAACTGCTGCGCCTGATCGACGGGCGCAAGGTGAAGCTGCGCGCGCAGGAAGTCGAGTTGCGCACCGCAGGACTGATCCTCCACGAGCTCGAGCCGGACTGGCGCACCAACCTGTTGTCGCTCATCACCAACCCGAACGTGGCCTACCTGCTGATGCTCATCGGGATCTACGGGTTGCTGCTCGAGGGCTACAACCCGGGCGCGATCGTGCCGGGCGTGGTGGGTGCGATCTGCCTGCTGCTCGCGCTGTTTGCGTTCCAGGTGCTGTCGGTCAACTATGCGGGGCTCGCGCTGATCGCCCTCGGGGTGTTGCTCATCGTCGCGGAGTCCTTCGTGCCCTCGTTCGGCGCGCTCGGGCTCGGCGGCATCGTCGCCTTCGTCATCGGATCCGTCATGCTGCTCGACAGGGACGTGCCCGGCTTCTCGATCGCGTGGCAGATGATCGCGGCGATGGCGCTCGCGGGCGCGTTGGTCCTGCTTGCGATCGTCTCGTTCGCCGTTCGTGCCCGGCACCGGCCCGTCGTGAGCGGCGTCGAAGGACTGCTGCGCGAGACGGCTGAGGCCACCGAGGACTTCGACACCCGCGGCCTCGTGCGTGTCCAGGGCGAGCTGTGGAACGCCGTCAGCCACGAACCCGTGCGAGCCGGACAGCGACTGCGGATCCGCAAGGTGGACGGGCTCACCGTCGAAGTCGAACCAATCCGGGAATGAACGTCAGGAGAACCCGCCCATGTTGAACAGCCTGCCCATCGTCGCCATGGTCGTCGTCGCACTCGTGGTGCTCGCGACTCAGATCATCAAGGTCCTGAACGAGTACGAGCGCGGCGTGGTCTTCACGTTCGGCCGCTTCACGGGCGTCAAGGGCCCCGGCCTGATCATCCTGATCCCACTGGTGCAGCGCATGGTCAAGGTGGATCTGCGCACCGTCGTGCTCGACGTCCCGACACAGGACGTCATCTCGCGCGACAACGTGTCGGTGAAGGTCAACGCCGTCATCTACTTCCGCATCGTCGATCCGTCGAAGGCGATCATCCAGGTCGCCAATCCGTTCGAGGCCACGAGCCAGCTCGCCCAGACCACGCTGCGCTCCGTGCTCGGCCAGCACGAGCTCGACGAGATGCTGTCCCAGCGCGACAAGCTGAACGTGGACATCCAGAAGATCCTCGACAGCTCTACCGACGCCTGGGGCATCAAGGTCGGCAACGTCGAGATCAAGCACGTGGACCTCGACGAGACGATGATCCGCGCGATGGCCAAGCAGGCCGAGGCGGAGCGCACGCGGCGCGCCAAGATCATCCACGCCGAGGGCGAGAAGCAGGCGGCCCAGCAGCTCGTCGAGGCCGCTCGCACCCTCGGCTCCGAACCCAAGGCGCTGCAGCTGCGTTACCTGCAGACGCTGTCCGACCTGTCGAGCGAGAAGGCGACCACCATCGTCTTCCCGCTGCCCCTGGACCTGATCAAGCCGTTCCTGGAAAACAAGTAGCCTGCAAGCAGCGGGCGGCCCGGGGGGCGGCGACTCAGCCGCCCTCCGATTCCTCGCGGGCACGCGCGAGCTGCGCCTCGAGACGCCTCGCGGACACAGGTCCCGAAGTGCGCAGGTCCTGCGCAAACAGCGACAGCCGGAATTCCTCGATCATCCATCGCAGGCGCTGCAGCTCGGGGCCCGGCCCGGCCGCGGCCGGACGGGCGGCGAGGCTGCGCCAGGCGGCATCGAACGCCGTCACCTCGGACTCGAGCCGGCGATCGCGCGCGACGTCGTCGCGCAGGCGCTGCGCCCTGCGGGCAGCCGCAAGCAGGTACTTCGGCAGCTGGCGAAAGGCCGCAGACGGCGTATCGCGCACCCAGCCCGGGGCGAGCAGCGACTGGATCTGCCGCCCGATCGCCTCCCGGCCCGCCACGAACGCCGGGTTCGCGAGGTCGCCCAGCGCGGCCCGGGTCTCCTTCACCGCGAGCAGCACCGCCCGCACCGTGCGGACCACCTCCTCGCCCCGCGCGGCAATGTCGGCCCGCGCCGCTTGGAGCCTCGCCGCGAAGGTCGTCTCCGAGCGTGGGAGGTCCTGCTCGTCCAGGCGCAGCGCATCGGCCACGGCGCGGTCGGCGATTTCCCCGAACAGCTTGCGGTCCAGCCCCGCCGCCGCCGTGAGGAGTGCCAGCTCCCGATCGTGCGCGCACTGTCGCAGGACGAACTCGTGCTGCTGCGGCAGCGCCAGCGCGGCGAGCCGTACCACCCCATGTCGCGTCGCAGCCAGGGCCGCGTCGGCGCGCGGAAACAGGCGCAGTCGTGCCGCGCCACCGGCATCCTCGAGTCCCGGGAACAGGCGCAGCGACACGCCCCCGCTCGGCACGCGCAACTCCACGGGCAGCTCGCCGAAATCCCAGCGTCGAATTCCCTCCCGCTCCCAGCCATGCGATGCCGAGGGGCGCATGGCGCGCACCGAGTCCACGCGAAGTTCCCGGCGCAGCGTGTCGAGGTCGCGCCCTCGGCCGACCTCGCGACCCGTGCCGTCGAGCACCCGCAGGTTCATGCGCAGCCACGACGGGAGCGCGATGTCCGCGAGTTGCCGGGCCTCCACCCGGGTCCCCACGGCCGCCGTGACGAGTTCCGCAAGGCGCTCGAAAAACGCGCCCTCGCCGAACGGCACGAGCGCGTCGCGCAGGCGCGCGGCGGCGGCCGGGACCGGAACCAGCTCGCGACGCAGGTCCTTCGGCAGGCCGCGCAGCACGGCGACGAGCTTGTCCTGCAGGTAGCCCGGCACCAGCCAGTCGAGGCGACGCGCCGGGAGGGATGCAAGCAGCGGCAGCGGCAGGTCGAGCGTGACGCCGTCGTCCGGGTCCGTGGGGTCGAAGCGATAGGCGAGCGGTAGCTCGTTGCCGTCAATTTCCAGCCGGTCCGGGTAATCGACCGCTGCATGTGGCGGCAGCGGTTCCGCCAGCAGCACCTCGGCGGGGACGTCGAGTCGATGCGGGCTCCGACCCTCCTCGTGACCCCACCAGCGCTCGAAGGCGCGCGTGCTCGCCACGTCCGCCGGGATGCGCTCGAGGTAGAAATTCACGAGTGGGTCCTCCGCCGCCAGCAGGTCGCGACGACGGAGCTTCGACTCGATCCGCTCGAGATCCTCGCGCAGGCGTGCATTGCGCGCGAGGAACCCGGCCCGCAGGTCGGACTGACCGCGCACCAGCGCCTCCTCGACGAACATGCGCCGCGCCAGCGCCGGATCGATCGTCGCGAAGTTCACCTGTCGGCCGCTGCTCAGCACGCGGCCGTACAGCGACACGGTTTCGCGCGCCATCACCATGCCGCGCGCAGCAACCCACTCCGCCTCGCCGTAAGTGCGGCGTACCAGGTGGGCGCCGGCCGACTCGATCCACGAGGGCTGCACCTGCGCCACCATGCGTGCGTAGAGGCGTTGCGTCTCGACCAGGCTCGCGGCGACGATCCAGCGCGGTGGGCGCCTGGCGAGCGGCGTACCGGGTGCGATCACGAAGCGCGCATCGCGCGCCCCGAGATAGTTGCGTCCCTCGTCGAGCACGCCGATGCCGCCGAGGAACCCCGTCAGGATCGCCTGGTGCAGCACGCCGGTCGGTGCCGCGACCGTGTTGCGCTCGAGACGCTGGGCGCTCGCGATGTCTGCCAGCTGCTCGTGCAGGTCATGCCATTCGCGCATGCGCATGAAGGACAGGAAGTGCTCCTTGCACCAGCGCCGCAGCGCCCGGTTGCCCGATGCCGCCTGCTCCCGCGCGACACTCCAGAGGTTCAGCACGGTCACGAAATCGGACCGAGGATCGGCAAAGGACGCGTGAGCCTGGTCGGCGGCCTCGGTGCGGTCGGCGGGGCGCTCGCGCGGATCCTGGATGCTCAGGAACGACGCGATGACCAGGGCCTCCGCGAGGCAGCGCTGCCGGCCGGCCTCGAGCAGGATGCGTGCCAGCCGCGGGTCCACCGGAAGCGTCGCCATCTGCCGCCCCAGCCGCGTAATGCGCCGGTCGCCGTCCACCGCGCTCAGTTCCTGCAGCAGTCGGTAGCCGTCGTTCAGCAGCCGCGTGTCGGGCGGGTCCACGAACGGGAAATCCTCCGGCACGCCGAGTCCGAGCGCCGCCATTTGCAGGATCAGGCTGGCGAGGTTCGTGCGCAGGATCTCCGGGTCCGTGTAGTCCGACCGTCCTGCAAAATCCTCCTCGGAGTACAGCCGGATGCAGATGCCCTCGCCCATGCGGCCGCAGCGTCCCGTGCGCTGCTCGGCGCTGGCCCGCGAGACGGGTTCGATCGGCAGGCGCTGGAACTTGGCTCGCGGGCTGTAGCGGCTAACCCGTGCGAGGCCGGCGTCCACGACGAAGCGCACGCCCGGGATCGTGAGCGAGGTTTCCGCGACGTTGGTGGCGAGCACGGCGCGGCGCCGTGGATGGGGCTCGAAGACGCGCTCCTGCTCGGCCGCCGACAGCCGCGCATAGAGCGGGAAGACGTCCCAGTCGCGGCTGCCCGCCCGTTCCAGATAGTCGCGCGTCTCGGCGATCTGCCGTTCGCCGGGCAGGAACACCAGCGCGTCGCCGTCGATGCCCCGGGTGTTGGCGCGCAGCTCGTCGAGGGCCGCGGCGATCGCCTCCGGCAGCGAGGGCGCCTCGGCCGCCGCCTCCTCGTCGAGCGGCCGGTAGCGTACCTCGACCGGGAAGCTGCGGCCCTCGACGTCGATGACGGGCGCGCCGCGGAAGAACTCCGCGAAGCGGCGCGTCTCGATGGTCGCGGAGGTGACGATCACGCGCAGTTCGGGACGCCGCTCGACGAGGCGCCGGCAGACGCCGAGCAGGAAATCCACGTTCAGGTTGCGCTCGTGCGCTTCGTCGAGGATCAGCGTGTCGTAGCGTTCGAGCAGCGGATCACCCTCGAGTTCGCGCAGCAGCAGTCCGTCCGTCATCAGCTTGACGAGCGTGCGCGGCCCGGTGCGGTCCGCAAAGCGAACCTGGTAGCCCACGAGGTCCCCGGGCGTCGTGCCGAGTTCCGCGCTCAGGCGATAGGCGAGCGTCTGGGCCGCGATGCGCCGCGGCTGGGTGTGGCCGATCTGGCCCGCCGCGCCGCGGCCGAGCTCGAGGCAGATCTTGGGGAGCTGGGTGCTCTTGCCGCTGCCCGTCGCCCCGCTCAGGATCGTGACGGGCGCGCGCGCGATCGTCGCGGCGATTTCGGCGCGCCGGGCGTGCACCGGCAGGCTCTCGTCGTAGCGAATCTCAGGAATCGACGCGCGGCGTGCCGTCACGCGCGCCGCGGAAGCTTCGATCTCGCGGCTCGAGCCGGCCAACCTCAGCGGCGTCGGCTGACCGGCCGCGCCGTGCGAGCCGGTCGAGCCAGGCGCCGAGCCGGCGCCGGTCGCGGATCGAGCACTCGCCCAGCCGTCGCGCAGGGCCGCGAGCGGCGCGTTCAGCCGATCTCCCGCTTGGCCTGCGCCCACAGCGCCTCCAGTTCGTCGGGGGAGGCGTCGCGAGGGTGGCGGCCGTGCTCCGCGAGCCGGTGTTCCATGTGCCGAAAGCGCCGCTCGAACTTGGCGCTGGCGGCGCGCAGCGCATCCTCCGGGTCGGATTCCAGGTGGCGCGCAAGTTGCGCGACGCTGAAGAGCAGGTCGCCCAGTTCCTCGCGGGCCTGCACCGCCTCCCCCGCCGCAAGCGCGCTGCGCAACTCGCGACACTCCTCCTCGACCTTCTGCAGGACGTCGTCCGCCCGCGTCCAGTCGAACCCCGCCGCCCCGGCACGCCGTCCGAGCTTGGCCGCCCGCGTCAGGGCCGGCAGGCCGAGCGTGATGCCGTCGAGCACGCCCTCGCCCGCTGCCGGCCGCGCGGCGCTCCGCCGCCTTGTGCTGCTCCCAGGCGGCGCTCTGCTCCGCGGTCGAGCGGACGGTCGCCTCGCCGAACACGTGCGGATGACGCCGCTCGAGCTTCGCGCCGATGGTGGCCGCGACGTCCTCGAGGCCGAACAGCCCGCGCTCCTCGGCGATGCGCGACTGGAACACCACCTGGAACAGCAGGTCGCCGAGTTCGTCGCGCACCTTGACCGGATCGCCGTGCGCAATCGCGTCGGCCAGCTCGTAGGCCTCCTCGATCGTGTGCGGCGCGATGCTCGCCCAGGTCTGCTCGAGGTCCCAGGGACATCCGTGCCCGGGATCGCGCAGCGCCGCCATGATCTCCTGCAGACGTCGGATGGACACGAGTCAGGTCTCCTGCAGCCGCGAGGCGAGGTTGAGCAGCATCGCCGCGGTGGCGCCCCAGATGTGGCGCTCGCCGTAGGGGATGTCGTAGGTCGTGAAGGCGTGGCCGGCATAGATCCGCTGGCGCTCGACGCGGTTGGCCGGGTCGAGCACGAACTCGAGCGGGACCTCGAAGGCGTCGTCGACCTCGGTCAGGTCAAGCACGAGCTCGAAATCGGGGCGGACGAAAGCAACGGCCGGGGTGATCAGGAAGCCGGTCAGCACCACGTGATCGCGCAGGTAACCGGCCAGCGAGGCGCGGTCCGGCGCGAGTCCGATTTCCTCGCGGGTCTCGCGCAACGCGGCTTCCCAGGGACCGGCATCGCAGGCCTCGACCCGGCCGCCGGGGAAGCTGATCTGCCCGGGATGGGCCTTCAGGTGCGCAGCACGCCGGGTAAGGAGCACGGTGAGGCCTTCCGTTCGCTCCACGAGGGGCACCATCACGGCGGCACGCGTCCACTGGCGGGGCAGATGGCGCCGCAATTCCGCGAGCTCGTCGGACGAAAGGTCGGCCGCGAGGCTCTCGAACGGATCGCCACCCGGGATCGTGCCCTGCAGCTGGCGCTCGATGCGTTCCCTAAGGCTCATCCCGCGAGCGTCGGTCAATCAGTCCCCCGTGCCATGGCGCACGCCGCCGCGCGTCAGTGCCCCCGGGGCGAGCAGCTTCGCGAGGCGCTCCGGAGTGAGATCGGTCATCTCGGCCGCCACCTCGCGAATCGGACGCCCTTCGGCCAGGGCCCGCTTGGCGATCGCCGCCGCCTGGTCGTATCCGATGACCGGACTGAGCGCGGTGACGAGCATCGGGTTGCGGTCGAGAGTCGTTGCGATCTGGCGCGCGTTCACCGTGAAGCCCGCGATGGCGCTGCGGCCGAGCATGCGCGCCGAGGCGGCGAGCAGCTCGATGCTCTGCAGCAGGTTGTGGGCGATCACCGGCAGCATGACGTTGAGCTGGAACGCACCCGACTGCCCGGCGATCGAGACGGTGACGTCGTTGCCGATGACCTGCGCCGCGGCCATCGCCACGGCCTCCGGGACCACCGGGTTGACCTTGCCGGGCATGATGCTGCTGCCCGGCTGCAGCGCGGGCAGCGCGATCTCACCGAGGCCGGCGAGCGGACCGCTGTTCATCCAGCGCAGGTCGTTCGCGATCTTCATCAGGCTGACCGCGACCGTGCGCAGCTGGCCGGACAGTTCGACCGCGGTGTCCTGTGCGGCGATCGCCGCGTACAGGTTGCGGCTCGGGTGCAGGTCGAGGCCCGTCTGCCGCGACAGCAGCGCCGCCGCACGAACGCCGAATTCCGCCGGTGCGTTGATGCCGGTGCCGACTGCCGTGCCGCCGAGCGCCAGCGCGTGCAGTCGGACCCGGGTGGATTGCAGCCGCGCGATGCCGTCCTCGACCTGTGCGCGCCACGCACCGAGCTCCTGCCCGAGCGTGAGCGGCATGGCGTCCATGAGGTGCGTGCGCCCGGTCTTCACGGTGTCGCCCACGTCGCCGGCCTTGCGTGCGATGGTCTCGGCGAGCTCCCGCAGTGCCGGCACGAGATGTTCGGCAAGCGCGAGGGCGGCGGCGACGTGGATCGCCGTCGGGACCACGTCGTTGCTGCTCTGGCTGCGGTTGACGTGGTCGTTCGGGTGCACCACGGTGCCGCCGGCGTACTGGGTGGCCAGCCGCGCGATCACCTCGTTCGCGTTCATGTTGCTGCTGGTGCCGGAGCCGGTCTGGAACACGTCCACCGGAAAGTGGGCGTCGTGACGGCCCTCGGCGACCTCGAGCGCCGCCTTCTGGATGGCGAAGCCGCGCACCTTGTCGATCTCGCCGAGTTCGAGGTTGGCGCCCGCCGCAGCCCACTTCACCAGCCCGAGCGCGCGCAGGAATCCCCGCGGCATCGGCAGGCCACTCAAGGGAAAGTTCTGCACCGCACGCTGGGTCTGCGCGCCCCACAAGGCGTGGGCCGGCACGCGCAGTTCGCCCATGCTGTCGCGCTCGACACGAAACTCGTCTGCAGCCATGCCATCGCGCTCCGAAGGGCTGCGCAGGCGCCGTGCCGCGGGCCTGCGGTATGATCTCGGAATCGTATCACCTCCCGGAAGATGGCATGAGCGTCACCCCCCTGACTGCGTTATCGCCGGTGGACGGACGCTACGCCGCGCGCTGCGACGAGCTGCGCGCCCTGTTCAGCGAGTCGGGACTGATCGGCGCGCGCGTGCGGGTCGAGATCGCCTGGCTGCACGCGCTCGCCGCGCCGGGGGGACTCGCGGAGATGCACGGGCTGCGGGCGACGGACCTCGCGCTCGCCACTGCGATCGCCGTGCAGTTCAGCGAGGCCGATGCCCTCGAGATCAAGGCGATCGAGCGCGAGACCAACCACGACGTGAAGGCCGTCGAGTACTTCCTCAAGCGCCGCCTGGGAGCCCACGCGGCGTGGACCTCGCGGCTGGAGTTCGTGCACTTCGCGTGCACCTCCGAGGACATCAACAACCTCGCCTACGGCGTGCTCGCGCACGAGGCGCGCGAACGCGTCCTGCTGCCGCGCCTCGACTCGCTCATCGGAACCCTGCGGGCGATGGCGCACGCCCACGCCGACGACGCGATGATGTCGCGCACGCACGGCCAGCCGGCGACGCCCACCACGCTCGGCAAGGAGGTGGCCGTTTTCGTCCACCGGCTGAGGCTGGTGCGGGAGACTCTCGCGCGCGTCCCGGTGCGCGGCAAGATCAACGGTGCCGTGGGCAACTACAACGCCCACGTCGCGGCGTGCCCCGACGTCGACTGGCCGGCGCTCGGGCGCCGCCTCGTCGAATCGCTCGGCCTCGAGTGGAATCCCTACACGACCCAGATCGAGCCGCACGACTGGATGGCCGAGTACTTCGACGCGCTGGCCCGCTGCAATACGGTGCTGCTCGACCTGTGCCGCGACTTCTGGGGCTACATCTCGCTCGGTTATTTCCGCCAGAAGGTGGTCGCGGGCGAAGTGGGCTCCTCGACCATGCCGCACAAGGTCAACCCGATCGACTTCGAGAATGCCGAGGGCAACCTCGGGCTCGCCAACGCCCTGCTGCGCTTCATGGCCGAGAAGCTGCCGGTATCGCGCTGGCAGCGCGACCTCACCGACTCGACGGTCCAGCGCAACATCGGCGTGGCGCTCGCCCATTCGGACGTCGCCGTTCAGTCGGTGGCGCGCGGGCTCGCCCGGCTGGCGGTGGATCGCGCGCGACTGGAGGCGGACCTCGACGCGAACTGGGAACTTCTTGCCGAGCCCATCCAGACGGTCATGCGCCGTTACGCCGTGCCGGGCGCCTACGAGCAGCTCAAGGAGCTGACGCGGGGCCGCCGCGTGGATGCCCGGGCGGTCGCCGACTTCGTGGACCAGCTGCCCATTCCGGCTGCAGAAAAGGCGCGCCTGCGCGGCCTGACGCCCGCCACGTACATCGGCCTGGCGGCGCGCCTCGCACGGAGCGTGTGAGGCCTTGGCGTTGCCCGGCGCGTCCGTTGCGGTGCGTCCTGCGAGCTGGCAGCGTGACTGCGAGTCCCTCCAGGCCGTGCGCCGCTGCGTATTCGTCGAGGAGCAGGGCGTGCCGGAGCACGAGGAATGGGACGCGGCCGATCTGACGGCGCTTCACGTTCTGGCCGTCGCCACGAACCGCGAGCCGGTCGGCACCGGGCGGCTCGAGCCCTGCGGGAAAATCGGGCGCGTAGCCGTGCGGCGGGAGTGGCGGGGCACCGGGGTCGGCGTGGAAATCATGCGCCACCTCGTGAACCAGGCCACAGAATTGGGCTTCGAGGCGGTTTATCTTCACGCCCAGACCAACGCCACCGGCTTCTACCGCCGGCTGGGCTTCCGGGCCGAGGGGCCCGTCTTTGACGAGGTTGGCATCCCGCACGTGCGGATGCGCCTGGGGATCGACCGAAGCGATGGAAACGAGACCGGACGGCACCAGCACGAGGAGCATCCTCTCGACCCTCGATGAATATCGGGCGGCCGTCGCCGAGCTTGCAACGCGCGCCCAGCGCTCCCTGTCGATCTACACACCGAACCTTGAGCCGTTGATCTACGATCAGGACTGCTTCCTCGAGCCCGTCAAGCGGCTGGTGCTGGCCCGCGGGCATGCGCGGCTGCGCGTCCTGATTTCCGATCCGGCCCGCGCCGCCCGCGAGGGCAACCGTTTCATGCAGATGGCCCGTCGTCTGACGAGCTTCATCGAGCTTCGCAACGTGCCGCCCGAGTATCGCAACAATCCGGCCTCGTTCATCGTCGCCGACGACCGGGCGATTGCCTACCGTCAGCAGGCCACCCGCTGGGACGGCATCGTCGATTTCGACGACCAGCCGATCGTCCGTCGGCACCTCGCCTATTTCGACGAGGTGTGGGCGGTGAGCCTCACGCAGCCCGAGCTGCGGGCCACCGCGATCGATTTCTGACGGTTCCGTTGTTTCAGCCCGATTACCTATACTGGCGGGTATGAGCTGGAAGCCCGACGTGACCGTTGCCGCCGTCGCGCAGCGTGACGGCAAGTTCCTGTTCGTCGAGGAGCGATCCGGCGGTCGCGTGGTGCTCAACCAGCCGGCCGGGCACCTCGAGGATGGCGAGACGTTCCTCGAGGCCGTCGTCCGGGAGACCCTCGAGGAGACCGCCTGGCGGTTCGAGCCGCAGGCCGTGGTGGGCGTATACGTGTGGCGCCCGCCCCACGCGGCCCGGACTTTCCTGCGCATCGCCTTCAGCGGTGAACTGCGCGACCACGACCCCGCCCGCCCGCTCGACCGCGGCATCCTGCGCACGCGCTGGTTGACGCGCGAGCAGCTGCACGAGCCGCGCCTGCGACTGCGCAGCCCGCTCGTCACGCAGTGCCTCGACGACTACCTGGCGGGTGTGCGCCATCCCCTCTCGCTCATCAGCCACCTGATCGACGCACCGGTCTCACTCGCCGCCAGCGGCTGAGGCGGGCGTCGGCACGGGGTTACAATCGGCGCATGACCGAGGCGCAGCGAGTGGTCCTCGCCCTTTCCGGCGGCGTGGACTCCGCCGTCGCCGCCGCGCTCCTCAGGGACGCGGGCTACGACGTGCACGCGCTGTTCATGCGTAACTGGGACGAGGACGAGGACGGCTACTGCACGGCGGCCGCCGACCTGCAGGACGCCCGCCGCGTCTGCGAGTCGCTCGACCTGCCTCTGCACACGGTCAATTTTTCCGGTGAATACCGCGAGCGGGTGTTCGCGCATTTCCTCGACGAACTGCGCGCCGGACGCACGCCGAACCCGGACGTTGCCTGCAATCGCGAGATCAAGTTCGGCGTGTGCTTCGAGCACGCGCGCCGACTTGGTGCCCGGTGGTTCGCGACGGGCCATTACGCGCGATCGGCGACGGCGGACGGTCGGTCGCGGCTGCTGCGCGGGATCGATCGCGACAAGGACCAGACATACTTCCTGCACACGGTCCCTGGAGCGATGCTCGCTCGCACCCTCTTCCCCATCGGCCACCTCGACAAGACGGACGTCCGGCGCATCGCCCACGAGCGAGCGCTGCCGGTGCACGACAAGCGCGACAGCACCGGTATCTGCTTCATCGGCGAGCGGCCGTTCGCGGAGTTCCTGGCCGCCTACCTGCCGGCCCGGCCAGGACCCATGGAGACCACGGACGGCCGCGTCGTGGGCGAACACCGCGGCCTGATGTACTACACGCTCGGCCAGCGCCAGGGCCTCCTGCTCGGCGGGGTGCGGGGTGCCGCGGAGGCACCCTGGTACGTCGTACGCAAGGACCTCGGCCGCAACGTGCTCGTGGTGACGCAGGCGCACGACGACCCGGGCCTGATGAGCCTCGAGTTCGAGACCGAGTCCGTCCACTGGATCGCCGGGGATCCTCCGGCGGAGGGATTCTCCTGCACCGTGAGGACCCGGCATCGTCAGTGCGACCAGGCCTGCGCCGTGAGCGTGCGGGCCGACGGACGCTGCCGCGTCGCGACCGAGAAGCCCCAGCGGGCCGTCACCCCGGGCCAGTCGGCCGTTTTCTACGACGGCGAGACCTGCCTCGGCGGCGGCGTGATCGCCCGGGTGCGTGCGGTCGCTGCCGCAGAGCGACTCTGAAACGCTATAATTCCGCGGTTACGTCGGGCCAGTACGTCTCCCGGAGGTTCCATGCGCGACAGTTTCAAGACCCGCCAGTCGCTGGCGGTGGGTGGCCAGTCCTACGAGATCTTCAGCCTGCCCGCCCTCCAGGGCCACGACCTCGGCCGCCTGCCCTTCTCGCTCAAGATCCTGCTCGAGAACCTGCTGCGCACCGAGGACGGCGTCAGCGTGACGCGCGACGACATCGAGGCGCTGCTCAAGTGGGACGCCAAGGCGGCCCCGAGCCACGAGATCGCGTTCACTCCGGCGCGCGTCATCATGCAGGACTTCACGGGTGTGCCGGCGATCGTCGACCTCGCCGCGATGCGCGAGGCCATGACGCGCCTCGGCGGCAATCCGCAGGAGATCAACCCGCTCGCTCCCGCGGAACTCGTGATCGACCACTCCGTGCAGGTGGACGAGTACGGTGGCCCCGACGCCCTGCGCAAGAACAACACCATCGAGTTCGCCCGCAACGGTGAGCGCTATTCGTTCCTGCGCTGGGGCCAGACGGCGTTCAGCAATTTCAAGGTCGTGCCGCCCAACACCGGCATCGTGCACCAGGTGAACATCGAGCACCTGGCGAGGGTGATCTTCGCCGAGGGCAAGAACGGCTCGCGGCGCGCCTATCCCGACACGCTGGTCGGCACCGATTCACACACCACGATGGTGAACGGGCTCGGCGTACTCGGCTGGGGCGTCGGCGGCATCGAGGCCGAGGCCGCGATGCTCGGCCAGCCCGTGACGATGCTGATTCCGCAGGTGATCGGCTTCCGCCTCAAGGGCACCCTTCCGGCCGGCACCACGGCCACGGACCTCGTCCTCACGATCACCGAGATCCTGCGCAAGAAGGGCGTGGTGGACAAGTTCGTGGAGTTCTTCGGCGACGGCCTCTCCAGCCTGCCGCTCGCGGATCGCGCGACCATCGCCAACATGGCGCCGGAGTTCGGCAGCACCTGCGGCATCTTCCCCATAGACGAGGAGACGATCCGCTACCTCGAACTCACCGGGCGCAGCGCGGAGCAGATCGCGCTCGTGGAGGCATACGCCAAGGCCCAGGGCCTGTGGCGCACCAACGGCATGCGCGAGGCCGACTACACCGACGTCCTCGAGCTCGACATGGCGAGCGTCGAGCCGAGCCTCGCGGGACCCAAGCGGCCGCAGGATCGGATTCCACTGCGCATCTCGAAGGAGACCTATCGCAGGCACCACGCGAAGATGGCGGAGGAGCGGGCGCAGAAGAACCCGGGCGCGACCGGCAAGGCCGTCGTGCCGGCGGGCAGCAAGAGCTTCGAGGTCGCCGACGGCGCGGTGCTGATCGCGGCCATCACGAGCTGCACCAACACTTCGAACCCGGCGGTGCTGGTGGCTGCGGGCCTGTTGGCCCGCAACGCGCGCAAGCACGGGCTGGTGTCGAAGCCCTGGGTCAAGACCAGCCTCGCCCCGGGCTCGCGCGTCGTGACCGACTACCTCAAGGCAGCGAACCTGCTCACCGACCTCGAGGCCGTAGGCTTCTACGTCGTGGGCTATGGCTGCACCACGTGCATCGGCAACTCGGGCCCGCTGCGCCCGGAGATCTCCGACGCCGTGAAGGCCGGCGACGTGATCGCCACGTCGGTGCTGTCGGGCAATCGGAACTTCGAGGGCCGCGTGCACCCCGAGGTGAAGATGAATTTCCTCGCCTCGCCACCGCTGGTGGTCGCCTACGCGCTGGCGGGCACCATGGACATCGACCTGAACGCCGAGCCGCTCGGCCTCGGCAAGGACGGTAAACCGGTCCACCTGAAGGACATCTGGCCGTCGCAGAAGGACGTGCAGGAAGCGGTTGCCGCCTCCGTCACCTCGGGCATGTTCCGCCAAGGCTATGCGAGCGTGTTCGCTGGCGACGAGAACTGGAACGCCATCCAGGTGCCGCAGGGCGAGGTGTACCAGTGGGAGGCCGACTCGACCTACGTGCGCAACCCACCCTATTTCGAAGGCATGACCATGACCCCGGGCGCGGTCGCCGACATCCGCGGCGCGCGCGTGCTCGCGGTGCTCGGCGACTCGGTCACCACCGACCACATCTCCCCGGCGGGCAACATCTCGAAGAGCAGCCCCGCTGCGAAGTACCTCATGGCGCAGGGCGTGCAGCCCGTGGACTTCAACTCCTACGGTGCGCGCCGCGGCAACCACGAGGTGATGATGCGCGGCACCTTCGCCAACATCCGCCTGCGCAACCTGCTGGCACCGGGCACCGAGGGCGGGGTCACGGTCCACGTGCCGACGGGCGAGCCGATGTCGATCTACGACGCGGCGATGAAGTACAAGGCCGAGGGCACGCCATTGGTCGTGATCGCCGGCAAGGAGTACGGCACGGGCTCGTCGCGCGACTGGGCGGCAAAGGGCACGATGCTGCTCGGCGTGCGCGCCGTGATTGCGGAGAGCTTCGAGCGCATCCACCGCTCCAACCTGATCGGCATGGGCGTGCTGCCCCTGCAGTTCAAGGACGGCGAGAGTGCGCAGACGCTCGGGCTCACCGGCAAGGAGAGCTTCGAGATCATCGGGCTCAATGGCGGTGCTGCAAAGATGGTCACGGTCGTCGCGACGCCCGCCTCGGGCGCGCCCGTACGGTTCGAGGCGCGCGTGCGAATCGACACGCCCAAGGAGCGCGAGTACTACCAGCACGGCGGCATCCTGCAGTACGTGCTGCGGCAGCTGGCCGGCGCGAGCAAGGCGGCCTGAGTCCGGCCGGGTTCCGGATCCGGGGCAGGGGATGGTGCACGACCACTCCCCTGCCCCTTCCCCCGAGCTGATCGGGCGCGCCGCCGCGGCGATCGCCCGGGCTCGACACGTCTGCGTCCTGACCGGTGCCGGGATTTCCGCTGAGAGCGGCATTCCCACCTTCCGCGACGCACAGCAAGGAATCTGGGCACGATTCGACCCGCTCGACCTCGCGACACCCGAGGGCTTCGACCGCGATCCCGAACTCGTCTGGCGGTGGTACGAGTGGCGCCGCGAACTCGTCCGCACGGCGGAGCCCAACGCCGGGCACCACGCACTCGTCACGCTCGCCCGGCGCGTTCCACGCCTGACGCTCGTGACCCAGAACGTGGACGGACTGCACCAGCGGGCGGGCAGTACCGGCGTGATCGAGTACCACGGCAACATCCTGCGTGATCGCTGCACCGTCGAGCAGGTCGTCGTCGCCGAGCGATCCCGCGATGCAACCGGCGGGTTGCCGCGCTGCCTCGGCTGCGGCGGGCTGCTGCGGCCTGACGTGGTGTGGTTCGGCGAAATGATCCCCCGCGAGACCCTGGTCGCTTCCGATGCCGCGGCCGAGCACTGCGACGTGTTCCTCTCGATCGGGACGTCCTCGCTGGTCTATCCGGCCGCCGGCCTCGGGGAGGCCGCGCTCCGCCGTGGTGCCACCGTGATCGAGATCAACCCGGGTGCCACGGACTTGAGCCCGCGAGCCTCCCTGGTGCTGCGCGGACCGTCGGGCGTGCTGCTCCCGGCCATACTCGAGTTACTCGGCTAGGCACTCGTCAGCGGGCCCGTGGATCCGGGACGGCCGCGGTTGCCACAAATCCGGCTCTGACCCGGTCATCTCGACAGACACCGATTCGTCGCCCGATGCGAACAGGCCAGTATGAAAACGCCAGAGCTCCCATCGATACCACCCTCGCAGATCACGCCGTCCGAGCGCTATTTCAGTCGGCGGGAAATCATGGCCGGGCTCGCCGGGGCCGCCGGCCTGGCGATCGGCGCGACAGCCTCCGGCGAGGCGGTACGACTCAAGCACTCGAAGAACGCCCGCTTCAGCGTTGCCGATCCGCCGAATTCCCGCGAGGACATCACGACCTACAACAACTTCTACGAGTTCGGCACCGACAAGGGCGACCCGGCGCGCCTCGGCGGCCGCTTCCGGCCGCAGCCGTGGAGCGTTCGGATCGCCGGCGAGGCCGAGGTCACCGGCGACTTCACGCTCGAGGACATCCTCAAGCCCCACGCGCTCGAGGAGCGCATCTACCGGCTGCGCTGCGTCGAGGCGTGGTCCATGGTGGTGCCGTGGGTCGGGCTCCCGCTCGCGGACGTACTCAAGCGCTTCCGCCCCACCTCGCGCGCCAAGTACGTGGCGTTCAAGACCGTGCTGCGGCCGGAGGAGATGCCGGGCCAGCGTATTCCCGTGTTGCGATGGCCTTACGTCGAGGGGCTGCGGATGGACGAGGCCATGCACCCACTCACGATCCTGGCCGTGGGCCTGTACGGCGAGGTGCTGCCCAACCAGAACGGCGCGCCGCTGCGGCTCGTCGTGCCGTGGAAGTACGGCTTCAAGAGCATCAAGTCCATCGTCGAGATCCGCTTCACCGAACGACAGCCGCCGACGTCGTGGAACATCTCCGCGCCGCAGGAGTACGGCTTCTACGCGAACGTGAATCCCGCGGTGGACCATCCTCGCTGGAGCCAGGCTCGCGAGCGCCGCATCGGCAGCGGCGTGTTCGCGCCCCGCGTACCGACGCTGCCGTTCAACGGTTACGCAGAGCAGGTCGCCGCGATGTACTCGGGCATGGACCTGAGGAAGCAGTTCTGACGCGCGCCGCGGCCCGTCCGGGCCGGGCGCGCCGTCTCGCCCGGCCGTTGCTGTTCGTGGCCTGCGCGTTGCCGCTCGCGTGGCTCCTGGCACGCGCCTTCGCTCTCGCCGGGCCAGGTCTCGGCGCCAACCCCATCGACGAGCTGATGGACCGGCTCGGTGAATCGGGCCTTCGGCTGCTGATCGCGACACTGTGTGTCACGCCCCTTGCGGTCACGCTGCGCAAGCCCTGGATCATGGGCCTGCGGCGCATGCTCGGCCTGTTCGCCTTCACCTACCTGTGCCTGCACTTCCTCACCTGGCTGGTGCTCGACCAGTGGTTCGACCTCGGCGCCATCGGCGTCGACCTCGTCAAGCGGCCGTACATCACGGTGGGATTCACCGCGTTCGCATTGCTGGTGCCGCTGGCCGTCACCTCCACTTCGGGCTGGATGCGCCGGCTCGGGCCGCGCTGGCACCGGCTGCATCGGCTCGTCTATCCCGCCGCGATCCTCGGCGTCACGCACTTCTGGTGGCAGGTGAAGGCCGACTGGCGCGAACCGGCCGTGTACGCGGTCCTGCTCGCCGGGCTGCTGGCCTGGCGGGTGCGACGCGCCCGGCACCGGACCGTCTCAACCCGAACGGCCGTCGCCTCGCGCTGAGTCCTCAGGCCGCGGTGTTGCGCAGCTTCATCCAGGTGTGCGCGAACACCGCGCCCAGGATCACGGCGACGCCGAGATAGAACCACGGCGTGAGTTCCCGCTGTTCCCCGAGCAGGACGATGGCCAGCAGGATCGCGTAGACCGGCTCGAGGCTGACGGCCAGCTGGGCCATGAACGCACTGGTGTGGCGCAGCGCCCGCAGCGCGAGCGCGAACGGCAGCAGCGTGCAGCCGAGCGATAGCACGGCGAGCAGCCACGCATCGCGCGGCCCGGGGATCGTGAGCCATGGCCCCTGCCCCTGCCAGATGAACGCAACCACCGTGAGAAACGCCGTGCCGGCGGCCAGTTCCACTCCGGTGACGAGCAGCGGGCTGGCGCGCTCGACATAGCGCTTGTTGAGCGCCCCGAAAATGGCCACCAGGAACGCCGACAGGACACCGACGGCGAGTCCGAGCTGCATGCCTCCGGGCGTGCCCCCGACCACCAGCACCACGCCCGGCAGCGCGACCAGCCCCACCACGAGTTCCCGGGCATCGAACGGACGGCGCGCGATCCACGGCTCGATGAGCGCCAGGAACAGCGGCGCCACGGCCATGGTGGTGGCGGCGACCGACGCGTTCGCGAGCTTGATCGCGCCGTAGAAGGTGAGCCAGTGCAGTGCCACGACGACGCCGATGCCTGCGAACGCGGCCAGCGTGCGCCGCGGGATGGTACGCAGTTCCCGCCACAACGGCGGCCAGGCGAGCAGCACGGCGACGACGATCAGCATGCGCCACCAGACGAGCTCGAGCGCAGGCAGGCTGATCAGCTTGCCCAGGATTGCGGTGAAGCCCCACAGCAGCACGCAGAAGTGGATCTGCAGCAGCGCCTTGCGTTCGGGTGTCACGGTCATCGATCGGACCCCGATCCGGCGCGGTCAGTGTGAAACGCTCGTCGTCTCGCGCTTGCGGATCTGCTCCTGCACCATCTCGAGCGCCGTCCTCTCGCAGGGCGGCAGTTCGACGTCCGTCGTTCCCTTGGGTGTGACGCGCTCGCCCCAGCGGACGAAGTGCGCACAGAACGTGAGACCCGCGCCGAAGGCCGGCAGCAGGATCCGTCCGCCCGGCTTCACCCGACCTTCCTCGATCGCCTCGACCAGTGCGACCGGCACGGTTCCCGCGGACATGTTGCCGTAGCGGTGCACGTTGACGAACACCCGCTCCATCGGCACTCCGGCACGCTTGGCCACCGCCTCGATGATGCGCAGGTTGGCCTGGTGGGGCACGACGAGGTCGATGTCATCGGGACTCATGTGGCGGGTCGCCAGCACGTCCGCGCAGGCGCCCGACATGCCGATCACGGCTCGCTTGAAGATCTCCTGGCCCTCGAAGATCCAGTCGGTCTTGCCGAACACCCGCGTGAAGTTGGCGTAGCGGGTTCCCATGCCCTCCACGACCAGCGTATTGCGGGCGTCGCTGTCGCACCCGAGGCGCTCGGCGAGCAGGCCTTCCTCGCGGTCGGTGGCCTGCAGCACGACCGCCGCACAGCCGTCGCCGAACAGTACCGAGACGCCGCGGTTGCTCCAGTCCATGAAGGCACTGATCAGTTCGCCGCCCACCACCACCGCATTGCGCACGACGCCGGTGCGGATCAGCGCATTGGCGGTACTGAGCGAGTAGAGGAAGCTCGTGCAGGCGGTGTTGACGTCCATCGCGGCCGCCTTCTTGGCGCCGAGCCGCACCTGCAGGCCCGAGGCCTGGTTCGGCACCTGGTCGTCGAAGCTGCAGGTGCCGAACACGATCAGCTCCACGTCCGCCGGATCGAGGCCTGCGCACGCCAGCGCCCGCATCGCCGCGACGTAGCCGAGCTCCTCGAGCGGCACGTGCGACACCCGCCGCTCGCGGATGCCCGTGCGACTGGTGATCCACTCGTCGTTGGTGTCGAGGAACGTCGCGAGGTCGGCGTTGGTCAGGACGGCCGGCGGCATGCACTTGCCCCAGCCGGTAATGGCGGCGTAGGTCACCGTCGGGATCTCCGGATTTCGGTAGGGCGCCACTTTACCAGCTTCGCCGTTGAGCCACGCCCGCAGGCCGGTGCGCGCTGCACGGGTCGCCGCGGCTCAAGCCACCTGTGCCGCGGCGTGCGCGAAGTCGCCGGCCTTGACGAGCATGCCGGGGACCGGGCGCCCGAGCTGCTCCTGCAGCCACCGGGCGGTCGAGATCGCCGTGGTGAGAGAAATCCCGGTCTCGTAACCCGAACGATGCAGCATGTAGAGGAGGTCCTCGGTCGGTATGTTGCCCGTCGCCGCGGGGGCGAACGG
Source organism: uncultured Gammaproteobacteria bacterium (assembly GCA_963754125.1). Taxonomy (GTDB): domain Bacteria; phylum Pseudomonadota; class Gammaproteobacteria; order Steroidobacterales; family Steroidobacteraceae; genus RPQJ01. Next base: position 584,603 of record CAVWEX010000014.1, read on the forward strand.
ACAGCCACCGATGCCGCCCAGGCTCGCGTCCAGCGTCGTGACGCCGGCCTGCACCGCGGCGAACGCATTCGCGAGCCCGGTGTTGCGCGTGTTGTGGAAGTGGCAGCGCAACGAAACGGCCGGCACCGCTTCGCGGACGCGCCCGACGAGTTCGATCACCTGGGCCGGTACGCCGACGCCGATGGTGTCGGCGAGCGCGATCTCGAACGGCTCGGCCTCGGCCAGCGCGGCGCGCGATGTCGACGACGCGCTGCACCGGCACCTCGCCCTCGAACGGGCAGCCAAAGGCGGCGGACACGGTGACCTGGGACGCGGATGCCCGCGTGCCTGGCGGCGACCGCGATGTCCAGCCATGCCGCGATGGATTCCTCGGTCGCGACGCCCTGGTTGCGCCGGTTGAAGGTGTCGCTCGCGATCACCGCCATGCCGATCTCGTTGCAGCCCGCCGCGGCCGCGCGCTCGAATCCCTGGCGGTTCAGCACGAGCCCGATGTAGCGCACGCCCGGCCGTCGCGGCAGGCCCGCGAGCACGGCTTCCGCGTCGGCCATCTGCGGCACGCGCTTCGGCGTTTACGAAGCTCGCCACCTCCACGCGCCGTACCCCGGCGGCGATCGCGCGCTCGATGAACTCGATCTTGGTCGCGGTCGGCAGCACGCTGGGCTCGCTTTGCAGCCCGTCGCGAGGACCCACCTCGACGATGTCGATGCGCTTGCTCGCCGCCATGATCTCCTGCGCCTCCGCGCACCGAGGATACAAGGGCGGCCCGGTGGATCCAATCGCGCCCGTGTGGGACCGGCGGGTGAGCTGATCGAACTGATCGAGTCCGGTGCGGCCCGAGCCGCGATAGAATGACCAATCGAGCGCCCCCAACCCGGCGCGTGAGGACGATCATGAAAAAGGCAAACCTGGTTCTGGCGGCCGCCCTGGCGGCTGCAGGCGTCACGGGCGTCGCGACGGGGCTGCTGACGCCGGCGACGGCGATCGCGCAAGCTGCGCCGCCGAAGCAAGCGGCGCCGCAGAAGATCGGCGCCAAGATGCTGAAGCCGCTCAAGGCCGCGCAGGAAGCGATCGGCACCAAGAACTGGGAAGCGGCCATCGCCAGCCTGAACGAGGCCCAGGCCATCGAGCCGAAGACGCCTTACGAGGCGTTCATGGTGGACGAGCTCGGCTGGTACGCCCGGCTGCAGACCAAGGACTACAAGGGTGCCGAGGAGGCCCTCGCGCGCGCCGTGGCCTCGGGCTTCGTGCCCGAGGCCGACGTGTCCCGCCGCTACAAGGCGCTGGCGCAGATCAACTACCAGCTCGAGAACTACGCCAAGGCCGTCGAGTACGGCGACAAGTACCTCGTCGCGGCGCCTGGCAGCGCGGACGTCGGCGCGCTGGTTGCACAGAGCAAGTTCCTGCAGAAGGATTACGCGGGCGCTCGCGCCACCGTGGACCAGATCACGGCCGGCGCGGCCAAGCCGGACGAGCAGTTGCTCCTGATCGGGCTGCGCAGCAACTACGAGCTCAAGGACCGGCCGGGCACCGTGCGCAGCCTCGAGGCGCTGGTCCGCCACTACCCGGCCACCAAGTACTGGGAAGACCTGCTCAACAACCAGCTCTACGAGACCAAGGCGGATCGCGACCTGCGTGCCCTCTACCGGCTGATCGCCGATACGAAGACCATGAACCGGCCCGATGAGTATTCCGAAGCGGCCGCCACGCTCATGACCGGCGGGTTCCCTTCGGAGGCGAAGCAGCTGCTCGAGCAGGGCGTCGCGTCCGGGGCGTTCCAGGGCGAGCCGCTCACGCGCGCCCAGGCCGACCTTGCCCGGGCAAAATCCGGTGCGGACGCGGACCGCAAGGAACTGCCGGGCGCCGACCAGGCCCTCGCCGCCGCCAAGACGGGCAACGAGATGGTCGCAATGGGCAAGCTGTTCTTCAGCGTCGGCGAGTACGGCAAGGCCGCGGATGCGATCCAGAAAGGCCTCGCCAAAGGCGGCGTGGCGGACACGGACGACGCGAACATGCTGATGGGCATCGCCCATGCTCGCGCCGGAAAGTCACCGGAGGCGCTCGCAGCGTTCGAGAAGGTCAAGGACGCGAAGCTCGCCGAGGTCGCTCGCCTGTGGAAGCTCCACGTCGAGACGTCGGGGGCGCCGGCGAGCTGACCGCTGATCACCATCGCGGCCATGCCGCGCAACGAACGAGGCCGCCGGGTGCAAACCACGGCGGCCTCTTCATTTGGGCGCAGCGCCCGTGCGACCGGGTGGGTTCAGCGGATGCGAAGCTTCCAGAGGCGGGCGACTTCGGCGAATTCCGGATCCTTCACAGCATCGAACGCCTTGGCGGCCTCGGCCTTCTTGCCGAGGCGCACCAGCGCGATGCCCAGTTCCATGTTCGCGTCGTCCACGTCGGCGAGGCCCGGCAGCGTGAGCGCCTTGCGCATTGCATCGGCAGCCTCGGCGTATTTTCCGGCACTGAAATACAGCTTCCCCACGTTGTACGCGGCGTCACCCGTCTTCGCTGCGGCCAGCGCCTTGCCCGCACCGGCGAGCGCCTTGCGATCCTCGTCGGCCTTGCGCTTGGCCGTGTCCCGCGTCCGCGTGGCGCGCGTCATCTCCTCGCCGCTGAAGAGCCCCGCCGCGAGGCCCTTGTCCATGATGCGCTCGGCCTCGATCGCGAAGCCGCCGACGAACAGCGCTTGCGCCATGTCGAGGTACTGACGCGACTTGGTCAGTGAACCCACGTCCTCGGAGAGCCGGTAGAGCGCCAGCAGCTCGTGGTCGTGGTTCGTCTGCTCGAGGTAACCGTCGAGCAGACGGTCCCAGGTATCCGGGCTCGGGTAGTACGTGAGCAACTGCTCCAGGGCGGCCGAGGTGCCGGCAGCGTCCTTGAGCTCGTAGTTCGAACGCAGCAGGAGCTGCAGCAGGTCCTCGCTCGGCTTCTGCCCGGGCTTGATGAGCCGGTTGGCCGCCGCCACCGCGGATTTGTAGTCCTTCTGCTGGAAGTGGGACTGGGCAACCAGCAGTTGCATCTCCTGGTCGTTTGGCGCCGACTTCAGGAACTGGTTCGCGGCCTGCGCGGCCTTAGGGTAGTTGCCCGCCCGGAAATAAAGCTGGGCCACGGTCTTGGTGCGCTGGACACGCTCGCCCGCCGGCATCTGCCCGGATGCGATCTGCTGCTCCAGCAGGCGCGCCGCATCGGCGTTGCGTCCCTGCTGCAGGTAGACGTACCAGAGCAGCTCATTGATCTTGTAGTCCTCGAAAGCCGTTCGCGGCTGGACGGCCTGGGCTTCCTTGATCTTCGCCAGTGCACCGTTCCAGTTCTTCTTCTGGACGGCTTCCTGCGCAGCCTTGAGCGGCACGCCCACCTTCGGACCGATCTTCTGCTGGGCCTCGGCCACGGAGGGCGCGAGCAGCCCAGCCGTCAGTCCGGCCACCCCGGTGAACGCCAATGCCGCAGTCAGTACCCAGGTCGCCTTCATGGTCAATCTGCCTCGAAGCGGGGCCGCCCGGCCCCTTTAACGTGTAAAAAGCCGCCGGGGCAGACGCCCCGGCAGCCTGGTGTAGTGGCCGGTCGCGTGGTCCGGCCCGGCGCTACATGAATTGTTCGTTGCCGACAAACCCGATCTTGCGCATGCCGTTGCGCTGCGCCGACGCGAGCACGCGGGCCACGACGTCGTACTTCGCGCGCTTGCTCGGCCGGATGTGCAGTTCCGGCTGCGGTTCGACGGACGCCTCGCGCCGGAAGTAGCCCTCCAGCGCCTCGATCTCGACCGGCGTGCCGTTCCACAGCACCGTGCCGTCGAAATCGATTTCCAGATTGATCACGACGGGCTCGGCGTTCGACGGCGCGTTGGTCGCCCGCGGCATGTCGAGCTTGACCGCGTGCGTCATCACCGGGATGGTGATGATGAACATGATGAGCAGCACGAGCATGACGTCGATCAACGGCGTCATGTTGATGTCCATCATCGGCTCGTCTTCGCCGCCGCCGATACTCATTCCCATGCGAGTCTCTCCTCGATGCCGGGTTGGCGACGGTCAGCGGGCCAGGGCACGGTCCGGCTCGGTGATGAACCCGACTTTCTGGATGCCGCCGCGCTGGCAGGTCACGATGACGCGTCCGATGTGCTCGTAGGCCGTATTGCGGTCGCCTCGCACGTGGACCTCGGGCTGCGGGTCGAGCACGGCGATCTGCTTGATTCGCTCGAGCAGCGCGTCCTGCGAGGGCAACAGGGCCGTGTTCCAGAAGATGTTGCCTTCCGCATCCACCGCGATGTTGATGTTCTCGGGCTTGGTCTGCGTCGGGATGTTGGCCGCCTGCGGCAGATCGACCTTCACCGACTGCGTGATCACCGGAATCGTGATCAGGAAGATGATCAACAGCACCAGCATCACGTCCACCAGCGGCGTGACGTTGATCTCGGAGATCGCCTTATCTTCGTCATCGCCGACCGAACTGATGGACATGCTCATTCAGAGTGCCTCCCGCGTGCGGCGCTTCGGCTACTTCTTGACGCCCGTGATGACCTGAGGGCTCGAGCCCTCGACACGCGAGCCGCTCACGATCACCTGCTCGAGATCGTTCGCGAACAGTTTCACGCGCTCCATGATGAGCTTGTTGCGTCCGAGCAGGTAGTTGTAGCCGAGCACCGCCGGCACCGCGACCGCGAGGCCGATGGCCGTCATGATCAGCGCTTCGCCCACCGGGCCCGCGACCTTGTCGATGCTGGCCTGGCCAGCGACGCCGATGGCGACCAGCGCGTGGTAGATGCCCCACACCGTGCCGAACAGGCCGATGAACGGCGCGGTCGAGCCCGTGGTGGCGAGGAACGGCAGCTGCGTCTGCAGCGCGCTGCTGATGCGGGCCACGCCGCGCGCGATGACGTTGTCGATCCACTCGTGCAGCGGCACCTGCTGGGTCATGCGGGTGTCGTGATGCCCGGCCGCGTCGATCGCCTCGGAGGCGATCGCCTTGAAGATGTTGCCCTTGCCGGTGAGCTTGGTGACGCCGTTCTTGATGTTGTCGGCGGCCCAGAAGTTCTTCTCGGCCTCTGCGGCCTGCTTGAGAAGGCGGCGCTGCTCCCACCACTTCGTGAAGATGATGAACCAGGAGTATGCGGACATGATCGCAAGAAGGATCAGAACGCCCTTGGCGATGAAATCACCCTGCGCCCACAGGGCCTGGAGTCCGTACGGGTTTTCGACGACGACGCTATCAGTGGCCATGGGGTTTTATTCCTCTCACGAAACGGTTGCGTATCTGGGGTGATCAGTTGATGTCGGAGCCAGCGCGGCGGTCGTAACGTCAATCAGTCAGACGGAACGTGACCGCGAACGTGTGCCACATGGAGACGGCCTTGCCGTCCTCCTTGCCTGGGACGAAGCGCCAGTTGCGCTGCACTTCCTTTACGGCAGCCTCGTCGAGCTTCGGGAATCCGCTGCTCTTGGCGACCTCGACCTGTCCGGCACGCCCGCCCTCGGTGACGAAGACCTTGAGCGTGACCGTACCCTCCTCGCCCGCGCGCCGCGCGGCCGGCGGATACTCGGGCTGGGTGATGCGTGCGCCGCGTCCCTGCGTGGACGGCGGCGTCCGCACGACCGGGCGCTCGACGGGCTTCGGCGCAGCGACCTGGGGCGGGGGCGCGGCCACAGGGCGCTCACTCGTGACGTTGCTGATCGCGGTGGTGGGGCCGGAGTCGACCGGCATGTCGATCGAAATTTCCGGCGGCGGCACGTACGGAGGCGGCGTATCGAATTCCGGCGGCGGCGGCGGCGGTTCGTTCTCGTCCTCGGGCAGTTCCTCGATCAACCGGGTCTCGACGGGTCCGAGCACGACCTCGACCACCTTCTTGCCCAGTCCCGATGCCAGGACCCACACGAAAAGCACGTGGATGATGACGACCAGCGTAAAGGCCGCCATGCGCTTGCCGTTCTTGGCCGGATCGTCGATCGAGTACGAGTAAGCCACATCCCCTCCACTGCCGTGGGGTCGATTCGTTGTTCAGGGCTGCTGGACCACGCCCTCATGCAGCACCGTGCCCGACACTAGCAAGAGCTGCCCGCGACTCGCAACCCTTCCCCTGAGCCGGGCCGCGACTTTACCGACGTGGGCTCTGCAAGACAATAGCCGTGCGGTCCGCCGACGAGCTCGAACGCACGTCAATCGGTGGCCTCCAGGTGACGATCCGTGACTGCGCCCAGGGAGGCGCTGCTGACGAGGGCCGCGTATTTTGCGAGCACCCCTCGCGTTGCATAGGGCGCGGGCGGAGACCAGCGGGACCGGCGTTCCTCCAACTCCGCGTCGTGCATATGTAATGTGATGGTGCGTGCGCGCGCGTCGATGCTGATGCGGTCGCCGTCGCGGACCAGTGCCAGCGGGCCTCCGACCGCCGCTTCGGGAGCGACGTGCCCCACCACGAAGCCGTGGCTGCCGCCCGAAAAACGCCCGTCCGTGACGAGTGCGACCCGGTCGCCGAGTCCCTTGCCCATGATCGCCGCGGTCGGGCTGAGCATCTCGCGCATGCCCGGCCCGCCGCGCGGCCCCTCGTAGCGCACCACGAGCACGTCGCCCGCTACGACCGTGCCGTCGAGGATCGCCTGCAGTGTCGCCTCCTCGCCGTCGAAGACGCGGGCGCGCCCCTCGAATTCCAGGCCTTCCTTGCCGCTGATCTTGGCCACCGCACCCTCCGGGGCGAGATTGCCGTACAGCACGACGAGGTGGCTCTCCGCCTTGATCGGGTCGCCGAGCGGCCGCACGATGCGTTGTGCCGCCGGGTAGGGCTTCACCCGCTGCAGGTTCTGCGCCAGCGTCCGGCCAGTGACCGTCAGGCAGCCACCGTGCAGCAGGCCCGCGTCGAGCAGCGACTTCATCAGCGGCTGGATTCCGCCGATGCGGATCAGCTCGGACATGGAATAGCGCCCGCTCGGACGCAGGTCCGCCAGCACGGGCACCCGGGCGCCGATGCGGGTGAAGTCGTCCAGCACGAGGGGCACGTCGGCGGCGTGCGCGATGGCGAGCAGGTGCAGCACGGCATTGGTGGAGCCGGCGAGCGCGATGGTCGTCACGATCGCATTCTCGAAGGCCTCACGGCACAGGATGTCGGACGGCTTGATACCGCGTCGGACCAGTTGCAGCACGGCACGCCCGGCGCGCTCGGCGTCGAGGCGCTTGGTGCGCGAGACTGCCTCCTGTGCGGAGCTGTTGGCGAGGCTCATCCCGAGCGCCTCGATCGCGGAGGCCATGGTGTTCGCGGTGTACATGCCGCCGCAGCTGCCGGGCCCGGGAATGGCGGTGCGTTCCACCTCGCGCAGTCCCCGTTCGGAAATCGCGCCGCGCGCGTGGGCACCCACGGCTTCGAAGACCGAGACAATGTCGCGGCGCTCCGCGCCAGGGCGGATCGTCCCGCCGTAGACGAACACGGCCGGACGGTCGAGCCGCGCGATCGCCATCATGCAGCCGGGCATGTTCTTGTCGCAGCCGCCGATCGCGACGAGGCCGTCGAAGCCCTGCGCCCCGACGACGGTCTCGATGGAGTCGGCGATCACCTCTCTCGAGACCAGCGAGTAACGCATTCCCGGCGTGCCCATCGAGATGCCGTCCGAGACCGTGATGGTTCCGAACACCGTGGCCTTGCCGCCCGCGCCCTCCACGCCCCGGACCGCAGCGTCCGCGAGGCGGTCGATGTGCATGTTGCAGGGCGTGAGCGTGCTCCAGGTCGAGGCGATCCCGATCTGGGAGCGGCGGAAGTCACGGTCGTCGAACCCCGTGGCGCGCAGCATCGCGCGGCTCGGCGTCTGCTTGACCCCGTCGAACACGACGCGGGAATGCGGGCGCGGATCCACCTTGGGCTTGGGCATGCGGGTCATCTCCGGCGAACGCGCCATTGTGCCGGATTTCGCAGTCCGGATCCGGGCCCGCCGGCGTCCGGGCCGCAGTCAAGACCTCGGCGGCGGACTCACGACCGTCGCTCGCATCGCGGTGAACTGCCACGCCCCGAGGGCGATCAGTGCCACCGGCAGCAGCATGGCCCACGCCTCGAGTCCGGGCCGCGCCCGCTGCAGCCCGTAGTAGGCCAGGATCGCGAGCGGTGGCGCCACCAGTCCGCGCAGCCCGGTCAGCGTGACGTGCAACGCCATGTAGCGGGTTTCCTCCCCGCGCGGCGCGAAGTCGTTGTGGCCGAGCGACCAGCCGAGACTGCCCGCGGCCAGCGAGACTCCCATGAGCAGGGCCCCGGGCCAGAGCAGCACCGGTCGGCCGGATAGGATGGCGATCGCGAGCAACACGGCGCCCGCCACCGCGATCCAGGCGTGCACCGAGCGGTACACGATGACGTGGTGCCGGTCGAGGAACCTCGCCCACGGCTGGATCGCCAGCGGCATGACCAGGATCGGCAGCGCGGCGGTGATGGCGACCTGGACCATCTCGGAGGCGTGCAACACATCGTCGATGCAGACGACCAGCAGCGGCGTCAGCATCAGGTGGCCCGCGCCAAAGATCGACATCGCGAGCATGTAGCGGCGAAACGTCGCGTCGCTCGCCAGTAACTGGCGTATGCCAGCCAGGTCGAAGCGCGCGCCCTCGCGCAGCCTCGCGCGTTCGTCTGTCAGCAGCCGCTGCTCCTGGCGGACCCGGAAGCGGCCGAAAGCCACGCTGCCGACGAGTCCCGCGGCCGCTGCCGCCAGGATCGCCGCCCGGTACCACGGGTCGTCGTGCTCGAGCAGCCAGCCAAGCAGCAGGCCCGAGCCGGCGAGTGCGATCGAGCCGTTGACCATGATCCGTCCCGTGACCCGGGCGCGCAGGTGCCGCGGGTAATTCACGCTCCAGATCACCGAGCGGACCGTATCCACGCCCGCCCAGAGCAGGCGCGCGGTCCCATAGAGCAGCAGGAAGGCCAGCAGCCCCGCCTCGCCCACGGGCAGCAGGCCGAGCCCGGCGACACACACGGCCATCGCCGCCAGCAACGGCCGCAGGAACTGCACCTTCGGGCGGCCCTGCGCGCGCCGCGCATAGGCGAGGCTCACGACATTGGCCCACGCGGGAGCCGCACTCACCACCGCGACCACGAGATCGACCGCAATGCCGCCGACGGCGCTGCCGAACAGCGAACGGACCATTACGGCCGCCGTGCCGCCCTCGATCACGCCGAGGCACAGGTACACCAGCGTCCAGGTGCGACGCTCGAAGCGCAGGTCCATGCGGGATTGCGGGCGGCGCGGGTTCGTTCGGGTCGGTCAGCCGTAGCGCTCGACGAGCAGCGCGTACAGCGCGCGGACGCCCTGCGGCTCGGCGCCTACGGGACGTCCGGGCCGTTCCTTCGGGTTCCAGCCATACAGGTCGAGGTGCAGCCAGTCCGGGGTTGCCGTGACGAATCGCCGCAGGAACAGCCCACCGATGACTGCACCAGCGAAAGTCGAGCCGGAGACGTTGTTCACGTCCGCGATCCTGCTCGAGAGCTCGTCGTCGTAGCCGCTCCACAAGGGCATGGGCCAGAGGGGATCGCCAAGCCGGCCGCCGTGGCGCCGGACCGCCTCGACTGTGTCCTCGCGGGTGCCGAACAGCGCGGGAAGCTCGGCACCAAGCGCCACGCGGGCGGCCCCGGTCAGCGTGGCGAAATCGACGAGCAGGTCCGGCCGCTCGGTGTCGGCCGCGGCGAGGGCATCGGCCAGCACCAGCCGTCCCTCGGCGTCGGTGTTGCCGACCTCGACCGTGATGCCCTTGCGGGTCCGCAGCACGTCGCCGGGGCGGTAGGCGTTGCCGGAGATGGCGTTCTCGACGGCAGGCACCAGCACGCGCAGGCGCACCGGCAGCTGGCTCTCCATGATCACGCGGGCCAGCGCGAGTGCGCAGGCGGCCCCGCCCATGTCCTTCTTCATGAGCAGCATGCCGGCGGCCGGCTTGATGTCGAGCCCGCCCGAATCGAAGCAGACGCCCTTGCCGACCAGGGTCACTTTCGGCGCTGCGGCGTCGCCCCAGCTGAAGTCGAGCAGGCGTGGCGCCGACGCCGAGGCCTGCCCCACGGCGTGCACGGCCGGGAAGCCCTCGCGCAAAGCGTCGCCCGTGACGACGTTGCCTCGCGCGCCCAGGCGCACCGCCATCGCGAGTGCGTCGTCGGCGAGCCGCTCCGGGGTCAGGTCGGCGGCCGGCAGGTTGATCAAATCGCGGGCCATCGCGAGCGCGGCCGCCATGTGTCGCACGTATGCCATGTCGGCGAGTTGCGGCGGCACGAGCAGCGCACCGGCCGCCGGGCGCGGCTTGCTGCGATAGCGCTCGAAGCGGTAGCTGCCGTGGGCCCAGCCGAGCGCCGCGGCCGTCGCCGAATGCAACGAGAGCGGCGCTTCAATGCGCCAGGCCCCGGCAGGAAGGCGGTCCACGGCGCCGGCGAGGTGCCAGGGCTCGAGGTCCTCGAGAGAGCCGAGCGAGCCCAGACCGAGAACCGCCGCCCCCACTCCGCCGGCTGCATCTGCCAGACACGCGACCTGATGGCGTTCGGCGCGAAAGTTGAGTGAGGCGAGCCAGGCCCGTTCCAGCGTGCTTCGCGTACCGAGCCAGGCCTCGAGGTCGCCCTCGGCGACCAGCCACAGCGGCCGTGCTGCCGCGACGTCATGATTTTCGAACATGGTCCGGACAGCTTAGCCGAAGTTCTTTTTGCAGTGCGGTTGACAATGGCTTTCGCGCTATGTTGCTATCGCCCGGTCATGCCGACCGTATCAAGCAGGCTCACGATGGCGTTCGAAGCCCCGATGGCTACCAGTGTTTCCACCGCCGCCCGACGGGCGTGCCTGCTGCTCGACCTGCTCGCACTGCTTCCGCCCGGGAGGTGCGGGGCCCCGGGCTGAAGGCGCCAAGGCGCAGACGGATACCAGGAACCCCGCACCGGACTCGCGCCGGGCGGGGTTCTTCGTTTCTAGAGACCCATCATCTTTGACCGACTCGAGGAGTTTCGTACCAATGCGTGCCTACACGAAGAAAGACGTGGACAAGAAGGCCCTGAAGGGCGCCCGGATCGCGGTGCTTGGCTACGGCAGCCAGGGGCGTGCGCATGCGCTGAACCTCAGGGACTCCGGCCTTGACGTCGTCGTCGGCAACCGCCGCGGCGGCGAGGGGTGGAAGAGGGCCAAGAAGGATGGCTTCGCGGTCGCCGAGCCCGCCAAGGCCGCCGAGGGCGCAACGCTCGTGGCGCTGCTCGCACCCGACCTCGCCCAGCCCGGCGTCTACAAGGAGATCGAAGAGACGCTCGCCGAGGGCGCTGCGATCCTCTTCGCGCATGGCTTCAACATCCACTTCAAGCAGATCAAGCCGCGCAAGGACCTCGACGTCGTGCTGATTGCGCCCAAGGGCCCGGGCGACCTCGTGCGCCGCCAGTACCAGCAGGGCCGTGGCGTGCCGTGCCTGATCGCGGTCGCGCAGGACGCGACCGGCAAGGCGCAGGCCCGCGCCCTCGCCTATGCCGACGGCATCGGCGGCACGCGCGCCGGCGTGATCGAGACGACCTTTGCCGAGGAAACCGAGACCGACCTGTTCGGTGAGCAGGCCGTGCTCTGTGGCGGCGCCACCGAGTTGGTGCTGAAGGGCTTCGAGACGCTGGTGGAGGCCGGCTACCAGCCTGAAGTCGCTTACTACGAGTGCCTGCACGAGTTGAAGCTGATCGTGGACCTGCTGCACGAGGGCGGCATCGCCAAGATGCACCGCTTCATCTCCGAAACGGCCAAGTACGGCGACCTGACTCGCGGCCCCCGCGTGGTGAACGCCGGCACCAAGAAGGAAATGAAGAAGATCCTCCGGGAAGTGCAGGACGGCACGTTCGCGCGCCAGTGGATCCGCGAGAACAAGACCGGTCGCAAGAAGTACGACGCGCTGATGAAGAAGGACCTCGCTCACCCGATCGAGAAAGTGGGTGTCGAGTTGCGCGCCCGCATGCCCTGGTTGAATGAAGGCCGCTGAGCCCGACGAGGTGACACCGATGTCCACGCCCGACCCGAACCGCGTCCTCATCTTCGACACGACGCTGCGCGACGGCGAGCAGTCGCCCGGCTGCAGCATGACGCAGCCGGAGAAGCTCAGGGTCGCCCGCGCCCTGGCGGAACTGGGCGTGGACATCATCGAGGCGGGCTTCCCGGCCGCCTCGCGCGGCGACTGGGAAGCCGTTCGTGAAATCGCCCGCGAGGTCCGCGGCCCGGTCATCGCCGGCCTCGCGCGCTGCAACCGCGAGGACATCGACAAGGCCTGGAGCGCCGTGCGCGAGGCCGAGCGGCCGCGGCTGCACGTGTTCCTGGCCACGAGCGCCATCCACCGCGAGCACAAGCTCGGCATGGCCAAGGAGCAGATCATCCACACGGCCGTGGAAGGGGTGCGCTACGCGCGCAGCCTCTGCCCCGACGTGGAGTTCTCGCCCGAGGACGCGTCGCGGACCGAACTCGACTTCCTGCGCGAGGTGGTGGAGGCCGTGATCGAGGCCGGGGCCACGACCATCAACGTTCCGGACACCGTGGGCTACACGGTCCCCGAGGAGTTCCACGAGGTGTTCGACTACCTGCGGCGGAACGTCCGCGGTGCGGACCGGGTCGTGTTCAGCGTCCACTGCCACGACGACCTCGGCATGGCGGTCGCCAACAGCCTCGCGGCCGTGCGGGCCGGCGCCCGCCAGGTCGAGTGCACCATCAACGGCATCGGCGAGCGCGCGGGCAACTGCTCGCTCGAGGAGATCGTGATGGCGTTCAAGACCCGCGAGTCGCTGTTCGGCCTGCATACGGGCGTGGACACGAAGCGCCTGTTCCCCACCAGCCGCCTGCTGTCGAGCATCACGGGCATGCCGATCCCGCGGAACAAGGCGGTGGTCGGCGAGAACGCCTTCGCCCACGAGTCGGGCATCCACCAGCACGGCATGCTGAAGCACCACTCCACCTACGAGATCATGCGGCCCGAGGACGTGGGCCTTTCGCGCACGCACCTCGTGCTCGGCAAGCACAGCGGGCGCGCGGCGCTGCGCGAGCGCATCAAGGAGCTCGGCTTCGAGCTCTCCGACGCCGAGCTCGCGCGCGTCTTCGAGGACTTCAAGTCGCTCGCAGACAAGAAGAAGGAAATGTTCGACGGCGACATCGAGGCGCTGGTGCTGAAGGCCGAGTTCGGCGCCAGCGGCCCCTGGCACCTTGAGAGCCTGCACGCCGTCAGCGACTCGGGCGCGACCGCCACGGCGCGTGTCGGCCTGCGCCACGGCGACGGCCGCATGCTGGTCCAGGACGCCACCGGCGACGGACCCGTGGACGCGGCGTTCAAGGCGATCGAGGCGGCCACCGGCGTGCCGGTGACGCTGCGCAAGTTCGAGGTCCGCAGCGTCACCATGGGCGAGGACGCGCAGGGCGAGGCCGTGGTCACGGTCGAGTGCAACGGCCGCTCCTATCGTGGCTCGAGCGTGACGACCGATATCGTGGAATCCGGCGTGCGCGCCTTCCTCGAGGTCGTGAACCAGATCGAGTCCATGCGGGCGACAGTGGCGCGCGCCGAGCAGCGTACCCCCGAGGCGGAAGAAGCCGCCTCGGTCATCTGAATCGACCGCAAGGAGCCCGGAGCTCGCATGACCGCGAAGACGCTGTTCGAGAAGGTGTGGGAGCGACACGTCGTCGTGCCGGAGACTGCCGACACCCCCGCCGTCCTCTACATCGATCTGCACCTGACCCACGAGGTCACTTCGCCGCAGGCCTTCTCGGTGCTGCGTGCGCGCGGCCTGAAGGTGCGCCGGCCCGACCGTACGCTCGTGACCATGGACCACTCGACCCCGACCGACACAGCGCAGGTGTTCGGCGGCGTGCCGATCGCGCTCGAGTCCGCGGCGCTGCAGATCCGCCAGCTCGAGCGCAACTGCGCCGAGTTCGGCCTCGAGCTGATCGGCCTCCAGGACGACCGGCGCGGCATCGTGCACATCATCGGGCCGGAGTCGGGCGCCACGCAGCCCGGCAAGACCATCGTCTGCGGTGACAGCCACACCAGCACCCACGGGGCCTTCGGCGCGCTCGCGTTCGGCATCGGGACGACGGAGGTGGGCTATGTGCTCGCCACGCAGTGCCTGCTGCAGCGCCGGCCGCGGACGCTCGCGATCGAGGTGACCGGCCGCCTGCCGCCCGGGGTGTCCGCCAAGGACCTGGTCCTGGCGATCATCGGCCGCATCGGCGTGAACGGCGGCACCGGCCACGTCATCGAGTACCGCGGTCCCGCCATCGAGGCCCTGTCGATGGACGGGCGGATGACGGTGTGCAACATGTCCATCGAGGCCGGCGCGCGCGCCGGCATGGTGGCACCCGATGCGACCACGTTCGAATACCTTCGCGGCCGCCCGCGCGCCCCGCAGGGCGAGGCCTGGGAGCGCGCCGTGGCGGACTGGCGCGGCCTCGGCACGGACGACGGCGCGGCCTTCGACCGTACGGTGGAGATCGATGCGGACGTGATCGAGCCCATGATCACCTACGGCACGAATCCCGGCATGGTCGCAGCCGGTGTCGGGCCGGGTTCCGGAACGCGCCGGCGACGCGGCCTTCGCGCGCGCGCTCGAGTACATGGGTCTCGCTCCGGGCGAGGCATTGCGCGACAAGCCGGTGCAGGTCGTCTTCATCGGCAGTTGCACCAACGCCCGTCTCTCGGACCTCGAGACCGCGGCGAAGGTGCTCTCCGGGCGCAAGGTCGCGCCCGGCGTGCGCCTGCTGGTGGTGCCGGGCTCGCAGCAGATCAAGCGGCAGGCCGAGGAACTCGGCTACGCCCGGGCGTTCATCGAGGCGGGTGCCGAGTGGCGCGAATCCGGCTGCTCGATGTGCCTGGGCATGAACGGCGACATCGTCCCGAAGGGCCAGTACTGCCTCAGCACCAGCAACCGCAACTTCGAGGGCCGGCAGGGCGCCGGTGCGCGCACCCTCCTCGCCAGCCCCGCCACCGCCGCGGCGACGGCGGTGCGCGGTCGCGTCACGGACCCGCGCGAGTTCCTGAACTGAGGACGACATGGATCCGATCACCCGCATCCGCTCGCGCACGGTCGTCATGCCGTCGAGCAACATCGACACCGACCAGATCATCCCGGCACGCTTCCTGACCACGACCACGCGCGAGGGCCTCGGCGCCGCACTGTTCGCGGACTGGCGCTACGGCGCGGACGGCGCGCCGCGGACCGACTTCGTGCTGAACCACCCCGAGTCTCGCGGCTGCGCGATCCTGGTCGCGGGGCGGAACATCGGTTGCGGCTCCTCGCGCGAGCACGCCCCCTGGGCGCTGCTCGACTACGGCTTCCGCGCCGTGATCAGCACCGAGATCGCCGACATCTTCCGCAGCAACAGCCTGAAGAACGGGTTGTTGCCCGTCGTGGTCGACGAGACCACGCATGCCTGGCTGATTGCGAACCCCGGCGTCGAGGTCGAAATCGACCTGCCGGCCGCCACGGTTCGCCTGCCGGACGGGCGGGCGGTCCCCTTCCCCATCGAGGCCTTTGCGCGCTACTGCCTGATGAACGGCGTGGACGAGCTCGGTTACCTGCTGGGCCGGGCGGACGCGATCGACGCCTACGAGCGGCGCGCCGGATGAAGGCGCGAATCGCAGTGCTCGGGGGCGACGGCATCGGTCCCGAGGTGACCGCCGAGGCCGTGCGGTTGCTCGAGGCCGTGGCGTCCGGTTACGGGCACGAATTCGAGTTCGTGGAAGCGCTCATTGGCGGCGCGGCGATCGACGCCTCGGGCTCGCCCCTGCCGCCGCGCACCATCGACGCGTGCCGGAGCAGCGACGGCGTGCTGCTCGGCGCCGTGGGCGGGCCGCAGTGGTCGGATCCGGCGGCCCGCGTCCGACCCGAGCAGGGCCTGCTCGAGCTGCGCCGGGTGCTCGGCCTGTTCGCGAACCTTCGCCCGGTGCGCACGCTGCCCGGAATGCTCGATGCCTCGCCGCTGCGGCCCGAGGTGATCGCCGGCGTCGACATCATGGTCGTGCGCGAGCTGACCGGCGGCATCTACTTCGGCCGCAAGAGCCGCACGGCGCACGAGGCCGAGGACGTCTGCAGCTACTCGGCGCCGGAGATCGAACGGGTGACGCGGGTTGCCGGCCGGCTCGCCATGGCGCGCGGCCGGCACATCGTGTCGGTGGACAAGGCCAACGTGCTCGAGACCTCGCGCCTTTGGCGCAGCGTGGTCGAGCGCGTGCTCGGCCAGGAGTTCCCCGAGGTCCGCTTCGAGCACATGCTGGTGGACGCCGCCGCGATGCACCTGCTGCGCCGTCCGACGAGCTTCGACGTGCTGCTCACCGAGAACATGTTCGGCGACATCCTCACCGACGAGGCCGCCATGCTGGTCGGCTCGCTCGGACTGCTGCCCTCCGCCTCGCTCGGCGTCGATCGCGTGGGCCTCTATGAGCCGATCCACGGCTCCGCGCCCGACATCGCCGGGCGTGGCATCGCCAACCCGATCGGCACGATCCTGAGCGGGGCCCTGCTGCTGCGCCACTCGCTCGGGCTGGCGGCAGAAGCCGACGCGGTCGAAACGGCGGTCGAACGCGCCCTGTCGGCCGGGATCCGGACGGCCGACATCGCCCCGAGTCGGCGCGCCGTCCGTGGGCAGCCGCGCCGCTGCGGACGCGGTAATTGCCTGTCTGGGCTCAGAAAAATAGTTTATGTAATTCAAATACATAAAAGACTATCAAGCTGAGACTTATAAAGATTGCCGGCCAGGGGCAGTTATCACCCGTCGCGGCCCGAAATGACGCTTTCAACGCGCGGAAACCCGGCGCTATACTCCACCCCCCTCGAGTGGCGGACGGCAGCTTTTCCCGTCCGCACCGCGAGTCGATCAAGGTCGAGTGATGAGGACTTGAGTCGGGTTAGTCTTTGCCTCACGGACTGAGGCAACTCGGGTCCCGTCCCGGAAGGCCGGCTTAAACGCCGGCCTTCTTTTTTTGGCCTGCCTCCAGCGCTCGAGCCCACGCGTGATGCGACGACGAGGCGCCATCGCCCGATTGCTCCTCGGCGCAGCGGCCACGCTGGCCCTGGTCGCCGCGAGCGCTGCCGCGGAACAGCCCTCATCGCGGGTCGCCCGTACGCCGCCGGCACCACTGGTCGCCGCGGCGGCGGACCTGAAATTCGCCCTCGACGAAATCATCGCGCAGTTCAGGCGCGATACCGGCGAGGCGGTGCTCGTCACCTACGGCTCCTCCGGCAACCTCGCAAGGCAGATCGCACAAGGCGCGCCGTACGAGTTGTTCCTGTCGGCGGACGAGCAGTACGTGCAGTGGCTCGCGGACCGGGACCTCACGCGCGGAGACGGCGAACTCTACGCGCTCGGCCGCATTGCGCTCTTCGCGCCGCACGACTCCCCGTTGCGTCCCGACGAACGACTCAGTCACCTGGCGCGTCGGCTCTCGGACGGCACGGCCGGTCGGCTCGCCATCGCCAATCCCGAGCACGCGCCCTACGGCCGCGCCGCCGAGCAGGCACTGCGCTCACTCGGCCTGTGGGAGGCCGCGCGCCCTCACCTCGTGCTCGGTGAAAACGTCGCGCAGGCGGCGCAGTTCGCGGCAAGCGGCAACGCGGACGGCGGCCTCATCGCCTACTCGCTCGTGCTCGCGCCCGAACTGCGACGCCGCGGTTCCTTCGCACTCATCCCCGAATCGCTGCACGAGCCGCTGCGGCAGCGCATGGTGCTGCTCGTCGGTGCTTCGCCCACGGCCGAACGGTTCTACGAATACCTGCGCTCGCCGGCCGGCCGCGGGATACTTGCAGGCTACGGCTTCGTGCTCCCTGGAGAATGAACGGCCGATGGACTGGACGGCGCTGACGCTCTCGGTCAGGCTCGGCCTGCTCACGGTCGTGCTGCTCCTGCCGCTCGCCTTCGTGCTCGCACGATGGTTGGCCTTCGGCCGGTTCCGCGGCCGAGGCTTCATCGAGGCTCTCGTCGCCCTGCCGCTGATCCTGCCGCCGACGGTGCTGGGCTTCTACCTGCTGGTCGCATTCGGCCGCGCCTCGCCGCTCGGCCGGGCGTTCGAGGCCGTGCTCGGGCATCCCCTGGTCTTCAGCTTCGAGGGGCTGCTCCTGGCATCGCTGCTCGTGAACCTGCCGTTTGCCGTGCAGCCCATGCAGAACGCGCTCGCCGCCATCCCCCCCAACCTGCGCGACGCCGCGCGCTGCTGCGGACTCTCGCCGCTTGCGGCGATCCGCCGGATCGAGTTGCCGCTGGCGCTGCCCGGCATCGCCACCGCGGCAGTGCTCACCTTCGCGCACACCCTGGGCGAGTTCGGCGTCGTGCTGATGGTGGGCGGATCCATTCCCGGCGAGACGCGCACCATCGCGATCGCGATCTACGACCGCGTGCAGGCCTTCGACGAGGCGTCGGCCGGGTTGATGGCCCTCGTGCTGCTGACGCTGTCCCTGGTCGCGCTCGGCGTGACCAATACGCTGGCACGGCGCGTGGCGCACAGGCACTGATCCGGTGGACGACAGCGGCGAACTGCACGTGCGGCTCCGCCAGGCGGCGCCATTTCCACTGTCGGTCGAGTTCAGCGCGCCGCACGGGTCCGTAACGGCCCTGTTCGGACCGTCGGGCAGCGGCAAATCCACGGTGCTGCGAGCCATTGCGGGCCTCCACCGCACGGACGATGCGCTGGTTGCCTGCGGTGGGCAGCACTGGACCGACACCGCCGCCGGCACCTTCCTGCCGGCGCATCGCCGGCCGGTCGGCTTCGTCTTCCAGGACTACGCGCTCTTTCCGCACCTCACGGTGGGGGAGCAACTCGCGCTCGCGATCGGCCACCGGCCGCCGGGCGAGCGGGCCGCGCGTATCACGACCCTGCTCGCACTTGCCCGGCTGGAGGGACTCGCCGGGCGCAAGCCCGCGGCACTCTCCGGCGGCGAGCAGCAACGCGTCGCACTCGCCCGTGCGCTGGCGCGGGACCCGGCGGTGCTGCTGCTCGACGAGCCGTTCGCCGCCGTGGACTGGGCCCTGCGGGAATCGCTGCG
Source organism: uncultured Gammaproteobacteria bacterium (assembly GCA_963754125.1). Lineage (GTDB taxonomy): Bacteria > Pseudomonadota > Gammaproteobacteria > Steroidobacterales > Steroidobacteraceae > RPQJ01. The sequence continues at coordinate 603,561 of CAVWEX010000014.1, forward strand.
CCACGAGCTCGCGGCCCTGCAGCGGCAGGTGTCGCTCACGGTCGTGATGGTCACCCATGACTTCGACGACGTCGCCAAGCTCGCCTCGCATCTCGTGGTCATCGAGCGCGGGTCGGTCAGTGCGGCCGGCACGGTGGCGGACCTGACGTCGCGCAACGCCGTCCCGGGACTCGTCGGCACACGCGAACCGGCCGTGGCGCTCGACGCCCACGTCGTCGCGCAGGATCCGGCGCGGCGTCTCACGCATCTGGCGGCGGGGGCGTTGCGTCTCGAGGTGCCGGCCGTGCCGGGACCGGTCGGGACCACCGTGCGCATCCAGATCGGCGCGCGCGAGGTGATCCTGGCGAGCCGCCGACCTGAGGGATTGTCGCTGCACAACATCCTGGACGCCCGGGTCCTGGCCGTGGAACCGGGCGGGCACGACGCCCTGCGGCTCGTGCACCTCGCGGTGGGCGACGCCCGCCTGCTGTCGCTGGTCACGGCCGATGCCGTGCGCACGCTCGGACTCGATCGCGGCGCGCCCGTGCTCGCGCTGGTGAAGGCGGTCGCCGTCGAGGCGTTCGCCTGACGCGCGGTCCCGCCGCCGGCCTCAGGTTGCCGTCTCGCCGCCGATCACGCCGAAGTGCGCAGGGGTTCGCGCGTAGAAGAGTCGCAAGCCCTCGCGCGACACGAGTTCGAGCAGTTGGCGGGCCTCGTCGTCGGTCACGATGAACTCGACCTCCACCGTGACGCTGCCCGCGAGCTCGAAGAAGCGCTCCTCGTGCAGCACCCGATGGCGCCCGAATCCGGCCACCGCACGGAACGCCGAACCGCCGCGGATCCCGAGGTCGTTGGCCTGTGCCAGCAGCCACTCCCAGGCGAGCCGGCCGTGCAGCCGGTCGTTCTCGTGCACGTAGAAGCGCAGGAAGGAACCGTCCATGCGTTATGCCCTCAGTTCGGGTGACGCAGCCAGGCCATCGTGGCGATGCCGGCGAACGTCGCGAGCACCGCCCCGGCGACGTGAGCGGCCGCCGCGACCAGCGCCCAGGCCGCACGGCCCTGCTGCAGCAGGGCGACGAGTTCGGCCGAGAACGTCGAGAAGGTGGTGAGGCCGCCGCAGAAGCCCGTGATCACCAGCAGCCGCCATTCGGGCGCAATGGCCGTGTAGGTCGCGAAGAAGGCGATGGCGAGACCGACGAGGTAGCCGCCCACGAGGTTGGCCGCCAGCGTCCCGGGCGGGATCGTCGGGAACAGGCTGTTCAGCGCCAGGCCCAACCACCAGCGCAGCAGCGCGCCAAGGCTCGCGCCGACGCAGATCGCCAGGATCGATTTCAGCATCGCTCGCCAAGTCTCCCGGTCAGCGCCCGGGACGATGCGCGGCCTCGAGCGCCTGCGCAAGGTCCCGCGTGAGGTCAGCGGCCTCCTCGATGCCGACCGACAGGCGGATGAGCGTATCGGAAATGCCGGCCCGCGCGCGCGCATCGGCGTCCATCGCGGCGTGGGTCATGCTCGCCGGATGCGCAACCAGGCTTTCGACGCCGCCCAGCGACTCTGCGAGCGAGAAATTCCGCAGCGCCGCGAGGAAGGCCCGGACCTCGGCCGTTCCGCCCTCGAGCTCGAAGCTGACCATGGCGCCGAAGCCCTGCTGCTGGGTCTGCGCGAGGGCATGGCCCGGATGCGACTCGAGGCCGGGATAGTGGACCCGGGCCACCGCCGGATGCGCAGCCAGGAGTCGCGCCACCTCGGTCGCGTTCTCGCCGTGCACGCGCATGCGGGCGTGCAGCGTGCGCAGCCCGCGCAGCGTGAGGTAGCTGTCGAACGGCGCCCCGGTGACGCCGATGCAGTTCGCCCACCACGCGAGCCGCTCGTGCAGCTGCCGGTCCGCGGCGATCACTGCGCCGCCGACCACGTCGCTGTGGCCGTTGAGGTACTTGGTCGTCGAGTGCACCACCACGTCGGCGCCGAGGGCGAGGGGTCGTTGCCAGACGGGCGAGAGGAAGGTGTTGTCGGCCACGACCAGCGCGCCGGCGTCGCGGGCCGCGCCAGCTACGGCGGCGATGTCCACGATGCGCAGCAGCGGATTGCTCGGCGTCTCCAACCAGACGAGCGCGGGCGCACTGGCGAGCGCTGCGGCGAGGGCCGCCGGATCCTGGAAGTCCACGAACTGCACGTCCAGTGAGCCGCGCTCGCGCAGCGCATTGAACAGGCGGTAGGTGCCGCCGTAGCAGTCGTGGGGCACGACGGCGAGCTGCCCGGGCCGGAACAGCTGCGTCACGAGCCCCACCGCCGCCATGCCGGAGGCGGTCACCACCGCCCCTGCCCCGCCCTCGAGTTCGGCGAGTGCGCTGGCGAGCATGTCGCGGGTCGGATTCCCGGAACGCGAGTAATCGTAGGAACGCTTCTCGCCGAAGGCCGCGAAGGAAAAAGTCGTGGTCAGGTGGATGGGCGGCACGACGGCCCCGAACTGCGTGTCGGTGTCGAGGCCGGCGCGGACGGCGCGTGTCTTCGGCGTGGTGTGGTCGCTCATGTTCAGTCCAGTGCGCGCGCAAGCAGGTCGCGCAGCACCTCGGTCTCCTTCAGGAACGCGTCGTGGCCATAGAGGGAACTGATTTCGATCAGGCTGCAGTTGCCGCCGTGCCGGTCACGGAGTTCGCGCATGTCGGCGAGCGGGACCAGCTGGTCCTCCTGCACGGCGAGCAGCGTGGTGGGCACGCGGATTTCGGCCGGCTCGACCCGGTGCAGGTCGATGGACTCCGACAGGCAGACGAAGGCCTCGGGCCGGTAATGCGCCGCATAGCTTGCGCCGCGCGCCATCAGGTAGGACTCGACCGGAAAGCGGAAGCCCTCGGGACCGGACTCGGCCGGGCCCGGGAAGCGCTCCTCGAACTCGCGGGCGGAGCGGTAGGTGGCCATGGCGAGCGCGCGGGCCAGCGTCAGGCCGCGCGCGCCCTCGCCGTGGCCGAGGGCGTAGCGCACGATCGCGCGCTGCACGCTGCGCCACGCCGTGGACATCGGGTGGGTGCGGTGCGCGGCGCTCAGGACCACCGCATGCCGGATCCGCCCGGGATGTGCCTGGGCGAGCGCCAGCGTCACCATGCCGCCGTAGGAGGCACCCAGGCTCGCATGCAGGCATTCGAGGCCGAGGTGGTCCATGAGCGCCACCAGCACCCGCGCCTGGTCGAAGGCGCTGATGGACGGGAAGGTCGCGCCGTCGGCGGGACCGGTGGTGCGGTGGCTGCCGCCGAGGAAGTCCACGCCGAGCACGCGAAAGCGATCCGTGTCGAGGGCGCGGCCGGGGCCCACCACATCCTGCCACCAGCCTGCCGTGCCGGACCGGAGGCCGAAAACCTCGCGCCCGGCCGAGATTCCGCCCAGCGCCGCCACGACCGGCGCTCCCCGGGCCCCGGCGAGTCGGTACGCGACCTCGACCGACTCGAGGCGTCCGCCGAAATGCAGTTCGAGACCGCCCGGCAGTGCGTACACCTCGTCGCGCCACTCGTAAGCGGCCGGCACGGCGGATGGATCGGGTACGGGCATCGGGCAATCAGACTCCACGAGCGGCCGGACTGCGGCTGCGACAGGCCTCGAGACTCCGCGCGAGCGCAGCTCTTGGTTGCGGCAGCCGACACCCCCGACCGTGCGACGGGGCAGTCCTGCGGCAACTCATCTGTCGGCGCACGCGGGTCGCCGTGGAGTTGGCACCGTTTCGGGCGGGTTGGGCCCGGCGGTTGCCCCGGCTTCGAAGGGCCAGTCCCTCAGCCAGTCTCGATGAGCGCGCGAAGTGTAGGTGGCGGCTCCGGACAGCGTCAAGGCGGCTGCACACGCGCTTGCGCAACGGGCTCGAATGTATTAGCGTGCTATCACATTATTACGCTGGGATCGCCCGTGAAGAGCCATCGAAGCATCTCCCCGCGCCAGGAGGCTGCCGCCGAGCGCGCCTTGTTCCAGGCCGTCCTCACGCTGCGCTCCGTCGAGGAGTGCCGGGACTTCTTCCGCGACCTGTGCACGCCGGCCGAGTTGCAGGCCCTCGCGGACCGCTGGGCGGTGGTCGGGATGCTGCAGCGCGACCTGCCCTACCGCGAGATCCACCGCCAGACCGGGGTCAGCGTCACCACCATCGGACGCGTGGCGCGTTACCTCGGGGCCGGCAACGGCGGCTATGCGCTGGCTGTCCGCCGGCTGCAGGAACGCTGAGATGGAACGCCAGCAACGCCTGCGTATCGCGATCCAGAAGTCCGGGCGGCTCACGGACCACTCGCTCGACCTGCTCGCCCGCTGCGGCCTCAAGTACAGCCGCGGCAAGGACCAGCTGATGTGCTACGGCGAGAACATGCCGCTCGACGTGCTGTTCGTGCGCGACGACGACATTCCGGACCTCGTGCAGGAGGACGTCTGCGACCTCGGCCTCGTGGGCCTCAACGTGATCGAGGAGAAGCGCCTCGCCATGGCCGCGCGCGGCGCCCAGGCCCGCTTCGAGCTCATCCAGCGGCTCGACTTCGGGCGTTGCCGGCTGTCGCTCGCCGTGCCGGACGACTTTCCCTACGCGGGCCTGCCGAGCCTCGCCGGGCGGCGCATCGCCACCACCTATCCGCACGTGCTCGGGCGCTTCCTGCGGGAGAACTCGATCACGGCCGAGATCGTCACGCTGTCCGGTGCGGTCGAGATCGCGCCGCGGCTCGGCCGTGCGGACCTGATCTGCGACCTCGTCTCGACCGGCTCCACGCTGAGCGCCAACCACCTGCGCGAGGTGACGACCGTGCTCGAGAGCGAGGCGGCGCTGATCCGCACGCCGGTGCCCCTGCCCGACGAGAAGGCCGACTGGGTGCGCCGGCTGCTGCTGCGCATCGACGGCGTCCAGCAGGTCCGCGAGAGCAAGTACATCATGCTGCACGCGCCGCGCTCCGCACTGCCCGAGATCAAGCGCCTGCTGCCCGGCAGCGAATCGCCGACCGTGATCCCGCTCGACGGCTCGGGCGACAAGGTGGCCGTGCACGCGGTCTGCCGCGAGAACGTGTTCTGGGAGACGCTCGAGAGCCTCAAGGCCGCCGGCGCCAGTGCCGTGCTGGTGCTGCCCGTGGAGAAGATGCTGCCATGACCGCCCCGCTCGCCCTCCTCGACTGGGCCGCACTCGACGAGACGCAGCGCGCCGCGGCGCTCGAGCGTCCCGCCCAGCGCGAGGCGGCCGGCCTGCTCGAGCGCGCCGGCCGCATCGTGGCCGAGGTGCGCGAGCGCGGCGATGTGGCCTTGCACGAGTACACGGAGCAGCTCGATCGCGTGCGCCTCGAGTCCTTCGCCGTCGATCCGTCTGAATTCGCTGCCGCCGAGTCGGCGCTCACGGGCGAACAGCTCGAGGCGCTGCGCCGCGCCATCGACACCGTGTCGCGTTTCCACGAGCTGCAGGTGCTCGCGCCGCTGCGCCTCGAGACCGCACCGGGCGTGCTCTGCGAGCGCCTGATCGTGCCGCTCGGCGCCGTCGGCCTGTACGTTCCAGCCGGCACCGCGCCGCTGCCCTCCACCGCCATCATGCTGGCCGTGCCGGCCCGCATCGCCGGCTGCCCGGTGCGCGTGCTGTGCACGCCGCCGCGCCCCGACGGCACTGCCGATCCGGCCGTGCTGGTCGCCGCGCGACTCTGCGGCATCGAGCGGGTCTTCAAGCTGGGTGGGGCGCAGGCGGTGGCGGCCATGGCCTACGGCACCGAGAGCGTCCCAAAGGTGGACAAGATCTTCGGCCCCGGCAACTCGTGGGTGACGGCCGCCAAGCAGATCGTCTCGGCCGATGCGCGGGGCGCGGCGCTCGACATGCCGGCGGGCCCCTCCGAGGTGCTGGTGATCGCCGACGGTGCTGCGCGACCCGAATTCGTCGCCGCCGACCTGCTCGCGCAGGCGGAGCACAGCGAGGACGCGCAGGTGGTGCTGGTCACCACGTCTCGGGCGCTCGCCGTCGCCTGCATCGCCGAGGTGGAGCGACAGATGGCCAGCCTGCCGCGTCGCGCCATCACCGAGCGCGCGATCGGCGAGAGCCGCGTGCTGCTGGTCCCGGACCTCGACACCGCGTTCGAGGTCAGCAACCGCTACGCCCCCGAGCACCTGATCCTTCAGGTCGCCGAACCCCGGGCATGGCTCGGCCGGGTTCGCAACGCCGGTTCGGTTTTCCTCGGTGCCTGGACCCCCGAGACCATGGGCGACTACTGCAGCGGAACCAACCACGTGCTGCCCACCTACGGTCATGCCCGCGCCTACAGCGGGCTCGGGGTCCTGGACTTCGTCAAGCGCATGACCGTGCAGGAAGTCACGCCCGCGGGACTCGCCGACCTCGGGCGGACCGCGCGCACGCTTGCGCGACTCGAATCGCTCGAGGCACACGCCAACGCGGTCAGCGTACGCCTCGCGGCCATCGAACGGGAGTCGCTGGCGTGAACCCGGTTCTCGCCCTCGCCCGCCCCGACATCCTCGAGCTGCAGCCCTACCAGCACGCCGCCTGGGACCCGTCCCTCGAGCGCATGCACGCCAACGAGATGCCCTGGCGCGCTCAGGGCGACAACTCTGCAGCCGGCCTCAACCGCTACCCGGAGCCGCAGCCGCACGCACTGGTCGAGCGGATGGCCACGCTCTACGACGTGGCGCCCGGCAACGTGCTCGTGGGCCGCGGCAGCGACGAGGCCATCGACCTGCTGGTGCGAGCCTTCTGCCGGGCCGGAGCGGACAGCGTGGTGATCACGCCGCCGACCTTCGGCTTCTACAAGGTCGCGGCGCGTATCCAGGGCGCGCGAGTCGTCGAGGTGCCGCTGCTGCAGGAAGGCTTCGCGCTCGACGTGCCGGCGGTGCTCGCGGCCGCAAGCCTCGCCAAGATCGTGTTCCTGTGCTCGCCCAACAACCCGACGGGCAACCTGCTCGATGAGTCCGCGCTGCTGCGCGTCTGCCACGAGCTCGCGGATCGGGCGCTCGTGTGCGTGGACGAGGCCTACCTCGAGTTCACCGGCCGTGCGAGCCTCGCCCAGCGGCTGGAGGAGTTCCCGAACCTCGTCGTGCTGCGCACCCTGTCGAAGGCGTACGCGCTCGCCGGGGCGCGCCTCGGTACGTTGATCGCGAGCGAGGACGTGGTGGGGCTCCTCAAGCGCATCATTCCGCCCTACGCCATTCCTGCGTCGACCATCGAGCAGGTGCTGGCACTCACCGAGGCGCCGCAGCGCGCGATGGCGGCGGCGCGAATCCGCACGCTCGTCGAGGAGCGCGGACGGGCCGCAGCGCGGCTGTCGCGCATGGACTGCGTCGCACGCGTGCATGCGTCGGACGCGAACTTCCTGCTGGTAGAGTTCCGCGACGCTGGTCGGGCGCTCGAGGCCGGCAAGGCCGCCGGCCTGCTGGTACGCGATTTCAGCCGTGCACCCGGCCTCGCGAATTGCCTGCGGATCTCGATCGGCACACCCGGCCAGAACGAGCGGCTGCTCGCCGCGCTGGAGGGCCCATGAGCGGCGAGCGACTGCTCTTCATCGATCGAGACGGCACGATCATCGAGGAGCCGGCCGACGAACAGGTGGACAGCCTGCAGAAGCTGCGTCTGCTGCCCGGCGTGATCCCGGCACTGCTCGAGCTGCGGCGGGCAGGCTACCGCCTGGTGCTGGTGAGCAACCAGGACGGTCTCGGCACCGCCTCCTTCCCGGCGGCCGACTTCCACGCTCCCCAGGACTTCCTGCGTACCCTGCTCGCTTCGCAGGGCATCGAGTTCGACGCGGAGTTCTTCTGTCCGCATTTCCCCGCGGACGACTGTGCCTGCCGCAAGCCGCGCACGGGCCTGCTCACCGACTTCCTGGCCGCACACGCGCCGGACCCGCAGCACAGCTTCGTGATCGGCGATCGCGACACCGACATGCAGCTCGCTGCCAACCTCGGGCTCGAGGGCCTGCGGGTGCGGGCCGACGGCGCGGAGGGCAACACCTGGGAATCCATCGTCGAGCGCTTGTGCCGGCCGGATCGCCGTGCGCGGATCGAGCGGCGCACGAAGGAGACCGACATCGCGGTGAGCGTTGCGCTGGATCGCACCGCCCCGATCGCCATCTCGACCGGCATCGGCTTTTTCGACCACATGCTCGAGCAGGTGGCGCGCCACGGCGGCTTCTCGCTCGAGCTCAGCTGCCGGGGCGACCTCGAGGTGGACGAGCACCACACCGTCGAGGACTGCGCGCTGGCGCTCGGACAGGCGCTGCGCGAGGCGCTGGGTGACAAGCGCGGCATCGCGCGCTTCGGCTTCCTGCTGGCCATGGACGAGGCCCAGGCCCAGGTGGCGGTGGACCTCTCCGGGCGGCCCTATGCGGTCTTCGAGGGTTCGTTCGGGCGCGAAGCCGTGGGCGGACTTCCGACGGAGCTGGTGCCGCATTTCTTCCGCTCGCTCGCCGACAGCCTCGGCGCGGCCATCCACGTGCAGGTGCGGGGCGAGAACACGCACCACATGGTCGAGGCCTGCTTCAAGGGTGTCGGCCGCGCACTGCGCCAGGCACTGCGGATCGAAGGCACCGAGCTGCCGAGCAGCAAGGGCGTGCTGTGAGGCATCCGGCATGAGCGACGTCGCGATCATCGACAACGGCGGCGCCAACATCGCCTCGCTGCGCTACGCGCTCGAACGCCTCGGCGCGAGCTCGCACCTGACCGCCGACCCCGGCGAGCTGCGCGACGCCCGGCGCGTGATCCTGCCGGGCGTTGGCGCCGCCGCCGACGCGATGGCGCGTCTGCGAGCGCTCGGCCTCGTGGACCTCCTGCCCCGGCTCACGCAGCCGGTGCTCGGCATCTGCCTCGGCATGCAGCTGCTGTTCGCGAGCAGCGAGGAAGGCGAAGACGGCGAGGACACCGAGTGCCTCGGCCTGATCGACGAGCGGGTGACGCGCTTCCCCAATCGTGAGGGTTTCCCCGTGCCGCACATGGGCTGGAACCAGCTGCGGCTCGTTGCACCGAGCCCGATTTTCGACGGCGTCGCCGACGGCGACTACGTGTACTTCGTGCACGGCTACGCGGCGCCCCTCGGGCCCTGGACCCTGGCCGCCAGCGACTACGGCGCGGAGTTCTCCTCGGCCGTGCGGCGCGGCAATTTCCACGGCGTGCAATTCCACCCGGAGCGCTCCGCGGCGACGGGCAGCCGGGTGCTCGCGAACTTCCTGGAGCTCACCTGATGCGGCTGATCCCCGCCATCGACCTGCGCGACGGACGCTGCGTACGCCTGCTGCAGGGTCGCTTCGATGCCGAGACGGTCTATGCCAGCGATCCGCTCGAGGTGCTGGACCGTTACCTCGGCCTCGGCGCCACCGCGATTCACGTTGTGGACCTGGACGGCGCGCGCGTGGGTTCGCAGGCCAATCGCGCCGCCATCGCACGCCTTGCAGACCACGCACCCCCCGGCACGGTGCAGGTGGGCGGCGGCGTGCGTTCCCGCGCGGTGGTCGATGACCTGCTGGCGCTCGGGGTCGCGCGCGTGGTGGTCGGAAGCGTCGCCGTCATCGAGCCGGACGAGGTCGCCGGATGGCTGCGCGACCCGGGCGCGGAGCGTGTCGTGCTCGCGTTCGACGTGCGCATCGACGAGGGCGGCACGCCGCGGCTCGCCACGCACGGCTGGGAACGCCAGACGCAGACGAGTCTCTGGGATGCCGTGGAGCGGTATCTTCCGGCCGGGCTGCGCCACGTGCTCTGCACGGACGTCGCACGCGACGGCGCGATGTCGGGCCCGAACCTCGCGCTGTACTCGGAGGCCGTGCGCCGCTTCCCGGGCATCGACTGGCAGGCCTCCGGCGGCGTCAGCTGTGCCGCGGACCTGCACGCGCTCGCCGCGACGGGGGTGGCCGCCGTGATCAGTGGCCGTGCGCTGCTCGAGGGTCGTCTTTCCGCAGAGGAGGTCGCGCCATTCTTGCCCGCCGCATAATTCCCTGTCTCGACGTGCGCGACGGACAGGTCGTCAAGGGCGTGCGCTTCCGCGATCACCGCGTGGTGGGCGACATCCTCGAGCTCGCCTCGCGCTACCGCGCCGAAGGCGCCGACGAGCTGGTCTTCTACGACATCACGGCGAGTCCCGAGGGTCGTTCCGTGGATCGCAGCTGGATCGGGCGCATCGCCCGAGTGCTCGACATCCCGTTCTGCGTCGCGGGCGGCATCCGCAGCGTCGAGGACGCCGAGGCGGTGCTGAACTCGGGCGCCGAGAAGATCTCGGTGAACTCCCCTGCCCTCGCCGATCCCGCGCTGATCGACCGGCTGGCGCACCGCTTCGGCTCGCAGTGCGTCGTGATTGGCGTGGACAGCCAGACCGTGGACGACGACTTCCTCGTCTACCAGTTCACCGGCGACCCGGAGCGCTCTCGCAGCACGGCGCGGCGCACGCTCGACTGGGTGACCGAGGTGCAGGACCGCGGCGCCGGCGAGATCGTGCTCAACTGCATGGCGAGTGACGGCGTGCGCACCGGTTACGACATCGCCCAGCTCCAGCGCGTGCGCGAGGTTTGCCGCGTCCCGCTGATCGCCTCGGGCGGCGCCGGCGCCCCCGAGCACTTTGCCGCGGTGTTCGAGGCGGCCCGCGTGGATGGTGCGCTCGCGGCGAGTGTGTTTCACTCCGGGGCGATCGCCATTCCCGATCTGAAGCGATACCTGCGCACGCGACACATCGAGGTGAGGCTGTGATCCCGGACGACGTGGTCGCCCTCGACTGGGACAAGGGTGGTGGGCTGCTGCCGGCCATCGTGCAGCACGCGCGCACCGGGCGCGTGCTGATGCTGGGCTACATGAACGAAGCAGCGCTGCGCGAGACGCTGGCCCGAGGCCGCGTGGTCTTCTACAGCCGCTCGCGACAGACCCTCTGGACCAAGGGCGAGACCTCCGGACACTTTCTCAACGTCGTGGACGTCAGCACCGACTGCGACTCGGACGCGCTGCTGGTGCTCGCGGACCCGATCGGGCCCACCTGCCACAAGGGCACGGAATCCTGCTTCGCCGATGCGACACCCGCCGACGCACAGCGCCTCGCCTTCCTCGGGCTGCTCGAGAACATCATTGCGAACCGCATTGCCGACCAACCGGAGGGCAGCTACACGGCGCGACTTTTCGCCGAGGGGCCCGGTCGAATCGCGCAGAAGGTGGGCGAGGAAGGGGTCGAGACGGCCCTCGCGGCGGTCTCGCGTGACGACGACGGGCTGGTGAGCGAGTGCGCGGACCTGCTCTTCCACCTGCTGCTGCTGCTCAAGTCCCGCGATCTCTCGCTCGAACGCGTGGTCGAGGAACTCAGCGCGCGGCACGCCTCGAAGGGCTAGCGAGCGCGAGCATCAGCGCGGCCGCGAGCGCCGTGATCCCGGCGGCTGCAGCGAAGGCCTTCGCCGACCCGAGTGCCTGCCACAGGCTGCCGAAGAGCACCGCACCCGGCAGCACCAGCAGGCCACTGGTGAGGTGATACAACCCGAAGGCCGTGCCCCGCTCGCCCGCGGTCGCGTGGTCGCCAATGAGCGCGCGCTCGGCGGGCTCGGTCATTGCCAGCGTGGCGGCATAGGCGACGAACAGCGCCCAGACTCCGACTGCCCCGGGGCTGGCATACGCCAGCAGCAACAGCACGATCACCCGCGCCGACCAGCCACCGAGCAGCATCGGCACGCGGCCGAGCCGGTCGGAAAGGATTCCGGCTGGCATCGCGATCAGCATCTTGACGAGACTGGCGGCCGCCCAGACCAGCGGAACCCACGTCACGGCCATCCCCGCCTGCGTCGCCCACAGCACGACGAAGACCTCGGGCACGCTGGCGACCGCGAGCAGACCCGCCGTCAGGATGATGGCTCGCAGGCGTCCGTGGAGCGCGCGCCAGGAAAAGCGCTGTGCCGTTGCGGGCGCCGCCGGCGCGACCGGCGGCAGTCCGACGACGAGCAGCGCAATCACGAGCGCTCCAGGAATGGCCGACGCCAGGAATACGTGCTCGAGTTCGGCCTGGGCCGCGAGGAGACCGAAGGCGAGCAGCGGACCGACGACGGCACCGGCGTGGTCCATCGACCGGTGAAAGCCGAACGCCCGCCCACGCTGCTCGGGGGCGGCGGCGGCCGCGATCAGGGCGTCCCGTGGTGCCGTACGCAGACCCTTGCCGATGCGGTCCATGAAACGCAACACCAGAACCGCGGCCCAACCGGTCGCAAGTCCGATCAGCGGCCGAACGGCGTTGGAGAGCGCGTAGCCGCCGATGACCAGGCGTTTGGCCGGCACGCCCCGATCCGCGAGCCGACCCGAGACCAGTTTCAGGAGGCTCGCGGTGGCCTCGGCCAGCCCTTCCACGAGCCCGACGATCGCCGGGCCGGCGCCGAGCGCTGCGGTCAGGAAGATCGGCAGCAGCGGCGTGATCATCTCGCTCGCCGTGTCGTTCAGCAGCGACACGAGGCCGAGGATGACGACGGTGCGCGGAAGCGCAGCGCCCGGTGATCTCGGGGCAGTCATCTCGAGCCTATTCGGACCTCGTCGTTCGCGTTTGCGGGGTCGGGGGCAACCGCCCCAGAATCCGCCGAATCCGACCCCCTGCACCAGGGGTCCCACGGGAAGCCAATGTGAACACGAAGCTGATATCGGCCCTCGGCCTCACACTGCTGACGGCTTGCGGGTCCTCCGAACCCGGACCCGCGGATCCGAACGCGCGGGCGTCAGCGCCAAAGGCTGGACCACAGATCGTCAACTTCGCAAACTTCATCGAAGAGATCGGTCCGGACACGCTCGCAGCCTTCACGAAGGAAACCGGCATCAAGGTCAATTACGACGTCTACGAGACCAATCTCGTGCTCGAATCGAAGCTGCTCGCGGGGAGCACGGGCCTGGACCTCGTCGTACCCGGCAACAATTTCCTCGAGCGACAGATCGAGGCCGGGATCTATCGCAGGCTCGACAAGTCCCTGTTGCCCAACCTGCGTCACCTCGATCCCGAGATCCTCCGGCAGCTGGAGACGAACGATCCCGGCAACCAGTATGCCGTGCCCTACCTGTGGGGCACGACCGCTTTTGGCTACAACGTCGCGAAGATCGAGGCGGCGATCGGCGGTCCTGCACCTGATTCGTGGGCTCTGCTCTTCGATCCGACCTACGCGTCGCGGATCGCGAGTTGTGGAATCAGCCTCGCAGACTCGCCCTGGATGATGACCAGCTTCGCCCTGATGTATCTCGGCAGGGATCCGAACAGCGAGCGACCCGAGGATCTGGCGGCGGCGATGGAGGTGCTCCGCGCCATCCGGCCGTATGTTCGCGACATCACCTCGGGACTCGTCACGACCGCGCTGGTCGAGGGCGAGATCTGCTTTGCGGTGGGTCCGAATGCCGACTTTCGCGCCGCACGGAGCCTGGCCCGCGAGGCCGGGCGAGACGTCGAGATACGGTATGTCATCCCGAAGGAAGGCGCGCTTCTCTGGGTCGACACGCTGGCGGTCCCGGCGGACGCGCCGCACCCCGAAGTCGCGCATCGCCTGATCGATTTCCTGATGCGACCCGAGGTCATCGCCGGGGTCACCGAGGCGACGGGTTTCGCCAGCGCGAACGTTGCCGGGACCGCGCTGGTCGCCGAGGACCTGCGCCGGGACCCGATCGTCTATCCCGATGCCGCGGCGCGGCAGCGACTGCACATGAATGCCGCAATGTCCGCCGACTACACCCGCTTGCAGAATCGCGAGTTCGATCGTTTCCGGACGGGAGACTGACGGACCCGATCAGAGCATCCGCAGCATGCGGCGCAGCGGTTCGGCCGCGCCCCACAGCAACTGGTCGCCGACCGTGAATGCCGAGATGTACTCGCCGCCCATGGCGAGCTTGCGCACGCGTCCGATCGGGATCGCGAGCGTGCCGTTCACGCGTGCGGGCGACAGCTCGCGGATGGAGTCCTCGCGGGTGTTAGGCACCAGCCGCACCCAGTCGTTGCCGCCGGCGATCAGTCGTTCGATCTCGGGAAGCGGCAGGTCGCGCCTCAGCTTGATGGTCATCGCCTGGCTGTGGCAGCGCATGGCGCCGATGCGCACGCAGATGCCCTCGACCGGAATCGGGTTCGTCGAGCGACCGAGGATCTTGTTGGTCTCGGCGCTGCCCTTCCATTCCTCGCGGCTCTGGCCGTGGCCGAGGTCCTTGTCGATCCAGGGGATCAGGCTGCCCGCGAGCGGCGCACCGAACTGCGCGTCGGCAGGCTGTCGCCGCGCAGGCACTCGCGTCACGGCACGGTCGATGTCGAGGATGGCGCTGGCCGGATCGCCGAGCAGTCCCGCCGCGGAGGCGTGTGCGGCACCCATCTGCGCGAGCAGTTCGCGCATGTTGGGCGCCCCCGCGCCCGAGGCCGCCTGGTAGGTCATGGAGCTGATCCACTCGATCAGGTCCTCGCGCAGCAGGCCGCCGAGCGCCATCAACATCAGCGACACCGTGCAGTTGCCGCCGATGAAGTCGCGCACGCCGCCCTTGAGCGCCGCGTCGATCACGTCGCGATTCACCGGGTCGAGGATGATGACCGCGTCGTCCTTCATGCGCAGCGCCGAGGCCGCGTCGATCCAGTAGCCGCGCCAGCCGGCGGCGCGGAGCTTCGGATGCACCGCCACGCGTGTAGTCACCGCCCTGGCAGGTGAGGATGACGTCGCAGGCGGCGAGCGCCTCGAGGTCGTTGGCATCGTGCAGCACGCCCGGGCCGTGGCCCACGTCCGGCGCCGCGCCGCCCGACTGCGAGGTGCTGAAGAACATCGGCTCGATGGCGTCGAAGTCGCGCTCGGTGCGCATGCGCTCCATGAGCACCGAGCCCACCATGCCGCGCCAGCCGACGATGCCCGTCTTCATTTGCCGCCCCGTCGCGTCAGATCAGGATTTCCCGCGCCGGCTCGCGCAGGTTGTACCAGGAACTCATCACGTGCCCGTACGCCCCGGCATTCGCGATCAGGAGCGTGTCGCCCTCCGCGGTCGGCGGCAACAGCCGCTCGTGGCCGAGGTAGTCCGCCGACTCGCAGATCGGGCCGACGACGTTGTAGACCTCCCGGCCCGGCTCGCCGAAGCGCGTCAGGTTCACGATGTCGTGGTGTGCACCGTACAGCGCCGGACGGATCAGCGAGTTCATGCCCGTCGTCACGCCCACGTACTGCACGGTGCCCTTGCCCTTGAGCTGCGTGACCTGCGCGACCAGCACGCCGGCCTGCGCCACGAGGAACCGACCGGGCTCGAGCCACAGGCCGAGCCCGGGCCAGCGCGTGCGCAGGTCGTCGATCACGCCCTGCAGCGCCGCGAGGTCCACCGGCACCTGCCCGGGCTTCTCGGGCACGCCGAGACCGCCGCCCAGGTCGATCGCGCGCACCTCGGGGAAGCGCTGGGCGAGCTCGCCGAGCAGCTGGCCGACCTGGCGCCAGTTGCGCACGTCGAAGACCCCGCTGCCCGTGTGGGCGTGGAGCCCGACGACCCGCGCGCCGGCCGCGGCGACCAGACGATCGAGCTCGTCGAGCTCGAAGAGCGGGATACCGAACTTCGAGTGCACGCCCGCGGTGCGCACGTGGTCGTGGTGGCCGCGGCCGAAGCCCGTGTCCACGCGGACGAGGACGTCGCGGCCGCGGAACAGCTCCGGCCAATGACGCAGCGGATACAGGTTGTCGAGCGTGAGGTGCACGCCCTGCGCGAGCGCCCACTCGTACTCGGAGCGGGGCGCGAAATTCGGCGTGAACAGCACCTTGTCGCGGTCGATGCCGGGCACGACCTCGAGCACGCGTTCGCACTCGCCCTGCGAGACGCACTCGAACGCCAGCCCGAGCGCGGCGAAGGTGCGCAGGATCTCCGGGTGCGGGTTGGCCTTCATCGCGTAGAACACCCGCTCGACGCCGCTGATCGCGAGCAGCTGGCGGGCAGTGTGCTCGAGCGTCGCGTTGTCGTACACGTAGGCACAGCCGTGCTCGCGCGCGATGTCCTCGAGCTCCGCCCGCCGTCCCTGCCACCACGGCGGCCCGCCGGCCGGAATCATCGGGACGAGCCCGTGGATCTGCTCCCACGTGGGACCGAGCACGTGGTCCGACGGCGCGTTGCGCACGATCACGTCGTGCAGGCGGCTGACGAGCCGGTCACCCTGCTCCTCGTCCACCACGAAGGTGATGTTGAGGTCGTTCGCCGCCTGCGTGACGAGGTAGATGCGCTGTTCCTCGAACAGCTCGAGCGCATCGCCCAGCCGGTGCAGCGTCGCGCGGATGCTGCGGCCCACCAGGCTCACCGCCGCGCAGGGGCCGATCACCTCGACGCGACACAGCCGCGAGAGCGAGGCCACGAGCGCCTCGAGCGCACGGGAATCGAGCGTGTTGGCCGCCGGGTCGAGCGATACGGTGACGCTGGTCTCCGAGGTGGAGACGAGGTCCACCGACAGGCCGTGTTCCTTGAACACCACGAAGGCATCGGCGAGGAAGCCGACCTGGTGCCACATCCCGAGGGTCTCCATCGAGAGGAGCGTGATGCCCTTCTTGCTGCACACCGCCTTGACCCGCGCCCCGCCGTCGCCGCCGGTGGCGGTGACGACCGTGCCCTCGAGCTCGGGCATGTGCGTGGCGTGCACCGACAGCGGGATCGCGTAGTGCTTGGCGGGCAGGATGCAGCGCGGATGCAGCACCTTGGCGCCGCTGCTCGCGATCTCCTGCGCCTCGTCGTAGTCGAGCGACTTCAGCAGCCGGGCATTCGGCACCGCGCGCGGGTTGGCCGTGAACATGCCGGGGACGTCCGTCCAGATCTCGAGCCGCCTGGCGCCGAGCTTGGCGGCGAAGTAGCTGCCGGAGGTGTCCGAGCCGCCGCGCCCGAGCAGGACCGTATCGCCCTTCGAGTCGCTGGCGATGAAGCCCTGCGTGATGACGACCTTGCCGCCCGTCGCCAGCCTCTGTTGCAGCGCCGGGTCCGGCTCGAAGTTACAGGTGGCCGACAGGTAGCTGGCGCGATCGGAGGCGGCCGGCCGCTCCTCGGCATGCAGCAGGGTGCGCGCATCGAGCCACTGCACGTCGATGCCGTCCGACGCGAGATACGCTGCACCGATGCGCGTCGCCATCAACTCGCCGGTCGCCATGACGCGTGCGCGCAGGCGGTCGCTCACCTCGCCGATCAGGTGGATGCCGGCGGCGCTCTTGCGTAGCTCGGTGAAGTGACGCTCGAGGTCGGCGCAGACCGCGACGCCGAGATCGCGCGCGAGGTCCACGTGCCGGCGCTCGATCTGCTCCATCACCGGTTCCCAGTCGCCGGTCAGGGCCTTGGCTGAGCAGTTGCTCGAGCCGGTCCGTGATGCCGGAGAGTGCGGAATGCACCACGACGGGATGCAGGCCCTCCGCGAGCCGCGCGTGCACCACGCCGGCGACGTTTTTCCAGTTGCTGACGCTCGAGACGCTGGTGCCGCCGAACTTGAGGACGACCCAGCTGGAGTCGGTGGTGTTGGTCATCGAGCGGTCCCCGGGCGGCTCCCGGGGTCACGAGCCGGGGGCGACGCCTGTGTCGTCACACGTCGTCGTAGCCGTCCTTCAGTTCCTTCTGGAGGCGCTTCTCTGCCAGCACGTCCTCGAGCTTGCTCCACGCAGCCTTGCCGCGCTTCACGGCCGCTGTCTTGCGACGGTCGCCGCGGTCGATGAAGCGGTCGTAGTCTTCTTCCTCTCCGCTAGGCACGAAGTCTTCGTCGAGGTCGAAGTGCTGGTCGTCTCGTTCCATTTCGCGGGCCTGGGAAAACCTTGCGTTTTCAACGTCCTGCCGGAATGTCCGGGCAGCAGGGCTGCGAACTATATACGAATCGCTAGGCTTCTCAACTGGTTCGTTGTTGCGGCGCAATGTGCCCCGTCAGTGCCAACGCCGCGCCCACGTGATCCGGCCGCGTCGTAACTGAGAGGTGAACCCGCTGGACGCGTTATCAAGATAAATCAGTAAGATAGATTCACTTTGTCACAACCAGAACAGGAGCTCCCCGCTCCAGCCCGAGGCCCTCGGCCGCGCTCCGTTCCGCTCGCGCCACCTCGACGACCCCGAATGAGTTCACCAGGGCAAGGTATTCGCCCGGCCGCACGTCGGAGTACGTCCGTCGCAGCGATAGCTCGCGGCCGCCCACGCGCACCACGGGGTGGCCGAGGTGATGGAGGTGGACCGCGTCGATGTTGCTGATCAGGTTGCCGAAGTGGTCGATGGTGACCACCGACCCCGCGACCTGCGCCGGCCCGACCACCGGGTCCTCCAGCCAGCCCGGGATCAATTCCGGCACGGGCGGACCGAGCACGTCCGGTGCCAGGCGACCGGCTGCGATCTCCGCCGCAAGCGGTGCGAAGACGTCGCGGCCGTGGAACGTGGCGCTCGGCACGCCGATGCCGATCCGCTCGAGCACCTGCGGCTCGACCCGCCGCAGCGTGGCTGTGTCGACCGCCTCGACCACGGCCGCGAGCAGGCCGTTGTCGGGCGCCAGGAAGACATGGCCCTCTGCCTCGATCACCGCGATGTCGCGCGCGCTGCCCACGCCCGGGTCCACCACGGCGACGTGCACCGTGCCCGGCGGAAAATAACGGAACGAGCGGGCCAGCCAGAACCCCGCCTCCGCCGGCCAGTGCGCGAGGATCTCGTGCGTGAGGTCGATCATGACCACGGCCGGGAAGCGTCCGACCAGCCGTCCCTTCATGACGCCCACGAACGGATCCTTGAGGCCGAAGTCTGTCGTGAGCGTCACCACGCCCGATGGCGCGAACGCCGCTGCGCGTTGCGGCATGCCGTTGCACTCCGATGTCGATGCCAGAGGCGGTGGAAGGCGTCAGGGTAAACTGGTCGCGTCGCTTCTGCCACGCCGTCCCCGCCGCATGCCTCATCTCTACCTCGTCCGCCACGCGCAGCCGGACTTCGCGGGCCACTACGATTCCGTCACCGAACTGGGGCTGCAGCAGTCCGCCTGGCTCGGGCAGCATTTCGCGGCGCGAGGACTGCAATTCGCCCGGACCGTCTGTGGCAGCCTCGCGCGGCAGTCGGGCACGCTCGAGACCGTGCTGCAGCATCTGCCAGGAGCGCCCGCGCCGCGGATCGATCCGTGCTTCAACGAGTACGACGCGGCCAGCGTGCTCCGCGCATTCCACTGTGGCGACGAGCGCGCGCTGCGCGCCACTGGGGATCGCCGCGCCTACTTCACCGCGGTGCGCGACGCGCTACGTGCGTGGTCGCGCCACGAGGGTGCGCTCGAGGGCCTCGAGCGCTGGCAGGACTTCGGGAACCGCGTGACGGCCGCCGCAGATGACGCCTGCGCCGGCCTCGAGGCGTCCGCAGCCGTGCTCGTCGTGACCTCGGGCGGCGTGATCGGGCGCCTGGTCGCGGACGCGCTCGCCGCTGGCCCGGAGGCCGCGATCCAACTCAACCTGCAGACGCGAAACACGGGCATCACCGAGATGGTGCGCGGCCGCTCGATCGCGCGCGTGGTCGCCTTCAACGCCGTGCCGCACCTCGAGCGCGCCGACCGCGCGCACGCGGTCACGCACTCATGAGCGCTCAGGACTGCCGGACGAGTGCCGCGAGGCTGCGCGTGTCGATGGTGCTCGCCTTCTGCTCGATCTGCTCGCGGTAGCGAGGCGCGAGGCCGCGCGCCTCTTCGAGCAGGCCGGCGAAGGTCTGCTTGAGCGCCGCAGTGTCCATGGTGCGGCCGGCGGCGTAGTAGCGCTGCGCGACTCGGCCCAGCGCGTAGGTGGTCGCGAACGTCAGGCCGGAGCTCGCCGCCTGCCGGCCCAGCGTGCGGCCGACACCGCCGCCCAGCCCACCGAGCACGCCGCCGAGCAGCTTGCGGCCGAACTGCTCGAGGTACTGCGAGGTGAGGCCGACACCGAGCGTAGCGATGAAATCTTTCGCGTGAGTACGGTCCATCGCGTAGCCGTGCGCCTGGCCGATGCGATACACGAGGCGCATCTGCAGCGGGATGATCGCCATCGACGCGAGCGTCTCGGGCAGCAGCTCGAGCGCCGCGTTGGTCACCGCCGCACTTGTGATCAGCTTGTCCATCTCGGCATCGGACAGATTCGGCCTGCCCATCACGGTGCCGGTGGCCGTCGCGGCGGCCGCGGATGCGCCGACGTTCGCGGGCGCGTCGTCCGGCGCAAAGGCCGCCTCGGCGACTTCATCGGCTCGCGCACTGGTTGCGCCGGCCGCAGCGGACGGCAGCGCCAGCACCTCGGCCAGCCGGGTCAGGAACGCCTTCTCGGCGGGGCCCTGCGCACCGTCTGCGTCGCACACGCCCACGGCCATTTCATAGGCGAGCTGGCGGGCTTCCTGCGACTGCAGCGAGGCCGCGACCTCGGCGAGATCCGGCTTCGCGAGCAGGACCTCGCGGTAGAGGCCCGGCAGGTCGAAGCCGGCCTCGGGGCCCAGGGCTTCGGCGGTGCGCTTGACGGCGGCGCGCTCGCCTTCGTCCTTCAGGCCGTCGGCGAAGGCCGCCATCAAGGCAATGGTGAGGATCGAACGGGTTTCCTCAGCGGTCATCGAGGGACTCCTTCAATCAGCGAATGCCGGACGAAACGGGCCCTGGTGCAGGCCGTCGGTATCAGGCAGCTCTTGGGCCGCTTTGAGGAACTTGGTCGGAGCGCCGAGATTCGAACTCGGGACCCCTTGCACCCCATGCAAGTGCGCTACCAGACTGCGCCACGCTCCGACCGGGGCGGGATTATAACGGATCGCCTCAGCGACGGAGCGCCTTCAGCAGTTCTTCGAGCTCGCCGCGCATCTGGCGCACGATCTGGTGGGTCTGCGTGAGGTCCTCGCGCGCCTCCTCGCCCTCGAGGCGGTTGCGCGCGCCGCCGATCGTGAACCCCTGGTCGTAGAGCAGCGAGCGGATCTGCCGGATGACGAGCACGTCCTGGCGCTGGTAGTAGCGGCGGTTGCCACGGCGCTTCACCGGCTTCAGCTGCGGGAATTCCTGTTCCCAATAGCGCAGCACGTGCGGCTTGACGGCACACAGTTCGCTCACCTCACCGATGGTGAAGTAGCGCTTGCCGGGGATCGCCGGCAGTTCGTCGTTATTGCTGGGTTCCAGCATAGGCTTCCACTCGTGCCTTCAGCTTCTGTCCGGGTCGGAAGGTGACCACGCGTCGCGCGCTGATCGGGATCTCTTCGCCGGTCTTGGGGTTGCGACCCGGCCGCTGGTTCTTGCTGCGCAGGTCGAAGTTGCCGAAACCCGAAAGCTTCACCTGCTCGCCCGCGGCGAGTGCGGCGCGCAGTTCCTCGAAGAACAGATCCACCAGCTCGCGCGCCTCCCGCTTGTTGAGGCCGAGCTGGTCAAAAAGCGCTTCGGCAATTTCCGCTTTGGTCAATGCCATGGTTATTGATCTCTTATCGCGGCGCTGTGCTCCCGCTGCAGGTCTGCGACGACCCGCGCCACGACGGCATCCGTCTCGACGTCAGTAAGGGTGCGGGATAAATCCTGCAAATTCAACCCCATCGCGACGCTCTTGAAACCCTCCGTGATGCCCTTTCCGCGGTAGATGTCGAACACGACGAGATCGGTGAGCAGTGCGCCGGCACTGCGACGCACTGCATCGAGCAGCGCCTGCACCGGGACGGACTCGGCGACGACGACGGCAAGGTCGCGGCGCACGGCCGGGAAGCGCGAAATCTCCGCGTGCTGCGGCAATACGGCTGCGAGTCCGGACTCGGTCTCGAGTTCGAAGACGAGCGCGGAATATGTCAATTCGAGTCGCCGCTCTACCTCGGGATGCAGGCGACCGATCCAGCCGACCGGCTGGCCGTCGCGCAGGATGCGCGCCGTCTGCCCCGGATGCAGAGCGGGGTGTTCCGCGGCCGCGAACGAGAACGATTGCAACGTCCCGCTGAGGCGAAGCAGCGCCTCGACGTCCGACCGCACGTCGAAGAAATCGACGTCGGCGTGCGGGGTGCCCCACTGTTCCGGCATCGGAGGCCCACCAGCGATGCCCGGCGACTGCGTTCACCTCGGTGAGCGAACCTTCATCGAGCCGGAACTTGCGACCGATCTCGAACAGCCGCACGCGCGGCTGCTGGCGACGCTGATTTTCGAGCAGCGCGCGCACGAGGCCCGGCCAGAGGGACACGCGCATCTGTGCGAGGTCAGCCGAGATCGGATTCGCCAGCGCGAGCGCGGGCTCGCCTGGGCACAGGACGGCCTGCAGCGCCGGATCCACGAAACTGTAGGTGATCGCCTCGAAGTAGCCGCGCTGCACGAGCAGGTCGGCAATGGTCTCGGGCGTGACGCGGCCTTCGCTGATCGCCGGGATGGCGAGCGGCGTCGCTGGATCGGTCTCGGGAATGCGGTCGAAGCCGTGGACCCGCGCAACCTCCTCGATCAGGTCCTCCTCGATCGAGATGTCGAAGCGCCACGGCGGCGCGGTCACCTGCCAGCCGCTTGCGAGTGTCCGCACGTCCATGCCGAGCCGCCGCAGGATGCGCTCGATCGCCTCGTCGGGGATGTCCGCACCGATCACGCGCCGCGCGCGCGCCGGACGGAAGCCGATGGCCTCGCGTCGTGGAACGTCCGATGGCAGTTCCACGATCGTGGTCGGGCCCGGCACGCCGCCTGCGCAGGCGAGCAGCAGCTCGGTCGCCCGCTCGATCGCCCGCTCCTGCAGCGTCGGATCCACGCCGCGCTCGAAGCGCTGCGAGGCGTCGGTCACGAGCCCGTAGCGGCGGCCGCGACCGGCGATTGCATCGGGACGAAAGAACGCGACCTCCAGCACCACGTCGGTGGTATCGGCGCCGATGCCGGAGTGCTCGCCACCCATGATTCCGGCGAGCCCGAGGGGCTTGGCGCGGTCGGCGATGACCAGCACCGAGTCGTCGAGAGTTACGTCTCGTCCATCGAGCAGTCGGAGGGTCTCCCCCGGATTGGCCCGGCGGACCACGATGCCGCCCTCGATTTCCCGCCGGTCGTAGGCGTGCATGGGCTGACCGAGCTCGAGCATCACGAAATTCGTGACGTCCACGATCGCTCCCAGCGGACGCAGGCCGGCAGCGCCGCAGCCGTTCACGCATCCACAGCGGCGCTTCGGCCTCGGGACGCACGCCGCGGATCACGCGCGACGCGAAGCGGGCGCAGCCAGCGCCCGGCGTCAGTTCGACCGGCAGGCTGTCGGACGATTGCGCCGGCACGCGCGGGACCGGCGATTGTGCAAACGAGGTGTCCGTGATCGCGGCCACTTCGCGCGCCAGCCCAAGCATGCCCATGCAGTCGCCACGGTTGGGCGTGAGGTTGATTTCGAGGATGGTGTCGTCGAGCCCGAGCGCGTCGACGAGCGGCGTGCCTGCGTCGAGCTCCGGCGGCAGCTCCATGAGCCCGCTGCCGTCCTCCGACAAGCCGAGCTCGCGCGAGGAGCAGAGCATGCCGAACGACTCGACGCCGCGCAGCCGCGCCTTGCGGATCTCCATCCCGCCCGGCAGCTGGCTGCCGATCGTCGCGAGCGGCGCCTTGAGCCCCACGCGCGCGTTCGCCGCACCGCAGACGATCTGCAGCAGTTCTCCGCCGCCCGTGCTCACTCGGCACACGCTGAGCGAGTCCGCATCGGGGTGCTTCTCGCGCTCGACGATCTCGCCGACCACGATGCCGTGCAGCGGTGGCGCAGCAGGCTCGAGCGCTTCGACCTCGAGTCCCGCCATGGTCAGGCGCGAGGCGAGTTCGCGCGGCGCGGGAACCGCCTCCAGCCAGTCGCGCAGCCAATTGACGCTGATTCGCATGGGTGCTTCCCGTCGCTCAACCGAACTGGCGCAGGAAGCGCAGGTCGTTCTCGAAATACAGTCGGATGTCGTTCACGCCGTAGCGCAGCATGGCGAGACGCTCGATGCCCATGCCGAACGCGTATCCGGTGTGACGCTCCGGGTCGATGCCGACGTTGCGCAGCACGTTCGGGTGCACCATGCCGCAGCCGGCAATCTCGAGCCAGCCGGTGCTCTTGCACACCCTGCAGCCCTGGCCGCCGCAGAAGACGCACTCGATGTCCACCTCGGCCGACGGCTCCGTGAACGGGAAGTACGACGGCCGGAAGCGGATGCCGAGCCGGCGCTCGAAGAACCGCTCCACGAAGTGGTGCAGCACCGAGCGCAGGTGGGCGAAGCTCACGCCCTCGTCCACCACGAGCCCCTCGACCTGGTGGAACATGGGCGTGTGCGTCACGTCCGAGTCGCAGCGGTACACGCGCCCCGGCATGATCATCCTGAGCGGCGGCTTGTCGCGCAGCATGGCGCGGACCTGCACGGGCGAGGTGTGCGTGCGCAACAGTCGGCCGTCCGGAAAATAGAAAGTGTCGTGCATCGCCCGCGCCGGGTGGTCGGCGGGAATGTTGAGCGCCTCGAAGTTGTGCCAGTCGTCCTCGACCTCGGGACCCTCCTCGACCGAGAAGCCGGCGGTGCGGAACAGCGCCTCGATGCGGCGGCGCGCGCGGCTCACGGGATGCAGGCCGCCCGGCTGCTGGCCACGACCCGGCTGCGTGACGTCGATGCGCCCCGCGGCGAGCGCCCGCTCGAGCGCCTGGCCCTCGAGCACCGCCTGGCGCCCGGCGACCTGCGCGGCCAGCTCGTCGCGGATTGCGTTGATCCGTGCACCGGCCTCCCGCCGGGCCTCCGGAGCCAGCGCGCCGAGCGACTTGAGCAGTGCCGTCACCGCGCCCTTCTTGCCGAACAGCTCGACCTTCAACGCCTCGACCTGCTCGAGGCGGTCGCACACGGCGAGGCGTCGCCGCACGTCGTCGGCGAACCGTTCCAGCTCGGTCGTGGAATCGCTCATGGCAGTGTGACGCGTACTGTCCAGCGGAAACAAAGAAGGCCGGGCCGCTCGCGCGCCCCGGCCTCTTGGGATGCCGGCGGCGCGACCTCGATGGCCGCGCCGGTCGGGATCACCGGGCGCCCAGGCTCGCCTTGGCCTGCTCGGCGATCTTGCCGAACGCCTCGATGTCGTGCACCGCGAGATCGGCGAGCATCTTGCGGTCGACCTCGAGCCCGGCCGCCTTCAGGCCCGCCATCAGGCGGCTGTAGCTCAGTTCGTAGCCGCGCGCGGCCGCGTTGATGCGCGTGATCCACAGCGCCCGCATGTCGCGCTTCTTGGCGCGGCGGTCGCGGTACGCGTACTGGCCGGCCTTGATGACGGCCTGCTTTGCGGTGCGGAATACCTTGCGACGGGCGTTGTAGTAGCCCTTCGCCTTGGCGAGGATCTTCTTGTGCCGGCGTCCAGCGATGACGCCACGCTTAACTCGTGCCATGGGTCACCTCGCTCAGGCGTGGGGAAGAAGTTGATCGAGCCGGTTCAGGTCCTGCTTGGCGACCATGGTGGTGCCGCGCAGCTGACGCTTCCGCTTGCTCGTCTTCTTGGTGAGGATGTGTCGCTTCTGCGACTGGGCCCGCTTGAAGCCTTTCGCCGTCTTGCGAAAGCGCTTGGCTGCGGCCCGGTTGGTCTTCAACTTGGGCATGTGAACTCCTGTTTGTTAGCCCGTTTCACCGCAGGCGAACCCGCGGATCGAGGGCGAAGAAGCGGCCGAAACCGCCCTTACTTCTTCTTCGGGCCCATCATCATGACCATCTGCCGGCCTTCCATGAGCGGATGCTGTTCGACCACCGCGTAGGGCGCGAGGTCGTTCTGCAACCGGATCAGCTTCTGCCGACCGATGTCTGTGTGGGCCATCTCACGACCACGGAACCTCAGGGTTACCTTGGCCTTGTCCCCTTCCTCGAAAAAGCGAATCAGATTCCTGAGCTTGATCTGATAGTCGCCTTCGTCGGTTCCGGGACGAAACTTCACTTCCTTGACCTGGATCTGCTTCTGCTTTTTCTTCGCCGCGTGGGATTTCTTGTTCGCCTCGAACAGGAACTTCCCGTAATCGACGATCCGGCAGACCGGGGGCTCCGCGGTCGGCGAAACCTCCACCAGGTCGAGCTCTTGCGTCTGAGCGAGCTGCAGCGCGTCGTAGCGGCTCATGACCCCGACCTGTTCGCCATCTGCGCCAATGATGCGCAGCTGGGGGGCGGTGATCTCGTCGTTACGCTTGATGCGCTTTACGATTGGGGCAGCGATGCGTCATACCTCCAGAACAATGCGGCCGCGGCTCGCAACTTCCCGGCCAAGCTTCGAGCCGATCTCCTCGAGGGACATCGCGCCCAAATCCTGGCCATTGCGTGTGCGCACGGCCAACGTATTAGACCCCGCTTCGCGGTCGCCCGCGACCAGCAGGTACGGGACCCGCTGCAAGGTGTGCTCGCGGATTTTAAAGCCGACTTTCTCGTTACGCAAATCTGTTTCGACCCGAAGCCCCTGATTTCTCAGGAATTCAGCGGCCTCTGCCGCATACTCGGCCTGCCCGTCGGTGATATTCATCACTACGGCCTGCACCGGGGCCAGCCAGGTCGGGAAGCGCCCGGCGTGGTTTTCGATCAGGATCCCGATGAAGCGCTCGAAGGATCCCAGCACCGCCCGGTGCAGCATCACCGGCCGGTGGGCGACTCCGTCCTCGCCGATGTACTCGGCACCGAGCCGCTCCGGCAGGAGGAAATCGACCTGCAGCGTGCCGCACTGCCAGTCCCGGCCGATCGCGTCCCGGAGCACGAACTCGAGCTTCGGGCCGTAGAACGCACCCTCCCCCGGGTTCAGCTGGTAGTCGAGAGCCGGCGGCCTCTACCGCCTGCTTCAGCGCATTCTCGGCCTTGTCCCACGTCGCGTCGCTGCCGACCCGCTTGGCCGGGCGGTCGGAGAACTTGACCGCGATCTCGGTGAAGCCGAAATCGGCGTAGACGCTCTTCAGCAGGTCACAGAAGGCCACCGCCTCCGAGTTGATCTGCTCCTCGGTGCAGAAGATGTGGGCGTCGTCCTGCGTGAACGCACGCACGCGCATCAGGCCGTGCAGCGCACCCGACGGTTCGTTGCGGTGGCAGGCGCCGAACTCGGCCATGCGCAGCGGCAGGTCGCGGTACGACTTGATGCCCTGCCGGTAGATCATTACGTGGCACGGGCAGTTCATCGGCTTCACCGCGAGGATCCGCTCCTCGGACTCGGCGATGAACATGTGCGGCGCGTAGTTTTCCCAGTGTCCCGAACGCTCCCAGAGCGAGCGGTCCACCAGCTGGGGCGTGCGTACCTCGACGTAGCCTTCCTGCGCCAGCCGGTCGCGCATGTACTGCTCGATCGTGCGCCACAGCGTCCAGCCCTTCGGGTGCCAGAACACGCTGCCGACCGCCTCTTCCTGCATGTGGAACAGGCCGAGCTCGCGTCCCAGCCGACGATGGTCGCGCTTCTCGGCCTCCTCGAGCCGCGTCAGGTAGGCCTTGAGCTGCTTCTCGTCGGGCCACGCGGTGCCGTAGATGCGCTGGAGCATCTCGTTCTTCGAGTCGCCCCGCCAGTAGGCACCCGCGACCTTCATGAGCTTGAACGCACCGAGCTTGCCGGTGCTCGGCACGTGCGGGCCGCGGCAGAGATCGAACCAGTCGCCCTGGCCGTAGAGGCTGATGTCCTCGTTGGCCGGGATGCTCGCGATGATCTCGGCCTTGTAGTGCTCGCCGAGCTCCTTGAACGTCTCGACGGCGGCATCGCGCGGCATCAGCCGGCGCTCGACCTTGAGATCGGCCTTGGCCAGTTCGTGCATCTTCGCCTCGAACTTCACGAGATCGTCGGGCGTGAACGGCCGACTGAATGCGAAATCGTAGTAGAAGCCGTCCTCGATCACCGGGCCGATGGTGACCTGGGCATCCGGATAGATCGCCTGGACGGCCTGCGCCAGCAGGTGTGCGGTGGAGTGGCGGAGGATCTCGAGGCCGTCCGCGTCCCGGCCCGTCACGATCGCGAGCGTCGCGTCCGACTCGATCAGGAACGACGTGTCGACCAGCCCGCCGTCGACTCTGCCCGCGAGCGCCGCCTTGGCGAGGCCGGGGCCGATATCCGCCGCCACTTGCGCCACCGTGACCGGCTCGGCGTACGTGCGCTGGCTGCCATCGGGCAGGGTAATGACGGGCATGACGGTCCTTGGCAGGTTAGGGTCTGGTGGGCGCACGTGGGATCGAACCACGGACCCCTACCATGTCAAGGTAGTGCTCTACCGCTGAGCTATGCGCCCTCAAACGAGCCGCGAAGGATACAGGAATGCCGCTCGCGGTGGCTAGGGGCCACCGCCTTCACCCGGTCAGTGCCCCCGGCGGGCCGAAGGCCTGGTGGCGCAACCGTTCGATCTCGTCGCGAACATGCGCCGCCTGCTCGAATTCGAGGTTGCGGGCGTGACGATGCATCTCGGCCTCGAGCTTCTTGATCCGCTTCATCGCCTGCTCGGGGCCGAGGACCGGGACGGCCGTCTCGATCCCGGCGCCGCGCCTGCCGCCGCCCGACTCCACGTCGCCGCGAGCGCCCTCCATCACGTCGGTGACCGGCTTGCGGATGCTCTGCGGCGTGATGCCGTGCGCCGCGTTGTGCTCGATCTGCTTCGCGCGGCGCCGGCCGGTCTCGGCCAGCGCCCGCTCGATGGAGCCGGTGATCCGGTCGGCGTAGAGGATCGCCCTGCCGTTCACGTGGCGCGCCGCCCGCCCGATCGTCTGGATGAGCGAACCCTCGGAGCGCAGGAATCCTTCCTTGTCCGCATCCAGGATCGCCACCAGCGACACCTCCGGCATGTCCAGGCCCTCGCGCAGCAGGTTGATGCCCACCAGGACGTCGAACTTGCCGAGGCGCAGGTCGCGGATGATCTCCACCCGCTCGACCGTCTCGATGTCCGAATGCAGGTAGCGCACGCGCACGCCGTGCTCGTCGAGATACTCCGTGAGGTCCTCCGCCATGCGCTTCGTGAGCGTGGTGATGAGCACACGCTCGTCGAGCGCCACGCAACGGTGGATCTCCGAGAGCACGTCGTCCACCTGGGTCCGCACCGGCCGGATCTCGACCTCCGGGTCCACGAGGCCCGTTGGACGCACGACCTGCTCGACCACGGCGCCGGATTTGCGCCCCTCGTAGGGCCCGGGCGTCGCGGAAACGAAGATCATCTGCGGCGCGAGCGTCTCCCACTCGTCGAAGCGCAGCGGCCGGTTGTCGAGCGCCGAAGGCAGGCGGAAGCCGTACTCGACCAGCGTCTCCTTGCGCGAGCGATCGCCCTTGTACATCCCGCCGATCTGCGGAACGGTGACGTGGCTTTCGTCCACCACCAGCAGCGCGCCCTTCGGCAGGTAGTCGAACAGGCATGGCGGCGGCTCTCCAGACTCGCGACCCGACAGGTAGCGGGAGTAATTCTCGATGCCCGCGCAGTAGCCCACCTCCATCATCATCTCGAGGTCGAAGGTCGTCCGCTGCTCCAGCCGCTGCGCCTCGAGCAGCTTCTCACGCGCGCGCAGCTCGACCAGCCGCTCGCGGAGTTCGTCGCGGATCTGCTCGATCGCGCGGTCGATGCGCTCCTTGGGCGTGACGTAGTGCGACGACGGATAGACCGTCAGCCGTGGCACCCGGCGCAGCACCTCGCCGGTCAGCGGATCGAACCACGCCAGCGCCTCGATCTCATCATCGAAGAGCTCCACTCGAACCGCCTCGCGCTCCGACTCGGCCGGGAAGATGTCGATCACGTCGCCGCGGACCCGGTAGCTGCCCTGGGCGAGATCGAGTTCGTTGCGCGTGTACTGCATGTCGGCGAGACGCCGCAGCAGCTTGCGCTGGTCGAGGCGGTCGCCGCGCACGAGGTGGAGCACCATGCTGAGATACGCCTCCGGATCGCCGAGTCCGTAGATCGAGGAGACCGTCGCGACGATGATCGAGTCCGGCCGCTCGAGCAGCGCCTTGGTCGCGGACAGGCGCATCTGCTCGATGTGAGCGTTCACCGAGGCGTCCTTCTCGATGTAGGTATCGGAGGAAGGCACGTAGGCCTCGGGCTGGTAGTAGTCGTAGTAGCTGACGAAGTACTCGACCGCGTTGTCGGGGAAGAATTCGCGGAACTCGCCGTAGAGCTGGGCCGCCAGCGTCTTGTTGTGCGCCATCACGAGCGTGGGTCGCTGCACTCGATCGATGACGCTGGCGACCGTGAAGGTCTTGCCCGATCCGGTGACGCCGAGCAGCGTCTGGTGCGCGAGGCCGCTCTCGAGTCCGTCGACGAGCGCGGAGATCGCCGCCGGCTGGTCTCCCGCCGGCTGGTAGTCGGAGCGCAGGCGGAACCGGGGCTTGTCCATGTCGACTCGGGGGGCGATCGGGCTGGGGACGAGGGGCGAGGATTGGCCTAAGATACCTGCTCCCTCCCGCTCCCGGAACACGACCTTGGCCATCGTCCTCGCCGAGCGCCTCAAGCGCGTCAAGCCCTCGCCCACCGTCGCACTCACCGGCCGCGTGGCCAGGCTCCGGGCGGAGGGCCGCGACATCGTCGGCCTCGGCGTCGGCGAGCCCGATTTCGACACGCCGTTGCACGTCGCGGACGCTGGCGTGGAGGCGATCCGCAAGGGTTTCACGCGCTACACCGCGGTCGAGGGCATCCCGGACCTGAAGGACGCGATCATCGCGAAGTTCAAACGCGACAACGGCATCGAGTACACACGGCCGCAGGTCCTCGTGTCCACGGGCGCCAAGCAGACGATCTACAACCTGTTCATGGCGGTCATCGACCCGGGCGACGAGGTGATCATCCCGGCGCCGTACTGGGTCTCGTATCCCGACATCGCCCTGCTCGCCGAGGGCACGCCGGTCACGCCATACGCGGGCCCCGAGCAGGGTTACAAGATCACGCCCGCACAACTCGAGGCGGCGATCACGCCGAGGACGCGCCTGTTCATGCTGAACAGCCCGAGCAATCCGACCGGTGCGGCGTACACGAGCGCCGAACTGCACGCGCTGGGAGCCGTCCTGCGCCGCCACACGGACGTGCTGGTCGCCACGGACGACATGTACGAGCACATCTACTGGGCGAAGGAGCCATTCGCGAGCTTCCTGACTGCGTGCCCCGACCTCTACGACCGTACGGTCACCATCAACGGCGTGTCGAAGAGCTATGCCATGACGGGCTGGCGCATCGGTTACTGCGGCGGCCCTGCAACGATCGTGGACGCGATGGCCACGATCCAGAGCCAGAGCACCTCGAACCCGTCGTCGATCGCACAGAAGGCCGCCGTGGCGGCGCTGAACGGCGACCAGGCCTGCGTCGTGGAGATGAACCGGCACTTCAAGGCCCGGCACGATTTCTTCAATGCAGGGCTGAACGCCCTGCCCGGCTTCCGCGTGCTGCCCGGTGCGGGCACGTTCTATGCGTTCTGCGACGTTTCCGGCGCCATCCAGAGCCTCGGCCTGGCCGACGATCACGAGTTCGCCGAGTTCCTGCTGGAGAAGGCCGGCGTGGCGGGGGTGCCGGGCACCGGCTTCGGGGCACCGGGCCACATCCGCTTTTCGTTCGCCGTCAGCATGCAGACGCTTGAGAAGGCCCTCGATCGCATGGGCACGGCGCTGCGCGAGGCGTGATCGCGGTTCCTTGACTCAGGCGCCGTCATTCCGGAGAATTCCGCGCCCTCCTGTTCCGACATAGCTCAGCGGTAGAGCAGCTGACTGTTAATCAGCGGGTCCCAGGTTCGAATCCTGGTGTCGGAGCCAACTTCCCCTGCATCCGCAAGTAGGCCAGGCCCACTCGGGCCGGCCTTTTCAGCCGTTGGCCGCGGCCCGCGTGACCGCACCGGTCAGTTCGCGAAGCGACTCCGCGACGATGGCGAGCCCCTCGCGAATGATCGCGTCCGAGGCGGTGAGCGGCACGAGGAAGCGGATCACGTTGCCGTAGAGACCGCAGGACAGGATCACGAGGCCTTTCTCGGCCGCACGCTTCACCAGCGCCTTGGTGAGGTCGGCATCGGGCGCGTGCGGGTCGCGGTTGCGCACCAGTTCGATCGCCACCATCGCACCGAGACCACGGACTTCGCCGATCGCGGGAACTTCCCGCTGCAACTCGCGCAGAGCGCTGGTCAGGGTCGCACCGATCGCTTCCGCCCGACCGCACAGGTTCTCGGACTCGATCACCTCGAGCACCGCGAGGCCGGCCGCACACGCGATCGGGGACCCGGCATAGGTGCCCCCGAGTCCGCCCGGCCCCGGCGCGTCCATGATGCTGGCCTTGCCGACGACCGCCGCCAACGGGAATCCGCCCGCGAGGCTCTTCGCCAGGGTCATGAGATCGGGCTCGATGCCGGAGTGCTCGATCGCGAACATGCGACCCGTCCGCGCGAAGCCGCTCTGGATCTCGTCGATCACCAGCACGATGCCGTGCTGGTCGCACAGGCGCCGCAGCGCCTGCAGGAACTCCGGCGGGGCGACGTAGAAACCGCCCTCGCCCTGCACCGGCTCGACGATGATGGCCGCGACGCGCGCGGGTTCGACGTCGTATTTGAAGATGTGCTCGAGCGCTTCCAGGCTCTGCTGGACTTTCACGCCGTGGTACGGGATCGGAAACGGCGCGTGGTAGACGTCCCCGGGCATCGGGCCAAAGCCCGCCTTGTAGGGCGCCACCTTGCCCGTCAGCGCCATGGCCATGAAGGTGCGGCCGTGGAATCCGCCGCCGAACGCGATCACCGCGGATCGACCGGTGTGCGCCCGGGCGATCTTGATGCTGTTCTCCACCGCCTCGGCGCCCGTGGTGACGAAGATGGTCTTCCTGGGGCTCGACCCGGGCGCGAGGCGATTGAGCTTCTCCGCCAGATCGACCGCGACGGCATACGGCGTAACCATGAAGCAGGTGTGGCTGAACGCCTCGAGCTGGGCCGCAACGGCTGCCTTGACCCGCGGGTGCACGTGCCCGGTGTTGAGCACGGCGATGCCCCCTGCAAAATCGATGTAGCGACGGCCCTCGACGTCCCACAGCTCGGCGTTCTCCGCGCGCGCCACGAAGACGGGCAACTGGTTCGAGATTCCGCGGGCGATCGCCGAGTCGCGTCGCACCTGAAGCTCTGCATTCGTCGACATGTTCATTCCTCGTGGGGCCGGCTCAGCCGGGCCGCCCGGCAACCAGTCGATCCAGGTACGCGCCAAAGGACGGGCCGAGCTCGGGGTGACGAAGCGCGAATTCGACGGTCGCCTCGAGGTAGCCGAGCTTCGAGCCGCAGTCGTAGCGCTTCCCGCGAAACGCATAGGCGAGCACGGTCTCATCGGCCATCAGCGCCGCGATCCCGTCGGTCAGCTGAATCTCGCCGCCTGCGCCGCGCCCCGTGGTCTCGAGCCGGGCATAGACGGCCGGCGTCAGCAGGTAACGTCCCACCACCGCGAGCGTGGAGGGCGCGTCCTCGGGCCGGGGCTTCTCGACGATGCGCTCGACGCGCGAAACGAGCTCCTCGAGCGGCTGGACCGCTACGATGCCGTACTTGTCCGTCTCGCGGCGATCAACGGTCTGCACGCCGAGCACGCTCGCCTGGTGCACCTCGAAGACGCGCGCCATCTGCTTGAGGCAAGGCTCGTCCGCGTCGATCAGGTCGTCGGCGAGGTGGATGAAGAACGGCTCGTCGCCCACGGCCGGCCGGGAACACAACACCGCGTGGCCGAGCCCGAGGGGCGCGGGCTGGCGGATGTAGATGCAGCTCGCGTAGGACGGCACGATGCCTCGCACGGCCTCCAGCAGCTGCTGCTTGCCCTGTGCCTCGAGTTCCTTCTCGAGTTCATGGTCCGTGTCGAAGTGATCCTCGATCGCGCGCTTTGCGTAGCCCGTGATGAACACCAGCTTGTCGGCACCGGCCGCAAGGGCTTCCTCGGCCGCATACTGGATCAGCGGCTTGTCGACGATCGGCAGCATCTCCTTCGGACTTGCCTTGGTGGCCGGCAGGAAGCGCGTACCGCGCCCCGCCACCGGGAAGACCGCCGTCCTGATCCGAGTCATGAGCAATCCGTTGTGGTGCCGTCCATAGTCTGGGAATCATAGCGGATCCGTTCGGGCACGCTCCATCGCAGCCCGTGCAGCAGGCTGCCGTCCGCAGCGGACGGCAGCCTGCGCAGGTACCGGGCAGCGGCCGAGGTCAGTCGCCCGAGGCCGGCTGGCGGGCCGCCGCCGGCCGGGTGGCCGCCGATGGCGCCTGTCCCGCCTTCTCGATCCGGATGTTGGGGCGGTTCTGGTCGAGCACGCGCTGACCGATACCGTCCACCTTGAGCAGGTCGTCGGCGGCGCGGAACGGGCCGTTCTTCTGCCGGTACTCCACGATCGCCTGCGCCTTGACCGGCCCGATGCCGTCGAGTTCGCGCGCCAGCGTGGATGCGTCCGCGGTGTTGACGTTGACGGGGCCTGCCCACGCTGCCATGGGCAGCAGGCTCGCAATCAGCGACCGGACGAGAATTCGGGAATGGTGTGACATGACGGCCTCCTTCGGCTTCCGATGCCGCAGTCCCGGGATGGGTGCGGTCGGCCAGAACCTACCGAAGGCGCGCCCGACGCGCCGACGCAAACGAAGTCAGTTCGCGCAGATTTGCGCGGCGCACGCCACACGATTTCGGCTCATTCGCCGTCGGTCGGGACCGATGCTGCGGGTCGCCGCGCCTCCGCCAGCCGGAGCGCGTTGCGAAGTCGTCCACGGTCGGCCAGCAACCGGGCGATCCAGGCCGAACGCCACAGGGCTCCGGCGAGCAGCCCGGCCGCAAACGCGATCAGGAGGGCGAGTCCCGACGACACGCCGAAGCGTGCGATCGCGACGTCCACCTCAAAGTGCTGCTGGTTCAGCGCGGTGAACAGCACCGCGGCTGCCACGAGCAGCAGCACGGCGCAGACGACGGCGACGCGGCGCAGCACCGGTCGGCCCCGCCTCAGGCGGCCCCGAAAGGCTGCTCGTCGGTCTCGGGATCGTTGACCCGCTCGCGCAGGTCCTTGCCAGGCTTGAAGTGCGGCACGTACTTGCCGGCCAGCGCCACGGTCTCGCCCGTCTTGGGATTGCGGCCCTGGCGCGGCGGGCGGAAATGCAGGCTGAAGCTGCCGAAGCCGCGGATCTCGATGCGCTGCCCCTGAGCAAGCGCGTCGCTCATGATCTCGAGGACCTGCTTGACCGCCAGCTCGACGTCCTTGGCGGGGAGGTGGCTCTGCTTCGCGGCGATGAGCTCGATGAGCTCAGACTTCGTCATGCTGCGCTCGCCGTCCACTCCGCTCCTCCCCGGGATCTTGTCCATCGTTCAGAGAGTCAGCGGCGGCGACCGGATCAGACCGGCCGCCGCTGCTGCACCCGGCGTCACTGGCCGGAGATCTGCTCCTTCAGCAGGTCGCCGAGGCTCGTGCCGGTGGACGAGTCCGACCGGTAGCTCTGCATGGCTTCCTGTTCCTCGGCCATGTCCTTTGCCTTGATCGACAGCGCGATGGTGCGGACCTTGCGGTCCACGGCCGTGAACTTGGCCTCGACCTCGTCGCCCACCTTCATGAAGGCACGCGCGTCCTCGACGCGGTCCCGCGACAGCTCGGACGCCCGGAGGTAGCCATCGATGCCGCCGCCGAGATCGACGATCGCACCCTTGGCATCCACCTCGCGCACGAGGCCGCGCACGATGCTGCCCTTGGGGTGCTCGGCGATCCAGGTCGAGAACGGGTCCTTGGCCAGCTGCTTCACGCTGAGCGAGATGCGCTCGCGCTCCGGATCGATCGCGACCACGATCGCCTCGAGCGCCTGGCCCTTCTGATAGCTGCGCACCGCCTCTTCGCCCGGCACGTCCCAGGAGAGGTCCGACAGGTGCACCAGGCCGTCGATGCCGCCCGGCAACCCGATGAACAGGCCGAAGTCGGTGATCGAGCGGATCTGGCCGGCGACGCGGTCGCCGCGGTTGTAGTTGTCCGCGAACTCGCGCCACGGATTGGGCTTGCACTGCTTGATGCCGAGCGAGATGCGACGGCGTTCCTCGTCGATGTCGAGCACCATGACTTCGACTTCCTCGCCGATGTGCACGACCTTGGCGGGGTTGACGTTCTTGTTCGTCCAGTCCATCTCCGAGACGTGCACGAGGCCCTCGACGCCATCCTCGATCTCGACGAAGCAGCCGTAGTCCGCGATGTTCGTGACCTTGCCGAACAGGCGGGTGTTCGAGGGGTAGCGTCGCGCGATGTTCTGCCACGGGTCCGCGCCGAGCTGCTTCAGCCCCAGGCTGACACGTTGCCGCTCGCGGTCGAACTTGAGGATGCGAACGTCGACCTCGTCACCCACGTTGACGACCTCGGAGGGGTGCTTGACGCGCTTCCAGGCCATGTCCGTGATGTGCAGCAGGCCGTCGATGCCGCCGAGGTCCACGAACGCACCGTAGTCGGTGAGGTTCTTGACCACGCCGCGCACCACCGCGCCTTCCTGCAGCTTCTCGAGCAGCTCGCTGCGCTCGGCGCTGTACTCCTGCTCGACGACGGCGCGCCGCGACACCACGACGTTGTTGCGCTTCTGGTCGAGCTTGATGACCTTGAACTCGAGTGTCTTGCCCTCGAGGTAGCTCGGATCGCGCACCGGGCGCACGTCCACGAGCGAGCCGGGCAGGAATGCGCGCACGAAGTCGATCTCGACGGTGAACCCGCCCTTGACGCGGCCGTTGATGAGGCCCGTGACGACTTCGCCCTTCTCGAACGCAGTCTCGAGGCGCTCCCAGGTGCGGGCGCGCTTCGCCTTCTCGCGCGACAGGCGGGTTTCGCCGGAGCCGTCCTCGACGCTGTCGAGTGCGACCTCGACTTCGTCGCCCACGCTGACCTCGATTTCCCCGCGTTCGTTCTTGAACTGCTGAGTGGGGATCACCGCCTCGGACTTGAGGCCGGCACTCACCAGCACGACGTCGGGGCCGATCTCGATCACACGGCCGATCAGGATCTGGCCAGGGCGGATTCGCTGGCTTGCCAGGCTCTCTTCGAACAGTTGCGCAAAACTCTCGGTCATTCGGTTGTCCAGGGCCGCTGGCCCGTTGCTCCGCCGGCATCCCGCCCGCGAAGGGTTGCTAGTACCGCCCAGCATCCTGCCGGGCGACTGTTCAAGACGAATACACCTCACCGCTCTCGCGGCGAGGTGACGTCATCGGATCGCAGGGAACCGGGCTCTTGCGAGGTCGAGGATGCGCTGCACCACCGCCTCTGCCGGAACGCCGGTCGAGTCGATGAGCACCGCGTCCGCGGCGGGCCTGAGCGGCGCCGTGGACCGCGCCTCGTCCCGCTGGTCCCGTTCGAGGATTTCCTGCGAAAGGCCGGCAAGGCTAGCAGCAAGGCCCTTTTCTTTCAACTGCTTATATCGCCGCAGGGCCCGCTCCTCGGCACTGGCGGTGAGGAAGACCTTGAGTCCCGCGGACGGGAAGACGACCGTCCCCATGTCACGGCCGTCGGCCACGAGTCCCGGCGGCCGGGCGAAGGCCCGCTGGCGCGCGAACAACGCGGTCCGCACGGCGGGCATCGCGGCGACCACCGAGGCCATGTTGCCGGTGGATTCGGCACGCAGTTCCCGCGTCACGTCCCGACCCTCGAGGACGACCCGCTCGGCGCCCGACGCATCGACCTCGAATCGTGCATCGAGCCCCGCGGCCACGGCTTCGTGGCCGCGTTCGTCGCCGGGGTCGAACGCGCGTGCGGCCCCGGCCAGGGCCACCAGGCGGTAGAGCGCGCCGCTGTCGAGCAGGTGCCAGCCGAGGCGTTCGGCCAGGAGGCGGCAGACCGTGCCCTTGCCCGACCCGCTCGGTCCATCGACGGCGAGGACGGGCGCCGACGTCGCGGACTCGACCATCAGCCGCGCTCCTCGAGCCGCAGCCCCAGCGATCGCGCGAGCTGCGCGAAGCCCGGGAACGAGGTGGCGACGTTGGCGACGTCGCGGATCTCGATGGGGCCCGACGCGCGGAGGCCCGCGACCGCGAACGCCATCGCCACGCGATGGTCGCCGTGGCTGTCGACGACTCCGCCGCCGATCGGGCCTCCCGCGATCCGCAGGCCGTCCGGCAGCACCTCGTTGCGCACCCCGACCGCGTCGAGGCCGCGCGCCATGACGGCGATGCGGTCGCTCTCCTTGACCCGCAACTCCTCGGC
The DNA here is from genome assembly GCA_963754125.1 of uncultured Gammaproteobacteria bacterium. Classification (GTDB taxonomy): domain Bacteria; phylum Pseudomonadota; class Gammaproteobacteria; order Steroidobacterales; family Steroidobacteraceae; genus RPQJ01. The sequence goes on from CAVWEX010000014.1 coordinate 641,420, forward strand.
GCCGGTAACCAGCGTTTCGCCCCGCGCGCATGCCGCAGCGATGAAGAACGCGGGGAATTCATCGATCGCAACCGGCACGAGGCGCTCCGGTACGCGGATCCCCGTGAGTGTGGCCGGCCGGATCTCGATGTCCGCGACGGGTTCGGCGCCGGCGCTGCGATGATCCACGAGCCGCAGGTCCGCCCCCATGAGCGCGAGCATCTCCAGCAGGCCGGTGCGGGTCGGATTCACGCCGACACCTTCGATCAGCACCGGAGCGCGTGCGCCGATGCAGGCGGCGACGATGAAGAAGGCCGCGGACGAGAAGTCACCCGGTACCTCGATGCGCGCGGCCTCGAGCCGCGCCGGCGGTTGCAGCGTAGCCGTGCCCCCCCGCGCCACGACGTCCACGCCGAAGCTCTGCAGCATGCGCTCCGTGTGGTCACGCGTTACCGCGGGCTCGACGACGGTCGTCGCACCCTCGGCGTACAGGCCGGCCAGCAGCAGCGCGGATTTCACCTGGGCGCTTGCCACCGGCATCGGGTAGCGGATGCCGCGCAGGCGCGCACCGGCGTGGATGCGCACCGGCGGGCGTCCCTGCTGGGTATCGATCCGTGCGCCCATCTCTCGCAGCGGCCCGGCAACGCGCTCCATCGGCCGTCGCATCAGGGATGCGTCGCCGACCAGTTCCGAATCGAAGGACTGGCCCGCGAGCAGGCCCATGAAAAGCCGCATCGCGGTACCCGCATTACCCATGTCGAGCACGGTCGAGGGCGCGCTCAGTCCAGCGAGGCCGACGCCCTCGACGCGCACTTCACCGGCCGCGGGTCGTTGCACGCGGGCGCCAAGGCTCGTCACTGCCCGCAGCGTCGCGAGGCAGTCCTCGCCTTCGAGGAAACCCGTGACACAGGTCGTCCCGGACGCGATTGCGCCGAGCATGACCGCCCGGTGAGAGATGGACTTGTCGCCCGGCACCCGCAGCCGTCCAGCGATGCCCGGTGTCGGCTCGACGATGAACTCGCTCATCTCGCCCGCGCCCCGGTCGTCAGAGGATCGCCCGCGGATACGAGCCGAGGATCCGGCACAGCGAAGCCTGGCCCTTCAGTTCCTCGAGCGCGCTCGCCAGCGGCTCGACTGCCGCGTGGCCTTCGAGATCGATGAAGAACACGTAATCCCACTTGCGTCGGCGCGAGGGACGCGACTCGATGCGCGTCATGCTGATGCCGTGCGTGGCAAACGGCTCGAGCAGGCGGAACAGAGCGCCTGGGGCACCGGTGTGGGCGGCGGACACCAGCAGCGTGGTCTTGTCCTGGCCGCTGGACGGAAACGACTTGCTCCCGACGACCAGGAACCGCGTGGTGTTGTCGGGCCGGTCCTCGATCTCGGGCACCAGCACGTTGAGGCCGTACACCTCCGCCGCGGCCATCGGCGCGATCGCGGCCGTGCCCTCCTCGTCCCGCGCGCGGCGCGCACCCTCGGCATTGCTCGCGACCGGGACGCGCTCCACGCCCGTCATGTGCTCGGCCAGCCAGCCGCGGCACTGCGCGAGCGCCTGGGGGTGCGCGCAGATGCGCTGGACCCGGTCGAGGGCGCTCATCTGGCCCATCAGGTTGTGATGGATGCGCAGTTCGACCTCGCCGCAGATGCCGAGCGGCGAGACCAGGAACATGTCGAGCGTGCTGTTGATGGTGCCTTCGCTCGAATTCTCGATCGGCACGACGCCGAAGTCGGCCGTGCCGGACTCGACCTCGTGGAACACCTCCTCGATCGAGGTGAGCGGCAGCGCCCGCACCGAGTGGCCGAACTGCTTGTACACCGCCTGCTGCGTAAACGTTCCCTCGGGACCGAGGAACCCGACCTTGAGCGGCTCCTGCTGTGCGAGGCAGGCCGACATGATCTCGCGGAACAGCCGCAGGATCTCCTCGTCGCGCAGCGGCCCGCGCTCGCCGCGGTTGCGCTCGAGGGCCTGGCGCAGCACCTGCGCCTCGCGCTCCGGTCGGTAGAAATCCACCGTGTGCCCGGCCGCGTGCTTCGAGATCCCGACCTGCTGGGCGAGCCTCGCCCGCTCGTTGATCAGCGCGTGAAGCTCGGCGTCCACCGCGTCGATGCGTTCACGGATGGATTCGAGACCGGGCCTGGCCGGCGCGGCGCTCCTGGCGGCCGCTTTTCCAGCCTTGCGCCGCGTTGCAGCCGTCCGCTTGCTGGCCCGTGGCATGGTCACAGCGTCCGCGCGGCGAGCACGCCGGGAATGGCCCTCAGCCTGGCGAGCACCGGCGCCGGAATCGGGGCGTCGGTATCGATCAGCGTGTAGGCGAGGTCGCCGCGCGACTTGTTGAGCAGGTCCGCGATGTTGAGGCCCGCGTCGGCGAGGCAGGTCGAGATCTGGCCAACCATGTTCGGCACGTTGTCGTTGGCGATCGCCACCCTGTTCTCGCCAATCCGCGGCAGCACGGCCTCCGGGAAATTCACCGAGTTGCGCACGTTGCCGTTCTCGAGGAAGTCGCGCAGCGTGTCGGCGACCATCACCGCGCAGTTCTCCTCCGCCTCGCCGGTGGACGCCCCGAGGTGCGGCAGGGCCACCACCTTCGGATGGTCCTTGACCGCGCGGGTCGGGAAGTCACAGACGTAGGTCGCGAGGTGCCCGCGGTCGAGCTCGGCCACGAGCGCCGCCTCGTCCACGATGGCCGCGCGCGCGAAATTCAGGATCACCCCGCCGGGCCGCATCAGGCGCAGGCGCGCCCCGTTGACCAGCCCGCGCGTCGCGTCGTTGAGCGGCACGTGCACGGTCACCGCGTCGCAGCGCGCAAAGAGGTCGTCGAGGCTCAGGGCCTGCTCGACGCCGGACGACAGCTGCCAGGCACGCTGCACGGTGATCTGCGGATCGTAGCCCAGTACCTTCATGCGCAGCCCGAGCGCCGCGTTGGCCACCTCGACGCCGATCGCCCCGAGGCCGACCACGCCGAGCGTCCGGCCGGGCAGCTCGTGGCCGACGAACTTCTTCTTTCCTTTCTCGACGGCCTCCTCGACCGCGTGATCGTCGCCCTCGAGCGAGCGCACGTAGGCCCAGGCCTGGCAGATGTTGCGCGCGGACAGGAACAGCCCCGCGAGCACGAGTTCCTTCACCGCATTGGCATTTGCGCCCGGGGCGTTGAAGACGGGAACGCCCAGGCGACTGAGCTGCGCCACTGGGACGTTGTTGGTGCCCGCCCCCGCCCGGGCGACCGCGAGCACGCTCGCAGGGATCTCCATCGAGTGCATGTCGGCCGAACGCAGGAGCACCGCGTCGGGATGGCCGATCTCCGAAGCGACCTCGTAGCGGTCGCGCGGCAGGCGCTCGAGGCCCCGGACCGAGATGTTGTTGAGCGTCAGGATCTTGAAGGACATGGTGCCGCCTCAGCCGTGCCTGCTCTGGAACTCCCGCATGTACTCGACCAGCGCCGCGACGCCCGCCATGGGCATGGCGTTGTAGAGGCTGGCACGCATGCCGCCCACCGAACGGTGCCCGGCGAGCGCCACGAGGCCGGCAGCCTTGGCGCCCTCCAGGAACGGCTTGTCGAGGTCGTCGCTCGGCAGCGTGAACGGGACGTTCATCCAGGAGCGGCAGTCCGGCACGACCGGGTTGCGGTAGAAGCCGGAGTCGTCGATCGCCGCGTATAGCGCCTCGGCCTTGGCACGGTTGAGCCTTTCCATGGCCGCGAGGCCGCCCTGGCGCTTGATCCACTGGAACACGGCGCCCGCCACGTACCAGCTGTAGGTGGCGGGCGTGTTGAGCATCGAGCCGTCGGCGGCCATCGCTTTCCAGTCGAACACGGTGGGCACATCGGCGCGCGCGCGACCGAGCAGGTCCTCGCGCACGATCACCACGACGAGGCCCGCGGGACCGATGTTCTTCTGCGCTCCGGCGTAGATCACGCCGAAACGCTTCACGTCGACGGGTCGCGAGAGGATGGTCGAAGACATGTCCGCCACGACGGGCACATCGCCGGTCTGAGGAACGAACGGAAACTCCACGCCGCCGATGGTCTCGTTGGGTGTGTAGTGAACGTATGCCGCACCGCGCGTGAGCGACCACGTCGCTTGCGCCGGGACCGACGCGTACTTGCCGCCCGCGTCCGCCGCGACGTTGACCTTGCAGTAGCGCTTCGCCTCGGCGATCGCCTTCTTCGACCACGCGCCCGTGTTGACGTAGTCGGCAACCGAGTCAGGGCGCGTCAGGTTGAGCGGAATCGCTGCAAACTGCGCCGTGGCACCGCCCTGCAGGAACAGGACGTTGTAGCCGGGCGGGATCACCAGCAGTTCGCGGAGGTCGGCCTCGGCCTGCTCGGCGATGCCGACGAAGGCCTTGCCGCGGTGGCTCATCTCCATCACGGACATGCCCTGCCCGCGCCAGTCGAGCATCTCGTCGCGAAGCTGCTCGAGGACCTCGACAGGCAGTGCGGCCGGGCCAGCGCTGAAATTGAATACACGGCTCATGCGGGCGGGTCTCCCGTTCGATGTTGCAGCGCAGTGTAACAGTCGATCGGCAGGGAACGGCGACCCGAACGGGCCGGCCGCGTCGGCAACGGTGTCAGGCCGGGGCCGAAGGCTCAGAGGGGGGTGAGTCCTCCGCGCCGGCGTCGTCGCCGGCGCCCGCATCCGCCTCGGCGCTCTCAGGCTCGACCGGCTCCACCCCGATCAGCCGCTCGCCGTCGTCGAGGCGAATCAGGCGCACGCCCTGCGTGTTGCGGCCGAGTACGGAGATCTCGCCGGCCCGCGTGCGCACGAGCGTGCCGCTCGAGCTCATGAGCATCAGCTCGTCGGTCGTCGCCACCTGGGTGGCGGCAACGAGGCCTCCGTTGCGCTCGGTGGTCTGCATGGCGATCACGCCCTGGCCGCCGCGGCCGTGGCGCGGGAACTCCTCAACGGGGGTGAGCTTGCCGTAGCCGTTCTCGGATGCGGTCAGGATGAGGCCGTCGGGGTCCGGGATGATGAGTGAGATCACTTCCTCGTCCGGCGGCAGGCGGATGCCGCGAACGCCCGCGGCGTTGCGTCCCATGGCGCGCACGTCGTCCTCGGCGAAGCGGACGGCCTTGCCGCTTGAAGTGCACAGCATGACGTCGCGCAGGCCGTCAGTGATGGCCACGCCGACCAGCTTGTCGCCCGGGTCGAGCGCCACGGCGATGATGCCCGCCGCGCGCGGCCGCGAGAACGCCGACAGGGGCGTCTTCTTCACGGTGCCGCCGGCCGTCGCCATGAACACGTAGCGGTCGTCCTCGTATTCGCGGATCGGCAGCACCGCGGTGATCCGCTCCTCCGGCTCGAGCGGCAGCAGGTTCACGATCGGCTTGCCGCGCGCGCCCCGACCCGCCTGCGGCAGGCGGTAGACCTTGAGCCAGTACAGCTGGCCCATGCTCGAGAAGCACAGCAGCGTGTCGTGCGTGTTCGCGACGAACAGCTTGTCGACGAAATCCTCGTCCTTCATCGCGGTGGCGGAACGGCCGCGACCGCCACGACCCTGGGCGCGGTATTCGCTCACCGGCTGCGACTTGGCGTAACCACCGTGCGAGAGCGTGACGACCATGTCCTCGGGAGTGATCAGGTCCTCGATCGTGAGGTCGGACTCGTCGGCGTCGATGCGCGTGCGGCGCCCGTCGCCATACTGCTCGCGGATGTCGAGCAGCTCCTGGCGGATCACTTCGAGCAGTCGCTCGGGGCGCGCGAGGATGTCGCTCAGGTCGCGGATCAGCTCGAGCAACTGGCCGTACTCGGTGAGGATCTTGTCCTGCTCGAGTCCGGTGAGCCGGTGCAACCGCAGGTCGAGGATGGCCTGGGCCTGGACCTCGGACAACCGGTACTGACCATCGTGCAGGCCGAACTCGCTGCCGAGCCCGTCCGGTCGGGTCTGGATGGCGCCGGCACGCTCGAGCATCTGCGGCACGACGCCGGACGTCCACACGCGCGCCATCAGGCCGGCCTTCGCCTCGGCCGAGGTCGGCGAGGCCTTGATCAGCGCGATCACCTCGTCGATGTTGGCGAGTGCGATGGCGAGGCCCTCGAGGATGTGCCCCCGCTCGCGTGCCTTGCGCAGATCGAACACCGTACGGCGGGTCACGACCTCGCGGCGGTGCCGCAGGAAGGCCTCGATGATGTCCTTGAGGGTCATCAGCTTCGGCTGGCCGTCCTGCAGGGCGACCATGTTCACGCCGAACACCGACTCCATCGGCGTCTGCTTGTAGAGGTTGTTGACGACGATGTCCGCGTTCTCGCCGCGCTTCAGCTCGATGACGACACGCATGCCGTCCTTGTCGGACTCGTCGCGCAGCTCGGAGATGCCCTCGATGAGCTTGCCGCGCACGAGGTCGGCGATGCGCTCGAGCAGCCTCGCCTTGTTCACCTGGTAGGGCAGCTCGGTGACGATGATGGCCTCGCGGCCGTGGTCGTCGATTTCCTCGATCTCGGTGCGCGCACGCACCACCAGGCGACCCCGCCCGGTCGTGTACGCAGTGTAGATCTCGCGCGCGCCGTTGATGATGCCGGCGGTCGGGAAGTCCGGGCCCGGCACGTGCTCCATCAGCTCGGGGATCGTGATCGCCGGGTTGTCGATGAGCGCGACGCAGGCGTTGATCACCTCGGTCAGGTTGTGCGGCGGGATGTTGGTCGCCATGCCGACCGCGATCCCCGAGGAGCCGTTCACCAGCAGGTTCGGCACGCGCGTCGGCAGCACGGACGGCTCGGACTCGGACTCGTCGTAGTTCGGGACGAAGTCCACCGTCTCCTTGTCGATATCGGCGAGCAGCTCGGCCGCAAGGCGCGACATGCGCACCTCGGTGTAGCGCATCGCCGCCGGGGCGTCGCCGTCCACCGAGCCGAAGTTGCCCTGCCCGTCCACCAGCAGGTAGCGCATCGAGAACGGTTGCGCCATGCGAACGATGGTGTCGTACACCGCCGTGTCGCCGTGTGGATGGTACTTGCCGATGACGTCGCCCACGACGCGGGCGGACTTCTTGTACGACTTGTTCCAGTCGTTGCCGAGCTCGCGCATCGCGTGGAGGACGCGACGGTGCACGGGCTTCAGGCCGTCGCGGACATCCGGCAGCGCCCGCCCCACGATCACGCTCATTGCGTAGTCGAGATACGAGCGCTTCATCTCGTCCTCGAGATTGACGTGCAGGATTTCGCGGGCGATTTCAGCCATGGATGCGGTGCGCTTTTGTTGGGCGGCGACGGGCGGCGCGGTGCCAGCCCAAAGACGCGGAATGATACCATACGCACCCCTTCTCTCGACCCGGTCCGCATGGAGCCCATCGACACGCTCGTCTGTGCCCGCTGGGTGCTGCCGGTCGAACCGGACGGCCGCGTTCTCGACGACCACGCCGTGGCGATGCGGGCCGGGCGCATCGTCGCGGTGGTGCCCGCCGCAGAGGCGCGCCTGCGGTTCGACGCGCACGAAACGATCGAGCGGCCTGACCACGTCGTCCTGCCGGGTCTCGTCAACGCCCACACGCACGCCGCGATGGTGTTGCAGCGCGGCCGCGCCGCGAACCTGCCGCTCGGGCGGTGGTTGCGCATGGTGGGATGGCCGCACGGGCGCCGCCCGGCCGACCCGGAGTTCGTGCGCGACGGCACGGAACTCGCGATCGCCGAGATGCTGCGCGGCGGCATCACCTGCTTCGCCGACATGCAGCTCTGGCCGGACGTCGTTGCGCGGGCAGCATCGGCAGCACACATTCGCGCCAGCGTGGGGCTCGTGGTCGCGGAGACGCCCTCGAGCTGGGCCTCGTCCGCCGACGACTACATCGACCGCGGCATGCACCTGCGCGACGAGTACCTGGGCGACCCGCTGGTCACGACCCACTTCGCGCCGCAGTCAATTCAGGCATCTTCCGATGCGACCCTGGCCCGAGTGCGTCGCCTCGCCGACGAACTCGACGTGCCGGTGGCGATGCTCCTGCACGAGACGACGCTGGAGGTCGAGCAGTGCCTGCGCGAATTCGGGCAACGCCCGCTCGAGCGGCTCGCAGGCCTCGGGCTCGTGAGTCCGCAGCTCGTCGCGATCCACATGACGCAGGTCGAGCCCCTGGACATCGACCTGCTGGCGGGATCGGGTGCGAGCATCGTGCATTGCCCGGAGTCGAACCTGAGACACGGGTCGGGCGTCTGCCCCGTGGCACGCCTGCTCGGTCGCGGGGTCCGAGTGGCGCTCGGCACCGATGGGGCCGCCGCGAACAACGACCTCGACCTGCTCGCCGAGGCGCGCCTCGCCGGACTGTTGTCCGCCGGGGTTGCGGCCACGCCCGGCGACCTCGTCGCGACCGACCTGCTGCGGATGTCGACGCTCGAAGGCGCGCGCACGCTCGGCCTTGGCGAGGTGACGGGCAGCCTGGTGCCTGGCAAGTGGGCGGACCTGTGCTGCCTGAACCTGCGCGCCACACGCAGCTGGCCTGTTCACGACGTACCGACTTCCGTGATCTATGCGGCGTCGTCGCAGCAGGTCACTGACACCTGGGTTGCCGGCCGACGGCTGCTCGCCGAATCGCGGCTTACGCTGATGGACGAATCCGCAGTACTCGAGCGTGCCGAAGCGTGGCGCGTGCGGCTCGACGCGAACGCGGACGAGGAGACCGGCGACGATGACTGAGCAGTTGAATGCCGACCCGACCGAACTCGCCCGCTTCGAGGCGTCCGCGAGCCGCTGGTGGGACCCCGACGGCGCGATGCGTCCGCTGCACGACCTCAACCCGGTCCGCCTTCGGTACGTGGAGCGGTGCGGTTCGCTTGCCGGGCTCTCGGTCGTGGACGTCGGTTGCGGCGGTGGCCTGCTCGCCGAGGCCATGGCGCGCCAGGGCGCGCACGTGGTCGGGCTCGACCTCGCCGCTGAGCTCGTCGAGGTGGCACGGCTGCACGCGCTCGAAGCTGGCGTCGCCGTCGAGTACAAGACCGAGTCGGCGGAGCAGCACGCCCGCTCCAATGCCACACGCTACGACCGGGTCACCTGCATGGAGATGCTCGAGCACGTGCCCGACCCGGCAGCCGTCGTGACCGCGCTTGCGACCCTCGTGCGCCCCGGCGGCGACGTTTTCGTCTCCACCCTCAACCGGACTCCGCGGGCCTATGCGATGGCCATCCTGGGCGCCGAGTACGTGCTGCGCCTGCTGCCGGCCGGCACCCACACCTATGCCAAGTTCATCCGCCCCTCCGAGCTCGCGGCGTGGGCACGGGCCGCAGGGCTCGTGCACGTCGACGTCGCCGGACTCGCGTACGACCCCTTCTCCCGCGCGGCCGCCCTCACGAACGACGCGCGCGTGAACTACCTGATGCACTTCCGCCGGCCGGCCGTGGTCGGCGCCCCGGCATGACGATGCGCCACGAGGCCCTGCTGCTCGATCTCGACGGCACGCTGCTCGACACCGCTCCCGACATGGGCGGCGCGCTGAACCGGCTGCGACTCGAGCACGGTCGCGAGCCGCTGGCCGCGGAGAGCATCCGGCCGGTCGTTTCTCACGGCGCCGTGAAACTGGTGGCTCTTGGGTTCCCCGATGCGACCGGTCCGGAGTTCGAGCGCCTGCGACTGCGGTTCCTCGAGTTGTACGCTGCGCATCTCAGCGACGGCACGCGGCTGTTTCCAGGGTTTGAGTCCGTACTCGCGACGCTCGAGGCGCGCGACACGCCCTGGGGCATCGTGACGAACAAGCCAGGTTGGCTCACTCGCCCGCTGCTCGAGGCACTCGGACTCGGCCGCCGGGCTGCGTGCGCCGTCAGCGGTGACACGGTCGCGGAGCGCAAGCCGCACCCGCTGCCGCTGCTCCATGCCGCCGGCCTGCTCGGCGTCGCAGCGGAACGCTGCGTCTACGTCGGCGATGCCGAACGCGACATCCAGGCGGGCCGGGCGGCCGGCATGACCACCGTCGTCGCCGCATACGGGTACCTGTCGGCCGATGACGATCCCCACAGCTGGCAGCCCGATGGAATCGTCGAGGTACCTGGCGACCTGCTGTCCTGGATCGGCGGCGAGTCCGTCCGCAGCACGGCCCGTCGGGCGGAATGAACCCGTCGCCCGTCCTGCTGCCGCTGCTCATCCTGCTGCCGCTCATTGCGCTGGCGGCCGGCTGGCTGCTCGGCCGGCGCCGGGTGCACGGGCTCGAGGTCGAGCTGGCCGTCGCCCGGTCGGAACTCAAGTCGGCGGACGCGCTCGCCGGGGAGCGCGAGCAGGCACTGACCCTTGCCGCCGAGCGACTGCGCGCCGGGTTCGACGCCGCCGCGAGCGAAGCCCTGCGCGGCAACAGCGAGATGTTCCTGCAGATGGCCGGGCAGGTGCTCGGCCAGCAGCGCGAGCGCGCCACGCGCGACCTCGCCGACCGCGAGCAGGCGGTGGCCGCGATGCTGTCCCCCGTGCGGGATGCGCTGCAGCAGACCCACGAGCAGATCGCCCGAATCGAAAAGGAGCGTGCCGAGGCCTTCGGCGCGCTGCGCGCCTCGCTCGAGGGCGTGACGCTCGGGCAGCAGGCGCTGCAGCGCGAAACGCGCAACCTCGTCACCGCGCTGCGTCGGCCGGAGGTGCGCGGCCAGTGGGGCGAGATGACGCTGCGCCGGCTGGTCGAACTCGCCGGCATGGTCGAGCACTGCGACTTCGTCGAGCAGGTGCACGTGCCCGGCGAGGACGGCGCGCAGCGCCCCGACATGATCGTCAACATGCCGGATGGACGCCAGCTCGTGGTGGACGTGAAAACGCCCCTCGACGCCTACCTCTCGGCGATCGAAGCGACTACGGATGACGCACGCTCCGTCGCGGCGCGCCGGCACGCGCAGGCCGTGATGGAGCGCGTGCGCGCGCTTGCCTCGAAGTCCTACTGGTCGCAGTTCGAGCGCAGCCCCGACTTCGTCGTGCTGTTCATCCCCGGGGACCAGTTCCTCGCGGCCGCCGTCGAGCAGATCCCGACGCTGCTCGAGGACGCGATCCGCCAGCACGTGATCGTGGCGACGCCGACCAGCTTCATCGCGCTGCTGAAGGCCGTGGCCTACGGCTGGCGGCAGAACGCACTCGCGGAGAATGCCGCCCGAATCCAGTCACTGGCCGAGGATCTGTACCGCCGGCTCGCGAAGTTCGGCGAGCACATGGGGCGGATCGGCAAATCCCTCGGCGCCAGCATCGACGCCTACAACGGCGCGGTGGGTTCGCTCGAGCGCCAGGTGCTGCCCGGTGCGCGCAAGTTCACGGAGCTCGGCCTGCGGCCGGAGCGGGAGATCGAGGAACTGGCGCCGGTCGAGAAACTGCCGCGCACGCCGCGACCCGAAGATGGGACGCCCGCCGATGGCTGATGGGGCGAATCCGTCCGCCGCGGACCCGGTGCGTGAGTCCGTGCGGCGCGGCCTGGCACCCGGCTCGCCTCGTCACCTCGCGGTGCTGTTTGCCGAACCCTCCGCGCGGCCGCTGCTCGTTGCCTTGTACTCGTTCGAGGCGGAGATCCGTCGCGTCGTGGCGAGCGCATCGCACGAGGCGGCTCACGCTCGCCTGCAGTGGTGGCGCGGCGAGCTGGACCGGCTCATCGCGGGTCGACCGTCCCACCCCATTGCGACGGGGCTGCGCGCGCTGCACGGTCGTGACGAGCTGGACCTCGGCCTGCTCCACGAACTGCTCGCGTCTGCCGATCTCGACCTGGCGCGGTTCACCTACCACCAATGGCGGGAACTCGAGGCCTACGGATTCCGTTCAACCGGCGCACTGCAGGTGCTGATCGCCGGGGTGCTGGCCGGCGGGCGGACCCTCTCGGAAGCGGAGTGCGAGTTCGCGCGGCGGCTGGGCATCGGCATCCGTCAGACGGAAATCCTTCGGGACCTGCCGCTCGACGTCGCGCGCGGGCGCCTGTACGCGCCGCTCGACGCGCTTGCGGCCGCGGAGGTCGATCCCGGATCCCTCGGACGCCGCGGGACGGACAGGGCATCGGCGCGGTTCCTCGCCGACTGGAGGGACCGGATCCGTCGGGAACTGCAGTCGCTGCCGTCGCTGCTCGGCACGCCGGAGCTGCGCCGTACGCACCGGCACGGCCTGGTGCTTGCGGCCCTGCATGCGCGCCTCGTCGATCGCCTCGAGCGGGCCGGCACCGGTCCGACCGGCAGGCTCGATCTCGAGCCGTTCGCGCAGCTGTGGACCGCCTGGCGCACGGCACTGCGCCACGCCTGAACACCGGGCCACTTTCATGGAGACACGACCGTGCCGACCGATCCAGACGTGAAGTCCTACGCCGCCCCGCCCGGTCTGCTGGAAGGCCGCGTCATCCTGGTGACCGGAGCCGGAGGCGGGCTCGGCGGCGCGCTCGCGACGGCTTGCGCAGCGCTCGGCGCCCGCGTCGTGCTGTGCGGGCGAAAGGTGCCGAGGCTCGAGCGCGTCTACGACGCCATCGTGACCGCCGGCGGTCCGCGACCATCGATTGCGCCGCTCGACCTGGAGCGGGCCGACGCGACCCACTACGAGGCGCTCGCAGATGCGGTGCGCAGCGAGTTCGGCCGGCTCGACGGACTCGTGCACGCCGCCGGCCTGCTCGGCGAACGCGCGCCGGTGGAGCACTACGACGTGGTGACGTGGATCAAGGTCATGCACGTGAACGTCAATGCAGCGTTCATCCTGACCCGCGCGTTGCTGCCGTTGCTGCGCGCGTCGGAGGACGCCTCGGTGGTGTTCGTGACCAGCGGGGTGTCGGTGCAGGGACGCGCGTACTGGGGCGCCTACGCGGCGTCGAAATTCGCGGCCGAGGGACTGATGCAGGTCCTCGCAGACGAGACCGACACGGTCACGAGCATCCGCGTGAACAGCGTCAATCCCGGGCGGATGCGGACGTCGATGCGTGCGAAGGCCTATCCGGGCGAGGACCCCGCCACCGTGCCCTTGCCGGAGCGAGTGCTCCCGCCCTTCCTCTACCTGCTGGGACCCGATGCACGCGGGACTACCGGCCGCCGCTTCGAGGCGCAGTAGTCCGCCGGTCGCGCGCGCCGCGCGCGGGTCCTCGCGGACGGGGCGGCTTCTTGCGCCCCGCCAGCGCCAGCAGGGCATCGAGCTGCGGGCCGTCGACGTCGCGTGAGCGACCGCGCGGCAGGTCGCGCGGCAGCGCAAGCGGCCCCCAGCTGACCAGCAGTGTCCGGCTCACCTTGAGTCCCACGCCATCGAAAAGCGCGCGCAGCGCGCCGCGCCGCAGGGGACGCCCGGCGGCGACGCGAAACCAGACGTTGGTCCCCGCACCTTCGAGGCGCTCGACCGTCGAGAACGTTACCGTTTCGCCGGCTACGTCGATCTGCAGCGGCATGGCGGGCCAGTCGTCCGCCTCGCGCGGGCGGAGCACGCGCACCCGGTACTCGACCGGCTGCAGGCCCACGTTGCGCGCGATGGCGGAAGCGAGCGTCCCGTCGTTGGACAGGACCAGCAAACCCTCCTCGCCGAAGCCGAGCGGGTTCACCGGCAGCCAGCGTCCCGAGCGCAGCGACGGCAGCCGGGTCTCGACGTCGGCTCGATCGTCGCCCTCGCGGCCACGCGTCATCTCCCCGCCAGGCTTGTGATAGAGGATGACCCGAAGTGTCGGCGCCGCCGCAAGCCGCTTCGAGACGTCGCGTCCGTCGACGGTGATCCGGTCGGAAGTCCGCACCCGCTGGCCGACTTCGGCGGGACGACCGTTGACGAGCACCCGCCCGGCACGGATCCACTCCTCGACCTGCCGCCGCGACCCGATGCCGTGCTGGGCCAGCAGCTTGTGTAGGCGTTCGTCCAAGCGGGCGGTCAGCTGCGTTCGTCGCCGGAAGGCGCTGCGACCAGCGTCGGGATCTGCTCGGGCTCGGACACCGACTCCGGCTCGTCCTCCTCGGTCGCGGCCTCCTCTTCCTGCGAGTCGCCGTCGAGCGGCGCCGGCAGTGCCGGGATCTCCGGGGCAGGCCCGCCGCCCGGGAACTCGAGCTGCAACTTGATGTCGTCGAGATCGCGCAGCTCGGCGAGCGTCGGCAGGTCGTCGAGGCTCTTCAGCCCGAAATAGTCGAGGAACTCGCGCGTCGTGCCGAGCAGTTCCGGGCGGCCGGGAACCTCCCGGTGTCCGACGACCCGGATCCAGCCACGCTCCTGCATGGTGCGCATGATCGTCGTACTCACCGTGACGCCGCGGATATCCTCGATCTCGCCGCGCGTGATCGGCTGACGGTAGGCGATCAGCGCCAGCGTCTCGAGCAGCGCACGGGAGTAGCGGCTCGGCCGCTCCTGCCACAGGCGCGAGACGACCTCGGCGAAGGGCGGTCGCACCTGCAGGCGCCAGCCGCTCGCGACTTCGCGCAGCTCGAATGCCCGCCCGGCGCACTCGGCGTCGAGCTCGACGAGCGCTGCACGGACCTCCTCCGCGGTCGGCCGCTGGTGCTCCTCGAACAGCTCGCGCATCTGTTCGACGCCGACCGGCCGGCCCGCCGCAAGCAGCACCGCCTCGAGCACTCGTGACAGGGGGATATCGTTCATGGTTCGTTCCGGCTGGCGATCTCGGCACGGTCGTTATCGACCACCAGCGTGACGTGCCGCGGTGCGCCGGCGCGAACGTGGATCGGGGCGAACGGCTCGGCCTGGACGATCTCGATGAGCCCCTCGCGAAGCAGCTCGAGGACGGCCGAGAAGGTGACGGTCACGCCCATCCGGCCCTCCTCCGCACGGAACAGCTGGGTGAACTCGACGAACGCCTGGCTCCTCAGGGCGCCGAGCACGTCCGACATGCGCTGGCGCACCGACAGCCGTTCCCGACTCACATGGTGGTGCGCGAACATGTCGGCGCGCTCCATCACGTCCCTGAGCGCGACCAGCATTTCCTGCAGCGTCACCTCCGGCAGCAGGCGCACGACGCGCCGTTCGCCGAGCTCAGCCGACGCCGGGAAGGTGTCGCGGTCGACGCGTGGCAGCGTCTCGATGTCCAGGGCGGCCTGCTTGAAGCGCTCGTACTCCTGCAGGCGACGCACGAGTTCGGCGCGCGGGTCGTTCCCCTCCTCGCCCGACTCGCTCTGCGGCCGCGGCAGCAGCATGCGCGACTTGATCTCGGCGAGCGTGGCCGCCATCAGCAGGTACTCGCCGGCGAGCTCGAGCTGCAGCTCGCGCATCAGCTCGATGTAGCGCATGTACTGCCGGGTGATCTCGGCGATGGGAATGTCCAGGATGTCGAGGTTCTGTCGCCGGATCAGGTAGAGCAGCAGGTCGAGCGGGCCCTCGAACGCCTCGAGGAACACCTGCAGGGCCTCGGGCGGGATGTAGAGGTCGCGCGGCATCTGCGTGACCGGCTCGCCCTCCACGACCGCGAATGGCATCTCCGTCTGCTCGGCCAGATCGGCCGTCGGCGCTTCCACCGCGGGTGGCGGGCCGCCCTCGATCACGCGGAGGTCAGGCTTGCTCATGCGGGCTCCTCAACGGTAGGCCAGGCCCATGGCCTGCTTGACGTCATCGAGCGTCTGGCCCGCTACTGCGCGCGCCTTCTCGCAACCCTCGGCGATGATGCCGCGCACGAGATCGGGATTGTCCTCGTATTCCTGCGCCCGCTGGCGCATGCCGGTCACCTCTTCGACCACCCGTTCGATGAGCGGCTTCTTGCACTCGAGGCAACCGATGCCCGCGCTGCGGCATCCGCTCTGCACCCAGGCCTGCACGTCCTCGCCCGAGTAGAGCTTGTGCAGGTCCCAGACCGGGCACTTTTCCGGATCGCCCGGGTCGGTGCGCCGCGCGCGCGCCGGGTCGGTCTGCATGGTCCTGAGCTTCGCGGCGACCGCCTCGGGATCCTCGCGCAGCCCGATCGTGTTGCCGTAGGACTTGGACATCTTCCGCCCGTCGAGGCCCGTGACCTTCGGCGTCGCGGTGAGCAGCACGTCCGGCTCCGGCAGGATGGTGCGGCCGGAGCCCTCCAGGTAGCCGAGCAACCGCTCGCGGTCGGCGAGTGTCAGGCGCGAGTTGCCCTCCAGCAGGCGATGGGCGCGGTCGATAGCCTCGTCGTCGCCCTGCTCCTGGAAGCGACGGCGCAGTTCGCCGTAGAGCGCCGCATTCTTGGCGCCCAGGTTCTTCACGGCGCGCTCGACCTTGGCCTCGAAGTCCGGCTCGCGGCCGTAGATGAAATTGAAGCGCCGCGCGATCTCGCGTGTGATCTCGACGTGCGCGACCTGGTCCTCGCCGACCGGCACGTACATCGGCCGGTACACGAGGATGTCCGCGCTCTGCAGCAGCGGATAGCCGAGGAAGCCGTAGGTGGCGAGGTCCTTCTCCTTGAGCTGCTCCTGCTGGTCCTTGTAGGTCGGCACCCGCTCCAGCCAGCCGAGCGGAGTGATCATCGAGAGCAGCAGGTGCAGTTCGGCATGCTCCGGAACGCGGGACTGGATGAAGAGCGTTGCCACGGCCGGGTTCAGTCCGGCAGCGAGCCAGTCCACCACCATCTGCCACACCATCGCCTCGATCTGGCGAGTGTCCTCGTAGCCCGTCGTGAGGGCGTGAAGGTCGGCGACGAAGAAGTAGCAGTCGTACTCGTACTGCAGGTCGGTCCAGTTCTTCAGGGCGCCGTGGTAGTTGCCCAGGTGCAACGTGCCGGTCGGGCGCATTCCGGACAGCACGCGCCGCAGCGCGGAAGCCGATGAACTCAAGCGCTCACCCCGGCGCAGGATGCCAATTTAAGGACCTCAGAAATCATGGACTTGGAGCCGATTCGTAACCGCAAATGGAGGCCCGGCCGGCCTCGGACGCCGAACGGAGCGCGGATTATACGCAGCCACGCCGTGCGCCGCCCTCATTCGAAATTGCTGACGTCGCCCTTGCCCCGCCGAACCACGACCGGCGCCGTCCCGGACAGGTCGACGACGCTGCTCGGCTCGAACCCGCAGGGCCCCCCGTCGATGACCACGTCCACGGCGTGCTCGAGGCGCTCCTTGATCTCGTGCGGATCGGTCATGGGCGTGGGCTCGCCCGGCATCAGCAGCGTCGAACTCATGATCGGCTCGCCCAGCTCGGCGAGCAGCATCCGCACGATCGCGTTGTCCGGGACGCGGATGCCGATCGTGCGTCGCTTCGGGTTCTGCAGGCGCTTCGGGACCTCGCGCGTTGCCTCGAGCAGGAACGTGTACGGCCCCGGCGTGAAGGCCCGCAGCGTCCGGTACTGGGTGTTGTCCACCCGGGCGTACTTCGCGATCTCGGACAGGTCGCGGCAGACCAGCGTGAAGTTGTGGTTCTTGTCGGCGGCGCGAATGCGCCGGATGCGCTCCATGGCCTCCTTGTCGCCGATCAGGCAGCCGAGCGCGTAGCTCGAGTCGGTCGGATAGGCGACGACGCTGCCATCGCGCATGGCCGCGACGGCCTGCCGGACCAGCCTCGGCTGGGGGCTGACGGGATGAATGGAGATGAGGAAAGCCACGTTCGGCGCAATTCGTTGGGCGCGGGAAGGGACTTGGCTATGATACGCGCCCCGGGCTCGGCGCCGAGCCCACCCTCGACGCGCACTTCATGCAGTTTCTGGTCGACCTTCTTCCGGTCATCGCGTTCTTCGTCGCCTACAAGCTTGCCGACATCTACGTCGCGACGGGCGTGTTGATCGTGGGCGTGCTGATCCAGACGGCCGTGAGCTGGATCCGGCACCGCAAGGTGAGCCCGATGCTGCTGACCTCCGCCGTCCTCGTGCTTGTGTTCGGCGGACTGACGCTGCTGATCCACGACCCGGTGTTCATCAAGTGGAAGCCCAGCATCGTGAACTGGCTGTTCGCGGGCGCGTTCCTGCTGAGCCAGTTTCTTTCCGGACCAACCATCGTGCAGCGGCTCATGGGCGAGAACGTCACGCTCGACGACGGCAGCTGGAAGCGCCTGAACCTCGCCTGGGTCGGGTTCTTCCTGGTCGCCGGCGCGCTCAACCTGTACGTCGCTTTCCGGTACGACGAGGCCACCTGGGTCAACTTCAAGCTGTTCGGACTCATGGGCCTGACCGTCGTCTTCGCGCTCGCGCAGGGCGTCTGGATCGCGCGCAAGGCCGAGGCGGCGGACGCGGGTACGCGCTGACATGCTGTACGTGATCCTCGGCCGTGATGGGCCCGGCGCGCTCGAGATCCGCCGGCGCGTCCGCGCGCGCCACCTCGAGCGGATCGACGTCCTCGCGCAGGCCGGCCGGGTCGTCCTCGCCGGGCCCTGCCCGGCCGTGGATTCGCCGGACCCGGGCAGTGCCGGCTTCAGCGGCAGCCTGATCGTCGCGGAATTCGAGTCGATTGAAGCGGCTCGCGACTGGATCGCCGGCGACCCTTACGTCACCGAGGGAGTCTTCGACGCCGTCGAGGTGAAGCCCTTCGTCCAGGTACTGCCGTGACCGCCACGCGGCTCGAAAGGCTGACGAGGCGACTTCAGGCACTCGAACCCGACCGGCTCGATGTAGTGGACGACAGTCGTCGCCACGCCGGGCATGCGGGCGCGGCCGACGGTCGCGGGCACTTCTCGGTGATGGTCGTGTCGAAGCGGTTCGCAGGGCTCGCCACGCTGCGGCGGCATCGACTGGTCTACGAGGTCGTCGGCGACCTGATGACCACGGACATCCACGCGCTTTCCATCCAGGCGCTCGCCCCGGGCGAGCCAGTCCCCCACTGAATCGAGTTCAACACAGAGGCTTACGATGCGTAATTCAAGATTCCTCCTGGTCATTGCCGCCACCGTTCTCGTTGCGGCCTGCACCCGCCCTGCCGACGACGGAACCAAGCCGGCCGAAGGCAGCAAGCCTGCCAAGGCGGCCGTCGCCACGGTCAACGGCAAGCAGCTCAGCGCGGAGCTGTTCGATGCGTTCACCCTGGCCGTCACGGGCGGCGCACAGGAACCCCCGACGGACGAGCAGCGCGGACAGATGCTCGACCAGTTGATCAACATGACCCTGGCCGCGCAGTCGGCCGAAAAGGACGGGCTGGCCAAGGACCCGGCGGTGCAGGCACGGCTCGAGTTGCTGCGCACACAGATCCTCGCGGAGGCCGCCAGCGAGCAGTACATCAAGGCCAACCCGGCGTCCGACGAGGAAGTTCGCGCCGAGTACGACGCGCAGGTGGCCACGATGCCCAAGGAGTACAAGGCCCGGCACATCCTCGTGGACGCCAAGGAAGCCGCCGACGCGATCATCGTCAAGCTTCAGGCCGGTGGCGACTTCGCGAAGCTGGCGACCGCTGAGTCGAAGGACTCGAGCGCGAGCAACGGCGGCGACCTCGGCTGGTTCTCGCCGCAGACCATGGTCAAGCCGTTCGCCGACGCGGTCGCCGCGCTGGAGAAAGGCAAGTACACGCAGGCGCCCGTCCAGAGCGAGTTCGGCTGGCACGTCATCCTCCTCGAGGACGTCCGCAGTCCCGAAGTTCCGGATTTCGAGCAGGTCAAGCCGCAGGTCGAGATGTTCACCCAGAGGAAGAAATTGCAGGCTCACCTGGAGGAGCTCCGCAAAGCGGCCACGGTTCAGAAGTAGCGCGTTCAGTCAAGATCCAGTTGCGTCAAATACGGCCGACCCTCCTGACGGGAGGGTCGGCCGTTTTCTTTTGGATCTCGGCCATATCCCAGCGCAGCGTGCCGAGCGCCGACGAGCAGTCGGTCGGTGGCCAGCGGCCGGCGCTGAGACTGCCGGCCGTGGCGAAAAGTGGCACTGAATTCTGCCGCCTCCGGCCCGCGTCATTAGCCCAAACAAGCCGACTCGAAGGCTTTGTATCAGCCTGGCATGGAGTCCTCGACTTAGGCTCTACTTTGTTGTTGATTTTATTGGTCTTTTTCGTCTGGCGAAACTGTGACGTGAGTCGCAATTTATCCGTCACTCAATGTCGCCAGCGCGGATCAGTCGCAGACTGGCCAATGCGACATATGCGTAGGGACTGTTAGCCGCCGAGCAACGTTCGCCGAACCGAAAGCCCCCACCCGCTCGGCGATGCTCCATGCCTATGAATCATAAAGCTTTTTTCCGAAGCCGATCCGACCAGTCGGCTTGGCGCGCTGTTGCCGGAATGACACAGACCTGCTTGCCGGTTATGTCCACCGCTTGACCTAACCTACGGCGCATATATAGTCACCGCTTGGCAGTTAACAATATCTGCCATTGCAGGCAGATCACGAATACTTCTGCGGAGAGACCCGCGAGCGGGCCGAAAAATGAGCGAGAACGTTAAAAAGCCTCTGCTCAGTGCATGTCGTCACCTGCTCCATCCGTTGGTGAGAATCCTCCTTCGACACGGTGTGTCCTACGGCGAGTTCTCGGACTCAGTCAGGGGGGCCTACATTGACATTGCTGGAGCGGAGTTAATCCCTCTTGGCCGCCCGCATACGGATTCCCGGCTTGGAATTTTGACCGGAATCAGTAAGGAAGACGTCCATCGAATTCGCGCACTTGATGAGAATGACGATTCTGAAGTTGGGCTGAATCGCATCGCACGAGTGCTCCAGGGTTGGAGCCAGGACCCGGAGTATTTGGGGCCGTATGGATTGCCGCTCGAGATTCCGTTGGAGGGCGATGGAATCTCATTTGAGCAACTCGTCAAGACCTACGCTGACGACGTAACGCCTCGCTCGTTGCTCGATGAATTGCTCCGCGTGAGTGCAGCACTTGAAACTGATGATGGATACGTGCGCCTGCTGAATCGCACCTATCTTCCGACGCCGCTCGATCCGGTTGGCCTCGAACGTCTGGGAAACGTAGTGAATTACTTCATCGACACCGTGGATTTCAATCTGCAGAAGAAGAAGCAAGGGGAAGGTCGGTTCGAGAGGTATGCGATAACCATGGAAGGACTATCGCCTACGAAGTTCCAGGCGTTCGACGAGTTGATTCGAGAGAAAGGACAGGAACTGCTAGAGATACTGGACGACTGGCTTGGCCAAAATGAGATCAAAGGCGGCCACAAATTGCAGCCGAACGAATCGATTCGAACCGGTGTCGGAATTTTTCACTTCGTCGAGAAGAATCCAGAGATCAACGAGGAGTTGGTCTTCATACCCGGCACTGGGGTAGTGCCAGCACCTGCTGACAGTATTCGCTGAATACCGAAACAAGGGGACGATGATCATGGCTAACCACGGGGCTAAGGCTCTCGCAATGGCGGTTTCGCTACTTCTGGGCCAAGCTTCAGTAGGTGCAGCTCATCCAGATAAGCATCTCGCGTCCGTCGCACGGACCGCAGCGATCATCGGCGGCGACACCAACGCCATCATCGGTGGCGACCGTCAGAAGACGAAGCGGTCGTCGGCCATCATCGGCGGCGACACCAACGCGATCATCGGTGGCGACACCAACGCCATCATCGGCGGCGACCGTCAGAAGACGAAGCGGTCGTCGGCGATCATCGGCGGCGACACCAACGCGATCATCGGTGGCGACACCAACGCCATCATCGGCGGCGACCGTCAGAAGACGAAGCGGTCGTCGGCCATCATCGGCGGCGACACCAACGCCATCATCGGTGGCGACACCAACGCCATCATCGGCGGCGACACCAACGCCATCATCGGCGGCGACACCAACGCCATCATCGGTGGCGACCGTCAGAAGACGAAGCGGTCGTCGGCGATCATCGGCGGCGACACCAACGCGATCATCGGCGGTGACACCAACGCGATCATCGGCGGCGACACCAACGCCATCATCGGTGGCGACCGTCAGAAGACGAAGCGGTCGTCGGCGATCATCGGCGGCGACACCAACGCGATCATCGGTGGCGACACCAACGCCATCATCGGTGGTGACCGTCAGAAGACGAAGCGGTCGTCGGCCATCATCGGCGGCGACACCAACGCGATCATCGGCGGCGACACCAACGCGATCATCGGCGGCGACACCAACGCCATCATCGGTGGTGACACCAACGCCATCATCGGTGGCGACCGTCAGAAGACGAAGCGGTCGTCGGCGATCATCGGCGGCGACACCAACGCGATCATCGGCGGCGACACCAACGCGATCATCGGTGGCGACACCAACGCGATCATCGGCGGCGACACCAACGCCATCATCGGTGGCGACCGTCAGAAGACGAAGCGGTCGTCGGCGATCATCGGCGGCGACACCAACGCGATCATCGGCGGCGACACCAACGCCATCATCGGTGGCGACACCAACGCGATCATCGGCGGCGACACCAACGCCATCATCGGTGGCGACCGTCAGAAGACGAAGCGGTCGTCGGCATCATCGGCGGCGACACCAACGCGATCATCGGCGGCGACACCAACGCCATCATCGGTGGCGACACCAACGCCATCATCGGTGGCGACCGTCAGAAGACGAAGCGGTCGTCGGCATCATCGGCGGCGACACCAACGCGATCATCGGTGGCGACACCAACGCCATCATCGGTGGCGACCGTCAGAAGACGAAGCGGTCGTCGGCGATCATCGGCGGCGACACCAACGCGATCATCGGTGGCGACCGTCAGAAGACGAAGCGGTCGTCGGCGATCATCGGCGGCGACACCAACGCCATCATCGGCGGCGACACCAACGCGCATCATCGGCGGTGACACCAACGCGATCATCGGTGGCGACACCAACGCCATCATCGGTGGCGACCGTCAGAAGACGAAGCGGTCGTCGGCGATCATCGGCGGCGACACCAACGCGATCATCGGCGGCGACACCAACGCGATCATCGGCGGCGACACCAACGCCATCATCGGTGGCGACACGACCGGCCGGCACCGCCTGCGGGTTATCGCCCACGGCCCGGTCGATCACGTTGACACCGCGACTGGTCGCATCCAAGTCTTGGGGCAGGAGTTTGTAACTCCTAACAGGGCAAATCTACTGAAAGATCTTCTGGTTCGTGTTGCCTCCGGTGAGGTTGTTACGGCAACGGTATACGGCTCCTTGAGGGGCAACGGGAAGCCATACCCGAAGTCGGTCGTATTTTCAGAGGAGCAGCAGATCCCTGGCGTTACAGTTGTGACTGTCTTGGGCTTGGTGCAGAGAGTCGACCATGCGCATGCGAACGCTTACTGTCGGTGGGCTTACCGTGGATTACACGCCGCTTCTTGCTTCCGGCCCAGCCGATTTTTCGGTAGGCACCGTGGTCGAAGTGAGCGGTGTACGGTTTTCTGCAAGCGGTCACCTGTTGGCATCTTCCGTACTGGCGCTTTGAAGGGGTGACCTGCCGGCTTTCGTCGGACCGTCTCAGACTTGGCAGATGGCCTCCGTCGGGCGGGTTGTTGAACACCGTCATTTGAACTCCGCAGGCGTTAGGTTGCCGAGTGGACTTCCCTCGCTATTCGGGACAGTTCCGAGCCTCATTTTTAGGCACTCTCGAAGGCCTCCGGGGCTGACACCGCCGAGGTGGCCGTGGCGCCGGGCGCGTTCGATTGTAGAACATCTCGATGTAGTCGAAGACGTCCGCCCTGGCGAGCTCGCGTTGTAGATACGCTTTTTGATTCGCTCTTTCTTCAAGCTGCTAAAGAACGACTCCGCCACCGCGTTGTCCCAGCGGTTCCGCGGCGACTCAGTGCTGCGGCTCGAGGTGATGCTCGCGGCAGAACCGCAGCCAGTCGTCGCTCCCGGTGCTGAGAGCCCTGATCGGGTCAGTGGATCAACGTGCCGCGAGGCTTGCGTCGCCACACCGCCGTCGGGCATCGCGTCGATGACGATCTCGCGGGCTAGTGTCGGCTTCATGGACCACCCGACGATGCGTCGCGCATAGAGGTCCATCACCACGGCCAGGTAGAGCCAGCCCTGCCACGTGCGGATGTAGGTTATGTCGGTCACTGACCTTGTCCCCGATTTCCGGACGGTTTAGAAGTGGACTAAATTGCTTCTGACGTCCTCCGAAATCGGGAGCGAGGACCATGAAGGGCAAGCGATTCACGGACGAGCAGATCACCTACGCGCTGCGCCAGGCCGAAGGCGGCACGCCGGTCGCTGACGTCTGTCGGCAGATGGGCGTCAGCGAGGCGAGCTTCTACGTGTGGAAGAAGAAGTACGGCAAGCTCGGCCTGACGGAGCTCCGGGAGCTGCGCCAGTTGCGCGATGAGAACACGCGGCTGAAGCGCCTGGTGGCGGACCTGACGCTCGACAAGCACATCCTGGGGGAAGTCGTCCGAAAAAAGCTCTGAGGCCAGCGCGCCGTCGCGCGCTGGCCGCACTGGATTCACGAGCGATTTCAGACCAGCGTTCGGCGGGCATGTCGCCTGGCGGAGATCTCGCAGACTGCCTGGTACGCGAAGAGCACCGCGCGCGACCAGTCGGCATTGCGTCTGCGCATGCGCGAGATCGCGCACGCCCGGCCACGGTTCGGCTATCTGCGCATCCATGTGATGCTGCGCCGGGAGGGCTGGCCCGTGAACAAGAAGCGCGTCCATCGCTGGTATCGGATCGAGGGCTTGCAGCTGCGCATGCGCGTGCGTCGTCGCAAGCACATGTGTCTGCATCGGGGTCCGGTGCCGCAGGCACAGCGCACCCACGAGCGATGGAGCATGGATTTCGTCCACGATCAGCTGTTCGACGGCCGGCCATTTCGCGTCCTCACCGTGGTCGATCAGTTTAGTCGTCTATCACCCGTGCTTGAGCCTCGTCATTCGTTCGGCGGCGGCGATGTTGCCGCGGTGCTCGATCGGGCCATTGCGGGCAGCGGCGTGCCCGTGTCGATCACCGTCGATCACGGCACGGAGTTCACGTCGCGGGCGCTCGAGGACTGGGCCTATCGGCGAGGCGTCAAGCTCGACTTCATCCGACCCGGAAAGCCAACTGAAAACGGGCACATAGAATCGTTCAATGGGCGACTGCGCGACGAATGCCTGAACGTCATGCAGTTCCTGTCGATCGACGATGCGCGGGCCAAGATCGAAGCGTGGCGGATCGATTACAATGCGCACCGACCCCATAGCTCACTCGGCAACCTGACACCGAGCGAGTTCGCAACGAAGCGTCAGGGTAACCGGACGTCAGAAGTGGCCAGTCTCTAACTGCAAGCCGTACAGGAATGGGGGCAAGGTCAGAAGAAGTCCAAGTCCACTTCTAAACCGTCCGGAAATCGGGGAAAAGGTCAAAAACCCGGGTGACGTCAAACAGGATCACTCGACCTTGGCATTACCATCGGAATCTAAACTGCTACTGACCACAGGAGCCTCGTAGTAGAAGACGCCTATTCCGACCCGATAAAGTTCAACGGCTGGCGAGTCACCGGTAGACTCGTTTACGCTGAGCCAATCGTCGACGCCTTGCAGAAACGTTGATGCACGATGCTGTGAGATATCACGAAATAATGGAACCGTGGCTGCCGTCAGCCTGTCGGAATACGCGAGCCTTTGGACGAACGGCCTCTCACAGTTGCGCTCAGTGTTACGCGCCAAACCAATTAGAATTGGATTGACGAAATGGGTGAATCCAACTAGCAAGTCCTCGCCTACATCCGCAGGGACAAAATATCGCTTCAAAGCTCTAAGGAGCCCATTTTCAAGTTCCATTACGGCTCCCGCATCCACTAGTTCCGCACGAACTGCGCCAGGAGGTACGTCACCTCCGGCGGCTCTGACCACGGCGCTGAAATTGACTCCCTCACCACTGTATGGGAGGTCCTTTGGATGACCAAGTTCATCGACAAATCTAGAATCCGCATGCCAGAGCTGCAAGACTCTCGCAGCATGCCCACTTTCGTCGGTGTTAGCGTCCGTCGACTGACTTTCGATATGCTGCGACGACAAGTATGTTCTGATGCGTGAGACTTCTTTTCTGGACACACCGGTACGTATTGCCACACGAGATAGATTCGTGGCCCTGCCGCGAGTGTCACGGTCACCAAGTGCTTCCGCCACATAAGCCGTCTTAGCCAATTCGGCAAATTGCGTGTACCCAATTCCCGCACGCAGCATGATCTTGGCGAGGAGCCTCAAACACGGCTCTAGCGCGCTGCATAATCTCACTTGTACAGAACTCTTCATGGTGCGAGTCGTATCGAATTACATCAGCTACAGGAACACTGTCGCGGAATTTGAAAGTCACATAAGCAACCGACTGAGACACAGCAAAGAGGACGCGCAGGAGGGCA
The DNA here is from genome assembly GCA_963754125.1 of uncultured Gammaproteobacteria bacterium. Lineage (GTDB taxonomy): Bacteria > Pseudomonadota > Gammaproteobacteria > Steroidobacterales > Steroidobacteraceae > RPQJ01. The sequence goes on from CAVWEX010000014.1 coordinate 667,369, forward strand.
CCGACACAGATCGATGACTCGACACATTGGCTTGTCGCTAATCAGCGTTCCCTGCTGAATGCAAACGCGAACCGCATCGGCTTTTTACGCGAATTGTCCTCGGACTGCACCGAAGACTTCCTAAGAAGTCACTCTTTCGCGACGGACCGCGATAGCGCTCAACAGACTTTCCTCGCCTTCATCTGGATGCCAAATCGGCGCAACAAACGGATACCGCGGAGCCCTCACGAGAATGACAGTGTCAAGGATGTGTGGCTTGCCGCTCTCGTTCGTCAATTACGGCGGCGACTGCCGCTAAGGAGCCGAGCACTATTCCGCATGGGTGGCTTGCTTCGATTCGGACGCCTCAACGAACATCGTCCTCCGGTAATACCCCAACTCCCGAATCGACTCCCGCACGTCATCGAGCGCGAGGTGCCGCGACTCCTTCGTTCATCCCGGCCAGGATGTCCGGCGCCCAACGCCGCGCAAGCTCCTTGAGCGTGCTGACGTCGAGGTTGCGGTAATGAAAGAACCTCTCCAGACGTGGCATCTCTCGGTACAGAAACCGCCGGTCCTGGCAGATGCTGTTGCCGCACATCGGCGAGGCACCGGGTTCGGCGTGAGCCTGGAGGAACTCGAGCGTAAGCTCCTCGGCCTGCGCCGGCGTGACGGCGCTGCTTCGGACACGTTCAAGCAGACCGGAGGCGCCGTGGGTCGTTCGATTCCAGTCGTCCATTGCCTGCAGCACGGCGTCCGGCTGGTGGATCGCGATGACCGGGCCCTCGGCGACGACCTCCAACTGCGAATCGGTCACGATCGTCGCGATTTCGATGATGCGGTCCCGGTCCGGGTCGAGGCCCGTCATCTCCAGGTCGATCCAAACGAGATTTTCCGACCGAGTCGTCACGAGCCTTGAACCGGTACCATTGGGGCTGTTGACCCCGGATTCTAGCAAAGGACAGGCTCCAGCCCAGAACCATGCATACGTTTACGATACTTTTTCTGGTGGCACTCGCAGCACATCTTGTCGTGCGACTGTGGCTCGCCGGGCGCCAGATCAGGTTCGTCCAAGCACACCGGACCTCGATGCCGGCCGCATTTGAATCCACCGTTTCACCGGCAGAACACGCCAGGGCGGCGGATTACGCGGCCGCCGGCGAGCGGCTCGTCATGGTCGAGGCGGTGTACGACACGCTGGTCGCGCTCGCGCTGACTCTCGGCGGCGGCATCGCGGTGGTCGCGGCGTGGTCGGCGGCGGTGGCTGGCGGCGGCGTGAGCGCGGGCGCCCTTCACCTCCTCGGCGTGTTTGCGGCGCTGGCGCTCCTCGAGCTGCCCTTCGGCATCTACCGGACGTTCGTCCTCGAACAGCGGTTCGGCTTCAACCGGATGCGCCCGGCGACTTTCCTGGCCGACCGGCTCAAGGGCTGGGCCCTGGGGCTGGTCCTGGGCGGGGCGATGGCAGTCTCCGTGCTGTGGATCATGGCGACGGCCGGGTCGCACTGGTGGCTGGTCGGCTGGGGTACGTGGTTCGGCTTCAGCCTGCTCGTGACCTGGGCGTGGCCGCGACTGATCGCTCCCCTATTCAACAAGTTTTCGCCGCTTGAGGACGTGTCGCTCAAGGCACGCATCGACGCCCTGCTCGAACGCTGCGACTTCCGGGTGAAGGCCGTGTTCGTCATGGACGGCTCGCGCCGCTCTTCGCACGGAAATGCCTATTTCACCGGCCTTGGCCGCGAGAAGCGCATCGTGTTCTTCGACACCCTGCTTGGGAGCCTGACCGCGCAGCAGATCGAGTCGGTGCTGGCGCACGAGCTCGCCCACTTCAAGCTTCGCCACATCCCACAGCGGCTCGTCGCGGGTGCGCTGCTGAGCCTCGCAGGCTTCGCCATCCTGGGCTGGCTGGCGGGCCAGGATTGGTTCTATGCCGCCCTCGGGGCGCCGCGGCCCGGCAACTCCTCCGCCCTGCTCCTGTTCATGGTTGCCGCACCCGCCTTCACATGGCTGGTATCGCCGCTGCTGGCGGCCTGGTCCCGTCGCCACGAGTTCGAGGCCGACGCATTCGCCGCAAGACACAGCGACGCCCGCGCCCTCGCAGATGCCCTCGCCAGACTCTACAAGGACAACGCGACCACCCTGACTCCAGACCCGCTCTACTCTGCGTTCCACGATTCGCATCCGCCGCCCGCGGTCCGGATCGGAAGGCTGATGGCCCTGAGCGGTCCAGCCGCGTCCACGCAGTGAACGAGAAGGCGGACACGGGCTGCGTCGTCGAGTCCTATGGCCGTCGGGTCGTCGTCACCCGCAGTGAGTCGGGCAACGTCGCCTGCAAGCTCAAGCGGCGCGATCTCGACCTCGTGGCCGGTGACGAGGTCCGCATTGCGGTATCCGCGGGCGACGACGAGTGGACGGTGGTCGAGCGGTTGCCACGGAAGAACGTCTTCTGCCGCAGCGACAGCCGTGGCCGCAGCGAGTCGCTCGCCGCCAACCTCGATCAGCTCGGCGTGGTGATCGCGCCCCGCCCGGCCTGCGATCCCTTCATCGTCGATCGCTACCTCGCCGGTGCGGAGCAGGCGGGCATCGCGGCGCTGCTCATCTGCAACAAGCAGGATCTGCCGGCCGAATCGGACGACCTGTCGTTCCTCGAGCCCTTGCGGGCCATCGGGCTGCCGGTGGTGGCGGTGTCGGCGCGCACGGGGACCGGCCTCGACGAGCTGGTGGCGCGCCTGTCCGGGCGCCGGAGCCTCCTCGCCGGGCAATCGGGGGTCGGTAAGTCGTCCCTGCTCAATGCCCTCGCGGGCGAGGCGGTCCGCGCCACAGGGCATCTTTCAACTGGATCCGGCGAAGGGCGGCACACCACCGTGTCCTCGGCGATCCTGAAGACACCCTGGGGCGAGATCGCCGATTCTCCGGGCGTCCGCGATTACACCCCGCCCCTCGCGCCGAGCCGGGAGGTCCAGCGCGGCTATCCGGAGATCGCCGCACTGGCCGCCGGCTGCCGGTTCCCGGATTGCCTGCACCTGCGGGAACCGCAATGCGCCGTACGAGCCGCGGTCGATTCCGCCGCCATGGACGCGCGGCGCTACGAAAGCTACCGGCGTTTGCTGAATCTGAACCGCCAGCTCGAGGACCGCCGCGGCTGGGGAGCCTGACGGGCGGCTGCTGGGCCCTGATCGAGCGGCTCGAGAGCCTCGGCTGGTATGATGCTGCATTGCAAACATACGGTTTGAACCGGGTCAGAGAGGAGTCAGGCGCGTGCGCAGAATCATGGTGGGCGTCAAGCGCGTGGTGGACTACAACGTCCGCGTCCGGGTCAGGCCGGACAACACGGGAGTCGTCACGGAAGGGGTCAAGATGAGCATCAACCCCTTCGACGAGATCGCGCTGGAGGAAGCGCTGCGGATCAAGGAAAAGGGGCTCGCCGACGAGGTGCTGGCGGTCGGCATCGGGCCGGCGGATGCGCAGCAGCAGCTTCGCACCGCGCTCGCCATGGGCGCCGACCGCGCCGTCCTGGTGCAGACCGACGCCTCCGTGCCGCCGCTGTCGGTGGCGCGCATCTTCCGCCAGCTGATCGACAAGGAGCAGCCCTTCCTGGTGCTGCTCGGCAAGCAGGCCATCGACGACGACAACGGGCAGGCGCCGCAGATGCTCGCCGCGCTGTGGGACCGACCGCAGGCCGTCTCCTGCTCCAAGATCGAGATCGCCGACGGCAAGGCCACGGTGACCCGCGAGGTGGACGCCGGGCTCGAAGTGCTCGAACTCGACCTCCCGGCCGTCATGAGCGTGGACCTGCGGCTCAACGAGCCGCGCTACGTGAAGCTGCCGGACATCATGAAGGCCAAGAAGAAGCCGCTCGACACGCTCGGGCTCGGCGACTTCGGCCTGACCGATGCGCCGGCATTCAAGACGGTCCGCGTGGACCCGCCGCCGCAGCGCCAGAAAGGCGTCATGGTCAAGGATGTCGCCGAGCTGGTGGACGCGCTCAAGAAGAAGGGGTTGGTGTGATGAGCAAGATCCTGATCGTTGCGGAACACGACGGCGCCCGGCTCAACCCGAGCACCTCGAAGTGCATCACCTGTGCGTCGCAGATCGGCGGCAGCGGCATCGATGTCCTGGTACTCGCCGCGGACGGCTCCGCCGTTGCCGCCCAGGCAGCCGCGATCGCCGGCGTCGGCAAGGTGCTCGTCGCCGAGAACGCCGCCAACGTCGAACCGCTGGCGGCCGTGCTCGCGCCCCAGGTGGCGAAGCTGGCCGCGGGCTATACGCACGTCTTCGGACCCTCGACGACCTTCGGCAAGGACCTCATGCCGCGCGTCGCCGCCCTGCTCGGCGTCGGGCAGGTGAGCGACATCATGGCCGTCGAGGGATCCCACGCCTTCAAGCGCCCGATCTACGCCGGCAACGCCGTGCTCACCGTCGAGGTGCCCGCCGACGCCGTCGTGGTGGCGACCGTGCGCGTGGCCTCCTTCGCGGCGGCCGCGCAGGGCGGCAGCGCGGCGATCGAGAAGGTGGACGCAGGCGTGGCCCTGCCCGCCCACACCCGCTTCGTGTCGCGCTCCAGCGCCACGACCGGCCGGCCGGACCTGCAGAGCGCCGCGCGCGTCGTGGCCGGCGGCCGGGCGCTCGGCAGTGCCGACGGCTTCAAGATCATCTACGCCCTCGCCGACAGGATGGGCGCAGCGGTGGGCGCCTCGCGCGCGGCGGTGGACGCGGGCTACGTGCCGAACGACCTGCAGGTCGGCCAGACCGGCAAGATCATCGCGCCCGAGCTGTACCTCGCGATCGGCATTTCCGGCGCCATCCAGCACATGACCGGCATCAAGGACGCACGCACCATCGTCGCCATCAACAAGGACGGTGAGGCGCCGATCTTCGAGGCGGCCGACATCGGGCTGGTGGGCGACCTGTTCGCGATCGTGCCGGAGCTCGAGAAACAGCTGGCCGGCTGAGACGGGCCCGCACGGGCGCCCTCCGGCTCGGGTCGAGCGGCGGCCGGCGGATATGCCGCCGCCGCCGACACGGGCAGGTTAGCGCTCGGCTTGGGTCAGAGCTGGCCCAGGACGTGCTCGGCGCTCGAGACCTTGAATTCGCCCGGACCCTCGACGAGGACGTTCTTCGCGACCCCGTCATGTACGACGATCGCGAAGCGCTTGCCGCGCATGCCCATGCCGAAGCCGGTCGCATCGAGCTCGAGACCCAGCGCCTTCGCGTAATCGCCGTTGCCGTCGGCGAGCATCATCACCGTGCCCTCGACGGCCGACGCCTTGCCCCAGGCCTTCATGACGAACACGTCGTTGACGGCCATGCAGGCGACGGTGTCCACGCCCTTCGCCTTGAAGTCGGCCGCGTGCTGCACGAAGCCCGGCAGGTGCCGTGCGTCGCAGGTCGGCGTGAATGCGCCGGGCACCGAGAACAGCACGACCTTCTTGCCCGCAAACAGCTGTTCGGTCGTGAGCTTCGTCGGACCGTCCGGGCCCGGGATCGTGAATACGCCTGCAGGCATCTTGTCGCCGGCCTTGATGGTCATGGAATTCTCCTTTCGAACTCGGGCTTGGATGAGACCCCGATGGTACCAGCGGGACGCGACCGGCATCCGGTCACCGCGTCAGGCCGCGGCCGCCGGACCCTTCGCGAAGCGCGGCGCCAGCTTGAGCCGCGCGTCGAGCGACTGCAGGAGCCCCTCGGTCGTCTCCCAGTCGATGCAGGCGTCGGTCACCGACACGCCGTACTCGAGTGCGGCGCGGTTGGCCGTGATCGACTGGCTGCCCCAGTGCAGGTTGCTCTCGAGCATCAGCCCCACCAGCGCGCGATTGCCCTGCAGGATCTGGTTCGCGACGCTCTCCGCGACCAGCGATTGCAGCCCTGGGTCCTTGTTCGAGTTGCCGTGGCTGCAGTCCACCACGATGCGTGCCGGCAGGCCGGCCTGCTCGAGCTCGCGCTCACAGGAGGCAATGCTGACGGAGTCGTAGTTCGTGCGCCCGCCGCCGCCGCGCAACACGATGTGGCCGTAGCGGTTGCCGCGGGTCCGGAACACGGCCGACTGTCCCTGCTGGGTGATCCCGAGAAAGTGGTGCGGGTGCCCGGCCGACTGCAGTGCGTTGATGGCCACCGCGAGCGATCCGTCGGTGCCGTTCTTGAATCCCACGGGCGTCGAAAGGCCGCTCGCCATCTCCCGGTGCGTCTGCGACTCCGTGGTGCGCGCGCCGATCGCCGTCCAGGTGACGAGCTCGGAGAGGTACTGCGGCATGATCGGGTCGAGCGCCTCGGTGGCCGCCGGGAGACCGATGTCGGCCAGGAACAGCAGCAGCTCGCGCGCAAGCCCGATGCCCTTCTCGATGTGGAAGGAGTCGTCCATGTCCGGGTCGTTGATGAGCCCCTTCCAGCCGATGGTCGTGCGCGGCTTCTCGAAGTACACGCGCATCAGCAGCAGCATGGTGTCCTCGACGCGCCCGGCGAGGCCACGCAGCCGGGTGGCGTACTCGCGGGCGGCTTTCGGGTCGTGGATGGAACAGGGGCCCACCACCACGAACAGCCGCGGATCCTCGCCGTCGAGGATGCGGCGCACGGCGCCGCGGCTGCGGTAGACGAACTCCTCCGAGGCGTGCGGCAGCGGCAACACGCGCTTGATCTCCTCGGGCGTGGGCAGCAGCTCGCTCGAGAGGACGTTGATGTTGTGCAGGCGGTCTGGCATCGGTCGTGGCACCGGGTCGGGATTCGGCCAGTATCTTACACAGCGTGGTCGGCCATCGCGTGTCCACCCCGCGTCAGGGCGGGAACACCCAGGCGGGCACGTTCTGCCAGCCGCGCAGCAGCTCGGCGTCCAGGGTCCGCCACTGCGGTTCAAAGGATTCGACGAGGCTCCAGTAGCGCGGCGAGTGGTTCAGCTGCCGGCGGTGGCAGAGCTCGTGGACCAGCAGGTAGCGCACCACCGCCGGCCGCTGGAACATCAGGCACATGTTGAGGCTGATGGTCCCCTTCGCCGAGCAGCTGCCCCAGCGCGTGCGCTGCCGGCGCAGATGCATCTGCACATAGTCGATGCCGGTCTCGCGCGCCACCTCATCGAGCCGCTGCCGCAGTTCGTGCGCCGCGATCCCGGCCAGCCATCGCAGCAACGCAGGTGTCACGGCCCGGATCGTGTCGTTGGCCGCAGACACCCTCAGGACGCCCTCGCCCCGGTCGAGTGCGGTCGCACGGCGTGCGTCCTGGTATTCGACGGCCCACTGCTGCCCCGTCAAAGGGATCTCGATCCGGTCCGGTCGGCGGTGGTCGCCGGCCGGCACGAGCAGGGCGAATTCGCGGGCGCGGCGCTCGGCCCACTCGCGGTGACGCGACACGAATCGCTCGATGGCGGGGAGGCCTGTGCCGGGCGGCACCACCACCTCGACCCGCCCGCCGGGAAAGACGCGCATCGAGAGGCGCCGTGCACGCCGGCTGATGCGCACGTTCCAGCCCGGCGTCGCATCGCGCGGCGACCAGAGGGGCATCTGCAGCGGGCTGCCGTCCGAGCTTCGCGCGGCGGACTCTCCGCCTCGTCTTCGCATCCGTCTACAACTCCCTCAGGCCCGCAGTGATGGGCATCCGCGCGGCGCGCAGGCCCGGCAGCAGTCCGCCGACCAGGCCGAGTATGAGGGCATAGCCGAGGCCGGTCACCAGCAGCCTCGGCGTCACGGTGAACGCGAAGCTGATCTGGCTGAAGCTCGCCCAGTTGAGTGTGGAGGCCTGGTAACCGTTCAGGGCCAGGTACACGAGCGCGCCGCCCGCAATGCCGCCGAGCAGGCCGAGCACCACCGCCTCGAGCAGCACCGAGGCGAGCACGGGCCCCGCGCCGAAGCCGAGCGCGCGCAGGGTGGCGATCTCGCGCGTGCGCGACGACACCGCGGAGTACATGGTGTTGAGCGCGGCGAACACCGCACCGATGCCCATCAACACGGCGATGGCGGTGCCGACGTAGCGGATCAGCGTGATCAGGATGCGCGACTGGTCCGCGTAGAACTCCCGCTCGCTGCGCACCGTCGCGTTGACGCGCGGATCGGCGTCCAGCCAGCGCTCGAGTTCGTCGATCGACTCCGGTGCGAGCAACTGTGCGCGCACCACCTGCACCGAATTGCCGCGGCGATACACGCCCTGCAGCACGCTGAGGTCCGTCCACACCTCGGACTCGGACACGCTGCCGCCGGCCTCGAACACGCCGACCACCCGCCAGGTGTGCGAGCCCCACTTGACCTCCTGCCCGAGGTCCACGTTGCCGAACTGGGCGAAGACGCCACGGCCCACGATCACCTCGTCCCTGCCCCGCTCGAACATCCGGCCTGCGACGATGCGGAACTCCTCGCGCACGCCGACGGCGCGCGTCGTCACGCCGCGGAACGGCACGTTGGCGCCGGTGCCGGTGCTGCGCATGGGCAGGTCCACGATGGTGTAGAACTCCGGCGAGGCGATCGGCCCACTGCCGTCCCGCGCGATGCCCGGCGCCGACACGATGACGCTGACCTCCTCCCGGCTGAACGCGCTCGACAGCTCGTCCGGCGAGCCGCCGCGCAGCACCAGCGCGACGTCGTCGCGCCCCGACAGGTCGAGCGCGGCACGGAAGCCCTCCCCCATGGACAGCAGGGAGACGAGCACCGCCACCACTCCACCGATGCCCACGACCGCGACCAGCGACGTGCCGAGGCGCGACGGCAGGTTGCGCAGGTTCATCAGCGTGACCGCCGCCAGCTGGTTGAGCCAGTTCGTCATCGCGGCGTCATTCGCGTCGCAGCGCCTCGACGATCCGCAGCTGCATGGCCTGCAGCGCCGGTACGGCGCCGGCCACGAGCCCGAGCCCCAGCATGAACGCCACGCCCATCAGCACGGCCTCGCCCTGCAGGCTGAATCCGGGCAGGTACTGTGCGAACACGGGCTCGAACTGCACTCCGAGCCACCACGCGCCGGCGAGGCCGATCGCACCGCCGAGCACGGTGATCAGCACGGCCTCGGCCAGCACCAGCGCGAGCACGCCGCCGTTCGAGAACCCGAGCGTCTTGAGCACCCCGATCTCGTTGGTGCGCTCGCGCACCGACTGCGCCATGGTGTTCGCCGTGACCAGCAGCATGGTGAAGAACACGGCGGTGACGATCGCCCGCAGGATGGCGCCGACGTTGCCCACCTGGTTGACGAAGGACTGCGCCATGGCGCGCTCGGAGGAGGTCTTGGTCTCCGCCGGGGAGTTCGCGAACTGCAGGTCGATCTGCCGCGCGATCGACTGGGCGCGCGCCACGTCGTCCACCTTCACGAGGTACCAGCCGACGAGGCCCTTCGCCTGGGCCTTCGCCTTCCTCGAAGTAGTCCTGGTGCAGCAGGATCTGGCGTGTGTCCCCGCCCTCCGGCAGGTCGTAGATGGCGCTCACGGTAACTTCCCACGCGTCGCTGCCGTCCGCACGCCGCCAGATCGAGGAGCGCAGCGGAACCTTGTCGCCGACCTTCCAGCCCGTCAGGTCCGCGACCCCGCGCCCGATCAGGATCCCGGTGCGTTCGGCGATCCACGCGAGCCGCTCCTGCTCCGGCATGAGGTACTCCGGGTACATGCGCAGGAACGCGTCGGGCTTGACCGGGAAGGCGGGCAGCTGGTTGCGCTCGTTCTGGTACCAGGCGCCGAACCAGGTCTGCGGCGTGACGTCCACGACGCCGTCGATCGCGCGGATGCGGTTCTCGTAGCTCTGCGGGATGAGCTGCGTGAAGGAGATCTTGTGCATGGTGATCAGCCGGTCGGCGCCGGCGATGTCGACGCCCGACTGCAGCGCGTGGCGCATGGAGTCGGCCAGTCCGTAGAGCAGGAAGGCCACTGCGATCGAGGCCAGCGTGAAGAAGGTTCGCAGGCGCTTGCGGCGCAGGCTGGCGGCGAGCAGCGGCAGGTAGCGGCCGATCACGCCGCGTCCTCCCGCAACAGGCCCTTGTCGAGGTGCACGGTCCGGTGCGCGCGCTCCGCGGCGTGCGGGTCGTGCGTCACCATGATGATCGTCTTGCCGTACTCGCGGTTGAGCGCCTGCAGCAGGTCGAGGATCTCGTCGCCCGACTTGCGGTCGAGGTCGCCGGTCGGCTCGTCGCAGAGCAGCAGCGTCGGGTCGGTGACGATGGCGCGCGCGATGCCGACGCGCTGCTCCTGGCCGCCCGAGAGCTCACGTGGACGGTGCCGGGCCCGGTCGGAGAGCCCGACGAGCTTGAGCGCCGCCGCGACGCGCCGGTTGCGCTGCTCGCGCGTGAGGTCCTTGAGCAGCAGCGGCAGCTCGACGTTTCGCTCCGCCGACAGCACCGGCAGCAGGTTGTACATCTGGAACACGAAACCGACGTGATCCGCGCGCCAGCGCGCCAGCGCACCGCCGCCGAGCTGGTCCACGCGCAGCCCGTCCACCTCCAGCATGCCCGAGGTCGGGCGATCGAGGCCGCCGATCAGGTTGAGGAGCGTCGACTTGCCGGAGCCGGACGGACCCATCAGCGCGACGAAATCCCCGGCCTCGATCTCGAGTGACAGGCCGTCGAGCACGCGCACGACCTCGGCGCCGCGCCGGTATTCCTTCACCAGCTCCCGGATGCGGACGATCGGCTCGGCCACGTTCAGTCGGCCTTCAATTCAACCGCGGCCCCGTCGCGCAGCCGGCGCGGTGCGTCGATCACGATGGCCTCGCCGCCCTGCAGGCCCTCCAGCACGGGCACACGGTCGCCGTCCGCGGGCCCCAGCGTGAGTTTGCGGAGCTCGACCTTGCCGTCGCGGACCACCCAAACGCTCGCCGCATCGCCCTCGCGCAGCACTGCATTCGCAGGCACCGTTGGATGAGCGCGCGCGCGGTCCGCGCCTTCCTCGAGGAAGCGCACCTTGATGCCCATGTCGGGGAGGATGCGCGGGTCGAGCGCATCGAATGCGATGCGGACGCGCACCGTGGCCTTCTGGCGGTCTGCGGTCGGGACGATGCTGATCACGCGGCCGGCGATGGTCCACTCCGGGTAGGCGTCGAGGACGGCCTCGACGCGCTGCTCGTCCTGCACACGGTTGATGTACGCCTCGTTGACGTCCACCTCGATTTCGCGCGAGTCCATGTCGACGATGGTCGCGATGCCGGTGCGCGTGAAGCCGCCACCCGCCGACATCGGCGACACCGTTTCGCCCGGCTGCGCATCCTTCGACAGCACGACACCCGCGAAAGGCGCGCGGATCAGCAGGTCGTCGAGTCCCTGCTGGTTGAGGGCGAGGCGGCTGCGGGCCACGCCTACCTCGGCCCCGGCAGCGGAAAGTCGTGCCTCGAGCGCGGCGACCTCGGCCTCGGATCCGTCGAGCACGCTCTCGGCCACGAGCTTGCGCTCGACGAGACTGCGCGTGCGTGCGAGGGTCTTGCGGGCGTCGGCGAGCCGGACCTCGATCTCGCGCAAGTTGCGGCGCGCGGCTTCGAGGCTGCTTGCGGCCACGGCGTGCTCCGCCTTTGCGGTCGAAGGATCGAGGCTCGCCAGCACCTGGCCTTCGGCAACGACCGCACCTTCCTCGAACAACACCTCGGTGATCCGTCCGGTGACCTTGGAACTCACGGTCGCGAGCCGGCGGGCGACGACGTAGCCCGACGCGTTGAGCACCGCGGCATCCGCAGCACCTTCCGGCGTCTCGACCAGCACCGTCTGCACCGCCACCGGGGAATTGACGACGCGCCAGGCGATCGCCGCGGCGAACGCAGCGAGGATGGCGCCGGCGATCCAAAGGCGGCGGCGTCCGCCGCCCCGCGCGTCGCGGTACCGCTGCGGATCCGAGCCGGCATCGAGCCGCAGGCTCTCCAGGGCTTGCTTGTCGAGCGCCATGTGTCTCTCTGACTTTCTTTGGTTTCTTCGGATCGGGCGCGCCGCAGCCGGGCTGGCTAGAATGGCCGGTCGCCGCGATCGCCGGCCCTGCGCCGCGAGGACGCGAACCTTACCACAGCGACCATTTCATGAACCCGCCCCTCGTCGACATCGGCCTCAACCTCGCCCATGACAGTTTTGACCACGACCGCGACCACGTGGTCGCGGCCGCACGCGCCGCCGGCGTGCGCTACATGGTGATCACGGGCAGCACGCTCCAGAGCAGCCGCGCTGCGATCGATCTTGCCCGCTCGGCACCGGATACGTTCCGAGCCACCGCCGGAATCCACCCGCACCACGCGCAGGAGTTCCGCGACGCCGACCTCCCGGTGCTGCGATCGCTCGTGCTCGAGGCCGAGGTCGGTGCAGCGGGCGAATGCGGCCTCGACTACTTCCGCAATTTCTCACCGCATGAGGACCAGGAGCGCGTCTTCCGCCTGCAGCTCGAGCTCGCGGCCGAGACCGGCCGGCCGGTGTTCCTCCACCAGCGCGACGGGCACGACGCCTTCATGGCGATCCTGCGCGAGTACCGGCCGCGGCTCGCGGCCGGGGTGGCGCACTGCTTCACGGGCGACGAGCGCGAACTGCGTGACTACCTCGATCTCGACCTTTCGATCGGAATCACCGGCTGGATCTGCGACGAGCGGCGCGGCCTGCACCTGCGGGAACTGGTGCGGCGCATCCCGCTCGATCGACTGATGATCGAGACGGACGCGCCATACCTCATGCCGCGCGACCTGCGGCCGAAACCCAGCGGGCGCCGGAATGAGCCAAAATACCTCCCGCACATCCTGCGGGCGGTTGCGGCGTGCCGCGGCGAACCGCCGGAAGCCCTCGCCGAGGCCACGACCCGCAACGCCGCTGCGTTCTTCGGATTCGAGAAACATCGTTTAAGTTATTGATTTGGTGAACGTAATGGACAGCAGAAAGACTCGGGAATTCGTCAACGGCCGCTGGGATGATTCCATCCTTCCAGAGCTCGTCGAGTACGTGCGCATCCCCAACAAGTCGCCCATGTTCGACCCGGACTGGGAGGCCCACGGGCACATGGAGGCGGCCGTGCAGCTCATGAAGCGCTGGGCCGAGGCCGAAGCGCAGGCGCTGCCGGGCGCCCGGGTCGAGGTCCTGCGTCTGCCCGGGCGCACGCCGGTGCTGATGGTGGACGTGCCCGGCGCCGTGGACGATTGCGTGCTCATGTACGGCCACCTCGACAAGCAGCCGGAGTTCTCCGGCTGGTCGGACGGCCTCGAGCCCTGGACGCCCATACTGCGCGACGGAAAGCTGTACGGTCGCGGTGGCGCGGACGACGGCTACGCGCTCTTCGCCTCGCTGACCGCGATCCGCGCACTCCGCGAGCAGGGCGTGCCGCACGCACGCTGCGTGGTGCTGATCGAGGCCAGCGAGGAGAGCGGCAGCCCGGACCTCGCCCACCACATCGAGGCGCTGGGCAAGCGCCTCGGCACGCCGACGCTGGTCGTGTGCCTCGACGCCGAGTGCGGCAACTACGAGCAGCTGTGGTGCACGACCTCGCTGCGCGGCAACCTGATCGGCTCGCTCCGTGTGGACGTGCTGTCGGAGGGCGTGCACTCGGGCACGGCGAGCGGCATCGTGCCGTCGAGTTTCCGCGTCCTGCGCGAACTGCTGGCCCGGGTCGAGGACGCCGGCTCGGGCGAAATCCTGATCGAGGATCTCAACGCACCGATCCCACCCGACCGGCGAGTCCAGGCGCAGGCCGCGGCGGCCGTTCTTGGCGAGTCCGTGTACGCGAAGTTTCCGCTCATGCCCGGCATGCGCCCGGTCTCGAACGATCCGTTCGAGCTACTGCTCAACAACAACTGGCGGCCGACCCTGAGCATCACCGGTGCGGACGGCCTGCCCGCCTTCCGCAGCGCCGGCAACGTGCTGCGCCCGCAGACGACACTGAAGCTGTCGTTCCGGCTGCCGCCGACGCTTGCGCCGGCGCGCGCCGCCGCCGTCATCCAGCAGACGCTGGAGCGTGACCCGCCGTACGGGACGCGGGTGAGCTTCACGGTGGAATCCGCGATGGGCGGCTGGAATGCGCCGGCGCTGGCGCCGTGGCTGGAGCGGTCCATGCAGGCGGCCTCGCAGGATTTCTTCGGCCGCGACGCCATGTACATGGGCACGGGCGGCAGCATCCCGTTCATGGGCATGCTCGGTGAGCGCTTCCCCGGGACGCAGTTCCTGGTGACGGGCGTCCTCGGGCCGCAATCGAACGCCCACGGCCCCAACGAGTTCCTGCACCTCGAGACTGCGCGCCGGCTCACCGCCTGCGTCTCACGGGTGCTGGCGGATCACGCCGTCCGGGGGCAGCGGGTCGCGGCCTGACCGGGATCGGCCTGCCGCACGCTGCGTGACCCGCCCCGTCAGCCGGCGAGCGGGTTCGGCTGGGCGGCTTTGCGGATGCGCTCCCACACGGGAGCGAGGGCCGCTGCGACGCCGCGCTGGGTGCGGTCCACGGCCGGGAATTCATCCTGCAGCGTGTCGAGCCGCAGCACGGTGTCCGGCCGGCCCTTCGGGAATTCGCCGCGCATCGAGAACACCGCCCGCCCCTCCACCGGCGTGTCGCCCGCCAGCAGCCGGACGGCCGTCACGCGCTCCTCGAGCATCGGCAGCGGATTGCTGAAGGTGAAGTGCCGTTTCGGCCCGAACACGGACCACTGCAACATCTTGTCGCCCGCGAAGACCATCCCCTGCACGTCGAACAGGTCGATCACCAGCAGGCCTCGCTGGGTCAGCAGCAGGTAGTTCACGTGGATCTGCTCGCCCGTGGCGCTTGGCAGCAGCACATTGCGCAGCTCGTCGTAGGCGACCGAGGAGATCACGTTGTCGATCGCCCGGCGAGCCCGCGCCTGCTGGTAGCGGTCGCGTGCGAACATGAACGCGGCGACCACGAGCGCAAGGCCCAGTAGCACCCACAACCACAGCGGCAGTCCGAGCACCATGTTCATGCAAGCTTCCCCAGTTCCACGCGCAGCGCCTCGAGTTCAGGCTCGATCTCGACCTGCAACGAGGGCAGCGCAAGCAGCGCAGCCAGCGCGTCCGGGACAGGCACGTTCGCGCCGATCAGCGGTTCCACCACGTCGTTGAACTTGGCCGGGTGGGCCGTGGCCACGAGCACCCAGCGAGCCGCACGTCGCGGCGCCTCGAGGCGACGATAGACGCAGGCTGCAGTCGCAGTGTGTGGGCACCACGTCTGCCCGAGTTCGCGGTGGTCCCGGCGGATGGTCGCGCGGATCTCCTCGTCGCTCACCGCCTGCGCGGTGATCTTCCGCTGCAGCACGGTGAGCTGCGGGAAGAGCCAGCGCAGGCGCTCCATGTTGCTCGGGTTGCCGACATCCATGGCGGACGCCAGCGTCGGGAGGCTCGCCCGCGGACGCCACTCCCCGCTCACGAGGAAGTCCGGCACCGTCAGGTTGGCATTGCTAGCGAGCACGATCTCGCCGATCGGCAACCCCACCTCGCGGGCCCACACGCAGGCGAGCGCATTGCCGAGATTGCCGGTCGGAATGATGAAATTCGGTGCCGTGCCGTCGTGCCGTGCGAGTTCGAGACTGGCCTTCGCGTAGTAGACCATCTGCGGCAGGAGTCGCCCCACGTTGATGCTGTTGGCGGAGGACAGCTGCAGCGACGCGGCGAGCTCGGGGTCCACGAAGGCGTCCTTCACCAGACGCTGGCAGTCGTCGAAGCTGCCGGCCACCGACAGCGTGCGCACGTTGCCGCCCCAGCAGGCGAGCTGCTTTTCCTGGCGGGGCGAGACGAGGCCGCGCGGATACAGCACCACGACGTTCACCCACGGGCGGCCGTGGAAGGCCGCCGCGACCGCGCCACCGGTGTCGCCCGACGTCGCAACGAGGATGGTGAGCCGGCGCGGGTCCTCGCGCGGAATGCGCTCGAGCGTCGCCGCGAGAAATCGCGCCCCGAAGTCCTTGAAGGCCGCGGTCGGGCCGTGGAACAGCTCGAGCACCGACAGCGGCCCGCCGGCGCCCGATACCTCGACCACGGGAGCCGGGAAGTCGAATGCGTCGCGGGTGATTCCGGCGAGTCGTCCCGCCATCACGTCGCCGGCGGCGAAGGGCCGCAGCAGCTGTTCCGCAAGTGCGGGCAGGTCCGTGGCGTCTGCAAGATCGCCGGGCACGATCCGTGGCAGCGTCTCCGGCACGTACAGCCCGCCGTCCGGCGCGAGTCCGCGTGCGATGGCCGCGCCGAGCCCCGTGGCGTGCCGGTCGTCGCGCGTGCTGACGTAGCGCATCAGCCCTCCACCACTCGTGCGCCCGTCGGATCGAGCGTGGAGACCCAGCTGTCGCACTCGAGCCCGTGCCGGCGGAAGGCGGCGACCATGCCCGCGCGCACGGCGTCGGCCGCGGGCTCCTCCACCCACGCGAAGACCGTGGGACCCGCGCCCGAGATCGAGCAGCCGAGCGCACCGCCCGCGAGCGCGGCCTGCTTCACCTCGGCAAAGCCCGGGATCAGCACCTGGCGCTGCGGTTCGATCACCACGTCGAGCAGCGACTCGCGGATCAGCGGCAGGTCGTCCGTGTAGCAGCCGGCGAGGAAGCCGGCGAGATTGGCCTGCTGCCATATGACGTCCGACAGCGCGACCGTGGGGCTCAGGATGGCGCGCGCCTCGCGGGTCGCGAGCACCATGTGCGGGTGCACGAGCACGCAGCGCACGCTCGCGGGCACGGGAATCTGCTTCACGTGCGGGTCGTCGATGCCCACCGTCAGCACCAGCCCGCCGTAGAGCGACGGCGCGATGTTGTCCGCGTGCACCGAGCCGCTTGCGACCTTCTCGCCCTGCATGGCGAAGCGCAGCAGCTGCGTGCGGTCGAGCGGCTGCTCGACGAGCGCCGCCGCGGCCACGACCGCCGCCACGGCCGAGGCTGCCGAACCCCCGAGGCCGGAGCCCAGCGGGATGCCCTTCTCCACCTCGAGGTCGAAGCCGTGCGCGAGGCCGAGCCCGCGCGCCAGCGCCAGCGCGGCCATGCCCGCGGTATTGCGCTCGGCCACCAGGGGCAGGTCCTCGACCACGCCGCGGATCGAACGGATCGACACGCCGGGTTCGTCGCGACGCGTGGCCGTGACGCGGTCACCGAGCGCCGCGACCGAGTGGCCGAGGATGTCGAAGCCGACCGCGACGTTGCCGACGCTCGCCGGCGCAAACGCGGTCGCCCGCTCGCGCCGACTCGTCACAAACGGGCCCCGAGGTAGGCACAGACCCGCAGCAGGTCGGCGAACACGCCCGCCGCCGTGACGGCGGGACCGGCGCCCGGGCCCTGCACGATCAGCGGGTTCTGGTCGTAGCGCGCGGTCTGGAATCGCACGATGTTGTCGGTCAGCGCGATGTTGGCGAACGGGTGGGAGCCGGGCAGCTCGACCACGCCCACCTCGGCGCGTCCATCCGCGCCGACGGCGCCCACGTAGCGCAGCACGTGGCCGCGCGCGCGTGCCGCCTCGAGGCGCGCGAGCATCGGCGCGTCGAACTCGTCGAGACGCTCGAGGAAATCCTGCACCCCGCCGCTCGCGAGCGCAGCGGGCACCAGGCTCTCGACTCGCACGTCCGCGAGCTCGAGCGCCAACCCCATCTCGCGGGCGAGGATGATCAGCTTGCGTGCGACGTCCATGCCGGAGAGATCGTCGCGCGGGTCGGGCTCCGTGTAGCCGAGCGACTTGGCCTGCCGCACCACCGAGGAGAACGGCTGGCTGCCGTCCCAGGTGTTGAACAGATAGGCGAGCGTGCCGGAGAAGATGCCCTCGATGCGGCGGATCTCGTCGCCCGTCTCGCGCAGGTCGCGCAGCGTCTGGATCACCGGCAGGCCGGCGCCGACCGTGGCTTCGTACAGGTAGTGGGCGCCGGCGATCCGGCGCGCCTCGCGGATGCGCTCGAACTCTC
This sequence comes from uncultured Gammaproteobacteria bacterium, assembly GCA_963754125.1. Lineage (GTDB taxonomy): Bacteria > Pseudomonadota > Gammaproteobacteria > Steroidobacterales > Steroidobacteraceae > RPQJ01. The sequence continues at coordinate 685,115 of CAVWEX010000014.1, forward strand.
CGTGGGCCGCGCTGTTGGCCTTCTTGTTGGGCGTGACGACGTGGATTCCCTCGGACAGCCAGTGCGCGTAGCGGGCGGCCACCTCGGCGCTCGCGCTGCAGTCGATGATCACCGCGTGCGGGAAGTGGTCGGCGTGCACGTGCTCAGCGAAGGCGTCGAGGTCCACGGGATCGCCGCCCGCCGCGTAGGCGTCGCGCCACCCGCCGAGATCGATCGCGCCGGGACTCAAGCGCATGGTGCGCGACCCGGCGATGGCACGGACGCGCAGGTCGAGCTTGAGGTCGCGCCGCAGGCGATCGACCTGCGAGGCCAGCTGGTCGAGCAGCGCGCCGCCGACGAGCCCGGGCCCGATCAGGCCGATCGAGACCGTGTGGGCCGAGAGGTAGAAACCCGAGTGCACCGCGCGCAGCGCGCGGGCGCTGTTGCGCCCGTCGATCACGACCGAGATGTTGCGCTCCGAGGCGCCCTGGGCGATGGCCCGAACGCTCACGCCGGCGTTGCCGAGCGCGCCGAACACCTGGGCGGCTACGCCGTGCGCGCCGGCCATGCCGTCGCCCACCACGGCGAGGATGCTGCAGCTGCGGTTGACCTCGATGCTCTGGATCTGGCCCTCGCGCAGCTCGGGCTCGAAGGCACGACGCACCACCCGTTCGGCCCGCTCGGCCTCCACTTCCGGCACGGCGAAGCAGATCGAGTGCTCCGAGCTGCCCTGCGAGATCAGGATCACCGAGATCCCCTCCTCGCGCAGCGCCCCGAACAGGCGGTGGGCGGTGCCCGGAACGCCGATCATGCCCGCGCCCTCGAGGTTCACGAGCGCGATGCGCTCGACCGTCGTGATGCCCTTGACCAGCGGCGCAGGCGCGGTGCGGTCGTGGATCACCGTGCCCGGCGCCTGCGGCGCGAAGGTGTTGCGGATCCAGATCGGGATGCGCTTGTGGACCGCGGGCGCCATGGTCTGCGGGTGGATGACCTTGGCGCCGAAATAGGCGAGCTCCATCGCTTCGCTGTACGAGAGCGCCTCGATGACCTGGGCCTCCGGCACGAGGCGCGGGTCGGCGCTCAGCACGCCGTCCACGTCGGTCCAGATGACGATCTCGGCCGCGTCGAGCAGCGCGCCGAAGATCGACGCCGAGAAGTCGCTGCCGTTGCGACCGAGCGTGGTCTGAAGCCCCTGGGTATCCGTGGCGATGAAGCCGGTGATCACGACCGTGCCGGCGAAGTCGGCCGGCAGGACGTCGTCCAGGTTGGCCCGGGACTGGTCCCAGCGCACGCCGGGACCGAGCGGACCCCACTCGACCAGCAGGACGCGGCGCGCGTCGAGCCAGAGCACGTGCCCGCTGGTCCGACCGCGGCTGCGCAGCGCACGCTCGAAGATGCGCGTGGACCAGAGCTCGCCGTAGCCCGCGATCAGGTCGCGCATGGTCGTGGAGGCGGCGCGCACCAGCCGGACCGTCTGCAGGATGCCGGCGACATCGCGGCAGTCGCCGTCGAGCTCGGCGACGAACTCGTCGAGCAGGGGGCCTGCGAGCAGGTCGCGGGCGACCCCGACGTGGCGGTCGCGCAGCTCGCGGATGCGATCATCGAGCGACGGATCCTGCTGCTCGGCGAGGGACACCAGCGTCAGCAACGCGTCCGTGACACCACGGCAGGCCGACAGCACCACCGCCTTGCGCGGCGTCGGGTCGCCCTCGATGATCTGCGCGACGCGCTCCATGCACGCCGCGTCGGCGACGCTCGATCCGCCGAATTTATGGACTTTCCAGGCTTCCACGCTCCACGCCCTCTCGTTCAGCCGCCCACGGGATCGCGCCGGCGGGTCGCAGCCACGCGACGGGCCGGATGCGGCTCGGGCGGAGGGGACTCCTTCGGCGCGGTTGTCCGGCGACAGGTCGAAAGACTGTATCTGCTCGCCGCGCGGCAGGCAAACTAGCGCGCCATGGATCTGGTGGAATCCTTAGGACTGCATGCCGCGATCCTTGCGGCGGGGCCGTCCACGCGCTTCGGCAGCCCCAAGCAGCTGGTGCGGCTCGAGGGCGGGCTCGTCCTGCACCGCGCGGTCGCGAACGCCGCAAGCGTGGCCGGCCACTCCGTGACCGTCGTGCTCGGTGCCCATGCCCGGGAGGTCGCACCGGCGTTGCGGCTGTCCTCGGCGTCGGTCGTGGTGAACCGCGACTGGGCCGAGGGCCTCGCCAGCTCGATTCGTGCCGCCGTGCGGGGTACGCCGCCGCGCTGCGAGGCCCTGTTGCTGCTGCTCGCGGACCAGGCGGCCGTCTCGGGGGAAGACCTCCGGCGGCTGTTCGCGGCCTGGCGGCGTCACCCGGTCCTCATCGCAGCCGCACTGCACGGCGGCACGCCCGGGCTGCCGGCGATTTTTCCGCGCTGGGCCTTCACCGACCTGCTCGAGCTGCGCGGCGACCGCGACGCGGGTCAGGTCCTCCGGCGCAACGTGGATCGGGTGGTCCGGGTCCCCATGCCGAACGCCGGGCTCGCCCTCGATACCCCCGAGGACCTGCTCGCGCTCGGTGCTTCGGTTGCCGCTGACGGGCTCCCATGAGGGGGCTATCATCCGGACGCGCTGGGACGCGGCCGCCGGCCCGGACCCGCCAACTGAGACACGCCTCGTGGATTTCGGCGAACGAAATCGGGAATCCTCCGGGCTGCGGTTAGACTCCCGCGACGGTCATATTCTGGAGACACGCTCATGCATGGATTTTCGCTCTCGGCCGCCTGTTCGGGCGCTGTGGGAACCCTGGTCGCCAGCGTCGCAATGGCCGGACCGGTCGGCGACCAGTACCGGGGCGGCGTGTTCGGCCTGGGCTGGAACTCGAGCAAGGCCGCGATCGAGGCCAAGTATCCGGGCGGCACGTGGGCCGCGGATGAGGAGGGCCGGGCCGAGTACTGCGTCGCGAGCCGCCAGTCGCTGCTCAAGCTGCCGGCCCAGCACCAGACCAAGCAGCTGTGCTTCCTGATAGGCTCCGATGGCACGCTCGGCAGCGTGACCGCACACATGGATGCGTCGCTGCCCGCCCTGCTCGCGGTCGTCAACCGTTCGCGCACGACCTTCGGAGACTTCGACTCGGTCCGCCGCGACGACTCGTCGATCCAGGCGCGGTCCACGGCCATGCTGTGGACGCGCGACGCGCCCTACGTCGTGCAGGTGGCGAGCAGCAACGACAGCAGCGGCAAGCCGCTCGAGGTGACGTTCACGATCGCCGACGAGGCTGCCATTCACACCGACGGTGCCGCGCGGGTCTCGCACAAGCCGCCCGGCATGTAAGCATCGAGCAGTCGCGCGGCAGCAATCCGCCCGCGCGGCTGCTGCGAAACGGGGGTCATGACGCCTAACGCCCTGCGCGCCGGCATTGACCGCCTGCTCGACGCCTCCGTCTTCTTCTCCTTCGACCGCGGCGGCTACGTCCGCCACGCGGCCGCCTTCGGCCCGAATGATCTCGCGGCCGACCTGGCTGGCCGCGTGTGCCTCGTCACGGGCGCAAACTCGGGCATCGGCTTCGAGACCTCCGCGAGCCTTGCGGAACGCGGCGCGACCGTGTGGATGCTGTGCCGCGACCGCAGCCGCGGCGAGGCCGCGCTGCGCGAGGTGAGGAATCGGACCGGCTCGCGGCGCGTTCACCTCGGCCTGCTGGATGTCGCGGACCCCGACTCGGTCCGGAATTTCGCGTCCGCCTTCACGGCGCCGCGCGTCGACGTCCTCGTGCACAACGCCGGCGTGCTGCCCGCCGAACGCATCCTGTCCGGCGACGGGCACGAGCTCACGCTTGCCACCCATGTCCTCGGGCCCTGGCGGCTCACGAAGGCGCTGTTGCCGAAGCTGCGCACCTCCGCGGAACCGCGGGTGATCTTCGTGTCGTCGGGCGGCATGTACACGCAACGGCTGTCGCTCGCCGACGTCGAGTGGCAGGGACGCACCTACGACGGCGTCAGGGCCTACGCGCAGACCAAGCGGATGCAAGTCGTGCTGGCGCGCCTGCTGGCCGAGGACCTGCCCGGCGGCACCGTGAGCGCCATGCATCCGGGCTGGGCGGACACGCCTGCCGTGCGCAGCTCGTTGCCCCGGTTCTGGTCTGCGATGCGCGACCGTCTGCGCACGCCTGCCGAAGGCGCGGACACCGTGGTCTGGCTTGCGGCGAGCGACGCCGCACGCGGGCGCTCCGGCCGCTTCTGGTTCGACCGCGCCCCGCGCTCACCTCACCTGCTGCCGTGGACGCTCGAGTCGTCTGCGGATCGAGCCGCACTGCGGGCCTTCTGCGAGCGGCACACGGAAAGCCGTCGCACCCGAGCGCGCGCCGCCTGAGAGGCGGACGCAGGCGCGCCGGCTCAGGCGCCGGTCGAGCGCAGCTTGGCGACGATGAACTCCCGGTGCGAGACGTGCAGCAGGTCCGCGACCCGGCGGATCAGGTGCTCCTCGTAATGGTGCACGATGTTGTCGGCCTGTGCGACGCGCCACAACTGCTCCAGCAGCTGCAGCTTCTCCGCGTGGGAGAGGGTGCGATTGAGCTGCGAGGTGAACTGGTGCAGGTCGTGGGCACCGTCCACCATCCAGTCGGCGGAGGCGAGCAGCGCCTCGCACTCCGCGCGCTCGAGGCCGAGCACCTCCCGGATCGACTCGAGCACCTGGCGTCGCTCGTCGGCGGCGACGTCGTAGTCGGCCCGCAGCACTTCCACCAGCAGCGCCGCGACCGCGAGGTTCCGCGCGTGTTCCTGCGCGGCCGCATCCTCGGCCGGCGCGGTGCCGAACGTGCTGACAAACCAGTTCTTGAGCTTGATCACGTGTCCCGTCCCGCCTCGGACGCGCCCTTGAGAGTGGCCGGTCGCGTCCGGCCCCGCCATGCTGCCATCGGAGCGGCGCCCTGCCAAATCGGTGCGTTGGCCTGCGGGTGGCCAAGCGCACCGGGCCCTCGCAGCGACGCTGTCGTCGAGCGGGGATTTCCGGTCTAATCCGGCGCTCGCGCCCCGGAGGACCGATGGCTGAGATCAAGACGACAGAGCCCGTGCGCAGCCGAGGCGCCGTCAACCGCTTTCTCGACGTGGTCGAGCGGGTCGGCAACGCGTTGCCCGATCCGACGACGCTGTTCGCGCTGCTCGCCCTCGGTGTCGTGCTGCTCTCCGGTCTCGCGGCGCAGTTCGACCTCACGGTCGCGCACCCCACCACGGGCAAGCTCATCGAGCCGGTCAGCCTGCTGTCGGTGGACGGGCTGCACCGCATCCTGACCGGGCTCGTCACCAACTTCACCAGCTTCGCGCCGCTCGGCACGGTGCTGGTCGCCATGATCGGCATCGGCGTGGCCGAGGTCTCCGGCCTGATCGGCGCGGTGATGCGCATGCTGGTGCTCAAGTCGCCCCGCGCCCTGCTCACCCCTGTCGTGGTGTTCTGCGGCGTGCTCTCGAACGCCGCGAGCGAGGTCGGTTACGTGCTGCTGGTGCCGCTCGCGGCGCTGATTTTCAAGGCCGCCGGCCGCCACCCGGTGCTCGGGCTCGCCGCAGCGTTCGCCGGCGTCTCGGGCGGCTACAGCGCCAACCTCGTGCTCGGCACCATCGACCCGTTGCTCGCCGGCCTCTCGCAGGAGGCGGCACGCATCATCGATCCCGCCTACGTCGTCAGCCCGGCTGCGAACTACTACTTCATGTTCGTCTCGACGTTCCTGATCACCGGACTCGGCTGGTGGGTGACGGAACGGCTGGTAGCGCCCCGCCTGGCCGGCAGCGAGTATTCGAGCACGGCCGACGATGCGCAGTCCGACGACCTCGTGAAGCCGCTCACGCCGGCCGAGAAGCGCGGCCTGCGATTCGCCGCGGCGCTGTTCGCCCTCCTGACCGGGTTGCTGCTCTGGGGCCTGCTTCCGTCGAACGGATTTCTACGCGACCCCGAGACCGGCAGCGTGCTGCACTCGCCGTTCCTCAAGGGCATCGTGGCGATCATCTTCGTCTACGGCGTGGGACTCGGCACCGCCTACGGCGTCGGGGCGGGCACGGTGAAAAGCGACCGTGACGTGATCCGCGGCATGAGCCAGCAGATGTCCACGCTCGGCGGCTACATGGTGCTGGTGTTCTTCGCCGCCCAGTTCGTCGCGTTCTTCAACTGGACCAACCTCGGGCTGATCATGGCCGTCGAGGGCGCACAGTTCCTCAAGGCCGCGGGATTGCACCAGGTGCCGCTGATGCTGGCGTTCATCCTGCTGTCGGCCGTGATCAACCTGGTGATGGGATCGGCCTCGGCCAAGTGGGCGCTGATGGCGCCGGTGTTCGTGCCGATGTTCATGCTGCTCGGCTACCCGCCGGAGGTGACGCAGACGGCGTACCGCGTCGGCGACTCGGTCACGAACGTGATCTCGCCGATGATGAGCTACTTCGCGCTGATCATCGCCTTCGTGCAGCGCTACGTCGCCAAGGCTGGCATCGGCACGCTGGTGTCGCTGATGCTGCCCTACTCGCTGACCTTCCTCGTGGGCTGGTCGATCCTGTTCATCGCCTGGCTGCTGCTCGGCTGGCCCGTGGGACCGGGCGCGCCGACGTCGCTCGCCGTCGGAACCGCGGCACCCTGACACCGCTCCATCAGCCGTCGGTGGCCGCCGTACGCAGCAGGCCCCACAGCGCGGCGACGTGCTCGCGCTCAGTCGTGAGCGAGCCGACTGAGACACGCACCATCCAGCGTCCCTCCAGGACGGCCGGCGTGACGTAGGCTGCACCCGAGGCGTTGACGCGACCGGCCCAGTCGAGCGTGTGACGATCGAGTGCCTCGCCCTCGAGTCCCGGCGGCTGGTGGCGCAGGCACAGCGTCTGCAGCACCACCGGCGCGAGCACGCGCCAGTCCGGTTCGCCTCGGACCTGCGCTTCCAGCCACTGCGCGTTGTCGAGGTCGCGGCGCAGGCGGCGCTGCAGTCCTTCGACGCCCTGCTCGCGGATCAGGCACCACAGTTTCAGCGCCCGGAAGCGCCGCCCGAGCGGGATGCCCCAGTCGCGCAGGTTCTTCACTCGACCGTCCACGCCGCTCTGCAGGTAGCTCGGGTTGGTGCTCATGACGCGCACCAGGTGCTCGGGATCGCGGACGTAGTACAGCGAGCAGTCGAAGGCGACTCCCAGCCACTTGTGCGGGTTCATCACCAGCGAATCGGCGCCCTCGACGCCGTGCCACAACGCGCGGCACTCGGGCAGGATCATGGCCGAGCCCGCCATTGCAGCGTCCACGTGCATCCAGAGGCCATGCTCGCCAGCGATGGCGGCAATGGCCTGCAGCGAGTCGAAGGCCGTGGTCGTGGTCGTGCCGCTCGTGGCCACCACCGCGCAGGGCCGGCGGCCGGCGGCGAGATCGGCACGAATCGCCGCCTCCAGCAGGTCGGTACGCATTGCGTGGGCACCGTCCGTGCCGATCACGTGGATGTTGTCGCGGCCGAACCCGGCGAGCAGTGCAGCCTTCTCCACCGAGCTGTGGCTGTGGGCGGAGACGTACACGACGAGCGGCACGGACTCCGCCTGGAGGCCGCCGCGCACCAGCGAAAAGCCGCTGGTCCGCTCGCGTGCGCAAAGCAGCGCCACCAACGTGCAGCTCGACGCCGTGTCCTGGATCACGCCGCTCCACGCGGGCGACAGGCCGACCATCTGCCGCATCCAGTCGGTTACCACCTCCTCGACCTCGGTCAGGGCCGGGCTCGACTGCCAGGACAGACCGAGCACGCCGAGTCCGGTGCTCAGGTAGTCGCCGAGCACCGAGGCGAGTTCGCCGTTGGAGGGGAAGTATCCGAAGAAACGCGGGTGCTGCCAGTGCGACAGGCCCGGAAGGATCACGCGGTCGAGGTCGCCGAGGATCGCCTCGAACGACTCCGGCGCGACGGGTGGCGACGCCGGCAGCTGCGCCTTGATCGCGCCGGGCGTCACCTGCGACATGACCGGCAGGCGGGCGGCGCGTTCGCGGTAGTCGGCGACCCAGTCCACGACCTGGTGGCCGAGGCGGCGGAATTCTTCGGGTGTCATGCAGGGATCTCCGGGCGGGAGGCGAGCCGGCGTGCAAGCACGCCGTGCGCACGCCGATCGAGCGGGTAGTGCCAGGCCAGCAGCAGCATCGGCACGAGCAGCAGGCAGGGCCAGGCGACGAACGCGACCTTGAGCCCGAGCGCGGCCGCGGGCGTGACCGCGTTCCCGGCATCGAACCCGAACGCCGTCGGGATCGCGAGCGCGACGGCGCCGCCCACGCCCTGGTTGAGCTTGGTGACGATCGCCTGGAACGAGAAGAAGATCGCCGCGCGCTCCTGCCGGTTGCGCCAGACATCGTAATCCACGATGTCGGCGAGCAGCGACGGCAGTGCGATCGACGAGAGCCCCAGGAAGAATCCAAAGCACGCCATGACGGCGGCCATCGGCGCGAGCGCTCCCGGCCCGGGCGCGATGAGCAGCACCGCGAGCAGCGTCGCCATCATGCCCGCCGCCGCGATGCTCCAGGCGCGGTGCTTCTCGACCCGCTGCATCACCCTGAGCCACAGCGGCATGCCAAGCGCCATGGCGAGCGTCATCGGCAGCGCGATCTGCGGCACCTTGTCGCCGAGACCGAGGTAGCGGCTCGCGTAAATGACGAACAGGCTCGCGACGGCGCCGGTGGCGAGCCCGAACAGGACCTGGGTAGCGAGGAAGTACCGCAGCGGCGGCGTATCGAGCAGTGCGCGGTAGAGGTCGCCCGCGCGCACCCGCCGCGAGGCCGCCCGCCGCGCCGGTTCCGGGACTGCACGGCTGAGCAGGAGCACGGCGAGCGGCAGGCTGACCATGATGAAGGCCGCGATCGCACGCATGACCCCGGGCGTGAACTTCGTCGTGCCCGACAGCAGCAGCATCGGCGCGACCATGAAGAGCACGCCACCCGCGAATCCGAGCAACTGCCGCCACACTGCGATACGCGATCGCTCGTGGTAGTCGCGCGAGAGCTCCGCGGCCATCGCCGTGTGCGGGATCTCGACCAGCGTCCAGCCGAGCGTCACCACGAGGTACCACGACATCAGGTGGCCGAGCCCGGCCGTCGGCGGCGGGTTGTAGAGGAACCACGCGCCTGTCGCGACCACCGCGGCGCCCGCGATCATCCACGGCTTGCGACGACCCGAACGGTCGGAGAGGTAACCGATGAGCGGGTCGGTGATGCCGTCGAACAGGCGCGCCACCAGCGTGGCCGTGGCGAGGCCCGCGAGCGTGATCGCGCTGTAGTCGAGATAGAAGTTCGGCAGCACCGCGGCCGTGGGCGACATCAGCATCGACAGTGGCAGGTTGACCAGGCCGAAAGCGATCAGCAGCGACGTGGGCAGTCGGGACGGCTTCGGCGGCATCGGGTATCTTGGGTGCGGGCCGGGGGGTCCGATTGTCGTTCATGTGCCGGAGGAATGCCCATGCGAACGCGCACCGCCATGATGTCCGCCCTGCTCTCCCTGGCGCTGGAGTCCGCATTTGCGGTCGAGCCGACGAGGCAGGCCACCACCCCCGCCGACGCTTTCCTGGCCGCGCTCGCAGGGCACTGCGGAAAGGCCTATGCCGGGCGCATCGTCGCCAACGAACCTGCGGCCGCCGCCGGGGCACCCGCGGATCCGTTCGAGGGCAAGGCGCTGGTGATGCACGTGCGCGAGTGCGCTCCGGGGGAGATCCGCATCCCCTTCCACGTCGGCGACGATCGCTCGCGCACCTGGGTCATCACCCGCACGGACGGCGGTCTTCGCCTCAAGCACGATCACCGTCACGCGGACGGCTCCCCGGACGTGCTGACCCTGTACGGTGGCGACACTGCCACGCGGGGCACCGCGACGCGGCAGGAGTTCCCGGCGGACGCCGAGTCGAAGGCGCTGTTCGAGTGGCAGGGACTCAAGGCCTCGATGACCAACGTGTGGGCCATCGAACTCGAGCCGGGCGCGCGGTATGTGTACGAGCTTGCGCGTCCCGGCCGGCTGTTCCGAGTCGAGTTCGACCTCACGACGCCGGTCCCCCTGCCCCCACCCCCGTGGGGCAGCGAAGCGAATCCCTGACCGTACAATATCCCCGATGAGAATTTTCTCTCGACTGTTCGACCGCGCCCTGCACTGGAGCAGGCACCCTCACGCGGAACGCTATCTCGCAGTCGTCAGCTTCACGGAGTCGTCGTTCTTCCCGGTCCCCCCGGACGTCCTGCTCGCGCCGATGACGCTCGCGCGACCGCAACGCTGGTGGCGCCTCGCCGCACTGACCACCGTCACGTCTGTGCTCGGCGGACTGCTCGGCTATGCGATCGGTTACGTCGCGCTCGAGAGCGTCACGCCGCTGCTGCATCGGGTGGGCTACTGGGGCCACTTCGAAACGGCGCATGACTGGTTCGAGCGCTACGGATTCTGGGCGATCTTCGCCGCGGGCTTCACACCGATCCCCTACAAGGTCTTCACGATCGCGGCGGGCGCGGTCCACATGTCTCTCGTACCCTTCACGCTCGGCTCGCTCGTCGGCCGTGGGGCCCGCTACCTGCTGGTGGCAGGACTGGTGCGCTGGGGTGGAGCCCCGATCGAGCATCATATCCGCCGGTATGTGGACGGCATCGGCTGGGCCACGCTCGGCATCCTCGTGGTCGGGTACCTGAGCTGGTCCGTGCTGCGGTAACCCTCTGGTCCGATAGGTACTTCTGACTGCGACCGGTCGCAGTCCCAGTGCCTGAAATCCGGTAAATTCCAAGGCGATCGCTTCCAAGCCGGAGGGACGCAAGTCCCGATCCTCGATGCGCATCGACCGCTACGTCCACGACGAGCGCCTGACCTGGAGCGCGGCGGGCGTCCTGCTGGTCGTGGCCGCGCTGCACCTCAGCGGAATCGCCCGGCTGCTGTTCGCGCCGCCGACAACGGTGGCGGTCGAGGCACCTCCGCCCGTGTTCCAGGTGAGCCTGCAGAAGCTGCCCCCGCCCAGGTTGCCCCCGGCACTCCAGCCGCGACCGGCGGACGCGCCGCCGCCTCCCACCGACGCCGTCCAGCGCCCACGCCAGACGCGCCCCGTGCCGATCCTGGTGGATACGCCGACCAGCGATCCCGTCCCGCCCGACACCCAGGTCAAGAAATACGAGATGGGCGACGAGCAGCTGCCGGGCGTGCCGGGGCCGCCGATGCCAGAGGGTACGGGCGACGGAGAGTTGTATGCGGATGCCGCGCCGGTCGAGGAGACCCCGGTCCTCTGGAACCTCCGGCTCGTGGACATGCGGCCGCCCGTCTACCCGCCGCGCTGCCTGCGCCTAGGGATCGAGGGACGCGTCAAGATCCGCGTGCTCGTCGGCGAGAACGGCCGGCCCCAGGAAGTCACCGTGGGCCAGTCGAGCGGCGAGGCATCGCTCGACCAGGCCGCCCTCGAGGCCGTTCGCGAGTGGCGTTTCGAACCGGCGAAGCGCAACGGCGTCGCAGTGCGCGCCTGGGCCATCGTGCCCGTCGAATTCAAGCTGATCGATTGAAGGCAGGGACGAATCATGCACCCCACCGAATCGCTGACCTCCATGAGCTTTGCGAACTTCCTCCGCGAGACCGACGCGGTGGGAATCTTCGTGTTCGGCCTGCTCATCCTGATGTCCATCGTCTCGTGGTACTTCATCTTCCTGAAGTCCGCGCGGGTCGCCAGGATCCGCACGCGCTCCCACCGCGTGGTCTCGACCTTCTGGCGGACGCCGGCCGACCAGGCCATCGGCTACCTGGAGCAACAGCCCGACTGGGAGCCGTTCTCGAAGATCGCGCTCGACGGCGAGTTCGCGATGCAGCACCACGACCAGCTCACCGAGGACCGCATCGCCGGCACGCTGCGGCGGGCCGAGTTCCTCGACCGGTCGTTGCGCGCTGCGATCAACCGCGAGACGGAGCGCCTCGAGACCGGCCTGACCTTCCTGGCGACGGTGGGCAGCACGGCGCCGTTCGTGGGACTGTTCGGCACCGTGTGGGGCATCTTCCACGCGCTGGTGCGCATCGGCGCGACGGGCGAGACCTCGCTCGACCAGGTGGCCGGTCCCGTTGGCGAGGCGCTGATCATGACGGCACTGGGCCTGGCGGTCGCGGTGCCCGCGGTGCTCGGCTACAACATGCTGGTGCGCAACAACCGCGTGATCATCGCGAGCTTCCACGCTTTCGCCGAGGACCTGCTCGCCTACCTGACCACCGGCGCGCGCGTGCCGTCCTCGATGGACCACCACCGCGAGCACCGGCTGAAAAAGGCTGCCTGAGACTCTCCGGAGACCACCATGGCATTCAGCGGACTCGGCGGCGGCGGCACCCCCCACTCGGCCCCGATGGCGGAGATCAACATGATCCCGCTGGTGGACGTCATGCTCGTGCTGCTGATCATCTTCATGATCACGGCGCCGCTGCTCGCTCACAAGATCAAGATCGACCTGCCCCAGGCCTCCACGGTGCTGCTCGAGGAGAAGCCCGACACCATCGTGATCTCGCTGATGGCCGACGGGCAGATGTTCCTCAACGACGTGCAGATCGACCGCCCGAGCATGGTCAAGCGGCTCGCGGACGAAGCGCAGCGCAAGCCCCAACCCGAACTGCACCTGCACGTGGATCGCACGCTGCAGTTCCAGGCGCTGGCGACGGTCATGGCCGACGCCCAGAACGCCGGCATGGTCAAGGTCGGCATCGCCACTGACCCCATCAAGGGTCGCGAGGAACGCTGAACGCGGGAGGTGCCGCATGCCGCTCACCGTGACGCTCGAAATCTCAGACCAGGAGCTCGAGCACTTTCGGTCGCTCATGCTGGGCGTGCGCGACCGGGCGGAACGACGCAGTCCCGGGGAAATCGCCGCAGCCGCCGTCGCCGAAGTGGACACGCCTGCGCAACACGGCGCGCTCGCCCTTCGTCGCCCGCCGCATCGATTGCGTCGGCCGGCTCATCGCGATGCTCGAGGATCCCGAGTGGTCGCTGCCGGAGCCCGAGCGACGTCGCGTGCTCGACGGGCTCGCCTACGTCGCCGAGGCCAACGACCTCGTGCCGGACAACGTTCCGGTACTCGGCCTGCTCGACGACGCCATCATGCTCGAACTGGTGCTGCGCGAACTGAAGCACGAACTCGACGGCTACGCGGAGTTCGATGCCTACCGACGGGACGAGGCGACCCGCCGCGACAAGCCCGACGCGCACCGTTCCGTGTCGCGCACGGACTGGCTGCAGTCGCAGCGCGAGGCGCTGCACGCCCGGATCCGCGAGCGACGCGAGCGCGACCTCGCCCGCGACGGCGAGGGATTCCAGCTGATCACGCGCTTCTAGCCGGATCGATCGCGCAACGCTGCAGCGGTGGCGCGTAGGCATCGAAGCACGCCGGGTCGCCGACGGACGGCGGCGCTCTGATGCCTAGATGCGGATGCCCTCGCTCGGGTCTGTCTTGAAGTCGCGAAAGCGATCGAGGTCCGGCTCGTGTACACCACCGTCGGCCGGGCAGGTGACGAGACCCTCGGGCACTGCGGGATGTCCCGGCGGCAGCCGCGTCGGTCCCTGCGTCAGCGGGGGATGACCTGGAGGTACCGGCGGATGCCAGTCCGGCAGGGATCTCCCATCCTGCACGGTGAATCCCCCAGTCGCGCCAGGCGCGACGCTCTCGAGGTCCACCCCATCCACGGAGCCACAGCCGGCGACCAGCATCGTCGCCGCAATGAGTGGAAAGGCATACCCAATGCGCTTCATCGATCTACCTCCTGCCTCGTACATTAGTAGCCGCCGGGCCCGTGCGTGAGTGCGGCTCACGACAAATGATCGCTGGTCCAGGCTTCACGGATTCAGCGACCGGGGACTCCGGCCACGGCGTACACCCTCGGCCCGCCCGGGCAGGGTCCCTGCTGCTAGACTCCAGGGCAGTTAAACTTGGCGTTTCCACCTCGTCAGCGCGTGTCCTGCTGGCCGAGCCCGCGGCGGAGTCCCATGAGCGATCCAACCCGAAAGTCCAATGACGATGCCGACGAGCCGGTGTCGGCACGGATCCGCTCGCGGATCCAGCAGGCCCGGCACCGCTTCCACGCCAACGACAACATCGCGGCTTTCCTGCAGCCGGGTGAGATCGAGGCGCTGCTCGACGAAGTCGAGGACAAGATGCGCGGCGTGCTGGAGAGTCTCGTCATCGACACGGTCAGCGACCACAACACGCAGGACACCGCACGGCGCGTCGCGAAGATGTACCTCAACGAGGTTTTTCGCGGGCGCTACGTGCCCGCCCCTGCGGTGACCGAATTCCCGAACGCGGAACACCTGAACGAGCTGATGATCGTGGGCCCCATCACGGTGCGCAGCGCCTGCAGCCACCACTTCTGCCCGATCCTCGGCCGCCTGTGGGTCGGGATCATGCCGAACGAGCATTCGAACCTGATCGGCCTGTCGAAGTATTCGCGCCTGGCCGAGTGGATCATGGGCCGGCCGCAGATCCAGGAGGAAGCGATCGCCCAGATGGCCGACCTCCTCATGAACAAGGTGAGTCCCGACGGGCTGGCCGTGGTCATGGAAGCCGATCACTTCTGCATGCACTGGCGCGGCGTCAAGGACGACAAGACCAAGATGGTGAACAGCGTGATGCGGGGATCCTTCCTGAAGGACCACACGCTGCGTCGTGAATTCCTCTCCCTCATCAGCCTGACCGACTGAGGCCTCCCAATGCTCGTCCGCCTCCTCTATGCCAGCCGTGCCACCACGCCGGCCGACATCTCCGTGCACGACTCCATCCTCGAGCAGTCGAGGGCGCGCAACCCGAAGCTCGGGATCACCGGCATCCTGTGTTTCAGCGAAAACCTGTTCCTTCAGGTGCTGGAGGGCGGCCGCGACGAGGTCTGCGAGCTCTATAACAGCATCGTGCGCGACGGCCGCCACCAGCACGTGCGCATCCTCAGCTTCGAGGAGATCCGCGAGCGTCGCTTCGGCAGCTGGACCATGGGCCAGGTGAACCTCGCCAAGGTCAATGCCGCTCTGCTGCTGAAATACGGCGAGCGCGCCGAACTGAATCCCTTCGAGGGTTCGGCGCACGCCACCATGGCCCTGCTCGACGAGCTGATTGCGACGGCACTCGTGGTGAGCCGCGGCGGGTGAGCGCCGCGAAAAAGTAAGGGCTGGAGCGACCCCGGTCGGCGCCGGGAGTCAGCACCATTGGCGCAGGATCGGCCGTCAGGAGTCGTAAACTGACTGACACCATGTGAACCCCGTGCTGCAGGAGATTCTCGCCATGCGCTTCATCCTGGCCTCGGCCTGCCTGGCACTCGGCACCGTTTCGGCTGCCGTCCCGGCAGCAAACGACACCCACCCGTTCGGGGTGCGCGACCTCGTCGCCTTCGACCGGCTTGCCGACCCGAGGGTCTCCCCCGACGGTAGCCGGATCGTCTTCACCGTATCGTCGCTCGACCTCGACGCAAACAAGCGCCGTTCGGACCTGTGGCTCGTTGGAACCGACGGCGCGGGGCTGCACGCATTGACGCATGACGACGCCTCCGATTCAAACGGGACGTGGTCCCCGGACGGGCGGACGATCTATTTCCTTTCGACCCGCAGCGGCTCGTCGCAGGTCTGGAAGCTGCCCCTCGACGGTGGCGAGGCGCAGGCGGTGACCGCCCTGCCACTCGACGTCGGCAGTTTCCGGCTCTCGCCCGACGGATCGAAGCTCGCGCTGTCGATGGAGGTCTTCCCCGGCAGTACGCCGGCCGAGACGAAAAAACGCATGGCTGACGACGCAGCGAACAAGGCGACCGGCAGGACCTACGACCGGCTCTTCTTCCGGCACTGGGACACCTGGGCGGACGGCCGGCGCTCGCACGTGTTCGTCGTGCCGGTATCGGGCGGGGATCCCGTCGACGTCATGAAAGCCATGGATGCCGACTCACCGTCGAAGCCGTTCGGCGGGAGCGAGGAATTCGCGTTCACCCCGGACGGCAGATCTATCGTCTTCGGTGCGCGCGACGTGGGGCGTGAGGAGGCATGGTCCACGAACTTCGACTTGTTTCTCGCCCCGATCGACGGAAGCGCCGCGCCGCGCAACCTCACGGCGGCGAACGAGGCCTGGGACGCGTACCCGGCGTTCTCGCCGGACGGCAAGACGCTGGCGTACGCGGCCATGAAGCGCCCGGGCTACGAGGCGGACCGGTTCCGCCTCATGGTGCGTGCATGGCCGGATGGAACCGATCGCGTGCTCACCGAAGACTGGGATCGCTCGGTGGGCAACCTCACCTGGTCGGCGGACGGCAAGGAGATCTTCGTCACGACCGACGACGTGGGGAACCACGCGCTGTTCGCCGTCAATGTCGCGACCGGCAAGGTGCGCACTGTGATCGGCATGGGCCACGTCGTCGCGCCGCAGCCCCATGGCGAGCGCGTGGTCTACCTGCACGACTCAATGAAAGGGCCGGCGGAGATCTACACCGTCCGTGCCGACGGCGGCGACGTGAAGAAGGTCACCGGCATCAACGACGCGCGTCTCGCGTCGATTCGCATGGGCGAACCCGAGCAGTTCTCCTTCAAGGGGGCAAACGGAGACGTCGTGCATGCCTGGGTCGTCAAGCCCGTGGATTTCGATCCGGCACGGAAGTATCCGGTGGCCTTCCTGATCCACGGCGGCCCGCAGGGCTCGTGGGCCAACGACTTTCACTACCGATGGAATCCCCAGGCGTACGCCGGCCGCGGGTACGCGGCGGTGATGGTCGACTTCCACGGCTCGACGGGCTACGGCCAGGCGTTCACCGACGCGATCAACGGTGACTGGGCTGGCAAGCCGTTCGAGGACCTGCAGAAGGGCCTCGAGGCAGCGCTCGAGAAGTACCCGTGGATGGACGGCAGCCGCGTGGCGGCACTCGGGGCGAGTTACGGCGGTTACATGATCAACTGGATCGCGGGCAACTGGCCCGACCGATTCAAGACCCTGGTCGTGCACGACGGCAATCTCGACGAGCGGTTCGCGTACTTCGCCACCGAGGAACTGTGGTTTCCGGAGTGGGAGCACGGCGGCACGCCTTGGGAGAACCCGAAGGGGTACGAGAGGCACAATCCGGTCGACTTCGTGAAGAACTGGAAGACGCCGATGCTCGTCATCCACGGCGGGAAGGACTACCGCGTCGTCGACACCGGCGGCTTCGCTTCGTTCACGGCCCTGCAGCGCATGGGCATCCCGAGCAAGTTCCTCTATTTCCCGGACGAGAACCACTGGGTGCTGAAGCCGGCGAACAGCATCCTCTGGCACGACACGGTGCTCGACTGGCTGGATCGGTGGACCAAGCGGGACGGCCGGGACTGAGGATCGCTTCCTCTTGGCGCGGGCCGCTCGGACGCCATCGCAGTTCCCGAGGCCTGACACCGCCGTCAGCCTTCCGGGTCCTTGTCTTCTTCTCTGCTTTGATTCCGTTGCTTGTCCTGCTCCATCTCACCGAGCCGCTGCAGCGCCGCCTTGAACATCCCGCTCGCTTCGGTGCTCGACAGCCCCCGCGCCTTTGCCTCGCGCATGGCGTTGAGCAGCGACACCTCGAACCGTCGCTGCGTGTGGTCCCCCACCGGACTGGCTTGACCCTGGCTCGCAATGCAAATCTGTCCGCTGTCCCGCACCGCAAGCAGCCCCTCGACGAGCAACCGAGCCAACGCTGACTGCACCTCGGTTTCCTGGAGCGCGAGCTCCTGCGCGATGCGCTCCGACGACGGCAGCAACGCACCGGCCGGCAGCGCTCCTGACTTGATGTCGGAACGGATCACGCGATAGAGCCGCTCCTCGAGCGCGAGCGCGCTCTGCTCGCGCAGCGCCCGACGCCACCGCCCCGTGCGTGTCCCTGACTGCTCCTCCACGTCGCGTCGCCCTCCGTGTGCGCTGCAACCGCCGCCCGTGAAGCATAGCGCCACCTCCACCCCATGGCGCGGGTACAGACGCACGCTACGGTGGGTGTCGGCTCAGGCGACACGACGCGACGAGCTTAAACTTGCCTCGCGAAGGGCGCCTCGCGCCGGACATCAAGGCCTTCGACCCACGAGTGATTGCTTTACCAACCGTGCAGGACGCGCTACAGATGTGTCGCCTTTCGTCCCTTGAAAAGCAAAACGGCCCCAAAGGGTCCGCTCGCTTCGATTCGATGGTCGCGGGGGCGCGCTACGGATCCAAGCAATTGTTGTGGCGGAAGATCTCTTTATATGTATCAATGATTTAGCGCGCCATAGCATGGTCCCCCTTGCGGCGGCGCCGCAGCCAGACCTCGAGGTCACTGAGTCACGATGAAGAAGCTCAAACGCGCTGAAACACACGCGATCGCGTCGCTCCAATCGAGCGGGGAACTCCGCCGTGATGCCGAGGAGGTGGTCGCGGCCGAAGGCCGCTGGCGTGTCGTCGGACCCGGTGGGCCGCCGCAGCGTGCCCCCCGCGACTACAAGTACATCGACGAGCTGGTGCGCCTGCAGTTCGAGTTGCTCAAGATGCAGGAATGGGTGCGCCTGCAGGGCCTCAGGGTCTGCGTGCTGTTCGAGGGCCGCGATGCTGCCGGCAAGGGCGGCGTCATAAAACGCATCACCGAGCCGTTAAACCCGCGCGTCTGTCGCGTCGTCGCACTCGGCACCCCGACCGAGCGCGAACGCACGCAGTGGTACTTCCAGCGCTACGTCGAGCATCTTCCGTCCGCCGGTGAGATCGTGCTGTTCGATCGCAGCTGGTACAACCGTGCGGGTGTCGAGCGAGTCATGGGATTCTGCAGCGACTCGGAGTACCAGGAGTTTCTCCGCGCCTGTCCGCTGTTCGAGGAGATGCTGGTCCGCTCCGGCATTCACCTCATCAAGTACTGGTTCTCGGTCAACGACGAAGAACAGGAACGGCGCTTCGTCGAACGCATGCACAATCCCGTCAAGCGCTGGAAGCTGAGCCCGATGGACGTGGAGGCGCGCAAGCATTGGGTCGAGTACTCACGCGCCAAGGACAGGATGCTAGAGCACACCGACCGAAAGAAGACGCCCTGGCACATCGTGGACGCAGACAACAAGAAGCGCGCGCGCCTCAACTGCATCGCCCACTTGCTGCGCCAGATCCCCTACAAGGACCTGCGTCCGGTCGAACTCGATCTCCCTGCACGCCAGCGAGACACCGGCTACAAGCGCCCCAAGAAATCGAGCCAGGGCTGGATCCCGCAGATATATTGATCGTCGCCGATGTCGCACGCGACACCGCTCTGCACCGCAACACTGTTACGTCTTAATCAGGAGACAGTGGCCGGCCCGACATCGACGCGATGGACCGCCTGTGCGCCTGCTTCAAGATCCCGGGTTGGGGAGCTACTCGAGTTCGAGATCCTGAAACGAAGAAGGGCTTCCTTGCGGAAGCCCTTGATGTGATTGGTAGCGGCGACCTGCTACCGCGATTGGAGGAAGGCTGGATCGAGGTCGAGTTGCGGTAGGCCGGTAGGCTCCGCCGCCCTCTCCCGCCGGTACGTCGCCTCGATCTCGCCCAGGATGCGAGCCTGCGCCGTCTCACTCATCGGGCAGCCGTCGATCCGCCCCACCAGCGCCCGGTACTTCTGATCGAGTTTGTCCATGCCGGCCATCGTGACCGGCGTGGTGATCGGCGTCACGGCGCATTTGTTCGGCAAATGCTCCAATTCTCCGAATGGTTGGCTCGCCACAGGATGCTCCGATGGGACTGCAAGATCGCGACTGGTATCAAGACGAAATCAAGCGCAAGGCCGGCACGCCGACCGGCGGTTCAACATCTAAGTCGGAGTTAGCCCGGTTGCTCGCGGACAAGGATCGCGGCAGGGCCGGGCGTCCGTGGTGGCTTGCCGAATGGATTCGGGTCGCCATCTTCTTTGGCGCGATCGCAGTCCTTTACTTGGCCTGGACGCAGTTCCGCGGCTGATGGACGTAGGGATTTGTCCGGGCTGACCCCGTGAGGCAGCCCCTCGTGCTGCGCTCGGCGCATGATCGACTTGGGCACCTTCGCGGGCCTATAGGAGCATGACCACAAGCTCGCGGCCTACTGCCCGCGATTCGACCGCTTGGCGGAGCTCGATCTGGCGGCGATGGTCGCGGCCGGGCATGGCGGACGTCGGCTGCCGATCACGGTACTGTGTTCGGGATGCGGATCGCCGGGGCGGCTAGAGGTGCGCCCGCCAGTCCCGACCCGTGCGGCCTCAGTTGAATGGGTCCAGATCCCGGCCGACTGACTCGGCCGCCCTCTCCGCCTCGAGCCACTCCAGCCCGTCCGCAATGCGCCGTAGCATCTCCGGCGTCGCCGAGCCGTGGGGGCCATGAGCAGCCGCGTCAGGAACACCCGGCAGGCGCGCTGGGATTTCTGTAGGTTGGTCATGCGGCCATCGTGCCGGCTATGGTCGCGTCGGTAGTCGAGCCTTTGTGGCCGGTTCGCTCAGCAACACATCTGCCGCCCCAGAGAACTGGGTTGACTCGCGACCGGCTTCGGAAGCGCAATTCTCGGGCAGCGATCGTGCGTTCTCAGAATCCCGTCCTGTGTCGCATGAAAATGACCCTTGCACGTCCAGCGTAAGCGATGTAACTCGCAGGGTGACACTCACCCGCCCCACCGCAGGAGATGCAGAGCAGATGGGTAACCTATCGGCGAGCGTGATTCTGCCGGCACTGCTGGGTCTTGCCGGAACCTTGCTTGGTCTGTGGCTTGGGCACCGGCGCTGGTCATCGGAAATGCGGATGAAGAAGCGAGCCGCCTACGATGCACGCCGGCATGACGCCTACCTGGAGCTCTGGAACATCCTGGAGAACGCCCATGTCGCGATCAGGACAGATCAACCAAATCCCGGTGAGATTCGCGCACTTGAGAAACAGATAAACGCGTTTCGAATGCGGAATGCGATCTTTCTGGATGAAGCGGACTCAGTGCTCTCGAGCAAGTACTTCGGCAGCGTCGTGAAATTTGCCAACACATTGGCGGCCTCGGGCTCGCGCACGATGGCGGAGGAGTTTGAAAACACCGGCACCTTCCCGGCTGCCGACATGCGCGGGTTTGACGACCTTCTGAGTGCGTCAAAGGTCGTCGATGGACTTCGCGGTGAGCTGATTGGTCGAATTAAGGCCGTGATGCTCGAGACCAGCTACGCGGCCAAATCGACATAACGGGCACCACAGCGGACGACGATGATCGTCGCCGAAACTCTGTAGTCGGCGCCGACGACCGGTTTGTCGAGAGCGAGGTCCGGGGTTTCCATGCGCGCAGCCTGGGCCTTCTCAGGCGGTCAGGCGAGGCGCATTTGTGGCGGGATCGTGCAGAAACAGAAATCCCAGCGCGCGGCGCGGGCTCGCAGCAGCGGCACTTGCCCGGACTGCCGGGCTCAAGGCCCGCGATCGGCCGGTGCGGGCCGACGCTGAAGTCCACGATGCAGTACGACTCGGGCAGGCGAGGCGGTTTGAAAGAATTATCCGTAAGATAGTATCTCGCCATGATCATCGATGCCGCAGATTACCGTTGGCGTTTGCCGGCCTTCCGAGTGTGGCTTGCCCAGCACGGTGTGGACCTCGGCGAAGTTCTGCTGGTCCACATCCGCGAGTTCGAGCAGACGATGACCGTGCATGAGTTCGTTCGTTCGGCAGAGGGCTTGCCGCTGACGAACTATCGGACGATGCGCCCCGCGGAGACGCTTCGCGAGATCAAGCTGCTCAGCCCCGTTCCGAAGTGACTGCGCCTTCGAGCGCGGGTTACTCGAGGCTGGCAGCGAGTCGGGACGGCAGGAAGTCCGGCAACTCCTCGGCCGATTCGGGTTCTACCCCATTTCCACGGACGGTTGAGTTAAGGCTGAAGACCTTCGATCTTGCCGCGCCACTCAACGACGCATGCGCGGGTTGTGGAACCGCTCGAGGTAATCGAACAGATCCGCCCGTGCCTCGTCGCGAGTCCGATATTGGCGGTGGTTCACGCGCTCCCGCTTGAGCTCTCCGAAGAAGCCCTCGCAGGCTGCATTGTCGGCGCAGTGGCCGACCGCACTCATGCTGCACACCAGCGCGTTGCCGCCCAGGAACTCCTGGTACGTGCCGCTGATGAGTTGCTCGGCAAGAGAATCCCGGGCGAGTCAGCGCACAAGCAACTGCGCCAGTCCCTGGCCGCACTGCAAGAACCCGAATCAGTTCACGTGCCAAATGTCGATGGCACGCACCATGAACAGCGTGGGCTCAAACTCCCCGGGAACGTCGACTAGACTCAGGGCGAACCGGGACTCGGTACGGGTGGGGCTCAGGGCGAACGGGCAGCGGAAGTCGCCCGCCTCCATCGACGCCTCGGCGGCGCCGCTGTCGCAGTCGAAGCGCAGCACGGCGGGCCCGTTGCTCCGACCCTTCACGACCACCACGAACAGTTCGCCTGGGCTGGTGTTGGCAAGGTCCACGACGATCCACGCGTCCTTTCCCATGAGGCCCAGGTTCACGCTGTCGTCTGCGCCGCTGACCGACGCCCGGTGGAACTGGGCCGAAGCCTTGTCCTTCACATAGGCGCGGCGTGCCGACAGGGTGGCCCACGGCAGGGCGACCTTGAGTTCGGGCCGCGCCCTCTTCGTGATCTTCAACACCTCGCTCGCGGTAAGCGAACGCACGATGGCACTGCCTGCCTCGTTCGCCGTTGGGAAGGGCCTCCGCTTTCCCTTGGGCACGATGAGCAGGGGCAGCGCCGCAGGCGCCACTGCCGCTTTGCGGTCCGCCCTGGTCACCGTCGCCGCAGTGGCAGACGCAGCCGTCGCTTTTCGCTCAACAGGCGATTTCGTGGCGATACGTTTGGTCATTCCTGATGGTGCCCCACGCGATGCCTGTTGGTCCAGCCCGCTTGTCAACAGGTCTCTCGGAGACGCGCGATGAATTGCAGAGGTTCGCGCAGTCGGCCTGCTGGAGCACCGGCACCAGCTCGCGGCCTACTGCCCGCATTGCGACCGCTGGGTTTTGCTCGATCTCGCTGGGTTGGTCGCGGTCGGTCACGGATCGCGTCGCCTGCGCCCTCTCCGGCGACCTGACGCGTTGCAAGATCCGTGCTCAGGAACAACGCAGCCGCGCGCATCGCGCCGTTTTCGGTGCCGAGGTGCAGCTCGTCGGCGATCGCTCGCCAGGTCGCGCCGTTCTGCCGCAGTGCCATCGCGGTCTCGCCTGCCTGAATCTTGAACCGCAGCAGGGCCGCGGCAAGGTCTATCACGCGACGCGCTCGAGGTCGCTGTGCGCCTGCAGTTGCGTTGACCAGGACCGCCGCGCATGAGCAGTGGGTATGGTATTGATCGATCGGAAGATTGGTGGTTACAATACCCACCTTGAAAAGCGCCGACCTCATCCGCCAACTCGCGCAGGCCGGCTGGACGTTGCGCCGGACGGTCGGCAGCCATCACATCTTCGTACACGCAACGCGTGCGGGACACATTACGGTGCCCCACCCGAAAAAGGACCTTGGCAAAGGACTCGTACACAAGATCAGGAAACAGGCAGGCCTAAGATGAAGTTCACCATCGCCATTGAACCGGGGACGCGAAAGACAGCCTTCGGCGTAGTCGTTCCCGATCTTCCCGGCTGCTTCAGCGCCGGTGACACGGTGGAAGAAGCCTTCGACAACGCCCGCGAGGCCATTGAAGCTCACTGCGAACTGCTGGCGGAGGATGGAAAGGCGATGCCGCGTCCGAAACCGATGAGCGACTGGCAGGCCGATCGTGAGTACAAGGGCTGGACGTGGGGAATTGTCGATGTGCCGGTAGAGCGGTTCTTCGGCCCTGCCGAGAAAATCAACATCACGGTTCCCGGCCGTTTGCTCAAGCAGATCGACGAGCACGCGCGCGCGCACGGAGAAACGCGCAGCGGCTTCCTGACCAAGGCGGCGCTCGAGGCGATGCGTCGAGCCTGACGGGTACCACACAGCAAAACGGCCCCAGAGGGGCCGTGTGCTTCGAATGCGTTGGTAGCGGGGGCAGGATTTGAACCTGCGACCTTCGGGTTATGAGCCCGACGAGCTGCCAGACTGCTCCACCCCGCAATCGAGCAGAGCATAGTACAGAGCAGACGAAGTGGTTTCAAGTGGCATCGCTGGGCTCAGTATTCAACAGCGGGTCAACTTCCACCGCATCCAGCGCCGACGCAAGTGCGCCTCGCCCGGTCCACTTCCTGACGGATGTTGGCGCGGCTGGCATCCATGCGCTCGAGTTCGGCCTGGGTGTAGCAGTACTCGGTCCCAAACCGCGTGCCGACCGGCGTGTCGTTACGGCAGTAGACCGTGGTCGATCCCTTGGTCTTCTTCCGATAGCCGGCCGGGGGTTGAAACGCACGATCGGCAGACGCCTCGGGATCGGCTTTCGCCGCCGGGTCCGGCGCGGCCGTCGCGGCGACAGCTGCTACGGGCGCCACGGGTGCCACGGGTGCGGCGGCCGCCGCGCTCGGCGGTTCGGACACCTGTTCCGCCGGGCCGGATGCACATCCCGCCAGGGTGGTGACGGCGATCAAGACGTAGGTGAAACGCATTCGGGACAGTCTCCAGGTCATGGGGGTCGGATCGGAGGTCGGCAGGTCCGGCGAGCTACTTGCGCCTGGACTCATCGTAAAAAGCGAGGCGTCAGGGCAGCACCCGCGCGCACACCGCAAGCAACAGTCCCGGGTACATTCCGAGCAGCAGCACCGCGAAGCCATTGGCGCTCAGCACGAGCCGGAACGCGCGGCTGCCCCCGAGCGCGGCCCGTTCGACGGGCTCGTCGAAGTACATGAGCTTCACGACGCGCAGGTAGTAGTAGGCGCCGATCACCGACAGGACCACCGCGGCGATGGCGAGCCAAAGCAACCCTACGTTCAACGCCGCCTGGATCACGGCCAGCTTCGCCCAGAACCCGACGAAGGGCGGCACACCCGCCATGCTGAACATCAGCATGAGCATCACGGCCGCGAACCACGGGCTGCGCGCGTTCAGGCCCTTGAAGTCGTCGAGCCGGTCCGCCTCGAAGCCGGCGCGCGACAGCAGGATGATCATGCCGAAGCCGCCAACGGACATGATCACGTACGTGATCGTGTAGTACAGCGCGGCCTGGTAGCCCTCGGTGGTGCCGGCGAGGATGCCCATCAGGATGAAACCCACGTGCGAGATCGTGGAGTACGCCAGCATCCGCTTGATGTTGGTCTGGGCGATGGCCACCACGTTGCCCACGACCATCGACAGCAGCGCCACGACGATGAGCATGTCCTGCCAGCCGTCATGGAGGCCGCCGAGGCCCTCGGCGAGCAGGCGGAACGCGAGCGCGAACGAGGCGAGCTTCGGCGCGGAACTCAGGAACAGCGTCACCGCGGTCGGCGCACCGTGATAGACGTCGGGCACCCACATGTGGAACGGCACGGCGCCGAACTTGAAGGCGATGCCGACGATGATGAACGCAAGGCCGAACAGCAGGCCGATCTGGTTGGGACCGAGTCCCGCCACGGCCTCGCCGATCTCGCCGAGCTGCAGCGAGCCGGTCACACCGTACACCATGGACATACCGTAGAGCAGCGCGCCCGATGCGATCGAGCCCAGCACGAAATACTTGATGGCCGCCTCGGCCGAGACGCCCGAATCCCGGTTAAACGCCACGAGCGCATACAGCGACAGCGCCAGCAACTCCACGCCCAGGTACAGGGTCACGAGGCTGTTGGCGGATATCAGCACCATGATGCCGAGCAGCGCGAACAGGCCCAGGACGAAGAACTCGCCCTTCAGCAGACGCCGCGCCTGCAGGTAGCCGAACGAATACAGGAACGCCACCGCGACGGCGCCGTAGGCCACGACCTTGAGCAGGCTGCCGACCGGGTCGGCAACATAGGTGCCGTGCCAGGCGACCGTTCGCACGTCGACGCCCGTGCGGGCCGTGATCCACGCCGCCCCGGCGAGCGCCACCAGCGACAGGACGAACGTGACCACGCGACGGGCGTCGTCGAGGAACAGGTCCACGAGCAGGATCACGCAGGTCGCCGCGAGCAGGAAGATCTCGGGCGCGGCGAGCAGCAGGTCGAGGCGTGTGATGGTTGCGGGTGTCATGGCTCAGATCTTGGTGACCATCATCTGCTGCACGAGCTGCTCGATCGTGGGCCGCATGACGTCGAGCAGCGGCGCCGGCCACAGCCCGAGCGCGAGCACGGCCACCGCCAGCACGCCGAGGACCAGGAACTCCCGACGGTTGAGGTCCTCGAGCGCGGCGACGTGCTCGTTCCCGACGGGCCCGAACACCACCCGCTTCACCAGCCAGAGTGTGTAGGCCGCACCCAGGATCAGCGTGGTCCCGGCGAGGAACGCATACCAGAAATTCGCGCGGAAGCTCGCCAGGATCACCAGGAACTCGCCCACGAACCCCGAGGTGCCGGGCAGGCCCGCGTTGGCCATGGCGAACAGCACCATGAACGCCCCGAATACCGGCATCGTGTTGATGACACCGCCGTAGTCAGCGATCTGCCGGCTGTGCATCCGGTCGTAGAGCACGCCGATGCAGAGGAACAGCGCGCCCGAGATCAGGCCGTGCGAGATCATCTGCACCATCGCGCCGTCGAGGCCCATCGCGGCGCCCTGCAGGCTGCCGGTGTTCGCGTGGATCTGGAAGGCCGCGAAGGCGCCGAGGGTCACGAAGCCCATGTGCGCGATCGACGAGTAGGCGATCAGCTTCTTCATGTCCTGCTGCACGAGCGCGACCAGCCCGATGTACACGACCGCGATCAGGGACAGCGCGATGATCAGCCAGTCGAGCTCGCGGCTGGCGTCGGGCGTGATGGGCAGGCTGAAGCGCAGGAAGCCGTACCCACCCATCTTCAGCATGATGGCCGCGAGGATCACCGAGCCACCGGTGGGCGCCTCCACGTGGGCATCCGGTAGCCAGGTATGCACGGGCCACATCGGCACCTTGACAGCGAAGGCGACCAGGAACGCCAGGAACACCAGCACCTGGGCATTGAGCGGAAGCGGCATCGCCTGCAGGTCGGCGATCGCGTAGCTGCCGCCCTGGAGGTACAGGTAGATCAGCGCAACCAGCATCAGCACCGAGCCGAGGAACGTGTAGAGGAAGAATTTGAGCGTCGCGTACACGCGCCGCGCCCCGCCCCACACGCCGATGATGACGAACATCGGGATGAGCATGGCTTCCCACAGCACGTAGAAGAGCATCGCGTCGAGCGCCGCGAAGACGCCGATCATGAGTCCCTCGAGGATCAGGAACGCGGCGAGGTACTGTGCCGGGCGCTTCTCGATCACGGTCCAGCCGGCGATCACCACCAGCGGGGTGATGAAGGCCGTTAGCACGATGAGCGGCATCGAGATGCCGTCCACGCCGAGGTGGTACCAGGCATTGAAGGCGCCGATCCACGGCTCGCGCTCGACGAACTGCATCGCCGCGATCGTGCGGTCGAAGTCCCGCCAGAGGATCACGCTCACGAGGAAGGTGGCCACCGAAGCCGCAAGCGCCAGCCAGCGCGCGGGTGCCGCCCCGCGCTCGCCGTGCAGCAGCAGCAGGACGCCGGCTGCGATCGGCAACCAGATGAGCACGCTGAGGATGGGCCAATGCGCTTGCATGGGTCAGCTTCGCCAGAGGAGCCACGCGAGCAGCGCCGAGAGGCCGATGATCGTCGCGAAGGCATAGTGGTACAGGTAGCCGGACTGCAGTCCGCGCGCCACGCCGGCCAGCCAGCCGACCAGCCGCGCCGACCCGTTGACCGCGGCGCCGTCGATGATCGCCACGTCGCCGCCGCGCCAGAGCAGTCCGCCCAGCGCACGGCTGCCGCCGGCGATCACGCGCTCGTTGAACGCGTCGAGGTAGTACTTGTTCACGAGCAGCGTGTAGAGCCACCCTGCCCTCTCGACGCAGCCGCTCCGGCAGCTCTGGCTGCTTGAGGTAGAGGTACCAGGCGAGCATGACGCCGGCAGCCGCGAGGCCGAGGATCGGAGACTGGAGTCCGTGCAGCACGAAGCCCCACGGCCCGTGGTAGTGCTCGCCGAGGCGCGCCAGCACGTCGTGCGCGGGAGCCACGTAGACCGAGTTCCCGAAATAGTCGCCAAACAGCAGGGCCCCGACCACCGGCCAGCCGATGACCACGGATGGAATGGCGAGCAGCACGAGCGGCAGCGTCACCACCCAGGGGCTCTCGTGCAGGTGCTCGCGGGTGTGCTCGTCCATGCGTTCGGTTCCGTGAAACGTCATGAACACGAGCCGGAACGTGTAGAAGGCCGTGACGAACACCCCGATCAGCACGCACCAGAAGCCGTAGCGCGCGGCCGGCAGCGTCGAGAGCCCGACCGCCTCGATCAGGGCATCCTTGGAGAAGAACCCGGAGAACGCCGGGAAGCCGATCAGGGCCAGCGCGCCGATCAGGCAGGTCCAGTAGGTGATGGGCATGTATTTCTTGAGGCCGCCCATCTTCCGCATGTCCTGCTCGTGGTGCATCGCGATGATCACCGAGCCGGCGGCAAGGAACAGCAGCGCCTTGAAGAACGCGTGCGTCATCAGGTGAAAGATCGCGCCCGCGTACGCCGACGCGCCGAGTGCCACGGTCATGTAGCCGAGCTGCGACAGCGTCGAATAGGCCACGACACGCTTGATGTCGTTGCTGACGATGCCGAGGAAGCCCATGAAAAGTGCCGTCGTGCCGCCAATGACGATCACGAAGCTCAAGGCGGCCTCGGACAGCTCAAACAGAGGCGACATGCGCGCCACCATGAAGATGCCGGCGGTGACCATCGTGGCTGCGTGGATCAGGGCCGAGATCGGCGTCGGGCCTTCCATCGAGTCCGGCAGCCACACGTGCAGCGGCACCTGCGCCGACTTGCCCATCGCGCCGATGAACAGGCAGATGCAGATGACCGTGATGGCCTGCCACTCGAGGCCGGGGATCAGCTCGAACGTGGTCGCCGCGATGCGGTCGGCCTGGCCGAAGATCTCGGCGTAGTGCAGCGACCCCGTGAGGTAGGCGATGCCCGCGATTCCGAGCAGGAAGCCGAAATCCCCGACCCGGTTGACCAGGAACGCCTTGAGGTTGGCGAAGATTGCCGACGGCCGCGTGTACCAGAAGCCGATCAGCAGGTAGGACACCAGGCCCACCGCCTCCCAGCCGAAGAACAGCTGCAGCAGGTTGTTCGACATCACGAGCATGAGCATCGCGAAGGTGAACAGCGAGATGTAGCTGAAGAACCGCGTGTAGCCCGGGTCGTCGTGCATGTAGCCGATGGTGTAGATGTGCACCATCAGCGAGACGAACGTCACCACCACCATCATGAGCGCGCTTAGTCGGTCGACGAGGAATCCGATCTCCATGCGCATGCCGTCGCTCACGAGCCACGTGTACACCGGCCCGTCGAACGCCTGCTCCCCGTGCAGCAGACCCCACAGCACCCTCACCGACATCGCGAAGGAGATGGCGACGCCGACGATCGTGACCGTATGGGCCCCAACCCGGCCGATCACCCGGCCGAACAGGCCCGCCGCGATGGCCGCGGCGAGCGGGGCGAGCACGATGGCGAGCAGCGTCTGTTCCACGGCTCAGCCCCTCATGGCGTCGAGGTCTTCGACGTTGATGCTGCGCCGCTGGCGGAACAGCACGACCAGGATCGCGAGTCCAATGGCCGACTCGGCTGCGGCGACGGTCAGGATGAAGAACACGAACACCTGCCCCGAGAGGTCGCCGAGGTGCTGCGAGAACGCGATGAAATTGAAGTTCACCGAGAGCAGCATCAGCTCGATGCACATCAGCAGCAGCAGGACGTTCTTGCGGTTGATGAAGATGCCGGCGACGCTCAGGCTGAAGAGGATCCCGGACAGCATCAGCACGTGGGACAGCGGAATCATTTCCCGCCCTCCGCGTCCATCTTCACGATGCGCACCCGGTCCCGCGCCCGCACGGCCACCTGCTTGCCGACGTCCTGCAGCTTCTGGCCCGGGCGGCGGCGCATCGTGAGCGTGATCGCCGCCACGATGGCGACCAGCAGGATCACGGCGGCCACCTCGAATGGATACAGGTACTCGGTATAGAGCAGGTGACCGAGTTCCGCGGTGTTGGAGTAGCCCTCCGGCTTCGGAACCGGCACAGCGCCCGGCTCGAGCCCGAGCCCGTGCACCCACACGACGAGACCGATCTGGGCGGCCACGACGAGCGCGACGAGCGCGCCGAGGGGCGCGTAGCGCGTAAATCCCTGCCGCAGCTTCTCGACGTCCACGTCCATCATCATGACGACGAACAACCACAGCACCATGACGGCGCCGACGTAAACGACCACCAGCGTGATCGCGAGGAACTCGGCCTCGAGCAGCAGCCAGATCACGGCGCTGTTCAGGAACGCGCACACCAGGAACAGCGCGCAGTGCACCGGATTGCGCGCCGTGATCACGCCGATCGCGGACACCAGCAGCACCGCGGCGAAGACGTAGAAGAGGACGTTGACGATCATTCGTGGGGCCCGCTCAGCGGTAGGGTGCGTCGGCCGCCTTGTCCGCGGCGATCATGGCTTCGTAGCGCTCGCCCACGGCGAGCAGCTTGTCCTTGGTCATGATGTTCTCGCCGCGGTTCTCCATGTGGTACTCGTGGATGCGGGTCTCGACGATCGCGTCCACCGGGCAGGCCTCCTCGCAGAAGCCGCAGTAGATGCACTTGAAAAGGTCGATGTCGTAGCGCGTCGTGCGGCGCGTGCCGTCGGCGCTGACGTCGGACTCGATCGTGATCGCGAGCGCCGGGCACACCGCCTCGCACAGCTTGCAGGCGATGCAGCGCTCCTGCCCGTTCGGGTAGCGGCGCAGCGCGTGCAGGCCGCGGAATCGCGGCGACTGCGGGGTTTTCTCCTCCGGGTACTGGATCGTGACCTTGCGCGCGAATAGGTTCTTCAGCGTGACCGAGAGCCCGATCAGCAGCTCGTAGAGGAAGAAGGTCTTGAGGACGCTGCGCATGGCTTCCTCAGGCGGCCCACGGCCCGATCTTGTAGATCCACATCACGGCCTCGACGCACAGCCAGACGAGCGTCACCGGGATGAACACCTTCCAGCCGAGCCGCATGATCTGGTCGTAGCGGTAGCGCGGGAAGGTCGCGCGGAACCACAGGAAGCAGAACAGGAAGAAGGCGATCTTCAGCACCAGCCAGTGCAGGCCGGGCGCCGCGAGGAAGGTGTCGCCGAGCAACGGGTATCCCTCGAACGGGGACAGCCAGCCGCCGAAGAAGAAGGTCGCGGTCAGCGCCGCGATCAGGATCATGTTCGCGTACTCGGTCAGGAAGAACAGCGCGAACGCGATCCCGGAATACTCGACGTGGAAGCCGGCCACGATCTCCGACTCGCCCTCGGCGACGTCGAACGGGGCGCGGTTGGTCTCTGCCACGCCCGAGATGAAATACACGAGAAATAGCGGGAAGAGCCACAGCCAGTACCATGAGAGCGGGCCGCCCGACTGCGCCTCGACGATCCGGCCGATGTTGAGCGTGCCCGCGGCCATCACCACGCCCACCAGCGCGAAGCCCATGGCGATCTCGTAGGCGACGATCTGGGCCGCGGAACGCATCGCACCGAGAAACGCGTACTTGGAGTTGGTCGCCCAGCCCGCGAGGATGATGCCGTAGGCGCCGAAGCCCGCCAGCGCCAGCACGTAGAGCACGCCCGCATCCACGTTGGCGATCGCGAAGCCCGGCCACAGCGAGATCACCGCCCAGGCTGCGAAGGCCGGCGTCAATGCCAGCAGCGGTGCCACGACGAACAGGAAGCGGTTCGAGCGCGACGGCACGACCACTTCCTTGATGAGGAGTTTGAGCACGTCCGCGAACGGCTGCAGCAGTCCCTTCGGACCCACCCGGTTCGGGCCGATGCGCACCTGCATGTAGCCGATCACCTTGCGCTCGGCAAGCGTCAGGTAGGCGACGCAGAGGATCACGACGATCGTCACCGCCAGGATCTGCCCGAGGGACGTGAGCGTGAGACGCAGCCAGTCCGGCCACGCAGCCCAGGTGCTGGCGACGACGTCCATCACGACACCGTGCCCTCCAGGTCGCCTTGAGCCTCACGCGTCCACTGCAAGGGCTGGGACCGCCTGACCACGGCATCGACCTCGTAGAGACCCACCTCGCGCGTCACGTCGAGCGAGGCGAGGCGGCCCGGGACGAACGCGCTCGATGCGCCGTCGGTCGAGTACTCGCCGAGTTCGCGCCGCAACTCGTCACGCACGTCCTCGGAGCTCAGGTACTCGAAGCCAGCGAGTCCGAGCAGGTTGCCGAGCACGCGCAGCACCTTCCAGGCGGGCCGCGCCTCGCCGGGCGGCCGTGCGGCGCCCGGGACGCTCTGCCAGCGGCCCTCGACGTTCACCCACGTTCCTGAGGTCTCCGCAAAGGCCGCAACCGGCAGAATCACGGTGGAGGTCGCCAGCTGTTCGACGCTGGCGTACGGCGTGAGCGCCACCACGCAGTCGGCGCCCTGCGGGGCCGTCGCGGCAGCGGACGACGGCGCGAGGTCAGCCGCCTCGACACCCCCGATGAAGACGTAACCGCGCAGCCGCGCATCGATCATGTCGGCCGCCGCAAGTCCGGGCCGGGCGACGGATCGGCCAGCGGGGCCGCGATGCGGCGTCGCCCCGGCCAGCGAGGCGCCCACGGCGTTGGCGCCGTCCGGGAGGTATCCGAGTCGCGCCCCGGTGACCTCGGCCAGCGCCGCGGCCAGCGCACGGATCTCCGAGTACGAGGCGTGCCGCTCGGCGAGTGCGCCCAGCAGGAGGAGCCGCAGGTCGCCCTGCGCAAGCATGGCAGCAACGCGTTCGTGTTCCGCGCCGGCGTCGATTCCCTCGAGCGCGGCGACCGCGCGAGTCGGCGCCGGACGGCCGGCCGCCCTCGACGCGGCCGCGAGGATCGCGGCGAGGTGCTGGGCCATGCCGTAGCCGTTGCTGGTGAGGGCGGCTTCGACCGGGAACAGCACGTCCACCGGCCGCGGATTGACGAACGCGACCCGGGTCCCGCGCCGTACGGCGCCCATGCGGATGCGGTGCGCGATGATCGGCACCTCGCGGCGCACGTCCGAACCCACGAGCAGCACGGCCGAGGCGCGCTCGAGCTCGGCGATGCTGCAGCCGAGCGTCGGTGCGATCGGATCGCCGGCCTGGTCGCGGAAGTCCTGCCGGCGCAGGC
The DNA here is from genome assembly GCA_963754125.1 of uncultured Gammaproteobacteria bacterium. GTDB lineage: Bacteria > Pseudomonadota > Gammaproteobacteria > Steroidobacterales > Steroidobacteraceae > RPQJ01. The sequence goes on from CAVWEX010000014.1 coordinate 718,137, forward strand.
GATGGTCCACGTTCTCGGAGCCGAGACCGCGCGCGATGCGCGCCGCGAGGTAGGCATTCCTCGACGGTCGCCGCCGGCGAGACGAGCACACCGAGCTGGCTCGCGCCGTGCTCGCGCACGACCCGCTGCAGGCCCTGCGCGGCCGCCTCCAGCGCGGCTTCCCAGTCGACCTCCCGCCAGGCGCCCGCCTCCTTCACCATCGGCTTCTGTGCGCGGTCGCCCGAGTAGAGACCCTCGCAGCTGAAGCGATCGCGGTCGGCAATCCACGATCTCGTTGACGTCCTCGTTGGCCCGCGGCACGACGCGCATGAGGCGCCCGCGGAGCACGTGGCCGAACAGGTTCGTGCCCGCGCAGTCGTGCGGCGAGACCAGCGGGTGCTGGGTCATTTCCCAGGCGCGCGCGCGGTATCGGTACGGCTTGTTGTTCAGGGCGCCGACCGGGCAGAGGTCGATGATGTTGCCCGACAGCTCGTGATCCACGCTCTTCTCGATGTAGGTCGAGATCTGCATGCGGTCACCCCGGCCCAGCGTGCCGAGTTCGGGGATCCCGGCAATTTCCTGGCCGAACCGTACGCAGCGGGTGCAGTGGATGCAGCGCGTCATGTCCGTGGACACGAGCGGCCCGAGGTTCTGGTCCTGGACCACGCGCTTGCGCTCGCTGTAGCGGGCGACGTCGCGGCCGTAGCCCATCGCGAGGTCCTGCAGCTCGCACTCGCCGCCCTGGTCGCAGATCGGGCAGTCGAGCGGGTGGTTGATGAGCAGGAACTCCATGGTCGCCTTCTGGGCCGCGATGGCCCTGGGCGACTTGGTGAAGATCTTCATGCCCTCGGCCACGGGCGTCGCGCAGGCCGGCAGCGGCTTCGGCGCCTTCTCCACCTCGACGAGGCACATGCGGCAGTTGGCCGCGATGGAGAGCTTCTCGTGGTAGCAGAAGCGCGGCACATACGCGCCGTGCGCGTCCGTGGCCTGGATGATCATGGCGCCCTTCGGCGCCTTGACCGCCACGCCGTCGACCTCGATGTTGACCAGTTCTTCGCTCATGCCGTCACGCCGCCTGTCCGCGCGCCTCGACGAGGCTGCAGCCGTGCTCGACGTAGTGCTCGAACTCCTGCCGGAAGTGCTTCACGAAGCTCTGCACGGGCCACGCCGCCGCGTCGCCGAGCGCGCAGATCGTGTGTCCCTCGATGTTGTTGGCGACGCTGACCAGCATGTCGATGTCCTCGCGCCGCCCCTGGCCGGAGAGGATCCGCTTCAGCGCGCGGTTGAGCCAGCCGGTGCCCTCGCGGCAGGGCGTGCACTGGCCGCAGGATTCCATGTAGTAGAAACGCGAGAGGCGCTCGAGCACGCGCACCATGTCGGTGGTGTCGTCCATCACGATGACGGCCGCCGAGCCGATCGCCGAGCCCGCCTTCTTGAGCGAGTCGTAGTCCATGTTGGCGGCGAGCATCACCTCGCCCGGCACCACCGGCACGGATGAGCCGCCCGGGATCACGGCCTTGAGCTTGCGTCCCCCACGGACGCCGCCGGCGATCTCGAGCAGGTCCTTGAACGGGATCCCCAGGGGCACCTCGTAGTTGCCCGGCTTCTCGACGTGGCCCGAGACCGAGAAGATCACCGTGCCGCCCGAGTTGGCGGGGCCCAGGCCGGCGAACCACTCCGGACCCTTGCGCAGGATCGTCGGCACCGAGGCGAAGCTCTGCGCGTTGTTGATCGTCGTGGGCTTGCCGTAGAGGCCGTAGTTCGCGGGGAACGGCGGCTTGAAGCGCGGCTTGCCCTGCTTGCCCTCGAGCGACTCGAGCAGCGCGGTTTCCTCGCCGCAGATGTAGGCGCCGGCGCCGACGAAAGTGTAGAGGTCGAAATCGACGCCCGAGCCCAGCAGGTTCCGGCCGAGCAGGCCCGCGGCATAGGCTTCCTTCAGCGCCGCCTCGAAGCGGGGCACGGGCTCGGCCATGAACTCGCCGCGGATGTAGTTGTAGCCGACCGTCGCGCCCATCGCGTAGCCGCCGATCGCCATGCCTTCGATCAGCGCGTGCGGGTTGTAGCGCAGGATGTCCCGGTCGTGGCAGGTGCCGGGTTCGCTCTCGTCCGAGTTGCAGACGACGTACTTCTGCACCGGCGCGTTGCGCGGCATGAACGACCACTTGAGGCCCGTCGGGAAGCCGGCGCCGCCGCGGCCGCGCAGTCCCGAGGCCTTGACCATCTCGATGACCTGCTCGCGCGGCGTCTGCTCGGAGAGGATCCTGCGCCACGCCTCGTAACCGCCGATCTTGACGTAGGTGCCGATTTCCCATGGCCGCTCGTGCTTCAGGGGCTCGAAGCACACGAGGTTCATGCGGTCGGTCCAGTCGGTCACGGCGGCGCCCTACTTGTGCTCGTCCAGGATCCTGTCGACCTTCTCGGGCGTCAGGTTCTCGTAGTACACGTGGTCGACCATCATCATGGGCGCGCCGTTGCAGGCTGCGAGGCACTCCTCCTCCGCCTTGAGGAAGAACCGCCCGTCGGGCGTGCTCTCGCCCACACGGATGCCGAGCCGCTTCTCGACGTGCGCGAGGACTTCCTCGCCGCCGCAGAGCATGCAGGAGATGTTGGTGCACACCGAGACGTGGTGACGGCCGCAGGGCCGGGTCTCGAACATCGAGTAGAAGCTCGCGACCTCGTACACCTGGATCGCGGGCAGCCCGAGATAGGCCGCCACCGCGTCCATGGACTCCTGCGTGAGGAAGCCCTGCTCGTGCTGCACGGCGTGCAGCGCCGAGATCACCGCGGAGCGCCTGCGCTCCGGCGGGAACTTCGCCGCCCAGTGGTCGATCTCGTCGCGCACGTGCTTCGACAGCCCGCCCACGATCTCGCCGTGATCCGCGTGCGTCACCGGTCGATCTCCCCGAACACGATGTCCGCCGTGCCGATCACGGCCACGACGTCGGCCAGCATGTGGCCACTCACCATCTCCTCGAGCGCCGCGAGGTGCGGGAATCCAGGTGCGCGGCACTTGAGCCGGTAGGGCTTGTTGGCGCCGTCCGAGACGAGGTAGATGCCGAACTCGCCCTTGGGCGCCTCGACCGCGGCATAGGCCTCGCCCGCCGGCACGCAATAGCCCTCGGTGAACAGCTTGAAGTGGTGGATCAGCGATTCCATGTCGTCCTTCATCTGCTCCCGCGTCGGCGGTACGACCTTGTGGTCGCCGACCATCACCGGCCCCGGATTGCTGCGCAGCCAGTCCACGCACTGCCTGATGATGCGGTTCGACTGGCGCATCTCCTCGACGCGCACCAGGTAGCGGTCGTAGCAGTCGCCGTTGACGCCTACCGGGATGTCGAAGTCCACCAGCCCGTACACTTCGTAGGGCTGCTTCTTGCGCAGGTCCCACTCGACGCCCGAGCCGCGCAGCATCGGGCCGGTGAATCCGAGGTTCAGTGCCCGCTCGGGGGTCACCACGCCGATGTTCACCGTGCGCTGCTTCCAGATGCGGTTGTCGGTCAGCAGCGTCTCGTACTCGTCCACGCAGGCCGGGAAGCGCGCCGTGAAGTCCTCGATGAAGTCGAGCAGGCTCCCGGAGCGCTTGTCGTTGAGGCGCGCGACGTCCTTCTCGCTGCGGAAGCGCGACGCCTGGTACTTCGGCATCGAATGCGGCAGGTCGCGGTAGACGCCGCCCGGCCGGTAGTAGGTCGCGTGCATGCGCGTGCCGGAGACCGCCTCGTAGCAGTCCATCAGGTCCTCGCGCTCGCGGAAGCAGTACAGGAACACCGTCATCGCACCGATGTCGAGCCCGTGCGCACCGAGCCACATCAGGTGGTTCAGGACGCGCGTGATCTCGTCGAACATCACGCGGATGTACTGGGCGCGCAGCGGCACCTCGACTCCGAGCAGCTTCTCGATGGCCATCACGTAGGCGTGCTCGTTGCACATCATCGAGACGTAGTCGAGCCGGTCCATGTAGCCGATGGACTGGTTGAAGGGCTTCGACTCGGCGAGCTTCTCGGTGGCACGGTGCAGCAGGCCGATGTGCGGATCGGCCTTCTGCACGACCTCGCCGTCCATCTCGAGGACGAGGCGCAGCACGCCGTGTGCCGCCGGGTGCTGCGGACCGAAGTTCATCGTGTAGCTGCGGATCTCAGCCACGGCCCGCATCCTGTCGCGTCGAGTCCTTCAACGCCGCCTCGTAGCGGTTGTCGTCGCGGATCACCCTGGGCACCAGCGTGCGCGGCTCGATGCCGACGGGCTCGTACACCACCCGCTTCTTCTCGGGGTCGTAGCGCACCTCGACGTTGCCGATCAGCGGGAAGTCCTTGCGGAACGGGTGCCCGACGAAGCCGTAATCGGTGAGGATGCGTCGCAGGTCAGGGTGGCCGCGGAACAGGATCCCGAACAGGTCGAAGGCCTCGCGCTCGTACCAGTCGGCCGCTTTCCAGACCCCGACGACCGAGTCGAGCAGCGGCGGCTCGCCGGGCTCGCACCAGCACCGCAGCCTCAGCCGCCGGTTGTGCGTCACGGAGAGCAGGTGGTAGGCAACGGCGAAGCGCCGCTCGGAACCGGCTTCGCGGCCCTCGGCGGATTCACCGTCGAGGGTGTCCGATGGGCGCGCGACGGAACGACCGCGGCTGAATCCGCTGCTGGTCGCCGACTCGGTGTTCCACTCGACCCGGCCGTAGTCGAGATAGTCCACGCCGGTGAGGTCGACCAGCTGCTCGAAGCGCCACTCGGGCTCGTTGCGCAGCGCCAGGCAGGTCTCGACGAGCCTGTCCGTGGGCACCGTGAAAGTGAGTTCCCCGCAACGCGATGGGACGCGCTCGAGCGAATCGCCGAAACGCACCGACAGCGCCACCGCAAGATTTTCCAGCGCTTCGCTCATGGTCTGGTTCAGCGCGCGATCGTCTGGGTCCGGCGGATCTTCTTCTGCAGCTGCAGGAGGCCGTAGAGCAGCGCCTCCGCCGTCGGCGGGCACCCGGGCACGTAGACGTCGACCGGCACGATGCGGTCACATCCGCGCACCACCGCATAGGAGTAGTGGTAGTAGCCGCCGCCGTTCGCACACGAGCCCATCGAGATCACCCAGCGCGGCTCGGGCATCTGGTCGTAGACCTTGCGCAGCGCGGGAGCCATCTTGTTGACCAGCGTGCCGGCCACGATCATCACGTCGGACTGGCGCGGGCTCGGCCGGAACACGATGCCGAAGCGATCGAGGTCGTAGCGGGCCGCACCGGCGTGCATCATCTCGACGGCGCAACAGGCGAGGCCGAAGGTCATCGGCCACATCGAGCCCGTCCGGGCCCAGTTCATGACCGCGTCGACCGTCGTCGTGACGAAGCCGCGGTCCGGAAGCTCGGAGGCCTCTAGTCCCATTCCAGGGCTCCCTTCTTCCACTCGTAGATGAAGCCCACCACGAGCACCAGCAGGAACACGCCCATGGCCGCGAGAGCCACGATGCCGATCGAATCCAGGGCGACTGCCCACGGAAAGAGGAAGGCGATCTCGAGGTCGAATACGATGAACAGGATCGCGACGAGGTAGTAGCGCACGTCGAACTTCATGCGCGAGTCCTCGAACGCCTCGAAGCCGCACTCGTAGGCCGAGAGCTTCTCCGTATCGGGCCGTCGCGGGCCGAACAGGAACCCGAGCGACAGCAGCAACACGCCGAGCCCACCGGCGACCGCGAGGAAGATGAGGATCGGCAGGTACTCGGCCAGCATGGCTCGATTGCGTTCCAGGTGAGCAGTCCCGACGAGCGCCGAATTCTAACAGGGACTGCTGCGATGCAGTAAGGCCAGAAGCAAACAGGCGAACCGGAGTGGTTCGCCTGTTCTCGTCATGGTGCGGATGGAGAGACTCGAACTCTCACGCCTTACGGCACTACCCCCTCAAGATAGCGTGTCTACCAATTCCACCACATCCGCGAATCTCTGACCCGATCACTCGCCCGACGGTGCGGGCTCGGGCACGACGGCCGGAGGTACTGCCGCCGGCGCTGCACTCTCCGGCACGCTCGGCAGCAGGCCAGCCGGGACGTTCTCGGCCGGCACGGTCGGCTGCGTCTGCACGCGATCGACGACGCTCGTCGGCGCGGTGCCCTGGCTGAAGAGGTACGACAGCCCGAGGCTCGTCACGAAGAACAGCGTCGCCAGGATCGCCGTCGTGCGCGACAGGAAGGAACCCGATCCGCGCGATCCGAACACGGTGCCCGACGCGCCGGCGCCGAACCCGGCGCCCGCGTCGGCTCCCTTTCCGCGCTGCAGCAGCACGAGTCCGATGATCGAACCCGCCAGCAGCACGTGCAGGACCACCGCCAGCGTCTGTACCCAGGTCATTTACATTCTCTCCTCGATCAACCCGCAGCCGCGCAGATCTGCGCGAACTCGTCCGCCTTGAGCGACGCTCCGCCGACCAGGCCACCGTCGATGTCCGTCATGGCAAACAGCTCACGCGCGTTCGACGCCTTGACGCTGCCGCCGTAAAGGATCCGCACCGAAGCCCCTATTTTAACATCCAGCGCCGCGACCCGGCCGCGAATCATGGCGTGCACTTCCTGCGCCTGCTCCGGTGTGGCATTCCGCCCGGTGCCGATGGCCCAGACCGGCTCGTAGGCGATGATCGCCTCGCCGAACGCACGCACGCCGCTCACGGCCAGCACCGCGTCGATCTGCCGCGAAACCACGTCCGTGGTGCGACCACCCTCGCGCTCCTCGAGCGTCTCTCCGACGCACAGCACCGGCACGAGACCGTTGCCCTGCGCCGCCACGAATTTGCGCGCCACGAGGGCGTCGTGCTCCCCGAAGAGCTGCCGCCGCTCGGAATGACCCACCAGCACGTAGCGGCAGCCGACATCGCGCAGCATGGCGCCGGACGTTTCGCCGGTGAAGGCCCCCTGTGCTTCCGCGCAGAGCGCCTGCGCGCCGAGCGAAACGTCGCTGTCCTTGAGGAGTCGGCCCGTCTCGAACAGGTAGACGAACGGCGGACAGACCATGACTTCGGCCGCACCGTGCGCCGGCAGCCGATCGAGCAGCAAGCGGACCAGGGCCGCGTTGTCGGCCCGCGAGCCGTGCATCTTCCAGTTACCAGCGACCAGGGGCTTGCGCATTGGACTCACTTGACCGTGCTCGCGGGCGTGACAGGCCGGGGAGGCTGCCGCGAAAGGCGCGCGATGTTAGCGGCGGGTGCCGTCAAAAGCAATCGCCGAGGCGGATCACACCGCCCGACGGACGGTTTCGGCCAGCTCGTTCGCGTGCCGTGACACCACCGCTTCGTCCTCGCCCTCGACCATGACGCGGATCAGCGGCTCGGTGCCGGAGGCCCGAAGCACCACGCGGCCGGTCCCGCCGAGCGCCGCCTCGACCCGCCGGACCGCGTCCTGGATCGCAGGCGAACCCGTGGGGTCGATCCGCTCCCGCACGCGCACGTTGACCATCACCTGCGGGAACTGCGGCATGCCCGATGCCAGCTCCGCGAGCGAGCGGCCCGTGCGCTTCATGACCGCCAGCACCTGCAGTGCGCTCACGAGCCCGTCGCCCGTCGTCGTGCGATCGAGGCACAGCAGGTGCCCCGACGTCTCGCCTCCCAGCACCCCGCCGTGCCGCCTCAGCAGTTCGAGCACGTAGCGGTCACCGACCGCAGCGCGCATGAACTCGATGCCCTCGGCCCGCAGCGCGTGCTCGAGGCCAAGGTTGCTCATCACCGTGCCGACCACCGGCCCCTTGAGCTCGCCCTGCGCGTGCCGATCGCGGGCAATTACGTAAAGCAGCCGGTCGCCGTCCACGAGCCGGCCGAGGTGATCCACCATCACGAGGCGATCCCCGTCGCCGTCGAGCGCGATGCCGACGTCGGCCTGCACGCCGGACACGGTGAGCTGCATGAGTTCCGGCGCCGTGGACCCGCAGCGCAGGTTGATGTTGCGGCCGTTCGGCGAGCAGCCGATCGGGATGATCTCGGCGCCGAGGTCGGTCAGCACCCGGGGGGCCACCTTGTAGGCCGCGCCGTGCGCGCAGTCGATGACGATCTTGAGCCCGGACAGGTCCGTACCGCGCGGCACGGTCGAGGCGCAGAACTTCTGGTACTCGACCCGCGACTTGTCGACGCGTGTCGCCCGCCCGAGCCGGTTGGACTCGCAGGTGAGCGCGGGCCCGTCGAGCAGCGCCTCGATCTGCTGCTCGACTTCGTCGGAGAGCTTGCTGCCGCTGGCATCGAAGAACTTGATGCCGTTGTCCTCGTACGAGTTGTGCGAGGCGCTGATCACTGCGCCGAAGCGGCAGCCGAAGTGCTGCGTCATGTAGGCGATGCCCGGCGTCGGCAGCGGACCGATCAGGCTCACGTCGACGCCGGCCGCGACGCAGCCGGCCTCGAGCGCCGCCTCGAACATGTAGCCCGACAGCCGCGTGTCCTTGCCGACGAGTGCAGTCCCGCCCTCCGGCGCGAGCACGCGAGCCGCGGCGCTGGCGAGCCGCAGTGCGAATTCCACGGTCATCGGGTGCTCGCCCACTCGGCCGCGCACACCGTCCGTGCCGAAGTACTTCCGGCTCATGCTTTCCCAACCTCCCGTGCGGCACGCCTGAGCGCGCTCGCTACCTTGACTGCATCCACGGTCGCTGCGACGTCGTGGGCCCTGACGATGGCCGCCCCGCGCATCACGGCGAGCGCCGCGAAGGCGATGCTGCCCGCGAGTCGCTCCCCGGCGGGCCGGCCGGTGATGATACCGACCAGCGACTTGCGCGACACGCCGACCAGTACCGGAATCCCGGGGTCGGCGAGCCGGTCGAGCGCCGCGAGCAGCGCGAGGTTGTGATCCGGACGCTTGCCGAAGCCGATGCCCGGATCGACGCAGATGCGGCCGGCATCGATGCCGGCGCCGCGGCAGGCCTCCACCCGCGCCGAGAGGTAGCGGCGAACCTCGTCGACCACGTCCCCGTAGCGCGGATCCTCCTGCATGCTCTGCGGTTCGTCCGCGCATGTGCATCAGGCAGACCGCCGCTCCCGACTCCGCTGCGGCCTCGAGCGCCCCCGGCGTCTCGAGGGCCCGGACATCGTTGATCAGGCTTGCCCCGGCCGCGACCGCGGCACGCATCACCTCGGGCTTGCTCGTGTCCACGGAGACCGGCACGGACAGGCGGCCGGCGAGCTGCTCGATCACCGGCAGGACGCGCTCGAGCTCCTCTCGGACATCGACCGGCGCTGCGCCCGGACGGGTGGACTCGCCGCCCACGTCGACGATGCCGGCCCCCTCCTCGACCATCTTCAGCCCACGCTCCACGGCGCTGGACGTTTCGACATAACGCCCGCCGTCCGAGAACGAGTCCGGGGTGACGTTGAGCACACCCATGACCACCGGCTCGGTGAGATCGAGCAGGCGGTCGCGGCAGGCGAGTTGCATCGGGGTCGGTCGGAAGCGAAGCGCCCGGCAGGGCCGGGCGCGAGCGGTTCGGGTCAGTGCTGCGGCGCGGGTCGCCCCGTGGGCGCCTCGCCGTCGCGACGCTCCCGCGGCGGTCGGTGTCCCGGCGCTCGGCGCATCGCGATCCTCCCAGTCCGCCGGCGGGCGCGGCTCGCGCCCCTCCATGATGTCGCGGATCTGCTCCTCGTCGATCGTCTCGTACTTGATCAGCGCCTCGGCCATCCGGTGCAGCTTGTCGAGCTCGCGGTCGAGGATCTCGCGGGCCCGGCGGTAGTTGTCGTCGATCACGCGGCGCACTTCCTCGTCGATGGCGTCGCGCGTCTTGTCGCCCACCTGCTTGTGCTGGGTGACGGAACGACCGAGGAACACCTCGCCGTCCTCCTCGGCATACGTCAGGGTGCCGAGCCGGTCCGACAGGCCCCACTTGGTGACCATGTTGCGGGCGATCTCGGTGGCCCGCTCGATGTCGTTCGAGGCGCCGGTCGTAACGTATTCGGCGCCGAAGATGATCTCCTCCGCCACCCGACCGCCGAACAGCGTCGCGATGCGGCTCTCGAGCTGGCGCTTGCTGGTGCTGTAGCGATCTGCCTCCGGCAGGAACATCGTGACACCGAGCGCGCGGCCGCGCGGGATGATCGTCACCTTGTAGACCGGGTCGTGGTCCGCGACGTTCAGGCCGACGATCGCGTGCCCGGCCTCGTGGTACGCAGTGAGTTTCTTCTCGTTGTCGTCCATCACCATGGAGCGTCGCTCGGCGCCCATGATGATCTTGTCCTTGGCGCGATCGAACTCGTCCATGCTGACCGTGCGCTTGTTCGCGCGCGCTGCGAACAGCGCGGCCTCGTTCACGAGGTTGGCGAGGTCGGCGCCCGAGAAACCGGGCGTGCCGCGCGCGATGATCGAGGGCTTGACGTCCTCGCCGAGCGGCAGCTTGCGCATGTGGACCTTGAGGATCTGCTCGCGGCCGCGGACGTCGGGCAGCGGCACCACGACCTGACGGTCGAAGCGGCCCGGGCGCAGCAGTGCGGGGTCGAGAACGTCGGGCCGGTTGGTGGCCGCGATGACGATCACGCCCTCGTTGCCCTCGAAGCCGTCCATCTCGACGAGCAGCTGGTTGAGGGTCTGCTCGCGTTCGTCGTGACCGCCGCCGAGGCCCGCGCCGCGATGGCGGCCGACGGCATCGATCTCGTCGATGAAGATGATGCACGGCGCGTGCTTCTTCGCCTGGTCGAACATGTCGCGGACACGCGAAGCGCCCACGCCCACGAACATCTCGACGAAATCGGAGCCCGAGATGGTGAAGAACGGCACCTTGGCCTCGCCGGCGATCGCCTTGGCGAGCAGCGTCTTGCCGGTGCCCGGCGAGCCCACCATGAGCACGCCGCGCGGGATCTTGCCGCCGAGCTTCTGGAACTTGGCGGGGTCCTTGAGGAAATCGACGATCTCGCCGACCTCCTCCTTGGCCTCGTCCACGCCCGCCACGTCGGCGAAGGTGACGGTGACCTGGTCCTCGTTGAGCAGCCGTGCCCGGCTCTTGCCGAAGGACATGGCGCCGCGGCCGCCCGCCCCGCCCTGCATCTGGCGCATGAAGTAGACCCAGACGCCGATCAGCAGCAGGATCGGGAACGAGGAGACGAACAGCTGCATCAGGAACGACTGGCGCTCGGGCGGTGCGGCGCTGAACGTAACACCGCTCTTCTGCAGCGTGCCGATGAGCGCCGAGTTGTCCGTCTCGGGGTTGTACACGACGAACTGCTCGCCGCTCGAGCGCACGCCCGTGATGCGGTCGCCGCTGAACGTGACCTGCGCGACCGAGCCGCTCTTGACGTGCTCGAGGAAGGCCGAATACGGCATCTCCTGCGAAACGCCGGTGCGTGCGCTGAAATTGCTCACGACCGTCGCCAGCACGACGGCGATGACGATCCACAGGACGACATTCTTGGCCAGATCGTTCAAAGCCTTAGACCTCGGGGTGAAATGCAGCGAAGGCGTACGTCAAAACCACGCTTTCGACGCAAAGGACACTACACCAATCGGTACCCTCGTGCCACAACGTACAGCTCGGCACTGCGGGCTCGCGATGCTTTCGGCTTGCGCAATTTCACGGATTCAAACCGTCGCCGCAGCCGCGCGATCAGCGGCTGGAATTCCCGGCCCTGGAAGACCTTCATCAGCAGGTCGCCGCCCGGGCGAAGGGCCTGCTCCGCGAACTCCATGGCGAGGTCCACGAGGTGCATCGAGCGATCGTGGTCCACATCCGCCATGCCGGTCATGTTGGGGGCCATGTCGGACATCACAAGGTCCACCCGGGTTTCGCCGAGGGTAGTCCGTAACCGTTCGAGCGTCGCCGCGTCGCTGAAGTCGCCCTGGATGAACTCCACACCAGGCAGGGCCGGCATCTCGAGCAGGTCGAGCGCGATGACGCGTCCGCGACCGTCGAGCAGCCGGGCTGCGTACTGGCTCCAGCCTCCGGGCGCCGCACCGAGATCCACCACGGTCATCGCGGGCTTCAGCAGGCGGTCGGATCGCTGGATCTCCTCGAGCTTGAATGCGGCGCGTGACCGCCAGCCCTCGGCATGCGCCCGCTTCACGTAGGGATCGGCGGCGTGTTCGGCGAGCCAGCGGGCGGAGGACTTGGTGCGTTTGGTCACTTGAATACGTCCGGCCGTCGCGGCATTCCCCCCAACGCCCGCTTCGGCACTAAACTACGCGCCCCCATCCGCAGCCCCGCCCTCCCGATGGCTCTCTCTGACGCACAGCGCAAGCATCTCCGCCGGCTCGGCCACGACCGCAGCCCGATCGTGCTGGTCGGCCAGGCCGGCCTCAGCGCCAACCTGGTGGCGGAACTCGACCGGGCGCTGCGCGACCACGAACTGGTGAAGGTCCGGGCCCGGGTCGGTGACCGCAACGAACGGGACCGCACGCTCGCGGAACTCGCTTCGTCCACCGGTTCGGAAATCGTGCAGCGCATCGGCCACGTCGCCCTGCTGTACCGCCGAAATCCCGACGAGCCGGGTATCCTGCTGCCGGACTGACGATCCACGAGGGTCGTTGAAGTCCGGGTCAACAGGGTGATCAGACGTACCGGACGGCCACGATCTCGAAGGCCCGTGTACCGCCGGGCACCGCGACGTCCACCACGTCGCCCTCGGACTTGCCGACCAGCGCGCGCGCGATCGGCGAGGTGATCGAGATGAGTCCCAGCCGGACGTCCGCCTCGAGTTCCCCCACGATCTGGAAGACCACCTCGGACCCATCGTCCTGGTCCTCGAGGTCCACGGTGGCCCCGAAGACCACCCGCGAGGTGGGCGGCAGGTGGGCAACGTCGATGATCTCGCTGTGTGACAACTCGTGCTCGAGCTGCTTGATGCGACCCTCGATGAACCCCTGTTGCTCGCGGGCGGCGTGGTACTCGGCGTTCTCGCTCAGGTCGCCGTGCGCCCGGGCTTCGGCAATCGCCTGGATGACGCGCGGCCGGTCCCCGGTCTTGAGGCTTCGCAGCTCCGCCCGAAGCTTCTCAGTACCTTTCTGGGTCAGTGGCTTACGATTCATACCTGAACTTCCATGTGAAGATCCTGGAGCCGGTTGACCTCGACCTCCTGGAGATGATCGATGGCCTCGCAGGTCGCGAAGGCGCCCGCCAGGGTCGTGTAGTAGGTCACTCGGCGCGCCACCGCTTCGCGACGGATGGAATGCGATTCGTTGATCGCCTGCTTCCCCTCCGTCGTGTTCACGATCAGGCTGATCTCGTCGTTCTTGATCATGTCGACGATGTGCGGGCGGCCCTCGCGGACCTTGTTGGCCCGTCGACACGGCACGCCCGCCTCCTCGAGCACGTCGGCCGTGCCGTGGGTCGCGAGGATCGTGAAGCCGCGCGCAATGAGCAGCCGGGCGAGGTTCACCGCCCCCGGCTTGTCGCGGTCGCGGACGCTGATCAGGCACACGCCGCGTGTCGGCAGCACCTCGCCGGAGGCGCTCTGCGCCTTGGCGTAGGCCTCGCCGAAGCTGCGCCCCGTGCCCATCACCTCGCCGGTGGACTTCATCTCCGGCCCGAGAATCGGATCGGCGTCGGGGAACTTGCTGAAGGGGAACACCGCCTCCTTGACCGAGAAATACGGCGGGATGCGCTCCTTGATCAGGCCGAGATCGACGAGCCGCTTGCCCGCCATCACGCGGGCCGCGGCCTTGGCGAGCGGCACGCCGGTCGCCTTGGAGACGAACGGGGCCGTGCGCGAGGCGCGCGGGTTCACCTCGAGCACGTACACGACTCCGTTCTGGATCGCGAACTGGACGTTCATGAGGCCGATCACGTCGAGTGCGAGCGCCATGCGGCGGGTCTGCTCGCGGATCTGAGCCTGCAGTTCCGCGCTCAGGCTGTACGGCGGCAGCGAGCAACTCGAGTCGCCGGAGTGCACGCCCGCCTGCTCGACGTGCTCCATGATGCCGCCGATGTAGACGTCGCGACCGTCGCAGATCGCATCGACGTCCACCTCGATGGCGAGGTCGAGGAACCGGTCGAGCAGCACCGGGCTGTCGTTCGACACCTGCACCGCGTAGGTCATGTAGGAGCGCAGGTCGTCCACGGTGAACACCACCTCCATCGCACGGCCGCCGAGCACGTAGGACGGGCGGACCACCAGCGGGAAGCCGATCTCGGCGGCAAGCCGCACCGCCTCGTCCTCGGTACGGGCCGTGCGGTTCGGCGGCTGCCGGAGCTGCAGCCGGTCCACGAGCTTCTGGAATCGCTCGCGGTCCTCCGCCACGTCGATCGAGTCGGGGCTCGTGCCGATGATCGGCACACCCGCCGCCCCGAGCGCCTTGGCGAGCTTGAGGGGCGTCTGGCCGCCGTACTGCACGATCACGCCGAACGGCTGCTCGACGTGCATGATCTCCATCACGTCCTCGAACGTGAGCGGCTCGAAATACAGCCGGTCCGACGTGTCGAAGTCGGTCGACACCGTTTCCGGGTTGCAGTTGACCATGATGGTCTCGAAGCCGTCCTCGCGCAGCGCGAGCGCCGCGTGCACGCAGCAGTAATCGAACTCGATGCCCTGGCCGATGCGGTTCGGGCCGCCGCCGAGGATGACGATCTTTCGCCGGTCGGTCGGCGCCGCCTCGCACTCCTCGTCGTAGGTCGAGTACAGGTAGGCGGTCGAGGTGGCGAACTCCGCCGCGCAGGTATCCACGCGCTTGAACACGGGGCGGACACCGAATCCCTGGCGGCGCTCGCGGATCGCCTGCTCCGTCGTGCCGCACAGCTTCGCGAGCCGGCTGTCGGCGAATCCCTTGCGCTTCAGCGTGCGCAGCCGGGCCGCGTCGAGCGATGCGGCACCGTGCAGGGCGACGACACCCTCCTCCCGCACCAGGTCCTCGATCTGCGCGAGGAACCACGGGTCGATGCGCGAGGCGCGGTGCACCTCCTCGGCCGACAGGCCGGCGCGCAGCGCATCGGCCACGTAGCGCAGGCGGTCCGGTCCCGGCATCCGCAGCTCCTCGAGCAGGGCGCGCAGGCCCTCCTCGCCGAGCGGCAGCCGCACCACCGGCGTCAGCCCGTCGATCCCGGTCTCGAGGCCGCGCAGCGCCTTCTGCAGCGACTCCTGGAAGGTCCGGCCGATCGCCATCACCTCGCCCACCGACTTCATCTGCGTCGTGAGCCGGTCGTTGGCGCCGGGGAACTTCTCGAAGGTGAAGCGCGGGATCTTGGTGACGACGTAGTCGATGGCCGGCTCGAACGAGGCCGGGGTTGCCCCGCCCGTGATCTCGTTGCGCAGTTCGTCGAGCGTGTAGCCCACCGCGAGCTTCGCGGCGACCTTGGCGATCGGGAAGCCCGTGGCCTTCGACGCGAGCGCCGAGGAGCGCGACACGCGCGGGTTCATCTCGATCACGAGCAGGCGTCCGTCGGTCGGGCTCACGGCGAACTGCACGTTGGAGCCGCCGCATTCCACCCCGATCTTGCGCAGCACCGCGATCGAGGCATCGCGCATGATCTGGTATTCGCGGTCGGTCAGCGTCTGCGCCGGCGCGACGGTGATCGAGTCGCCCGTGTGCACGCCCATCGGGTCGAGGTTCTCGATGGCGCAGATGATGATGCAGTTGTCGTTCTTGTCGCGAACGACCTCCATCTCGAATTCCTTCCAGCCGAGCACCGACTCCTCGAGCAGCACCTCGCTGGTGGGCGAGGCGTCGAGGCCGCGGGCCACGATCTGCTCGAACTCCTCGCGGTTGTAGGCGATGCCGCCGCCCGTGCCGCCGAGCGTGAAGGAGGGCCGGATGACCGTCGGGAAGCCGATCTCTGCCTGGATGGCGAGCGCCTCCTCCATGCTGTGCGCCACGCGCGAGCGCGGGCACTCGAGGCCGATGTCGCGCATGGCGTTGCGGAACTGCTCGCGGTCCTCGGCCATGTCGATCGCCTCGCGCGAGGCCGCGATCAGCTCGACGCCGAACTTCTCGAGCACGCCCTCGCGCACGAGGTCGAGCGCGCAGTTGAGCGCCGTCTGGCCGCCCATCGTGGGCAGCAGCGCGTCGGGGCGCTCCTTCTCGATGATGCGCGCGACCGTTCGCCAGTTGACCGGCTCGATGTAGGTGGCGTCCGCCATCTCGGGGTCGGTCATGATCGTGGCCGGGTTGGAGTTCACCAGGATGACCCGGTAACCCTCCTCGCGCAGCGCCTTGCAGGCCTGCGCCCCCGAGTAGTCGAACTCGCAGGCCTGGCCGATCACGATCGGACCGGCGCCGATGATCAGGATGCTCTGGAGGTCTGTGCGCTTTGGCATGGCAGCGTGCGTTCCAGGGTCAGGCCGGCTGGCGCACGGGCACCGCGCCCTTGCGCAGCATGGTCTCCACGAACCGCGAGAACAGCGGCGCGAGGTCGCGGGGCCCGGGGCTCGCCTCCGGGTGGCCCTGGAATCCGAAGGCGGGCCGGTCGGTAAAGGCGATGCCCTGCAGCGAACCGTCGAACAGCGAGCGGTGGGTGGCCCGGACGTTCGGCGGCAGCGTGGTCTCGTCCACCGCGAACCCGTGATTCTGGCTCGAGATGAATACGCGTCCCGAGTCGAGGTCGATGACCGGGTGATTCGCGCCGTGATGGCCGAATTTCATCTTCACGGTTCGCGCACCGCTCGCCAGCCCGAGCAACTGGTGCCCGAGGCAGATGCCGAACAGCGGCACACCCGACTCGAGGAACCGCCGGATCGCCGCGATCGCGTAGTCGCACGGCTCCGGATCGCCGGGCCCGTTGGAGAGGAACACGCCGTCCGGGTCGAGCCCGAGAACCTCATCGGCCGGCGTCTGCGCCGGCACGACGGTCATGCGGCAGCCGTGATCGGCCAGCAGCCGCAGGATGTTGCGCTTGATGCCGAAGTCGTAGGCAACCACGTGCAGCCGCTGTCCCGGGCGACGCCGGGGCCCACGCTCCAGCGCCCAGTTGGTGCCCTCGTTCCACTGGAACGGCCGCCGGACCGAGACCACCTTGGCGAGGTCCATGCCCTTGAGTCCCGGAAAGCGACGCGCCGCCTCGCGTGCCAGATCGGGACGGGAGGCCGCGTCTCCGCTCGCGATGCATCCGGCCTGCGCGCCCTTCTCCCGCAGGATGCGGGTCAGCCTGCGCGTGTCGATCTCCGCGATTGCGACCACGCCGCCACGCACCAGGAACTCCGGCAGCGACTCGGTCGCCCGCCAGCTCGAGTGCAGCAGCGGCAGGTCGCGGACCACGAGGCCGGCCGCATGAATCGAGTTCGACTCGAGGTCGTCGGGGTTCGTGCCGGTGTTGCCGATGTGCGGATAGGTCAGGGTGACGATCTGACGGGAGTAGGACGGATCGGTGAGGATCTCCTGGTAGCCCGTCATGGCGGTGTTGAAGACGACCTCGCCGGTCGCGGTGCCCGCGGCACCGATGGAAACGCCACGAAACACGGTGCCGTCCTCGAGCGCCAGAACCGCGGGTGTCGTCAAGGTCGCCTCCTCCGGTCCACCGTCCCGCAAACTGCATGCGGGCGCGTTTCGCGCGTGCGCCGACGGTCGAGGATGAGCGCTGGCTCACCCCGGTCGTGTCTGGCTCCACGGGCTAAGTTCAGAAGTTTACGCGAGGGCGGACGCCTGCGCCACGCGAAAACCGGGCGGCGCTACAGGCCGAGCACGTCCATCATCGAGTACAGGCCGGGTGGGCGTCCGACCACCCACCGGGACGCCACGAGCGCGCCGCGTGCGAAGCCCGACCGGTCCTCGGCATGGTGCGCGAGTTCGACGCGCTCGCCCGGCCCCGCGAAGATCAGGCGGTGGTCGCCGACGATGTCGCCCCCGCGAAGGACGGCAAAGCCGATCCCGCCGCTCGGCCGCGGCCCGGTCGACCCCTGGCGCGGCGGCAGCGCCGACTGCTCGAGCGTCGTGCCGCGACCGCTCGCCACGGCGCGTCCGAGCCCGAGTGCGGTCCCGCTGGGCGCGTCCACCTTGTGGCGGTGGTGGGCCTCGACGATCTCGGCGTCGTATTCGACGCCGAGCGCACGGGCCGCGAGCTCGGCGAGCTTGAAGAGCAGGTTCACCCCGAGGCTCATGTTCGGCGCCAGCACGATCGGGATCGACTCGGCGATCTCGGCAAGCTCCCGGCGAGCGGCCTCCTCGTGGCCCGTCGTCCCGATCACCAGCGGCAGCGATCGAGCCCGGCAGCGGCGGGCGTGCTCGAGCGAGGGCACCGGCAAGGTGAAGTCGATGGCGACCGCGGCGCCCTCGAGCGCCCGGTCCACGTCCGCCGTGATGCCCACCGCGAGCGGCCCGGTACCCGCGAGTACGCCCGCGTCGTGGCCGATTGCGGCATCGCCGGCCGCCGCCAGCGCCCCGCTCAGCCGCAGGTCCCCGCTTGCGACCAGCAGCGGAACGAGCGTCCGGCCCATTCGACCGGAGGCACCGAGCAGCGCGAGGTTCAGCATGTCGGCACGCTCAGGCTCACTCCCCGAGGCTCTTGAAGAATCGCTTGACGCCGTCGAGCCAGGAGTCCTCGCGCGGGTGGTGCCGCCTGGCGTCCTGCTGCAGCGACTCCTCGAACTGCTGCAGCAGGTCCTTCTGGTCGCGGGTCAGGTGGACCGGCGTCTCGACGACCACCCGGCAGAACAGGTCGCCGGTCGGGCCGCCGCGCACGGGCTTGATGCCCTTCTCCCGCAGCCGGAACACGCGTCCGGACTGGGTCTCCGGCGGAACCTTGATGGTCGCCGTGCCATCGAGCGTCGGTACCTCGACGCTGCCGCCGAGGGCGGCGCGCGCGAAGCTCACCGGCACCTCGCAGGACAGGTGGCTGCCGTCGCGCTCGAAGATCGCGTGCTCGCGGACGCGCACCTCGACGTAGAGGTCGCCCGTCGGCCCGCCGTTGCGCCCGGCCTCGCCCTCGCCCGACAGCCGGATGCGGTCGCCGGTATCGACGCCCGCCGGCACCTTGACCGAGAGCGTCTTCTGCTTGCGCTGCCGGCCCTGGCCGCGGCACGCGACGCAGGGATCGCTCACGACCTGGCCGCGGCCGTTGCAGCGCGGACAGGTCTGCTGCACGGTGAAGAAGCCCTGCTGCATCCGCACCTGCCCGGCGCCGCGGCAGGTCTCGCAGGACACCGGCTTCGAGCCCTTGGCAGCGCCGCTGCCCTTGCACTCGCCGCATTCCGCGAGCGTCGCGAAGTCGATGCTGGCGGTGTCGCCGAACACGGCCTGCTCGAGGTCGAGCTCGAGCTCGTAGCGCAGGTCCGCGCCGCGGTAGACCTGCGAGCGACCGCGCCGGCCGCCGCCGAAGATGTCGCCGAAGACGTCGCCGAAGATGTCCCCGAATGCGTCGCGCGGGTCGAACCCCGCCCCGCCGCCGCCGCCGCGCATGCCGTCCACGCCGGCGTGCCCGAACTGGTCGTAGGCGGCGCGCTTCTGGGCGTCGGAGAGGACCTCGTAGGCCTCCTTGGCCTCCTTGAACTTGCCCTCCGCCTCCTGGTCCCCCGGGTTGCGGTCCGGGTGGAACTTCATGGCGAGGCGTCGGTAGGCCTTCTTGATGTCGGCCTCGGCCGCCGTGCGCGGCACGTCGAGGACCTGGTAGTAATCACGCTTCGCCATGCGGTGTCCGGGGCGGGTCTGGAACGAAAGGCCGCCGCGGGGTTCGTGTCCCCCGCGGCGGCCGGTCAGTCAAGCGAGCATAACGCGTGGCCGATCAGGAGGCCTTGCCGTCCTTGTCCTTCACTTCCTCGAACTCGGCGTCGAGCACGTCGTCCTTGCCGCCCGGGCCGCCAGCCGGGCCGCTGCCGGCCCCGGGCCCGCCCGGGCCCGCCGACTGCTGGCTCGCGTAGGCCTGCTGCGCGATGGCCGCCGAGGCTTCCGCCACGGCGCGGGCCTTGGTCTCGATCACGTCCTTGTCGTCGCCCTTGAGCACGGCCCGCAGGTCGGACAGCGCCGACTCGGTCTTGGCGCGGTCCTCCGGCGAGACCTTGTCGCCGAGGTCCTTCAGCGCCTTCTCGGTGGCGTGCAGCAGCGCGTCGGCACGGTTGCGCGTCTCGGCCAGCTCGCGGAACTTCTTGTCCTCCTCGGCGTGCGCCTCGGCGTCGCGCACCATGCGCTTGATCTCATCGTCGGTCAGGCCGCTCGAGGCCTTGATGACGATCTTCTGCTCCTTGGCCGTGGCCTTGTCCTTGGCCGAGACGTTCAGGATGCCGTTCGCGTCGATGTCGAAGGTGACCTCGACCTGCGGCAGCCGCGCGGCGCCGGCGGGATGTCCGAGAGGTCGAAGCGGCCGAGCGACTTGTTGTCGCCGGCGCGGTCGCGCTCGCCCTGCAGCACGTGGATGGTGACGGCCGTCTGGTTGTCGTCGGCCGTCGAGAACACCTGGGTCGCCTTGGTCGGGATCGTGGTGTTCTTCTCGATCAGCTTGGTCATCACGCCGCCGAGCGTCTCGATGCCGAGCGACAGCGGGGTGACGTCGAGCAGCAGCACGTCCTTGACCTCGCCCGTCAGCACGCCCGCCTGCACGGCGGCGCCGACGGCCACGGCCTCGTCCGGGTTGACGTCCTTGCGCGGCTCCTTGCCGAAGAAGTCCTTGACGACCTTCTGCACCAGCGGCATGCGCGTCTGGCCGCCCACGAGGATCACCTCGGCGACGTCGTTCATGGACAGGCCCGCGTCCTTGAGCGCGATGCGGCAGGGCTCGATGGTCTTCTGCACGAGGTCCTCGACCAGCGACTCGAGCTTCGCGCGGGTGAGCTTCATCGCGAGGTGCTTCGGGACCTGAGGCGTCGGCCGTGATGTACGGCAGGTTGACCTCGGTCTGCTGGCTCGAGGAGAGCTCGATCTTGGCCTTTTCGGCCGCTTCCTTCAGGCGCTGCATGGCGAGCGGGTCGCGCCGCACGTCGACGCCGGACTCCTTCTGGAACTCGGCCGCCAGGTAGTCGATGACGCGCTTGTCGAAGTCCTCGCCGCCGAGGAAGGTGTCGCCGTTGGTGGCGAGCACCTCGAACTGGCGCTCGCCGTCCACGTCGGCGAACTCGATGATCGAGATGTCGAAGGTGCCGCCGCCGAGGTCGTAGACCGCGACCTTGCGGTCGCCGCCCGACTTGTCGAGGCCGTAGGCCAGCGCCGCGGCGGTGGGCTCGTTGATGATGCGCTTGACGGTCAGGCCCGCGATCTGGCCGGCGTCCTTGGTCGCCTGGCGCTGCGAGTCGTTGAAGTACGCGGGCACCGTGATCACGGCCTCGGTGACCGGCTCGCCGAGGTAGTCCTCGGCGGTCTTCTTCATCTTCATGAGCACGCGCGCCGCGATCTCGGGCGGCGCCATCTTCTTGCCGTGCACCTCGACCCAGGCGTCGCCGTTGTCGGCCTTGACGATCTTGTACGGCACCATCTCGACGTCCTTCTGCACGACCTTGTCGTCGTACCGGCGGCCGATCAGGCGCTTGATCGCGTACAGGGTGTTCTGCGGGTTGGTGACCGCCTGGCGCTTGGCCGACTGGCCGACCAGCACCTCGTCGTCCTTGGTGAAGGCCACGATCGAGGGGGTGGTGCGGTCGCCCTCGCTGTTCTCGATCACCCGCGGCTTGCCGCCGTCCATGATCGCGACGCAGGAGTTGGTGGTGCCGAGGTCGATGCCGATGACTCTTGCCATGAAAGGGGCTCCGTCAGGTCAGGAATGCGTTGTCCGCCTAGTTGGGGGCCGGCGGGCCGGATTCAAGTCAGCCCGCGGGCGGGTCGGGTTCCCGGGACACGAGCACCCGGGCCGGGCGCAGCAGCCGGCCGTTGAGCACGTAGCCCTTCTGGACCACGGCGAGCACGGTGCCGGGCGGCTGGTCCGCACTGGGCTGGGTCGCCATCGCCTCGTGGAGTTCGGGGTTGAAGGCCTCGCCCGCCGGGTCCACGAGTTGCAGGCCCGCCTTCTCGAAGGCCCGGGTCGACGAGGCGCAGGGTCGCCTCCATGCCCTCGAACAGCCGCGCCGGGTCCGCGCCCGGCCCGACCGCGAGGCCGAGTTCGAGGCTGTCGCGCACCTCGAGGAGGTCGCCCGCGAAGCGCTCGATCGCATAGCGGCTCGCGGACTCGACGTCGCGCTGGGCCCGCTTGCGGACGTTCTCGGTCTCCGCGACCGCGCGCAGGTAGCTGTTCCAGTGCTCCTGCGCCGTGGCCTGCGCCTCGAGCAGCTCGGCCTCGAGGCTGCCGGGGCCGGCTGCGGCGGACTGCTCCGCCGGAAGGGTGCCTTCGGATTCGTTTGGGGTCGTCATTTGGGCTGCCTGGGATTGCCTGAGGTCGCGCTGCCGCGGCCTTCGGGCGGCCGTGGACGCGCAAACAGTGGAAAATCTGGGGCCTAGCGGCGGGAATTCAAGGCCGACCCGAGCAGCCGGGCCGTCACGTCCACGATCGGGATCACGCGCTCGTAGGCCATGCGCGTCGGACCGATGACGCCGAGCACGCCCACCGTCTCGTTGTCGAGGGTGTAGGGCGCCGTGACGAGGCTGCAGTCGTCGAGGATCTGGTAGCCCGACTCCTGGCCGATGAAGATCTGCACGCCCTCGGCCCGCAGGCTCAGGTCGAGCAGGTTGAGGATGTCCCGCCGGGCCGTGAAGGCCTCGAACAGGCGCCGGAGCTTCTCGACGTTCGACAGCTCGGCGAACTCCATCAGGTTGGTCTCGCCCGCGATCACGTACTCCGGGGCGTCCTTGGCGCCCTCGCCCAGCATCTGCTGCGCCACCCGGATCGCGTCCAGCATGAGCTGGTTCAGGCGCTCCCCGGTCTGCTTCAACTCGCCGACGAGGTCCTCGCGGACCTGGCGCAGCTCCTTGCCGGCGAACTGCTGGTTGAGGAAGTTGGCGGCACGGCGCAGTTCCTCGGCCGTGTAGTAGCGATCGAGCTGGACGATGCGGTTCTGGACGTCGCGGCCGTTGACCACCATGACGGCCAGCACCCGGT
Source organism: uncultured Gammaproteobacteria bacterium (assembly GCA_963754125.1). GTDB lineage: Bacteria > Pseudomonadota > Gammaproteobacteria > Steroidobacterales > Steroidobacteraceae > RPQJ01. The sequence continues at coordinate 740,912 of CAVWEX010000014.1, forward strand.
TGTCCGACAGCGGCAGGAACTCGATCTGGCTCAGCGACTGGTGCGGCTGGCGCGGAATCGTGACCACCCCGGCGAGGTGCGTGATGGAGGACAGCACCTGCGAGGCGACCGCGACCAGCGCCTTCGGGTCGCGGTCGTGCTCGTCCTCGAGCCGACGCTGCAGCTCCTCGATGACGTTGTCCTCCGCCCCGGAGCGGCGCTGGGCCAGCAGCGTGTCCACGAAGAACCGGTAGCCCTTGTCGGTCGGCACGCGGCCGGCCGAGGTGTGCGGCGAGGTGACGAAGCCGTACTCCTCGAGGTCGGCCATGACGTTGCGAACGGTGGCGGCACTGAGGTTCAGCCCCGAGTCGCGCGACAGCGTCCGCGATCCCACCGGCTGGCCCTCGCGGATGTAGCTCTCCACGAGCACCCGCAGCAGGTGCTGGGCCCGTTCGTTCAGGCTCTCGTCGGCGAAGTCACGCGCCATTTGCGCAGACACCGGTGCAGGCGAAGGTTGTGGTGCGCATGCCGCACAGAATCGCAACCGCTTCGAGACGAAGTCAAGCCGGGTATTTTCGGCGCGACGCGCTGGATTGCGCGCTGGCCCGGCACGACAGCCCCGTGCTAAAAGACCAGCCACCGATGGACACGGGGCACGTCTCGTTTTCGACCATTGCCCTCGCGGGCCGCGCCTCTGACCCGCGGGTCACGGAGGCGATGCTCACGCTCGCCCGCCACCTGCTCGAACGGGGCCGCCAGGTGCGGGCCGTTGCCGCGGCCGGCGCTCGATTTCGGCGCGCTGCCGGTCACGCTCGTCCCGGAGCCGGAACTCGCGCAGGGGGCCGACCTGCTGGTCGCGGTCGGCGGCGACGGCACGATGCTGCACGCGGCCCGCATGGCCGCCGCCTGCGACGTGCCGGTCCTCGGCGTCAACCGCGGCCGCCTCGGCTTCCTGGCCGACATCGGGCCCGAGCGCATGCTCGAGAGCGTGGACGATGCGCTCGAGGGTCGCTGCCAGTCCGAGACGCGCATGCTGCTCGAGGCCAGCCTGCGCGCGGCGGGCCGCCGCCTCAGTTGCGTGGCGCTCAACGACGTCGTGGTCGCCAAGGGCGAGTCCGGCCGCATGCTCGACCTGCGCACCTGGCTCGACGGCGCCTACGTCAACACGCACGGCGGCGACGGCTTCATCATCTCCACGTCCACCGGCTCCACGGCGTACGCGCTGTCCTGCGGCGGACCGATCGTGCACCCGAGCCTCGCCGCGATCGTGCTCGTGCCGATCTGCCCGCACACGCTCTCCGACCGTCCGATCGTGGTCGGTGCGGACAGCATCGTCGAGATCGAGATCGCCGACCGGCACGAAACGCGCGCCATGGTCGTCTGCGACGGCATGGTCCTGAGCGAGCTCGAGCCGGGCGAGCGCCTGCGCGTGGCGCGTGCGCCCGTCCAGGCAACGCTGCTGCACCCGCCCGGACACGACTACTACCGAATCCTGCGCTCCAAGCTGCACTGGGGCCGCGGCGTTCGCGACGGCCAGCCGCCGATCGCCTGACACGCGCGATGCTGTCCCACCTGCAGATTCGCGATTTCGCGATCGTCGAAGCCGTCGAGGTCGAACTCGGCACGGGGTTCACCGCGCTGACCGGGGAGACCGGCGCCGGCAAGTCGATCCTCGTGGACGCGCTGCTGCTCGCGGTGGGCGGTCGCGCGGACAGCGGCGCCGTCCGCCACGGCGCCGAGCGCGCCGAGGTGACCGCGAGCTTCGACGTCTCCGCGAACCCGCCCGCGCTCGCCTGGCTCGACGAGCAGCAGATCGGGCACGACGGCGAGGTGCTGCTGCGACGGACCGTCGCCGCGGACGGCCGCGGCCGTGCCTACGTCAACGGCCAGGCCATGCCGGTGCAGTCGCTGCGCGGGCTCGGCGAGCTGCTCGTGGACGTGCACGGACAGCTCGAGTTCCAGTCCCTCGCGAAGCGCAGTTACCAGCGCGAGCTGCTGGACGGCAGCGGCGGCCTGCAGCCGGACGTGGCCGCCATGCGCGAGGCGTTCCGCGCCTGGAAGGCGCTCGACCTCGAGCGCACCGCATTCGAGGAGCGCGGCCGCGATCGCGAGCGTCGCCTCGAGCTGCTCGAGCACTACGTCGCGGAGCTCGAGGCCCTCGATCCGCAGGCCGACGAACCGCGCCGCCTGGCCGAGGAGCGACGGCGCATGGCCGCGCTCGGCAGGCTGGCCGAAGGCACGGCGCAGGTGGAGGGCCTGCTGGCCGGGGACGCCGGGGACGTGACTGCGGCACTCGGCCGGGCCCAGTCGGTGCTGCGGCAGCTGTCGACACTCGATGCCGCGCTCGCCGGTCCCGAGCGGCTGATCGAGGAAGCCGCCATTGCCTGCCGCGAGGCCGTGACGACGCTGCGCCGCTATGCCGAGTCGCTCGAGGCCGACCCGGCGCGCCAGGAGCAGATCGAGTCGCGGCTCGCCGCGCTCGAGGACGCGGCACGCAAGCACCGCGTCGACACGGCAGCGCTGCCCGAGGTCCGCGAGCGTCTCGCGGGCGAACTGCAGGAATTACGCGCCGGCGCGGTGAACCTCGCGGAACTCGAGCGACGACTGTCGGCCGCCCGCGAGACGCGCGACCGGGCCGCGGCCCGGCTCGCGGCCGCACGTCGCAGCGCCGCCGTCGCGCTCGACGAGCGCGTCACGGCGCTGATGCAGGGGCTCGGCATGCCGGGCGGCGTCTTCGCAACCCGACTCGAGGCCCGCGAGGCCGCCGGGTGCGGCGAGCACGGCACGGACGACATCGAGTTCCTGGTGAGCGCCAACCCGGGCCAGCCGCCCCGCCCGCTCGCGAAAGTGGCGTCGGGCGGCGAGCTCTCCCGCATCAGCCTCGCACTGCAGGTCGCGACGCTCAACGCGACACACCTGCCCTGCCTGATCTTCGACGAGGTGGATGCGGGCGTCGGCGGCGCCGTGGCCGAGATGGTCGGCCGGCAGCTGAAGGCGCTGGCCGTGTCGCGACAGGTGCTGTGCGTGACCCACCTGGCCCAGGTTGCCGCGCAGGCCGACCGGCAGCTGCGCGTCTCCAAGCGGACGACGGGCGACGCCACGCAGACGGCGGTGCACTCGCTCGAGGGGACGGAACGGATCGAGGAAGTCGCGCGCATGCTGGGCGGTGCCGAGATCACCGCGCGGACCCGCGACCATGCCCGGGAGATGCTGGAGTCCGCGGCTCAGGCGCCGCCGCGAGTGCCTAGGCCTGCTTCGAGCGGTGCGGGCAACGCTCGCGCACGCAGCGGCCGCGCAAAGTCAGCGCGTGGTCGGTGAGCTCGAAACCGTGCCGCGCGGCGATCTCGCGCTGCCGATCCTCGATCCCCGCGTCGGCAAACTCCTCGACCCGCCCGCAGTCCTCGCAGACGATGTGGTCGTGGTGCTCGCCCTGGTCGAGCTCGAACACCGCGGTCCCGCCCTCGAAGTGATGCCTCGTCACGAGGCCGGCCGACTCGAACTGGGTCAGCACGCGGTAGACCGTCGCGAGGCCGATGTCCTCATTGGACTCGAGCAGGCGGCGGTAGACGTCCTCGGCGCTCATGTGGTGCGCCGAGTTGACGGCCAGGATCTCGAGGATCTTGAGCCGCGGCACGGTGACCTTGAGGCCGGCGCGTCGAAGTTGCGAGGGTTCCACGTTTGCCCGTCGTATTGCCCGTCCTGGGGCGACCGCGAGGAGTTCGCGGTTGCTGTATCATGCGCCGGCATTATGTCCGGCGCGCGCCGGCAACTCCAGACATCATGAGCCCATCGGACGCACGCCCCCGACTTCCCATCGCCGTCGCCCTCGCGCTGCTGCTGGCCGCCGCCACGGCGGGCTGCGTGTACCGTCCAGACATCCAGCAGGGCAACCTGCTGAAGCTGACGGACGTGGAGCAGGTGACGGTCGGCATGTCCCGCAGCCAGGTGCGCTACCTGCTCGGAACGCCGATGGTGTCGGATCCGTTCGCGCCGTCATCGCTGGGACTACATCTACCGCCGGACCTACGGCCGCGACCGCCAGGTCGACACCGCCCACTTCATCGTCCGTTTCGAGGAGGACAAGGTGACGGCGGTGGAGAAAGTCGCGCTGCCCCAGCCGCCGGGGCCCGAGCGGCCGGCGTCATGGCGCTTCTGGCAGAAGCCGCCGGTGGATGCGACCGCGCCGGCGGTCGAACCGCCCACGCCACCCGTGGATCCCCTGCCCTCCGAAGCGCCTCCCCCGAACGGCGCCTGAGCGATCCGTGTCGAGGAGCGGCCGAGCCGCGTCCGCTCAGGACGACCGGGCGCGGTTGCGCCGCCGCCCGACGCCCGACTCCGCCGCCTGACGGCGCGCGACGCGCGGATCGACGCGCAGCGGCCGGTAGATCTCGACACGGTCGTCCGCGCGCAGCGGCTGCGATGCGTCCACCCGGCGGCCGTAGATGCCGAGCGCAAGCGAGGTCGCATCGAGTTCGGGAAATTCCGCGAGCAACCCGGACGCCTGGACCGCCTCGAGGGCCGTCATGCACCGAGCGAGCGGCACGGTCACGATCCGCTGGCGCGTCGGCAGCGCGTAGACGACCTCGACGACGGACGGTTCAGGGTCGCGGGCCATGCAGCGCCCTCGCCCGCGCGACGAAGGCGTCGATCAGCGTGTTGCAGCTGTGCTCGAAAGCCTTGCCGAACAGCAGCGACACGACCGGATTTGCGAACTCGAAGCGCATCGCGAGCTCGATGCGCGTGCCGGCGTCGGCGATCGCCGTGAACGTCCAGCGACCGTCCAGCACCCTGAACGGGCCCCGCACGAGTTGCATGTCCATGAAGCCCGGGCGCTCGAATTCGTTGCGGGTGGTAAAGCGCTCGCGCATGCCGCCGCGCTGCATCTCCATGCTGGCGAGCAGGTCGCGCTCCGACTTCTCGTGCAGTTCGGCGCCCGCGACCCAGGGGAGGAACTCAGGGTAGCGCTCGACGTCGATCACGAGGTCGAACATCTGCTCCGGACTGAAGGTGACGAGCGCGTTGCGGCGGATCTCTCGAATGGCCATCGGGGCTCCCTGATCGCGGCGCAAGTGTATTCGGGACGGGTAGAATGCGCGACCGCCCCCGATCGAGCCGCCATGGCTGCGCCCAGCAAACAGAAGGACTCCGCGCCTCCCCCGATCGCGCTCAACAAGCGCGCGCGGTTCGAGTATTTCATCGAGGAGAACCTCGAGGCCGGGATGGCGCTGCAGGGCTGGGAGGTCAAGAGCCTGCGCGCCGGCAAGGCGCAGATCACGGAGGGCTACGTGCTCGTCAAGAACGGCGAGGCGTGGCTGATCGGCGCGCACATCTCGCCGCTCAAGACCACCTCGACCCACGTCGTCGCCGACCCCACGCGCACGCGCAAGCTGCTGCTGCACCGCCGGGAACTCGACCGCCTCGTGGGCGCGGTGGAGCGCAAGGGCCACACCATCGTGCCGCTCAAGCTGTACTGGAAGCACGGCAAGGTGAAGCTCGAGATCGGCCTCGCGAAGGGCAAGCAGTCGCACGACAAGCGTGCGACCGAGAAGGATCGCGACTGGCAGCGCGAGAAGTCGCGCGTCATGAAGGCCCACCGCCGCTAGCGCACGGGGCTCTCGCTCACGCACCGCGGTGGCCGTCCCGACGACGGCGCCCTTGCATTTCCGCCCCCTGCCCCTACACTGGCTCCTACACCGGGGGCGACCGGTTTCGACGTGGGTCGCGAAACTCCAGGTGCATGCCGAGGTGCAAGGTTCCTCGTAAAACCGCTTGCAAACACTTAGTTGCCAACGAAGACAACTACGCTCTGGCGGCTTAATCCCGCCTAACCCTCGACTGGCATGTGCTTGTGCATCCAGACCCGGGGGACGCGCTCACAAGCTCGCGGGTCCAGTGTGCTGAGGGCTGGCTCGCTAAAATGCACCTGAGCTGGTCGAACGTCTTCCCTGCCGCTCGGGTAGCGTTCGACGAGATACAAAGAGACGGCTAAGCATGTAGGTCCTGGAATGTAGGGCTTGCGGACGCGGGTTCGATCAAGTTAGGTCGCCTTCACCCGTAAGGGTGAAGTGATAACGGGGCTCACATCGGTGAAGCCTGACGCGCCGGTGATGGCGGCGCGAGGTAACGCCGAGGGGTAGGAAGAGGGCCAACCTCAGGCCTGCCCTGTAGAGACTCATAGACCGGCTGAGCTGGTAACAGCGGAGCCGGCACTAGGATTCGGGCGCGACACGGCCCGGATAACACGCCCCGCCCCCGATCGAGAGATCGGGGTGATGGCATAGTCCAGCCTGTCTCGGAAGAGACAGATCAGCTGTCCCGCCGCCTCCACCATCGCCGTCCCCCGGCCGCAAGGCCGGGGGACGCGGCTCGGGCAGTCAGGAATCGGTGCTGCATGGCCAGGAAGGCTGTTCGACGACTGGCTCCCGAGGAAGCTGCTTACCTTGCCGGGCTGATCGACGGCGAAGGCACGATCACGCTGACCCGACGCCACGCGAACGAACGACGACAGCTGGTGCTGTCCATCAGCAGCACGGAGCGTGCACTCGTCGAATGGAGCCTGACGAATATCGGGGTCGGGAAGATTACCGGCAAGCGAACGTCCTGCGCCGCACATGCGCCCGGACTCACCTATACCGTATCAAACCAGCAGGCACTGAATGTTCTGCGCCAAGTCGTGGACTACCTGCGCTCATATAAGAAGCTTCGTGCGCGCCTCGCGCTCGCAAGGTACGACGAATTGACCCCGCGCAACGGCAAGTACTCCGGCGAGCAAGACGCGGAGCGCCGGACTTGCGTTGCTTTCAGGGACCCCGCCTCGGCGGGGTTTCTGTTTCGGATGCCGCGCACTTCGTTCGCCCCTACCATTTCGCCCCGTAGCCAAGCGCGCCGCGGGGGAAGCTCACTCCACCAGACGCGCCTCGGCCTTGCGCACTTCGAGGTCCGCGCCGAACAGCACGAGCACGTCCCCCGCCTCGAGCAGCACGTCACCCGGCGGGTCGGAGCGTCTCCTTCCGTCGCGCACCAGGGCTGCAACCGACACGCCAGGCAGCGCCAGTTCCCTGAGCAGGCGCCCCACGGCCGAACTGCGCGGCGGGAGCAGCACCGGATGCAGCCGGTCGGCGCCGCGCGGCTGAGCGTCGTAGTCGCTGGCAGCCTCGCCGCGAATGAATTCGCCAAGCAGACGGTAGCGATCCACACGCTGCTCCTGGATGCGCCGGAGCACGCGCGTGAGCGGCACGTCGAGCAGCAGCAACGCGTGCGCCGCGATCATCAGTGCGGCCTCGAGCGTCTCGGGAACCACCTCCACCGCACCCGCCTGTCTCAGTTCGTCCACGTGGCTCTCGTCACGCGTGCGTGCCATGACCGGCAGGTCGGGCCGAAGTTCGCGCACCACGCCCAGCAGCCGCAGCGCCGCTGCCGTGTCGTGATGGCTGATCAGCATCAGGCGCGCACTGCCGATGCCGACCGACTCGAGCACGGCACGCTCGGACGCGTCACCGTAGTACACGGGCTCGCCCGCGAGGTGTGCCTCGCGCACGCGGGAGGGGTCGAGGTCGAGCGCAACGAAGCGGATCTTCTCCTCGTCGAGGAAGTGGCCGACGCTCTGGCCGATGCGACCGTAGCCGCAGATGATCACGTGGTCCGAAAGGCCGGTGGCGGCGGCCTGGACCGCAGGGGGTACGCTGCCATCGGGCGCCTCGTCCGGTCCGGAGGCGAGCCGGCGCGCGATGGCCAGGTTGTGCCGGATCAGCAGCGGCGCAGCCACCATCGAGATCAGCACCGAGGCGAGGGCGACCTGGCTCGCGCCGGCCGAGATCACGCCCGCCGTGAGTGCGATCGCGAGCACCGCGAAGCCGAACTCGCCACCGACCGCCAGCAGCAGTCCGGTGCGCCACGCCGTGAGCGCGTCGGTGCCGGTCGCCCGCACGAGGCCAGCGACGATCAGCGTCTTGGCTGTCATCAGCCCGACGGCTCCCGCGATGGCCCAGTGCCAGATCTCCGGCAACGCGCGCAGGTCGAACAGCATGCCGATGCCGACGAAGAACAGCCCGAGCAGCATGTCGCGGAACGGGCGGATCGCGGCCTCGATCTGGTGCCGGAACTCGGTCTCGCCGAGCATCATGCCGGCCAGGAACGCGCCGAACGCCATGGAAAGTCCGAACTGTTCCGTCGTCCAGCCAGCTGCGAGCGAGACGAGCAGCACGGTGAGGGTGAAGAGCTCCGCAGACCGACCCACGGCGACCGCGTGAAAGAGCGGCCGCAACAGCCAGCGACCGGCCACGAACACGATCATGAATGCCAGCAGCGCCTTCGCCATCGCCCAGCCGAGCGAGGCGGCCAGCGCTTGCGCGCCCACCGCGACGCCCAGCGCCGGTATGACCACCACGAACGGAACGGCCGTCACGTCCTGGAACACGGACAGCGCGACGCCGAGGCGACCGTGCCGCGAGTTGTCCTCGCCCTGCTCCGTCAGCTGCCGACTGATGATGGTGGTGGAGGACTGGGCGAACACCGCGCCGACCACGAAGGCGGCCGCAGGCGACAACCCGGCCAGCCATGCCACGGTCCCGACCACCGTGGTCGTGAGCGCGACCTGTCCTGTGCCGAGCGAAAAGACCTGGTCGCGCAGCGCGCGGATCTGCGGCAGCGAGAAGCTCAATCCGATCGTGAAAAGCAGGAATACGATGCCGAACTCGGCCAGCACCCGCAGCTGGTGGCCCTCGATGACCGGTCCTGGGGTGTATGGGCCGAGCACGACGCCCACGAGCAGGTAACCGAGGCTCGACGGGACGCGCAGGCGCTGGAACACCGCGACGACTGCAACCGCCGCAACCAGCAGGATCAGGAGCTGCACGAACGGCTGCTCAAGCACCGGCTCGATTCCCGAGACGGCGCCCTGCCTGGGATCCCAGCGTCATCGCACACCTCCCGCTCGCCATTGCGCCGTACTCGACCGGCCGCATGTTATCAGCGCCGATTCCGTGGACCGCCGGCGACGGCGGCAAGCTGAACGCGCAGATCCAGCGGTGCGCGGGTGACGAAAGGCGACGCGCTGGATTCGCCGGGCGCGCCTTTACTCGCGGACCGCGCAGGCTGAGAATCCGGACGGGGTCGAGGCCGCACGATAAAAGGGAGATCCACTGTGACATCCAGCACGCGACTGATCCGCAGCACCCTGCTCGCCACCGCCGTCGCAGGCGCCTGCACCGCGAGCGCCCAGGCGCCGAAGCAGGTCGTCAAGCCGCCGGTCGCGCAGGCCTGGATCGACGTGGCGACCTTCTCCGGGATGCCGATGGGCGGCGGCATGGGCGAGGGCATGATGGACGCCACGCTCGGCGCCCTGATGGGCGGCGGCAAGAAGAGCACGGCCGAGTTCGGCTACACGCAGATCGGCACGGCGGGCCGCTGGATGGACGTGACCCTGTACACGAGCCGCAACCCGAATCTCGCCGAGGCCCTGCAGGCCGTGCCGGCCGGCACGCAGCTCGCACCCACGCTCAAGCTGCAGGCACCGGAGAAGCCGAAGCCCCTGCCCCGTGAGAAAGGCGAGGACGAGCCCGAGGACTGGAACTACGAGCCACCGAAGGGAAAGCTCGTGATGTACTGGGGCTGCTCGGAGACGGTGCGCCCCGGGCAGCCGAAGGTCGTGAATCTCGAGACGGCGACCGTGGCCGAGCTCGGCAAGTTCTTCGAGTCGCGGCGTGCCACCCAGCGCGGCGCCCACGCCGCCGTCGGTCGGCCGGTGTGGCCGAGCAAGGAGGACAAGCGCGCCCTGCCCGCCGGCGCCTCCATCGCCGGCGCGCACGCGTTCACGGGCCAGGGCGTGCCTGAGAACTTCAAGTTCACCATCCCGGCGCCACAGGACGTCATGCCGGAGATCGCCTTGCGCCAGACCGACAAGGGCGGCTTCGTGCTGCTCGAGTGGAACGCCATACCCAACGCGCGGGCCTACTTCCTCGGCAGCATGGGCGGCGGCGCCGACAGTGGGGGCGGCGGCGAGGACATGACGCTTCTGCTGTGGACGTCGAGCGAACTGCCCGAGTCCGGCTTCGGACTGTTCGACTACCAGACCAACGCCGCCGTCGACAAGTGGCTCAAGGACAAGGTGCTGCTGCCGCCGACTACCACGCGTTGCGCCGTGCCCAAGGAGGCAGCGGGCCAGGGCATGCTGCGCGCCATCGCCTACGGCACCGAACTCAACATGGCCTACCCGCCCCGCCCGACGGATCCCAAGATCGCCTGGGAGCCCGACTGGAACGTCAAGATCCGCGTGAAATCCATGACGACCACGATGATGGGCATGGAGGGCGGCATGCCGGGGATGGGCGGCACGGAGGGCGCCGACGACATGAGCGACGCGCCCGAGCCGCCGGCCGAAGGCGACGCGGCCGCGGCCGAGCCGCCCAAGAAGAAAAAGAAATTCAACCCGTTCGACGCCGTGAAGGACGCCGTCAAGGACCAGCTGCCGTAGCCTCCACCACGACCGGAGTGCCGTTCAGCACCGCGGTGCCTGTCAGCGTGTCGATGAGCTGATCGTCGATCACGTCGTTGATGCTGACGCCGGCGTTGCGGCTCGCGACGCCGAGCCGGATGCCGGCGCGATCGTGACCCCAGCCGTGGGGCAGCGACACGACGCCTGGCATTACCGCGTCGCTCACCTCGGCCATCACCTGCACTTCGCCGACGCGCGAGCGCAGTCGCACCATCGACCCATCGGTGACGCCGCGGCTCGCCGCATCGTCCGGATGGATGACGAGCGTGCAGCGCGGCTTGCCCTTCACCAGCCGCTGGCTGTTGTGCATCCAGGAATTGTTGCTGCGCACGTGGCGGCGGCCGATCAGCATCAGCGGAGGCGCCACTGTGGCGAGCGAGCGCGCTGCGCGCTCGAGGTCCCGCACGTGCCGCTCCGGCGCGAGCTGCACCTTGCCGTCCGGCGTCGCGAGCCGTCGCAGCAGGCTCGGCTCGAGGGGCCCGAGGTCGATGCCATGGGGCGCCGCCTCGAGCCGGCGCAGGCTCAGGCCCTGCGGACGCCGGTCGGGCGCCGCGAGCTGACTGCGGATCGCGCCGAGTCCAGGCAAGGCCGCGGCCCAACGCACCCAGCCCCGGTAGGGCATGCCATAGGCGCCGGTGCGCAGCATGAGATCGAGCTGGCCACCCGGGCCGAGCCGGCGCGTGAAGGCCGCGCGTGCCCGCGCCGCGAGTCCCGTGCTTCCGTGCGACCTGCCGAGGCGCGCGGTCAGCTCGGCCAGGATCTCGTGATCGTGCAGCGCGCCGGCCGGCTTCTCGAACAGAGCAGGTGAGTACTTGGCGACGTTGCGCACCGCGAAACCGCTCAACGCGATGTCGTAGTGGCAGCGCTCGAGCGGACTCACGGGCGGCAGGATCAGGTGGGCGTGGCGGGTGGTCTCGTTCAGGTACGGGTCCACCGAGACCATGAACTCGAGACCCTCGAGCGCCCGGTCGAGCTGACGGCCGTTGGGCGTCGAGAGCACCGGGTTGCCGGCAAAGGTCAGCAGCGCCCGCACCTGGCCCGGTCCCGCGGTGAGGATCTCGTCGGCGAGCGTCGCGACCGGCAGCTCGTTTCCGAATTCCGGCAGCCCGCGCACGCGCGATTGGAACCTGCCGTAGTGACCCTTCGAGCCGTAGGCGCGCGTCAGGTCCACGGCAGGCTCCGCGAACATCATGCCGCCCTCGTGGTCGAGGTGCCGGGTCACGGCGTTGAGGCAGTAGATGAGCCAGAGCACGAGCCCGCCGAACTCCTGCGTGCAGGCGCCCACGCGCCCGTAGACCAGCGCACGTGGCTCCTCGGCGATCTCGCGGGCGAGGCCGGCGACCCGCTCGGCAGGAATACCCGTCCGCTCGGCGAGCTGGACGGGATCGAATGCGAGCACGGCCTCGCGCAGCGACTCCATCCCACGTCACGCGCCCCGCGAGATGCCCGCAATCGGCGCGTCCGGAGACGAAGACCTCGCGCAGCAGCCCGAGCAGCAGGAACACGTCGGTGCCCGGCCGGATCGACAGGTGCTCGTCGGCGACCTCCGCCGACTCCGTCCGTCGCGGGTCGATCACCACGAACCGCCCGCCGCGCGCGCGCAACGCCGCAACGCGCTTCTCGAATCCCGGCGCGCCCATGATCGAGCCGCCGGAGGCGACCGGGTTGCCGCCGATGCAGACGAACAGCTGCGTGCGATCCACGTCCGGGACCGGGATGAGGAACTGGTGCCCGAACATCGCGTGCGAGGCCACCATGTGGGGCAACTGGTCCACGCTGGTCGCGGAATACAGGTTCTGCGTGCGCACGGCCCGGATGAAATCGCCCACCCCGAGCATGGCGCCGAGGTTGTGCACCGTGGGGTTGCCGACGTAGATCGCCACCCCATTCGACCCGTGGCGTTCACGCACCTCGGCAATGCGTCGATCGACCTCGGCGAAAGCCGCGGCCCACGAGATCTCTTCCCAGCCCGCCGACGTACGCCGCACCGGGCGCCGCAGGCGATCGGGATCCTCGTGGATGTCCTTGAGGGCGACGGCCTTGGGGCAGATGTGCCCGCGGCTCAGCACGTCCTCGCGATCGGGCTTGACGGACAGCACGGCGCCGCCGCGATGCTCGATGACGATGCCGCACATGGCCTCGCACAGGGGGCAGGTGCGGTGATGCAGGCGGGTCTCATCCATCAGGGGCGCCCTCACACCCGGCTCGGGTCACTCAGGCGCTGCGCGACCGCCGCCGAAGGCCCAGGGATCCGATCAGCAGCAGGAGCAGCGGTGCGGTGCCGCCACCGCCGCTGTTCTTACGCTGCCCGCAGTTCGTGATGCCATCCACGGTCGCACCCGTCAGGCTGAACTGGTAGAGCACACCCTGTCCGCACCGGCCGCTGCTTGCTGCAAGGCCGACGAACGTCGAGGCGTCGAATTGCACCATCCGTCCGGTCGGGGACGATCCATTCGAGCCTTCGAAGCTGCGCAGGCTCGTGAAACCGGTGCCGTCGCGGGCGATCGAAAAGATCGTGCCGTAGGTCGTGACAGCGCCGGTGGAGTTGGTGCCTCCCGTGGTGGTGGTTCCGACGAGCGAGCCATTCTGGGCCAGCAGCAGTTCCCCGCTCGGCCGCGCACCCGCGGTGCCGTCGAAGGCGTGCAGCGTCGTGAACACGCGGCTCACCGGGTCGATCGCATAGACGGTGCCGTTGCCCTCCTCGCCGCCGAGATTCGCGACGCCATAGAGCCGCCCGTCGCCGCCGTCGGTCAGTCCCGCCACGGGCGTGGCCCCGTCCGCGTTGGTGGACAGCCCGTCGGAGTTGGCAATGAGGTCAGGGAAGACGAACAGCGTCTCGAAACCGGTGCCGTCGAAGCGCACCCGGAACACGGTTCCATTGCCCGGTGCTCCGCCGGCGGAGGCGGTGCCGTAGAAGTAATCATCGGCCCCGGCCACCAGCGGACCGACCGGGCTCATGCCGTCGTCGTTCCGGGGCACCGTGACGGTGGTGGCCGAGGTGATCGGCCCGAAGTTGTGAAGGACGCTGAACGCCGTCCCGTCGCGCGACAGGCTGTAGACCACGCCGGTGCCGTTCGGTCCGCCCGTGCGCGTGACGCCATACAGTCGGCCGTCGTTGCCCTCGACGAGCTCCGACTCCGGATTCGCGCCGCCCTCGTTGATCGGCGCGCCCGCCGGGTTCACCGAAGCAAAGCTCTTGAACCGGTAAATAATCGTGAATCCGCTGCCGTCCGGCGCGATGCGAAACACCGTGCCGCCGCTGTTGACTTCCGTCGCCGAGCCGGAGGTGGTCACCCCGTAGAGCAGCCCGTCGCTGCCGAGCAGCAGGCCGGCGACCGGGTTCAGGCCCTCGGTGATCCGGATCTGGTAGAGGGTGCGCATCGAGGAGCCGTCGGCCGCGGCACGATAGATCAGGCCGCCGGCGACGGCCGTGACCACCGCGGTGGTGCCGTACAACGCGCCGTCGGGCCCTCGCACCGGCGTGCCGCCCGGCTGCGACCCGCTGAATGCGACGATCGGGGAGATCACCGAGGCCGACTGCGCAAGCGCGGCGACGGGGCTCGCCACCAGCAGTACCGGGAGCAGGTGACGGACGAGCAACAAAATTTGCCGAAGGCGCAACGTCAAGGACATCGGGTTGGGGTCTCCAGGGGCGCCCGCGGGGGGGCGGCCCGTGCGAAAACACGGATTGTGCCGGATTCCGCCTGCAGCCGCATCGCGACCGGGACGGAGGCCCGAGCCGATAGAATGCGCGCGCCCGACCACGCTGCCGCCGGCCCATCCCTTGATCCTGCTCCGACAACTCACGCTCGCACGCGGCGCCCGCCGCCTCATCGAGAACGCGGACCTGCAGATCCACGCGGGCTGGCGGGTCGGCCTCATCGGCGCGAACGGCTCCGGCAAGTCGAGCCTGTTCGCGCTGTTGCAGGGAGAACTGCACCCCGAGACCGGCGATTGCTCGCTGCCACGCGACTGGCGCATCGCCTCGGTCGGCCAGGAGACACCACCCCTGCCACGGCCGGCCGTCGAGTTCGTGCTCGACGGCGACGTCGCACTGCGCGCGGCAGAACGGGCGATTGCCGCCGCGGAGCAGCAGCCGGACGGGCACGGCCTTGCCGAGGCGCACGCCCGGCTTGCCGCCATCGACGGCTACTCGGCGCAGTCGCGCGCCGCCACCCTGCTGGCCGGGCTCGGTTTCCGCTCCGCGGACCTCGCGCGTCCCGTGGCGGATTTCTCCGGCGGCTGGCGCATGCGGCTCAACCTCGCCCGTGCGCTGCTGAGCCGCGCGGAACTGCTGCTGCTCGACGAGCCCACCAACCACCTCGACCTCGACGCGGTCGTGTGGCTCGAGCGCTGGCTCGCCGCGTATCGCGGCACCCTGCTGCTCGTTTCTCACGACCGCGATTTCCTCGACGCGTGCGTCACGCACGTGGCGCACATCGAGGGCCTGCGGCTCACGCTGTACACCGGCAATTACTCGTCGTTCGAGGAACAGCGCGCGGCCCGGCTCGCGGGCCAGCAGGCGCTGTTCGAGAAGCAGCGGCGCGAAATCGCGCACATCACGCAGTTCGTCGAGCGCTTCCGGGCGAAGGCGACCAAGGCCCGCCAGGCGCAGAGCCGGCTCAAGGCGCTCGACCGACTCGAGCGGGTCGCACCCGCGCACGTGGACGCGCCGTTCGACTTCGAGTTCCCGGCCCCGGCGCGGGCGCCCTCGCCGCTGCTCACGCTCGAGGACGCGGCGCTCGGCTACGCGGACCGCACCGTGCTCGAGCGCGTCCAGCTCACGCTGCCCCCGGGATCGCGACTCGGGCTGCTGGGCGCGAACGGCGCCGGGAAATCCACCCTCATCAAGGCGATCGCCGGTGAGTTGCCGCCCTTGCGCGGTCGACGGGTCGAGGGCTACGGGCTCGTGACCGGCTATTTCGCCCAGCACCAGCTCGAGCAGCTGCGACCCGACGAGTCCGCACTGCAGCACCTGGCGACCCTCGAGCCCGCGGCACGCGAACTCGAGCTGCGCAGCTACCTCGGCCACTTCGACTTCCGCGGCGCGATGGCCGACGCCCCGGTGGGCGCGTTCTCCGGCGGCGAGCGCTCGCGCCTGGCGCTGGCGATGATCGTCCGGCGGCGACCGAACCTGCTGCTGCTGGACGAGCCCACCAATCACCTCGATCTCGAGATGCGTCACGCGCTGACGCGCGCCCTGGCCGGATACGAGGGCAGCCTGGTGCTGGTGTCGCACGACCGCGCGCTGCTGCGCACCGTGTGCGACGGTTTCCTGCTGGTCGCCGATGGCGAGGCCCGCGAGTTCGACGGCGATGTGGACGACTACCTCGCGTGGCTCGCCGAGCGACGCACGCGCGAGTCGACCTCCGACACCGCGACCGCCGAGTCGGGGCGCGAGGCGCGCCGCGTGCAGCGAGAGAGTGCCGCCGCCGAGCGGCAGGCCAGGCTCGTGCAGCGGCGGCCGCTGGTCCGGGAGGCGGAGGAACTCGAGCGCCGCATCGCCGCACTCGAGGTCGAGAAAGCGTCGCTCGAGACGCGACTTGCCGATGCGGGGTTCTATGCGGCTGCGGACCCGGCCGAGGTGCAGGCCGTCACCCGACGCTGCGGCGAGGTCGTGCGCCTGCTCGAGCAGGCGGAGGACCGCTGGCTCGTGGTGCAGGGCGAGCTCGACGCCATCGGCGAGCCCTGATCAGGGCAGGACGACGACCTTGCCCCGCGCCCGGCGGCCGCCCAGCGACTCGAAGGCCGCTGCGTAGTCCGTCAGCGCGTGGGTCTCGCCGACCACGGGCTTCAGCCGGCCGGACTCGAACATTGCCCACAGCTCGGCCACGTTCTGGCGCTGCACATCGCGCTCGCGCTGGGCGAAGCTGCCCCAGAAGACGCCGACGATCGAGCAGCCCTTGAGCAGCGGCAGGTTCAGCGGAATGCGCGGAATCTCGCCGCCGGCGAAGCCGATCACGAGGTAGCGGCCCTTCCAGGCCATGCTGCGCAGCGCCGGCTCGGCCAGCGTGCCCCCGACCGGGTCGTAGACCACGTCCACGCCGCGGCCGGCGGTGATTTCCTTGATGCGCTCGCGCAGGTCCTGCGTCGTGTAGTTGACCAGGTGCTCCGCGCCGAGGCTGCGCGCAAGTTCGAGCTTCTCGTCCGTGCTGGCGGCCGCGATCACGGTCGCGCCCATCTCCCTGCCGAGTTCGACGGCCGTGGTGCCGACGCCACCGGCGGCCCCGAGCACGAGCAGGCTCTCCCCGGGCTGCAGGGCGGCGCGCTGCTTGAGCGCGTGCAGCGTCGTGAAATAGGTGATGCAGATGCCGGCGGCCGCTTCGAAGCCGAGCCCGTTCGGTGCTGGCAGCAGCAGCGATGCCTTGACGGCGACACGCTCGGCGAGGGTGCGTCCGCACGCGGCCACCACCCGGTCGCCAGGCGCGAACTGGCTCACGCCCTCGCCCGCCGCGACCACCACGCCCGCCATCTCCGTTCCGACCACGAACGGCAGCGGCGGTCGCTCCTGGTACAGGCCTTGGATCATGAGCACGTCGGGGAAGTTGAGCGCCGCGGCCTTCACCTCGACCACCACGTCGCCCGGCCCGGCCTGCGGTTCCGGCCAGTCCGCAACGTGCTCGAGCCCTGCAAGTCCAGTCAGTTCGCGACAGATCACCGCACGCATCGTTTACCCGTCCTTCAGTTGCGAATCAGGTGTCGACCGAGCTCGGCCAGGTTGCGGCATCCGAGCAGCGTCATCCCGCGCTCCATTTCCGTGCGCAGCAGTGCGAGCGCGTGCCCCACGCCGGCCTCGCCCCCGGCTGCAAGGCCGTACAGGGCCGCCCGGCCGATCATCACGCCGTGCGCGCCGAGCGCAATGGCCTTGAGCACGTCGGACCCACGGCGGAAGCCGCCGTCCACGAGCACGCACAAGCGGTCGCCGAACTCGGCGGATACCGCCGGCAGAAGCTCGACGCCCGAGACACAGGAATCGAGCTGGCGCCCGCCATGGTTGCTGAGCACGATACCGTCGGCCCCGACGTCCACGGAGCGCTGTGCGTCCTCGACGCAGAGGACGCCCTTCAGGACCAGCTTGCCCGGCCAGCGCCGGCGGATGTGCTCCATGTCCTGCCAGCTGAGCCGCGGGTTGAGCTGCGTGCCCATGAAGCGCACGCCGGCCAGCGCCGAATCCGCGCCGGGCGGCAGGAACTCCCTCAGGTTCTCGAACCGCGGCGCGCCCCGCGGAATCATCACGCGCCGCAGCCAGCCCGGGTGCGCGAGCACGTCGATCAGGTTCGCGACGTCGAGCTTCATCGGTGCGCGGTAATTGCGCTGGTCCCATTCGCGGGCGCCGAGCACCGGCACGTCGGTCGTGACGACCAGCGTGCTGACGCCTGCCCCGGTCGCGAGGTCCACCAGCCGGTCGATGAAGCCCTGGTCCTTGAACGGGTACAGCTGGAACCAGGTGCGCTCCGGGATCTCGGCCGTCAGCTTCGCGAGCGGGAAATTCGAGACGGTGCTGAGCGTGAACGGAATGCCGGCGTCGGCGGCAGCCCGTGCGAGCGCGCGGTCGCCCTGCGGCCAGAGCATCCCGTTGAATCCGGTCGGCGCGATGACGAGCGGCAGGTGGCAGCTCGCGCCGAGGATCTCCGCCGAGAGGTCCGGCGCGCCCACGCCCGCGAGCGTCCGAGGCAGCCAGGCGATGCGCTCGAAGACGTCCCGGTTGCGCCTGAGGGCGACCTCGTCCTCGGCACCGCCCTCCAGGTATTCGAAGCTGAAGTTCGGCAGCTTGCGGCGCGCGACGAGACGCAGATCCTCGATCGTGATCGCGCGCCGGAAATCCTCACCACGATAGTGCTCGCGCTTCACGGCGCGGCCCCCGCACCCTGAACGAGTTCGGTGATGCGGATGGCGGTCTCGAGCGCACGCAGGCCGTCCTCACCCGACACGACGGGCGGACGTCCCTCCCGGATCGCGCGCAGGAAGGCCGTGATCTCGAGCTTGAGCGCGTCGCCCTGCTCGTAGTTGCGTTCCTCGATGATCACCTGCCCGGGTTGGGCGGCGGCCGCCTCGGGCGGCTTGCGTACGATCGTGAGGACCTTCTGCTGCAGGTCGATCGACACGTAGGCGTCGTCCTGGAACAGGCGCAGCTTGCGTTCCATCTTCATGCTGACCCGGCTCGCCGTGGTGTTGGCGACGCAGCCGTTCGCATACCGGATCCGGGCGTTCGCGATGTCGAGACCCGCGGAGAATACTGAGGCTCCAACCGCGTCGATGGACTCGATCGGAGCCCCGACCAGGCTCTGGATGAGGTCGATGTCGTGGATCATGAGGTCGAGGACCACGTTGACGTCGGTGCCCCGCTCCTTGAATGGTGCCAGTCGGTGCGACTCGATGAATCGAGGCCGGCCGAGGGTGCCCTCGAGCGCCAGGATCGCCGCGTTGAACCGCTCCAGGTGCCCGACCTGCAGGACTCGCCCGTGTCGAGCGGACGTCTCGATCAGAGTCCTCGCCTGCTCGGGGGTCTCGGTGACGGGCTTTTCCACCAGCACGTGGATGCCGCGCTCAAGGCAATCCCGGGCGATCGGGAAATGCAGTGGCGTGGGCGTGGCGATGCTTACGGCGTCCACCTCGCCAAAGAGGTCACGGTAGTCTGCGACTGCCCGGCAGCCGAGCTCCGCCGCCACCCGGTCCCGGGCGTCCGCCTGGGCGTCCACCACGGCGACCAGTCGTGACTCCGGCAGGACGGCATACTTCTGGGCGTGAAAACGCCCGAGGTAACCCACGCCAATCACCGCGGTTCGCAGCTGGTCCATGCGCGGGGATGATACCGAAGGCCGGCCCTTGCGGTCCGGGCGGCTTGCCCTCAGCATCGCGCGCCATGAGCTTCAATCGGGACGCGGCATGGGTGCTGGTGGCGGTGGTCTTCGCTGCTGTCGTGCTGCCGGTGCTCGTCTTTTACACGGGCACCGCCACGCTCGGCCCCTACGCTCGCGGCGGCCTCGGGGCGTTCCTGGCCGACTATGTCGCGGATCTCGCCCGGTTGCGCCTGGGGGCCTGGGTCCTGTTGCTCGGGCCTGTCGCCCTCGTCGCCGCGTGGCGGGTCCTCGTCGCGCTGGCCTGGCCGCGCGCCGGGAAGTCGTTTCCCGCGACGTCAGCCGCGGGTGACCGCGTACAGCGCGGCCAGCCCCGCCAATGCCGCCCAGAGTGCCGCCTGGGCCCAGCCCCGCCACGGACGCTGACGGGCCAGGCCGATGAAACCTGTAGCGGCCAGCGCGGTCAAAGCGAGGAAGATGCCCAGGTAGACCGCCAGCATCGGCAGCTCGGCACGGAATTGCGGGTGCTCATCCGCGAGCACCGCGAACACGACCAGCGTCGCGCCGAGCCCAAAGGTGGTGGCGGCCGCGGAGCCGAGCACGATGCCTGTCAGGACGGTGAGCGGTCGCACTGGGAATTGCTGGCCATATTCGGAGCCCGCCCTTGATTGGGGCCGGGCCACTCTTTAGCCTAGGTCGCCATCGTCGGTCGAGGATTTTCCAAAGTGTATCAGTCAGTTCGCCGGGTCGAGACAAGCAAGCGCGCCACGGCCGTCCGCCGCGCCGGGCCGATGGCCCTGGCCATGGTCGTGGTGGCGCTGGCCACGCTGTTGCTCGGCACGGCGCGGGCGCCGTCCACCGCGGCCACGGCCGCCACCGTGGACATGGCCCCGACCGAGCGCCAGGCGCGCGTCGCGCGGCTCGTGAGCAGCATGTTCGAGCGCTCGCATTACCGGCAGGCGCCGGTCAACGACCCGGTCTCCTCGCTCATCCTGGACCGCTACCTCGAATCTCTCGACGGCACGCGCAGCTATTTCCTCGCCTCGGACATCGCCGAATTCGAGCGTTACCGTTACCAGCTCGACGA
Organism: uncultured Gammaproteobacteria bacterium; assembly: GCA_963754125.1. Taxonomy (GTDB): domain Bacteria; phylum Pseudomonadota; class Gammaproteobacteria; order Steroidobacterales; family Steroidobacteraceae; genus RPQJ01. The sequence continues at coordinate 761,268 of CAVWEX010000014.1, forward strand.
CGCCGTCACGAGCGGCAAGCTCGAACCCGCCTTCGCCATCTTCAACCGGTTCCAGCTGCGCAGCCAGGAGCGCCTGGCGCATGCGATCGAGATCCTGAAGAAAGAGCCCGACTTCACGCTCGACGAGAGCTTCGAATTCGACCGGCGCAAGGCTCCCTGGGCGGCGAGCCGCGAGGAACTCGACGACCTTTGGCGCAAGCGGGTCAAGAACGACGCGATCTCCCTCATGCTCACGGACAAGACCTGGCCCGAGGCGCAGGACATCCTCCGCAAGCGCTACGAGCGGGCCGGCAAGCGCGCCGACCAGGTGACCGCGGACGACGTGTTCGAGAATTTCATGAACGCATTCGCGCACGTGTTCGACCCGCACTCGAGTTACTTCTCGCCGCGGAATTCCGAGGAATACCGCATCCAGATGAGCCTCTCCTACGAGGGCATCGGCGCCTCGCTGCAGATACTCGACGACTACGTGACGGTGATGGAGATCCTGCCCGGTGGCTCGGCGCAGCAGAGCGGCGAGATCAAGGCCACCGACCGCATCATCGCGGTCGGCCAGGGCAAGGGTGGCGAACTGGTGGACGTGGTCGGCTGGCGGCTCGACGACGTCGTGCAGCTGATTCGCGGGCCGGTCGGCTCGCAGGTGCGCCTGATGGTCCAGCCGGGCAAGGCGTCGCCCGGTGCGGCGGAAAAATCCATCGTCCTGCCGCGGGCAAAGATCACGCTGGAAGCCCAGGCCGCGAAGAAGGAGCTGCGGGAGATCGAGCGCGGCGACCAGAAGCTGCGCGTCGGCGTGATCACCGTGCCCTCCTTCTACCAGGACTACAACGCGCGTGCCGCCGGCAGCGAGGACTATCGCAGTACGACCCGCGACGTGCGCAAGCTCATCGAGCAGTTCGAGGCCGAGGGCGGTATCGACGGGCTGGTGCTCGACCTGCGCGAGAACGGCGGCGGCCACCTGACGGAGGCGATCGACCTGGTGAACCTGTTCGTGCCCAAGGGCCCCGTCGTCCAGCTGCGCGAGACCGGCGGCCGGGTCGAGGTGCTCGAGTCCGACGAGGAGGCGGCCGCGTACTCGGGTCCGCTCACCATCCTCGTGGACCGCTTCAGCGCCTCGGCGTCGGAGATCTTCGCGGCCGCCATGCAGGACTACGGTCGCGGCGTCGTGATCGGGCAGGAGACCTACGGCAAGGGAACGGTGCAGAACCTGTATCCGCTCGACCGCTACGCGCTCGGGCAGGACCCGGGTTTCGGCCAGCTGACGGTCACGATCGGCATGTACTACCGCGTGACGGGCGACAGCACCCAGAACCGGGGTGTGCAGCCCGACATCCGCCTGCCCTCCGCGATCAGCCCCACGGAAGTCGGCGAGAGCTCTCGCGACGCCGCCCTGCCCTGGAACCGCATCCGGCCGGCGCGCTACAAGCCGGACGGAACCCTGACCCCGCTGATCGCCGACCTGCAGGGCCGGCACGAGCAGCGCGCGGCCGCCGATCCGGGCTTCCAGCACGCGGTGGCCGAGATCGCCACGATCGAGGGCATGCGAAACCAGCGTTCCGTGTCGCTCAATCTCGAGCAGAGACGGGCGGAACGAGCCTCGTTGACGACGAGCCAGCTCGCACGGGAAAACGAACGCCGGGCGGCGTTGGGCGCGGAGCCGCTCGAGGATGTGAGCGCGATTGAGAACCCCCCGGACGCCATGTTGAGCGAGGCGGCTGAGATCACGGCAGACCTGACTCAGATCGAGCCGCGCTACGTCGCTCGAGCGCGACCGACGGGCTGAACCCGATCCGGGGCCCGGCGTCGTGCTGGAACTGTGGTGTGTTACTTGACTACAACACCATAGTTCCTTAGCATGCCGCATCTGTACCCACACGCCGGGAATACCTCCGTGACCACGACCCATCGCAGCCAGCGCCTGATGGCCCTGCTCGCCCTGACCGCGCTCGTGGCGGCCGGGTGCAGCAACGGCAAGGCCAAGGACAAGGGAGCGGCCGAGGACGAGGCCGAGGCCGCGGCGTCCGTCCCGGTGGAGGTGCAGCCACTGCGGCGGGCCGCGATGGTTGCCGTCCATTCAGGCACCGCGCCCATCGAAGCCCACGAGGAGGCCGAGGTGGTTGCCAAGGTGGGGGGCGAGGTGCGGCAGATCCTGGTCGAGGAAGGCGATGCCGTGAAAGCCGGCCAGTTGCTGGCCCGGCTCGACGGCGACCGGCTGCGCCTCGAGGTGGCCCAGACCGAGGCGAACCTGCGCAAGCTGGAGCGGGACTACAAGAGGCAGCTCGAACTCAGCGAGAAGGGTCTCGTCGCCAAGGGCACGGCGGAGAACGCGAAGTTCGACCTCGACGCATTGCGCGCCGCTTATGACCGCGGCCGGCTGGAGCTGAGCTACACCGAGATCCGTGCGCCGATCGACGGCGTCGTGTCGGCGCGGCACATCAAGCTCGGCAATACCATCTCCCAGAACTCGCCGACATTCCGGGTAACCGACCTCGATCCGCTGGTCGCGTACGTGCACATCCCGGAAAAGGAATTCCGCAAGCTCGCGCCTCAGCAGCCCGCCGAGGTCGTAGTGGACGCGCTGGCCGGCGAGCGCTTCACGGGGGTGATCTCCCGTATCAGCCCGACCGTGGACCCGAAAACCGGCACGTTCCGCGCGCGCGTCGAGGTCCCCGATCCCTCGCGCCGGCTGAAGCCCGGCATGTTCGCGCGGGTCAACATCGTCTACGAGCGGCGCGAAGAGGCGTTGCAGCTGCCGCGCGCCGCAATCCTGGACGCCGACGGCACCCAGTCCGTCTTCGTGGTCGTCGGCGACAAGGCCGAGCAGCGCCCCGTGCGCACCGGGCTCGCCAACAACGGCTGGCTCGAGGTCGTCGAGGGCCTCGACGGCTCCGAGCGTGTCGTCGTGGTCGGCCAGGCGGGCCTCAAGACGGGTACCGCCGTGAAGGTCGTGGATGCCGAGGCGTCGCAGGGCGCGCCGGCCGTCAGCGCCGCGAAAGCCAAGTAGCCACGGCCGCCGGCCGGGCCCCGGGGGAACGACATGCAGCTGATCGACTTCGCGATCGCGCGGCGCGTCACCGTGATCATGTGCACCGTGGCGATCGCGCTGTTCGGGCTCGTGTCGCTGTCGCGGCTGAACCTTAACCTGCTTCCGGACCTGTCCTACCCGACACTGACCATCCGCACCGAGCTGCCGGGTGCGGCGCCGCTCGAGCTCGAGACGCTGGTGACGCGCCCGGTCGAGGAAGCGGTGAGCATCATCCGCAACGTGCGCCAGGTGCGATCCGTGTCGCGCGCCGGGCAGTCCGACGTCACCCTGGAGTTCGTCTGGGGCACCGACATGGACGTCGCCGGCATCGACGTGCGCGAGAAGCTCGACGTCCTGCAACTGCCGCTGGAGGCGAAGCGCCCGCTCCTGCTGCGCTTCGATCCCTCGAGCGAGCCTGTCATGCGCCTCGCGTTCATGGACGCCGACGCGGCGCCAAAGGACGAGGGCATCGAGCGGCTCAAGACGCTGCGCCGTTTCGCCGACGACCGCCTCAAGCCGGACCTCGAGGCCGTGGAGGGATCGGCGGCGGTCAAGGTCAGCGGTGGCTACGAGGACGAGGTGCAGGTCTTCGTGGACCAGCAGAAGCTGGCGCAGATGGGCCTGTCGATCGACGCGGTGACGCGCCGCATCCGGGCCGAGAACGTCAACCTGTCGGGTGGCCGGCTCGAGCAGGGCACGCAGCGCTTCCTGGTGCGCACGCTGAACGAGTTCGAGTCCATCGAGCAGATGGCCGGCGCGATCATCGCCACCCGTGACGGCCAGCCGGTGTACCTGCGCGACGTGGCGCAGGTGACGCGCGGCTACAAGGACCGCGAGGCCATCACCCGCGTGGACGGGCGCGAGGCCATCGAGCTCGCCGTTTACAAGGAAGGCGACGCGAACACCGTCCAGCTCGCGGCGGGCGTGCGCGAGCGGCTCGAGGCGCTCGGGGAGTCGCTGCCCGAGGGCACGGAGATCCGGCCCGTCTACGATCAGTCGAAGTTCATCGCGGCGGCGATCGGCGAGGTGAAGTCGGCGGCGCTGCTCGGCGGCGTGCTGGCCATCCTGGTGCTCTACGCCTTCCTGCGCGACGCGCGCGCCACGCTCATCACGGGCATCGCCATTCCCGTGTCGGTGCTCGGCACCTTCGTGCTCATGTTCGCCTTCGACCTGACGCTCAACATCATGTCGCTCGGCGGCATCGCGCTCGCCGTCGGCATGCTGGTGGACAACGCGGTGGTCGTGCTCGAGAGCATCGTGCGCAAGCGCGAGCACGGCATGGGCCGTCGCGACGCGGCGCGGCTCGGCACGCGCGAAGTCGCCACCGCCGTGACGGCATCGACGCTCACGTCGGTGGCGGTATTCTTCCCGATGGTGTTCATCAGCGGCGTCGCCGGGCAGCTCTTCAAGGACCAGTCGCTCACCGTCACCTTCGCGCTGTCGTTCTCGCTGGTGGTCGCGCTGACCCTCGTCCCCATGCTCGCCGCGGGACGACCCGATGCAGCCCATGGCGACGAGCCGATAGGGCTGGCCTCGCGACCGTTGCGCCGCACCGACCGCGCATTCGCTGCGCTGGCCGCGGGCGCGCGCTGGCTCGGCGGCTGGATCGCGCGCGGCACCCGCATCGCGCTAAGCCCACTCGTCTTCGTGGCACAGGGCCTGACCCATTGGGCCGAGACACGCTACCCGCGGGCCATCGGCTGGGCACTCGCGCATCCCGTCCAGACACTCGGCAGCGCGGTCGCGCTGTTCGTTCTCACGCTCGTCTTCATACTGCCGAGGCTCGGCACCGAGCTCATCCCGCAGATGTCGCAGGGCGAGTTCAACGTGGACCTGCGGCTGCCGCCGGGCGCCCCGCTCGAGCAGACCGACCGCGCCGTGCGGGCCGCGCAGCAGGCCAGTGCGGAGCTCGGCAACGTCGCCCTCGCCTACTCCGTCGCCGGCACCGGCAATCGGCTCGATGCCAATCCCGTGGACGCCGGCGAGAACACCGGGCGCCTCAGCATAACGCTGGCGGAAGGCGCGGGACGCGAGCAGGAGGACGCCGCCATGCAGGGCCTGCGTGGCAGCCTCGAGAACCTGCCGGGTGTCCAGTACCGTTTCAGCCGACCCTCGCTGTTCGCCCTCTCCACGCCGCTCGAGGTCGTCGTCTCGGGCTACGACCTCGACCGGCTTCGCGTCGCGGCCGACCAGGTCCGCGATCGCATGGTCGCCGACGGACGCTTCGCCGACGTCAAGACGACCGTTGAGGCCGGCAACCCGGAGATCCAGATCGTGTTCGACCAGGAGCGCGCGGCGCAACTCGGCCTGGTCGTGCGCGATATCGCGGACCGCGTCGTCAACAGCGTTCGCGGCGAGGTCGCAACCCGTTACAAGCTGCGCGACAAGCGAATCGACGTACTGGTGCGCAGCGTGGACAACCGCGCAGCTTCGATCGAGGAGATCCGCAACCTGATCGTGAACCCCGGCGCCGCCTATCCGGTGCCGCTCAGCGCGGTCGCGGACGTCCAGCTCGCGGTCGGTCCCGCGGAGGTCCGCCGCCTGGGCCAGGAGCGGGTGGCCGTGGTCTCGGCCAACCTCGCGCACGGCGATCTGGGTTCCGCCGTCGCCGTGCTGCAGGGTATCGTGGACGAAATCGCCCTGCCGGTCGGAACCGCAGCGTTCCTCTCCGGCCAGAGCGAGGAGATGCGCGACTCGTTCCGTTCGATGCAGTTCGTGCTGCTGCTCGCGATCTTCCTCGTGTACCTCGTGATGGCTTCGCAGTTCGAGTCGCTGATCCACCCGTTCGTGATCCTGCTCACCATCCCGCTTGCGATCACCGGTGCGGTGTGGGCCCTGTGGCTCACCGGCACGACCGTCAACGTAGTGGCCTACATCGGCCTGATCATGCTGGCCGGCATCGTCGTCAACCAGTCGATCGTGCTGATCGACGCCGTCAACCAGGCGCGCGAGCGCGGGCTGTCAAAGCACGACGCCATCGTGGAGGGCGGGCGGATCAGGCTGCGCCCGATCCTGATCACCAAGCTCACGACTATCCTGGGACTCATGCCGATGGCGCTCGGGCTCGGCGAGGGCGCCGAGGTGCGCGCGCCCATGGCGATCACGGTGATCGGGGGCGTGCTGCTGACGACCTTCCTGACGCTGCTCGTGATCCCGGTCGTGTACGCCGTGCTCGACCGGAAGACTTACCCGCAGGCGGGCCCGGCCCCATCCCCGTCCCCCTCCCCGGCCGAAGTGCCAGCGGTCGGCTGAGGACGCGCCAATGGAACACACACGCCTCGCGCTCCAGCGTCCCGTCACGACGCTCATGGTCGCCCTCGCCGTGCTCGCGGTCGGCATCATCTCGACCAAGCTGCTGCGCCTCGAGGCGATGCCCGACATCACCTTCCCCGGCATGCGGGTGGTGATTCCGTACGCCGGCTCGACACCCGAGGAGATGGAGCAGCTCGTGGTGCGTCCGGTCGAGGAGGCGCTCGCGACCCTGTCCGGCATCGAGGAAATCCGTGCCACCGCCGAGGCCGACCAGGCGCAGTTCACGGTGCTGTTCAGCTGGGACCGCGACCCCGAGACGGCGGCCTTCGAGGTGCGCACGAAGATCGACTCGATCCGCTCGCAGCTGCCGGCCGGTGCCGATCGCGTACTGATGTTCTCCTTCAGTTCGTCGGACGAGCCGGTTGCCGTGATCCGCATCGCCTCGGACCAGGACCTCACCGACCAGTTCGAAACGCTCGAGAAATACCTCCAGCGACCGATCGAGCGGCTGGACGGCGTCGCGCGCGTCGAGCTGCAGGGCGTGCAGCCGCGGGAGCTGCGCGTGCTCGTCGATCCCGACCGGCTCGCCGCCTACGGCGTGGACGTGCAGGAACTGCGGACGCTGCTCGAGCGCAGTAACTTCTCGGTGAGCGCCGGCGAGATCACCGAGAACGGCCAGCGCTTCACGGTTCGTCCGGTCGGCGAGTTCCACTCGATCACGGACGTGCGGGCCCTGCTCGTCCGCAGCGGGCTGCGCCTGAGCGACATCGCGCAGGTCGAGCTCGTGGCGCCGGAGCTGCCGGTCGGACGGCGCATGGACGGCCGGCCTGCGGTCGGCATCGACGTGTTCAAGTCCACGCAGGCGAACGTGGTGGACGTTGCCGATCGCGTGATCGCCGCCGTCGAGGAGGCGCGAGCGATGCCGCAGCTGCAGGGCATCGAGATCCTCGTCGTGGGCAACCAGGCCGACAGCATCCGGCAATCGCTCCGGGAACTTCGCAATGCCGGCCTGATCGGCGCGGGGCTGAGCTTCCTCATGCTGCTGCTGTTCCTGCGTCACCTGCCGACCACCGTGATCGTCTCGCTGGCCGTGCCTGCGTCGCTGCTTGTCACGCTCGCCGCGATGTACTTCCTCGGGTTCACGCTCAACATCCTGACCATGATGGGCATGCTGCTCGCCATCGGCATGCTGGTGGACAACTCCGTGGTGATCACGGAGAGCGTGTTCCGTCACCGGCAGCTGACGCCCGGCCGGCCGCTCGAGGCCACCCTCGCCGGCGTGCGCGAGGTGGGCATCGCCACCCTCGCCGGCACCTTCTCCACGATCATCGTCTTCCTGCCGCTGGTGTTCGGCGAGAAGAACGAGATGTCGCTGTTCCTGGTGCACGTGGCGGTGCCGATCGTGGTCGCGATGCTCGCCTCGCTGGTGGTCGCGCAGACGCTGATCCCCATGCTGGCTGCGCGAATGTCCCCGCCCCCGCCGGTCTCCGATGCCTCGCTGTTCGGCCGCCTGCAGCGACGCTACACCGCGTCGCTCGGCTGGGCGCTCGACCACCCGAAGACGATGGCGGCAGTCACCGTGTTGCTGCTCGTCTCGCCGGTACCGCTGTTCGCGCTCAAGCTCGTCAAGGTCGATCCGTTCCCGCAGGAGGCGAGCCGGACGCTCGGCCTCGCCTACCACCTCACCGGCTCCTACCCGATGGATCGCGTCGAGCAGGCGGTGAAGCGGGTCGAGACCTACATCGAGGCGAACAAGGAGCGCTTCGACGTCGAGACCTACTATTCCTGGTGGGTGTCCGACAACGCCTACACCCGCCTCTACCTCAAGCCCAAGGACGAGGCGACCGTGGCGGCCGCCGAGGTCATGAAGCAGATCTCCGAGGGCCTGCCCGAAATCATCATCGGCAAGCCGAGCTTCCAGTTCGACGAGGGCAAGGGCGGTGCCACGTCGTTCAGCCTGCAGCTCGCGGGCGAATCGACGGAGCGCCTCACCGAGATCTCGCACGAGGTGGCACGGCGGCTGTCGTCCGTGGCGGGGCTCGAAGCCGTGCGCTCGGAGGCCGGCGCCGGCGAGGAGGAAGTGCAGATCGTCGTCAACCGCGACCGCGCCGCGCAGTTCGGGCTGACGACCCAGCAGGTGGCGCTGACGGTCGCGGGCGCGATGCGTGGTGACAAGCTGCCGGAGCTGCGTGCCTCGGATCGCGAGGTCACCATGCGGCTCGCGTTCCGCGAAAGCGATCGCCAGTCGGTGGAGGACCTCGCGCAGGTCCCGATCATGTTGCCCGACGGCCGGCGCACCGAACTCGGGGCGGTGGCGGAGTTCGTGGTGCGGCCGAGCGACCGCGAGATCCAGCGCGTGAACCGGCTCACCACCGTGAGCATCACGGCCAACATCGCCAAGGGCTCGACCATGGACGAGGTCCGCGAGCGCGTCGAGCCGATCATGAAGGACTACCCGCTGCCGGCGGGGTACAGCTGGAAGTTCGGCCGGGGCTTCGACGAGAACGACGAGGCCGTTCAGACGATGACGCAGAACATGCTGCTCGCGGTCGTGCTGATCTTCCTCGTGATGGCCTCGCTGTTCGAGTCGGCGCTCTACCCGCTGTCGATCATCACCTCGATCCTGTTCGCCATCGTGGGGTCGATCTGGTTCCTGGCGCTCACGGGCACGACCATCACCATGATGGCGATGATCGGGTTCATGATCCTGATCGGCGTGGTCGTGAACATCGGCATCGTGCTCATCGCGCACGTCATCGACCTGCGCGAGGCGGGCATGGCGCGCCGCGACGCCATCCTGCAGGCCGGCCGGGACCGCCTCCGCCCCATCCTGATGACCACGCTCACCACGCTGCTCGGCATGCTGCCGCTCGCCATCGGCGACGCGCAGCTCGGCGGCAGTGGCGAGGGCCCGGCCTACTTCCCGATGGCGCGCGCCATCATGGGCGGGCTCGCCTTTTCGGCGGCCGTGTCGCTGCTGATCGTGCCGCTGTTCTACGTCTGGTTCGACGAGCTCAACCTGTGGCGCAGGCGTGTGTTCGGCGGCACCCTGCATTCCGGCCCGGAGGCAGCACCGGCCGGCCCCGTACAGGCCGACCCCGCGCCGGCCCGCTGATCCTTGGCAGCATTCCTGCGACGTTGCCCGCGGGTGTCGGCTTCGAGCGCGCGGGCGCCGGTCAGCGCAGCAGCGCCTTGTACACGTCCCAGAACTCGTCCAGCAGGACCTGCCCTGCTGCCTGCAGGCTGTCCGGGGACGGCACGGTGTCGGCGGCCCCGCGATAACGGACCGAGCTGCGCAGCGCATCCGTGCGTCCCTTGATGAGCGCGAGGTCGTCCTGTGCGCGCTCGATCTCGCCGATCGCGTGGGATGCCCGCTGCATGAGCGCGGCACACTCCTCGTGCCCGCCGAAGTTCGTGTCGTACACCCGCCGCCGGGTGGCCTCGCGCGCGAGGTCCGCCAGTCCCGCCGCGGACAGTCTCGCGTGCAGGGCGTCCGCGTAAGCGATCACGGCGAGGTTGATGGCGCGCCGACCCTCGAGGCTCAGGCCCTCGAACATCGGCGGGGGCTCCGCCTCCACTTCGTGCCGTCGGTCGCCAAGGTCGGTGACCTGCGTCAGTGCGGCGTCGATGCGGGACCGCCGCGCCTCGATGGCCTCGCGCAGCCGCTTGCGGCGCAGGTGGTTCCAGAACCCGGTCAGCGCATCCATGCGCTGCTCGGCGAGGCGTTGCTCGGCCTGCAACTGGTCGGCGAGCACACGGGCCTCGACGAGCTCGCGGTCGACGTCGGCGACGCGTCCACGCCGGGCCGAGTCGAATGCCGCGAGCTGCGCCTTGTGCTCGCGATCCTTCTGCTGCCGCGCGAGCTCGGCTGCGAACTGCTCGAGGCGGCCCGCAGCCGCACGCCAGACGGCGCGCAGCTGGAAATAGGCGAGGCACTTGTATCCTTCCGCCGGTCGACCGAGGTACTGCTCGAGCGCATCGAGTTGCTCCTCGACGCGCATGGTGGCGCCCTCCTGGAGCTTGAGCCGGTCGAGCAGCCGGTGGCGCTCCTCGTCGAGGGCGTGCAATTCCTGCTTGAGCTGCGCGCGGTTGCGGAACAGCGCGACGAGCCGCTCGTCCTCCGCCGGCACCTGCTGGCCCGTGAGCCGGGCGGCGAACCGACGCAGGCCGTCGGCGAGGCTCATGCAGCGCCGGGCGCCACCGTCGGCGCGAACCGGTGACCCCGCTCCGCGCAGTAGTCGAGCCACTTGTTCAGGAGCATGTTGCGCAGCCAGCGTTCGCCGAGCCCCGACGGCAGTGCCGCCCGCAGGCCCGACAGCCCGGGATGCCGCGGCCGCGCCGCGCTGTAGCAGGCCTCCGCGAGGCGCGCGTCGTGGTAGACGCGGACCTCGAGGTCCGGCTCGGCCACCGGTCCGTCGGCGTCTCCGAACAGGTACGTCATGCGCAGGATCGTCGTGTAACGGCAGTGCTCGATCGCCTGGAGGTGCAGGTCGAGGTCACCCGTCGTTCGTGAGATGGCCGCGCCGCGCAGCTCGCGAGCGTCGCCGAGCAGCGCACGCAGCCGGATGAAGTTGCTCTCGTACAGCGTCATCAGGCTGACGAAGCTCACCGGACGGGCACGCCACGACGTCACGCAGAGGCTGTCGACGATCATTTTTTGAATATATCACAGGGGTTTCGCGCGTCCGTGACGCACCGCACGTCGCCCGCTGCGGTCACGGGCGCAGCCTGCGCTCGATGCCCTTGCGCTCGATGACGCGGCTCGCGATCTCCTCGATCGAGCACTCCGTGGCGTCGAGGAAGGGCACGCCGTGACGCTGGAAAAGCGTCTCCGCGCAGCGGACCTCGAACTCGCACTGGGGCAGGGACGCATAGCGACTGCCGGGCCGCCGCTCGTTGCGGATCTGCTGCAGGCGCTGCGGCGCAATCGTCAGCCCGAAGAGTTTTGCGGCGTGCGGACGCAGGAGCGGCGGCAGCTGCTTGCTCTCGAAATCCTCCTCGGTGAGCGGGTAATTGGCGGCGAACACGCCGTACTGCATCGCCATGTAGATGCACGTGGGCGTCTTGCCGGATCGCGACACGCCGACCAGCACGACGTCCGCGCGCCCGTAGTCTGCGGTGACGCCACCGTCATCGGCGGCCAGGGCGAAATTCGTCGCCTCGATACGCGTGCTGTAGACGATCCGGTCGGCGATGCCGTGCGCGCGGCCCTCCCGCTCCGACGACTTGACCTGCAGCTCCGCCTCGAGCGGTCCGAGGAACGCGTCGAAAAAATCGAGGAACAGGCCGTCGCTGAGCTTGACCGCCGAGCGCAGCTCGTCCTTGACGAGCGTGCTGAACACGACGGGCCGCGCACCGTCCGCGACGCCCGTCGCGTTGATCTTCCTGACGGCCTCCTCTGCCTTGTCAAGGCTGGATATAAATGGCAGAGTCACCTGTCTGAATTCGAGCCCGTCGAACTGCGTGAGCAGACTGTGCCCCATCGTTTCCGCGGTCACTCCGGTCTGGTCCGAGACGAAAAAGGCGGTTCTTCTGGGCATTTGCGCACCGCTCAACCGAGCACAGGTTCCGCGCAGTCTTTCATCGGCAACCTGACGTAGCAAGAGGCCCGCCTTGACGCGCTACACGATCCCATTTGCCGAACTCGGCCGCCACGACGTTGCCGTGGTCGGCGGCAAGAATTCCTCGCTCGGCGAGATGATCGCCAACCTCGCCGCGCTCGGCGTCAGCGTGCCGGGCGGGTTCGCGACCACGGCCGATGCCTACCGCGAGTTCCTGGCGCACGGCGGGCTCGCCGAGCGCATCCGCGCCGAACTCGCAACCCTCGACGTAGACGACGTCGTGCGCCTCGCCGAGACCGGCGCGCGCATCCGCGGCTGGATCCTCGCCACACCCTTCCCCGCCCCGCTCGAGCAGGCGATCGTCGCGGGCTACGAGGCGATGCGCGACGGCGACGTGGAGCCGTCGGTCGCCGTGCGTTCCTCGGCGACGGCCGAGGACCTGCCGGAGGCGTCGTTTGCCGGCCAGCAGGAGACGCTGCTGAACGTGCGCGGCCCCGGCCAGGTCGTGCAGGCGGTGCACGAGGTGTTCGCCTCGCTGTTCAACGATCGCGCAATCGCCTATCGGGTCCACCAGGGCTTCGATCACTCGCAGGTGGCGCTGTCGGCGGGCATCCAGCACATGGTTCGTAGCGACCTCGGTGCGAGCGGCGTGCTGTTCACGCTCGACACCGACTCGGGCTTCCGCGACGTGGTGTTCATCACCGCCTCGTGGGGCCTCGGCGAGACCGTCGTGCAGGGCGCGGTGAACCCCGACGAGTTCTACGTCTACAAGACCGGGCTGCGCGCCGGGCACCAGCCGATCCTGCGTCGCACGCTCGGCGCCAAGGCGATCAAGATGACGTACGCCGAGGGCGCGCAGGCGGCGCGGCGCGTCGTCACGGTGGACGTGCCCGAGGCCGACCGGCTGCGGTTCTGCCTGTCGGACGCAGACGTGCTCGAGCTCGCGCGCCAGGCGCTCATCATCGAGGAGCACTACGGCTGCCCGATGGACATCGAGTGGGGCAAGGATGGCGAGACCGGCAAGCTCTACATCCTGCAGGCCCGGCCCGAGACGGTGCAGAGCCGCGCCGGCCGCACGCTGCAGCGCTACACGCTGAAGGGCACCGGACCGGTGATCACCCGTGGCCGCAGCATCGGCCACCGCATCGGCGCGGGTCCGGCGCGCGTGATCCGCAGCGCAAAGGAGATGGCCCGGGTGGAGTCCGGCGACGTGCTGGTTGCGGACATGACGGATCCCGACTGGGAGCCGGTCATGAAACGCGCCGCGGCGATCGTCACGAACCGCGGCGGCCGCACCTGCCATGCGGCCATCATCGCCCGTGAGCTCGGCATCCCGGCGGTCGTGGGCTGCGGCGACGCGACGCGCGTCATCCGGGAAGGCCAGCCCGTGACCGTTTCCTGCGCCGAGGGCGACACCGGCTTCGTCTACGACGGGGCACTGCAATTCGAGCAGACGCAGATCGAGCTCGACGCCCTGCCCTCGCTGCCGGTGAAGATCATGATGAACGTCGGTAACCCCGACCGCGCGTTCGACTTTGCGGCGATCCCGAATCGAGGCGTGGGGCTCGCGCGGCTCGAGTTCATCATCAACCGCATGATCGGCGTGCACCCGCGGGCGCTGCTCGAGTTCGACCGCCTCGACGCCGACCTCAAGGACACGATCCGTCGCCAGATGGCGGGTTACTCGGACCCCGTCGAGTTCTACGTGGACAAGCTCTGCGAGGGCATCGGCACCATCGCCGCGGCCTTCGCGCCCGAGCCCGTCATCGTCCGGCTCTCCGACTTCAAGTCGAACGAGTACGCCAACCTGATCGGCGGGCGCCAGTACGAGCCGGTCGAGGAAAACCCGATGCTCGGCTTCCGGGGTGCCGCCCGCTACGTGGACGAGACTTTCCGGCCCTGCTTCGAGCTCGAGTGCCGCGCGCTCAAGCGCGTCCGCGAGCAGATGGGCCTGAAGAACGTGTGGGTGATGGTGCCGTTCGTGCGAACGCTCAAGGAGGCGCAGCAGGTCGTCGAACTGCTGGCCGCCAACGGCCTCAAGCGCGGCGAGGACGACCTCAAGGTCATCATGATGTGCGAGTTGCCGACCAACGCCGTGCTCGCCGACCGCTATCTCGAGCACTTCGACGGGATGTCGATCGGCTCCAACGACATGACGCAGCTCACCCTCGGCCTCGACCGCGACTCGGCCGTGGTCGCGCGCCTGTTCGACGAGCGCGACGACGCGGTGAAGGCGATGCTGCACATGGCGATCCAGGCCTGCCGCAAGGCCGGGAAGTACATCGGCATCTGCGGCCAGGGCCCCTCCGACCACCCCGACCTCGCGCGCTGGCTGCTCGACGAGGGCATCGAGAGCATGTCGCTCAATCCGGATACCGTCGTCGAAACATGGCTGTTCCTCGCGGGCGTTAGTCCGGACGCTCACTGAAGCTGTGGTCACCGCCTGAAGTCTGGGCGGAGGAAGGCGCCCCGAGGCATCGGTTCCGGGCCTAGGTGGAGGTTGTGTTTCGAGTCGCGCATTGCGCGCTTGGTCGAAACACAACCTCCACCCAGGCCCTCGGGACGCGCCTGGGCTCGGTCCTCGTGCCGAGGACCTCGCACGGCGCCAGCATCGTTCAGGCGTTTCGCCGGACGTCTCGTCGCTCGTCACGCCGGGTCCGGCGGCCGTTTCATGCGCCGTGCGAGTTTTCCGTCCTGCGGAAAACTCGCCCAGGCGCGTCGCATCGAGCGGACTTTCCGGGCGCGTCCAGGTGAGCATGTTTCCGCGCGAACCAGGACGCGCCCGGAAAGTCCGCCCGCCGCCGCCCCTGGAGCGCGACTCTCCGCCGAGAGGTAACCCGCGAGGCTAAGTGACGACCTGCCGTCCTGCGAGCGCGTGCGCGAGCGTCCCGCCATCCACGTACTCGAGCTCGCCGCCGACCGGCACGCCGTGAGCGATCCGCGAGGCACGGATGCCGCGCCGCGTGACCACCTCGGCGAGGAAATGCGCAGTCGCCTCGCCCTCCACCGTCGGGTTGGTGGCCAGGATCACCTCACGCACCACGTCTTCGCCGAGCAGCCGCTCGAGCGCATCGATGCCGATCTGCTCCGGGCCGATGCCGTCGAGCGGCGAGAGGTGGCCCATCAGCACGAAATAGCAGCCGCGGAAGCCGCCGGATTGCTCGATCGCCACCACGTCGGCCGGCGATTCGACGACGCAGAGCAGGCTGCGGTCGCGGCCGTGGGCGGCGCAGACCGGGCAGAGCTCGCCCTCCGCGAACATGCGGCACCGGCCGCAGCGACCGAGCTGCTCGAGGGCGCCGCCCACGGCAAGGCGCGATCTGCCGGGCCCCGTCGCGATCACGCTCGAGCAGGTGGAAGGCCATGCGCTGCGCCGACTTCGGGCCCACGCCGGGCAGGCAGCGCAGCGCCTCGATGAGGCGATCCAGCGACGGCGGGTAATGCATGCCGCGCGCGGTCTCAGCCGCCGAATGGCAGCTTCAGCCCCGCCGGCAGGCTCATGCCGCCCATGAGGCCCGACATGCGTTCCTGGGTGGCAGCCCCGAGGCGATGCACGGCATCGTTGAACGCCGCGGCGACGAGATCCTCGATCAGCTCGCGGTCTTCCAGCGGGACCGACGGGTCGATCTGCACGCGCTTCGCCTCGTGACGACCGTTGATCGTGACCTTCACCATGCCGCCGCCGGACTCGCCGGTGACCTCCATGGCGGCGATCTCCGCCTGCGCTTTCTCGACGTTGGCCTGCAGCTGCTGCGCCTGCTTCATGATGTTGCCGATACCGCCTTTCATGCTCGCCTAGACTCCACAGGTTGGTTCAGTTCAGGGGTTTGACCGATCCCGGCTGCACCGTCGCGCCGAAGACCTCGCGCAGCGTCCGCACGTTGGCGTCCGCGTCGATCGCGGCTTCGGCCGCACGCTGGCGATCGTCCGCCGCGCGGGCCTGCTGGCGAGCGGGTGTCGGCTCCTCCGCCTCGCTCACCGCGATCGACAGGCGCACGGTCGTGCCGAAGTGGTTCGACAATGCCTCGGCGAGCTTCTGCTCGAGCTGGGGACGGCGGTAGTGTTCGCCGGCGGCATCGAGTCGCAGCTTGACGACGTCGCCCGCACGCTCGACCAGCACGCAGTGTGCCGCGAGCTGGCTCGTCGGACCCTGCAGGCCGAGCGCGGCGACGGTGGCCGGCCAGTCGCCGCTGCCCGAATCGCGCGCGCTGACGCCTCGCCGACCGCCCCCGGCGCCGATCGTCGGCGCCGCAGTCCGCGCCCTGCCGCCCGCAGCCGCGGCGGCCGCGACAGGGGCCGCATCGGCGTGCGAGGCGAGCGATCGCCCTGCCGTCTCCGGCCGGAATGCCAGCATCCTGAGCAGCGCCATCTCGAAGCCGCCACGTGCATCCGGGGCGAAGTCGAGGTCGCGGCGCGCCATGATCGCGATCTGGTAGAGGAGCTGGAGGTCCTCCGGCGAGAAGCGCGGTGCGAGCCCCGCGAGCGCGACGTCCTGCTCCTCGTCCTCGCTGGTCAGGTCCGGCAACGCCTGAAGCAGCGCCATGCGCTGGATCGCGGCCGCCAGCTCGCCCAAGGCCTGATCGTAGTCGGGGGCACGCTCGTCGAGCTCGGCGACGCAGGCCATGAGCGATGCGCCGTCTCCCGACGCGAGCGCGGTCAGCATGGACTCGACGTGACGGCGGTCGAGTGTGCCGAGCAGGCTGCGCACCTCGCTCTCGAGGGCGCGCCCGCCGCCAAAAGCGAGCACCTGGTCGAGTAGCGACAACGCGTCGCGCATGCTGCCCTCGGCACTGCGCGCGATCGCCCGGAGTGCCGCCGGCTCGAACTCGACCTTCTCCGCCTGCGCGATCGACACCAGCCGCTCCTGGATCAGCGGCAGCGACAGCCGCCGCAGGTGGAACTGCAGGCAGCGCGACAGCACGGTGACGGGCAGCTTCTGCGGGTCGGTCGTGGCGAGCAGGAACTTCACGTGCGGCGGCGGCTCTTCGAGCGTCTTCAGCAGCGCGTTGAAGGAGTGGGTCGAGAGCATGTGCACCTCGTCGATGAGGTACACCTTGCAGCGGCCGCGCGCCGGCGCGTACTGCACGTTGTCGAGCAGCTCGCGGGTGTCGTCCACCTTGGTGCGCGAGGCCGCGTCCACCTCGAGCAGGTCCACGAAGCGGCCGGCGTCGATGTCGCGGCAGGCGCCGCACTCGCCGCAGGGCTTCGACGACACGCCGCGCTCGCAGTTGAGGGATTTCGCGAAGATGCGCGCGATGGTGGTCTTGCCGACGCCGCGCGTGCCGGTGAAGAGGAACGCGTGGTGGATGCGGCCGGAGTCGAGCGCGTTGGTGAGCGCGCGGCGCACGTGGTCCTGCCCGACCAGCTCCTCGAAGCTGCGCGGTCGCCATTTGCGGGCGAGGACGAGGTAACTCATGGGCCAGGCGTTCCCGGTCGCGGATGAAGGGAGGCGGCCCGCGCCAGAAGGCCCCCGGCACCCGGTGTCACCGCTGCCGCTGCTCCCTTCCGGGCCTGACGGGGTTCACGGCTGACCGTCGCGAGGGATCCGACGCGAGCCACCATGGAAGCGCGAAACTATATCACGCCGGGGTCAGTCCTTCGGCAGCGGCGGAGGACCCGCGGGAATGTAGGGGACGTAGATCGTGTCGCCCTTCTTCGCCTTGAACTCGGCCTGGACGGCGGCGAGCGTCGCCGGCTGCTCGTAGAGATCGGCCATGGTCGCGGCCATCACCTTGGCGGCGCGCAGCATCCCCTTGTGGCCGATCGACATGCCCCCGCTCGCGACGACCGGCCAGGCGTGCCAGGGCGCACCGAGCGGCGAGGTCGCCACGCTGACGTGCAGCGTGGGGATGACCCAGCTCACGTCGGCGACGTCGGTCGAGCCGCCCTCGGCCTGCTGGCCTTCGAGCGGCTTCACGCCCGTGAACATGCCGGTCTCGGGCACGCCCGTGGCGCGCTGCACCTGCTTCGCGAACGCCTGCTCCTGATCCGTGTAGACGGCCGGCCCGAGCCACAGCAGGTTGGCGTGCAGCAGCCGCGCGCCCGTCTCGTTCACCAGCGTTTCCCAGTTGCCGCCCTGGACGGTCACGGTCGCCGCCGTGCCGGTCATGAGCGCGGCGCCCTCGGCGAGCTTGCGCACCCGTGCCAGCAGGTCGTCGACCTCGCTGCGCTTCCAGTCGCGCAGCCACAGCCAGCCTTTCGCGTATTCGGCCACGACGTTCGGCACCTCGCCACCCGCGACGATGGTGTAGTGCATGCGTGAGCTGGGACGGATGTGCTCGCGCATCAGGTTCACGCCGTGAAGGAACAACTCCAGCCCGTCCACCGCGCTGCGTGCGTTCCAGGGGTCGTAGGCCGCGTGCGCGGCCTTGCCGCGGAACTCGACCGCAAGATCCACCATGGCCTGGCTCGAGGTCATGTCGGCCTGGGTCTCGTCGGCCGGATGCCAGGCGAGGACGGCATCGACGTCCTTGAAGAGCCCATCGCGAACCATGTAGGTCTTGCCCCCGATGTCCTCCTCGGCCGGGGTGCCGAAAAACACGACCGTGCCCTTCAACCGACCCGCCGCAATCTGCTCCTTGATGGCGATCGCGGCACCGAGGCTCGCCGCGCCGAACAGGTTGTGCCCGCAGCCGTGACCGGCTGCACCCTTCTCGAGCGGCACTTTCTCCGCGAGCGCCTTCTGCGAAAGCCCCGGTAGCGCGTCGTATTCGCCCATCACGCCGATGACCGGGTGGCCCTCGCCGATAGGTCGCAGTGAACGCCGTCGGCATGCCCGCCACGCCACGCCGTACGCGGAACCCCTGCTGCTCCGCATAGTCCGCGAGTGCCGCGGCCGAGCGGTGCTCGCGCAATGCGATTTCCGCGTAGGCCCAGATCCGGTCGGACAAGCCGGCGAGATCCGCTGCGCGGCGGTCGATCGCGTTCACGGCGGCCTGCTTTGCGGCACTGGCCTGCGGCTGCACCGCCTCCGTCGTTGCCACCTCGGCCGGCGGCGGCTGGGGCACGGAATGCACGTCGGCCCGGGCTCCCGGCGCGAACGCGCCTGCCAACAAGAGGACCGGGATGACATTGTCAAATTGGCACCGACGCATGGGCGTCCTCCAGGATTTCATTCGTGCTGCACTCAGCCGCGACCGCGATAGGGCGCGACGCCCGGATCCGGGATCCACAGGCCGGCCGGGGGTCGGCCCGTCTGCCAGAACACGTCGATCGGCAGCCCACCGCGCGGGTACCAGTAGCCGCCGATGCGCAACCACCGGGGTGACAGCAACTCGACCAGCCGACCGGCAACCACCAGGGTGCAGTCCTCATGGAACGCCCCGTGGTTGCGGAAGCTGGTCAGGTACAGCTTGAGCGACTTGCTCTCCACCAGCCACTTCCGTGGCGCGTAGTCGATCACGAGGTGCGCGAAGTCGGGCTGCCCGGTGATCGGGCACAGCGAGGTGAATTCGGGCGCGGTGAACCGCGCCAGGTACAGCTTGTCCGGATGCGGATTCGGCACTCTTTCCAGCAGCGCCGCCTCCGGTGACCCGGGGATCGCCGTCGGCGCGCCCAGTTGCCTGAGGCCCTGATACCGGCCCACCGGCCGGCCGCGTCGGCTCGCCATCGCTCCCCTCTCCATCGCCCGTGAGCGCGAGAGCTTGCGGCAAGTGCGGCTCTCCCCGCAATGGCGCCGGGCTGCTAAGCTTGGGCCGGCACCGCGCCACGAAGATCACAAGAGCGCTGCAACCAGGATGTCAAACGTCAAGGGCGCCATCGCCGCGCGACCACCGCGGCTCCTGTACTCCCTCATCGAGGGGCGGGCACTGCTCGAGATGGCGATGCTGCCCGCGCTACTGCCGCTGCTCGCGGCGACCCCGCGGGGCGACGGTCACCCCGTGCTGCTCGTGCCCGGGTTCACTGCGAGCGATGCAACGCTGGTGGGACTGCGGCTCTTCCTGCAGTCCCGCGGCTACCACGTCGAGACCTGGGGCCTCGGGCAGAACACCGGGTTCAAGCTCAAGTTCAGCCAGGCACTCGAGCAGAAGGTGCGCTACATGCACCATCGGCTCCGGCGCAAGGTCAGCGTCGTCGGCTGGAGTCTTGGCGGCGTGTACGGCTTCTACACGGCGCACAGCGCGCCCGAATGCGTGCGCACCGTCGTGTCGCTCGGCAGCCCGATGCGGTTCTCGGCCGAGGACTTCAAGACACCGCTGCTGGTGCGGGCGATCTACCGTTATTTCGCACACCCGATGGGGCCGGTCGCGCACCTCGCGCACGTGCGAGCCAAGGTGCTCAAGGCCCCGCCCCCGGTCCCCTCGACGTGCATCTATTCGATGACCGACGGGGTGGTGCCGCCGACCGCGTCCCGCATCGAGACCGAGGACGGCGAGCACGAGAACATCTGGGTGCCCGGCAGCCACCTCGGACTCGGGTTCAACGCGGCCGTGATGTGGATCCTCGCCGACCGGCTCGCACAGGCGGAGGGCGCCTGGCAGCCGTTCCATCTCGACGGCCGGGTGGGCTCGCTCTACGAGCACTGCGCCGGACTCGTCGCCCGGGCAGCCTGACGGCCGCGTGACCCTGGCCTGGCTGCCGGCGGCCGTGCGGCCCTCCGCGGCAGTCGCTCAGGCGACCCTCACGCGGCGCTGCGTTGTCTCGTGACCGACTTCCCCTTCGTCTTCACCTTCGCCTTCGCGTTCTTGGCCGGCTTGGCCGCCTTGCGTGCGCGCGGCTTCCGCTGGCGCGTCGCCGGTCGGTCGGCGAGCTCGAGGTACTCCTGGAACGATTCGCGTATGCACAGCGCGAAGAACTCCGGGTCGGGAATCTGCTCGCGGCACGAGGTGGGCGAAATGATGATCATGCCGTCGTAGCTCGTGACGGAGAACACCAGCCCCATGCCGTCGGAAATCGGCATGATCGCCGAGAAATACGTCATCCGCGCGCCGTTCAGGTAAAGCGGGATGGCGGGCCCCGGCACGTTCGTGATCGTGCAGCTCGCGAATGGCGCCCGCTGCCCCAGGCCGATCGAGGAGCCGGCCAGCAGCCGCGCCGTCACGGCGAGTGTCGCAGCCGGGGCATGCTTGGTGATGTCCGTCAGTTCCTTGGCGCCCACCGCCTGCTCGATCTCGTCGGCGTGCGAGGTGTGCTGGCGCACCGAGCGCAGGCGCTCCACGGCGTCCTCGATCTCCGTGCCGAGCGGCACGCGCAGGAAACTCAGGCCCGAGCGCTGCCGGCCCGGGTTGGTGTCGGCGTTGCGGATCGACAGCGGCGCGATCGCCACGAGGCTCGGCCCCGGCAGCTCGTCGTGGGTCTGCAGGTAGCGGCGCAACGCGCCGCCGCACACCGCCAGCACCACGTCGTTGACCGTTGCACCGGGCACGAGGGAGCGGATGCGCCGCAGTTCGTCGAGCGTGAAGCGGCGGGTCTCGAACACGCGGTGCGGCGAGACCTCGGCATTGAAGCGCGTGATGGGCAGTCGCTCGGGATGCAGCCAGAGTTCGCCCAGCGAGCCGAGCACCGCGGGCGCCACGCGCCGCAGCGCGCGCGTGAGCGGCGCCGCCACCATGAGCGGCTGCACGAGGTTGTGCCACGCCGCGCGGGCGAGCAGCGACAGCGAGCCCGGCGGCGACTCCGGGAACCAGGGCTCCGGCGGCTCCGGGTGCGGCGGCAGCGGCGTCGTGTCGTGCAGGAGCGTGGTGATCTCGGCACCGCCCCGCGCGTCGATCGCGGCGTGGTGGACCTTGGTGAGCAACGCAAAGCTGTCCGCCGGGAGGTTGAGGAAGGTGTCGAGTCCCTCGACCAGGTACAGCTCCCACAGCGGCCGCGACATGTCGAGCGGCCGGGCATGGATGCGCGAGGCCTGGATGCAGAACTGCCGCCAGTCGCCCGGCTTCGGCAGGGCGATGTGGCGCACGTGGTACTCGAGGTCGAAGCGCTCGTCCTCGATCCAGTACGGGTGGTCGAGGTCGAGCGGCACGCGCAGCAGCTTCTGGCGGAAGATCGGCGACAGGTGCAGCCGGCTCTCGATGTACTTCAGCAGTCCCTTGAACCGCACGCGCCCGCCGGGCGCCGTCGACGGGTCGTAGATGTGGACGAGCGTGATGTTGGAGTTCGCGTGGCCCGTCTCGGCATAGACGAAGCGGGCGTCCTCGCCGCGCAGTTGACGCATCTGTTCGGTGCTCTCGATTCGCTGCCGGTCGCAGTCGGGCCGAGTCTAGCACCGGCCGCGTGGCGGCAAGCGTTACGGATATCGCATACTCGCATGCAGCATGCCGCGGACCATCCAGCCCCTGGATCTCGCGTTCCTGTGGCTCGACCGGCCCGACACGCCGGCGAACGTGGGCGCGCTGCTGTTGTTCGATCCGCCGGCGGGCCGATCTGCGAGCGCTCTGGCACGACAGGTCGTTCGTGCCTACCGGACAGCGCGGCCGTCGTCGCCCTTCGACTGCGTGCCCGACGTGCCGGTGCTCGGGTTGCCGAAGTGGCGGCCGGCGGCGCGCATCGACCTGCGGCGGCACGTGCGGCTCGAGCGGCTGCCACCACCCGGCGACCTCGCCCAGCTTTGCCGACACGTGGCGCGACTGCACGAGGGCATGCTCGACCGCTCGCACCCGTTGTTCGCGCTGCACGTGATCGACGGCCTCGCCTCGGGCCAGCTGGCCGTGTACCTCAAGTCGCACCATGCGTCCTGGGACGGCCGCTACGCGCTCGAGCGAATCGTCGGCAGCCTCGGCATCGAGCCCGGTCCGGTCAGCCCGCCCTTCTTCGCCGCGGAGGCCACGGCCGCGGAGACGCCGGCTGCCGATGCCGCCGGCGTGCTCGCTGGGGGCCTTCGCGGCCTCCTCGCGCAGGCCGTCGGGCGTGCGCGAGTTGTTCACCTCGCTCACCGGCCCGCGGGCGATCCGACAGCGGCCCGCCGCACAGGCAATCGTCCGTTCGCGGGACCGCATACGCGATTCAACGACCGTGTGACGGCCGGACGATCCTACGCATGCTTCGACCTGCCGCTCGGCGAGATGCGCGCCATGGCGCGTGCCGCGGGCGGCACGCTGAACGACGTCGTGCTCGCAATCGTGGACACCGGTGTGGCGCAGTTCCTCGCGTCGGTCGGCGAGCGACCGCGCCAGCCGCTGGTGGCCATGTGCCCGGTGTCGCTGCGCGAACCCGGGCGATCGCGAGCCGACCAGCAAGGTCGCCACGCTGTTCGTGCCGCTGGGCGAGCCGCGCTGCGGCGCGGCGACCCGCCTGCACCGGATCGTCGCCAACACGCGGGAGGCCAAGGCCGAGTTCCACGGGTTCTCGCGGCGAGGCCGCGCTCGACTATGCGGCGCTGGCGTTCGGCCTGTGGTTCGCTTCGAGCGCCCTCGGCCTCGGCGCCGTCACCCGGCCCGTCATCAACCTCGTGGTGTCGAACGTCGGCGCCGTCGAAGGGCACCGCTACCTCGGCGCCTCACGGCTGGCCGCCGTGTACCCGGTGTCGATGCTCGCCGAGCCGGCTGGACTCAACGTGACGACGGTGTCCGTCAACGACCGGATGGATTTCGGCATCGTCGCCAACGAGACGGCCGTGGCCGACGCGGGTGCGATCGCGCGGGCCTGCGAAGCCGCGTTCGAGCAGTTGCGCCGCTCGGCGTTGCGCGCGCCGCGCACCGGCGCGCGGCGGTCCCGGTCCACGCCGACCGGCGCCGTCAGGCCTTGAGCTTCAGGAACCCGCCCGCGCGCAGCCCGTCGCGCAGCCTGCGCATGCCCGCGAGCCAGCGCTCGTAGTCGGTCGCCTTGCGCTGGAAGAAGCCCAGGACCTCCGGGTGCGTGAGGATCAGGAAGCCCCCGCCCTCGATGCCGTCGGCGATGGCGGACGCGGCCTGCTCCACCGTGAGCACACCCGGCAGCGCCCCGGGCGCCGTCGATTCGTCGAGCCCCGTGATCGCGGTGGCCACGTACTGCGGGCACACCACGGACACCTGGATGCCACGGTCACCGTAGGTGATCGCGAGCGACTCCGCGAGCCCGACCGCCGCGTGCTTCGTGGCGCTGTAGGGTGTGTCGCCGGCCTGGCTCAGCAGGCCGGCCGCGGAGGCGACGTTGACGAGGCACCCTGCGCCGCGACCGAGCATGCCGGGCAGCACGGCCCGGCAGGCTCGCGCGTGAGCCATGACGTGCACGTCCCACATGCGCTGCCAGACGGCGTCGGGCGCCGAGAGCGCGTCCTCGAGGTCGAGCGCCTGCGTGCCAAAGCCTGCGTTCGACACGAGCACGTCCACGCGCCCGTAGTGCGCCTCGGCGGCGCGTACCATGGCCTCGACGGCGTCGGTGTCGGCCACGTCGCACTGCACCGCGAATCCGCCGCAGTCCTCCGCGGTAGCACGCGCCATCGCGGCGTCGAGGTCGGCCGCAACGATGCCGGCGGCGCCGCGGCGCACGCATTCACGGCACAGCGCGCGGCCGATGCCGCGTCCCGCACCGGTCACCAGGATGACCTTGTCGCGCAGTTCCATCGGCCGCTCAGCGGGCGAGGTAGCGGCCGAGCTCGAGCTTGGCGATGTGGTTGCGGTGCACCTCGTCCGGTCCGTCGGCGATGCGCAGCGTGCGCGAGTTGGCGTACAGCCAGCCGAGCCCGAAGTCGTCCGACACGCCGGCGCCGCCGAACAGCTGGATCGCCTGGTCGATCACCTCGCAGGCGACGTTGGGCGCCACGACCTTGATCATGGCGATCTCCTTCTGCGCCGCCTTGTTGCCGGCGACGTCCATCTTCCAGGCGGCGTGCAGCACCAGGAACCGCGCCTGGTCGATCTTCATGCGCGCGTCGGCGATGCGCTCGCGCCAGACGCCCTGCTCGGCCAGCGCGCGTGCCGAACGCGACCCGGTCGAGCGCCCGCTTGCACATCGCCTCGAGCGCACGCTCGGCGGCGCCGATCAGGCGCATGCAGTGGTGGATGCGTCCCGGGCCGAGCCGGCCCTGGGCGATCTCGAAGCCGCGGCCCTCGCCGAGCAGCAGGTTCGACGGCCGGCACGCGCACGTTCGACGAAGTCGACCTCCGAGTGCCCGTGCGGCGCGTCGTCGTAGCCGAACACCGGCACCTGGCGCACGACCCGCACGCCCGGCGCGTCCATCGGCACCAGGATCATCGACTGCTGGCGGTGGCGGTTCGGGTTGCTGCGGATCGGTCTTGCCCATGAAGATCAGGATCCGGCAGCGCGGGTCGCCGGCGCCCGAGGTCCACCACTTGCGGCCGTTGATCACGTAGTGGTCGCCGTCGCGCACGATGCTGGCCGCGATGTTGGTCGCGTCGGACGAGGCGACCGCGGGCTCGGTCATCGCGAAGCCCGAGCGGATCTCGCCCGCGAGCAGCGGCGTGAGCCACTCGCGCTTCTGCGCCTCGTTGCCGTAGCGCACCAGCACCTCCATGTTGCCGGTGTCGGGCGCGGAGCAGTTGAAGGCCTCCGGGCCCGAGGTGCGAGCGGCCCATGATCTCGCAGAGCGGCGCGTACTCGAGGTTGGTGAGGCCCGCGCCGAACTCGGACTCCGGCAGCCACAGGTTCCACAGTCCCTGCGCCTGCGCCTTCTGCTTGAGTTCCTCGACGATGCGGGTCGGCACCCAGGCGTTGCCGGCACGACGGTTGGCCGCGATCTCCTCGTGGAAGCGCGCCTCGTTCGGATAGACGTGCTCGTCCATGAAGGCGCCGACGCGCTGCTGCAGGTCCTTCACCTTGGGGGAAAACTCGAAGTCCATGGGAATCTCCTCAGGAAAGCTTGAGCCGCTCGACCTGGCGCCAGGCCATCTCCGCGAGCGGACGTGCCGCGCGGCCCGTCTCGAGCGCCTGAGCGCTCGAGGCGTTGCCCTGCAGTGCGCGCGCCATCACGCCCTGCACGATCGCGGCGATGCGGAACATGTTGTAGACCATGTAGTAGTCCCAGTCGCGGGGCTCGATGCCCGCGCGCCCGGTGCGCCGGCAGTACGCGGCGACGTAGTCGCGCTCGGAGGGGATGCCGAGCGCGGCGAGGTCGAGTCC
Organism: uncultured Gammaproteobacteria bacterium; assembly: GCA_963754125.1. Lineage (GTDB taxonomy): Bacteria > Pseudomonadota > Gammaproteobacteria > Steroidobacterales > Steroidobacteraceae > RPQJ01. The sequence goes on from CAVWEX010000014.1 coordinate 787,098, forward strand.
GCCGAGGCCGCGGAACACGCCGGGCGGAATGCGCCAGACCATGCAGTGGTAGGCGAAGTCGGCAAGCGGATGGCCGAGCGTGGACAGTTCCCAGTCGAGCACCGCGAGGATGCGCGGCTCGGTCGGGTGGAAGATCACGTTGTCGATGCGGTAGTCGCCGTGCACGATGCGCGTCTCGTCGCCGGCCGGGATGTTCTCCGGCAACCACGCGATCAGCCGGTCCATGGCCTCGATCTTCTCGGTCTCCGAGGCCTGGTACTGCTTGCTCCAGCGCGCCACCTGGCGGGCGATGTACTCGCCCGGGCGCCCGTAGTCGCCGAGCCCGGCCGCGACGTAGTCCACGCGATGCAGCGCGGCGATCACGCGATTGATCTCGTCGTGCACGAGCGGCGCGCTCGGCGGGCTCGAGGTCAGGCAGCTGCGGGTCCCAGAACACGCGTCCCGAGACGTACTCCATCACGTAGAACGCCGTGCCGATCACCGCGTCGTCCTCGCACAGCGCGAGCGCCCGCGCCACGGGCACGTCGGTGCCGGCGAGCGCGCGGATGACGCGGAACTCGCGGTCCACCGCGTGCGCTGACGGCAGCAGCTTGCCGGGCGGCTTGCGCCGGAGCACGTAGCGCTGCCGGCCGGCCGCGAGCAGGTAGGTCGGATTCGACTGGCCACCCTTGAACTGCGCGATCTCGAGCGGTCCGTCGAGCGGCGCGACGTTCGCAGCAAGCCATGCTGCGAGCCGCTCGGCGTCGATGGCATTGTTGGCCGCGACGGGCCGGGTATCGGCGGGCATCTGGGTCATCGAGTCGCTGTCCTCAGGGACGTCGGGGCTTCGGTGCGAGCAGGGCCGTGGGGAGGAACCGCAGCAGCGGCGCCAGCAGCGTCCAGGGCCACACCGGTACGTAGCGATGGCCGACGCGACGCTCGATCATGCGCGCCATGATCGCGCCGCCGCGCTCCAGTGGAATGACGAAAGGCCGGCTCTTCGCGCCACGGTTCATGTCCGTGTCGATGTAGCCGGGCGCCAGCTCAGTGACGGTGATGGGCTCGTGCCGAACCTCGGCGCGGACTGCCTGCACGTAGCGATGCAGCCCGGCCTTCGCCGCCGAGTACGCGCCCATGAACGGCATGCCGCGCGAGCCCGCGACGGAGGTGATCGCGACGATCTGGCCCCCGCCCTGCGCCCGCAGCCGCGGCAGTGCGAACTCGATCGTGGCGATGGCGCCGGTGAGATTGGTGTCGAGGGTCTGGCGCACCTGCTCGAACTTGCCCCGGCCCACGGGCAGCGAGTAGCCGACGCCCGCGTTCACCACCACGACGTCGAGGTGGCCGAACTCCTTCGTGGCGCGCGCGAGCGCCTCGTCGATCGAGGCGAAGTCGGTCACGTCGAGCGCGAGCGGCAGCACCGCCGCGGCGCCGAGCCCCGGCAGGCGCGCGGCCAGGGACTCGAGCCGCTCGATGCGACGCGCCGCGATCGCGATCGCGTAGCCGCGGCGCGCGAACTCTACCGCCAGCGCCTCGCCGATGCCGGAGGACGCGCCCGTGATGAAGATGGACCGCGGCACGATCCGGCCTCAGAACCACGCTTCGCGCATGGCGAGCGTCGTGTCGTCGAGGCTGTCGAGCAGCGCGAACTGCGCCGCGGTGCGCGGCAGTTCCCAACGGAAGAAGTAGCGGCAGGCCTGGCGCTTGCCGTCGTAGGAAATCGCCGGCCCGGCCGTGCGCGGCAAGGGCCTGCTCGAGCCAGATCCATGCCACCACGACGTGCCCGAACGCCTCGAGGTAGACGGTCGCGTTGGCGAGCGCACGCTCCATGTCGCCCGCGGCATGGAGGGCCCGCGTCGTGCGCACGGTGCGTGCAACGGCCTCCTCGAGTGCCGCGGCCCAGCCGGCGAGATCGGCGTCGCCCGTGCGCGTGCGCCCGCGCGATGCTGCCGGCGATCCGGCCGCCGAGCAACTCGAGGGCGCGCCCCCCCGCCATGCTCACCTTGCGGCCGAGCAGGTCGAGCGCCTGGATGCCGTGGGTGCCCTCGTGGATCGGATTCAGGCGGTTGTCGCGATAGAGCTGCTCGACCGGGTAGTCGCGCGTGTAGCCGTAGCCGCCGTGCACCTGGATGGCGAGGTCGTTGGCCGCGAGGCACCACTGCGAGGGCCAGGACTTCGCGATCGGCGTCAGGATCTCGAGCAGCAGCGCGGCCTCGTCCCGGGCGCCCGCCTCCGGGGCCGTGTGCTGCTCGTCGACCAGCCGGGCGCAATACAGCGTCAGCGCGAGGCCGCCCTCCACGTAGGCCTTCTGGGCGAGCAGCATGCGCCGCACGTCCGGGTGCTCGATGATCCGAACCGGCGGCGTCGCCGGATTCCTGGAGGTCACCGGCCGTCCCTGCGGGCGGTTGCGCGCGTAGTCGAGCGACTCGAGGTAACCCGCGTAGCCGAGCGCGACCGCGCCGAGGCCCACGCCGATGCGCGCCTCGTTCATCATGTGGAACATGCAGGCGAGGCCACGGTGCGGCTCGCCGACGAGGTAACCGACGGCACCAGCCCGACCCTCCGGCCGGAACCGGCCCTCGCCGAAATTGAGCAGCGTGTTGACCGTGCCCCGATAGCCCATCTTGTGGTTGAGTCCCGCGAGCGCCACGTCGTTGCGCTCGCCGTCGGCGCCGTCCGCGCCGATCATCCGGCGCGGCACGGCGAAGAGCGAGATGCCCTTCACGCCCGGCGGGCCGCCCGGGATCTTCGCGAGCACCAGGTGCACGATGTTGTCGGTGATCTCGTGCTCGCCGGCCGAGATCCACATCTTGTTGCCGAACAGCCGATAGCGGGGCCCGAGGGGCGAATCGCCGTCCGGCTCGGCCCGGGTGCGGATGTCGGCCAGCGACGAGCCGGCCTGGGGCTCGGACAGGCACATCGTTCCCGCATAGCGCCCCTCGAGCATCGGCCGGACGAAGACCTCGATCTGCGCCGGCGTGCCGTGCGCGATCAGCAGGTTGGCATTGGCGATCGTGAGCAGCGGATAGCCCGCGCTGCCGCAGTTGGCCGCGAGCACGTACGCAAAGCAGGCCTTGTCCACGACGGCGGGCAGCTGCATGCCGCCGAATTCGGCGTCCTGCTCCGCGGCCAGCAGGCCCGCCTCTGCGAAGGCCGACCACGCCGCGCTCACCTCCGGGATCAGGTGCACCCGCTCGCCGTCGAAGACGGGCTCCTCGACGTCCGACTTGCGCCGATGGGGCAGGAAGAACTCCGTCGCGATGCGTTCGGCGGTATCGAGCGCGCCGTCGAAGGTCTCGCGGGAATGGTCCGCGTAGCGTGGCCGCGCCACGAGCGCCTCCACGTCCAGCCACTCGTACAGCAGGAACTCGAGGTCGCGACGCGAAAGAAGCTTGCCGGTCATCCGTCCATCATACCGGCTGCGATGCCGGCGGACCCATCGGCGCCGCCGGTGCGGCCTGGACCCGGTCCGGAATCCCCCGGGGATGCCATCGACGCGATCATCTGCTAGCGTGCCGGTGAACCATGAAGACTCCCACCCTGCTCGACCTCGTTGGTCTCATTCCGTCCGGCGACCTCTCGCGCGCGGCCAGTGCGCTCGGCCTGACGCCGACGGCGCTCATGAAGCGCGTCGAGTCGTTCGAGTCGGCACTCGGATTCAAGCTCGTGGACCGGGCCGCCAAGGCCCTGAGGCCGGGCCAGGCCGGCCAGCTCGTGATCGACCACGCGAACCGGATCTTCTCGCAGGCCCGCGACCTGACCCGCGACCTCGAGGAACTCGCCGGCCTGCAGGCACCCGAGATCGCCTTCGGCATCGACATGTTCGCCGCCGAACTGCCGCTCGGCGTCGCGCTAGGGCGCATGGCCACCGCGAACTCGAGGCTGCGCGTCCATGCCGTCCTCGGCGACTTCGATGAGCTGTGCCGCGCCGTGCTCGCGGCCCGGCTCGAGTTCGCCATCGCCGACACGACCAGTGCCGAGCGACACCCGACCCGGCTTGCGATCGAGCCGATCGCCGAGCACCGGGTGTTCTTCTTTGCCCGCCAGGGTCACCCACTCGTGGCCGGCTCCGACCTCTCGCTCGAGACCATCCTCGTATTCCCCCTGGTCTCCGCGCGCATCCCGCAACGCATCGCCGTGCACGTCGCCAAGTCGATGCCGCTCGCCAAAGTGGACCGCGACACCGGCGACCTCTCGCCGAACCTGATGCTCGACAGCTTTGCCGTTGCCAAGGCGGCCGTGATGGCGGGCGACGCCATCGGGCTCGCGCCCCTTACGGCGATCGAGGCTGAGCTGCGGGCCGGCAAGATCGCGCTGGTGCCGTTCGATGCACCGTGGCTGCACATGAGCTACGGTCTCTTCTACCCACGCAAGAAGTCGCTGTCGCGCGCCGCGCAGCTGTTCGTGACCCAGCTGCGCCAGGTCGAGACTGCGTTGCAGGTCCGCGAGCAACGCGCCGTGGCGCGCATGAGCCCGAAACGCAAAGCGCGCAAGACCCCGGCCAAGGCTCGCCGCGCGGCGGCGCCGGCCGCGGCAAAACGCCGGACCCCGCCGCGCAGGAGCCGTTGAGTTGCGCCGCTGGCTGTGCGCCGCGACCGTGGCGCTCGGCAGCCTTGCGAGCGCAGCGTCGAGCGCCGAGGCACCCGGTACCCTGCGGCTCGACTATTTCCACACCGGGGGGCGGGGCGTCGAGATCCTCGCGGTCGACCGGGTGGTGCGCGAGCCCCTGCCGTGGCCCGGACACGCAGCGCGAATTGCCGACGACGGCAACCAGGGCGTGTACCGCTTCGAGGTCCGCGACGCCTCGGGCGGACTTCTGTACGCGCGCGGCTTCGCGTCCATTTTCGGCGAGTGGGTCACGACCGCCGAGGCGGCCGACCGGCACCGCACGTTTCACGAATCGCTGCGCTTTCCCGAGCCCGTCGGGCCCGTCGAGGTCGTGGTGCGGCGCCGGCAGCCCGACCAGACGTTCGTCACCGTGTGGCGCACCACGGTGGATCCACGCGACGCGTTCGTCGAGCGCGCGCCGCCGCCGCGCCAGGAGCTGATCCCGATCGAACGAAACGGCGAGCCCGCCGACAAGGTGGACCTGCTTCTGCTCGGCGACGGCTACACCGCCGCCGAATGTGCAGCCAGGTTCGCGGCCGATGCCCGCCGCATGGCCGATGCGCTGTTCCGACACGATCCCTTTGCCGCACGGCGCGGCGACTTCAACGTGTGGGGCCTGTGCCCGCCGTCGGCGGAATCGGGCATTGCGCGACCTTCCTCGGGCATCCATCGCCGCACGCCCGTCGGCGCGACCTACGACGCCTTCGGCTCGGAGCGCTACGTGCTGACCTTCGACAATCGCTGCGCTGCGCGACGTGGCGGCGTGGGCGCCGTATGAATTCGTCGCCATCCTCGTCAATTCCGGGACCTACGGCGGCGGCGGCATCTTCGGCACGTTCGCAACGGTGGCCGTGGACAGCGAGTGGGCGGACTACCTGTTCGTGCACGAGTTCGGTCACCACTTTGCTGCCCTCGCCGACGAGTACTACACCTCCCCCGTCGCCTACGAGCCGGCCGCCGCGGTGGTCGAGCCGTGGGAAGCCAACGTGACCGCGCTGCTCGAGGGCGAGCCGCTCAAGTGGCGCGACCTCGTGGACCCGGCCACGCCGGTGCCCACGCCCTGGCCCAAGGACGCCTTCGAGGCGCGACAGCGCGAGTTCCAGGCGCGGCGCAAGCAGATCCGGGCGGAGGGGCGGCCCGAGCGGGAGATGAATGACCTGTTCCGCGAGGAACAGGCCGACGCCACGCGTCTGTTCCGCGCGGCGGCTCACGACGGCGTGGTCGGCGCCTTCCAGGGCGCCAACTACGACGCACGCGCCTTCTATCGACCCCAGCTCGATTGCGTGATGTTCACCCGCAACGAGGTGCCGTTCTGCCGGGTGTGCCAGCGGGCTCTCGAGCAGGTCATCGACCTGTACGCGGGGCCACGGCGCGCCGACTGAGTCCACGAACCATGCCCCCCGTCGCAGACTTCGAGGCCGTCTGGAACTTCGGCACCGCGCTGCTCATCGGCGCGCTGCTCGGCATCGAGCGCGAGCGTCACCGCCGCGAGCACGACGAGCAGACCATCGGCGGCCTGCGCACCTTCATCCTGTTCGCACTGATCGGCGCGCTCGGCGGGTGGCTCACGCTCGCGCTCGACTCGCCCTGGATACTCGCGGCGGCGCTGTTCTCGGCGCTGGCGCCGGTGCTGGCGGGCTACGTCATCTCGGCGCGCAGCCAGCCCGACGCGCTCGGCCTGACGACGGAGCTCGCTGCCATCGCCGCCTGCCTGCTCGGCGCCATGACCACGCTCGGCTACCGGGAGCTGGCCGTCGGCCTCGGCGTCACGGTCGCGGCCGTGCTCGCCTACAAGCAGCCGCTGCACGGCATCGTCTACAAGCTCGACCGTGACGACGTCTTTGCCGGCCTGCGACTGCTGATCGCGACCTTCATCGTGCTGCCGCTGCTGCCCGCGGAGCCCGTCGACCCGTGGGGGGCACTGCGCCCACGGTCGCTGTGGATGCTGGTGCTGCTGATCTCGAGCCTGTCGCTGGTCGGTTACGTCGCCACGCGTCTGCTGGGGGCACGTCGCGGCATTCCGCTCACGGGACTCACCGGCGGTCTCGTCTCCTCGACGGCCGTCACGCTCGCGTTTTCGCGCCAGAGCCGCGATCCGGCCTACGCGGCCGCGGTGCCCGCGCTCGCGAGCGGCATCCTGCTCGCGTGGGGCGTGATGTTCGTGCGCGTCATCGTCGAGGTGCTGGTGGTGAACCGCGCCCTGCTGCCGTTGCTCGCGGTGCCGTTCGGCGCCATGGCCACCGTCGCGGCCGGTGCGGCCTGGTTCCTGCATCGCGGCTCGAAGCTCGGCGCGCGAGCCGAGAGCGTGCCGTTGCGCAATCCCTTCAGCCTCGCCGCGGCGGCGAAGTTCGCGGCGTTCTTTGCGCTGGTGCTGCTGGTCGTCGAACTGGTGCAGACCTACGCTCCGGGCCGCGGTGTCTACTTCGTTGCCGCGCTCGCGGGCACGACGGATGTCGATGCAATCACGCTGTCGATGGCCCAGTACGCCCACGGCGGCGACCTTCAACTGGCGGTCCGCGCCATCACGATCGCGACCTTGTCGAACACGGTGGTGAAGGCGGCGATGGCGGCGATGCTGGGCGGCCGCGCGCTGCGGATCCCGGTGCTGGTCGCGGCGGTGGCGATCATCGCGGCCGGCGCCGGTACCATGCTGCTCGTCAACCCGGTCCTCGACTGATTCCTCGCGCAGCCCCGACATGTCCAGCCACGTTTCCCCGCTCCCGCCACTCGCCTCGCCCTTGCGCCGGCGCGGGTCGCACGCGGGTTCACGATCGCCCTCGGCGTGCTGCTGGTCCTCGCGGCCCTGATCATCTGCGCGGCCGTGGGCGGCCTGGGTTCGGAGGCGACGCGCGTGTTCCTGCGGGCCATTGCACTGTCGTCCGCGCTGTCGGTGCTGCCGGTCGCGATCCTGTGGTACCTCGACCGGCGCGAGCGCGAGACGCCGTGGCTGTTCGCGGCGGCGTTCCTCTGGGGCGGCCTCATCGCGACCGCCTTCGCTCTCCCGATCAACACGGCCGCGATCATGGCCATCGCCGGGTGGCTGGAGCAGAACGCGACGCTCAAGGACCTGCTGGGGCCCGAGGCGGCGCTGCTGATCGGCGCGCCGCTCGCCGCGCCGCTGGTCGAGGAGACGCTGAAAGGACTCGGCATCGTGCTGCTGTTCTGGCTGGCGCGCGGCGAGTTCGACAACGTACGCGATGGCTTCATCTACGGCGCGCTGGTGGGTGCCGGCTTCAACTGGTTCGAGTCGGCGCTGTACGTGCAGCAGAACTTCGCGCAGTTCGGCGCGGCGCCCTATGGCTTCCAGCTCGGCATGCGCTACGCGTGGCTCGGCCTCGCCGGTCACGCGATGTTCTCGGGAATCTTCGGCGCCTCGCTCGGGCTCGCGCGCCTGGGACCGAAGCGGTGGGTGCACTACCTCGCGCCCGTCGCGGGTTTCCTGCTCGCCGTCCTCGGGCACGCCTGGAACAATGCGCTGCCGCTGCTGCTGGCCCTGGTCGCGTCTCGGGCGGGCGAAGCACCGCCCACGGAGGCCCAGGCCCCGCCGGAGCTCGGCCTGTTCGAGGCGCTGGTCACGGCAAGCGTATCCAACCTGGTCATCTTCCTGCCGTTCGCGCTGCTGCTCGCGTGGGTCATCCGCCGCAGCGGCCGATGGGAACGCGCGGTCATTTGCGAGGAACTCGCCCAGGAGGTGGACCGCAGCGTCACGCCGGACGAGTACGCGGCCGTCGAACGCGACGCGGTCTTCCGTACGCGGCGGATCGACGCCCGCGACCGGGCCGCCTCGGCGGCGCTCGTGAACGCGCAGAACGAGCTCGCGTTCCGCAAGCGGCGGCTGCGCGATCGGGGGTTCGACCCCGAGCAGGACCCGGTGGTAGCACGGTGGCGCGAGGAGATCGCGACGCTGCGCGGCCGCCTGCACGCCTGAGGCTGCTGCGCGAGTCACTTTCCGAAACTACGTATTCCGGATTGCGGGGCAGGCGCCAAGCTGGGCGGGTCAGTGCCGCCTGCCGTTGCGCGGCGGCCGCATCGCCATCACGGAGCCCACGCATGTACAAGACAACGAGCCTCTTCACCGCCCTCGCCCTGGCACTGGTCGGCCTCGCCGGCCCTGCGCAGGCCGCCGAGGCCACCTACACCGCCAAATTGACCGGCGGAGCGCACGTGCCGGACCCGATCACGACGACCGCCGAGGGCGACCTGCAGCTGGTCGTCAGCGCGGACGGCCGCTCGATCAGCTACGTCGTCACGGTCAAGGACCTGATGAATGCCGCCGCGGCCGACCTCCACCTCGGCCCGCCCGGCGCGAACGGCCCGCTGGTCGCGAAGCTGTATCCCGGTCGGCGGGGCCGCGCCGAAGAAAGGGCCCTTCACCGGCGTGCTCGCCAAGGGCACCCTCGATGCGAGCGACCTCATCGGTCCGCTCACCGGCGCGAAGCTCGAGGAACTGATCGAGCAGATCCGGGACGGCAACACGTACTGCAACGTCCACACGAACGACGGCGTTGATCCCCCGAACTCCGGACCCGGCGACCATCGACTGGGCGAGATCCGCGGCCAGATCGCGCCTTAGTATCTTCACACTCACCAGGTCGGGGGGTCGAACTGCTGCAGGAACCCCATCACCACGGCGGCAATCATCACGACGGCGGCGATCTCCATGAGCCTGCTCCTGCGTTGGGCGCCGGTGTGGCGCACTGTAGATTCATGGAAATAGATGCGGCGGCGGACGGAATGGTTGCAGGCCGGAGTGGCCCGCGGCCGCGACGCGGCGATCAGAGCCCGAACACACGCGCGGCGTTAGCCGCGAGAAACGCGGCGCGCGTTTCCTCCGACAGCCCGAGGTCGTCGAGCCCCTCGAGGGCCTTGCGCGGCGCGATCATCGGCCAGTTGGACCCGAACAACACCTTGCCCGCGCCGTGACCGCGCAGGTAGGACACGAGCGCCGGCGGGTAGCGCCGCACCGTGTAGGCGGAGGTATCGATGTAGACGTTCGGGTGCTTGGTCGCGACCGCGATCATCTCCTCGGTCCACGGGATAGCCGATGTGGCCGCAGACGATGACGAGTTCCGGGAAGTCGATGGCGACCTGGTCGATGTACGGGATCGGCCGCCCGACCTCGGAGGGCATCAGGGGACCGGTATGACCCACCTGCGTGCAGAACGGGACGCCGAGTTCGCAGCACTCGCTGTACACGGGATAGAAGCGCGCGTGCGTGGGCGGCAGTTCCCACAGCCAGGGCAGCACGCGGATGGCCCGGAAGCCGAGCTCGCGCACGCAGCGGCGGATCTCGTGCACGGCCGCGCGCGGCCGGCTGATGTCCACGGAGCCGACGCCCGACGAGTCGCTCCGGTGCCTCTCGGACGAAGCCGGCCACCTCGTCGTTCGAGATCAGTGATCCCCGCGGGCCTTCCCAGGCACTGATGAGGCTGCGCGTGATGCCCGCCTCGTCCATGCTCGCGAGCGTGAGCGACAACGGCCACTCGCCGTCCTCGCCGACCCCGCCTGCAGTCGTCCGTGACGACGCCTCGCCACGCGTCCAGCGTCGCAGCGAGTCGAACATCGGGTGGGCGAGGTGCCGGCGCGTCGGATGCTGCGCCCAGGCGTCGATGATCATGGCCGCGCCCCGAAAGCGTGAAAACTGGCGGAGAGGGTGGGATTCGAACCCACGTGGGGCGATTATGCCCCCATCCGATTTCGAGTCGGCGCCGTTATGACCGCTTCGGTACCTCTCCGGCGGCCGCGTATTCTATAGCAACGATGAAGCCCCTGCTCGCACTGCTGGCGACCCTGCTGCTCGCGACCTGCAGCCAGCCCCCGGGGCTGCTCGAGCGGGTGCTCGCGGCCGGCGAACTGCGGGTCGTCACCCGCAACAGCCCCGACGCCTACTACCTCGGCAGCCACGGTCCGGAGGGCCCCGCCTACGAACTCGCGAGCCGCTTCGCGGAGGACCTCGGCGTGGCGCTGCGCCTCTACACCGTCCGCACCCGCGAGGCCGCGGTGCGCGAGGTCGCCGAGGGTCGGGCCCACGTTGCGGCAGCTGGCCTGACCACCGGGATCGACCTCCCGCCGCAGGCCCATTTCGGCCCGGGCTACCATCGCGTGCGGGAGCACCTCGTCTATCGGCGCCGCGCGTCGCGCCCGGCGTCGATCCGCCAGGCCGGCCGGGGTCAGATCGAGGTGGCCGTGGGCAGCGCACACCAGCGCACGCTGGAGGAACTGCGCCTCGAGCACCCCGACCTCGCCTGGGTCGAGCGGGCCGACACGGACACCGAGGAGATCCTCGCCGGCGTGTCGTCAGGCCAGGTCGAGTACACCCTTGCCAGTTCCACGGAATTCGCGCTCAGCCGCGTCGTGCACCCGGAGCTTGCGGTGGCGCTGGACCTCTCGCCCGAGCGAGCCGTCGCGTGGGTGGTAAACACCGCGGCCCACGACCGCTCCCTCCTCGACCGGGTCAACGCCTTCTTCGTCGGCGTGCGCGCCGACGGCACCGTCGCGCGGCTGCTCGACCGCTACTACGGCGACAAGCAGAGCTTCGACTACCTGTTCTCCCGCAACTTCCTGCAGCACGTGCAGACGCGACTGCCTCGCTACCTCGACTGGTTCAAGGAGGCCGCGGCGAAGCACGAGCTCGACTGGCGACTGCTGGCCGCCATGGGCTACCAGGAGTCGAAGTGGGATCCGTATGCCGTCTCGTTCACCGGCGTTCGCGGCCTCATGCAGCTCACCGAGGACACGGCCGCGATGATGCGTACCGGCGACCGCCTCGACCCGCGGGCCAGCATCTTCGGCGGCGCGCGTTACCTGTCGCGCCTGATGACGATGGTGCCGCCGCGCATTCCGGAGCCCGACCGCACCTGGTTCGCGGTGGCCGCCTACAACGTCGGCTTCGGTCACGTCGAGGACGCGCGCGTCCTCGCGCAGCAGCAGGGACGCAATCCCGACCGCTGGGAGGACGTGCGTGAGTTCCTGCCGCTGCTCGCCCAGGAGCGCTGGTACACCCGCACCCGCCGCGGCTACGCGCGCGGCTGGGAGCCGGTGCGCTACGTCGACAACGTGCAGGCCTACCTGAACATCCTTGCGGTCGCCGGGATCGGCTCGCAGCCCACCGCACCGGACGACCCGGCATCCGGGGACACGCCCCGGCCGGAGCGCCGGGCGGCGCTGCGCTGAACGAGCATCGCGGCGATCAGCGCCGTGCCAGGAAGAACTGCCTGAGCACAGCGCCGCATTCTTCGGCCAGTACGCCACCGGTGCATTCGATGCGATGGTTGAGCGCAGGGTGCTGCACGATGTTGAACACAGAGCCCGCCGCGCCGGCCCGCGGGTCGGTGGCTGCGAACACCAGCCGCTGCACGCGCGCGTGCACCATGGCCGAGGCGCACATCGCACAGGGCTCGAGCGTCACATAGAGCGTCGTGCCGGTGAGCCGGTAGGTACCGAGCGCCTGCCCGGCCGCGCGCAATGCGACGATCTCTGCGTGCGCGCTCGGGTCACAGGCACCGATGGGCCTGTTCGAGCCTTCGGCGACGATCGCTCCGTTGCAGACGACCACGGCCCCGACCGGCACCTCGCCTGCCGCCTCCGCCTGCCGCGCGAGCTCGAGTGCGCGCGCCATGAAGCTGTGGTCGAGAAGATGCAAGCCGTCGGACCCCACGAGCCAAGTTCCCCTCACATGATACTTTCTCGTCGGATCCCTTGTGATGGGACAGCCGCCCGTCAAGGTCGATCGCGCTCTACGGGACGACGACCGTTCCGGACCTGGATGATTCGCAGCAACATGCGAGGCATTGTTCTTGGCTGAACCGCGACGTAGAGTGGTCCTCCAACTCAAAAAAGGTGAAGGGAGGAGATATGCGTAACATCGCCATTGGCTGTCTTCTGGCACTTTCGTGCGCCAGCGCAGGTGCGGTGACGGGCACCGAGTCGGCGTTCACCTCAACGGGCAACACCTGCGAGGCGCTTACGTGGCAGCCCAGCGTCCTGGTGCGTTTCCCGAACATTGGTACCGTGTGCCAAGCAGTCGTCGAGCGCGACGGGCGCGTATACGCGCAGTTCAATGGAGTCGTTCAGCGCCGTTCGGGCAGCACTCTCTACGTCCGATTCGAAGGAGGCGAAGCGGTGCCAGGCGGCGACCGTGCAGTCAAAATCAACCCGCCCCCCGATATGACCTTCCGCGTGGGTAATCGCAGTTACAAAGTCCGTGACGCCCAGGCGGGCCAGGACTTGACCATCTACATTCCGGGGGACCGCTTCGTCGTGAACCTGGGCGACGACTTTGTGGCGGCCGAAGTAACGGAGATCGCGGAGATCGTGCCAGTGACTGAGGATCTTGGGTCGGTCGAGGAGACACCTCCGCAAGCACCGGCTGAGCCTACTCAGGTGGCCGAAGCTCCTTCCCCTCCCCCAGTGGAGCCAGCGCCAGCAGTGGAGCCGCCACCACCGGCAACGGTCGCGACCAGCCCCCCGGCCCCGACCGAAGGGACTCCGTGGCTGCTGTACATTGGCGTCGCGATCGCGATCATCGTGATCGTGCTCCTCGTCATGCGCAGTCGCCAATCCAAGTAGCGAACCCTTCACGCGTTGCCGCGGTTGGGCCGCCCGCCACGGCAACGCGTTCTGGGGCACCGCTTGGGCCCAGCTGATACTCGCTACGCAAGGCGGCGTCTGATACTGCGAGAACTGCGCGGTGGCAGTTTCCTTTCAGCGTCCCAATGCGTCGCAATGCTGTGATGGTGGCGCAGACGCTCCTCTTGATCCGATGGCCGACGCCCTCCTCCTCAGGCGTCTCAGCAGCGCCGACTGGCGCGGGCGGACCGCTGGCCATTCACGCTCGCTTCGGCCCATACTGGGTCGCCGTTCAGCGCGTCCGAACAAGGGCGGTCGTTGGATTGCGGACCTGCCTGGCGAACCGGTTGTCCTTTACGCATCTGGACAGTCAACAGAGGTGAATCACATGAAGAAGCTGCTCGCAGTAGTGCTGACCGTAGCACTGAGTTCGATGTTCGGCTCGCTGGCCCTCGCAGATGACGATACGGCCAAGTGTGCGGAAACGATGAAGTTGTTCCAGGATGCCGGCCAAAGCGCCGGCTACTTCAAGGGCAGTTACGGTTTTGCGGTCTTCCCGACCATCGGCAAGGCCGGACTCGGCATTGGCGGAGCCCACGGGTCGGGGTGTGTCTATCAGCAGGGCAAGCAGGTAGGCACGGCCAAGATGAATCAACTGAGCTTCGGTTGGCAGGCGGGCGCACAGGGTTACAGCCTGCTCGTCTTTTTCGAGAACGAAAAGGCGTTCAAGGATTTTACGTCGGGTAACTTCGAGTTCGGGGCCAAGGCCAGCGCGGTCGCCATCACAGCGGGAGCGTCTGCCGGCGCCGGCACGACCGGCACGTCCTCAGGCGCTAGCGCGACCAAGAAAGACGCTAAGACCCAGAGTCGCACCGGCTTTGAGAACGGCATGGCCTCTTTCTCGATCATCAAGGGTGGGCTGATGTACGAGGCCGCGCTCGGCGGCGCCAAGTTCAAGTTCGAGCCGCTCTGACCCGTAAGAAATCGTCGCTTAACCTGCGACTGAAGGTCGCGACGTGGCCGGTGATCGAGGTGTCGACCTCGATCACCGGCCTTTCTTTTGACGCCGACTGCGGCGGTGCCCACGGCCGCAGTGACGACACTGACCAGGGCAATCGCGCGCGCGCTTTACTTGGGTACTGGTGGGGAGTAGAAACCGCGAGTAAGGACGCGCACAAGGAGAACACTGATGAATGCGGCCCTGCAACCTGAACCGGACTCCAGGCCGCTGAGCGCGTCGCAGATGCTCGACGTGCTGATCCGCGCCGGCCTGGTCTTCGCCCTCGCGGCACTGTGCTACAGGATCTTTGCGCCGTTCCTGACGCTCATGGTCTGGGCACTGATTCTCGCCGTCGCCTTGTACCCCCTCCACCAGATGCTGGCGCGCAGGCTCGGCGGCAAGCAGGGCCTGGCGGCCACCCTGATCTCGCTCACGGCCGCGGTGCTGATCGTCGCGCCCACGGCGGTGCTGATGGGATCGCTCGCCGATTCCGTGCAGGAATATGTGCAGGCCATCCAGGACAACACCCTGGAGATCCCCGCGCCACGTCCCGGCGTCGAGGAGTGGCCGGTCGTCGGCAAGAAGGTCCATGCCTACTGGTCGAAGGCGCATTCCGACCTGCCGGCGCTGGTGCAGAGCATGCAGCCGAAGATCGGCAACCTCGCGAAATCGGCACTCTCGTTCGTGGCTGGCATCGGCGGCGGCCTCCTCATGTTCCTGGCGGCCTTCCTGATTGCGGGCGTGATCATGGCGTTCGGCGAGGCCGGCGCACGCGCCAGCGAGGCCATCTTTGCCAAGGTCATGAGCCGGAGTCGTGCCCCCGAGTTCGTCAAGCTGTCGACGGCGACCATTCGCGCCGTAGCGCAGGGCGTCATCGGCGTGGCACTCATCCAGGCCATCGCCGTCGGCGTCACGCTGCTCGTGGCGCAGGTACCGTTTGCCGGGGTGCTCGCGATCATTGTGCTGGTGCTCGGCATCGCGCAGATTCCGGCGGTACTCGTCACCATCCCGGCCATCGCCTACATCTGGATGAGCGGCGACTACGGGACTGGCATGGCCGTCGTCTACTCAGTCGTTCTGTTTCTCGCGGGGATCGCAGACAACTTCCTCAAGCCGCTGATGCTGGGCCGCGGCGTCGACGCACCGATGCCGGTGATCCTGCTCGGCGCAATCGGGGGCATGGCGGCGGCCGGCATTCTCGGGTTGTTCGTAGGTGCCGTCCTGCTGGCTCTGGGTTACCAGATCTTCATGGGTTGGGTGCACCATGACCAGCCACAGAGTGACTCACCGCCCGCAGCCTGAACGATGCCCGGCGGCGCGGTGAACGCGCGGCCGGCGCGCCTGGCGATCGTGCTCGCCGTGCTGCTGGCGGCTGGCTGCAAGCCCGTCGGGCCGGACTTCCAACGCCCCGACGTGCCGTGGCTCGACGGCTGGAGAGGCGGGTCACCCGAGTCGGCGGCGGGACAGCTGCCACCGGCGCCGCCACTCCAGGACGACCAGTGGTGGCGGGTCTTCAACGATCCTGCGCTCGACCAGATGGTGGCCGAGGCGCAACGGGCCAACCCGACCGTACGCATTGCCGGAGCGCGGATCATGGAGGCCCGTGCACAACTCGGCATCGCCGGGAGCGGCCTGTATCCCCAGTTGCAGCAGCTGAGCGGACAGGCGTTATGGGTCGGGCAGGACACCTCGGGCGAGCCCAGCCGCTCGTTCGGGAGCTACGGTGCCGCGTTCGACATCGCATGGGAGATGGACTTCTGGGGCCGGTTCCGGCGCGGGATCGAGGCGGCGGACGCGGGCTACTTCGCCAGCATCGCCCAGTATGACGACGTGCAGGTGCTGGTCGCGGCGCAGGCCGCCAGTTTCTACGCCTCCATCCGGACGTTCGAGCAGCGGCTGCGCATCGCGCACGAGAACGCGCAACTGCAGAAGCGCAGCCTCGAGATCACCGAGCGACTGTTCCGCAGCGGCAACGAGTCCGAGCTGGACGTGCAGCAGGCGAAGGCGCTGTACCTCGGCACGATCTCGAGCATACCGGATCTCGAAAGTGCCCTGCGCCAGGCGCAGAACGCGCTCAGCACCCTGTTGGGCAGGCCGCCAGGCCCGCTGCCGGAGATGGCGGCCGGCCGGGAGCGGATTCCCGAAGCAGGACTCGAGGTCGTCGTCGAGATGCCGGCTGAGCTGCTGCGCCGCCGGCCGGACGTCAGGACCGCGGAGATGCAGCTCGCGGCGCAGTCGGCGCTGATCGGTGTCAATCAGGCGGCGCTGTATCCGTCGATCGCGCTGGTCGGGACGGTCGGGCTCTCGGCGACGTCGCTGGAGTCCTCGCCGACCACTTTCAATGTGGGCCTGGGGCCGGCGCTGGCCTGGAACGTGTTCGACTATGGGCGACTGAAGAACCAGGTGCTCGTGCAGGACGCCCGCTTCCAGCAGCTCTACGAGGTGTACCAGGACACCGTGCTGCGGGCCGCGCGCGAAATGGACGATGCCGCGGTATCGTTCGCCAAGGGCCGCACGCAGGTCGACATTCTCGAGCAGGCCGTGCAGGCCGCGAAGCGCTCGCTCGACATCGCCACGATCCAGTACCAGGATGGCTTCGTCGACTTCCAGCGCGTGCTCGACTCGCAACGCACGCTGTTCAGCCAGCAGGAACGCCTCGTGACCACCCGCGGCGGCGTGACGCAGAGCCTCATCTCGCTCTACAAGGCGATGGGCGGCGGATGGCAGGCCGGCCGCAACCGGGCCGTGCTCGACGATGCCACGCGCGCAAGCATGATGGAGCGCAGCAACTGGAACGACCTGTTGACGGCACCACTGCCGCCGGCCGCCGAAGTCATCACCGCCGAAGCCGTAGGACGCGCAATGAGCCAGGAGCCCGAAACACAGACGCCGGCCGGGACCGCTGCAGACGAGCACCCCGAGCGCCGGCCGCGGCACACGGATCGGGGCCGGCGTCATCGCCGCGCTGATCATCGTGAGCCTGGTGCTCTACTTCGTGGGCGACCGCCTCACGCCGTACACCTCGCAGGCGCGCATCCAGGCGTTCGTCGTTCCCGTGGCGGCGGAGGTCTCGGGCAAGGTACAGGCGGTCCACATCCGGGACAACGACGACGTCGAGCCGGGGCAACCCCTGTTCGACATCGATCCGGAACAGTACGAGATCGCGCTGCAGCGCGCCCGGTCCGACTACGAGACGGTGCGCAGCTCCGTGAAGGCATCGGCGGCGGGTGTGGACGCGGCGCGCGCTGCACTGCGGACCTCCCAGACGAGCTTCGAGATGGCGGCAAAGGACGCGAGCCGACAGGAGCGACTGCACCAGGAAGACCCCGGCGCCATCTCCGTGCGGCGCCTCGAGATCGCGCAATCCACGCGGGAGGAGGCGCGCAGCAAGGTCGCGCGCGCCGAGGCCGACCTGCGCAAGGCCGAGGAAGCGGCCGGCGACAGCGGCGAGAACAACGCGCAGCTGCGCAGCGCGCGCGCGGCGGTGGAGAAGGCCGAGCTCGACCTGGCACGCACCAAGGTGCTCGCGCCGGCGCGCGGCACGGTCACCGACCTGCGCACGGACGTCGGCAACTTCGCGCAGGCCGGCGCGCCGGTCATGACGCTGATCGCGATTCACGACCTCTGGATCAGCTGCCGACATGACCGAGAACAACCTCGGCAACATCGACGCCGGCGACGAAGTGGCGATCGTGCTCGACGTGATGCCCGGCGAGGTGCTCAAGGGGCGCGTCCGCAGCGTCGGTGGCGGCGTGAGCGGGGGGCAGTCTTCCCCGCCCGGAACCCTGCCGACCGTCGAGAACAGTCGCGACTGGCTGCGACAGGCGCAGCGGATTCCGGTGGCGGTGGAGTTCGATGCCGCGGAGATCGACCGGCTGGAAGGTGTGCGGGTCGGAGGACAGGCCGAGGTGCTGGTCTATACGGGGGACCATCCCGTGATGAACCTGCTGGGCCGGATCTACATCCGCGTCATGAGCTGGCTGTCCTACCTCTACTGATCACCTGCCATGGCACGCGCGGACAAGGCTGCACTGCGTCTGACCCTCGGCCTCGGCGTCGCCGTGCTGGTGGCGTACGGGTTCGGGCTGCCGGCGCCGTTCGTCGTGTGCGTGATGGCCGTGATCCTGCTGTGCAAGCCAGGTCCGCCGATGCCCATCCCGCGGGCCAGTGCGACCGCGATGGTGCTGGCCATTTTGCTGCTGGCCGGCGTGCTGATGGTGCCGCTGCACGAGAACTACGCGCTGACCGGCCTGCTGCTGACCGCAGCCATTCTCTACGCGGTCTTCTACGGGGGGCTGCGCAGCGGCAATCCGGTGACGATGGTGCTGGTGATGGCATTTGCACTGATCCCGGTGGCCGGGGTCGCTGAGCAGGCCCTGGCGGGAAGACTCGTTTTGTCCATCGCCGTCGGCGTCGTCATCGGCAGCCTGGTCAAGGGCGTTTCGCACGCCTTTTTTCCGGACCCACCCGACTCCGTGGCGCCGCAGCCAGTCGCGCGGTCGTCGGACCAGGCGGCAGCAAGCTGGATCGCGTTGCGCGCCGTGGTGATCGTGATGCCCGTCTTCGTGCTCGCCCTCACCAACCCGTCGCTCTACCTCGCCGCCGTCATGAAGGCCGTCACGCTCGGCCAGCAGGCCGGCGAGACCAACGCCCGCTCCGCCGGGAAGGAACTGGTTGGATCGACGCTGATGGGCGCGCTCATCGGCGCGTGCGTCTGGCTCGGGCTCTCGCTGCTGGCCAATCTCTGGATGCTGGCGCTGTGGCTGATGGCCGCCGCGCTGTGGTGCGGGTCGGCGATGTTCGGAGCGCGCCGCACCGCGTTCCGGCCGACCTTCTGGAGCAACGCGCTGATCACGGCGCTGATCCTGCTCGGCCCCGCGATCGAGGACAGCGCCAGCGGCAAGAGCGTCCTGCAGGCGGCCGCCGTCCGCACCTGCCTGTTCGTCGCGGTGGCGGTCTATGCATGGGTCACGGTGTGGGGGCTGGAGCACTGGCGCGAATCGCGGTCGCGCACGCTCGAAATGAAATCAGTGGAGGAAACAGCATGATCGTCAGAAACCTGCTGGTCGGATTGCCGGCGATCCTGCTATGCATGGTCGTGCAGGTGGCGTTCGCATTCTGGAGCGTGCGCTATTCCGTGCAACAGTCGGCGGTCGCCAAGCACGGACTCGGCTCCTTGCGCGGCGTACGCTCGATACTTGTCGCCATGCTGGCCATGATGCTGGGAAGCGTCCTGCAGATCGTGATGTGGGGATTGCTGTTCGTCGCACTGGGCGAGTTCGACGAGTACTACGAGGCGATCTACCATTCGGCAGTCAATTTCGCGTCGCTGGGCTATGGCGACATCGTCATGAGCAAGGACTGGAAGCTGCTGGGTCCGCTCGAGGCCGTCTGCGGAGTGCTCATGCTGGGCATGACTTCTGCGGCACTGATGGCGATCATGCAGCAGGTGATCAAGCTGCAGCGGGCGGAACTGAAGCTCGACTGATCGACGATCGACGACCCCGGCACGGCGCGGGGCGGCGTCGCGTCGGCGGTTGATGACTTTCACGCATTGAACTGATATCTATGGAATTCTGTGGCGAGCGCTGGAACTGCTCGGCCGCACTGGGAGCAGCACGCGGGGCGTTACTGGGCTCCAGTCGTCGGTCAGACCCGGAGATCGCCAGCTTCTGGAGCCTCAGTGGCCTTCGACATGGCATCCATCACAAGGAGAGTCCTGACCGTCGGAATTGCGACCATCGGGATCATTGGCGGCTCGGTGTCTGCCGCAGAGCGTTCTGCGCCCTACCCCGGCTACCTGGAACGCTCGCAGTCCCGCACTCTGGGCAAGGTGCGCGTCGCTGCCGCGGCCCTGTCGCCCGACGAAGCCACCGCGGTGTATGGCGTGCCGCTCGCCGACCAACTCATCCAGCCCGTCTGGGTCGAGATTGAGAACAAGGAGGATGTGGCCTACTGGTTGATGTTTCCGGGACTCGATCCGAACTATTTCCCTGCTTCCGAGGCCGCCGAAGGCATGGCCCTCGGCGACCCGGGCAGGAAGCCCGACGAACTGGATCGGCGCTTCAAGCAACTGGCGTTTCGCAATCCGGTGCCGCCCGGACAGACGGTGTCCGGCTTCGTCCTCACGAATCTCCACGAGGGCGTGAAACTCCTGCAGATCGACTTGTTCGCCGATCGGCGCAGCCACAGCTTCTCGTTCCTGGCGCTGGTGCCCGGCCTGCGCGCGGACTACAAGCGGAGCGAGGTCTTCCGCAACCAGCTGCGGGCGACGGACAGTGGCGTCGATTACACCGACGACGCACAGTTCCGTGCAGCGCTGGAGGCACTGCCCTGCTGCGTGACCAACCAGGACGGCTCGAAGAACGGCGATCCGCTCAACCTCGTCATCGTCGGCGGTCTCGACGACGCCTTTCCGTCGCTGGTCCGACGCGGCTGGAGCCCGACGGAGGTGACCTGGAAGGGATCGGTGATGCGCACCGTGAGCTCCGCCATGTCGCGGGAACGCTACCCATACGCCCCGATCAGCGACCTGTACCTGTATGGGCGGCCCCAGGACATCGCGCTGCAGAAGGCTCGCGACAACATTCATCAGCGCAATCACCTGCGGCTCTGGCAGAGCCCGATGCGTTACCGCGGCCAGCAGGTCTGGGTGGGCCAGATCAGCCGCGATATCGGCAGCCGGCTCACGATTCACTCGCCGACCTTCACGACCCACAAGATCGATCCAGACGTGGACGAGGCCGCCCTGGCCCTGACCGAGGACCTGGTCTACTCGCAGGGCCTGCGGGCCATCGGCTTCGTGGGTGGCGTCGGCGCCGCAGCCAGGGATGCCCCGCGCAAGAACCTGACGACGGACCCTTACTACACGCGCGGATTGCGAACGGTGCTGTTCTTCGACCGCGAACCGACGTCGCTCACGGAGATCGAGATCCTGCCCTGGCGCACCGGTGGCGAGGGATTCGTGGAGCAGGCGACCGATGAGCCGCAGCCATGACGGGCGGTGCGACCCGTTGGCGCAACGCGGTGCGCGTCTCGGCGTGGCTGACCGTCGCGACGCTGACCATGAGCGCCTGTGCAACCTGGCAGGCGCCGCCGGACACGAGCGACACCTCGTTGCGCGCGCGGGCAGTGACGCAATCAAAGGCCGGCGTGCAATTGAGTGCCGCGGTGCTCGGGCCTCAGGACAGCCTGCGCCTCTTCGGCACGGACGTGACGGCGTCCGATGTGCAACCGGTCTGGATCGAAGTCAGGAACGATACCGACCAGATCCTGTGGCTGCTGCGCTCCGGAACCGATCCGGATTATTTTTCGCCGCTGGAGGTCGCGTGGTCCGCCCACACCCTGCTGGGCGGCAAGACCAACGAGCGCATCGACGAGCATTTCGGCCGGCTCGCGTTTCCGCACCTGCTACCGGCGCGGGCTGCGCGCAGTGGAATCCTGTTCACCAATCCGCAGCCGGTGCACAAATTGCTGAACGTGGACCTGCTGGGGAACCGGACGATGGTTCCCTTCACCCTGTTACTCCCGGTACCTGGCGAAGCCTCGGACCTGCCGGACGTGGTTCACCGCTACGAGGATGCTGCGATCAGCAGCTACGATGATCTCGATGGGCTGCGCAGGGCGCTCGAGACCCTGCCCTGCTGTGCAGCGACGGCCGACGGCCGTACCGATGGTGCGCCGCTCAACGTCGTCGTCATCGGGCATCTCGACGACATCGCGGCGGCTGGAAGCCGGCGTGGTTATCGTCGCGGTCCGGGCGGAACGGGTGCAAGTCCGCATGTATTCGGACGTCCTCCCGATCTCTATTTCCGCAAGCGAGCGCAAGCCGGGGCACCTGCCGTTGGCCTGCGGGTCTGGCGGGCACCTGTGAACTATCGCGGGCAGTTCGTGTTCGTGGCCCAGGCCGGCCGACCGGTCGGCGGACGATTCCTGCCGGAGGGCTCGCAGGACCTGCAGCTTCATCCCGACGTCGATGAAGTTCGCCACTTCCTCATCCACGACTTCATGTACTCGGGAGGCCTCGAAGGACTGGCGTTCGTGAGCGGTGTCGGCGCCGTGCCGTCCGCAAAGCCGCGCGCCTTGCCGGGCGGAGGAAGCTATTTCACGGACGGCAGGCGCGTCGTGCTGTTCCTTGGCACCCGCCCGCTGACGTTCTCCGACGTGCAGATCCTGGACTGGGAGCCGGTTCTGCCTGGGCCGCAGACTGAACCCCCGCAGGAGTCCGGCGATGCGCAACAGTAGACGAATGAGCCGCCTGAACGAGAGCAGGTTCCCACCGGCTCGGTTGGCATTCCTGTCCTTGGTTCTCCTGAGCGCCTGCGCCACGACGCCACCGCCGGTCGAAAAGTACGCGGTCGAGTTGGAAGCAGAAGTAACCGACGGCCGCGGACGCTTCCGCGAGATCTTCTGTGCGGTATTGCAGCGGGGTGGAACCGAGCTTCCGGATTACCGGCCATGCGATGAGGCGATGAGCCCGGTCAGCAGCGAACCACACGGCTCAGGCGAGCCCGTTCCGCAGGGGCCGTCGCAGCGAAGACTGGTGGCGGCTGTCGTGTCTGGTATCGGTTACGAATGCTTCGCCGAGTGGCTCGATCCGCCCGAGACCGTGGCGGCCCATGTCCGGAAATATGACTACGGCGCGATCCAGATGAAGGTCGATGCGCTGTCCGGAATCGAAACCAACGCCCGCCAGATCCGCGACGCGATCATGGCGATGCCGGCCGAACCCGCACCCCGCCTGGTCCTGATCGGGTACTCCAAGGGCGCTCCGGATATCCTGGAAGCCGTGGTCCGCTACCCAGAGATCCACGGGCGCGTGGCCGCGGTCGTGAGTGCGGCCGGCGCCGTTCGCGGCTCCGCGCTGGCCAACGACGCGGAACAACACCAGGCAGAACTCCTCCGACACTGGCCGGGTGCGAAGTGCGACAAGGGGGACGGTGGCGCGGTCGCCAGCCTGCGCCCGGATGTTCGCGTTGCCTGGCTGGCGGAGAACCCACTGCCGTCTGAGCTTCACTACTACTCGCTCGTGACCTTGCCGACTCCGGAGCGAATTTCCCGGATCAACTCGAAGTCGTACAAGGACCTCGGTCGGATCGACTGGCGAAACGACAGCCAGGTCATCTACTCCGATCAGATCATTCCGGGGAGCACGCTGCTGGGTTTCCTGAACGCCGATCACTGGGCGATCGCGGTGCCGCTGAGTCGCTCCCACCCGGTCCTTTCCGGTTTTCTGGTCGACCAGAACGAATATCCCCGCGAGGCGTTGCTCGAGGCCCTGCTGCGCTACATCGAGGAGGACCTGGATCGCCAGGGCGCTCGTTAGCAAGAGATCGCCTGCGCCGACTCGACCAAAGTGGGATACTCGGACCGCGCTGTGGAGCCACCCCGAATGCCGGGGCGGGCGATCGCAGGTGCCGTGCCTCATCCGAACCGTTTCACTGGCCAAGAGGAGACTGGATCCATGAAGATCATCAGTAAGGCACTCTGTGTCATGTTGCTGGCGATACCGGCACTGGCGGCTGCCGAGGGCATCAACAACTGCAGCCAGGTCAACATCGGCGACGATGTCCTCGCGAAGTTCCCGAACGCCAAAAAGGCCTGCCATGACGTGACCCTGAAAGGTGACGGCATCTACATGCATTTTGTCGCCCAGGTCGTCGCCACGGACAAGGACACCGTGACCGTGGACCTGCTGGACAGCAAGGACAAGGGCATCAGCCGGGTGAAGTTCATTCCAGCGGCAGGCCAGACCGTCAAGTTCGACGGCAAGGACATGAAGTACACGGAGCTCAAGAAGGGAACGAAGCTCGATTTCTACGTCGAGCACAGTCAGTGGGGTCTGTATGCGAGCCCGGAGGGTAAACGGATGACCATCGTGAGCAGAGAGGATCTCTGACGGTCCCGGCTGCCTGGTTCGATTCGACGCGGGAGGCGAAACCCCGCCCGGGAAGCAGAAGACCGGCCCCGCCTCGCGAGAGACGGGGCCGGTTTGGCATCGCACCCGAGGTCACCTTAGACCAGCAGGCGTTCTTCATCTGGACGCATGATCCGGCAGCAGGTGCCGCGCGCGAGGATCTTTATCGGATCCGAATCACTCCCACTCGATCGTCGCCGGCGGCTTGCCGCTGATGTCGTACACCACGCGCGAGACGCCCCTCACCTCGTTGACGATGCGTCGCGAACAGACGTCGAGCAGCTCGTACGGCAGGTGCGCCCAGTGCGCCGTCATGAAGTCCACGGTCTCGACGGCCCGCAGCGCGATCACGGGCTCGTGGCGCCGGCCGTCGCCGGTGACGCCCACGCTCTTCACGGGCAGGAACACCGCGAAGGCCTGGCTCGTCTTCTCGTACCAGCCCGCCCTGCGCAGTTCCTCGATGAAGATGTGGTCGGCGAGGCGCAGCGTGTCGGCCGCGGCGCGGGTCACCTCGCCGAGGATGCGCACGCCGAGGCCGGGGCCCGGGAACGGGTGGCGCTGGACCATCTCGGCAGGCAGGCCGAGCTCGACGCCGATGCGCCGCACCTCGTCCTTGAACAGCTCGCGCAGCGGCTCGACGAGCCTGAGCTTCATGGTCTCGGGCAGGCCGCCGACGTTGTGGTGCGACTTGATGACGTGCGCCTTGCCGGTCTTGCTGCCGGCCGACTCGATCACGTCCGGGTAGATCGTGCCCTGCGCGAGGAACTCCACGCCCTCGAGCTTCGCGGCCTCGCTCGTCGAAAATCTCGATGAACAGGCGCCCGATGATCTTGCGCTTGGCCTCGGGATCCGCGACGCCCGCGAGCGCCGCAAAGAAGCGCTCGGCGGCATCCACGCGGATCACCCGCACGCCGAGGTTGCGCGCGAACACGGCCATCACCTGGTCGCCCTCGTGGTGGCGCAACAGGCCGTGGTCCACGAACACGCAGGTGAGCTGGTCGCCGATCGCCTTGTGCAGCAGCGCCGCGACGACCGAGGAGTCCACGCCGCCCGAGAGTCCCAGCAGCACCTTGCCGCCACCGACCTGCGCGCGCACGCGCGCGACCGCATCCTCGATGATGTTGCCGGCGCTCCAGCTCGAGTCGCAGCCGCAGATGTCGTGCAGGAAGCGCTCGTAGATGCGCGTCCCCTGGCGCGTGTGGGTAACTTCGGGGTGGAACTGCAGCGCGTAGAGCCGGCGCGTCTCGTCGGCCATGCCTGCGAACGGCAGGTCGGGAGTGGAGGCGATGGACTTGAAGCCCGAAGGCAGCTCGACGACGCGGTCGCCGTGGCTCATCCAGACATCGAGCAGGCCGTGGCCCTCGGCGTTGACACGGTCCTCGATGTCGCGCAGCAGCGCCGAGTGGCCGCGGGCGCGCACCTCGGCGTAGCCGAATTCGTGCACGGCACCGGGCTCGACACGGCCGCCGAGCTGCGCGGCCATCGTCTGCATGCCGTAGCAGATGCCGAGCACAGGGACGCCGAGCTCGAACACGACCGCGGGCGCGACCGGCGCGCCGGCCTGCGTCACCGACTCGGGACCGCCCGACAGGATGACGCCGCGCGCCCCGAAGGCACGCACCGCCTCGTCGCCCGCGTCCCACGGGTGGATCTCGCAGTACACGCCGAGCTCGCGCACCCGACGCGCAATCAGCTGCGTGTACTGCGAGCCGAAGTCGAGGATCAGGATCCGGTGCGCGTGGATATCGGGCGGGCGGGCGGTCGCGGACTCAGCTGACACGGTAATTCGGCGCTTCCTTGGTGATCGTCACGTCGTGGACGTGGCTCTCGCGCATTCCGGCCCCGGTGATGCGCACGAACTTCGGCCGGGTGCGCATCTCCTCGATGCTGCCGCTGCCGGTGTAGCCCATCGCGGCGCGCAGGCCGCCCGTGAGCTGGTGCAGGATCGCGACGATGCTGCCCTTGTAGGGCACGCGGCCCTCGACGCCTTCGGGCACGAGCTTCTCGAGCTCGGCCGTGGTGTCCTGGAAATACCGGTCGCGCGAGCCGTGCGCCTGGGCCATGGCACCGAGCGAGCCCATGCCGCGATAGGACTTGTAGGAGGCGCCCTGGTAGAGCTCGACCTCGCCCGGCGATTCCTCGGTGCCGCCGAACAGGCTGCCGATCATCACGCAGTAGGCCCCGGCGACGATCGCCTTGGCGACGTCGCCCGAGAAGCGGATGCCGCCGTCCGCGATGACGGGCACGCCGTGCGGCGCGAGCGCGGCCGCCACGTTCGCGACCGCGGAGATCTGCGGCACGCCCACGCCCGCCACGACGCGCGTGGTGCAGATCGACCCGGGGCCGATGCCGACCTTGACCGCGTCGGCGCCGGCATCCACCAGCGCCATGGCCGCCTCGGCGGTCACGATGTTGCCGGCGATCACCTGCTGCGCGGGCCACTTCGCCTTGATCCTCGCGACGGTCTCGATCACGCCGCGCGAGTGGCCGTGCGCCGTGTCCACCACGATCACGTCCACGCCCGCCTCGCGCAGCGCCGCCACGCGATCGAGGGTGTCGGCGCTCGTGCCCACGGCAGCCCCGACGCGCAGCGCGCCGCGCTCGTCCTTGCAGGCGCGCGGGAACTCGGTGGCCTTCTGGAAGTCCTTCACCGTGATCATGCCCTTGAGCGCGAAGTCGTCGTCGATCACCAGCACCTTCTCGATGCGGTGCTTGTGCAACAGCGCCAGCACGACCTCCTTAGGCGAGTTCTCGCGCACGGTGACGAGCCGCTCGCGGGGCGTCATGACGGAGGAGACCGGCGAGTCGAACCGCGTCTCGAAGCGCAGGTCGCGGTGCGTGACGATGCCCACGGCCTTGCCGTCCTGCACCACCGGGACGCCGGAGATGTTCTTGGCGCGGGTAAGCTCGAGCACCTCGCGGATCGTGGCCTCGGGCCGCACGGTGATCGGGTCGTGGATGATGCCGCTCTCGAAGCGCTTCACCCGCACGACCTCGCGCGCCTGCTGCTCGATCGACATGTTCTTGTGGACGATGCCGACGCCGCCCTCCTGCGCGATGGAAATCGCGAGCCGGTGCTCGGTCACGGTGTCCATCGCCGCCGAGAGGATCGGCAGGTTCAGGTGGATGCCCCGCGTGAGCTGCGTGCCCAGGCTGACCTCGTGCGGCAGCACCTGCGAGTAGGCAGGCACCAGCAGGACGTCGTCGAAGGTGAGGGCTTCCTCGAGGATGCGCAGCATGGGCGGACCCGGCAGGTGAAAGGAAGCGCGCAATTGTACCCGCCGCGACCTGAGAGGGGAAACGGCGCCCCCCTGCGGCCCGATCGAGTCCGCTAAACTCGCCGCCGACATGCAAGATCCCTGGACCGACCTGACGCCCGCTCCGCCGCCCGAGATCTTTACCGTCAGCCGGCTCAACCGCGACGCGCGGATGCTGCTCGAGCGCGGACTCGGCTCGGTGTGGCTCGAGGGCGAGATCTCGAACCTGTCCCGGCCCGGATCCGGTCACTGGTACTTCTCGCTCAAGGACGCCGCCGCACAGGTGCGCTGCGCCATGTTCCGGCAGCGCAACCTGATGGTGCGCTTCCCGGTGCGGGACGGCGCCCAGGTGCTGGCGCGCGGCCGCGTGAGCCTCTACGAGCCGCGCGGCGAGTTCCAGGTGGTGATCGAGCACCTCGAGGAGGCCGGCGAGGGCCTGCTGCGGCGTCGCTTCGAGGAACTGAAGCAGAAGCTCGCCGCCGAGGGGCTCTTTGACACGCAGCACAAGCAGCCGCTGCCGGCCCTGCCGCGCCGAATCGGCGTGATCACCTCGCCCACCGGGGCCGCCTTGCGCGACATCCTGCACATCCTGCGGCGCCGCTTCCCGGCCATCCCGGTGCTCATCTACCCGGTCGCCGTGCAGGGCGCGGCGGCGCCGCGCGAGATCGAGCAGGCGCTCCGGCTCGCCGGCGAACGGCGCGACTGTGACGTGCTGATCGTGGCGCGCGGGGGCGGTTCGCTCGAGGACCTGTGGGCCTTCAACGACGAGGCGGTCGCGCGCGCGATGTTCGCCTGTCCGATTCCGATCGTGAGCGGCGTCGGACACGAGGTGGACTTCACGATCGCGGACCTCGTCGCCGACGAACGCGCACCGACCCCGTCCGGGGCCGCGGAGCGGGTGGTGCCGGACCGCGCCGAGTGGCTGCGCGCCCTCGGCGCTACCGCTCGCCGGCTGTCGCTCGCCGTACGACGGCGGCTGACCGACCAGCGGCAGGCGCTGCTGCTGCGCGAGCAGCGGCTCGCGCGGGCCCACCCCGGCGCCGTGCTGCGCCAGCATGCTCAGCGGCTCGACGAGCTCGACGCCCGGCTGCGACTCGCGCTCCGTACGCGGCTCGATCGCGATCGCGCCCGGCACGACGCTGCGCGGGCGCTGCTGCTGCGCGCCTCCCCGGCGTTGCGCGTGGCGGCGCTGCACCTGCGGCTCGAGGCCGCGCGGCGCGGGCTCGCCGCCGCGGCCCAGGGGCGCGTGTCCGAGGGACGGCGGCGATTCGAGCTCGCGGCCCGCACGCTGCACACCATCAGCCCGCTTGCCACGCTCGATCGCGGCTACGCGATCGTCACGGACCCCGGCGGCGCGCTGCTGCGGGACGCCGCGGCGCTGCGGCCCGGGGACCGGGTCGCCGCGCGGCTGGCGCGCGGCCGCTTCACCGCACAGGTCGTCGAGGTGATGTCCGCGCCCGATGCCACTGGAGATCCCGAGTGAACCGCAGGCGCACCGGCACCGGGCGAAGCCAGGGCGGGCGCGGCGGCCGCGCTCTTCACGGCACTGGCTCTGCTGGCCGCCGCATCCGTCGCGGCGCCGCCGCCCGTGCCGCCGCCCGTGCCGCCGCCGGTGCTGCCGCGCGAGAGCCGCGTGCCGGGCGGCATCGCGATCCTCGACGCTCGGCGACGGCGAAGCACCTCCCGGCTCGGTGATCTTCA
Organism: uncultured Gammaproteobacteria bacterium; assembly: GCA_963754125.1. GTDB lineage: Bacteria > Pseudomonadota > Gammaproteobacteria > Steroidobacterales > Steroidobacteraceae > RPQJ01. Next base: position 816,127 of record CAVWEX010000014.1, read on the forward strand.
ACGACCACCGCGCACCGGTGCTGCGCACCCCGGACGGCTGGGTGGCGCTGGTCGGAATCCCGCTCGATACGGCGCCCGGCGCGCACACGGCGCGCGCTGGCAGCCGCTGGACGACGCGGAGCCGCGCGTGCTCGAGTTCAGCGTGGCGCCGAAGGCGTACGCGGAACAGCGCCTGACCGTAGCCAACCGCCGCCACGTGGATCCGTCCAAGGAGGACCTCGAGCGCATCGAGGAGGAGCGGAAACGCATCGACACCGCGCTCGGCACGTTCACGGCCGAGCGCCAGCCGGTGCTCGCGCTGCAGCCGCCGGTCGCCGGACGCCGCTCCAGCAGCTTCGGCCTGCGACGCTATTTCAACGGCCAGGCCCGCAATCCGCACAGCGGCATGGACATCGCCGCGGCGACCGGCACGCCGATCCGCAGTCCGGCGCCCGGGCGCGTGGTCGAGGCCGGCGATTTCTTCTTCAACGGCAACACCGTCTTCGTGGACCACGGCCAGGGCGTGGTGACGATGTACTGCCACCTGAGCCGCATCGACGTGAAGCCCGGCGACGAGGTCGGCGGCCGGATCGATCCTGGGGCTGGTGGGAGCAACCGGCCGGGTGACCGGACCGCACCTGCACTGGGGGGTGGCCGTCAACCGCGCGCTGGTGGACCCGGCACTGTTCCTGCCGGAAACGGGTGGCTGAACCGACCCGCGCGCCGTGGCGCGGCGGCCGTCCAGGTAGGAATCAGGGACCGGTCGGAACCCCCGACAGAAACCCGCCGATTGCCGGCTCGAAGCGCGCCAGATCCACGAGGAACGCATCGTGGCCCTGCAGCGAGGGGAACGCGTGGAACTCCACCTCGCGGCCCGGCGCGCGCAGGTGCTCCGCGATCTCGCGCTGCTGGTCGATCGGGAACAGCAGGTCGGTCTCGACGCCGATCACGAGCGCGCGCTTGAGGCGGAACTTCCCGAACGCCGCCGCCAGCGAGCCTGCGCCGTGGTCGGCGAGGTCGAACTGGTCCATGGCGCGCGACAGGTACAGGTAGGCATTGGCGTCGAAGATGTCCGCGAATCTCAGCGCCTGGTGCTCGAGATAGGCCTCCACCTCGAATTGCGGCCGGAAGTCCCCCGACAGTCCGGCGGTCTCGGGGACCCGCCGCCGTCCGAAACGCTGGTCCCACTCCGCGGCGGAGCGGTAGGTGATCGTGCCGAGCTTGCGCGCGAGCCGCAGCCCAAGACGCGGCCCGCGTCCGGGCTCGTAGTTGCCGCCCCGCCAGGCCGGATCGCTGCGCACCATCTCCCGCTGCAGCGAGCGCAGCGCGATGGCGAAGGGCGCGGCGCGCGCGGCCCCGGAGACGGTCACGAGGTGATCGACCTCGTCCGGGAACAGTGCGCAATAGGCAAGCACGGTCATCCCGCCCAGCGACGAGCCGACGACCGCGGCAACGCGCGTGATGCCGAGGCTGCGCAGCGCCTCGCGGCCGGCTGCGGCGATGTCCTCGACCGCGATCTCGGGAAAGCCGATGCCGTACGCACGACCCGTGCGCGGATCGATCGAGGCCGGGCTCGACGAGCCGAATGGACTGCCGAGCGAGTTGACGCAGACGACGAAGAAGCGGCGTGTGTCGATCGGCCGGCCTTCCCCGATCATCGACTCCCACCAGCCCGGCGTCGGGTCGTCCGCCGAGGAAGCCGCGTGCGCCGGCGGCGACAGTCCCGTGAAGAGCAGCACGGTGTTGTCGCGCGCCGCATTCGGCCGACCCCAGCACTCGTAAGCCACGACGGGCTGCTCGATGGCGCCGCCGCGATGCAGCCGCAGCGGCGCTTCCAGGTGCGCGAGACGGCGCGCCGGGAATTCGCGTGCAGCAGAGCGCGGCGGTCGCGGCAGGGGCATGGCCATGGCTCCAGTCTAGGCGGCGCGGCCCGCCGCACAAGCATCAGAGGATAGCGCGTACAGAAGTCCGGGTTATGACGGGCGTCGGGCCGGGCGGCCGTTCGGCTCAGCGCTTGCCGCCCTTCACGCGGCGGATCAGGCGCTGGCGCTTGCGCACCTGCCGTTGCGTGAGTTCGTTGCGCCGGCCCGCAAAGGGGTTCTCGTCGGTCCGGAACTCGATGCGCATCGGCGTACCCCGCAGCTTGAAGACCTCCCGGAAATAGTTCTCCAGGTAGCGCCGGTAGCGTCGCTGGCACGTGCTGCGTCTGGTTGCCGTGGATCACCACGACGGGCGGATTGCGCCCGCCCTGGTGCGCGTAGCGCAGCTTGATGCGACGCCCGCGGACGAGCGGCGGCTGGTGCGCGACGACGGCCTGCTCGAGCGCGCGCGTGAGCTCCTTGGTGGGCATCTCGCGCATCGCCGCGTCGTAGGCCGAGCGCACCGCCGTCACGAGGTCCCCGACGCCCGTCCCGTGGCGCGCGGAGATGAAGATCTCCGGCGCGAACGACAGGAACCCGAGCCGCAGGCCGAGGCCGTCGCGGATCGCGTCGCGCTGGTCCGGCGCGATGCCGTCCCACTTGTTCACCGCGACGACCAGTGCGCGCCCTCGCTCGACCACGAGCCCGAGCAGGCTGGCGTCCTGATCGGCGATGCTGTCGTGCGCATCGAGCACGCCGACCACCACGTGGGCGTCCTCGATCGCCTGCAGCGTCTTCACGATGCTGAACTTCTCGATCGCCTCGCTGACGCGCGCGCGCCGCCGCACGCCGGCGGTGTCGATGAGCGTATAGCGCTGGCCGTCGCGCTCGAACGGCACCCGCACCGAGTCCCGCGTCGTCCCCGGCTCGTCGAAGGCGAGCAGCCGCTCCTCGCCGAGCAGGCGGTTGATCAGCGTGGACTTGCCCACGTTCGGCCGACCGACCACCGCCACGCGGATCCCGTCCTCATCGGTCCAGGGCTCGGGCGCGTCGGGCTCCGCAAACCCCTCCACCGCACGCTCCATCAACGTCGTGAGGCCCTCGCCGTGCGCGGCGGCGATCGTGACGGGCGCCCCGTAGCCGAGCTGGTGGAAGTCCGCTCCGGCCAGGTCGGGGTCGAGCGATTCCGACTTGTTCACGACCACCAGCACGGACTTGCCGCTGCGGCGGAGGATGCCCGCCACGTGCAGGTCCTCCGGCGTGCAGCCGGCGCGGGCATCGACGAGGAACAGCACCAGGTCGGCCTCGGCCACGGCCTTGAGGGTCTGCCCGGCCATCAGCCGCTCGACGCCCGCCGCCGCCTCCACGAGCCCACCGGTGTCCACCACCACGCAGCGGCGCGGGCCGACGCTGGTGTAGCCGTACTGGCGGTCCCGTGTCAGTCCGGGCAGGTCGGCCACCAGTGCGTCGCGCGTGCGCGTGAGCCAGTTGAAAAGCGTGGACTTTCCGACGTTGGGTCGCCCGACCAGCGCGATGACGGGAAGCACGGTCAGCCGCCCGCGGCGACTCCGCTGCGGTACGCGGTGATGCCGCCACCGTCGTCGATGACGACGACACGGTCGCCGACCACGAGCGGTGCTGCGGAGATGCGCGCCCTGCCGGGACGTTCCCGGGCGGCGAACCGGCCGGTATCGCGGTCGAGCCAGTGCAGGTAGCCGTCGAAGTCGCCGACGATCACTGTCCCGGCGTGGATCGCCGGCGTGCCGAGCCCGCGGCGCTTCAGCCCCTCCTGCTGCCAGACCACGCTGCCGTCGCGTCGCCGCATCGCAACCACGTCGCCGTCGGAGGTCGAGACGTATAGCTGGTCGCCGTCGAGGTCGAGCCCGCGGTAACTCGAGACGTCCCGGGCCCACCAGATCTGCCCGGTATCGAGCGCCATCATCGCGATGCGACCCTGGTAGCCCACGGCGTACACGTCGCCTCCCGAGACACGCACGGCGGCGTCCACGTCGGCGAGGCGCTCGAGTTCCGAGCGTCCGCGAGGGGTACTGACCTGCGCCTGCCAGAGGGTCTCGCCGTTGGCGAGCGACACGGCGAATACCCGGCCGGAGTCGAACCCGCCGACCACGGAGTCACCCGCCCGCACCGGCGGGGAGGTGCCGCGCAGCGAAAGCCGCGGCACCTGGTCCTCGACCGTCCAGGCTTCCTTGCCGTCGCTCACGGCCAGCGCCCGGAGCCGCCCGTCCACGGTGCGCACGACCACGCGGTCGCCCGCGACCAGGGGCGGAGCCAGCACTTCGCCGCTCATCTGCACGGTCCAGCGCTGCTGACCGGTGGCCGCGTCGAGCGCGACCAGCTGGCCACCGTTGGTTCCGACCACCACGAGCCCCTCGCCCGCGCCGGGACCGGCGGACAACTCGAGCTTGGTATCCGTCTGCCAGCGGGTCCGGCCGGTGGCTGCATCGATGGCGCGCACTCGGCCGCTGCGCGCGGCGGCAAACACCGTGCCGTCCAGCTCGACCAGCCCGAGCGCGAGCCTGAGCTTTTCGCCGCCGCCACCGATCCCGGTGGACCAGACGCGCTGGACGGCGATCGTAGGCTCGATGTCCACGAGCTCGGCCGGCGGGTCGACGTCCTTGTCCTTGTCGCAGGCCACGAGAGAGGCCAGCAGCACGACGAGCGCCAGCGCGCGCGGCAGCCTCATTGCGCGGGTGCCTCCGGCGCAGCGGCAGGCGCCTCCGGCGCGGCGGCCGCCGGCGACGGCGCCGCCTGTGCCTGCGCATCGCGCTTCAGTTCCACGAACTTGCGGTCGAGGCCACTGTCGGGCCCGGCGGCCTCGAGCGCAGCGTCGTATTCCTTGCGGGCCGCCGCCGGATCGCCCTTGGCGGCGTAGGCGTCGCCGCGGACTTCGTGCACCAGCGCCGCGAACGCGCCGGCTGCGGCTGCATCCAGCTCTCCCAGTGCCTCGTCGTGCTTGCCTTGCTCGATCAGCACGCGGGCCAGGCGGATGCGACTCGCCTGGCGCAGTTCCGTGTCCTTGGATCGGCCGACCACGCCGCGCAGCAGGCCCGCGGCGTCGTCGAAGTCGCGCCGCTCCAGCGCGGCGCGCGCCAGCGCCAGCTCGGCCTGGTCGGCATAAGGCGAGTCCGGCCGCCGCTCGCGCAGGGCCTTGGCCTGGCTCGCGGCCTCGTCGCGCTGGTTGCGGCCGAGCGCCTCGATCACGGCGACGTAGGCGGCCTCGTCGCGCTCCGCGGACTGCACCTGGGAACGCTGCCAGTACTGCCAGCCCGCGAGCAGCGACAGCCCGAGGGCGACGCCGCCGATGATCCAGGCCCAGTTCTCGCTCCACCAGCGGCGCAACTGTTCTTCGCGTTCGATATCTGACAGGTCTTCCACGTCTCGAAACTCCGTGCTGCCGGCGCGAGCGGGCCGGCGTCGTTCAATGGGGTCCGCGGCCTGCGGTGACTCCGGCCGCCGCCAGCGCGCCGGGCAGTTCGTCGAGCGGCACCGGGCGCTGCTCCGTCGTCTCGCGCAGCGGCTTCAAGGTCGCCACGCCGCGGGCCAGCTCGTCGTCGCCCAGGATCACCGCAAGTCGCGCGCCGCTGCGGTCCGCGCGCTTGAGCTGCGACTTGAAGCTGCCGCCGCCGCAGTTGGTTTCGATGCGCAGGCCCGGCAGCGCGTCGCGCAGACGCTCCGCCAGCTGGAGGCCGGCGCGTTCTGCCGCCGCACCGGCGAGCGCGAGGTAGACGTCCACCGTCGGTTCGGCATCGGCCCGGCCCTGCAGCCGCATCAGCTCCACCACGCGCTCCTCGCCGAGCGCCCAGCCGATGGCGGGCACCGGCTCGCCGCCGAGCTGCGCCACGAGGCCGTCGTAGCGCCCGCCGGAGCATACCGCGTCCTGCGCGCCGAGGTCGCTGGTGATCCACTCGAAGACCGTGCGCGAGTAATAGTCGAGGCCGCGCACCAGGCGCGGATTGACGGTGAAGGCGAGGCCCGCATCGTCGAGCTGGGAGCGCAGCCGGTCGAAGTGCTCGGCGGAGGCCGGGTCGAGATGGTCGGTGATGAGGGGCGCGCCGGCCACGACTTCGCGCATCGCGGGGTTCTTGCTGTCGAGGATGCGCATCGGGTTGCCCTCGAGGCGGCGCCGGCTGTCCTCGTCGAGCGACGACTCGTGGCGACGGAAGTACTCGACGAGCTTGCCGCGGTAGGTCGCGCGCGATTCCGGCGTGCCGAGCGAGTTGAGCTGCAGCGAAACGCCGCCGATGCCGAGCCGCCGCCACAGCCGCGCCGACATCAGGATCAGCTCGGCGTCCACGTCGGGACCCTCGAAGCCGAGCGCCTCGACGTCGATCTGGTGGAACTGGCGATAGCGGCCTTTCTGCGGACGTTCGTAGCGGAACATCGGCCCCATGCACCAGAGCTTCTGGCGCTGGTTGTGCAGCAGGCCGTTGCTGAGGCAGGCGCGGACGATGCCGGCGGTCGCCTCGGGTCGCAGCGTGAGCGAATCGTCGCCGCGGTCCAGGAACGTGTACATCTCCTTCTCGACGATGTCCGTGAACTCGCCGATGGAGCGCTTGAAGAGTTCCGTTCGCTCGAGGACCGGCACGCGGATCTCGCGGTAGCCGTACTCGGCGAAGGTCTCGCGCGCAGCGCGCTCGAGCGCCTGCCACGCCGCCGAATCGCCCGGCAGCAGGTCGTTCATGCCGCGCACGGCCTGGATGATCTCGCGCATGGCTCCCATCCGCCCGTTCAGCGCAGCGACCCGTCGGCCGCGATGGTGAATCGCGCCACGCTCTGCCCGGCCGGCAGCGGCGGCAACGGCGTCGCGCGCCCGTTCACCACCAGCGTCACGCCCGGCGCGTTGCCGAAGGTGACGCTCAGGGGTGCGGCCGCCGCGACGCTGCGCTGCGTACCGGCGCGCCCGAGATCGTAGAGGACCGTCTGGCCGGCGCCGTCGTAGATCTCCGCCCAGGAGTCCGCCGCGAAGGACACGCCGACGCTGACGTGGCCCGGCGGCACGACGGCCGCGGCGGCGTCCTGCACCTGAACGGCCGCGGTCGCGTCGGGCCCGCCCGGTGCCGGTGCCTCGGTCTGCGCCGCGACGGGAACGGCTGCGGCGCCCGCCCGACGGGGTAAAGCCGGCCGCGACCTCGCCCGCGGTCTCGAGCGCGGCGCTGGCCGGCGCCGCGGGCGCGCGCGGCGCGTTGCGGCAGGGTGAGTCCGTACTCGGAGACGTACGCCACGAGGCCGGCCGCCAGCAGGAACAGCAGCATGCCACCGAGTGCCCACGGCCAGCGCAGGCGGCCGCGGACCGGCGCCATCTCCTGCCGCGAGTGCGGCACGAGCGAAGGCTGGGCGGGCTGGTTGGCAGCGCGCTCGTAGGCCGTGAGCAGCGTCTCCGCGGGCAACCCGACGAGCGACCCGTAGCGGCGCAGGTGGCCCCGCGCGAACACCGGCGCCCCGAGCGCGGCGAGGTCGTCGTTCTCGAGCGCACGCACGAGGGTCGTATCGAGGTTGAGTTGCTCGGCGGCCTGCTGCTCGGTCATCCCGAGCGCCTCGCGGGCGCGGCGCAGCGACGGCCCGGGGCCGTCGCCCTGCGACATCGTCCCGGCGCCCGCCTCGGTCACGGCGTGGTCCGCTCGGCGTCAGCAAGCAGGCCGGCCTGCGGCGACACCGCGAACTCCGTCCGCAGGCGCCGCGCGTAGTCCTGGGCCGAAGCCCGGTCACCGAGCGCCGTCTCGACGCGGTAGCCCGAGCCACAGCGATTCCGCCGACGCCGGCGCGGCGGCCGCGTAGCGCTGCAGGAACGCCCGCGCCGGCATGTTGCTGCCCGTCTCGTGCAGCAGGTCGGCGAGCTCGAGCAGGGTGTCCGGCTGGTCCGACCGGACGGCGAGCGACTGCCGAAGGTATTTCTCGGCGTCCTTGGGTCGCCCGTCGGCCCGCGCGCAGCGCCCCGCATTCGAGTACGCGACCTCGGGCGTCCGGTACAGCGGGCTCGCCGCGGCGAGCAGGAAGTACTCCTCGCCCTTCTTCTTGTCGCCCTTGCGGCACTCGAACACCGCCGCGTTGTTCAGCACGTCGGCGTTGTCGCGGTCGAGTTTGACGGCCTGCTCGAAGTGATCGGCAGCCTTGTCGTCCTGGCCGAGCCGGTCGTAGACGAAGCCGGCGGCCATCTGCGTGTCCGGCGTGCGGGGATTCTGCTCGAGTGCCTTTTCGATCTTGTCCCTCGCCGAGACGAGATCCCCCTGCCTCAGGTAGGTCATCGCCAGCTGTGCGTTGACCCGCGCCGCCTGCTCGCGGTTGGCGCGGTCCTGCGCCCTGTCGGCTTGAGCTGGCGCAGCCACGCCGATCAGCGCGAGGGCCAGCACCGCGGCCGGGACGCAGCGGTTCATGCCCGCTCCACCGCGACCGGCACGAGCCGGCTTCCGAGCCGCACGGTCACTCGATCGTTGACGCGGCCGACCAGCTGCCCGCAGGCCGCGTCGATGTCATCGCCTCGCGTGCGGCGGATGGTCGCGATCACGCCGCCCCTGATCAGCAGGTCACGGAAACGCACGATGGCCTCCTCGCTCGAACGACGGTAGCGGGTCCCCGGAAAGGGGTTGAACGGGATCAGGTTGACCTTGGCCGGGTGGCCGCGCAGCAGGTCCGCGAGCTCCCGGGCATGCGCGGGTAAGTCGTTGATCCCGTCGAGCATGACGTACTCGAAGGTGACGCTGCGGGCGTTCTGCTTCTCCACGTAGTGCCAGCATGCCGCGAGCAGGTCGGCAATCGGATGCCTGCGGTTGATCGGCACCAGCTCGCTGCGCAGCTCGTCGTTGGGCGCGTGCAGCGACACGGCGAGTGCGACGTTGGTCTCCTCCGCGATGCGGATCATCTGCGGCACGAGCCCCGAGGTACTGATCGTGACGCGGCGACGCGAGAGGTCGAGCCCGAGGTCGTCCATCATGACTTCCGCGGCGGGCACCACGTTGCGGTAGTTGGCGAGCGGCTCGCCCATGCCCATGAACACCACGTTGGTGATCACGCGGTCGCCGTCCGGCGAGTAGCCGAGCTCGCGGTTCGCGAGCCACACCTGGCCGACGATCTCGGCGGTGTCCAGGTTGCGGTTGAAGCCCTGCTGCGCCGTGGAGCAGAACGTGCAGTCCATCGCGCAGCCGACCTGGCTCGAGATGCACAGCGTGCCGCGGCCGGGCTCGGGAATGAACACCGTCTCGATGGCCTGGCCGCTCTCGAGCCTGAGCAGCCACTTGCGCGTACCGTCGGCGGAGCGCTGGGCGACGATGACCTCCGGCGTGCGGATCTCCGCGATGGCGGCGAGGCGCTGGCGGAAGTCCTTGCCGAGGTCGGTCATCGACTCGATGTCGCCGACCGCGCGCCGGTACATCCACTTCATCAGCTGGCGGGCGCGGAAGGGCTTCTCGCCCATCCCGACGACGAACGCCTCGAGCCCGGACCGCGTCAGGCCGAGCAGGTTCGTCTTCGGTGTGGCGAGTTCACCCATGGTTGGCGCGTCAGCGCGGGCAGAGCTCCGTCTCGGCGAAGAAATAGGCCACCTCGCGCGCGGCGTTCTCGAGGCTGTCGGAGCCGTGCACCACGTTCTGCTCGATGCTCTCCGCGAGGTCGGCGCGGATCGTGCCCGGCGCGGCCTTCTTCGGGTCGGTGGCGCCCATGATCTCGCGGTGCTTCGCCACGGCGTTGTCGCCTTCGAGCACCTGCACGATCACCGGACCGGAGGTCATGTAGGACACGAGGTCCTTGAAGAACGGCCGCTCGCGGTGCACGGCGTAGAAGCCTTCCGCCTGCGTCTGGGAGAGCCGCATCATGCGGGCAGCGACGATGGCGAGGCCGGCCTGCTCGAAGCGGCGGTAGACCTCACCGATGACGTTCTTGCGGACACCATCGGGCTTGACGATGGACAGCGTGCGTTCGACGGCCATGCGGATCCTCTAGTCAGGGCCACGAGCCCCGTTACCACGTGGAAAACGACCCCGACGATCCAGCCCCGCGCGAGCGCGGGCCCGGACAGGGCCAACCTTGGAAAAGCGAACGGGCAAGTATACGCGCGGCTGGCGCGCCGGCCAATAAAATTCAGCCGTGGCAGGCAGTTAGACGTTGAAGCTCTCGCCGCAACCGCACTCGCCCCGCACGTTCGGATTGCGGAACTTGAACGCCTCGTTGAGGCCGTGGCGGGCGAAATCGATCTCGGTGCCGTCCACGTAGCGAAGGCTCTCGGCGTCCACGATCACCTTCACGCCGCGATCCTCGAACACGATGTCGGCCGCGCCGATGTCGTCGGCGTAGCTCACCACGTAGGCGAATCCGGAACAGCCGGTCTTCTTGACGCCGAGCCGCAGGCCGACGCCGCGGCCGCGCTTGTCGAGGAAGCTCTGCACGCGCTCGGCGGCAGACGGCGTGAGGGAGACGGACATCGCGCGATCGATCCTCTTGGGTTGGCGGGATTCTACACGGTAGCCGGTCCATGGCCCGGCCACTTCCCCGCCAGTTCGTGAACTGCGTCCTGCAGGACCAGCAGGCGACCGTACTTGGCGGGCGGCACGTCGAGCGCCGTCGCGACCTCGCGCCAGTCCCAGTCGGCGAACCCTGCCCGGCCGGCACCGCGCAGCCGATCGGTCAGCCAGGAGGCCGCCGCCAGGAAATGCGGACAGCCGAACGCGCGAAAGCGCAGTTCCGTTGCCTGCCCGTCCACGACACGGACGGCGAGCACGACTTCGGCACCCTGCTCCCGGTCGCCGACCCGTGCGCGCACGACGTCCTCATCGGGCGGCAGGTCGCCGGCACCGGTGAGAGCCACCATGCGACGGCACACCTCGGGCCCGTAGCGCGGATCGTCGAAGCTCATGCCATGGCCCCCGGCGGCGCCACGGCACGCAGCCGCTCGACCGCGGCAGCGATCGCGTGCACGGCCTGATCGATGTCGCCATCGGTGGTGTAGCGGCCGAGGCTCAGTCGCAGCGAACTCTGCGCCAGCCGGTCGCTGCGACCGAGCGCGCGCAGCACGTAGGACGGCTCGGCGCTGGTAGTCGCGCAGGCCGAACCCGAGGCGACCGCGAGTCCGGGCAGCGCGTAGAGCAGGCTCTCGCCTTCGACGCCGTCGATGGTGACGCTCAGGATCCCGGGGGCGCGCTGCGTCGGGTGCCCGTTCAGCGTCACGCCGGCCAGCGTCGCGAGGCCCTGCCACAATCGCTCGCGCAGTCCGGCGATGCGGCTGCACTCCTCGCTCCCCTCCACGGCCGCGATGCGGCAGGCCGCTCCCATGCCCACCACCTGGTGCGTGGCGACGGTGCCCGGGCGCAGGCCGCGCTCCTGGCCGCCGCCGTGCAGCAGCGGCACGAGGCCGAGCCGGGGCTCGCGGCGCACGCACAGGGCGCCGACGCCCTTCGGCCCGTGCAACTTGTGCGCGGTCAGCGCGAGCAGGTCGATGCAGTCGCGCTCCACGTCGATCGGCAGCTTGCCGGCACTCTGCGCCGCATCGACGTGGAACAGGATGCCTCGCGCGCGACACAGCCGCCCGACCGAACCGATGTCCTGGACGACCCCGATCTCGTTGTTCACGTGCATCAGCGAGACGAGGATCGTGTCGGTGCGCAGCGCCGCCTCGACCTGCCCGGGCTCGACGATGCCGTCGGCACCGGGCCTGAGGTACGTGACCTCGAATCCCTCGCGCTCGAGCTGGCGGCAGGCGGCGAGCACCGCCGGGTGCTCGGTCCGCGAGGTCACGAGGTGCCGCCCGCGCGTCTGGTAGAAGCGCGCCGCACCGAGCAGCGCGAGGTTGTCGGCTTCCGTGGCTCCCGAGGTCCAGACGACCTGCGCGGGATCGGCGCCGATGAGCGCGGCGACCTCGGAGCGTGCCCGCTCGACGCGCTGCTGCGCGCGCCGGCCGGGCGCGTGCGCCACGGCGGCTGGATTGGCGAAGTCGCCCGCCTGGCCGAGGCACTCGAGCATCGCCTCGACGACGCGCGGATCGACCGGCGTCGTGGCGGCGTTGTCCAGGTAGATCACCGGGCTCACGAGCGTATTGCGCCGGGCGGCGGGGGCGGATCGCCGGCGCGCCGGCGTCGGCCCTGCACCGAGGTGAGGATGCCGCGCAGGATGTTGATCTCGTTCTGGTCCGGCACGGCGCGGTTGAAGAACCGGCGCAGGCGGGCCATCAGGTGGCCCTCGCCCGTCCGGTCACGGAACTCGATGTCCTCGAGCACCTCCTCGAGGTGCGCGTAGAAGCGTTCCATCTCGCGCGCACTCGCAAGCGGGGCGCCGCCTCCAGGCTGCGTCGCCAGGGCGTGCACCGCCGGGCGAGCAGGATCTCGTAGGCGACCACCTGCACCGCCATCGCCACGTTGAGCGATGCGTACGCGGTGCCCGTCGGGATCGTCAGCAGCAACTGGCAGCGCTCGAGGTCCTCGTTCGTGAGGCCGGTGCGCTCGGCACCGAACAGCACCGCGACCTCGCCGGTGGCCGCCGCGGCCGCGATCTCGGCGGCGGCCTCGCGCGGCTCGACCGTCCGCCATGGCAGGTGCCGCGAGCGGGCGGTGGTGCCCACGACCAGTCCGCAGTCGGCCACGGCCGAGGGCACGTCGGCGAACACCTGCGCCCGCTCGAGGACGTCGTCGGCACCGGCGGCCATCACGGTGGCCTCCATCGCCGGGAAGCGATCGGGCGCCACCAGGCACAGCCGCTCGAGGCCCATGTTCTTCATGGCGCGCGCGGCCGATCCGATGTTGCCGGGGTGGGAGATCCCTGCGAGGACGATGCGTATGGACATGCTCTGGTATTCTAGCGGCCCGTCGGTCGGACTCGGCCCGCCCAGCATGCAGCCCCTGCTCAACATCGCGATCCGCGCCGCGCGGCGCGCGGGCGACCTGATCGTGCGTAACGTGGACCGCGTGCCCTCGCTCGGCGTGCGCTCCAAGAGCCGCAACGACTTCGTCACCGAGATCGACCAGCTCGCCGAGCGCGACATCATCGAGACCATCCGGCGCAGCCACCCCGACCACGGCTTCCTCGGCGAGGAATCCGGGCGCAGCGGCGGCGACGAGTTCGTGTGGATCATCGATCCGCTCGACGGCACGACGAACTTCCTGCACGGCTTCCCGACCTTCGCCGTCTCGCTCGCCTGCGAGTATCGAGGCCGGCTCGAGCACGGCGTGGTCTACGACCCCATGCGCCAGGAACTCTTCACCGCCTCGCGCGGCGACGGAGCGCAGGTCGACGGCAAGCGCATCCGCGTGAGCAAGCAGCTGGAGCTCGAGGGCGCGCTGATCGGCACGGGATTCCCGTACCGGGCCAACGCCCGGTGGACGGACGAGTACCTCGCCATGCTCAAGGTCGTGATGGAACGCACCGCCGGCATCCGCCGGCCCGGCGCCGCCTCGCTCGACCTCGCCTACGTCGCGGCAGGCCGCACCGACGGGTTCTGGGAGATCGGCCTGAATTCCTGGGACACTGCCGCCGGCACGCTGCTCATCACCGAGGCCGGCGGCCGCATCGGCACGCTCACCGGCGGCGAGTACCGCCAGGGCGGCAACGTGATCGCCGGAACGCCGAAGGTGTACGAGGCACTGGTGGAGGCCCTGCGGCCGCTGGTGCCCGAGGGGCTGCGCGAGGACTGAGCGGCCCGCGCCACCTATCGCGGCGCACGGCTCTCCGGTACATTCCGCCGCGTTTGCGCCACGGGGCGCACCCCGGAACCCGAGGCCGTCTCCCATGCCCAAGCGCCTGTTCTCCACCAAGCCGATCGGCGAGCTGCACGAGGCCGACAGCTTCAACGAGCTGCACCGCACGCTCGACGCGCGCGCGCTGGTGCTGCTCGGCATCGGCGCGATCATCGGCACGGGCATTTTCGTGCTTACCGGCACGGCGGCCGCGAACCACGCGGGCCCCGCGCTCGTGGTGTCGTTCCTGATCGCCGGGCTGGGCTGCGCGCTGGCCGGCCTGTGCTACGCAGAGTTCGCCTCGATGATCCCCGTGTCGGGCAGCGCGTACTCGTATTCCTACGCGACGCTGGGCGAAGGGGTCGCATGGTTCATCGGCTGGAACCTGATCCTCGAGTACCTGTTCGCCGCCGCGACGGTCGCGGTCGGCTGGTCCGGGTACGTCGTGAGCCTGGTCGAGCAGCTCGGCTTCCACCTGCCCGACGCGCTGACCAATGCCCCGCTCACCAAGGGTGCGGGGCACTTCGAGATCGTTCGCACGGGGGCGATCCTGAACCTGCCGGCCGTGCTGGTCGTCGCGGCGATCACGGCGCTCTGCTACGTGGGCATCCACCAGTCGGCGCGCTTCAATGCCATCGTTGTGGCGATCAAGGTGACGGTGATCGTGCTGTTCATCGGCTTCGGCATGTGGGTCGTGGACGGCGCCAACTGGCAGCCGTTCATCCCGGCGAACGCCGGGGAGTTCGGCCGCTTCGGCTGGAGCGGCGTGGTGCAGGCCGCTGGCATCATCTTCTTCGCCTACATCGGCTTCGACGCGGTCTCAACCGCCGCGCAGGAGGCGAAGAACCCCCAGCGCGACATGCCGATCGGCATCCTGGCGAGCCTCGCGGTGTGCACCGTGCTGTACGTCGCCGTCTCGGCGGTGCTCACCGGCATGGTGCATTACAGCGAGCTCAACACGCCGGCACCGGTCGCCCTCGCGCTCGACCGCCACCCGGAGCTCAACTGGCTCGCCGGCTGGATCAAGCTCGGCGCGATCGCCGGCATGACCTCGGTGATCCTGGTGATGATGCTCGGCCAGCCGCGCATCTTCTACGCGATGTCGCGCGACGGGCTGCTCCCGCCGCTGTTCCGACGCGTGCACCCGACCCACAAGACGCCGTATGTCGGCACGCTGATCACGGGCTCGCTCGCCGCACTCATCGCGGGGCTGTTCCCGGTGACGATCCTGGGCGAGCTCGTGTCGATCGGCACGCTGCTCGCCTTCACCACCGTGTGCATTGGCGTGCTCGTGCTGCGCTACACGCGGCCCGACATCCCGCGCCATTTCAAGGTGCCGGCCCCCTGGCTGGTGTGCATCTCGGGCGCGCTGGTGTGCACCGGCATGATGCTGTCGCTGCCGCAGGACACCTGGATCCGGTTGCTCGGGTGGACGATCCTCGGGTTCGCGATCTACGTCTTCTACGGATTCCGGCACAGCGAACTGCGCAAGAGCGGCCGGTAAGCGCCGCGCCGCGAAGCGCCTATCGACCGGTCCGGTCCTGGGCGGCCGCCCGCGCCTCGCGCCGCGTGGCCCAGAGCGAGGCCAGCACACCGCCCGCCAGCGTGCAGAGGATGATGCCGAGCGAGACGAGATTCGGTACGTGGAAATGCCCGTGCATCAGCATCTTCACGCCGACGAACGCCAGGATCAGGACCAGGCTGTACTTCAGGTACCGGAACATCGCCATCAGGCCCGCCACCGCGAAGTACAGCGAGCGCAGGCCGAGGATGGCGAAGGCGTTCGAAGTGAAGACGATGAACGGGTCGCGCGTCACGCCGAGGATGGCGGGGATGGAGTCCACCGCGAACACCACGTCGGTCAGCTCGACCATCACCAGCGCCACGAACAGCGGCGTGGCGTGCAGCTGCCCCTCGCGCCGCACGAAGAACCGCGCCCGGTCGAGTTCCTCCGTCACCGGCACGAAGCGGCGTACCAGTCGCGCCGGGAAGCTCGCGCCGAAGTCGCGCTCTTCCTCGTCGTCGCGCAGCATCCTGAGCGCGGACAGCAGCAGGATCGCCCCGAACACGTAGAACATCCAGTCGAAGCGACTGAGAAGCGCCGTGCCCGTCGCGATCATCAGCCCGCGCAGCACGATCGCGCCGACGATGCCCCAGAAGAGGACCCGGTACTGGTAGAGCGCCGGGATCTTCAGGTAGGCGAAGATCAGCGCGATCACGAAGATGTTGTCGACGGACAGCGACCACTCGAGCAGGTAGCCCGTCACGTACAGCACGACGGCGTCCTTGCCACCGTTCACGCCGGGACCCGGCTGGAAGTCGAACCAGGCGTGCTCGTAGAGCCCGTAGACCACCAGCGTGAACGACATCGCCACGCTCACCCACACGCCGGTCCAGAACAGCGCCTGCTTGACGGAGAGCTCGGCGGCCTCCCGGTGCAGGACGCTGAGGTCGAGGATCAGCAGAGTCAGGAAGAGCGCGAGAAAGCCGCCCCAGACGAGCTCGTTCACCCGGCGACTCCTGGTGTAATCACAGCCGAGGCCCGCAGGGGATCACGAGCCCGCTTCACGGCATGTCGTCGACCGCGTCCTTCTCGCGCTGCACCGGCAGCAGGTCTCGCGCGGTGAGATTCAGGTCCAGTGCCAGGGCACTCGCGATGTAGATCGACGAGTAGGTTCCGACCAGGATGCCGATCGTGAGCGCCGTCGCGAACCCGCGCAGGATCTCGCCGCCGAAGAACAGCAGCGCAAGCACCGTGATCATCGTCGTGAAGCTGGTCATGATGGTGCGCGAGAGGGTCTCGTTGATCGCCGCGTCGATGACCTGCTCCGGCGTGCCCTTGCGCAGCGACAGGAAGCGCTCGCGGATGCGATCGAACACCACCACGGTGTCGTTCAGCGAGTAGCCGATCACGGCGAGGATCGCCGCCAGCGCCGGCAGGTCGAAGGTGAGTCCGGTGATGGCGAAGAAACCGAGAATCACGATTGGATCGTGCAGCGCCGCCGCGATGGCACCGATCCCGAGCTTCCACTGGAAGCGGAAAGCCACGTACGCCATGATCAGCAGGAAGGTGAACAGCACCGCGAGCGCGCCCTTCTCGGCGAGTTCCTCGCCGACCTGGGGGCCGACCACCTCGGTGCGGCGCAGTTCGGCGCCCGGCTCGTAGGCCTGGATTGCCGCCAGCACGCTCTGCCCGAGCTTGTTGGTGTCCTGGCCCTCCTCCGGCAGCACCCTCACGAGCACGTCGCTCGCCGTGCCGAAGCTCTGCACCGACGCATCGCCGATCCCGGCCGTGCCGAGGGCACCGCGGACCTGCTCGAGATTGGCGGCCTGGGGAAAGGCGAACTCGAGCACCACGCCGCCGGTGAAGTCGATGCCGAAGTTGAGGCCCCGCACCGCCAGCGCGATCAGCGAGCCGAGGATCAGGATGGCCGACACCACGTACCACCGCCTGCGGGTGGCCATGAACGGGTAGCGGGTCACCTTGTGGAAGAATTCCATCGGCAATGATCCTCTAGATCGAGAGCGCTTCGAGCTTGCGCTGGCGCCCCCACAGCAGGTGGATGAGCGCGCGGCTTCCGAGCAGGGCCGTGAACATCGAGGTGATGATGCCGAGCGAGAGGACCACCGCGAACCCGCGTACCGGCCCTGAGCCGAACGTGAACAGCACGATGCCCGCGATGAGCGTGGTGATGTTCGAGTCGGCGATCGCCGAGAAGGCCTTCTCGAAGCCCGCGTTGATCGCTGCGTACGGGCTCATGCCGTTGCGCACTTCCTCGCGGATGCGCTCGAAGATCAGGATGTTGGCATCCACCGCCATGCCGACCGTCAGCACCATGCCCGCGATGCCGGGCAGCGACAGCGCAGCCTGCAGCAGCGACAGCAGCGCCGTCAGCAGCACGACGTTCGAGAGCAGCACCACGTTGGCGATCAGGCCGAACTTGCGGTAGTACACGGCCATGAACACGAACGTGGCCAGCATGCCGATCAGCAGCGCACGCACGCCGCGATCGATGTTGTCCTGGCCGAGGCTCGGGCCGACCGTGCGCTGCTCGACGATGTAGAGCGGCGCCGCGAGCGAGCCGGCCCGGAGCAGCAGCGCGAGCTCGCGCGCCTCGCCGGCCATCACGCCGGTGATCTGGAAGTTGCTGCCGAACACGCCGCGGATGGTCGCGACGCTGATCACCTCTTCCTCGGTGCACTCGGTGCCGGCGCGCACGCCCTTGCAGGCCTCGCCCTCGGCAACGCGCTTCTTCTCGATGAACACCACGGCCATCGGCCGGCCGAGGTGCTCGCGGGTGGTCTCGAGCATCTCGGCGGCGCCGCGCGCATCGAGCTTGACGAACACCGCGGGCTGACCCTCGGAGAAGCCCGAACTCGCGTCCACGAGCTGCTCGCCGGAGGCGATCACCTCGCGCTTCAGCAGCACCGGGCCGCCCTCGCGGCGCTGGTACAGCCGCGAACCAAGCGGCGCGCGGCCGGTACGCTCGGCCTCGACCGCGTCGTTCTGGTCGTCCACGAGCCGGAACTCGAGGGTGGCGGTGGCGCCGAGCACCCGCAGGGCCTCGTTCGGATCGTTCACGCCCGGCAGCTGCACCGTGATGCGGTCCACGCCCTGGCGTGCGACGATCGGCTCGGTGACGCCGAGCTCGTCCACGCGGTTGCGCAGCGTGGTGATGTTCTGCTGGATCGCGAAGTCCTGGCGCTGCTTGATCTGGTCCGGGGTCAGCCGGACGGTGACCGTGCCGCCCTCGCCCTCCCGGCTGCTGTCGATCGTCAGCGTGGAATCCTGCTTGCGCAGCGCGGCCACGGCGCGGTCGACGTCCTCGAAGCTGCGCAGCGTGATGCGAACGGCGTCGGCGCCCTCCGCCTCGATGCCGGCGAAGGGGATCCGTTCGTTCCGCAGCAGCGTGCGGTAGTCGCGCTCCATGGTGGCGAGCAACTGCTTCACCGCGCCGGCGACGTCCACCTCGTAGAGGAAATACACGCCGCCCCGCAGGTCGAGGCCGAGGCTCATGGGCTTCAGTCCGACGGCGCGCATCCACCCCGGCATGCGCGAGGACTGCGACAGTGCCACGAGGTACTCGCCCGGCGAGCCCTGCTGTATGGCATCGCGCGCCGCAAGCTGCTGCTCGACGCTGTCGAAGCGCAGCACCAGCCGGTCGCCCTCGAGGTGGGCGGCCTCGACCGGGATGCCCTTGGACGAGAGCACGGCGATCACACCGGCCTGGGTCTGCTCGTTGAAGGCGGCGCGGTCGTCACGCGAAAGCTGCAGCGCCGGGCGCCTCGCCGAACACGTTCGGCAGCGCCAGCACCAGCGCCAGCAGCATGACGATGGCGACCAGCCAGATCCGCCAGGCCGGATAGGAATGCATGCGGGAGTTCCCCTGTCGCTCAGGCGTTCTTGTAGGTGCCCTTCGGCAGGACGCTGGTCACGGTGTGGCGCTGGACCTTGACGCGCACGCCATCGGCCACCTCGACCGTCAGGAACTGGTCGCCGGCCTCGGTCACCTTGCCGAGCATGCCACCGCTGGTGACCACCTCGTCGCCCGTGGCGAGGGCGCCCACCATCGCCTTGTGCTCCTTCGCGCGCTTGGCCTGCGGGCGGATCAGCAGGAAATAGAACACCACGAAGATCAGGACCAGCGGCAGCAACTGCAGGAAGGCATTGGGCTGCGCGCCTCCGGCGGCCTGCGCATGGGCGCTCGCGATCAACCACTCCATCTTTTCGACTCCTGTGACCGGGCCCCGAGGGGGCTCCCAAAAAGGTTGCGGATTATACCCGAGGCGGGTCGCCGCTGCCGGCCCGCTCGGCGCCCCCCTCCGGCCCGGCGCGGAATCCGGCGGCAAATCGTGCGAAATCGCCGTCCTCGATGGCCGAGCGGATCCGGCGCATCAGGTCGAGGTAGTAGTGCAGGTTGTGGATGGTGTTGAGCCGGGCGCCGAGGATCTCGTTGCAGCGCTCGAGGTGGCGCAGGTAGGCGCGCGAGTAGTTGCGGCAGGTGTAGCAGGTGCAGGCCGGGTCGAGCGGCCGCGTGTCGTCCTGGTGCGCGGCGTTGCGGATCTTCACGACGCCCTGGCTCGTGAACAGGTGGCCGTTGCGCGCGTTCCGCGTGGGCATCACGCAGTCGAACATGTCGACGCCCCGCAGCACGGCCTCGACGATGTCGGCCGGCGTGCCCACGCCCATCAGGTAGCGCGGGCGATCCCGCGGCAGCCCGGGCTCGAGCCCGTCGAGCACCGCGTTGCGCTCCTCGGTGGGCTCGCCCACGGCCAGTCCACCCACGGCGTAGCCGTCGAAGCCGACCTCGCGGAGCGCCGCGATCGATTCGAGACGCAGCCCGAGGTGCGTGCCGCCCTGGACGATGCCGAACAGCGGCGTTCGGGTTGCCGAGGTCGCCGAATGAGTCCCGGCTGCGCCGCGCCCAGCGCATCGAGAGCTCCATCGACCGGCGCGCCTCGGCTTCGGTCGCCGGGTACGGCGGGCATTCGTCGAAGGCCATCACGATGTCGGAGTCGAGCTCGGTCTGGACCTGCATCGAGATCTCGGGGCTCAGGAACACGGGGTCGCCGTTCACCGGCGAGCGGAAGTGGACGCCCTCCTCCGTGACC
Organism: uncultured Gammaproteobacteria bacterium; assembly: GCA_963754125.1. Lineage (GTDB taxonomy): Bacteria > Pseudomonadota > Gammaproteobacteria > Steroidobacterales > Steroidobacteraceae > RPQJ01. The sequence goes on from CAVWEX010000014.1 coordinate 836,249, forward strand.
TTGCGCAGCTCCGCGAGGCTGAAGACCTGGAAGCCGCCCGAGTCGGTCAGGATCGGTCCCGCCCAGTGCATGAAGCCGTGCAGCCCGCCGTGGGCACGGATCACGCGGGTGCCGGGCCGCAGCATCAGGTGGAACGTGTTGCCGAGCACGATCTCGGCGCCGAGTCCGGTGAGCTCCTCCGGCGTCATCGCCTTGACGGTGCCGTAGGTGCCGACCGGCATGAACACCGGGGTCTCGACCGGGCCGCGCCGCAGGTGCAGCCGGCCGCGGCGGGCGCGGCCGTCGGTGGCGAGCAGGTCGAACTTCACGCGGCCTCCCGCGGCGCGAGCGCGGCCGGATCCGGCTCGACGAACATCGCATCGCCGTAGCTGAAGAACCGGTAGCGGTCCGCGACGGCGTGGGCGTACGCGGCGAGCACGTGGCTCGCGGCCGGCGAACGCGCTGACCAGCATGAGCAGCGTGGACTCGGGCAGGTGGAAGTTGGTCAGCAGTGCATCCACCACCCGGAAGCGGTAGCCGGGCGTGATGAACAGCCGCGTGTCGCCCGCGTAGGCCGCGAGCGGGCCGCTGGCCGCCGCCGACTCGAGCGCCCGCACGGCGGTGGTGCCGACCGCGACGACACGCCCGCCGCGCGCGCGGCACGCGGCGACGGCCTCGCAGGTTGCCGCCGGCACGTCGACATGCTCTGCGTGCATCTGGTGTTCGCCGAGGTCATCGACCCGCACGGGCTGGAACGTGCCCGCTCCGACGTGCAGGGTCACGTGCGAGCGCACGACGCCGGCGCGCTCGCAGGCGGCGAGCAGCGCTGCGTCGAAGTGCAGTCCGGCGGTCGGGGCGGCTACGGCTCCGGGCGCGCGCGCATAGACCGTCTGGTAGCGCTCGCGATCCGCGTCCTCGACCGGACGATGCAGGTACGGCGGCAGCGGCATCTCACCGTGACGGTCGAAGAGCGCGGCCGGCGCAGTCCCGAAATCGAGCACCCAGAAATCGCCGTCGCGGCCGGCGACCCGGGCCCCGTTGCCCTCGGGCAGGTGGATGCGAGACCCGATCGCCGGCGGCTTGCTCGAGCGCAGCTGCACGAGGGCGCGGTCCCCGCCGATCACACGCTCGAGCAGGATCTCGATGCGGCCCCCGGTCTCCTTGCGGCCGTGCAGCCGCGCCGGGATCACGCGCGTGTCGTTGACGACCAGCAGGTCCCCCGCACGCAGCAGGCCTGGGAGCTCGATGAATCGGCGGTCGGCCAGCGCCCCGGTGCTCCCGTCCAGGTGCAGCAGCCGGCTGTCGCTGCGCCGCGGGACCGGGTGCCGCGCGATCAGGTCGTCGGGAAGTTCGTAGTGGAAGTCGCTGCGGCGCATGGGCCGCGCATGCTAGCAGAGCCCCCCTGATTCCAACCGCAGCGCCCGGACCGCGCTCAGGTGGACCCGGATGAGGGCGGCTGCGGCGGCACGCGGGCGGCGGCGCAGGCGGGTGCCGGCGCTCTCCGCCCTCGCGCGCTGCGCTGGCCTCCGGCACCGTGGCCTCGAGCACGAGCGGCTTGCGCTGGCGCAATACGCCGAGCTTCACCTTTTCGCCGGGCTGGTAGGAGCGCAGGATCCGGAATGCGTGGCCGGGGTTGTCTGGCGTGCGGCCGTCGATGGTCTGCAGCACGTCCCCCTCCTCCAGCGGCAGGCCCGGGGCAGTTGCCGCCCGCACCACCAGCAGTCCGCGGTCGGTGCCGAAGTACTGTCCGAGCTTCGGCGTCAGCGGCACGAGTTCCAGCGAACGAAAGCCGCGCTCGTGTCCCAGCAGGCCCTCGAGCCCCGGCATGGCCAGGCCCTCGGCCAACGGGCCCGCCAGCCGTTCGCGCAGCACGCGCATCATCGGCGGCTCCGCCGGCGCCGCCGTCACCGACGCGCTGCGACGCTGGCCGTCGCGCAGGTAGTCCACCTTCACCGAGCGGCCGGGCTCGACGCCCGCGCATGAAGTCAACGAGCTGTGCATTCGGACCGCGATCGCCACTGCGCTTGAGTGCCTGCCCGTCCACCGCCACGAGGACGTCGCCCGCCTTGAGCCCGGCCTGTTCGGCCGGCCCACCCGGGCTCACGCCCACCACCTCGACGCCCTCGTCGCGCGAGCGGCCTCCGCCGACGTTGACGCCGAGCATGGAGCCCGCAGGTCGACCCTGGACGAAGCGCATCACGTCGCCCTCGGTGCCGCCGTAGAGCTGCCGGCTGAGCTCGGCGACTTCGCGCGCCGAGCGGTCGAGCTGCTCACGGGCCGCCTGCAGCTGCTTCTCGAGCGCGGCCCGGTCGGGCGCGTCGGCGCTGGTCGCGGCGGCGGGCGCGAGCAGGGCCAGGCAGCAGGCTGCCGACGCCAGGAGCAGTTCGAAGCGCTTGGATTTCACGGAAAACCTCCAGTTCAAAGGACGGACCACTGGGCCTCGACGTAGCGCAGCTGCACCAGCGAATTCATGACCTCGACACGGTCTCGCCACAGCGCCTCGGCCTGCGGTGCGGGCAACTGCGACCCGGCGACCGAGAGCTGGTGATCGAGCCACTGCACCTGGGATTCGAGCGAGTCGATCGGCAGCGACGTGTCGGCCCGGGCGACGGCCGGCCGCTCGGGCAGCGCGGCGAGGACCACCTCGAGCGCCTGCGAACGAGCGCGCAGGTCGGCGACGGCAGCAGGCACCTGCACGTACCGGTCGGGCGACGCCGACGGCTCGAGGACGCGGAGGGCCGCAAAGAGCCCGAGCGCGGCGACCGAGGCGGCCACGGCCACGCGCGCCGCCGCCGCACGGCGGCGGCCGCGCCGGACGTGCCGGCCGAGGCGATGCCTGGACGGAGGCCCAGCCCGTGTCGGCCTCACCCGGCACCACCGGCAGGTCTCGCAGGCGCTCGCGCAGCGCCACCGCGCTCGCGATCGACGCGCTGCACTCCCCGCAGGCCGCCACGTGCGCTGCGACGCGCGCCTCGACGGGCTCGCCGTCGCGCAGGCTCAGAAGCTCGTCTGGACGGGCATGCATGTCGTCCTCTCCGCATCGGGTTCGAGCAGTTCGCGCAGGCGTGCGTGGGCGCGCGCGAGCTGCGATTTCGAGAAACTCGCCGTGCCGCCCAGCAGGGCGCCGATCTCGGCGTGCGTGTACCCCTCGACGTCGTGCAGCCAGACCACCGCACGCGCCGTTTCCCCGAGCCGGGCGAGCGCGCGCTCGAGATCGACTGCGTCCGCGCTGCAGGACGGGGCGGAAGTTTCGAGGCCGGCATCGGAATTGCCGGTGACGAGCGACTCGACCCAGCCGAGGCCGCGACGCCACGGGGAGCGCAGGTACATCAGGCAGCGGCAGACCGCGATGCGGCGCACCCAGCCGGCGAACGAGCCGCGGCCGTCGTACTGGTCGAGCTTCGTCAGCACGTCGACGAAGACGTCCTGGGCGACGTCCTCCGCAGCCGCGACGCCCGGCACGAGGCGCCGTGTCAGCGTCCGCACGGGGCGCTCGTATGCCCGGTAGATCGCCGCCTGTGCCGTCGTGTCGCCCGAGCGGGCCCGGGCCACGGCATCGACGGCCACGTCGCTGTCGGAAAATGCGCTCATTCACCGCATTAGATGCGCCAGCGACGGAAAAGGTCGCGACGGACGCGATGCACGGCCCGCGCATTGCGCGGGCGAGGTGTGCCCTGCAGGTTCAGCCGCGCGGGGCGGCGCCGGCGAGGCTCGCGAGCAGCGGATCGGGCTTGGCATCGCCGCAACGGAGCAGCGACGACTCGGCGAGCCACTTGCGGTCGGGGTAGTAGGCGAACAGCAGTGCCCCGCCCTTCAAGGTGTCGATGACCGTCCGGGCGACCTCCGGCCGCACCGCCGGGCATCCCCAGCTGCGGCCGATGCGCCCGAGCCGCTCGGCGATCGCTGCGCTCACGTAGGGCGCCCCGTGCATGACGATCGCGCGCGACAACGCGTTGTCGTTGAAGCCCGCGTCGAGGCCGCGCAACCGCAGGGAGTAACCGTTGCTGCCGTAGTAGGTCTCGGCCGTCTGGTACAGCCCGAGGCTCGACATCTTGCTGCCTTCGACGTTCGAGAAGCGCTCCGCGAGCCGCTCGCCGGTGTTGCGTCCGTGGGCGACGAGTTCCTGGTGGAGCAGCCGGCCACGCACGACGTCGAAGATCCACAATCGCGGCTGGGTCGAGGGCAGCGAGTAGTCGATCACGGCAAGGTGACGGAATCCGTCGAGCAGGCCCTGCCGACGCGCGCAGTCCGCCGCGCGGGTCGCGAGCGTGAGAACCTTTGGATTGGCGGCGGGCGCCGCCTGGACGAGCTGGGCGACCAGCTGCACGTCGGCGATTGCCGGCGCGGAGGCGAGGAGCGGGAACAGGGCTGCGAGCCACCGACGTCGTCGCATGCGAGCACTCTCCGTGCATTGGCAGGCCGCCCGCAGGCGACGTGAGTTACGTGTGAGCGCCCCGGACCGGGAAGGTTCCCGGCAAATGCCGGCAAGTCGGGACCCCAACGGCCTTGCAGTGTGCCGGGAATCCGGCACGGCCATCAACAAGCTTCTTCAAATCACTGATCGGGTTCGCTTTTCTGGACGACTCACGAGGATCGGTTAAGCTTCCGGCCCCGCGCCGGGATGGCGGAACTGGTAGACGCACCGGACTCAAAATCCGGCGGTGGCAACATCGTGAGGGTTCGATTCCCTCTCCCGGCACCAAGGACTCGCCCCGTATGAACTTCTGCTCCCACTGTGGCCAGCCCGTCAGCCTGCGCGTGCCGGAGGGCGACCACCTGCCCCGGCACGTCTGCACGGCCTGCGGCACGGTGCACTACCAGAATCCGAAGATCGTCGCAGGCTGCGTGCCGGAGCACGACGGCCGCATCCTGCTGTGCCGGCGCGCGATCGAGCCGCGGCGCGGGTACTGGACCATCCCCGCCGGCTTCATGGAGAACGGCGAGACCACCCAGGAGGCGGCACGGCGCGAGTCCATCGAGGAAGCGCTGGCGGAGGTCGAGATCGGCTCGCTGCTCGCGGTCGTGCACGTGCTGCACGCCGACCAGGTCCACGTCATGTTCCGGGCGCGACTGCCGAAGCCCGAGTTCGGCGCCGGGGCGGAGAGCCTCGAGGTGATGCTGTGCGACGAGCACGCGATCCCGTGGCAGGACATCGCGTTCCGCAGCGTGGATTTCGCACTGCGCCGCTACCTCGAGGACCGGCGCGCCGGCCTCGAGCAGCACCATTTCACGGCCATCGACCTGCGTCCGCGCGGCACGCGCTGAGTCCTGTTTTGCAGCGCGTCGCCGGGGTTGGCAGAATACGCGGCCGCCGGCCCGTTGCCGGTCGGCGCCGGATCAACGACCCTGGAGCGTGCTGATGACATTCGTCGTCGTGGAAAACTGCATCAAGTGCAAGTACATGGACTGCGTGGAAGTCTGCCCGGTGGACTGCTTCCACGAAGGTCCCAACATGCTGGTGATCGATCCCGACGAGTGCATCGACTGCACGCTCTGCGAGCCCGAGTGTCCGGCCGAGGCGATCTTCTCCGAGGAAGAACTGCCTGCCGACCAGACGAGCTTCACGGCGCTCAATGCCGAGCTGGCCAAGCAGTGGCCCGTGATCACCGAGAAGAAGGACGCGCCGGCCGACGCCAAGGAATGGGACGGACGCCCCGGCAAGCTCGGGTTCCTGGAGCGCTAGGGACAAGCCGGCTCAGCGGGTAGCGGCCGACTTCTCGCCCTCCTGGATGACCTGCACGAGCTGCTCGGGGGTCATGAAGCCGCCGACATAGTCGCCGGCCTGCGTAAAGATCGCCGGCGTGCCCTCGACACCGAGATCCTCGCCCATCGCGTACTGGGTCTGGATCGACGAGGCGCCCGGACAGGCCTTGGCCTTGACCTCCTCGCCCCGCTTCGCCCGCGTCAGCGCATCGCGCCGGTCCGCCGAGCACCACACGCCCTCGGCCTTGCGCCACGATTCGGTCCCCGGACCGCTGCGCGGGAACATCATGTAGCGCACCCGGATGCCGGCCTTGTTGAGGTCGGCGATCTGGCTGTGGAACTTGCGGCAGAACCCGCAATCGATGTCGGTGAACACCGTCACGGTCATCTTCGCGTTCGCGGGCGAGAACACGATCATCTGGTCCTCGCGGGCGGCGGCGAGCGCCTTGGCGCGTGCCGCATTGCGGCGGCTCGCCGTGAGGTTGACCTGCGTGTCGAGGTCGTAGACGTTGCCGCTCACGAGATACTTGCCGTCGCTGCTCACGTAGGCGATCAGCCCGCCCATGGTCACCTCGTAGAGCCCCGGGATCGGCGACGGGCCGACGTCCTCGGGCTTGGCGCCGTCCAGCTTCGCGACTACCCGGGCCCGCACGTCCGCGGGCACGGCGGCCTTGGCAGCCGGCACCGCGGCCTTGGCCGGCGTCGCGGCCCGGGCCGGCGCGGCGGCCTTGGGCTGCGGGTCCTGGGCGTGGACCGGGACGGCGAGCGGGCCGAAGCCAGCCGCGGCGAGAATAAGGGCTAGGGCGTGTGCAGGGCGCATGCTGTCCATCCGTCGGGCGAGCGTTTCGCGTCCATGAGACCGCCGGGGCGGCCGCAGGTTCAACTTGGGGCGCCGGAGTCTAGCAGAGCCGATTCGCCGTCACAGCCGGCCGGCCGTGACTCGGGACGCCGCGGCTCAGCCGCGCGGATGGTGCTTGGAGTGCAGGTCCTTCAGTCGCTCGCGCGCGACGTGCGTGTAGATCTGCGTGGTCGAGAGGTCGCTGTGGCCGAGCAGCATCTGAACCACGCGCAGGTCGGCGCCGTGGTTCAACAGGTGCGTGGCGAACGCGTGGCGCAGCGTGTGCGGGGACAGGTCCTTCTGGATCCCGGCACTGCGTGCGTGCCGCTTGATGATGTGCCAGAACGCCTGGCGGGTCATCCGGTCGCCGCGCCGCGTCGGAAACAGGTAGTCCGTCTGTCGCTCGAGCAGGATCTCGACCCGTGGCCCGAGCAGGAACTGCTGCACCCACTGCACGGCCTCTTCGCCGAGCGGGATCAGCCGCTCGCGATCGCCCTTGCCTACGATGCGCAGCACGCCCTGGCCGAGGTTGACCGAGGACAGCTTCAGGCTGACGAGTTCGGACACGCGCAGGCCGGTGGCGTACAGGACCTCGAGCATCGTGCGATCGCGGTGACCCAGCGGGTCGCTCACGGTCGGCGCGGCCAGCAGGGACTCGACTTCCTCCTCCGTGAGCGAGCGCGGCAGGGATCGCCCCACCTTCGGCATGTCGATCAGCGCAGTGGGATCGTCGCGCAGCGCGCCCTCGCGCACCAGGTGCCGGTAGAATCGACGGAAGCTCGACAGCTGGCGTGCCGTCGAGCGGGGCCGCGAGCCTCCCTCGATCCGCGCCGCCATGAACGACAGGACATCCGCTCGCGACGCGGAAAGCAGGTCCGACTCGTGCTCCTCGAGCCAGCGCTCGAGCGCCGACAGGTCCGCCCGGTAGGCCGCCAGGGTGTTGGGCGACAGGCCACGCTCCATCCAGACCGCATCGAGGAAGCGGTCGATCGGTCCTGCGCCACCCGCACCGGCGCCGGCCCTGGCCGGGAGCGCGAGTATGCGGCTGTTGGCTGCTTTGCTCATGTGTCCTCGGAAATCCTCGTGGCGGCGAGTATGCGAGGCGCCCGACGGCCCGGGACGTGACAACACTCACAGATCACCGGCGCCTCGCCAACAGATATCGAAGCAGTTCACAGAACCCGCCCGGCACGGCAGACTTGCGCGCCCTGACCGCTTCTCCCGAGGATTCGAGGATGCGTCGCGCGCTGGCGGGCGTGCTCACCACCGCCTACGGCGTGTGCGCGCTGGCCGTCTTCACCCTGCTGTTCGTGCTCGCCTCGCTGCTCGCGCTCATCGTGCCGCGGCTCGAGTGGCGCCGCGCGCTGACCCACCGTCTGGCCCGCCTCGCCCTGCCGGTGCTCGGCGTGCGTCTCACGGTGGACGGCCTGCAGCGACTGCCCGCGGATGCCTGCGTCGTCGTCGCCAATCACGCGAGCTACCTGGACGGCATCGTCATGAAGGCGGCGCTGCCACCGCGCTTCTCCTTCGTCATCAAGCGCGAAGCGGCTTCAATGCCGATGGCCGGCTTCCTGCTGAAGCGCATCGGCTCGGAGTTCGTGGACCGTCACAGCGAGGGTGGCCGACGGCGCGACGCGATGCGGGTCCTGCGCCGGGCCGAGCAGGGCCATGCGCTGGTGTTCTTTCCGGAGGGCACCTTCGACGAGATGCCGGGACTCAAGCGCTTCCACGTGGGCGCGTTCGCCGCAGCCGCGCGCGGCGGGATGCCGGTGGTACCCGTGGTCATCCACGGCGCGCGCCGCGCCTTGCCCAACCGGGCGCTGATCGTGCGGCCGGGACGCGTGCGCGTGGAGATCCTCGAACCGATCGACGCGCCACCGACCCCGCAGGCGGCCGACGCCCTGCGGCGAGCCGCCCGAGCCGCGATTCTGTCGCGACTCGACGAGACGGACCTCGCGCCCGAGCAGACAACGACGCGGCTGACCCGGCACCGGTCGCTCGCGACCCGCTCACATGCTGCGTCGGTACTGCCCGCCCACGTCGTAGAGCGCGCGCGAGATGCTGCCGAGCGAGGCGACCTTGACCGTCTCCATGAGCTCGGCGAACACGTTGCCGCCGCCGGCGGCCGTGCCCTGCAGTCGCGCCAGTGCCGCCGGCCGGCGATCGGCATTGCGCGCCAGGAAGGCCCGCACGGCACGCACCTGGCCCTGCTTCTCCTGCTCGGTGGAGCGGATCAGCTCGGCCTCGCGGATCTCGCTCGCGTCCTCCGTCCCGAGGTAGGTGTTCACGCCCACGATCGGCAGCCGCCCGTCGTGCTTGAGCGTCTCGTAGTAGAGGCTCTCTTCCTGGATCTTGCTGCGCTGGTACATGGTCTCCATTGCACCGAGCACCCCGCCGCGCTCGGACAGCCGGTCGAACTCCCGGTAGACGGCCTCTTCCACCAGATCGGTGAGCCCGTCGATGGCAAACGAGCCCTGCCAGGGGTTCTGCGTCCTGTTGAGGCCCAGCTCCTTGTTGATGATGAGCTGGATCGCCACCGCGCGGCGCACCGACTCCTCGGTGGGCGTCGTGATCGCCTCGTCGTAGGCGTTGGTGTGCAGGCTGTTGCAGTTGTCGAACAGCGCGTACAGCGCCTGCAGCGTGGTGCGGATGTCGTTGAACTGGATCTCGCGGGCGTGGAGGCTGCGGCCCGAGGTCTGGATGTGGTACTTCAGCATCTGTGAGCGCGGCCCGCCGCGGTAGAGGTCGCGCATGGCGCGTGACCAGATGCGCCGCGCCACGCGACCGATCACCGCGTACTCCGGGTCCATGCCGTTCGAGAAGAAGAACGACAGGCTGGGCGCGAACTCGTCGATCTGCATGCCGCGCGCGAGGTAGTACTCGACGAGCGTGAAGCCGTTGGCGAGCGTGAAGGCGAGCTGCGAGATCGGGTTCGCGCCCGCCTCGGCGATGTGGTAGCCGGAGATCGACACCGAGTAGAAGTTGCGGACGTCGTGCTCGATGAAGAACTGCTGCACGTCGCCCATCATCCGGAGCGCGAACTCGGTGGAGAAGATGCAGGTGTTCTGCGCCTGGTCCTCCTTGAAGATGTCGGCCTGCACGGTGCCGCGCACCAGCGACAGGGCCTCGCCACGGATCCGCTCGTAGGTCTCCCGGTCCACGAGCTCATCGCCCGTCACGCCGAGCAGGCCGAGGCCCGAGCCGTCGTGCCCGGCCGGGCAGCTCGCCCTGGTAGCGCGGCCGCTCGCGGTCGCGGTAGATGCCTGCAATCTTCTGCTCGGCTTCCTCCCAGCGCCCGTTCTGCCGCAGGTGGCGCTCGATACGCTGGTCCACCGCGGTGTTCATGAACATGGCGAGGATCATCGGCGCGGGCCCGTTGATGGTCATCGACACCGAGGTCGTCGGCGCGCACAGGTCGAAGCCCGAATAGAGCTTCTTCATGTCGTCGAGCGTGGCGATGGACACGCCGGAGTTGCCGATGCGTCCGTAGATGTCGGGGCGCTCGTCCGGGTCCTCGCCGTAGAGCGTCGTGGAATCGAACGCCGTGGACAGCCGTGCGGCGCCGTGCCCGCCGGCGACGTAGTGGAAGCGACGGTTGGTGCGCTCCGGGCCGCCTTCGCCCGCGAACATCCGCGTCGGGTCCTCTTCCTCGCGGCGATACGGGTACACGCCCGCCGTGTACGGGAAGTGTCCGGGCAGGTGCTCCTTGAGCAGGAAGGTGAGCAGGTCGCCCCAGTCGCGATGCATCGGTACCGCGAGTTTCGGCACCTTGTTGTGACTCAGGGTCTCCGTGTAGTTGTCGCCCCGGACCTCGCGGCCGCGCACCGTGTAGGCGTACTCGTCGTCGGTCGCGGACTTCGCGACTGCGGGCCAGCGGCGCAGCACGTCGAGGCCCGCGGCGCCGACCGCCTCGAGCGCTTCGTTGTAGGCGGCGCGCAGGCGCGCCCGCGACGCATCCGCGGTGTCGGCCAGCGCCTCGACCGGGTAGCGCTCGAGTGGCTCCGGCAGGTCGGGGTCGCCGAGCGCACGCAAGGCCTCGTGGAGGCTGTTGGCACGGCTCGCCGCCTCGGCGCGATGCTGCAGGTCGTCGCCCGCCCGCCGGCCATTCGCCGCGATCTCGGCGAGATAGCGAGTGCGGCTGGCCGGCACCAGCGCGTGACGCTCGACGAGCTCCGTCGGACCCGGATCTGCCACGACCCAGCCGCCTCCGCCCTCGCCCGCCTTCTCCTCGAGCCTGCGGCACAGCGCGGCGAACAGTCGGTTCACGCCCGGGTCGTTGAAGCGGCTCGCGATGGTCGGAAACACCGGCACGGCCTCGTCCGGGAGCTGGAACGCCGCGCGATTGCGTCGCCACTGCTTGCGCACGTCGCGCAGCGCGTCCTCGGCGCCGCGCTTCTCGAACTTGTTGAGCGCCACGAGCTCGGCGTAGTCGAGCATGTCGATCTTCTCGAGCTGGCTCGCCGCGCCGTACTCGCTGGTCATCACGTAGAGCGGCACGTCCACGAGGTCCACGATCTCGGTGTCGCTCTGGCCGATGCCGGCGGTCTCGACCACGATCAGGTCGAAGCCGGCGTGCCGCAGCAGGTCGAGCACATCGGCGAGCACCGCGCTCGTCGCGAGGTGCGCGCGCCGGGTGGCGAGCGAACGCATGAATACCTGCTCGGCCGCGAGCGCGTTCATGCGGATGCGGTCCCCGAGCAGCGCCCCGCCGCTGCGGCGTCGCGTGGGATCCATGGCGACCACCGCGAGGTTGCGCTCCGGGAAATGTCGCACCAGCCGCAGCAGCAGCTCATCGGTGAGGCTCGACTTGCCGGCGCCGCCGGTGCCGGTGATGCCCACGACCGGCGCGCGCCGCGGCGAGCGCCCCCCCGACCGGCGCAGTGCCTCGCGCAGCGCGGCCGGCGCTTCGCCGAGCTCGAGCGCGGAGATCGCACCGGCGATCTGCTGGTGGTCGCGCGGACCCATGGGCCCGAACTCGTACGGCGGCCGGAGCGTCTCGCGCACGCGCCGGATCACGTCCGCGATCATGCCGTCGAGGCCCAGCTTGCGTCCGTCCTCGGGTGTGTAGATGCGCTCGACGCCGTACGCCTCGAGTTCCTCGATCTCGTGCGGGGCGATCGTGCCGCCGCCGCCCACCACGATCCGGATGTGCCCCGCGCCCCGCTCGCGCAGCATGTCCACCATGTAGCGGAAGTACTCGTTGTGGCCGCCCTGGTAGGAGCTGACGGCGATGCCGTCGGCGTCCTCCTGGATCGCGGCACGCACGATGTCCGCCACGCTGCGGTTGTGGCCGAGGTGGACGACCTCGGCCCCGTGGGCCTGCAGCAGCCGGCGGATGATGTTGATGGCAGCATCGTGGCCGTCGAACAGCGAGGCCGCACTGACGAAGCGCAGCGGAGCCTCCTCCGCCTGCACCTGCGGCACCTGCCGCGCCGCGCCGCCACCCGCCCTGTTCTCGCTCATGCACCCATCCCCTGCGTTGCCGGAACCCTAGGGTAGCGCATGGCCCGCCGCCGGGCCTGCGCAGGCTCCCGCGGGCACGGCCCGTCGTCTTGCGCTGCAAAATCCGCCCGGCTTACACTCCCGGAGTTCGCTTCCGCCCGATCGGTCCCGCCGGGCACGCCATCCCAGGAGAGACTGCAATGAACGAAAAAGTCGTGATCCTGGCCGCACGCCGCACGCCGATCGGCAGCTTCCAGGGCGCGCTCTCGGCCGCCACCGCCCCGCAGCTGGGCGCCGCCGCGGCCCGCGCCGCGCTCGCCGACGCCGGCCTGGCGGGCGACGATCTCGACGAAGTGATCTTCGGATGCGTGCTGCCCGCGGGCCTCGGCCAGGCGCCGGCGCGCCAGGCCGCGCTCGCCGCGGGCATCGCGGCCTCGGTGCCCGCCACGACCGTGAACAAGATGTGCGGCTCCGGCATGCGCGCCCTCATGCTGGCCGCGGACCAGATCGGCGCCGGGAGTGCCTCGCGCGCGCTGGCGGGCGGGCTCGAGTCGATGAGCAATGCGCCCTACCTGCTGCTCAAGGCGCGCGCCGGCTACCGCATGGGCCATTCCGAGCTGATCGACCACATGTTCTACGACGGGCTGCAGAGCCCCTGGGACGGCCAGGCCATGGGATGCTTCGCGGAAGCCACCGCGGAAAAGTACGGCTTCACCCGCGCCGCCCAGGATGCATTCGCCGCCGAGTCGGTGCGACGCGCGCAGCGCGCAGTGGGCGACGGCGACTTCGCCGACGAGATCGCCCCCGTCGTCATCAAGACCCGCAAGGGCGAGCAGACCGTGGACCGGGACGAGACGCCCTTCGCCGTGGACATCGAGAAGATCCCCTCGTTGAAGCCCGTCTTCCGCAAGGACGGCACCGTCACCGCGGCCTCCTCCTCCTCGATCTCCGACGGCGCGGCGGCGATCGTCATCGCGAGCGAGGCGGCGGCAGCGGCGCGCGGCCTCAAGCCGCTCGCGCGAATCGTGTCCTACGCCAGCCACGCGCAGGCCCCGGAGTGGTTCACGACCGCCCCGGCCCCGGCGATCCAGAAGGCCCTCGATCGCGCCGGCTGGAAGACCTCGGACGTGGACCTGTACGAGATCAACGAGGCGTTCGCGGTGGTCACCCTGGCCGCCGTGCACGACCTCGGACTCGACATGGCGCGCGTCAACGTCAACGGCGGCGCCTGCGCGCTCGGTCACCCGATCGGCGCGACCGGCGCGCGGCTCGTCACGACACTGCTGCACGCGCTCAGGCGGCGCGGCCTGCGCCGCGGCGTCGCCAGCCAGTGCATCGGCGGCGGCGAGGCCACCGCGATCTGCATCGAACTGCTCGACTGACGCGACCGCGCCTGCCAACCCCGGACGGAACACATGCAGATCAAGGACAAGGTGGTCGCAATCACCGGCGGCGCACGCGGCATCGGCAAGGCGATCGCGGCGGCGTTCGCGGAGCGCGGCGCGCGCATCGCGCTCGTGGATCTCGTGCCGGCGGATCTCGAGGCGACCCGCAGCGAGCTCGCCGGCCGCGGCGCGGACGTGCGCGCCTACGCGGCGAACGTCGCGAAGGAAGACCAGGTGAGCGCCGCGCTCGACGGCGTGGTCGCGGACTTCGGCCGCCTCGACGTGATGGTCAACAACGCCGGCATCATCAAGGACGCGCTGCTGGTCAAGGTCAAGGACGGCGCGGTGGTCGGCAAGATGTCGCTCGAGCAGTGGCAGGCCGTGATCGACGTGAACCTGACCGGCGTGTTCCTGTGCGGACGCGAGGCGGCCGAGCGGATGATCCGGCTCGGGCACGGCGGCGTGATCGTGAACATCGCGAGCATCTCCAAGGCCGGCAACGCCGGCCAGAGCAACTACTCGGCCGCCAAGGCGGGCGTCACTGCGCTGGCGGTGGTGTGGGCGCGCGAGCTCGCGCGCTTCGGGATCCGCGCGGCCTCGATCGCGCCGGGCTTCACGCGCACCGACATCCTCTCGGCGATGCCGCCCGAGATGCTCGAGAAGATGACGGCGCCCGTGCCGCTCAAGCGGCTCGGTCTGCCCGAGGAGGTCGCGCACGCGGCCGTGTTCATCGCCGAGAACGACTACTTCACCGGCCGCAGCATCGATCTCGACGGCGGCCTGAGGCTCTGACCATGCACATCCAGGACACACGCGCGATCATCACCGGCGGGGCCTCCGGCCTCGGCCAGGCCGTGGCGGAAGACATCGTCGCGGCGGGCGGCCGGGTCGCGCTGCTCGACGTCAATGCGGCGGCGGGCCATGCGCTCGCGGCCAGCCTCGGCGAGCGCGCTTCGTTCATCGAGACGGACGTGACCTCGGAAGCGGCCGTGAACTCGGCGGTCGCGGCCGCCGTGCAGGCGATGGGCGGCCTCAATCTCGCCGTGAACTGCGCCGGCGTCGGCTGGCCGAAACGCATGGTCGGCAAGGACGGCCCGATGCCGGGCGAGTTCTTCCGCAAGGTCATCGAGATCAATCTCGTCGGCACGCTGCTGGTCTGCAAGGCGGCGGCGGCCGAGATGCAGAAGAACGCGCCGAATGCCGATGGCGAGCGCGGCGCCATCGTCATGACGGCCTCGGTGGCGGCCTTCGACGGGCAGATCGGCCAGGTGGCCTACGCCGCCTCCAAGGGCGGCGTCGTCGGCATGACGCTGCCCATGGCGCGCGAGCTCGCCGCCTTCGGCATCCGGGTCGTCACCATCGCGCCGGGGCTGTTCCTCACGCCGATGATGGCGGCGCTGCCGGCCGAGGCGCAGGAATCGCTCGGCAAGCAGGTGCCCTTCCCGCCGCGGCTCGGGCGCCCGGCGGAGTACGCATCGCTCGTCAGGCAAGTCGTGGAAAACCCCATGCTCAACGGCGAGACGATCCGGCTCGACGGCTCGATCCGCATGGCACCACGCTGAGCCCGCCCGACCCGGCACCGCTGCGCGGGGCGCTAGAATGACAAGAACCGCGCGGCCGCCCTCGGCCGCGCCCGAATACAAGACCGGGGAACGCCATGGCTGATCCAGCACTCGATAGCATCGAACGCGACGTGATGGAGTACGACGTCGTCGTGGTGGGCGGCGGCCCTGCGGGACTCGCCTGCGCGATTCGCCTCAAGCAGCTGAAGTCCGACCTCAACGTCTGCGTCCTCGAGAAGGCCGCGACCGCCGGCGCTCACATGCTCTCGGGCGCCGTGATCGAGCCCAAGCCGCTCGATGCGCTGCTGCCGGCCTGGCGCGAGGAGTTCAAGGGCATCCGCGTGCCGGCGGGCCGGGACGAGTTCGCGCTGCTGACCCAGGCGAAGCGCTTCAGGCTGCCGACGCCGCCGCAGATGAACAACCACGGCAACTTCATCGTGTCGCTCGGCAATCTCGTGAGCTACCTCGCGGGCCAGGCCGAGGCGCTCGGCTGCGACGTGTTCGCCGGATTTGCCGCCGCCGCGCCGCTCTACGACGAGCAGGGCGCGGTCGCCGGCGTGCGCATCGGCGACTTGGGGCTGGAGAAGGACGGCACGCCCGGCCCCAATTTCGCGCCGGGCCCGGAGATCCGCGCGAAGACCACGATCCTCGCCGAGGGCTGCCGCGGCAGCGTGTCGAAGGAACTGATCCGGCGCTTCCGCCTCGACGCGGGCAAGTCGCCGCAGACCTACGGCCTCGGCTTCAAGGAACTGTGGCAGCTGCCTCCGGGCCGCGTCGTGCCGGGCACGATCCAGCACACCGTCGGCTTCCCGATGGACACGGCGACCTACGGCGGCAGCTTCCTCTACCACCTCGACGAGGACCGCGTGTACGTCGGCTTCGTGGTCGGGCTCGACTACGCCGACCCGCGCTTCCAGCCCTTCGAGGCCTACCAGCAGTTCAAGAACCACCCGAGCATGAAGGCGCTGCTCGACGGCGGCGAGCTGCTGGCCTACGGCGCGCGCACCATCATCGAGGGCGGCTGGCAGTCCATGCCAACGCTCGAGATGCCGGGTGCGATGCTGGTCGGCGACGCCGGTGGCACGCTCAACGTGCCGAAGATCAAGGGCGTGCACCAGGCCGTGCGCTCGGGCGTGCTCGCCGCCGAGCACCTCGTCGAGACCGGCGGCAGCGCCGGGTTCGACCCGCGCTGGCGCACTTCGCCCGGCGGACTCGAGCTCTACAAGGTCCGCAACATCCGCCCGGGCTTCCGTTACGGCATGTGGATGGGCATGCTGAACGGCGCGCTCGAGACCGTCACGGCCGGTCACTCGCCCTGGACGCTCGGCCACCACGCCGACCACTCGGCCACGCAACGCCTCGACCAGCTCGCCTCGCCGGACCGCGGCTGGACCGAACGTACCCTGAAGCCGCGCGACCGGCTGAGCGCCGTGTTCTTCGCCGGCAACACGCACGAGGAGGCGCAGCCCGTGCACCTCAAGGTGGCCGACACCAGCATCTGCGCGACGCGCTGCGCCCAGGAGTACGGCAACCCCTGCCAGCACTTCTGCCCCGCCCACGTCTACGAGATGGTGGACGACGGCGCCGGCGGCAGGCGCCTGCAGATCAACGCCTCGAACTGCGTGCACTGCAAGGCCTGCGACATCAAGGATCCGTACGAGATCATCACCTGGACGACGCCCGAGGGCGGGTCCGGCCCGAACTACCAGAGCATGTAGCCGGACGCCGCGCATGGGCGAGCCGATCTGGACCCCGCCGGCCGAGCGCGTCGCGGCCTCGAACCTGACGCGCTTTGCCGCCTTCGCGCGCGAGCGCCACGGCGCCCCCGCGGGGGACTACGCGTCGCTGTGGCGCTGGTCGGTGGACGAACGCGAGCGGTTCTGGAGCGCGGTGATGGAGTTCGCCGGCGTGCTGCACACGCCCGGGATGGCGCCGGTGCTGCAGCACCGCGACCGCATGCCGGGCGCCGCGTGGTTCGAGGACACCCGGCTCAACTTCGCCGAGAACCTGCTCGCCCGCGACGACGGGCACGTGGCGCTCGTGTTCTGCAACGAGCGAGGCATGCGACGCGAGATCAGCTACCGCGAACTGCGCGCCGAGGTCGCCCGGGTGGCCGCGGGCTTGCGCGAGCTCGGCATCGGGCCGGGGGACCGCGTCGCGGGCTTCGTGCCCAACCTGCCCGAGGCCGTGATCGCCATGCTCGCGACCACGAGCCTCGGTGCCGCGTGGACGTCCTGCTCGCCGGACTTCGGCATCAACGGCGTCCTCGACCGATTCGGCCAGGTGGCGCCTCGCGTGCTGTTCACCGCCGACGGCTACTTCTACAACGGCAAGACGATCGACTCGCTCGCGCCCGTGCGCGGCGTGCTCGAGCAACTGCCGTCGGTCGAGCGCGTGGTGGTCATCCCGTACGTGAGCGAGGCGCCGGACCTCGGCGGCCTGCCCGGCGCCGTTGCGTTCGGCGATTTCGGCCGGCCGGGAGCCGCGCTCGAGTTCCGCCGCGTGCCGTTCGACACGCCGCTGTTCGTGATGTACTCGTCGGGCACCACCGGCGTACCCAAGTGCATCGTGCACGGCGTGGGCGGCACGCTGCTGCAGCACCGCAAGGAGCACCTGCTGCACACCGACCTCACGCCCGACGACCGCCTGTTCTTTTTCACCACCTGCGGCTGGATGATGTGGAACTGGCTGGTGAGCGGGCTCGCCACCGGCTGCACCGTGGTGCTGTACGAGGGCTCGCCCTTCGCGCCGGACCGTGACGTGCTGTGGCGCCTGGCCGAGCGCGAGCGCATCACCGCCTTCGGCACCAGCCCGAAGTACCTCTCCGCACTGCAGAAGGAGGGTGGCGAGCCGGGGAGCCACTTCGACCTCCGTGCCCTGCGCACGGTCCTGTCCACCGGCTCGCCGCTCGCGCCCGAGCAGTTCGACTACGTGTACGGATCGATCAAGGGCGACCTGCACCTCGCCTCGATCTCGGGCGGCACGGACATCATCTCCTGCTTCTGCCTCGGCAATCCCTGGCTGCCGGTACACCGCGGCGAGATCCAGTCGCCCGGGCTCGGCATGGCGACCGCGGTCTGCGACGACGACGGCCGTCCGGTGCGCGAGCAGCAGGGCGAGCTCGTCTGCCGCGCCCCCTTCCCGTCGATGCCGATCGGTTTCTGGAACGACCCGGACGGCGCCAAGTACCGTGCCGCCTACTTCGAGCGCTTCCCGGGCGTGTGGTGTCACGGCGACTACGCCGTGCACACCGCGCACGACGGCTTCATCATCCTCGGCCGCTCGGACGCCGTGCTGAACCCGGGCGGCGTGCGCATCGGCACGGCGGAGATCTACCGGCAGGTCGAGAAGCTCGGGGAGATCCTCGAGAGCCTCGCGGTCGGCCAGGACTGGGACAACGACGTGCGCGTGGTGTTGTTCGTGCGCCTGCGGCCCGGCGTCGAACTCGACACGGCGCTCGAGCGCAGGATCCGCGACACCATCCGTGCCCATACCACGCCGCGCCACGTGCCGGCGCGGATCGTGGCCGTCCCCGACATTCCGCGCACCATCAGCGGCAAGATCGTCGAGCTCGCAGTGCGCAACGTGATCCACGGCCGCCCGGTGCGAAACACGGACGCGCTCGCCAACCCCGAGGCGCTCGAGCACTTCCGCGAGCGCCCCGAGCTCGCGAGCTGACGGTCCGGCGCACCCCATGAGCGGCCGCGGAACGCTGCACGACGCCTACCACGAGTCGCTGCGCCGCCACGGCTACCGGCCGGACGCGGCACAGGAGCATGCGGTCGCCCGGCTCGAGGACCTGCGACGGCGGCTCGAGTCGGCGCACGCAGGCGGCAGCGGCTGGCTCGCGCGGCTGAAGCGTCCGAAACGCGGCCATGCCGTAGCCGGTGCGCGGCCTGTACCTGTGGGGGGGCGTCGGCCGCGGCAAGACGTTCCTCATGGACCTGTTCCACGCCGAACTCACGCTGCCGGCGCGGCGCCAGCACTTCCACCGTTTCATGAAGGACGTGCACGGGCGCCTGCGTGCGCTGCGCGAGATCGAGCGCCCGCTCGAGCACGTCGCGGGCGAACTCGCCGCCGACGCCCGCGTGCTGTGCCTCGACGAGCTGTACGTCAGCGACATCGCCGACGCGATGCTGCTGTCGGGCCTGTTCGCGGGCCTCGTCGAGCGGGGCGTCACGCTGGTGTTCACCTCGAACGCACCGCCGGGCGAGCTCTACCGCGACGGCCTGCAGCGCAGCCGCTTCCTGCCGGCGATCGCGCTGATCGAGCGCTGCACCGAGACCGTGAACGTGGATGCCGGACTCGACTACCGGCTGCGCCAGCTCGAGCGGGCGCCGCTGTACCTCGACGCACTCGACCCGTTCGCGGACGAGTCGCTGGCGCTGCGCTTCGAGGAGATCGCCGGGGAAGCCGGCGAGCCCGGCGGCGTGCTGGAGGTCGAGGGACGCGAGATCCCCGTGCGCCGCCGCGGCGTCGATGTCGTCTGGTTCGACTTCGCGGCCCTCTGCGCCGGGCCGCGCAGCGCCTCGGACTACGTCGAGATCGCGCGCGACTTCCACACGGTGTTCGTGTCGGGCATCCCGGTGCTCGAGGACGGCACCAACGATCCCGCGCGGCGCTTCATCGCGCTGGTGGACGAGTTCTACGACCGAAACGTGAAGCTGGTGGTGTCGGCTGCGGCGGCGCCCGAGGTGCTCTACCGCGGCGAGCGTCTCACCTTCGAGTTCGAGCGCACCCGCAGCCGCCTCGTCGAGATGCAGACACGCGAGTACCTCGCGCGGCCGCACCTCGCCTGAGGGCCGGGTCGCACGCCGGAAGCGGCTACACTGGCCGGCATTGCAATCACGGGCCCGAGCGTGAAGCCACCCGACCGCGACCCCATCGACCTCGAGCGCTTCCTGCCGTACCGGCTGTCGGTGCTCACGAACCTCGTGAGCGGCACCATCGCCGACGCGTACCAGCGCCGCTTCGACCTCACCATCCCGGAGTGGCGCGTGATCGCCGTGCTGTCGCGTCACCCGGGCCTGTCGGCGGCGGAGGTGGGCGAGCTCACGCGCATGGACGCGGTCGCCGTGAGCCGCGCCGTGGCGAGGCTGCTGCGCGCCGGACGGCTGCGCCGCGCCGTTTCCCCGCTGGATCGCCGGCGCTCGGTGCTCAGCGTGTCTCCGGCAGGCGCCGCCGTCTATCGCGAGGTCGCACCGCTCGCGCTCGGCTACGAGCGCGAACTGCTCGGCGCACTCGGCACTGCCCAGCGTGCGGTCCTTGACCACGCACTCACCAGGCTCACCGAACGGGCCCAGTCGTTGACCGGCTCGCTCAAGGCATCGCCCGGCGGGCCGAACGGCGAGCGCGCCGACACCCGAGTGCGCGGATCACGACGCCGGCGCTGAACGTCGTGTTGCGCTGCGGCAGCCGGCCCTCGCACGGGGGCGGTGTTGCGACGGCTATAATCCGCGCCGGGCCGCGACGGCCCCAAGGAATAACTACATGCCAGGAACCATCCCCGCTGCGCGGCAGCACCTGATTGCCGCCATTGCCGCGAAGTCGCGCGTACGCGGCGCGCCGCTGCCGCTTGCCCCGTTCGTGCAGGCCTACTACCGCGGCGTCGACGAGTCCGACCTGCGCGACGGCGATCCCGCCGCGCTCGCCGCGGCCGCAGCAGGCCACCTGCGCTTCGGCGCGACGCGCAAGCCGGGCCGCGCGCTGGTGCGCGTGTTCAACCCCACCGTCGAGCGTGACGGCTGGGAGTCACCGCGCACCGTGGTGGAGGTGGTCACGGACGACATGCCGTTCCTGGTCGATTCGCTCGCGATCGTGCTGAACGACTGCGGGCTGTCGATCCACGCGATGGTGCACCCGGTGTTCACCGTGCGTCGCGACCGCGCCGGGCGCCTGCTCGAGGCGGCGGGCGAGGCGGCGGGTGGCGCGACGGAATCGTGGCAACACGTCGAGGTGAACCTGAGCACGGATGCGGCGCGGCTCGAGCACGTGCGCGAGCGCATCGAGGCGACGCTCGAGGACGTGCGGCTCGCCGTCGGCGACTGGCCCCGGATGGTCGAACTGGCGCGGGAGACCGCTGCTGCCGCGACCGCCAAGGTGCCCGGCATCGGCCGGGCCGAGGCCGTCGAGGGGTCCGCCTTCCTCGACTGGCTGGCCGACAACCATTTCACGTTCCTGGGCTATCGCGAGTACCGCCTCGAGCGCGGCGCGGTCGTGGACCGCCTCGTGCCGGTCGCGGGTTCGGGTCTCGGCCTGCTGCGCACGGGCGCGGGTCGCCCGCGGCCGAAACCCACGGAACTGCGCGGCGAGGTGCGCCGCAAGGCGCGCGAGGTGGCCCTGCTCGTGGTGACGAAGGCCAACTCGGTCTCGACCGTCCATCGGGCGACGTACCTCGACTACGTCGGCGTCAAGTCCTTCGATGCGCGCGGGCAGGTCACCGGCGAGCGCCGATTCATCGGCCTGTTCACCTCGGCCACCTACAGCGCGAGCCCGCGCTCGATCCCGCTGCTGCGGCACAAGGTGCAGCGCGTGATCGACCACTTCGGCATCTCGCCGGTGAGCCACGACGGCAAGGCGCTCATGCACGTGCTCGAGTCCCACCCGCGGGACGAACTGTTCCAGGCCAGCGTCGCCGAGCTGGTGCGCAGCTTCCGCGGCATCGTCAACCTCTACGAGCGGCGCCGCGTGCGCCTGCTGCTGCGCCGCGATCCTTACGGCCGATTTTTCTCGTGCCTGCTGTACGTGCCGCGCGATCGCTACAACACCCAGGCGCGCGAGCGCATCGAGCGGATCCTGCTCGACGAACTCACCGGCGAGTCGCTCGAGGCGCAGGTGCAGATCTCCGAATCGGCCCTCGCGCGGCTGCACCTGCTGGTGCGCACCGACCCCGACCTTGAGATCGACGCCGACGTCGGGCGCATCGAGGCCCGCATCGCCGAGACGCTGCGCACCTGGGAGGACCGGCTGCGGACGGCACTCGACGCCCGGATGCCCGGCGAGCAGGCCGAGGAACTCGCGCGACGCTACCAGGGCGCCTTCCCGGCCGCCTACCAGGAGGACGTGCCGGCCGCCCTGGCGATCCCCGATCTGCTCGAGCTGCGCGGCCTTCCCGACTCGCCCGACGCGCTCGGCCTCGCGCTGCTCGGTGGCGGCGACCCGGGCGCGCTGCTGCACCTGCGCCTGTACCGCCGAGGCGAACCGATCGCAATGTCGGACCTGCTGCCGCTGCTCGAGAACTTCGACCTGCGCGTGATCAACGAGCGACCGTACCGGGTCGAGACGCAGGGCGGCGCGCGCTACTGGATCCAGGATCTCGAGGTCTCGCTCGCCGGCGGCGGCAAGCTCGACCCGGGCCAGGCCGGGGCACGCTTCGAGGCGGCATTCTTCGCAGTCTGGCAGGGCCGGGCCGAGAGCGACGGCTTCAACCGCCTGGTGCTCGCAGCCGGCCTCGACTGGCGCCAGGCGCTGGTGCTGAGGGCGGTCTGCCGCTACCTGCTGCAGACCGGCCTGCCCTTCAGCCAGCGCTACATGGAATCGGTGCTTCTGCGACACCCCGCCCTTGCGGCGCGGCTCGCGTGGATGTTCGAAGCGCGCTTCGATCCGCGCCTCGCCTCGTCGACGCGCACCTCCCAGCAGCGTGCGCTCGCCCGGGAGATCGACGAGGCGCTCGAGAAGGTCACGAGCCCGGACGACGACCGCATCCTGCGCGCGTTTCGCGCGGTCGTGACGACCGCGCTGCGCACCAACCACTTCCAGCGCGACGCGTCGGGCGAGCCCAAGGCCTACCTGTCGATCAAGCTCGACCCGAAGCATCTTCCCGAGCTGCCGAAGCCGCGCCCGATGTTCGAGATCTGGGTGTACTCGCCGCGGGTCGAGGGCGTGCACCTGCGCATGGGCAAGGTGGCGCGCGGCGGGCTGCGGTGGTCCGACCGCCGCGAGGACTTCCGTACCGAGGTCCTTGGGCTGATGAAGGCCCAGAACGTCAAGAACACGCTGATCGTGCCGGTGGGCGCCAAGGGCGGCTTCGTGCCCAAGCAGCTGCCCGTGGGCGACCGCGACGCCGTGCAGCGCGAGGGCACCGAGTGCTACCGCCTCTTCATCCGCGGCCTGCTCGACCTGAGCGACAACGTGGTCGAGGGCAAGGTGGTCCCGCCCGCCGGGGTGGTCCGCCACGATCCGGACGATCCTTACCTGGTGGTGGCAGCGGACAAGGGCACGGCCTCGTTCTCGGACACCGCGAACGCACTCGCGGCCGAGTACGGCTTCTGGCTCGGCGATGCATTCGCCTCGGGTGGTTCGGCGGGCTACGACCACAAGAAGATGGGCATCACCGCCAAGGGCGCGTGGGAATGCGTCAAGCGCCACTTCCGCGAGATGGGCGTGGACACGCAGTCGCAGGACTTCACCGTCGCGGGCATCGGCGACATGGCGGGCGACGTGTTCGGCAACGGCATGCTGCTCTCCGAGCACATCCGGCTCGTGGCGGCCTTCAACCACCAGCACATTTTCCTCGACCCCGATCCGGACCCAGCGCGCAGCTTCCGCGAGCGGCAGCGGCTGTTCGCCCTGCCCCGCTCGTCCTGGGCCGACTACGACGCGAAGCTGATCTCCAGGGGCGGCGGCGTCTTTCCGCGCGACGCCAAGGCGATCGCACTCTCCCCGCAGGCCCGGGCACTGCTCGGCCTCGAGGCGGCGCGCGCGACGCCGCAGGAGATCATCCGGGCGATCCTGCGGCTGCCCGTGGATCTGCTGTGGAACGGCGGCATCGGAACCTACGTGAAGGCCACGACGGAGGCGAACTCCGCGGTGGGCGACCGCACCAACGACGGCGTGCGCGTCGACGGGCGCGAGCTGCGCTGCAAGGTCGTCGGCGAGGGCGGCAACCTCGGGCTCTCCCAGCTCGGGCGCATCGAGTACGCGCGCTCGGGCGGTCGCATCAACACGGACTTCGTGGACAACTCGGGCGGCGTGGACTGCTCCGACCACGAGGTGAACATCAAGATCCTGCTCGACGTGGCGCGGCGGCAGGCAAATCTCGCCGGCGGCGCCCGCAACCGCCTGCTCGCGCAGATGACCGACGAGGTGGGTGCGCTGGTGCTGAGGGACAACTACCTGCAGAGCCAGGCGATCAGCCTGATGCAGGGAATCGCCGCCGAGCGCCTCGGCGAGCACGCGCACTTCATCCGCTCGCTCGAGCTCGAGGGCCTGCTCGACCGCGCCCTCGAGTACCTGCCGAGCTCCGAGGACATCGAGGACCGCGCGCGCGCAGGCGAGGGACTCACGCGACCCGAGCTGGCGATGCTGCTCTCCTACTCGAAGATCGCGCTCAATAGCCAGCTGATCCTCTCGGACGTGCCGGAGGACCCGTACCTCGGCCGGGAACTCGATCGCTACTTCCCCGATCGCCTGAGCAACCGCTACGCCGCGCTGCTCGGCGAACATCGCCTGCGGCGCGAGATCATCGCCATGGCGACGACCAACAGCATCGTGAACCGCATGGGGCCCACTTTCGTGGCGCGCACCCAGCAGGACACCGGTGCCGACGCCGCCACCGTCGCGCGGGCCTACACGATCGCCCGCGAAGCCTTCGAAGTGCGCGAGATGTGGCAGTCCATCGAGCAGCTCGACACCCGCGTCGCCGCGGCGGCGCAGTACGCGATGACGCGGGACACCGTCGGGCTGATTCGTCAGGCGACCTACTGGCTGATCCAGCGGCACCGCGGCTCGCTCGGCATCGAGGCGCAGGTCGGACGGCTGCGACCCGGCATCCGCGAGCTGGCGGCGGCGCTGCCGCAGGGCCTGCAGGGGCTCGAACGCGAAGCCTTCGACCGCCGCGCGGGCGAGCTGCTCGCGACGGGCGTGCCGGCGGCCCTCGCGCGCCGCGTCGCCGCCTGCGGCGCGCTCGCGAGCGCGCCCGACATCGTCGAGCTGGCGCAGCTGCACAAGCTCTCGGTGGCAACCGCGGCCCGCACCTACTTCGGCATGGGCACCGAGTTCGGCCTCGACTGGCTGGGCGCCCGCGTCGAGGAACTCGACATCCAGGGACACTGGCAGGCCGTGGCACGCAACAGCCTGCGCGAGGCGCTCTTCGACGCGCACCGCGGCCTCACGCAGCGGGTGCTCGGCGAGACCCGGGAGCGCGACCCGGAACGCGCCGTGCTGTCGTGGCGCGAGAAGCACGCGGCCGCGGCGGCACACGCACGAGGCATCGTGGACGACATCCGGGCACAACCGGCCGTCGCCGACTTCGCCTCGCTGTCGGTCGCGCTGCAGGGTCTGCGCCGGCTATCCGTCGCGGGGAAGTGACGCGCTGCTGCCTCGTCGTCACGACGCACGAGCGACCCGATGCGCTCGAGCGCGTCCTGGCGGCCGTGGGCGCGCAGGAGCAGCCGCCGGACGAACTGATCGTCGCCGACGACGGCTCGGGCCCCGCGACCGCCGCGGTGGTAAAGCGCCTCGCGGCAGCGGTACCGTTCCCGGTGCACCACGCCTGGCAGCCGCACGAGGGCTTCCGCGCCGGTCGCATCCGCAACGCGGCCATCATCCGCACGCGCTGCGAATACGTCGTGCTGCTCGATGGCGACATGGTGCCGCATCCCGGGCTCATCGCCGACCATTGCGCCCTCGCACGACCCGGGCACTACAGCCAGGGCGTGCGCATCCTGCTCGACGACGACGCGACGCGACGCCTGCTCGAGCCCGGCAGCGCGTTGCCGAGGCCCTGGTCGCCGGGCCTCGGCCGCCTGCGACGGCTCTACGGGGTGCACGCCCCGCGGCTGGCGCGCCCGCTGCGCAGCGCAGCCAATGCCCTGGTGTCCGTCAAGGCCTGCAACCAGGGCTTCTGGCGCGACGACCTGCTCGCGGTCAACGGCTTCGATGAGGCCATGACCGGCTGGGGGTCCGAGGACAAGGAACTGTGCGCGCGGCTCGAGAACGCGGGCGTGCGCCGGCAGACGCTGCTGTTCGCGGCGATCGCCTGGCACCTCGCGCACCCGCCCGCCTCGCGCACCGCGGCCGAGGTCAATCGCGCGCGCTGGCTGGACACGCAGCGCACGCGCCGCACGCGCTGCGAGGCCGGGCTCGACCGCCATCTCGACGCCTGAGCATCGCGAGTTTCCCGGCTGGCGCCCTGCCGGGGCCGTTGCTATAAGAATCCATCCCCTCCGTCACCTGTGACCCTCATGAGCACCGGCAAACTCGTCCTGCTGCGCCACGGCCAGAGCATCTGGAACCTCGAGAACCTGTTCACGGGCTGGATCGACGTGGACCTCTCCGCGCAGGGCCTCGAGGAAGCGAAGGAGTCCGGCCGGCTGCTCAAGGCCGAGGGCATCGCCTTCGACCTCGCCTTCACCTCGGTGCTGAAGCGCGCCATCCGCACGTTGTGGATCGCGCTCGACGAGATGGACATGATGTGGCTGCCGGTGGAGCGCAGCTGGCGCCTCAACGAGCGCCACTACGGGGCGCTGCAGGGCCTCGACAAGGCGCAGACCGTGGCGAAGCACGGCGCCGAGCAGGTGAAGATCTGGCGGCGCAGCTACGACATCCCGCCGCCGCCGCTGGATGCGAGCCATCCGCAGCACCCGCGCTTCGACCGCCGCTACGCCGTCGTGCCGGCCGCGGAACTGCCCGCGTCCGAGTCGCTCAAGGACACGCTCGCCCGCGTGCTGCCGTTCTGGAGCGAGCGCATCGCGCCCGAGCTCGTCGCCGGCCGCAACGTGCTGGTCGCCGCGCACGGCAACAGCCTGCGCGCGATGGTGAAGATGCTCGACCAGATGACCGACGAGGCGATCGTCGAGCTCAATATCCCGACCGGCGTGCCGCTGGTGTACGAGCTCGATGCGAAGCTCACGCCGCTTTCGAGCCGCTACCTCGGGGACCCGGAGGCCGTGAAGGCACGCGCCGAGGCCGTGGCCCGGCAGGCGGAAAAGAAATAGCCGATACGCTGCGGCGCCGAATCGCGGCGCCCGCGGACGTCGTTACCGCTTTCTTGTGGCACGCGTTCCGGTGCCGAGCAGCCCGGACGTCCAGGGCATGCCCGTCCGCTCCTCGATGTACCCGCGGATCAGCTGCCGAACGACCTGCGACGGCGTCGTGTCCTGCTCGGCGCACAGGCGCTCGAACAGCGCCTTCTTCCGCGGATCGATCAGGACGGTCAAACGGGCGGTGCGTTCCTCGATCGACACGCGATGTCCTCGCCGTGGCTGGTGTGTGCTTCTGATTATAATCTTATTTGTATTGGGGTAGCATAGCCGCCCATGCTCCCGGTGGACTCGCCCCTTGCCGCCTGCCTCGCGCTGCTCGCGAGCTGGGCCCTCGTCGGCGCAGCCGGACTGCTGCGGCCCGCGAGCATCGCGTTCGTCGGCCGGGTGCTGTTTCCCCTCGGTGCGGTCATCGGCCTCGGCCTCGCGATCGTTGCGCTGTCGGCCCTGGGCGGCCCGGTGGAGCGCGCCACGCTGGCTGTCGGCCTGCCCGACCTGCCCATGCACGTGCGGCTCGATCCCCTCTCCTGCGTCTTCCTGGCGCTGCTCGGGGGCGCGTCCGTCGGCGTGTCGCTGTTCGCGTCGGGGTACTTCCGCAAGGGCGAGGGCACCGCGCCCGGGGTGATGGGCCTCCAGTACCACCTGTTCCTCGCCAGCATGGGGTTCGTGCTGCTGGCCGACGACGCCTACGCGTTCATGGTCGCCTGGGAGACGATGGCGCTGACGTCGTATTTCCTCGTGACGGCGCAGCACGGCATCCCCGAGATCCGCAGCGCCGGCTTCCTGTACCTGCTGATGGCGCACGTCGGGCGCGATCGCGATCCTGCTGAGCTTCGGCATCCTGCAGGGCGGCACGTGGCTGTTCTCCTTCGATGCCATGCGCGCGAGCACGCTGTCGACGCCGTGGGCCACCGCCGCGTTCCTGCTCGCGCTGTTCGGCTTCGGCGCCAAGGCCGGAATCCTGCCGCTGCACGTCTGGCTGCCCGAGGCGCACCCGGCGGCGCCCTCGCCGGTGTCGGCGCTCATGAGCGGCATCATGCTCAAGACGGCCATCTACGGCGTGCTGCGGGTGACCTTCGACCTGATCGGAGATCCGCTCTGGTGGTGGGGCCTGATCCCGCTCGCGCTCGGCCTCGCGACGGCCGTCTTCGGCGTGGTGTTCGCCGCGGTGCAGACCGACATGAAGCGGCTGCTGGCCTACTCGTCCGTCGAGAACATCGGCGTGCTGTTCACCGGCATCGGCCTCGCGATCGTCTTCCACGGCGTCGGAATGAACGAGCTCGCCGCGCTCGCGCTGGTCGCGGTGCTCTACCACTCGCTCAACCACGCCTTCATGAAGAGCCTGCTGTTCCTCGGCACCGGCGCGGTCCTGCACGCCACCGGCGAGCGCAATCTCGGCCGGCTCGGCGGCCTGATCCACCGCATGCCGTGGGTGGGCTGGCTGACGCTGGTGGGCGTCCTGGCGATCGCCGGCCTGCCGCCGCTCAACGGCTTCGTGTCGGAGTGGCTGCTGCTGCAGACCTTCCTGTTCTCGCACGAGGTGCCGAAGCCCTTCGTGAACATGCTGCTGCCGCTCGGCGCCGCCGTCGTGGCGCTCGCGGCCGCGCTGGCCGGCTACGTGATGGTGAAGTTCTTCGGGATCATCTTCCTGGGCCAGCCGCGCGAGCCCTCGCTCGCACAGGCGCACGACGCGGGCCGACTCGAGAAGGCGGGGCTCCTCTGGCTGGCGGCCGGCTGCGTCCTGCTCGGGGTCCTGCCGAACCAGGTGATCGCTGCGCTCGGCACCGCCACGACGCAGCTGATCGGCGCGGCACCCGCCTCCGCCGGCCAGTCGTGGTGGATGCTGGCGCCGCTGCCGGAGCGGGCCGTCTCGTACGCGCCGCTGGTCCTGCTCGCGGTGATCGCCGGCGGTGATCGCGGTGACGTTCCTGGTCGTACGCCTCGTGTACCGGCGGCCCGTGCGACGCGCGCCGCCCTGGGACTGCGGTTTCGGGCGACTCGATCCGCGCATGCAGGACACGGCCGAGGGCTTCGGCCAGCCGATCCGCCACATCTTCGTCAGCGTTCTTCGACATGGAGCGGCGAGCTGCCCTCGCCGCTCGACGCCGCACCGCGCTATCGCGTCAGCGTCAGTGACCGGTTCTGGCAGGCGCTCTACGTGCCGATCGCCGGCCTGGTGCAGCGCGCGGCGAACTCCGTCGCCTGGCTGCAGCAGGGGCGCATCTCCGTCTACCTGACCTACAGCTTCATCACCCTCGTGGTGCTGCTCGCGGTGATGCTGTGAGCGCGGTCGCCTGGCTCACCCAGTTCCTCGAGGTGCTCGCCGCACTCGCGCTCGCGCCGCTGTTCCTCGGCTGGGTGAACGCGTGCC
Source organism: uncultured Gammaproteobacteria bacterium (assembly GCA_963754125.1). Lineage (GTDB taxonomy): Bacteria > Pseudomonadota > Gammaproteobacteria > Steroidobacterales > Steroidobacteraceae > RPQJ01. The sequence continues at coordinate 865,510 of CAVWEX010000014.1, forward strand.
GCGCCTGGCTGCAGAACCGGCGGGCGCCGAGCCTGCTGCTGCCCTACCACGGCATCCGCAAGCTGTTCCACAAGGACGCGGTGATCGCGGCGGACGCCTCGCCGCTGTTCCGCATGGCGCCGTACGTCGTCTTCGGCGCGATGGTGGCCGCGGCGGCCGTGATTCCCTCGATGGGCACGGGCCTGCCGTTCCGCTCCGCGGCCGACGCGATCGCGCTGGTCGGCCTGTTCGCGATCGCGCGTGTCTTCATGTCGCTCGCCGCGATGGACATCGGCACGGCCTTCGGCACGCTCGGCGCGCGGCGGGAGATGATGGTCGGCTTCCTCGCGGAGCCCGCGCTGCTGATGATCATCTTCGTCGCGTCGCTGATTTCGGCGACGACCGCGCTGCCGCTGATCGCGGAGCGCCTCGCCGTGCAGGCTCCGGCCCTGTATCCGAGCCTGGCGTTCACGGCCGTCGCCTTCACGATGGTGCTGCTCGCCGAGAACGCCCGCATCCCGGTGGACAACCCGGCCACGCACCTCGAGCTCACCATGATCCACGAGGCCATGCTGCTCGAGTACTCGGCTCGGCACCTCGCGCTCATGGAGTGGGCCGCGGCGCTCAAGCTCTTCAACTACGCCTGCATCGGCTTCGCGCTGTTCGTCCCGTGGGGCGCCTCGCTCGGCGAGGCCGGAGTCCTCGCGCTCGCCGTCTCGATTCCAGCGCTTGCCGCCAAGCTCGCCGTCGCCGGGCGTCTGGCTCGCGCTGCTGGAGACCGTGTCCGCAAAACTGCGCGTCTTCCGCGCGCCCGAGTTCATGGCCACGGCCTTCATGTTCGCGGTGCTCGGGCTGCTCGTGCACCTGCTGCTCGGAGCCTGACCGATGCAGGACACGCCCTTCGACCTCCAGCTCCTGAACGCCTGCGCGGCGATCCTGCTGCTGCTGTCGTTCGCCATGCTGGCGCAGCGCCGCATCGTGGCGCTGGTCAACCTGCTCGCCCTGCAGGGCTTCATGCTGTTCGTGGCCACGATGCTGCTCGCCTGGCGCACGGGACAGAACCACCTGTACGTCTCCGCTGCGCTCACGCTCGTGCTCAAGGTCATCGCCCTGCCGTGGCTGCTGCACGTGCTGATCAAGCGCCTGCAGGTCCAGTGGGACACCGAGCCGCTGCTCAACGTGCCGGGCACCATGCTCATCGGGCTCGTCACCGTCGTGTTCGCCTTCGGGCTCGCCCAGCCGATCGCCGAGCTCGCGAGCACCGCGACCCGCAATTCCCTCGGCATCGCGCTGGCGGTCATCCTGCTCGCGTTCATCACCATGATCACGCGCCGCAAGGCCATGTCGCAGGTGGTGGGCTTCCTGTCGATGGAGAACGGCCTGTTCTTCGGCGCCATGAGCGCCACCTACGGCATGCCGATGATCGTGGAGTTCGGCGTGGCGCTCGACGTGCTCGTCGCCATGCTCGTGCTCGGGCGTGTTCTTCTTCCAGATCCGCGAGCAGTTCGACAGCCTCGACCTGCATCACCTCGAGTCGCTCAAGGAGGACCAGTAGTTGGAGTTCGCGGTCCTGCTGCTGACGCCGTTGCTCGGGGCGCTGCTGCTCGCCGCCTGGGGCGCACGCCCGCGTGCGGCCGAGATCAACATCGCGCTGAGCGCCGTGACCTTCCTCGCGGCAGTCGCCGTCACCGCCCGGGTGATCAGCGAGGGAAACCTGACGGCCGCGAACGAGCAGTTCTTCCTCGATCCCTTCAACGTCTTCCTGGTGTCGCTCACGGCGTTCGTGGGCCTCACGACCTCGATCTTCTCGCGGCCCTACATGCGGGTCGAGCTGGAGCACGGGCGGCTGACCCCAGGCCGCCTGCGCCTGTACCACTCGATGTACCAGCTCTTCATGACCATGATGCTGGTGGCGCTCACCACCAACAACATGGGCCTGCTCTGGGTGGCGCTCGAGGCGGCGACGCTCTCGACGGTGCTGCTGGTGACCCTGTACCGCACGCCGGCGAGCCTCGAGGCGGGCTGGAAGTACTTCATCCTGTGCGGCGTCGGCATCGCGCAGGCGCTGTTCGGAACGATCCTGCTGTACTTCGCGGCCGAGAAGGTGCTCGGCGCCGAGGGCGTCAGCGCGCTGCTGTGGACGCACCTGGCGGCGGTGAAGGGCGAACTCGAGCCGACGGTGCTCGGGCTCGCCTTCGCCTTCCTGCTGGTCGGCTACGGCACGAAGGTCGGGCTCGCGCCGCTGCACAACTGGCTGCCGGACGCGCACGCGGAGGGTCCGACGCCGGTCTCCGCCGTGCTGTCCGGCCTGCTGCTCAACGTCGCCATCTACGCCGTGGTGCGCTGCAAGGTGCTGGTGGAAGGCGCGCTGCAATCGTCGCTGCCGTCGCAGATCCTGATGGTCTTCGGGCTGCTCTCGGTCGTGCTCGCGGCGCTCTTCCTCTGGCGACAGCGCGACATCAAGCGGCTGTTCGCGTACTCGTCGATCGAGCACATGGGCATCATCGCGTTCGCGTTCGGCATGGGCGGGGCGGTCGCGAACTTCGCCGCCCTGCTGCACATGACGGTGCACTCGCTGACCAAGTCGGCGATCTTCTTCGCGGTCGGGCACGCGGCGCAGAAGGCGGGCTCGCAGCGGATCGAGGACATCCGCGGCCTGCTCGCGATGAACCCGACGATCGGCTGGGGCCTGATGCTCGGGTCGCTGGCGATCCTCGGCATTCCGCCCTTCGGCGTGTTTGCCAGCGAGTTCCTGATCCTCACCACGGCCATGAAGCAGGAGCCCTGGGCGACGCCGATCCTGCTGGCGGCGCTCGGCATCGCGTTCGCCGCGATCTTCAGCCGCGTGCAGTCCATGGTGTTCGGCGCGCCGACGGGACGGCGTCTGCCGCACCAGCCGGCCCTGCTGCCGGTCTTCGCGCACCTGGCGCTGGTGCTGATGCTCGGTCTCTACATACCGCCCTACCTGGCCGACTGGTATCGCGCCGCGGCGGGCATGATCGTGGGGCAACTGACGATGAGCCTCGCGCGCTGGATGGATCGGGCGACGGACTCGCAGGCGGCGACGGGTATCGCCGCGTGGTGGTGGAGCCGATCGAATGGCGCGACCTCGCCCAGGACGTCGCGGCCGCGAGCGGCAGGTTGCTGGCGCTGTGGGGCACGCGAACGCTCGCGAACGGCGACGCACTGAGAGCGGTCGTCGTGGCGCCGCCGCGCGCGCTGCTGGTCACCGTTCCGCTCAAGGACGGCACGCGACGCTTTCGCCGGTGTCGAGGACGTGTTCCCGGCGGCCGGCCGGATGCAGCGGGCCGTCTTCGACCTGAGCGGCCTGCGCTCCTCGGACCGGGACACCCGTCCGTGGCTGCGCCACGCCGCCTGGCCGGCCGATGCGTTTCCGCTCTCCACCGAGCGCGATGCCGCCGTCGCGCCGAGTCACCCGTGGACGACTACGCATTCGTGCGGGTCGAAGGCGACGGCGTGCACGAGATTGCCGTCGGCCCCGTGCACGCCGGCATCATCGAGCCCGGCCACTTCCGCTTCTCCGTGGTCGGCGAGAAGGTGCTGCGGCTCGAGGAGCGCCTCGGCTACGTGCACAAGGGCATCGAGCGGCGCTTCACCGAGCTGTCGATCCTGGACGGACACCGCCTCGCCGCGCGCGTCTCGGGAGACTCGGGCGTGGCGTTCTCGTGGGCCTACTGCGAGGCGCTCGAGCACATGGCGGCCATCGCCGTGCCGGGCCGAGGGCTGATGCTGCGTGCGCTGGCGCTCGAGCTCGAGCGCATCGCGAATCACTTCGGCGACCTCGGCGCACTCGGCAACGATGCGGGATTCGCATTCGGCCTCGCGCAGTTCTCGCGCCTGAAGGAGCTGCTGCTGCGGGCCACCGAGCAGGCGCTCGGCCAGCGCTACCTGCTCGACTTCGTCGTGCCGGGCGGCACCCACCGCGACCTCGCGCCCGACGGCGCGGCCACGCTCGGCGCGATGCCTGGACGGGATCGAGACCGAGGCTGCGGGTGTTGCGGGGCATCTACGACGAGCACACGGGCTTGCGCGATCGCTTCGCCGGCACCGGCACCGTGCTCCCCGAGCTTGCGGCCTGGCTCGGTCTCGTCGGCCTGCCGGCCCGCGCGAGCGGGCAGCCGCTCGACCTGCGCATCGATGTGCCGCAGCCGCCCTACGACACCTTGGACGTGCACCGGTGCGTCCAGCACGACGGTGACGTGCTGGCGCGCGTCACCCTTCGCTTCGACGAGCTCGTCGAGTCGCTGCGCCTCGTGCGCCAGATACTGCGGTCCCTGCCGACCGGCGCGCACGCCGTGCCGGTGAGCGTGCCCGCCGCAGGGTCCGTGGGCGTCGGGCTCGTCGAGGGCTGGCGCGGCCCGGTCGTGGTGGGCCTCGAGGCCGGTCCCGACGGCATCGATCAGTCGTTGCCATCCCCAGGACCCGTCCTGGCACAACTGGCCGGCGCTCGAGCACGCGGTCATCGGCAACATCGTTCCCGACTTCCCGCTGATCAACAAGTCGTTCAACCTGTCCTACAGCGGACATGACCTCTGAGTCCCGACCATGCTGAAGACGCTCCAGCAGATCGTGCGCACGGGCATCGTCACCGAGGACCTGCCGGCCGCCGCCGACGAGCTGAGGGTCCGTCGAGGCGCTCGAGTCACGCATCCGCGAGGTGCTCGGGTCGAGCGCTCTGCATCCGCCAGGTGGACGCGGGTTCCTGCAACGGTTGCGAACTCGAGATCCACGCGCTGGGAAACCCGATCTACAGCCTCGAGTCGGCCGGCATCCGCTTCGTGGCGAGCCCGCGCCATGCGGACCTGCTGCTCGTGACCGGCCCGTGTCGCGCCACATGGAGGTCGCGCTCCGCCGCACCTACGACGCGACACCCGACCCCAAGCTCGTGGTCGCGGTGGGCGATTGCGGCGCGTGCGGCGGGATCTTCGGCGCGGGGTATGCGAGCCGCGGTGCGGTCTCGAACGTCATCCCGGTGGACGTCGTGGTCCCCGGCTGCCCGCCTTCGCCGACGCGCATCCTGGCAGGGATCCTTGCAGCAATCTCCCGGTCACCTGCCCAGTAGGGTCGTCGCCCCCGTCAGACCAGGAACCCCCCGTCCACCACCAGGAACTCGCCCGTCACGTAGGACGAGGCATCGGACGCGAGGAACACCGCGGCACCCGCGAGGTCCTGCGGCTCGCCGACGCGGCGCAGCGGATTGCTGCCGACGTAGTGCTGCAGCTGCTGCTCGTCGCTGATCAGCGTCCCGGCGAACTTGGTGCGGATGAGCCCCGGCAGGATGGCGTTGCAGCGAATGCCCTCGGGCCCGCACTCGCGGGCGAAGGCCTTGGTCATGTTGAGCACCGCGCCCTTGGTGACCGAGTAGATGCCCTGCAGCGGGCCCGGGCCGGATGGCGTTCACCGAGGCGATGTTGATGATCGAGCCGCCGCCGGCCGCGCGCATCAGCCGACCGCCCAGCACCGAGGCGAAGAAGTAGCCGCGGATGTTCACGTCCACGGTCTTCTGGAAGGCGCCGAGGTCGGTGTCGAGCACGTGGCCGTAGTACGGGTTGGTGGCCGCGTTGTTCACCAGCACGTCGAGGCGCCCGTAGCGCTCCTGCACGGCGGCAAACAGCTTGGCGAGCGCCTCCATGTCGCCGATGTGGCAGGCCATCGCCACGGCCTCGCCGCCCGCCGCGACGATCGCCCCCGCCACCGCCTCGCAGCCGTCCTGCTTGCGGCTCGAGACGATCACGCGCGCGCCGCGCTCGGCATAGGCCTTCGCGATCGCCTCGCCGATGCCGCGGCTCGCGCCGGTGACGAGCGCCACGCGGCCCTTCAGGTCGAACATGTCTGCCATGGTTCAGTCTCCCTTCAGCGGGCGCCGCAGAGGCGACGACGCGTGTCTTCGTACTCGCCGACCATGCGCGCGATCAGCTCGCCCGCCGGCAGCACGTCGTGGATGTTGCCCACGCCCTGCCCGGCGCTCCAGATGTCGCGCCACACCTTGGCCTTGAGGTCGCTGCCCGAGCCGAAGTTCATCTTCGACTTGTCGGCCTCGGGCAGGTTGTCGGGGTCGAAGCCGGTGCGGACCACGCTGCCGCGCAGGTAGTTGCCCTTCACGCCGCTGAAGAGGTTGGTGTAGACGACGTCCTCCGCGGCGGACTCGACGATCATCTGCTTGTACTCATCCATCACGTGCGCCTCGGTCGTGGCCAGGAAGCGCGTGCCGATGTAGGCCATGTCGGCGCCGATCGCCTGGGCCGCAAGGACATCCGCGCCACTCGACATGGCACCGGCCAGCACGATCGTGCCGTCGAAGAACTCGCGGATCTCGCGCACCAGCGCGAAGGGGCTGAGCGTCCCCGCGTGGCCGCCCGCGCCGGCGCAGACCGCGATGATGCCGTCCACGCCCTGCTCCGCGGCCTTGCGCGCGTGCTTCACGCTGATCACGTCGTGGAACACCAGCCCGCCGTACGAGTGCGCGGCCTCCACGATCTCGCGCGGGGGCCGGAGGCTCGTGATGATGAGCGGCACCTTGTGGCGCACGCAGGCCTCCACGTCGTGCTGCAGGCGGTCGTTGGACGCGTGGCAGATCTGGTTGACCGCATACGGCGCGACCTTCGCACCCGGGTTCGCCCGGGCATGCGCGTCCAGTTCCTCCTGGATGCGCGTCAGCCATTCGTCGAGCTGCGAAGCCGGCCGCGCGTTCAGCGCCGGGAACGAGCCGATGATCCCCGCCTTGCACTGCTCGATCACGAGCTCGGGCGTCGAGGCGATGAACATCGGCGAGCCGATGAGCGGCAAGCTCAAGCGGTCGCGAAACGAGGCCGGAATCGGCATGAGCTACTCCTCGGTAATGGGCAGGGTCGAACACGCGACGCGCGATGTGCACTTCCCTTCTGCGTCGCCGCGTTCCGGGTTCACGCGCGGGGCCGTGCGCGGCATGGATGCCGCGCCCGGAGCCCCCAGGGATGGGTTCACGGCGACCCCGCGCGTGAACCCGGAAGGTGGCGACGCCAGAGGCGACTGCAAACTCACGCGGCCTGCGACTCGCCACCCGCCGCCGGATGGAACGCCTCACCGCGCTCCGCCCGCTGCCGCAGCCACCGCGACGGCTTGAAGCGCTTGCCGTGGCGCTTGGCGAGCCGGTCGCACTCGGCCACGAACTCGCGGATGCCGATGGTGTCGATGTAGGACAGCGTGCCGCCCGTCCACGCCGGGAAGCCCCAGCCGAGGATCGAGCCCAGGTCCGCCTCGGCGGCCGTGGTGACGACGCCCTCCTCCATGCAACGCGCCGCCTCGAGCGCCTGGATGTACAGCAGGCGCTTCTCGACATCGTCGGCCGAGGGCTGCACCGCGGCCCGCGGGAACACGCCCGCGAGCCCCGCCCACAGGTGCTTCTTGCGCGTCCTGCGGGTAGTCGTAGAAGCCGGCACCGAAGCGCCGGCCCGGGCGCTTCAGCTCCTCGACGAAGGTCTTCACCACGTCGTAGGCCACGGGCTTGTCGAAGCGGCGCCCGAGGTCGGCCTCGGTCTGCTTGATCACCTTCCACTGCAGGTCGATCGTCACCTCGTCGGCGACCGCGAGCGGGCCCACCGGCATGCCGGCGAGCTTCGCCGCGTTCTCGATCAGCGCCGGGTTGACGCCCTCCTGCAGCATGGCCATGCCTTCGTACACGAAGGTGCCGAAGCAGCGGCTGGTGTAGAAGCCGCGGCTGTCGTTCACGACGATCGGCGTCTTGCGCAGCTGCCCCACGTAGTCGAGCGCGCGGGCGAGCGTGTCCTCGTTGGTCTTCTTGCCGAGGATGATCTCGACCAGCGGCATCTTGTCCACCGGCGAGAAGAAGTGGATGCCGATGAACTGCGCCGGGCGCTTCGAGGCCTGGGCGAGGCCCGTGATGGGCAGGGTCGAGGTGTTGCTCGCGAACACCGCGTTCTTCGGGATCACGGCCTCGGCCTTCGCGGTCACGTCGGCCTTGATCTCGCGGCTCTCGAACACGGCCTCGATCACGAGGTCGGCGCCGGCGAGGTCGTCGTAGCTCGAGGTGGTCTTGATGCGCGCGAGCACGGCGTCGGCGTCGGCCTGCGTGCGCTTGCCGCGGCTCACGTCCTTGGCGAGCAGCTGCCGCGAGTAGTCCTTGCCCTTCTCGGCGAGCTCCGGCGTGCTGTCGAGCAGCACCACGTCCATGCCGGCGCGGGCCGAGACGTAGGCCACGCCCGCACCCATCATGCCGGCGCCGAGGATGCCGAGGCGGCGCACCTGCGACTTCGGCGGGCCCGCCGGACGCCGCGCGAGCTTGTCGGCGAGGCCCTTGTTCACGAACAGGCTGCGCATGAGGTTTCGCGCCACCGGTCCGGCGAGCAACTTGCCGAAGTACTTCGACTCGATGGCGAGGCCCTGGTCGATCGGCACCTGCGTGCCTTCGTACACGCACGATAGGATGGCGTGCGGCGCCGGGTAGTTGCGCATGGTGGCGCGCGCGGTGAGCGCCGTGCCCGCCATGAAGGCCTGCGCCACGGCCGGCGAGGTCTGGCCCGCGCCGCCGGGGATCTTGAAGCCCTTCTTGTCCCAGGGCTGGACGCCCTCGCCACCCTTCAAAATCCACTGCCGGGCGCGCTCGACGATCTCGGCCGCGGGTGCGACCTCGTGCACCAGCCCCTTCTTGAGCGCGTCCGCCGGCGAGAGCTGCTTGCCCTCGGTGATCAGGCGCAGCGCCTCGGGGATGCCGATCAGCCGCGGCACGCGCTGGGTGCCGCCGGCTCCGGGCAGCAGGCCGATGGTCACCTCGGGCAGGCCGACGCCCGCCTTCGGGCCGTCCTCGATCACGCGGTAGTGGCAGGCGAGCGTGACCTCGAGGCCGCCGCCGAGTGCCACGCCGTTGATCGCGGCGGCCAGCGGCTTGCCGCAGGTCTCCATGCGGCGGAACAACTTCTGCAGCGAGTAGCTGAACTGCGAGGCCTCGAGCGCCGTCACGCCGCGATCGAAGGCGCCGACCATGTCCTTGATGTCGGCGCCAGCCATGAAGCTCGACTTGGCCGAGGAGATCACGGCGCCCTTGATGGCCGGATCACCCGCGACCTTGTCGATGCACTCGGAGAGGTCCGCCTGGAAGCCTGGCGTGAGCACGTTCATCGGCCGGCCGGCCACGTCGATCCTGAGGTGTGCGATGCCGTCGGCGTCGACGGAGAAATGGATGTTCTGGGTCATGTGAGTGTTCCTGTCCGTGACTGCGGCGCGTATCAGACGCGCTCGACGATCGTGGCCGTGCCCATGCCGCCGCCCACGCACAGCGTGACGAGGGCGGTGGAGAGGTCGCGTCGCTCGAGCTCGTCGAGCACCATGCCGAGGATCACTGCGCCGGTGGCACCGAGCGGGTGACCGAGCGCGATCGCGCCGCCGTTCACGTTGACCTTGTCCATCGAGAGGTCCAGGTCGCGCACGAAGCGCATGACCACCGAGGCGAAGGCCTCGTTGATCTCCCACAGGTCGATGTCGCTCGTCTTCATGCGTGCCCGCTTCAGCGCCTTGCGCGCCGACGCCGGCGCGGGCCGGTGAGCATGATGGTGGGCTCGCTGCCGATCGAGGCGAACGCGCGGATGCGGGCGCGCGGCTTGATGCCGGCCTTCCTCGCAGCGCTCTTGCTGCCGACCAGCACCGCCGCGGCGCCGTCGACGATGCCGCTCGAGTTGCCGGCCGTGTGCACGTGGTGGATGACCTCGACCTCCGGGTAGCGCTGCAGCGCCACCGCGTTGAAGCCGCCCGCCTCGCCCATCATCTCGAAGGCGGGCTTGAGCTTGGCGAGGTCGGCCATGCTGGTGCCGGGGCGCAGGTACTCGTCCTTCGCGAGCGCCACCTCGCCGATCACGTCCTTCACCGGGACGAGGGAACGATCGAACCAGCCGCTCGCCTGCGCGTGCGCGGCGCGGCGCTGGCTCTCGACCGCGTAGGCGTCCACCTGTTCGCGCGTGAATCCCTCGAGCGTGGCGATGAGATCGGCGCTGATGCCCTGCGGGATGAAGTGCAGCGGCCAGGCGACCGCCGGGTCGACGGCCCAGGCGCCGCCGTCCATGCCCATGTTGACGCGCGACATGTGCTCCACGCCGCCGCCGACGACCATGTCGGACTGTCCGGACATGATCTGCGCCGCAGCGGTGTTCACCGCCTCGAGCCCCGAGGCGCAGAAGCGGTTCAACTGCTTGCCGGGCACGCTCTCGGCGTAGCCCGCGACCAGTGCTGCGATGCGCGCGATGTCCGCGCCCTGCTCGCCCACCGGCGTGACGCAGCCGAGCACCACGTCGTCCACCACGCTGGTGTCGAGCCCGGTGCGGTCGCGCAGCGCTTCGAGCGTCTGCGCCGCGAGTTCGATCGGGGTGATCGGGTGGAGTGAGCCGTCCGGGCGGCCGCGGCCGCGCGGCGTGCGCACGGCTTCGAGGATGAAGGCGTCGGTCATGTCTGTGTCCCCGGGAGTTGTTGCAGTGCAAGGCTACATGGTCAGTCCTGTCCGTCCCGGCACGCCGACGCGCCGGGCACCGCCGCGCCCGCAGGCGCCGCGGCCTTCTCGTCAGCCGTAGTTCGGCTTGCGCTTGCCGAGAAAGGCGGCGACGCCTTCCTGGCCGTGCGGGTGCAGCGCCTGGGCGGCGATCGCGCGGCCCTCGAGCGCCATCTGCGCCTCGAGGCCCGGATCGGCCGCATCCATCAGGCGCTTCACCGCCGCATACGATTCGGTCGGCCCCGCCGCGAATTTCGCCGCGAGCGCGAGCGCCTGCGGGAGCACCTCGGCGTCGTCCACCACCTGGTTGACGAGACCCCACGCCAAGGCCTCGTCGGCACTCAGCGTGCGGTTGGTCAGCAGCAGCTCGAGCGCACGGCGCCGGCCGACGATGCGCGGCAGCAGGAACGAAGTGCTGCAGTCGGGCGCGAGGCCGACACCGGTGTAGGCCAGCGAGAAGCGGCTGCCACGCCCCGCGATGGCGAGGTCGGTCATGCAGACGAGGCCGACGCCGCCGCCCGCGGCGGTGCCGTTGACCGCAGCGATCACCGGCGCCTTCAGGCGCGTGAAGCAGCTGATCGCGGCATGGATGTTCGTGGTGAGCTCGTTCAGGTAGCCGCCGACGGCCGCGCCCTGCTCGACCATGCCGCGCAGGTCGCCGCCGAAGCAGAAGTGCTTGCCGGTCCCGGTGACGACGACGGCGCGCACCGCCGTGTCCGCTTCGACCCGAAGCGCGGCCTCGAGCAGATCACGGCCCATGCTCATGTCCAGGGCATTGGCGCCCTCGGGACGGTTCAGCGTCACGGTGGCGACGCCGTCGCGCGTCTCGAGCAACACGGTCTTGTCCATCGGTTCTCCGTCTATTCGTCCGGCGCGACGGTGAGCGGCAGACCGTCCAGCGCCTCGGTGAAGTCCACCTGGCAGCTCAGGCGCGAGCGCTCCGGATCGTAGTTCTGCAGCTCGACGAGCAGTTCCTTCTCGTCACCCTGGGGCGCCGGCAGCCGCGACATCCACTCGGGTTCGATGAAGATGTGGCAGGTGGCGCAGGAGCACAGGCCGCCGCAGATCGCCGTGACCCCGTATTCGTACTCACGCAGCGTCTCCATGAGCTTCACGCCCAGCTGCCCTTCCACCTCGTGGAGGATCCCGTCCCGGTCCGTCACCCGCATCCGCGCCATGCGTCACCCTTGTTCCCAGTTAATCGACCGATTATCGCAGTGCAACAGGCGCCGCGACAAACGCTCCGTCGGCTCCCCGCCGGCGGCTGAACCGTCCGGGAAGCGGCGGCGGTACCAGAGCCACTGCACGTAGTCGAAGGCCCAGCGTGCCGAGTCGACCAGGGCCCGGTCGGCGGCCGGCAACGCCCCGTAGGACTCGAGGAACATCTCGGTGGGTGCCGGGTCGAGCTCGTGCATCGCGAGGAACCCCGCGAGGTCCATCAGCGGATCGCCCCGCCCGCCGTATTCCCAGTCCACCAGCCAGAGCCGGCGACCGTCGTCGAGCAGGTTGAGGTGGTGCAGGTCGTGGTGGCAGAGCGCGGGCGTGTAGCTGCGACCGTCGAGGCGGGCGAAGGCTCGCGTCGCCCGATCGTGCAGGATCGCCCCGTCCGAACCGCCCGGCCCGTCCGGCAGCCCCGCGGCCAGCCGACGCGCCTGCTGCGAATAGCTCACCGTCTGCACGCCCGCCGGCACCGGCAGCGCGTGCAGGCAGCGCAGCAGCCCGGCGACCCGGCGCAGGTTGGCTTCGACCCGCAGGTCCGTGGCCTGCCAGGGCGCGCCGTCGACGAAGCGGGTCACCAGCAGGCCCGCCGCCGGCTCGCAGGCCAGGACCTCCGGTGCGAGTCCCGCGGTCGAGACCGCGCGGAGCAGCACGCACTCGCTCGCGCGATCGACGCCAAGCGCCGCCGCCCCCGGGTGCCCGAGGCGTACGAACCACGATTCACCTGCGACATCGAGCCGCCAGGCGCGGTTGCTGAGGCCGCCTTCGATCCGGCTCAGGTCGCCATCGGCCAGCGCGCGCGTCGTCGCGCAATCGCGCAGCCGGCGGCGCAACTCGACCTCGGCCGCCGGTCCGTCGTCCGTCGGTTCGCTGGGCTCAGGCACGCGCCGGTCCGCGCGCCGCCCCGCACCCGCGGGCGAGATCGGCCCGCCAGGCGTAGAACCCGCGTACCGCGATCACGACGTACAGCACGAACAACGCGGCCGTGGCGTGGAACCCCTGGCTCCAGTAGAGCGCCGCCGCGATCGTGTCGACGACGATCCAGTAGAGCCAGTTCTCGAGCACCTTGCGCGCCACGAGCCAGGTGGCGAGCACGCTCGCCCAGGCGACGAAGGCGTCCACGTACGGCACCCACCCACCGGCGGCACGCCCGAGGAGCCAGCCGTTCACCAGCGTGGCGGCGAGCACGAGCCCGATGCCGGACGCGTGCCGCCCCGCGCTCCAGCGCGACACCGGCAGCGACGTGCCTTCGCCGTCGCCCCGCCATGCGCGCCAGCCGTAAACGGCCATGCCGATATAAAACAACTGCAGCGCCGCCTGCATGACGAGTCCGCCGCGCGCGAACAGCACGAGGTAGATCGCGGAGCTCGCGATCGCGAAGGCCCAGCACCAGGGATTCTGCCGCACCGCGAGCAGCAGGTACGCGAGCGCGAGCGCCACCGCCACCCACTCGAGCACGGGTATTGCAGCGAAGGACGCAAGCAGCGTGGACATGAATTCGCGCGTTGCGCTCACTCGTCGCCGGACGGCGGCGCCCCGCCCAGCACCTTCATCACGAACACCGCGCGCGCCTCGCCCGAGAACGTGGCCTTCGTTTCCTCGGCCAGCGCGGCGAACACGCGGTCATGCTCGCCCGCGACCTGCGTGCTCATGGCGTTGGTCTCGACGACGAGCCCCGGCTGGCGATTCAGGCGCTCGATGAAGTCCTTGATGGGCGGGATGTAGTCGGCGTCGAGCGGATACAGGCTGATGTCTACGGCGATGCGCATGGGTCGTGCTCCAGGTATTCGATCGGGTTCAGGGGCTCCGCTGCGTGATGATGGCACTCGGTAGACGGCCGGCCGGGACGCCGCAAGTACGTCCCTGTAGGCTCGCGCGCCACATCCCTGCGGCGCGACGCCCGGCCCACCGTCTACCGAGTGCCATCATCGCAGGGACCAGCTGATCGTCACGCCGAACTGCCGCGGATCGCCCTGCTGAACGTACAGCTTGTCGGCGAAATCGGGCGGTTCGAGGCCGAAGTAGAAGCCGCGAACCGCGAAGCGCTCGTCGAGTACGTTGCGGCCCCAGGCGTGCACCGACCAGCGCTCGCCTGCGTAGCCGGCGCGCAGGTTCAGCAAAGAGTACGACTCGCGAACGCTCATCGTGGCTCGCGTCGAAATAGAAGGCGTCGCTGCCGGAGAGGTCGGCGCGCGCCATCCAGCCGCGGCCGTCGTTCCACTCGGCCGAGAGCGAGTACTGCCAGCCGGGCGCGTGCGCCTGCTCGCGGCCGTCGAGGTCGCGATCGCCGTAGCGATAGCCGAGGTACTCCGAGTGCAGCAGCCCGAGCGTGGCGCCGAGGGTGAGCTCGGGGCGTGCACGCCAGGCAAGCGAAGTCTCGAGGCCCGCATTGCGGCCACGGGACGCGTTGTCGGTGTAGAAGACGTAGGACAGCGGGTCGCCCGGGTCGAGCTGGAACGAGGTCGCCACCTGCTGCGACTCGCGCCACATGTGGAACACCGCCAGTTCCGCCGACAGCGTGCCGTCGTCGCTCGAATGCCGCAGGCCACCCTCGAGGTTCCAAAGGTACTCGGGATCGAATTCGCGCCGTTCCTCGGGCACCAGCGCACCGATGTTGAAGCCGCCGGCCTTGTAGCCGCGGCTCGCCGTGACGTACCAGCCGCTGCGCTCGCCGAGGTCGCCGGCGAGCGAGAGGTGACCGCCCGCGAGCGTGTCGCGGGGCGAGAAGCTCGCGCCGTCGCTGTCGTCGTAGTCGGCCGATCGGGTCTCGACGCGCAGGCCGCTCGAGAGCACGAGGCTGTCGCCGAGGCCCCACTCGGCCTCGCCGTACATCGCCGCGTTCACGGCCTCGTAGCCGGCGTCGAGCAGCGGCCTCAGCAACTCGCCCGCGAACTCGTCGCGCTGGAGCGTGTCCTCCTCGAGCCGCAGCGCATAGACGCCCACCAGCCAACCGAAACCGTCGTCGCGGGCCGTGGCCGCGCTCACGAGGCGCAAGTCCTGGCTCAACGTGCGGCGCGTGCGGTCGTAGCGCGAAAAGTAGTCGTAGGGCGCGTACTCGCCCCAGTAGGCATCGTTGCCCCAGTCGCCGTCGAAGCTGTAGACGATGTCCGAGTCTGCGGACGCGGTGATGCTCTGCAAGGTCGCGACGCCGACGCGGCCCGTGATGCGGGCGGCGGCGCCACTCGAGCGCTGCGCGTCGCGGCCCGGCCGGTCGGAGATCGTGTCGAAGGAATTGTCGGGCGCAAACGCGTCGAAGCCGTTGTCGAGGTCGGCGTGCAGCAGCGTGAGGCCCAGCCGCCAGCCGTCCACCGGCTCGAAGGCGAGCCGCCCGCGGACCGTGAGCTCGTCGCGACCGTTGGTGTCGTCGCGATCGAGGTAGCGGTTGTGCCGAAAGCCGTCGCTGCGGGACTGCTGGGCGGCCAGCCTCCACGCACCGCCGTCGCCGACTCCGAGACCGACTGCGCCGCCGGCGACCAGCCCGGCCGACCACAGGCCGTCGTCCCCGGCACTGAATTCCGTCATCAGCTCCTGCTCCGGTCGCGGGGCGCGGGTACGGACGTTGATGAGTCCCGCGAGCGCGTTGGCGCCGTAGCGCGTGCCCTGCGGACCGCGCAGCACCTCGACCTGCTCGACGTCGAAGGAGGTGGCCGGCATGCCGACGCCGCTGAAGTCGATGTCGTCGATGAGAAACCCGACCGACGGGTTGGGAGCACCCTGGTACTGCTCGAGCTCGCCCACCCCGCGCACCTGGAAGAACCGCGGCCGGGACGTGCCGCCGGACCAGTTCAGGTTCGGCACCAGCCCCAGCACGTCCTGAAGGTGCTGCAGACCCGCCGACTGGAGCACGTCGGCGTCGAGCACGGTGGTGCTGGCCGGGAACTCCGAGGCCGGGGCCGGGCGCAGCGAGGCCGTGACGACGATTTCTTCGAGCGGTTCTGTCGGCCCGGACTCACTGGCCTGCGCAGGAGCACCCGACGCGAGCGCAGCCACTACGCAGAATCCTTTTAGACTTCGGGCGTAAACAGCTGAAAAACTACAATAAATGACTTCGACGAGATGCACGATACCTGCTCCCTACGCCGGTACTAACCGGATCAGGTTCAACGGGTTCGCCGGTGAGCGGCTCGCACCGCGGTCGGCATCTCAGGCCCAGTCAGGCCACCCCAAGGTGAGGCGCAGTATAGCCGCGGCGCCCACCGGCACGTACCAGTCCGGTTGACGGCGGGGACGCCCTCAGGACTAATGCGCCTCCCCCAGCCCTGGATCGACCGCTCAATGGCCAAGCGCACGTGCCGCCTGTTCCTCATCGACACCTTTACGCAAGACCTCTTCTGCGGGAACCCGGCCGCCGTCGTGCTCGACGCGGAGCAGCTGACGGACGAGGAAATGCACCGCATCGCGCGGGAGATCCACGAGGAAGTGGCGTTCGTGCTGGCCTCGGACTCGCCGGAGTACGACGTCGAGGTGCGGTTCTTCTCGCCGAAGCGCGAGGTGACCTTCGTCGGACACGCAACCGTTGCGGCCCATTACGCCCGGGCGCTCACCCTCGGCGTGCCGAAGGGCCGCGTCCGGCAGAAGTCGGGCAACTGGATCGTCGAGGTCGAGGTGAGCGGGCGCGGACCCGACCTGCGGGTCGCCATCCACCAGAGTCCGGCGACCTTCGGGCCCGTGGTGCCCGAGGAACGCCGCGGCGCCGTCCTCGACGCACTCGGCATCAGCTCCTCGAGCCTGCATCCGTCCTGCCCCATGCAGGTGCTGAGCAAGGCGAACTCGCGCCTGCTGATCGGACTGCGCTCGCCCGAGACGCTGGATTCGATGCAGCCCGACATGGATGCACTCGAGCACCTCACGCCGCACGTCGGCGCGGACGGCTTCTTCGTGTTTGCGATCAAGCCGGATACCGACCCGCTCACGACCGAGTCGCGCATGTTCTGCCCCGCGATTGGCATCCCCGAGGACCCAGTGAGCGGCAACGCGCACGGCATGCTCGGCGTGTACCTGCTGAGCAACGGCCTCCTCTCCGTCGGTGCGGACGGCACGGCGCGGTTCGTCGGCCACCAGGGCCGCTTCGTCGAGCGGCCGGGGACCGTCGAGGTGAACGTGACCGCGTCGGGCAAGCGCGCCACCGGCGTGAGCGTCGCCGGCCACGCCGTCGTCGTGTACCAGGCCGAACTGCAGCTCTGACCGGTGCTGCGCCGTCCGGCGCGTTCAGCCACCGAGCCAGCGGTAACGCTCGCCGTCGACCTCCACCCGTCCCTCCTCCACCAGCTTCACGGCGTGCGCCAGCAGCGAGTGGCGTGCGTAGACATGCATGAACTTCGGCACGTCGTCGTAGACCTCGGACAGCACCTCGTCGAGGGTCGCCGCGCCACGCTTTGCGAGCGCTCGCACCAGCCTCGCCTCGCGCGCGAGCCGGTGCGCGATGACTCGATCGATCTCGGCGATCGCCTTCGGATTGAGCGCGCCGTGCCCGGGCGCGAGCGCGGCGAGCGGCAATTCACGCAGCCGGCGCAGCGAGTCGAGGTACAGCCGCATCGATCCGTCGGGCGGGATGATGATCACCGTCGAGCCGCTCATCAGGTGGTCGCCGGTGAAGAGCAGTCCCGAGGCCTCGAGCAGCAGGCACACGTGGTTCGACGCGTGGCCCGGCGTGTGGACGGCGCGCAGCACCACGCCGCCCGCCTCGATGCACTCGCCGTCGGCGAGCCCAGCATCGGGCGCAAAGCTCGGATCCTGGTAGCCGTCGTCCGGCGCCGGCAGGCCCAGCACCGGCGCGCCCGTCCGCTCGCGCAGCCACGCGGCGCCCGGCGAATGATCGGGATGCGAGTGCGTGCAGACGATGCGCTCGACCACGCCGCCCGCCGCCGCGAGCACGCGCTCGAGGTGCGCGGGCTCCTCGCAGCCAGGATCGATCACCACCGGCCGCCCGCGACCCACGACGTAGGTGTTGGTGCCCGCACCGGTGAGCGGACCGGCGTTCGGGGCGACGATGCGCCACACGGCGTCCGCGATCTGCTGGACGGCGCCGGTCACGGGCAGGGCCTCGGCGTCGAAATCGGCATCAGGGATCCTCGACCACGTAGCCCCGGGCGCGCAACTGTGCGACGAACCCGTCGGGCTTGAGGATCTGGTCGATGGACAGCACGGCTACGGTCGAACGGTTGTCCGCAAGCGCCGCTTCCACCGCATCGAGCCAGGCCGCGGCGCGACGCGCGGGCCAGTCCGTGTAGCCGCGGTCCTGCATCACCTGCGCATTCATCGCCACCGCGATGCAGGCGCTGGCGTTGTCCACCGGAGCGAGCGCGCGCAGCTTCTCGACGTCGCCTATCGCCCAGGCATTGGCGCGCACCTTCATCAGGTCGAGATCGGATTCGAGCCGCTCGATCGTCTTGGCGAAACATTCGACGTCGTCGAGCGGCGCCTGCTTGAACTCCTTGATCGCCGCGCGCGGCTTGTCGATCCGGACCGTGACCTCGGGCTCGACGATCTTCACCTTCGCCTTGCGCGCCAGCTTCTCGACCGCGGGCCAGACGACGCCGAACGGCTCGAGCCCCGACTTGCGCAGCGCCTTCTCGTACAGCTCCTGGGCGGCGAAGATCGGGCGCCACTTCTCGACGTCGCCGTCCTTGCCGATGTAGCGCTGCTTGAGCGGCAGCCAGCGCGCATACAGCTCGGCCGGCACGACGTCCTCGAGCCGCGCATCGTCCGGGTTGCGCCGCAACCCCACGAGCGACGGCAGCAGGGTCACGCCACCGAGCGGTCCGACGCTGGCCCGCATCGAGACCGGGGCGATGACCGCCTGCGACTCGGCGAGCGCGGCTTCGAGTTCGGCGGAGCGCCAGCTGAGCTTCTTCGGCAGCGGGCCGTAGGAGCCCAGGATCCACAGCACGTGATCCGTACCGCCGGACGGACGGGTTACCTTCCAAAGACCTGGGCCGGGCTGCTGGCCGGTCACCAGCACTTCCTCGATCGGCGGCGGCGGTTCCTCGACGGCCGCGGCGCATGCGCTGCCGCACGCGAGCAGCACGAATCCCGTCGCGATCCCCGCCCAGATGGTCCTCACGATGAGATGCTCTCCTTCGTCGCGAAACGGCTCAGGCGGCGTCGCTCGACTCGACGTTCACCTCGATCCCGCCGAGATACCGCGCGACGGTATTGAACAGCCAGCAGCTGATCGGCACGAAGATGAGTCCCCCCAGGCCGTAGAGGACCGGCATCATCAGGAAGAAGCCGAGGCCGGGCGCCGGCTCGCCTGGGGCCGGTGGAACAATCAGGCTGATCAGGCCCAGCAGGACTCCGACGGCCAGACCCAGGACGAAATAGATCGCGGCGAAGACCTTCGCGGCCTGCCAGGGCGCAATGCGGGTGACGGTTCTTTTCATGAGTTCTCTCCCCGGCGGGATGCCGGCCGGCGCCGCAGCATAGTGGCTCGGGCGACGCGATGCACTCGTGCATCAGCGGCAGCGCAAGGACGCGTTCCACGCCCGAGCCGGCCAGCCGTTAGAATTCGCGCGCAACGCAAGGAATCCCCATGTCAGCCTGGTCGCGCGCGCTCGCCCTTGCAGAACAGACCCCGCCCTCACGCAACCGCTACGTGGACTTCCTGCGGGCGTTGTCGATCTCCGCGGTCATCCTCGGCCACTGGATCATCGCCGCACCGTGGATCCGCAACGGCGAGCTGCAGCTCGATCACATGCTGGCGGCACAGCCGTGGACGCAGTGGCTCACCCTGCTGTTCCAGGTGATGCCAGTGTTCTTCCTGGTGGGCGGCTATTCGAACGCGGCCTCGTGGGACGCCGCGCAGCGCACCGGCACGCCCTACGGCACGTGGGTCGCGGGCCGCGCGCGACGACTGATCGGCCCGGTCATTCCGCTGATCCTCACCTGGGCGGCGATGGCGTTCGTGTTCCGGCGCTTCGGCGTGAGCTACGAGATGATCCGCAACGCCTCGATCCTCGCGCTGGTGCCGATGTGGTTCCTGGCGGTGTACCTGCTGGTCGTGCTGCTCGTGCCGGTGACCCGTGCGGCCTGGCGGCGCTTCGGAGTCCTGTCTTTGTGGGTGCTCGTGGCGCTCGCGGTCGTGGTGGACGTGCTGCGCTTCCACGACGGGCATCGCCCGGCACTCGGCTGGGTCAACTACCTGTTCGTCTGGGCCGCGGTGCACCAGCTCGGCTACCTCTGGCGCGACGGTCGTCTCGCCGGTGCACGCGACGCGCTGCCCTGGCTCGCAGGCGGCGTGCTCGCCTGGGTGCTGCTCGTGCGTTTCGGACCCTATCCAGCCAGCATGGTCGGCGTTCCCGGCGAGCCGGTCTCCAACACCACGCCGCCGAGCCTGCTGCTGCTCGCGTTTGCCGCGGCGCAGGTGGGCCTCGTGCTCGCGCTCGAGCGGCCGATGCGTCGCTGGCTCGACGGCACGCGCGCCTGGGCCGCGACGGTGCTCGTCAACGGCACGATCATGACGGTGTACCTCTGGCACCTCACGGTGCTCGCGCTGCTGGTGGGACTTGCGAGCCTGGCCGGCGGCTTCGGGCTGCACCTCGTGCCCGGCAGCGGGCAGTGGTGGCTGGCACGGCTGCCCTGGCTCGCAACGCTCACCGCTGGCCTCGGGCTCATCATTCCGGTGGTGGGTCGCTTTGAGCGCTCGGCGCCTTTGCCGCCGGATTTCCGGCCATCGACATTGCGCGTGCTCGCGGGTGCGGCACTCGTCAGCGCCGGCATCGCCTTTCTCGCGCTCGACGGCATCGCCGCCGCGGGCGCGCTCGGCGTGCGCGGCGTCGTGGTGTTCGGAACGATCCTGGGTGCGTGGATGCTCGGGGTGCTCGGGACCGGAGCGTCGCGGCTCAGGTCGCCATGATCGTCGGACCGCCCTTCGCCTCGGCGCGCTGGTAGGCAGGCCGCGCCCGCATCCGGGCTTGATACGCGTGCAGGTGCGGGCAGGCCGCCGCGTCGGTGGCGCGCGACAGCAACGCCTCGACCGCGAAGCTCATCTGGAAGTCGGCCATGGTGATGAGCTCGCCCGCAAACCAGCGGTGGCGCGCGAGATGGCCCTCGATGAATCCGAGGGCGGCCTTGACGTTGGGATCGACGAGCTGCGCCTGCACCTTCTCGCTGATTGCCCTCGCGATCGGCTTCGCGAAGAAGGGCATGGGCCGCTTCGGGATGGTGACGAACACGAGCTTCATCACCAGCCAGTTCATCAGCGAACCCTCGGCGTAGTGCATCCAGTAGCGGCACTGACGGTACTCGGGCGTGCCGCGCGGCGGCTCGAGGTGCGCAAGCTCACCCTGCCCCCGCGAACCGTACTTCTCGACGAGGTACTCGATGATGGCGCCGGACTCCGCGATCACCTCGCCGTCGTCCGTGACCACCGGCGACTTGCCGAGCGGATGGATGGCCTTCAGCTCCGGCGGCGCGAGGCGCGTCGCCGCGTCGCGCCGGTAGACCTTGAGCTCGTACGGCACGCCGAGTTCCTCGAGCAGCCAGAGGATGCGCTGCGAGCGCGAGGTCTCGAGATGGTGGACGGTCAGCATCGCTTGACACCTCGGTACGGAAGGGTTCGACGGAGATCTGCGATCAGTGCACCGCGGCCGGCCGCGGCGACTGCGACATCAGCCGGTCGGTCCAGGCGATGCCGAGCGCCGAGAGGATGAACACGCTGTGGATGATGGTCTGCCACATCACGCCGGTCGACGTCACGGTCGTGCAGCCCTTGTTGATCGAGCCCGCGTCCGCCAGCGCCCGCATCGCCTCCATGCCGGCGACGGAACTGCACAGCGGCAGGCCGCCCAGCGCGCCCGCCTCGATGAAGGTTTTCAACAAGTGGATCGAACTGATGCCGATGATCGCCATCGCGAGCTTGACCTTGAGCACGCTCGCATTGACGTGGCTCAGCCACTCGGGCTGGTCCGGGTGCCCCGCGAGGTTCAGGCGCGAGACGAAAGTCTCGTAGCCGCCCACGATCACCATCACGAGCAGGTTCGAGATCATCACCACGTCGATCAGGCCGAGCACGATCAGCATGATGCTCTGCTCGGTGAGGCTCGGCGCCTCGTGGATCAGGTGCCAGAGTTCCTTGATGAACAGGAACACGTACACGCCCTGGGCCACGATCAGGCCGAGGTACAGCGGCAACTGCAGCCAGCGCGAGCTGAAGATCAGCGCCGGCAGGGGGCCGAGCGGCGGGCCCTTCGAGGCATTCGACATGATTTGGATCCGGGCGGTGATTACGGAGGGGGCGCAAGGGTACGGGCCGGCGCGCCGGCTGCCAAGGGCCCCGCCCCGGCCGACTGATCGCGCCCGAGATCCTAGATCCGCTCCGCCGCGAAGGTCGAGCGCAGACCCTCCACGCCGTTGTAGCGGTGGGTGACCCGCGTCACGTAGTAGGTCCCGTCGAGGAGTTCACCGACGCCGGCCAGTCCCACACGCAGGCCCGGTCGCAGCAGCACGGCAAGGCCCGGGGCGACGCCGGTCCCGGCCACCAGCGGTAACGCGGCCGAGGGCAACGGCGCGCTCGCACCGGCGGGCGCCGACACTCCGAGACCTCGCGTGAGGCGTCCCTGCGCCGCGGCGCCCCAGACACCCGCGAACTCGAGCAGGTCGCTGCCGTACTCGAGGACCACGTCGGCCGCGGCTCGTCGGGCGCGGGCCTGCACGGCGAGGTGCGTCCCCTCGATCGAGATCTCCGCATCAACCGCAAGGGCGCGCTGCAGCAGGAAGTCGCGGTCGCTGAGGTTCGGCTGCACGAGCTTGGGGTGAGTCCGGCCATCCACATCCACCTCCACGGTGAACCCGTGCTGTTGTGCGACCCGCTTGAAAACGTCGGCGTCCGAAAGGTTGGCGAAAGTGCGACGGTGGGACGTGGCCTCGAACCGGTGTCGCAGCGGCACGGCAACGCAAGTGACCGTCGGCGGACCGCCGGCCGGGAAGGCGGCCTCGAGCGACCGGATGACGCCGTCGAACGCCCGCTTCATCTGAAACGTCGTCGGCAGCTCGACGGCCAGCAAGCGTCCGATGTCCAGCACGCTGCGGTCGAAATACGTGAATCCCGGCGTGCCGTCCGCCGTCGCGTCCCAGTTCACGAACGTCGCGCGACACCCGGAAGGCCCGGTAAACGAGTCCTCGATGACGAGTTCGAGCAGCTCCGCTGCGAGCTTCGGACGCGTCACGCCCTCGATGAGGATGGCCGGACGGCCGAAAATCGTCATGGCGTAACCCTCGTATTGCCGGACGCCCGCAGCGCAGTTCGGTGCAGAAACGCGTCGTACTCCGCAGTGAATGGCTCGCCCACCTCGAAGTACGGCAGCGCCCCGGTCTGGAAGACGCTGAAGGACCAGTTCGGCCGCTGCGCAAACACCGTCTTGCGGCGGTAATTGGTGAAGTCACCCCGCACACCGTGCGACACCCACACGGGCAGTGCGAGGCGATCGTAGATGGCGTGGATGTCGGCGCTGAACAGGCCGCCACCGAGGAAGCACAGCGGCGCGTACTCGGCGCCGGGCTGACGCGTAGTGACGACGCTGTACTCCCACAGGCCCTCGTCGATCGCGTCGGCGCCCCAGGTGCGGCGCAGGAAGTAGCGGATCACGCCCGGCCGCGTCAGGCCCCGGAACAGCGCGCCGCCCCAGCCGGGACCGCGCAACGCGCCGTAGAGCCAGGGTCGCGCGAGCGTCGTGCCGGGGGCGCCGCTGCGCTCTCGACGGTCGTCAAAGCCGGTCGGGCTCACGAGCGCGAGGCTTCGGAATGTCGCGGGCGATTCCACCGCGGCACGCGCGAGGAACTCGCTCGAGAGCGACAACGCAACTGCGTCGATCGGTCCGTCGCCGCAGCGGCGGCGGATCTCCTCCGTCATGGCGTGGATCGCGTCGGTCATCAGACGCGGCGTGTACGCGCGGTCGCCGCGCTCGGCGAAGCCGTAGCCCGGCAGTTCGAGCGAGAAGACGCGTCGCGTGGCACGGTAGTGCTCGTGCAGCGGACGCATCTCGGCCGCCGAGGCAGCCGCATTGATGCTGTGGACGAGCAGCAGCGGCGCGCCCTCGCCCGCCACGTAGGCACTCAATCGCCCGGTGCCGGTGCCGGAAAACTCGAAGCGCTCACCGGTCACGGAGGGTGGAAGGCGGGGAGATGTCATGATTGCGATCCTGTCGCGGTGTCGGTTCAGGCCAGCTTGAGATCAACGAGGCTCTTCGCCATGGCGGCGGCAGCCTCGGGCGCCGGGATGAACGTGATGCCGAGCGTGCGCCGCGTGAGGGACGTGTCCACCTTCAGTTGCTTGCCGAGTTCGGGGATCGCGAGACGTGCGGTGGGATCGAAGAGTCCCGCGAGCTTGACGGCCCAGTCCGGCAGCACGCGGGACGGCACCTTCCGGCCGGCCTCGCCGAGGCTCGCGCGGATGGCGCGCGCGATGTCGATCATCCACAGGCACTCGGCGCAGCCGAGGTAGCGTCCACCGCTGGGCGCGTCGACTTCGATCGCGAGGCGGTGCATGCGCGCCACGTCGCGCACGTCGATGCACGGGATGGCCATGCGCGGCGCGCCGGGGTACTTGCCCCGCAGCATCATCTGGACGATCTCCGCCGAGGTGCCGATGTCGCGGTCGAGCGCCGGGCCCAGCACCAGCCCGGGGTTGACCGACGCGTAGTGCAGCCCCGAACGGTCCTGCGCCATGAACTCCCGCGCCGCCCGCTCCGCGAGCGTCTTCGACTTCGTGTACGCGGTGACTCCGGGCGTTTCGGTCCGCGTCCAGTCCGCCTCGGTGAACGGCGCAGTGCGGCCTTGCGGATGACCGTACATCACGGCCGCCATCGACGAGGTCTGCACCAGACGCTCGACGCCGGCGGACGCCGCGGCCCGCAGCACGCGCAGCGTTCCCTGCACCGCCGGTCGGATCAGATCCTGCTCGTCCCGCGGCTGTTTCGCCGGAAACGGTGAGGCCACGTGCAGCACGTGGGCGCAGCCGGCCACCGCGGCGTCCCAGCCGTCGTCCGACTCGAGGTCCGCCTGCGCGAAACTGAGCCTGGACACGTCCGCATGGCGCGACAGCGACGCACTCACTTCGCCGGATCGCTGCAGCGAACGCACCGTGCCGCGTACGACGTAGCCGGCGTTCAGCATGTCCACGGCGCAATGCCGGGCGATGAAGCCGGAGATTCCGGTGATCAGTACCGTCGGCTTGGCCATTCCCGTCCCCCTGTGATGGCGCGATCATCGCACGACTGGACAGTTTTCCTGCCTGCGGCCGTCTCCACGATCCGGCCGGCGCGCCTTGACGCGCTCACCGGACGGCGCGTACGGTCGCCGGCGGTCCGGCTCCAGGAAAACCCCATGCTCGTGCGCACGTTGGCCCTCTCTCTCCTGCTGGCGTCCACCACGAGCTGGGGGGCGTCCGCCGCCGCCGAAGCGGCAACACCCGTGACGCCGGAAGCCCTCGCCCGCGATCCGCGCGTGGTGCAGGCGCTGCGGCTGCTCGACGCCTGGGCCGACACCGAGACCGTCGAAAAACGCCTGCCCGGCGTCTCCATGGCCGTCGTCCACGACCAGCAGCTGCTGTGGAGCCGTGGCTTCGGCTACGCCCACCTCGAGTCGAAGGTCGCCCGCGGGCGCCGACACGATGTACTCCATCTGCTCGATCTCGAAGCTCTTCACGAGCATCGCGGTGATGCAGCAGCGTGACGCCGGCAAGCTCGACCTCGACGACCCGGTCGCGAAACACCTTCCGTGGTTCCGCATCAAGGGAGCCGCGGCCGGCTCGCCGCCCGTGACCGTGCGCGGCATCCTGACCCACTCCTCGGGCCTGCCGCGCGAGTCCGACTTCCCGTACTGGACCGGTCCTGCCTACGCCTTCCCGCCGCGCGACAAAGTGATCGAACGGGTCGGCGAGCAGGAAATGCTGTACCGCTCTGACCTCTACTACCAGTACTCCAACCTCGGCCTGTCACTGGCCGGCGAGATCGCGGCGGCGACCTCGGGCGTGCCCTACCCCGAGTACGTGCGCACGCGCATCCTCGATCCGATCGGACTCAAGGACACGGAAACCGAGCATCTCGACAAGCACCGCGGCGGACGGCTCGCGAGCGGCTACACCGCGCCGCGCCGCGACGGGTCGCGCGAACGCGTTCCGCCCTACGAGGTACGCGGCATCGCGCCGGCGGCCGGCTTCACCTCCACCGTCGAGGACCTCGGCCGCTTCGCATCCTGGCAGTTCCGCGTGCTCGCCGGCGAAGGCGACAAGGTGCTCGACGCCGACACGTTGCGCGAGATGCAGCGCGTGCAGTGGATGGACCCGGACTGGAAGACGAGCCGCGGTCTCGGCTTCGGCCTCTGGCGCGTCGGCGAGCAGACCTTCGTGGGCCACGCCGGCTACTGCCCCGGCTACCAGAGCCAGCTGCTGCTGCAGCCGGCCGCGAAGGTCGCGACCGTGTTCATGACCAACTCGAACGGCATCGACAGCCGGGCGTTCGCGCAGACCGCCTACGACATCGTCGCTCCGGCGGTGAAGCAGGCCCTGGAGAACCCGGCCGGCGCGAAGCCGCACGATGCGGCACTGGCGCGTTACACAGGGCGCTACGACAACTGGCTCGCCGGCGAGTCGTGGATCATCCCCTGGGACGACGGGCTGGCGTTGATCGAACTGCCGTCGAGCCGGCCGATGGCGGAACTGATCAAGTTGCGGCCGGTTGGAGAGCACCGGTTCCGCAGCATCCGCGATGACGGCAGCCTGGGCGAGGAGGTCCGCTTCGAGCTGGCCGCCGACGGCACGCCCGTACGCGTCTGGAGGCACAGCAACTACGACGAGCGACCCGCAGGCGATTCGAACTAGGAGCGGATGCTGACGGCCGAGATCCGCGAGTAGCCGTTGACACCGCACTCCCCGGTCACGAACACACGCACCCGCTTGCCGGAGCCGACCGATTCCAGCAGCGCGAGGTACATCTGCTCGGAACCTCTCGCGCTGTAGTCCTGGAAAAACACTTGTTTCTCCCGGCAGCCGCTCGGGTTCTGCTGGACCGCGATCGTGACCTCGTAACGCTGGTGGATGGTCGGGGTCAGCTCGGTGACGAGCGCGTAATCGGTCCAGCCGGCTTCGGCCATGGCGGCGGGCGCTGCGGCGAGCATCGCCTCGGGCGGCACGGCCAGTAGGCCTACTGCGATGAGCGCTGCTGGACCGAGGCGCCGCAGTCCACCGCCGACAGGACCCGCGCCTTTCATCGGCCCGTCGGGGATTTCACGCTGGAGCATTGCTCCACTCCGACTCTTCCTGAAACGGACCGTTGAGGCTTGGCGCGGCCGGAGGGATTCGAACCCCCGACCCTCAGGTTCGAAGCCTGATGCTCTATCCAACTGAGCTACGGCCGCGCGCGGGAGGCGAATGTTACCGCAGCGGGGATTACCCGCAACGAAAAACGGGCGTTGCTACTTCATGGTCGGCATCACGAACTGCGCGCCCTCCCGCGCCGAGGTGGGCCAGCGCGACGTCACGGTCTTCAGGCGCGTGTAGAAGCGCACGCCGTCCGGCCCGTGCACGTGCAGCGGCCCGAACAGCGAGCGCTTCCAGCCGCCGAACGAATGGAATGCCATCGGCACCGGGATGGGCACGTTCACGCCCACCATGCCGCACTGCACGCGCTGGGTGAAGCTGCGGGCCGCCTCGCCGCTGGCGGTGAAGATCGCCGTGCCGTTGCCGAATTCGTGGGCGTTGACGAGCGCGAGCGCTCTGTCGAGATCGGGCACCCGGACGACGCACAGCACGGGGCCGAAGATCTCCTCGCGGTAGATGCGCATCCCCGGCTGCACGTGGTCGAACAGGCACGGACCGAGGTAGTAACCCTGCTCGTGGCCCTTCACCACGAGGCCGCGGCCGTCGACGACGAGCTTGGCGCCCTCCGCCACGCCGAGGTCTACGTAGCCGCGCACGCGTTCGAGGTGCTCGCGGGTGACCAGCGGCCCCATGTCCGCGCCCTCGGCGGTCCCGGGGCGACCTTGAGCTCGGCCAGTTGCTGCCGCACCGCCTCGATCAGCCGGTCACCGGCCTCGCCCACCGCGACCGCCACGGAAATCGCCATGCAGCGCTCGCCCGCGGACCCGTACGCGGCGCCCACCAGCGCGCTGGCGGCATTGCGCGTACGTCGGCATCCGGCATCACCACCATGTGGTTCTTGGCGCCGCCCAGGGCCTGCACGCGCTTGCCGTGCGCGGAGGCCGTCCGGTAGATGTACTCGGCCACCGGGGTCGAACCCACGAAGCTCACCGCCGCGACGCGCGGATCGGTGAGCAGCGTGTCCACGGCCTCGCGATCGCCGTTCACCACGTTGAACACGCCGTCGGGCAGGCCCGCCTCCTTGAGCAGCCCGGCCACACGCAGCGGCACGCTCGGGTCCTTCTCCGAGGGCTTGAGCACGAAGGTGTTGCCGCAGGCGATCGCCACCGGGAACATCCACATCGGCACCATGGCCGGGAAGTTGAACGGCGTGATGCCGGCGCACACGCCGACCGGCTGGCGCACGGACCAGCTGTCCACGCCGGTGCCGACGTTCTCGGTGAACTCGCTCTTGAGGAGCTGCGGGATCCCGCAGGCGAACTCCACCACCTCGAGGCCGCGCACGACCTCCCCGCGCGCGTCCGACAGCACCTTGCCGTGCTCGGAGCTGAGCGTGAGCGCAAGCTCGTCCATGTGGCTCTCGAGCAGCGCCTTGAAGCGGAACAGGACCCGCGCGCGCTGCAGCGGCGTCGTGGCGGCCCACCCAGGCAGGGCCGCCTCCGCGGCGGCGATGGCGCTGCGGGTCTCCTCGGCCGAGGCGTAGGCCACGCGGCCCCGCAGCGCGCCGGTGGCGGGGTTGTACACCGGGCCGTCGCGGCCCGAGGCGCCGGCGACCGGCCGGCCTGCCACGAAATGACCGAGGACGAAGGGCTCCGGGGCGTGCCTGGCGGCGGGTGCGGGCGTACTCATCATCGGGCCTCGGGCGGTTGGAAGGCGACGGCGCGGGAGGCGCCCAGCATAGCGGCTCCCCGGGGGGTCTCTGCTATATTCCCGCCCTTTCAATGCCGGCCGGCGGCCGGTCCCCGAAGGATTCAGAGGAACCCGACATGAAGCGTTCGTCCGCCCTGCTGCTCCCGCTGCTGCTCCTGTCCGCTGCCGTCGCGAATGCCGACTGCGTCTACCCGCAGGCGCCCCAGTCGCTGCCGAACGGCGGCAAGGCCACCAAGGAGGAGATGCTCGCCGCCCAGAAGCAGGTGAAGGAATACTCGGCCGCGGTGCAGGAGACCTACCTGCCCTGCCTCGACAAGGAAAAGTCCGACTACCTTGCCGCGCTCGACAACATGGATCCGCAGTACACGACCAAGAAGAACTCGATCGAGGACGTGCACGCCAAGAAGCACAACGCCGCACTCGACGAGCTTCAGGCAGTCGCCGGACGCTGGAGCGAGGAGCTCAAGGCGTTCGGCACCGCGAGCAAGAAGTAATTCGCGCACGGCCGGTGCTGACGCTGCCCAGCCCGGCCGAGGCCGAGTCCCTCATCCGCCGGCACGTCCGGCTGCAGGCCGTTGAGTCGCGCCCGCTCGCCGCACTCGCGGGCGCGGTGCTCGCCCAGTCGGTGCGAGCCGAGCGCGACCAGCCGCCCTTCGACCGCGTCACCATGGACGGCATCGCGATCTCGAGCGAGGCCTGGCGTGCGGGCCAGCGGCGCTTCCGCATCGCGGGCACCCAGGCGGCGGGCCAGCCGCCGCAGTCGTTGCCGCCGGGCGAGTGTCTCGAGGTCATGACCGGCGCGGTGCTGCCGCCCGGCAGCGACTGCGTCATTCCCGTCGAGCGGCTGGCCGTGGCCGACGGATGGGCCGAGGTCGATCCGTCCGCCGCGGTCGAGTCCTTCGGCAACGTGCATACGCGCGGTCTCGACTGTCGCGAGGGCGACCTGCTGCTCGCGCGGGGCACCCGGCTCGGCGCCCCGGAGCTCGCAGTGCTGGCCTCCGCCGGCCTGCCGCGTGCGGAGGTGCGCGTCGAGCCGCGCATCGCGATCGTGTCGACCGGCGACGAGCTCGTTGAGCCCGGCGAGCCGATCGCGGCCTGGCAGGTGCGCCGCTCGAATTCCTGCGCGCTGCGCGGTGCGCTCGCGCTGCGGGGCTACACGCGGGTCACGGAGGATCACCTGCCGGACGACCCGCCCGTGATGGCCGAGCGTCTCGCGGCGCATCTGGCCACCCACGACGTGCTGGTGCTGTCGGGCGGCGTGTCGATGGGTCGCTTCGACCACGTTCCGCGCACGCTGCGCGAGCTCGGGGTCACCGAAGTGCTGCACCGCGTGGCGCAGCGGCCGGGCAAGCCGCTCTGGTTCGGCATCGGACCCGCGGGCCAGGCCGTGTTCGGCCTGCCGGGCAATCCGGTCTCGGCGCTGGTGTGCCTGGTGCGCTACGTCGTGCCGGGCCTGCAGGCGGCGTCGGGCCTTGCGGCGCGGGCACCCGAGCCGGTGGCGCTCGGCGCACCCTTCCGCGTCAAGGCCGCGCTGTGGTATTTCCTCCCCGTGCAGCTCGATTCGAATCCCTCGCTCGGCACCGTGGCGCTGCCGAAGCCCACCCGCGGCTCCGGCGACTTCGTGTCGTTGCTCGGCACCGACGGTTTCGTCGAGCTGCCACCCGGCCCGGCCGAGTACCCGGCGGGCCACGTGGCTCCGTTTCATCGCTGGTGACCTCCGCATGGCCGACGAGCAAGTCCGACACAGGCAGAGTGATCGCGCACCCCGTCGCGAGCCGTCCGCGCGACCGCCTCGGCCGCGCCATGCACGACCTGCGCATCTCGGTGATGGACCGCTGCAACTTCCGCTGCCCGTACTGCATGCCGAAGGAGACGTTCCACGACCGCTACCGCTTCCTGCGCGCCAGCGAGCGGCTCGGCTTCGATGAGATCGTCCGCGTGGCCCGCTCCGCCGTGTCGCTCGGGGTGCGCAAGATCCGGCTGACCGGGGGCGAACCGCTGCTGCGCGCGGGGATCGCCGATCTCGTGGGCGAGCTCTCGATGATCGAGGGCGTGCAGGACCTCGCACTCACGACCAACGGCATGCTGCTCGCCCAGCACGCCGCCGAACTCAAGGGCAACGGGCTCGGCCGGGTCACGGTCAGCCTCGACTCGCTCGACCCGGACGTGTTCGCGCGCATGAGCGGCGGCTTCGGCGGCCTCGAGCAGGTGCTCGAGGGCATCGCCGCCGCGCTCGAGGCCGGGCTGCGTCCGGTGAAGGTCAATGCGGTGGTGCGCCGCGGCCTCAACGACCACACCGTGCCGGCACTCCTCGAGCACTTCCGCGGCACGCCGGTGATCGTCCGCCTGATCGAGTACATGGACGTCGGCAACCGCAACGCCTGGAACCCCGACGAGGTCGTGCCCTCCTCGGAACTGCTCGCCGCGATCCGCGCGCGCTGGCCCGTCACGCCGCTGCCCGGCAGCTATCGTGGCGAGGTGGCCGAGCGCTACCGCTACGACGACGGCGCGGGCGAACTCGGCTTCATTTCCTCGGTGAGCGCGCCGTTCTGCGGCGACTGCTCGCGCGCGCGGCTGTCCTCCGAGGGTGCCTTCTACACCTGCCTGTTCGCGACCTCGGGCACCGATCTGCGCGGCCCACTGCGCGCAGGCTGCACGGACGATGAACTCGCGGAGCAGCTGCGCGCTGCCTGGAATGGCCGCCAGGACCGCTACAGCGAGCAGCGCGACGCGCTGCGCCGTCGCGAACAGCCCCTCCACAAGATCGAAATGCACTACATCGGCGGATGAGCAACGACTTCACGCACGTCGACGAACGCCGCCAGCCCGCGATGGTGGACGTGGGCAGCAAGGCGGTCACGCATCGCACGGCCGTGGCCGAGGCCCGGGTGCGATTTCCCGGCGTCCGTCGCCGAGGCGCTGCGCGAGGCCGGCTTCGAGACCCGCAAGGGGCCCGTGTTCCACACTGCGATCGTGGCGGGCGTGATGGCCGCCAAGCGCACGCACGAGCTGATCCCGTTCTGCCACCCGCTCGGCATCGAGAACTGCCGCGTCGAGATCGACATGAACGACCGCGACGAAGCGGTGGTGCGCTGCGCCGTGAGCGTGCACCACAAGACGGGCGTCGAGATGGAGGCGCTCACCGGCGCCTCGATC
The DNA here is from genome assembly GCA_963754125.1 of uncultured Gammaproteobacteria bacterium. Classification (GTDB taxonomy): domain Bacteria; phylum Pseudomonadota; class Gammaproteobacteria; order Steroidobacterales; family Steroidobacteraceae; genus RPQJ01. The sequence goes on from CAVWEX010000014.1 coordinate 897,318, forward strand.
GCGGCGCTCACCGTGTACGACATGTGCAAGGCGCTGTCGCACGAGATCGTGATCGCCGAGCTGCGCCTCGTGGAGAAGCACGGCGGCAAGCGCGACGTGTCGCTGCCATGAACGAGATCGAGGTCCAGTACTTCGCCGTGCTGCGCGAGCGCGCCGGGACGAGCCGCGAGATCGTGCAGACCGCCGCCACGACCGCGGCCGAGCTCTACGACGAGCTCGCCGCGCGGCACGACTTCGGCCTGCCGCAGGCGATGCTGCGCGTCGCCGTGAACGACGCGTTTGCCGAGTGGTCGCGCCCGCTCGTGGCGGGCGACCGCGTGGTGTTCATTCCCCCGGTCGCCGGCGGCTGATGGGCCCGTTCGCCTTCGCCGGCGGGCCGCTCGAGCCCGATCTTTACCGCAAGTCGCTCGCCGACCCGTCCGCGGGTGGCTACGCGAGCTTCGAGGGCTGGGTACGCGACCACAACGAGGGCCGCACGGTCCAGCGTCTCGAGTACGAGGCCTTCGAGTCGCTCGCAATCAAGGAAGGCGAGCTCATCGTCCTGGAGGCCGTGGCGCGCTTCGGCGTGGCCCGCGCCGCCTGCGTGCACCGCGTCGGCTCGCTCGGCATCGGCGAACTCGCGGTGTGGGTGGGCGTGAGCGCGGCGCACCGTGGCGAGGCCTTCGCCGCCTGCCGCTACATCATCGACGAAGTGAAGCACCGGGTGCCGATCTGGAAGAAGGAGCACTACGCCGACGGCGACTCGGGCTGGGTGAACTGCGAGCGCTGCGCGACTGCGCCGCGTCACGCGCGGGCCTGATCATGAACACGCGCACTCGCATGCCCATGCGGATGGATCCGCGGCCACGCCCGCCCACGACTACTCGCGGCAGATCGCCCTGCCCGAGGTGGGTGCGGCTGGCCAGGCCCGCCTCGCGGCGGCCTCCGTACTGGTGGTCGGAGCCGGCGGGCTCGGCGTGCCGGTGCTGCAGTACCTCGCCGCCGCCGGCATCGGCCGGCTCGGCATCGTGGACGGCGACGTCGTCGAGGCCAGCAACCTGCATCGCCAGCCGCTGTATGGCCCGGCCGATCTCGGCCGCCCCAAGGCCGCGGTGGCTGCCGAGCGCCTGCGGGCACTGAATCGCGACGTGCGCATCGAGGCGCACGAGGTCCACGCCTCGCCCGACAACATCGACGCACTGGTCGAGCACCACGACCTCGTCGTGGAGTGCACCGACAACTTCCGCGCCAAGTTCCTGGTGAACGACGCGGTGCTGCGCGCCCGGAAACCAGCGGTGTTCGCCAGCGTCCACCAGTACGAGGGACAGTTGCAGGTGTACCGTCCGTTGCCGCACTGGCCCTGCCTGCGCTGCCTGTGGCCGGAGGCGCCGCGCGACGGACTGGTCGGCAACTGTGCCGAGGCGGGCGTGCTCGGTCCCGTCCCCGCCACGCTCGGCGCACTGCAGGCCATGCAGGCACTGAAGCGGCTGCTGGGCCTCGATGCCGGCGAGACGCCGTCGCTGGTGATGGTGGACCTGCTCAGCCTCGAGACACGCCGGCTCGCGGCGCGTCGCAACCCGGGTTGCGACCACGACAACCCGGGGCGCGACAGCCCGCCGACCGAACAGCCGCTCGAACTCGAGTTCGAGACACTGGCCGCGGCGTTCGAGTCCGGCCTCGAGCTCGTGGACATCCGCGAATCCTGGGAACGCGCTCACGATCCGCCGGGGCTGCAGATTCCCACGCACCTGCCACTCGGCGAACTGGTGCACGGGCACGCCGAGTTCCCGGCCGAGGGCCGCTACCTGATCATCTGCGCCCACGGCGTGCGCAGCCTGTCGCTCACCGAGCACCTGCGCTCACGGGGACAGGCCGAGGTGTATTCGCTGCGCGGAGGGCTCGCGGCGCTGCGCGGCTGAACCCGGGGCCGCCCGGGCCGCACCGCTCCGTCGAGGGGTGGCGTCGCTTCCTGCTCAGGCCCTGCGCGCAGTCTTGCGCTTCGCGACCGCTTGCCGGATCTCGGGCTTGAAGAACTCCATCGCGGCCCGGGTCTTGGTCTGCTGGTCCGCAGTCAGCTCGATGCCGTTGGTCTTCAGATATTCCTTCAGCTCCTGCGCGACCTGGAACGCCTCGCGTGGCTCGCTCTTGGTCGAGATCTCAAGGTTCCGGGAGCCGTCGGGAAACAGCCACAACTCGACCACGAGCCGGCGCTGCAGCTGCTTCATCCACAGCCTGACCTTGAGCACGAACGTCGGACCAAAGCTCGCCAGCGAACCAAGCGCGACGCCCTTGGGGGCGTGCGCCCGGTAGAACGCGCGCTGCTCCTTCGAGAACAGCTTGTCGAGGGGCATCTTGCCGCCGATCGCGTCCCTCACCTCCTGGGCCGTGCAGCGTCCCTTGAACGAACCCGAGCACACGTATCCACCGGGGACGACGTCAATCTCGGTCTTGAAGCTCCCCGAGCGACGCAGCTCCTTGTCGATCGCGGCCGGATCGACGGGGCGCAGCTTGACGACGGTGTCGCCTGCACCGCCCTGGATGCGCCTCGCGCGGACGACCACGCCGGCCTTGTTCAGGTCGAGGTTCGGCGTGTCGAAGAAGTAGACCTGTCGCACCTCGGCCTCGATCGGGTCGAGACCGAGCTTGGCGATGGTCGCGCGATGGGTGTGCATCGGCGCGACCAGCTTGAGTTCCACGCTGTCGACGTCCTTGAGGATCGTCAGAACTTCAGTGACCTGGCTGGGGGACAGCCCCGGGGCCTCGTCCTTCTTCGACTTCTTCTTCACGGCCATTGCTTCGCTCCTTGTCAGTTGCCGAAACGTTCCGCCAGCACGCCGTGGCGCAGGCCGCGGTCGCTGACGGTGAGCGTCGATTTGCCGAGCTTCTCCATGACGGTCCGGATGATGCACGCGCCGGCCAGGATGACTTCCGCGCGCTTCGGCTGCAGGCCGACGATGGCGCGGCGGGCCCCGGCGTCCATCGAGCAGTAGAGATCGATCTGCCGGTCGATCTCCGCCAGGTCGAGCACCGTGCCCTGGACCACGGACGGATCATAGTGGGCAAGACCATGCTTTACCGCGGTGATGTTGGTCGTGGCACCGCCCATGGCCGCCAGCGCATCGGGCACCGGGCGACCGTCCAGTCGGGAAAGGTCGGCGGAGATCGCGGCGAGGGTGTCCCGGAGGACGGCGGGCGAGACGACTCCATCCAGCCCGAATCGCTCCGTGTAGCGCACGGCGCCCACGTCGACACTGAAGCGCTCGTGGACGGCGTCGCCACGCCCGAAGGTGAACTGGCTGCTGCCGCCGCCGGTGTCGAACACGACCAGCGAACCCTCGGCCCGCGGCAGGCCCGATCGGGCGGCCAGGTAAGCGAGCCGCGCTTCGTCCTCACCCGAGATCACCTCGATTCGCACGCCGGTGCGCGCCTCGATCGCGGCGATGACTTCGTCCCGGTTCCCGGCGATGCGAAGGCCGGCCGTGCCGACCGCGACTACGGCCAGCACGGCCCGCTTGCGCGCTTCCTCGGCCATGCCCGTGATCGCCGCAACCGCCCGCTCGAGGGCCGCATCGCCGATGCGACCCGTATCGTCGAGTCCTTCGCCGAGGCGCGTGATCTCCGCTCGATCCGCCACTGCATGCCAGCGGCCGTCAGCGGCCTGCTCCGCAACGTGGAACTTGATCGAGTTGGTGCCGACGTCGATGACCGCATAGCGCGATGGCGAACCGTCGACCAGGGCCGCCAGGCCGCGCGGGTAGCTCGTGTTCACGTAGCCGATCAATCCCATGCTGCGAACGGCCGCGATGACCGCGGCGGCGTTCTCCGATTCGAAGGCGATCGTGCGAGTGGGCCGGCCGTCGGCGACCACCTCCGACAGCTCGGCCATGCACCCTCCGACCGTGTATCGGGTGCGCCGCTTCTGCACGCTGATCGCACGGATCCGCCCGCTCGGCTCGGCGAGTTCCGAGATGAACTGCCCGAGCTCGTAGCTCAACCGCTCGAGCGGCGGCAGATCGAGACGCAGCGCTGCGAAAACCTTGGCCACCTCGGCGGCCGGCAACGGGAAGCCCGCCTTCATGACCGGCGTCCACTGCTCGAGGCCGTTCGGGTCCACCTCGCGCAGGACCTTGATGTCCATGAGCGCGTCGCGCACCTTCACGTTGTCGCCGGCGCCAGACAGCAGGTAGGTCTCGCTGCTTTCCTGGACGGCGCCCGGCGTCAGCTCCGCGAGAAGCGTTTCGGCCGGAAAGAACCGGTGGCCGAACCAGCGCCATTCCCATCGCGGCACGATCTCAGGCACGAACGCACTCCCCCTGGCCAGGCAAATGCCGGTGCGTGCCAGCTTCGGCGCGTTCCCGCGACAAGTCCAGCGCTCCTCGGAGTCCGCGGGCCCGGTTTGCAGGACTCAAAGGCGACGAGCCCCTTGGCGGGCATCACCTGCACCACTCCGATGGCCCTGACCGGGCTCCAGGCGCCGTGGTCCAGCCTGGACTCCGGGTAACCCCGCGCGGCCATCAACAGGTCGTGGTGTGCGTACGAGTCGTCGTATCTCGTGAACAGCTCCACCAACTGCAGGAACCTGCGCTCCGCCTCCGACCTGGCGTTCTTCACGAAGTTCGTGCTCTGGAAGTAGCGTTTCTCAATGATGTTGCCGAACGTCGTTCCGAGGCCGTACTCGTCGATGATGGCGTTCAGGCCGGCGGCGAGCTGCGGGCTGTCCTTGCGGATCGCGACCGCGAGGTTGCCGCCCGTCCGCACGGCCACCGTGTCGTGCACGGTCAGGTCCGTGAAGATCTGTTTCCAGAATTCCGCGAGATAGTCGTCGACGACCGTGATGCCGATGAGCCGCATGGACCATCTCGAGCAGGTCCTCGTCTCGAGATTCTCCGGAGCCGCTCGCACGACCACGGCCGGCTTGCCCGCTGCCTTCAACCGTTCGTTGAGCTCGAGCAGGCTCTGGTGGTAACTGCTCGAAGGGCGAACGAACACCTGCTGGCCGGCCAGGTCCTCCACCGACGCAATCGCAGGCGCGCCGGGACCGGTGACCACGATCTCGTCGACGCCCGCGCGGGTCGGGTTGGTGAAGTCCACCAGCTCCTGGCGCTCCGGGGTCACCGTGAGCTGCGCGATCACCATGTCCACCTTGCCGTTCACCAGCGCCGGCAGCAACCGGTAGCGCGGCAGCGGCACGAACCAGAACACGACCTTCAGGTTGCCGGTCTTGCGCCGCTTGTTGAGCTCGTCCTCCATGAGCTTGCCGTACTCGAAGGCGGCGCCCCGCTGCTCGCCCTGATCAACGAAATAGAGCGTGCGATTGAAAGCGACGCCGACGCGGATGAGTCGACGCGCGACCATCTCCTCGAGGTCGCGGCTGCCGTCGGCTCGCTTCGCTACGGCCGAACCTGCCCCGCGCCGCGCACCACGTACTTGTAGCTCGTGAGCTGCTCCACGCCCACCGGACCGCGGGCGTGGAAACGGTCGGTCGAGATGCCGATCTCCGCTCCCATGCCGAACTCGCCGCCGTCGGCGAACTGCGTCGAGGCGTTGTGCAGCACGATGGCGCTGTCCACTCGAGCGAGGAATCGCTCCGCCGCGGCCGCGTCCTCGGTGACGATGGACTCGGTGTGCGCCGAGCCGTAGCGCGCGATGTGCGCAATCGCTTCGTCGACGCCTCGCACGACCTTCGCCGCGATCACGGCATCGAGGTACTCCGTGTACCAGTCGTCCTCGGTCGCCGGGCGCACGCGCGGATCCACGGCCTGCACGGCAGCATCGCCGCGCACCTCGCAGCCGGCGTCGAGCAGGTCGCGCACGATCGGTGCGAGGTGCGTCGCCATGCAGGCCTCGTCCACCAGCAAGGTCTCGGCGGCGCCGCAGATGCCGGTCCGACGCAGCTTGGCATTCTTCACGATGGCACGCGCCATGTTGAGGTCGGCGGCTCGATCGACGTAGACGTGGCAGTTGCCCTCGAGGTGGCCGATCACGGGCACCCGGGCTTCCTGCTGCACCCGGGCCACGAGGCTCTTGCCGCCGCGCGGCACGATCACGTCGATGCTGTCGGCCATGGCCGAGAGCATGTAGCCCACGGCGGCGCGATCGGTCGTCGGCACGAGCTGGATGCAGGCCTCGGGCAGGCCGGCCGCACGCAGTCCGTCCACGAGGCAGGTGTGGATCGCAGTGCTCGAACGGTGACTCTCGCTGCCGCCGCGCAGGATCGCCGCATTGCCGGACTTGAGGCACAGCGCACCGGCGTCGCAGGTCACGTTCGGGCGGCTCTCGTAGATGATGCCGATCACGCCGAGCGGCACGCGCACGCGCTGGATCCTGAGGCCGTTCGGCCGCACCCACTCCGCCATCACCGTGCCGATCGGGTCCGCCAGCGCCGCGATCTGCTCGACGCCCGTGGCCATCGCCTCGACGCGCGGCGGGTCGAGCCGGAGCCGGTCGAGCAGCGCGCCCGAGAGACCCGCGGCCTCCGCCGCCTTCACGTCGCGCGCGTTGGCCGCGAGGATTTCCTCGCTGCGCGCGCGCAGCGCTGCGGCCGCGGCCGCGAGCGCCGCATCCTTCTGCGCGGTATCCGCACGAGCCAGCACCTCGGCCGCTGCCACGGCCGCCCGGCCGATCGGCGCCATCAACGCGGCGATGTCTTCGATCGTCACGCCAGCACCAGATCGTCGCGGTGGATCATCTCGTCGCGACCGCGGTAACCGAGCAAGGCCTCGAGCTCGGCGCTGCGCCGTCCACGGATGCGCTCGGCATCGACGCTCGAGTAGGCGGCGAGACCGCGTGCGATCTCGACGCCGCCCGGATCGCGCACCAGCACGGCATCGCCCCGGTCGAAGCGCCCCTTCACCTGCACGACGCCTGCCGGCAGCAGGCTCTTGCCGGCACGCAGTGCGCGGACGGCGCCTTCGTCCACCGCGAGTTCGCCGGCGGGCCGGAGCATCCCGGCGATCCACTGCTTGCGGACCGTGACCGGCGAAGCCTCGGCCAGGAACCAGGTGCAGCGCGCGCCCGACTCGACGCGCCGCAGCGGATTGAGTTCGCGCCCGGCGGCGATGCACAGGCTGCAGCCGGCCGCCACCGCGATCTTCGCGGCCATGACTTTCGTGGCCATGCCGCCCGATCCGACCTCCGATGCCGAGCCGCCCGCCATCGCTTCGATCTCGGGCGTGATGTGGGGCACCTCGGCGATGAACCGGGCCCCGGGCTCGCGCGTGGGATCGGCGCTGTACAGGCCGTCCACGTCGGAGAGCAGCACCAGGCAATCGGCGCTCACCATCTGCGCGACGCGCGCAGCGAGGCGGTCGTTGTCGCCGTAGCGAATCTCGGCGGTGGCAACCGTGTCGTTCTCGTTGATGACCGGGATGGCGCCGAGGCGCAGCAGCGTCGTCAGGGTGTTGCGGGCGTTGAGATAACGGCGGCGCTGCTCCGTGTCGCCGAACGTGAGCAGCACCTGCGCGACCGTGAAGCCGCGCTGCTCGAGCACTTCCTTCCAGGCGTGGGCGAGGCGGATCTGACCCACGGCCGCCGCGGCCTGGCTTTCCTCGAGCTTGAGCCTTCCCGCGGCGAGGCCGAGTTCGCGCCGGCCGAGTGCGATGGCGCCCGAGGACACCAGCACCACCTCCTGGCCGCGCGCACGGATCGCGGCGAGGTCCTCGGCCAGCGACTCGAGCCAGGCGCGGTTCACGCGGCCGGTCGAACCTTCGACCAGCAGCGCGGAACCGACCTTGACGACGACCCGCCGGGCCGCGGCCAGGCGCGATTCGCCTGCCGCGGCCGCCTCGGTCATGCGAACGCGAAGTGCTCGGCGGGCAGCGTCATGAGCCCGGCCGCGCCGGCGCGCGCCGCCGCCGCGTGGGAGTCGACCCGCGGCAGGATGCGGTCGAAGTAGTGCTTCGCCGTGACGAGCTTGGCCCGGTAGAAATCGGCCTCGGCGTCGCCGGCGGCGAGCTTCTTCGCCGCCACGCCCGCGGCCGCGAGCCAGCACCAGCCGAGGCAGACGTAGCCGGCCACGGCCAGGTAATCGGCCGCCGCGGCGCCGACTTCCTCACGGTCCTTCATCGCAGCCGCGCCGAGCTCCATCGTGAGCTTGCCCAGCTGCTCGACCCGCCTGCCGAGATCGACGGCGAACGGCGTCACCTCGGGCAGCGCACCGAACTTGTCGATCGCCTCCTTGATGCGCGCGGCCATCATCTGCACGCTCTTGCCGCCCGTGCCGAACACCTTGCGGCCGAGCAGGTCGAGCGCCTGGATGCCGTTGGTGCCTTCGTAGATCGGCGTGATGCGCGCGTCGCGCATCAGCTGCTCGACGCCCGTCTCGCGGATGAAGCCGTGGCCGCCGTGGATCTGCACGGCGAGGCTCGTCACTTCCATCGAGGCGTCGGTCAGGAACGCCTTGACGATCGGCGTGAGGAACGCGACCAGGTCATCCGAGCGCTTGCGCGCGGTCTCGTCGGGGTTCATGTGCGCGCTGTCGATCTCGCGACCGGTGAGGAAGCACAGCACGCGGCCGCCCTCGACGAACGCCTTCTGCGTGAGCAGCATGCGGCGCACGTCCGGGTGGACGATGATCGGGTCGGCCGGCTTGCCGGGCATCTTCGCCCCGGTGAGCGAGCGGCCCTGCAGGCGGTCGTTGGCATAGGCGATGGACGCCTGCCAGGCGAGCTCCGACAGGCCGTGCCCCTGCAGGCCGACGCCCAGGCGCGCGTGGTTCATCATCGTGAACATGCACGACAGGCCCTCGTTGGCCTTGCCGAGCAGCCAGCCCTTCGAATCGTTGAAGTGCATGACGCAGGTCGGCGAGGCGTGGATGCCCATCTTGTGCTCGATGGACCCGCACTTGACGCCGTTCAGCTCACCGAGGCTGCCGTCGTCCTTCGGCAGGACCTTGGGAACCACGAACAGGCTGATGCCCTTGGTGCCCGGAGGGGCGTCGGGCAGGCGGGCCAGCACCAGGTGGATGATGTTGTCCGTCAGGTCGTGCTCGCCGGCGCTGATGAAGATCTTGGTGCCGGTGATCGCGTAGGAGCCGTCGCCCAGCGGCTCGGCCTTGGTGCGCAGGATGCCGAGGTCGCTGCCCGAATGCGCCTCGGTGAGGCACATCGTGCCGGCCCATTCGCCCGACACCATCCTGGGCAGGTACCGCTGCTTCAGTTCCTCGGTACCGTGCGACTGGATCGTGAGCGCGGCGCTCTCGGTCAGGCCCGAGTACATCTTCCACGCCATGTTGCCCGAGACCAGCATCTCGCTGAAGGCCAGCGCGAAGCCGCCCGGCAGGCCCTGGCCGCCCCATTCGGGGTCGGCGGTCATGGTGGCCCAGCCGTCCTCGCAGTAGCGCTGGTAGGCCTCCTTGAACCCGGGCGGGGTCTGGACCTGCCCGTCCTCGAAACGCAGGCCATGCTCGTCGCCGATCCGGTTGGTCGGCGCGAGCACCGTTTCGGCGAAACGGGCCCCCTCCTCCAGGATGCCTTCCAGCAGGTCGCGGTTGAGTTCCTCGCGGCCGAAAGTCCGGTAGTGCTGCTCGAAATCGAGCACTTCGTGGACCACGAAACGGATGTCACGGAGAGGGGCGCGGTAGGAGTACACGATCTTTCCTTCCTGTTCAGGGCTTGCGAGCTGATTTTACGCGACGGACGGCCGCTCGACCGTAAGTGAGTTCCGGTTGCCTGCCGTCTCGAGCCGACCGTATAGTTGTTCGCAGTTCGAATCCGCGAAGTTTCCCGAAAATCCCGCCGAGGACCCGAGCTTGAGCCGCGATTACGAGCCCCAGAAGGGCCAATGGTACGAGGACCTCGACCGTGAGGACTCCTTCCGCGTCCTGAACGTCGACCCGGACGAGGCCACGGTGCGCATCCAGTGGCTGGACGGCGAGATCCAGGATCTCGACGTGGACCAGTGGAACGAACTCGACCTCGAACTCGCCACGGAGCCGGAAGGCTGGGTGGACGAGGACAGCCGCGGACGACGCGGACGAGGAAGACGAAGACGACGACTGGGACGACGAGGATGACGAAGAGGACGACGACTGGGACGACGACGAGGACTACGACGACGACGACGACGAGTTCCGCGACCGCGAGTGAACGACTCGCCTCCCGTCGCCCTCCCGTTCGGCTATCCCGCTGACCTCGAGCGGACCTGGCAGGCCTCGGACGGCACCGCGGTGCGGATCCGCCCCCTGCGGCCGGACGACCTGGACCGCGAACTGCGGTTTCTCGCGGGGCTGTCCGAACAGACGCTCTACCTGCGGCTCCAGTACACCGCCCGCGAAATCACCCGCGCAGACGCCGTGCGGCTGCTCGACCTCGACTATCACGACACGATCGCGTTCGGCGCCCTGGTGCGACGGCCGCCCGACCAGGACCTCATCGGGGTCAGCCGCTACGCCCGGATCGCCGGCACCGACCAGGCGGAATGCGCCATCGTCGTCACCGACACCTGGCAGGGTCGCGGGGTCGGCACCGAGCTGATGCGCAGCCTCGGCGTGGCAGCCCGCCGGAACGGCATCCGGATACTCGTCGGGGCGAGCCTCGCGGAGAACCAGCGCATCCACGGCTGGGCACGGCGCTTCGGCTACGACGTCCGCACCGAGCCCCATTCCGGGGGCCAGGTGCAGGTCACGCTCGACCTGGCTACGCTTGCCTTCCTGACCCGCCGGGTCGCCTCGCGCCAGTCGCGCCAGGCCACCAGCACCTTGCGGCTGCGCTTCGTCGCGCGTTGCCGCAGCTGGCGCTCGCGGCGCTCGAGGTCGGCCACGAGGCGGGCGGCGGCATCGCGCCCCAGCAGGCGCTCGTTCGATTGCACCCAGTGCGCGGCGAGCAGCGTGTCGCGGTGCTCGCCGATGCAGTCCTGCGCGTTGCGCAGCCGCCGCATCAGCCGCGCGGTCGCCTTCGGCGCGACGTCCGCGACCGGCTCCAGCGCATAGCGGCAGTGCTTCAGCGACAGGCGCAGCTCGTGCAACTCGGCGGCACTGTCGGGCTCGCCCTCGAGCAGCCGCACCGGACGTCGCCAGGAGCCCGCCACGAGCCTGAGCACTCGCGCGAGGCTCGCGTCGTGATCCACGATCAGGCCGGGGCCGGCGGCGTGGCGCTCCAGCGCCCCCTTCAGCGCGACCCAGCCGGGCTCGCCGCGGTGGCGGTGCAGCGCCTCGCGGGCTGCGATGCAGGCATCCGCGAGCAGGCTGGCGAGGCGCTCGCGGTCGGCCGGGGTGAAGGTGGCGTCTCGGGCCACGATGGCAGCGAGCAGCTGCTGGCGGACGTCGGCCTCGCGGACTCCTGCAAGCGACCGGGCGAAGCTGCGCAGGTCCACGCGGTAGAGCCGCGCGAGGCGCGGCTCGAGCAGCGGCCGGAAGGTCTTGAGCATCGAGCGCAGGCGGCGCGCCGCGACGCGGCCCCGGTGCACGTCCTCCATACCCGCGGATTCCAGTGCCGCCGCCGCGGCCAGCATCCGCTGCTGCTCGCGAACGGCGACCTCGACGCGGCGGGAACCGTCCGCGGACGCTCGCGGGACCAGGGCGGCCGCATTCTGACGAGACTGGACCATTTGAATACGGTTCTATAGCACGAGCGAACAGACCGTCGTCACCTCGGGCCGCGCGGGCGGCCCGGCCGGCGACCCGGAAACTTTCCGGGACTCCCGGGTCTCAGGTGACGTTTGCGGCTCGCCGGAGGCCCGCTATGCTGCCGGCCCGAACGGTATCGGCGAGGGTTGCCGGACCTTGAACCCGGACGGATCGGCCCAAAGCATCGGTCGCACCCTTTCAAGTGCGCTGGAGACTCGTACAGATGAAGCGAATCGCGTTGTTCCTGGTCACCAACCTGGCGGTCGTCGTGCTGCTGGGGATCATCCTTCGCCTGATCGGCTTCGAGGGCATCCTCGACGCGCAGGGCGTGGACCTGAACCTCGGCGCGCTGCTGGTGTTCGCCGCGGTGGTGGGCTTCACCGGCGCCTTCATCTCGCTCGCGATGTCCAAGTGGACGGCCAAGCGCATGATGGGCGTGAAGGTCATCACCCAGCCGGCGAACTCCGCCGAGAGCTGGCTCGTCAACACCGTGCGCCAGCAGGCGCAGCTCGCCGGCATCGGCATGCCGGAAGTGGGCATCTTCGACTCGCCGGAGCCGAACGCCTTCGCCACCGGCGCGCGGCGTGACGCGGCGCTCGTGGCCGTCAGCACCGGCCTGCTCGCCAGCATGTCGCAGAAGGAGGCCGAGGCCGTCCTCGCCCACGAGGTGAGCCACGTCGCGAACGGCGACATGGTCACGCTCACGCTCATCCAGGGCGTGGTCAACACGTTCGTGATCTTCCTGGCCCGCGTCGTGGGCCACACCGTGGACCGCGTGATCTTCAAGAACGAGGAAGGCCACGGCCCGGCGTTCTGGATCGCGACCATCGTCTCCGAGATCGTCTTCGGCCTGCTCGCCACGATCATCGTCATGCACTTCTCGCGGCAGCGCGAGTTCCGTGCCGACTCGGGCGGCGCGCGCCTGGCCGGCCGCGAGCACATGATCAACGCGCTCGAGCGGCTGAAGCAGCGCCACACGGGCCCGCTGCCGGACAAGATGGCGGCCTTCGGCATCTCGGGTGGCAAGGCGGCCGGGTTCAAGAAGCTGTTCATGACCCACCCGCCGCTCGAGGACCGCATCGCGGCCCTCCGGTCGGGCCCGGTCTGACCGCCGCGGGCATCCGCCAGCTGGTCGTCGTCCTCGGCGACCAGCTCGACCACACGAGCCGGGCGCTCGAATCGTTCGACGCCCGGCTCGATCGTGTCTGGATGGCCGAGGTCGCGGCCGAAAGCACGCACGTCCCATCCCACAAGGCGCGCAGCGCGCTGTTCCTTGCCGCCATGCGGCACTTCCGCGATGAACTCCGGAACCGCGGCCTCCACGTCGAGTACCGTGAACTCGGCGAGCACCCCGAACGCACGCTGGGTGAAGCGCTTCGGGCCGATCTCGCCCGCCTCCGGCCGGAGCGCATCGTGCTGGTTCGACCCGGGGAGCATCGCGTCGTCGCCGAGATCGACGCGGCGGCGCTGGAAGCCGGGGTACCGCTGGAAACGCGCGACGACTCGCACTTCCTTCTCACGCCCGGGGAATTCGACGAGTGGGCTCGGGGCCGCAAGGAGCTGCGACTCGAGCACTTCTATCGCTGGATGCGCCGCCGCACGGGCCTGCTCATGGAGGGCGACCAGCCCGCTGGCGGTCGCTGGAACTTCGATGCCGAGAACCGCGCGTCCTTCGGAAGCGCCGGTCCCGGCTGGCTGCCCGCCCCGATCGCCTTTGCCGCCCGACGCCACGACACGGGCGGTGCTCGAACTCGTCGAGCGGCAGTTGCCGTCCAACCCGGGGCGACTCGACGCGTTCGACTGGCCTGTCACCCGCACCGACGCGCTCGCGGCCCTGGAGGATTTCGTCGCGCACCGGCTGCCGCTCTTCGGGCGCTGGCAGGACGCGATGTGGCGTGGCGAGCCCTGGCTGTACCACGCGCGGCTGTCGGCCGCGCTCAATCTCAAGCTGATCTCGCCGCGCGAGGTGTGTACCGCCGCCGAGGACGCCTGGCGCGAGGGCCGCGCGCCGCTCGACTCGGTCGAGGGATTCGTGCGCCAGGTCCTCGGCTGGCGCGAGTATGTCCGGGGCATCTACTGGCGCGAGATGCCGGGCTACCTGGAACGCAATGCGCTCCAGGCCGGCCACGCCTTGCCGGCGTTCTACTGGACCGGCGAAACCGATCTTGCCTGCCTGCGCGAAACGATCGGCCAGACGCTGGCGCTCGGCTATGCCCATCACATCCAGCGGCTGATGGTCACCGGTCTCTTCGCGCTCCTCTGGGGCGTTCGCCCCCGGGAGGTGCACGAGTGGTATCTGGCGGTCTACGTGGACGCAGTCGAGTGGGTCGAGCTGCCCAACACGCTCGGCATGTCCCAGTACGCCGACGGCGGGCTGCTGGCCTCGAAGCCATACGTGGCCACGGGCAAGTACCTCGCGCGCATGGGCAACTACTGCGACGGCTGCCGCTATCGGCCCGACCGGGCGCACGGCGCGGACGCCTGCCCGTTCACGACGCTCTACTGGGACTTCCTCGCACGGCACCGGGAGCGCTTCGTACGTCATCCACGGCTCGCTCTGCAGGTGCGCAACCTCGACCGACTGTCGGACAAGGAACTCGCGGCCATCGCAGCGCGCGTGGACGAGTTGCGGCAGACGCTCGGGCGCGTGTGATCGGCACAAAATGAACGACGCCGGCACCGCCATCGTCTGGTTCCGTCGCGACCTCAGGCTCACCGACAACCCGGCCCTGGTCGAAGCGTGCACGCGGGCGCGTCGCGTCGTGGCGCTGTACGTGCACGCTCCCGAAGAGGACGGTGAGTGGGCGCCCGGCGGCGCGAGCCGCTGGTGGCTGCACCACAGCCTCGCTTCCCTGGACGACGCGCTGCGGACCCGCGGCGGGCGCCTGTACCTGCGACGGGGCGAATCGCTCGGCACGTTGCTGGAGGTGGCGCGAGAGACGGACGCCACTTGCGTCTTCTGGAACCGCCTCTACGATCCTGCCACGGTTGCGCGCGACACCCGCATCAAGACGGCGCTGCGCGAGGCCGGGCTCGAATGCGAGAGCTTCAACGCGGCTCTGCTGCTCGAGCCCTGGGAGGTGCGCACGGGCCAGGGCGAGCCGTACCGCGTCTTCACCCCGTTCTGGCGCAGTTGTGCCACGCGTCTCGATGCCCTGCCCCGGCCCCTGCCTCCGCCCGCGGCCATCGCCGCGCCGAAGCACGCGTTGGCCAGCCTGCCCCTCGACGCGCTGGAGCTGCAGCCGCGCATCCGCTGGGACGCCGGCCTGCACGAGGCCTGGACGCCCGGCGAGGACGCCGCGCTGGCCCAGGTCGAGGCGTTCGCGGAGGACGCGCTCGCGCGTTACGGCGAGGGGCGCAACCGCCCCGACCGGCCGGAAACCTCGCGCCTCTCGCCGTACCTGCACTTCGGGGAAATCGGGCCGCGCCAATGCCTCGCGGCAGCGCGCGCCGCGGTCGCGGGGCGCCCGGCGGCACAGGCCTCGGCCGACAGCTTCGTCCGGGAGCTCGGCTGGCGCGAGTTCGCCCACCACCTGCTGCATCACTATCCGCACACGCCCACCGCCCCGCTCGACGCCCGCTTCGAGGCCTTCCCGTGGGCGCCTGACGACGCGGTGCTCGAGGCCTGGCAGCGCGGCCGGACCGGCTTTCCAATCGTGGACGCCGGCATGCGCGAGCTGTGGACCACCGGCTGGATGCACAACCGGGTGCGCATGATCGTCGGCTTCATTGCTCACGAAGAACCTGCGCCAGCCCTGGCTCGCCGGGGCGCGCTGGTTCTGGGACACGCTGGTGGACGCGGACCTGCCGAACAACACGCAGGGCTGGCAGTGGACCGCCGGCTGCGGCGCCGACGCCGCCCCGTTCTTCCGCATCTTCAACCCGATGCTGCAGACCGAGCGCTTCGACCCGGAGCGGTCCTACCTGCGCCGCTGGTTGCCGGAGCTTCGCCGGCTGCCGGACGCATGGATCCACCGCCCGTGGGAGGCACCCGAGGCCGTGCTCGCCGGGGCCGGCGTCGCGCTCGGAGGCGACTACCCAAGGCCCGTGGTGGATTTCCGCGACAGCCGGGAAGCCGCGCTCGCCGCGTACGCCGCCATCAAGGGACCCGCGGCGCCCGCGCACCCGGCCCGCCGCTGAATCCGCGCCGTCAGCCGGGGCGAACGAGCCGGCATGTCCAAGCGCCCCGCCCTGACCGCCCTGATCTGCGCCGCCCTGGCCCTCGGCTGGCTCGCCGGCACGCCGTCGCGGGCGGCCACGCTGCCCGAGCCGGTGCTCGAACAGGGCTACGCGCTGCAGAAGGTCGGGGCCGGCGAGCTGCGCTGGCTCGGCATGGCGATCTACCAGGCGAGCCTGTGGACGTCGACCGGCAGGTATACGGCTTCGGCCCGCAGGAGACCGTAGCCCTCAGCCTCGATTACCAGCGCGCCTTCAAGCGCGACGACCTGATCCGCATCACCGACACCGCGTGGCGCCGGCTGGGCACCACCGACGCGGCACAGCGCGAGCGCTGGCTGGCCGACCTGCGCCGCAGCTGGGCCGACGTGGTGCCCGGGCAGAACGTGACCACGGTGGTGATTCCCAACGGCCCGACCCGCTTTTATGATCGGCGCGGCCGCTTCGGGCAGGTGGACGACCCGGCCTTCGGTCCCGCGTTCCTCGCGATCTGGCTCGACCCCCGCAGTGTCGTCGGCGACCTGCGGATCCGCCTGCTCGGTGGTCGTGAAACGGCCGGCATCACCGCATCGAACTGAGAGCGATCGATCATGGAGGCTGCCGACAACCGCGCGGAATCCCGCGAATCGACGACCGCATCCGCGCGCTGGCGGACCCTGCTGCGCTGGTTCGACGCCGGTACGGGGTCGAAGGTCGTCGAGGACGCATCGCGCGACCGCATCGACTGGGCGCGGATCCTGCCGTTCGTCGGCATGCACGCCGCCTGCCTCGCGGTGTTCTGGGTCGGCGTCGAGTCCGGTCGCGGTCGGCGTGGCGGTCGCGCTCTACGTACTGCGCATGTTCGCGATCACCGGCTTCTACCACCGCTACTTTTCCCATCGCACCTTCAAGACCTCGCGCGCGGCGCAGTTCGCCTTCGCGGTGCTCGGCGCCTCGGCGGTGCAGCGCGGCCCGATCTGGTGGGCCGCGCACCACCGCCATCACCACGCGCACTCGGACCGGCCCGAGGACGTGCACTCGCCCCGCCAGCGCGGCTTCCTGTGGTCGCACATGGGCTGGTTCCTCTCGCGCGGTCACTTCGCGCCGGATCTCGGTCGCGTGCGCGACCTGCTGCGCTACCCGGAACTGCGCTGGCTCGATCGCTTCGACATCCTGGTGCCGATCGTGCTGGCGCTCGGCCTGCTGCTGCTCGGCCAGTGGCTGGCCGTGGCCCACCCCGGGCTCGGCACCAGCGGCGGACAGATGCTCGTGTGGGGCTTCTTCGTGTCGACGGTGGCGTGCTACCACGGCACCTACACGATCAACTCGCTCTGCCACGTGTGGGGCCGCCGCCGCTACGCGACCGGCGACGAGAGCCGCAACAACTTCTGGCTGGCGCTGATCACGCTCGGCGAGGGCTGGCACAACAACCACCACCGCTACCCGATGTCGGCGCGCCAGGGCTTCTACTGGTGGGAAGTGGACTTCACCTACTACGGCCTGCGGCTGCTCTCGGCGCTGGGCCTGATCTGGGATCTCAAGCCGGTGCCGCGCGCGGTGCGTGACGTCCACACGGCGGTGGCCTCGTGAGGGTCGCAGTGGTCGGCGCGGGCGTCGCCGGCCTGCACGCTGCGTGGCGGCTGTCGCGGGCGCACGAGGTGACGCTCTTCGAGGCGGCCGGCTACGCCGGCGGCCACACCGCTACGGTGGACGTCGAGTGGGGCGGGCGCACCTGGGCGGTCGACACCGGCTTCATCGTCTTCAACGACTGGACCTATCCGAACTTCATCGCGATGCTCGAGGAGCTGGGCGTGGCCTGGCAGCCCTCGAACATGAGCTTCAGCCTGCGCTGCGAGCGCAGCGGGCTCGAGTACAACGGCACCTCGCTGAACACGCTGTTCGCGCAGCGAAGCAACACGCTGCGTCCCTCGTTCCTGCGCATGATCGCCGACATCCTGCGTTTCAACGCGCGCTCGAAGGCGCTGCTTGGCCCGCAGGGCGGCTCATCGGGCGAGTCGCTGGGCGACTCGCTCACCCTCGGCGAGTACCTCGCGCGCGGCCGCTACTCGCGGCAGTTCATCGAGCACTACATCCTGCCCATGGGTCGGGCCATCTGGTCCGCGGAAGCCTCGGCCATGCTCGGCTTCCCGGCACGCTTCTTCGTCGAGTTCTTCGACCGGCACGGGTTCCTCTCCGTGGACGACCGACCCGTGTGGCAGGCCGTCCGTGGCGGCTCGCGCGAGTACGTTCGCGCCCTGCTGGCCTCCACGCGGCTGGACCTCCGGATCGCCACTCCGGTCGAGTCGATCCGCCGGCTGTCGAACGAGGTGCGTGTGCGCACGGCCCGCGGCACCGTGGAGCCCTTCGACTACGTGTTCCTCGCCTGCCATTCGCGACCAGGCGCTGCGGCTGCTCGACGCGCCGAGCGCCGCCGAGCGCGAGGTCCTCGGAGCGTTCCCCTACGCCGCAAACGAGGTGATCCTGCACACCGACGAACGCCTGCTGCCGCGACGGCCGCTGGCGCGCGCGGCGTGGAACTACCACCTGCTCGCCGATCCGCAGGAGCCGGTGGCGGTGACCTACGACATGAACGTGCTGCAGTCGCTCGATGCCCCGGTGCGCTTCCTGCTGACGCTCAACCACCGCAAGGCCATCGACGAGCGCAAGGTGCTCGGCACGTTCAACTACGATCACCCGGTGTACTCGCCCCAGGCGGTGAAGGCGCAGGCGCGGCACCGGGAGGTCAACGGCGCCGCACGCAGCTATTTCTGCGGCGCCTACTGGCGCTGCGGCTTCCACGAGGACGGCGTGGTGAGCGCGCAGGCCGCGCTCGCCCATTTCGACGAGGATCTCGCCCGTGCAGAGCTGCCTTTACTCCGGGTGGGTTAGGCACCGGCGCAACGGGCCGGTGCCGCACGCCTTCCGGTACCGCCTCTGCCTGCTGTACCTCGACCTCGCCGAGATCCCCCAGGCGCTCGAGGGACGGTGGCTGTGGTCGGCGCGACGGCCGGCGCTCGCCCGCTGGCACCGGGCCGACCACCTGGGCGACCCGGAGCGGAGCCTCGACGCGGAGGTTCGCGACCTCGTCGAGAGCCGCACGGGGCGACGCCCCGTCGGGCCGATCCGCCTGCTCACGGCACCGCGTCTGCTGGGCTACGGCTTCAATCCCGTGAGCTTCTACTACTGCTTCGACACCGAGGAGCGCGCACTCGAGGCTGTCGTCGCGGAGATCAACAACACGCCCTGGGGCGAACGGCACTGCTACGTGCTGCCCGCGGCCAGCAACGAAGGAACCCCCGCCAAGCTCCGCTTCCGCTTCGGCAAGGACTTCCACGTCTCGCCGTTCCTGCCGATGGACATGAGCTACGACTGGCGCTTCAGCCGGCCGGACGGGCGCCTGCTGGTGCACATGGAGAACTGGCGCGACGGCGCGCTGCAGTTCGACGCGACCCTGACGCTCGATCGCGAGCCGATCGGCGGCGCGGCCCTCGCCGGCGCGCTGCTGCGCTACCCGCTCATGCCGCTCAAGGTCACCGCGGCGATCTACTGGCAGGCGCTGCGGCTCTGGCTCAAGCGCGTGCCGTTCCACACCCACCCCGACCAGACCGGCGCCGGGCATCGCACGCGCGCCGGACGCATCCAGAGGCCCGTCCCGTGAAACCCAGCATCGTCCCGACCCTCGATGAAGCGGTCCGTCCCGGTCCGGGCAGCGCCTTGCAGCAGCTCGGCCGCCGGCTGTTCCTCGCCAAGCTCGGCGGACTGCGCGAGGGCGAGCTCACGATCGTCGACGGCGACGAGCGGCTGAGCTTCGGACGCCGCTCGCCGGCCTGCGACCTGCGGGCCACGATCGAGGTCCTGCACCCGCAGACCTACGCGGACGCGGCCTTCGGCGGCACCGTGGGCGGCGGCGAGGCCTACCTCCGCGGCCTGTGGCGGACCGACGACCTCACCGCGCTGATCCGCCTCATGATCGTGAACCGCGACGTGATGCAGTCCATGGAGGGCGGGGCCGCGATCCTGACCGCGCCGCTGAGGCGCATCCTGCACTGGCTCAACCGCAACAGTCCCGACGGCAGCCGGCGCAACATCGCCGCGCACTACGACCTCGGCAACGAGCTCTTCGCGCTGATGCTCGACGAGACCATGGCGTATTCCTGCGGCGTGTTCGAGCGGGACGACGCGACCCTGCACGAGGCGCAGCTCGCCAAGTTCGAGCGCATCTGCCGCAAGCTGCGCCTGGGACCGGGAGATCACTTGCTCGAGATCGGCACCGGCTGGGGCGGGTTCGCGATCCACGCCGCGAGCCGCTACGGCTGCCGCGTCACCACGACCACCATTTCGCGCGAACAGCACGACTGGGCGAAGGAGAAGATCGCGGCCGCCGGCCTCGCCGACCGCGTCACGCTGCTGCTCGACGACTACCGCGACCTCACGGGCCGCTACGACAAGCTGGTCTCGATCGAGATGATCGAGGCCGTGGGCGCCCGCTTCCTCGACACCTACACCGGGCAGTGCGCCCGGCTGCTCGAGCCGCACGGCGCCATGCTGCTGCAGGCCATCACGATCCAGGACCAGCTCTACGAGGAGGCGCTCGACTCGGTGGACTTCATCCAGCGCTTCATCTTCCCGGGCAGCTTCATCCCCTCGGTCGCGGCCATCACCGATTCGGTGCGGCGCGCGACCGACTTGAAGGTCTTCCACCTCGAGGACATCGGCCCGCACTACGCGACCACGCTGCGCCGCTGGCGCGAGAACTTCTTCGCCCGGCTGCCCGAGGTGCGGCGGCTCGGCTACGCGGACGCCTTCATCCGGATGTGGGACTACTACCTGTGCTACTGCGAGGGCGGGTTCCTCGAGCGGCAGCTCGGCGACGTGCAGATGCTGCTCACCCGGCCACGCTGCCGGCTGCCGGCGGTGATCTAGCGGGTTTCACCTACTACCGCGGCTGACCCGGGACCGCGAGAATCCGCGCTGGATCCCTGCCGGAGCGCATCCATGACCGACGCCGCCATCCTCGAGGGGCTGAGCAAGTCCAAGCTGGCCGTCGAACTCAACGACGACGAGCGGCGCATCCTCGCCGGCGCCATGACGCTGCGCGAGCTCAAGCACGGCGAGGTGCTGGTGCAGGAGGGCTCCGCCGACGACCACCTGTACGTCGTGGTGAGCGGCGTGCTCGGCGTCGTCCGGGGCGCGGGCCGCGAGGACGAGGTGACGCTGAACGCGATCCGCCCCGGCGACGTCGTCGGGGAGCTGTCGTTCCTGGACGGCGCGACGCGCTACGCCTCGCTGGTGGCGCTGAGCGACTCGCGCGTGCTGGGCCTCAGCCGCGACGCGCTCGAGGGGCTGCTCGAGACCCGGCCCAAGGTGGTCTATCACGTGATGCGCGCGATCGTGCGCGTGGTGCACGAGATCCAGCGGCGGTTGTCGATGCAGACCGCCGAGCTCACTAACTACCTCTACAAGACCCACGGCCGGTACTGATCTCGCGACGGCCGCGATCCGACAGCCGGGCCGCCGACCGGCCCGGCGCACCATTTTCGAACGTATGCCGCTCCGTGGAGGTGCGGCATCGGTTCGACGGCCGCGTTTCCATGCCGCCGCGCGGCCCCAAGCCCGGTTGGCACGATTTTCGCTTGCGCATGTCGGGAGGACCCGACATGGATTGCCCCGCCCTGCCCTGCGACGAGATGTACACGGCCGACGGTCACGTACGGCCGCACTACGCCGTGTACGCCGACTGGCTCACCCGGCAGGCCGACGACACGCTGCGACGCAAGCGCGCGGAGGCGGACAGCCTGTTCCACCGGGTCGGCATCACCTTCGCGGTGTACGGCGAGGAGGACGGCAACGAGCGGCTGATCCCCTTCGACATCGTCCCGCGCATCCTGTCGGCCGAGGAATGGGGCCGGCTCGCCGACGGGCTTCGCCAGCGCGTGCGGGCGCTCAACGCCTTCATCGGCGACATCTACCACGGGCAGGAGATCCTCGGGGCCGGCCTGCTCACGCCGGAGCAGGTGTTCTGCAACTCACAGTACCGCCCCGAGATGCAGGGCATGGACGTGCCGGGCGGCATCTACGCGCACATCGCGGGCATCGACGTGGTGCGCGCCGGTGCCGGCGAGTTCTACGTGCTCGAGGACAACCTGCGCGTCCCATCGGGTGTGTCCTACATGCTCGAGGACCGCAAGATGATGATGCGGCTGTTCCCCGAGCTCTTCTCGCTCAACCGGGTGGCGCCGGTCGAGCACTATCCCGACCGCCTGCTCGAGAACCTCGCGAGCGTCGCGCCGGCCGGCGTCGCCGACCCCGTCGTGGTGGTGCTCACGCCGGGCGCCCACAACAGCGCCTACTTCGAGCACGCCTTCCTGGCCCAGCAGATGGGCGTGGAGCTCGTCGAGGGGCAGGACCTCGTCGTGCGCGACGGTTTCGTGTACATGCGCACCACGCAGGGGCCGCAGCGCGTCGATGTGATCTACCGCCGCATCGACGACGACTTCGTCGACCCGCTGGTGTTCCGGCCCGACTCGGTGCTCGGCGTGCCGGGCCTGATGGCGGCGTACCGCGCCGGGCGCGTCACCGTCGCGAACGCCATCGGCACCGGGATTGCCGACGACAAGTCCATCTACCCGTACGTACCGGAGATGATCCGCTTCTACCTCGGCGAGGCACCGCTGCTCGAGA
This sequence comes from uncultured Gammaproteobacteria bacterium, assembly GCA_963754125.1. Lineage (GTDB taxonomy): Bacteria > Pseudomonadota > Gammaproteobacteria > Steroidobacterales > Steroidobacteraceae > RPQJ01. The sequence goes on from CAVWEX010000014.1 coordinate 919,696, forward strand.
ACGTGCCGACGCGCATCCTGCGCCGCAAGGACGACCTCGCCTACGCGCTCGCGCACCTCGACGAGCTGGTGGTCAAGGAAGTCCACGGCTCGGGCGGCTACGGCATGCTGGTCGGGCCCGCGGCGTCGGAGGCCGAGATCGAGGACTTCCGCCTGCGCATCCTCGCGGCCCCCGAGAAGTACATCGCGCAGCCGACGCTCGCGCTCTCCACCTGCCCCACCTTCGTCGAGCAGGGCGTGGCGCCACGGCACATCGACTTGAGGCCGTTCGTGCTGTCCGGACGCGAGGTCACGATCGTTCCCGGCGGACTCACGCGCGTGGCGCTGCGCGCCGGCTCGCTGGTGGTGAACTCCTCGCAGGGCGGCGGCACCAAGGACACCTGGGTGCTGGAGGCCTGATGCTCAGCCGCACCGCCGACCACGTGTACTGGCTCGGGCGCTACGCCGAGCGCGCCGAGGAACTCGCCCGCACGCTCGACGTGCAGTACCGCCTGTCGCTGCTGCCGCACGAGCGCAGCTCGGACAGCGTCGGCTGGGCGATCCTGCTGCGCACGCTCGGGCTCGAGGCCGCCTACGCCGGGCGCCGCGAGCGGATCGAGCCGCACTGGGTGATCGACTTCCTCGCCTTCGACGCCGACAACCCCTCGAGCATCCTGAGCTGCCTGCGTGCAGCCCGCGAGAACGCCCGGGCCGTGCGCGGCGCCATCTCCTCGGAGATGTGGGAAACCTTCAACTCGACCTGGCTCGAGGCGCGCGCCCAGGCGCCGAGCCGCTTCACCGCGCTCAACGTCGCGGAGTTCGTGGACTGGGTGAAGTACCGCGCCCACCTGGCGCGCGGCGTGGTCCTCGCCTCGATGCTGCGTGACGAGGGCTACCACTTCATGCAGATCGGCACCTTCCTCGAGCGCAGCGACAGCGTGGCGCGGCTGCTGCTCATCCGGCTCGCCTGCGAGGCGGCCGCGTCGGAGAACGGCGCCGTCGCGCACGACTACTATCCGTGGAGCGTGCTGCTGCGCGGACTGTCGGCCTTCGAGAGCTTCCGCCGCGTGTCGCGCGACAGCGTGCGGCCACAGCACGTCATGGAGTTCGTGATCCTGCACCGGAGCGTCCCGCGCTCGATCTACCGGTCCGCAAACCTCGTGTACGAGAATCTCCAGGCGGTGGCCAATGCCCAGTCGGGGGAGACCGAGCGTCGCGCCGGCCTGCTGCACGCCGAGCTGCGATTCGGCACGTTGTCGACGCTCGCGCCTCGGGGCGGCGAGCGATTCCTGCAGGACCTGCTCGCGCGCACGGCCGACTTGAGCGATCGCATCGGGCGCGACTTCCTGGGGCATGTGGCCTGAGACCGGGCGCACCCATGCTGCTCAACATCCGCCACGAGACGCGCTACACCTATGAGGAGCCGGTCAGTTACAGCATCCAGGCGCTCAAGCTCACGCCACGCGCCGACCCCGGCCAGCGCGTCCTCGGCTGGCGCGTGCTGTCGCCGGGCGATCGGCTCGAGCAGGTCGATCCGTTCGGGAACCTCACCCAGATCGTGACCCTGGAGACGCCGCATCGCGCCCTGCGCATCGTCGTCGAGGGCACCGTCGAGGTGGACACCGATGGCGCAACGGTACCGACCGACTGCGGCACGCTGTCGCCCCTCGCCTACCTCGCACCCACGCCACTCACTCGTCCTGATGCGGCGCTGCGCGAGCTGGCCGAGCGCCACCTCGGTCGCCATCCGGCGGCGCCGCGCGCGCTCATGGACCTCGTGAGCGGCATCCGTGCTGCCGTCGCCTACCAGCCCGGCAGCACCGACGTCACCCACAGCGCCGCAGAGGCCCTGGATCTCGGCGTCGGCGTGTGCCAGGACCAGGCGCACGTGCTGGTCGCCTGCTGTCGTGCGGCCGGCATCCCGGCGCGGTACGTGAGCGGCTATTTCCACGGGAATGATCCGGGCGAGGTTGCGAGCCACGCCTGGGCCGACGTGTGGCTCGGGCCCGGGCTGGGCTGGCACAGCCTCGACGTGACCCACGCCGAGCAGGCCGGCACGCGCCACTGCCGGCTCGCGGTCGGGCGCGACTATCTCGACGCCGCCCCGGTGCGCGGCGTGCGGCGCGGCGGCGGCAAGGAGTCGATGACGGTGACGGTGCGGGTTTCGAACGGCCAGGGCCAGCAACAATGATGCGCTAGGCCCGGCCGAGGCGCCCGGCCCGGGTCTCGAGATCCGGCGGGTCCGCCTGTGACTCGAACCTCGCGGTGGTGACGGACGGATCCCAGCGGATCACCCGATTGCGCCCCGCGCCTTTCGCGAGCAGCAGCGCCTTGTCGGCACGATCCATGGTCTCCTCGGCGCTGACGTCGGGCTCGAGCGGGGTGATGCCGAAGGACGCCGTCACGCGCAGCGGCCGGCCCGCCTCGTCCACCGCCAGCGTGGTGGCCGCAAGTCCGGCGCGAAGACGCTCGATCAGGCGCGCGGCGACCTCGATGTGGGCGGCCGGCAGCAGGATCAGGAACTCGTCGCCCCCGTAACGGAACACCCGGTCGTAGCTGCGCAGGTGCGCCGTCAGGTACTGGACGGCCCCCGCCAGAACCTGGTCACCCAACCGGTGGCCGTGCGCGTCGTTGACCTCCTTGAAATGATCGAGGTCCATGAAGCCGATGCAGACCTGCTGCACGTCCCGGCGGACCAGGTCACCCGCCTCGCGCAGCGCCGGGAGGATCTCGACGCGCCCGAAGGCACCGGTCACGGCGTCGCGGTCGCGCAGTGCGGTCTCGAGCTCGTGGCGCAGGGTCTCGAGCTCGAGCCTGAGCTGGGTGCCGCAGGCCACGAGCTCGTCATAGTCGGACGTCGGGACGTCGGAGCCGGTGGCCGCCTCACCGAGCACCCGAGCCGCGAGCCGGTGCAGGCGCACGTGCTCGGACTCGATGGCTGCGAAGGATGGCTGCTCGCGCAGCACCTGCTGGCCCGGCCCGTGGTACCAGCGCCCGAAACGGCACCGACGATGACCCGCCGGATCGAGATCACCCGGGCCGGCTGCCACCCGACAGACCAGGCTGCGCATCAGGTTGCCGAACCACGCCTCGTGGTCGCGTGTTGCTTCCTGCAACTCGTCGAGCGCCTGCTGCAGGCGCAGCGGATCCAGGCGAAGCATGCAGGTCCCTCGTGGCACGCCGACTGTGTCGGCTAGGTTGCCACACCGGCGGCGAGGTTGAAATCAGCAGCGGCCGCAGTGGTTGTCGCGTTGCGGACGGAAGGTCATCATTCGAAGTTCCCGGGAAACGACGCCGGCATCGATGGAAACCGCCACGCTCACGCCAACTGCCTTGATCGACAGCGGGCATCCGGCGGTCGTCGCATTCGCGGCCCGGCACGGCAGCGGTGCCGGCGATCGCGAACGCGCGATCTCGCTCTATTACGCTGTTCGGGACGGCTTCCGCTACGACCCCTACCGCATCGACCTCTCGACGGACGGCATGAAGGCGAGCACGGTCCTGGCCGTCGGCCATGGCTGGTGCGTGACCAAGGCCGCTCTGCTCGCCGCAGCCTGCCGCGCAGTGGGGATCCCGGCCCGGGTGGGATTCGCCGACGTCAGGAACCACCTCGCGACCGATCGCATGCGAGCGCTCATGCAGACCGACCTCTTCTACTGGCACGGGTTCACCGAGATCCTGATCGAAGGCGCCTGGCGCAAGGCCACGCCGGCGTTCAACCTCGGGCTGTGCGAGCGGTTCGGACTGCTGCCCCTCGATTTCGACGGCCTGAGCGATTCGCTCTATCACCCGTTCGACCGGCACGGTCACCGTCACATGGAATACGTGGCGCAGCGCGGCAGCTACGACGACGTGCCGCTCGCGGAGATGACCGCCGACTTCTCCCGGCTCTACCCGAACTGGCGGGCCCACCTGCCCGGGATGCAGGACGGCAACTTCCTCGCCGACGTCGCAAAGGAAGCGGCTGCGGCTCCGAAAACGCATCGGTAAAAGACCGGACAGCCGCCCCCGCCGTCGCCGGTATCATTCGCCGACCCGATTTCAGACCCGCTCGAGCCCCCATGCCCTGGATACGTCTCCTCGCCCTGATCGCCCTGCTGCTGGGCGCCGGTGTCGCCGGCGCGGCGCCGGACCCGAAGTCCGACGCGTTCTGGTACGGCACAGCCGCGGACGGCACGCCGGTGGTCCGCCTCTATTACTTCTATTCCCCGACCTGCCCGCACTGCCAGGCGGCCGCCCCGTTCATCGACGAGCTGGCGGCACGCTGGCCCTGGCTCGAGGTGCAGAAATTCGCCGTCAAGGACGACCGCAAGAACGCCCGCTTCTACTACGAAACCGCATTGTCCCTCGGCACCCAGGCACTCTCGGTGCCCGGGTTCATCTTCTGCCGGCAGGTGCTGATCGGCTTCGACACGGCCGACACCACCGGGGCGGAGATCGCCCGGGCGCTGGAGGCCTGCCACGAGCAGCGACTCGCGCTGCCCGCCGCCGCGCCCGGCCTGGTCGAGGGCGGTGGCCCGACGGGCGCCATCGCGGCGCCCGAGGTCGAGCAGCAGGCCGGCACCACGGTGCGCATCCCGTTCATCGGCAGCGTGGACGCCCAGGCGCTGTCGCTGCCGGTGCTCACGCTGGTGCTCGCGGGCATGGACGCGTTCAACCCCTGCGCGTTCTTCGTGCTGCTGTTCCTGCTGAGCCTGCTGGTGCATGCCAGGAGTCGCGCGCGCATGGCGATCGTGGGCGGCACCTTCGTGCTGTTCTCCGGCCTCGTGTACTTCGTGTTCATGGCGGCGTGGCTCAACGTGTTCCTGATCGCGGGCGAGCTGCGCGTGATCACGGTGATCGCGGGCCTCGTGGCGCTCGCGGTCGCGGCGCTCAACATCAAGGACTACTTCTGGTTCAAGGAAGGCCCGAGCCTGTCGATCCCGGAATCGGCGAAGCCCGGGCTCTTCAAGCGCATGCGCGACATCGTCAACACCGGCAGCCTCGCCCCGATGCTGGCGAGCACCGTGCTGCTCGCCATCGTCGCGAACTCCTACGAGCTGCTGTGCACCGCGGGCTTCCCGATGGTGTACACGCGCGCGCTCACGCTCGCGAAGCTCGAGACCTGGCAGTACTACGCCTGGCTCGCGGCGTACAACGTCATCTACGTGATCCCGCTGCTCGTGATCGTGATCGTGTTCGTCCGCACGATGGGCGCGCGCAAGCTGAGCGAGGACGAGGGCCGGATCCTCAAGCTCGTCTCCGGCTTCATGATGCTGGGGTTCGGGCTGCTGCTGCTCGTGGCGCCGCAGATGCTCACCAATCCGATGGCCTCGATCCTCGTGCTGCTCGTGGCCGTGGGCGCGGCACTCGTGGCGGCGAAGCTCGCGCGACCGCGAACGGCGTGACGGTCCTGCCCGCGGGCGCGGGATCCGCGGTATAAATCCTCACATGAGGCCGATTCCCCCTGCGAGTGTCGCCGCGGCCGTCGGACGTATCCGTGAGGTCCTCGGGCCGGCCGGCTGCCTCGAGGCGGCCGCGGACATCGAGCCCTACCTCGTGGACTTCCGCGGCCTTTACCGCGGCGCCACGGTGCTCGTGGCCTGCCCGGCGTCCACCAACGATGTCGCCGCGGTCCTCGCCATCTGCCACGAGCTCGGCGTCGGCGTCGTCCCCCACGGCGGCAATACCAGCTACTGCGGTGGGGCGACGCCGCACGAGCGGCGGCGACGAGATCGTGCTCTCGCTGCGTCGCATGAACCGTGTGCGCGAAGTGGACGCGGACAATTTCTCGATGACCGTCGACGCGGGCTGCCTGCTCGCCGACGTGCGCGCGGCGGCCGAGGCCGCCGGACGGCTGTTTCCGCTGTCGCTCGGCTCCGAGGGCAGCTGCCAGATCGGCGGCAACCTGTCGACCAACGCCGGCGGCCTGAACGCGCTGCGCTACGGCGTGGCCCGCGACCTCGTGCTCGGGCTCGAGGTCGTGCTGGCCGACGGCCGCGTCATCGACGGCCTCACCAGCCTGCGCAAGGACAACACCGGCTACGACCTGCGGCACCTGTTCATCGGCGCCGAGGGCACGCTCGGGGTCATCACCGCGGCGAGCCTGAAGCTCTTCCCGCTGCCGCGCACCGTCGAGACTGCGTTCATCGCCGTACCGGACCTCGAGGCGGCCGTGCAGCTGCTCGGTCACCTGCGCGCCGCCACCGGCGATGCCGTCACGAGCTTCGAGTTCCTGCCGCGCATCGCCGTCGAGCTCGCGACGCACCACATTCCCGGGCGTCGGCGATCCGCTCGAGCGGCCCTACGAGGCCTACGTGCTGTGCGAAGTCTCGACGGCGCGCGACGACCCCGCGCTGCGCGCCCTGCTCGAGTCGGCGCTGGAGCAGGGGCTGGCAGACGGCCTCGTGCTCGACGCGGCGTTCGCCGAATCGCTCGCGCAGCGCGACGCGCTCTGGAAGCTGCGCGAGTCGGTGCCCGAGGCACAGCGCGCCGAGGGTGCGAGCATCAAGCACGACGTTTCGGTGCCGGTCGCGGCCCTGCCGCGCTTCTACGCGGAGGCCCAGGCGGCCGTGCTCGCACTCGTACCGACCGGCCGACTGGTGGGCTACGGCCACGTCGGCGACGGCAACCTGCACTTCAACGTGAGCGTGCCGATGGGTGGCGACGCCGGTGAGTTCCTGGCCCACGCGCCCGCGATCCACGAAGCCGTGTACGACATCGTCCGCCGCTACCGCGGCAGCATCAGCGCGGAGCACGGGATCGGCCGGCTCAAGCGAGCGGCGCTGGCCCAACACAAGGGTTCGGTGGACCTCGACGTGATGCGCGCCCTCAAGCACGCACTCGACCCGAAGGGGATCCTCAATCCCGGCAAGGTGCTGCCGGACCCGGAACCCGACCGGTGAGGAGGCCCTGATGTCCCAGACCACGCCCGGCAACCCGAGCGCCCGGCCCGCCTGTGTCGGCGGGCTCTACGAGATCTGCGTCGGCGTGCCCGACCTCGCCGAGTCGATCGCCTACTACGAACGCTTCGGCTGTCGCGCCGGCCGCTTCGGCACGCTCGACGCCGCCGGCGCACGCGCCCTCTACGGCGTCGACTCGGCGCTGCGCTCGGTGCGCCTGCACCACCAGGACGCCGACCACGGACTCGTCCGGCTCATGCAGTGGGAACGCCCGATCAACGACGGCCTCGGCCTCGACGACGACCTGCGCTGCCTCGGCAGCCGCTGGGGCGTGCGGCTCACCTCGAGCGTGCTCGACATCGCGAATCATGCGGTCACGGCCCGCGACCTCGGCGAGCCGATCCGGCTGATCGAGCCGATCCTCGCGGTGATCGGCGAGCTGACCGGCGAGCGGGCGCCGCGCCCGTTCGTCGAGCCGATCGTGGGCGTGCGCGAGATGGTCGTGATCCAGCCGCTCTACCGGCAGGTGTTCTACGAGCGCTTCGGCTACGAGAGCCCGCACTACGGCCGCATCTGCCCGCAGGCGATGTTCCGCAGCAGTCAGCACACGCACGCCGGCATGATGATCGCCACCGACGATCACCAGGTGCTGCGTTTCTACGACGAGGTGCTCGGACTCAAGCGCTGGTTCGACGGCGAGCGTCCCTACGGCCAGGCCACCGGCTCGAGGCGGATCTTCGGCCTCGAGGAGGGCGAATCGCACTGGATGGTGGACTTCGACGACCCGCGCTCGGGCCACTCGCTCGACGAGCGCCGCTCGGGCAAGCTCAAGGTCGTGCGCTTCGCGGCCTCGAGCCGTCTCGCCGACAAGCGCGACCGCTCGCGCCCGGGCTGCCTCGGCTACTCGCAGTACACCTGGCGCACGAGCGACCTCGAGGGCCTGTGGAAGCTCGTGCAGGCCGGCGGCGCGACCCAGGTCACGGACGTGCTTGCGGACGAGTTCGGCACGCGCGCCTTCTCGTTCGTCGCGCCGGACGGTTATTCCTGGACGCTCGTGCAGACCTGACGAGAAATCCCTTGTCGGAGCCGGCTCCGGCTGGATAATGCCGGCCGGGGTGGGTGGGAACCGACCGTCCAATTCAACGCAGGGAACCCTGACATGCCCATGTCCAAGAAATTCGCAGCGGAATTCATCGGCACGTTCTGGCTCGTGCTCGGCGGTTGCGGCAGCGCCGTGCTCGCCGCGGCCTTTCCGGAGGTGGGCATCGGCCTCGCCGGTGTCTCGCTGGCCTTCGGCCTGACCGTGCTCACGATGGCCTACGCCATCGGCCACATTTCCGGCTGCCACCTGAACCCGGCCGTGACCGCTGGGCCTGTGGGCCGGCGGTCGCCACCCGATCGGCGAGGTGCTGCCCTACATCGTCGCCCAGGTGCTCGGCGGCATCGCGGGCGCCTTCGTGCTCTACATGATCGCCTCTGGAGCACCCGGGTTCGACCTGTCGGGCGGCCTCGCCTCGAACGGCTACGGCGCGCACTCGCCGGGCGGCTACTCGATGGCATCCGGATTCCTCACCGAGGTCGTGATGACGCTGATGTTCCTGGTCATCATCCTCGGCGCCACCGATCGTCGCGCGCCGGCGGGTTTCGCGCCGATCGCCATCGGCCTCGGACTCACGCTGATCCACCTCATCAGCATCCCGGTGACCAACACCTCGGTGAATCCGGCGCGCAGCACTGGCCCAGCGGTGTTCGTGGGCGACTGGGCGCTCGGGCAGCTGTGGCTGTTCTGGGTTGCACCGATCCTCGGGGCCCTGGTGGCGGGCTACCTCTACCGCTGGCTCGGCGACGAGAAGTGAGCTGAGAATCCGCCGCGATCCGCCGCCGCCCGCGGTGGCGGCGGATCGCCGGTCCGACCCGCCTACGCTCAGCACTCCCGCCTCATGCCCGCGCTCATGAAATCCCGGCTGCTCTGGGCGCTCGCCGTCCCGCTGCTGCTCGTCGGCCTGTACGCGCTGCTCGGCTTCAAGGTCGCACCGAACCTGGTGCGCGACCAGGCGATCGGCTTCGTGCGCGAGAACTACGGGCGCGAGCTCGCCGTCGGCACGATCGCGATCCATCCGTTCAAGCTGCAGGCCGAGATCCGCGACCTCGCGCTGCCCGACGCCGACGGCCAGCCCATGCTCGGCTTCGAGCGGCTGTTCGTCGATTTCGAGCTGGCCTCGCTGTGGAACCGTGCCTTCACCTTCAGCGAGGTGACGATCGAGGCGCCGCTGCTGCGCGCCGTGCTGAGGCCGGACGGCGCGCTCAACCTCGGTGATCTCGCGCTGCCCGAGGATCCCGAGGCCGCGGACGAGCCGCTCCCGGCCCTCTGGATCCACAGGCTCGCGGTGGATCGCGGCCACGTCGAGTTCAACAACCAGCTGCGCGCCCGGCCGGTCAGACGCTTGTTCAATGACGTCGGCTTCGGGCTGCAGGACTTCCGCACCACTCCTGAGGGCGGGGAGTTCAATTTGTCCGCCCGCAGCCCGGATGAGGAGACCTTCGACTGGAAGGGTCGCTTCGCGCTGGAGCCGGTGGTCGCCTCCCAGGGCGAGATCCGCTTCGGCGCGCTGCAGGCGGCCGGGATCGGCGAGTTCCTCGGCGACGACCTGCCGTTCGCGCTCACGCGGGGCCTCGTGAACATCGCCGGCACCTACCGACTCGTCCTCGGCAAGCAGACGGAACTCGATCTCGAACTGCCCGCGATCGAATTCGCCGACCTTGCGTTGCGAGCTCGCGGCGTGGACGCCGACTGGGTCACGATTCCGACGCTGCTCGTCTCCGGGACGCGCGTGGCGATGCCGGCGCAGACGATCACCGTGGACAAGGTGGCGCTCGAGGCCCTCAAGGCCGAGGCGTGGATGGCGGCGGACGGGTCGATCAACCTGGAGCAACTCTTCGCGCCGGCGACGGCCGAACCTCCCGCGACGGCCTCGCCGTCCCCTGCCGCACCGGCAGCGGCGCCCGCCGCAACGACGGGCGAACCCGACTGGACGGTAAAAGTCAGCGGCGTCGAACTCACCAACGCCGTCATTGCGTTCGAAGATCGCGCCGCAGAGCCCGTGAAGAAGTTCGACCTCGCGCCCGTCAACCTTCGCCTGTCGGACGTCAGCCTGGATCTCGCCCGGCCGCTGCCCGTGAAGCTCGACGCGATGATCAACGGCCACGCGCGCTTCGAGGCCGCGGGTACGCTCACGCCCGAACCGCTGGCCGCGGAACTCGACATCCGGCTGGCGAAGGCGCGGATGCAGATCCTGCAGCCCTACGTGCTGCCGCTCGCTGATCTCACCATCACCGGTGGCGAGCTCGACGTCGCGGGCAAGGTGACGCTCGCGCCGCCGGAGCGCGACGGACCCGAACTCGCCTTCACCGGCGAGGCCAGCATCACGCGCTTCAGCTCTGTGGACAACGCGCTCAAGGAGGACCTCGTCAACTTCGAGCAGGTGCAGCTCCAGAAGCTCGCCTACTCGATGGCACCGGACGCGCTCAGCATCGACCGCGTGCTGGTGCGCCGGCCGTATGCGCGTGTGATCGTGAGCCAGGAGCAGATCATTAACCTCGCGGCCGTGCTCGATCCCGAAGGCACGCAGGCGGCGCTCGTCGAGCGCCGGGCCACGGCCGCGGCCGAGGCGGCGCGCTCGCCGGCCGAGCGCAAGCGCCTCGAGCGCGAGCAGAAGGCGGCCGAGAAAGCGGCCGCCAAGGCGCGCAAGGCCGGCAAGGCTCCGCCCCCGCCGCCCCCGACCGCCGTGGCTGCCGGACCCGAGACCTTCCCGATCCGCGTGCGCGAGGTGCGCATCGAGGACGGACGGATGAACTTCTCGGACTACTTCGTCGAGCCGGACTTCTCGGCGGACGTACAGGCGCTCGGCGGCACGATCACCGGCGTGTCGAGCGCCTCGGACTCGCGCGCCCAGGTGCAGCTTGCCGGCAAGCTGGACGAGTTCTCGCCGGTCGCCATCGAGGGCGAGCTGCAACCCTTCGCCTTCGATCGCCACACCGACCTCCAGATGGCGTTCGAGAACATCGCGCTGCCCATCTTCAACCCGTACTCGGGACCGGTGGCCGGCTACAACATCGCCAAGGGGAAGCTGACCACGCGACTGCACTACCGCATCGAGGACCGCAAGCTCGACGCGCAGCACAACATCCGCATCGACCAGCTCGAGTGGGGCGAGGCGAACGCGACGCAGGGCGAGGCGACCCTGCCCGTCAAGCTCGCCACGTCCCTGCTCAAGGACCGCGACGGCGTGATCAAGCTCGACGTGCCGGTCGGCGGGACGCTCGACGATCCCACCTTCCGCGTCGGCCCGATCATCTGGCAGGTGATCAAGAACATCCTCGTCAAGGCGGTGACCGCGCCGTTCGCCCTGCTGGGCTCGCTGTTCGCCGGCGCCGAGGAGGCGCAGTTCGTGGACTTCGCCCCCGGCGAGGCGGCGCTCGATCCGGCGACCGCCGAGCGTCTCGACGCCCTTGCGAAGAGCCTCGCCGAGCGGCCGGAGCTCAAGCTCGACGTGCCGATCGGCGCGCTGCCCGACATCGACCGCCCGGCCCTTACCGAGCGCGCCTACCAGGCGGCGCTGGCCGACGCCGTCGCCTCGCGCAGGACGAAGGATGCCCAGCCCGACGCGCCCGCCCAAGCCTTCGAGACCCTGGAACCGAACCAGCGCATCGCAGTGCTCACGGCGCTCGTCACGCAGCAGACCGGCGCCGAGCCCGCGCTGCCCGAACCGACCGAGCCGCCGGAGGGCACCTCGCGCGAGGAAGCGAAGGCGTTGCGTCAGGCGGCCATGCTGGAGTTTCTGGAGCAGGCCGCGCGAGCCGGCGTCGTCGTGCCGGACTCAGCCCTCGAGCAGCTGGGCGAGGAGCGCGCGAGTTCCGTCGAAAAGGCCCTGCTCGGCGGCGGCGCGCTCGAGCCGACGCGCGTCTTCAAGGTTCGCGAGGGCAAGGTCTCGGCCCAGGACGGCAAGATCCGCTTGGAGCTCGGGCTGCAGTAGGCGGCGGTTCCGGCGGCGGCTTCGGCAGGTGCATGCGCGCCGTGTACTTGAGCGGCAGCAACGCGCCGACAAGGATCAGCGCGACCAGCACCACGAGTCCGAACACGGTCAATTCCGCGCCCTCATCAGCCCTTCCTGCGCCGTGCTCGCCACCAGCCGTCCCTGCCGGTCGAAGATGCGTCCGAAGGCGAGCCCCCGCGAGCCCGAGCTCGAGGGGCTCACGAGCGCATAGAGCAGCCACTCGTCCACGCGCAGCGGCCGGTGGAACCACATGCCGTGGTCGATGCTCGCAAGGGTCACCTCGCCCGAGCGGTACGACAGGCCGTGCGGCAGCGTCGCGGTCTCGAGCAGGTGGTAGTCGGACATGTAGGCGAGCAGGCAGCGATGCAGGATCGGATCGTCCGGGCACTGGTCCACGAGCCGGAACCACAGGTGCCGCACGCCCGGTCGCGGTCCGCCCGCTTCCACGGGCTCCACGGAGCGGAACTCGAACGGCCGCTCCAGCGACCAGAACCGCCGCCGCTCGGCCGGCATGCCCTCGAGGTGCTTGCGCACTTCGGCCGTCATGTCGGGCAACTGCTCGGGCGGGGTCACCTCCGGTGCGCAGACCTGGTGGTCGGGCCCGTCCTCGTCGACCTGGAACGACGCCGCCATGTGGAAGATCTGCTGGCCGTGCTGGATGGCCACCACGCGCCGGCTGGTGAAGCTCGCGCCGTCGCGGCTGCGGTCCACCTCGTAGACGATCGGTGCGTTGAAGTCGCCGCGGCGCAGGAAATAGGCGTGCAGCGAGTGCACGAGGCGCCCCTCGACCGTGGCGCTCGCCGCCACGAGTGCCTGCCCGAGCACCTGGCCGCCGAACACCTGAGGGCTGCCGATGTCGCGGCTCTCGCCGCGGAACAGGTTGCGCTCGAGCCGCTCGAGCTCGAGCAGCCGCAGCAGGTCGGCGAGCAGCCTGTTCATGCCGGGCCTTGAGGGCGCGCCCCTTCAGCCGTTCACGCCGAGCCGCTTCTGCATGATGGGGCTCGTAGTCGTGTACTGCAGGTGCACCTTCTTGGCGGGGTTCAGGTGCTCGGCGATCGCGAATGCGGCGAGCGCGGCCTCGTGGAACCCGCTCAGGATCAGCTTCTTCTTGCCCGGGTAGGTGTTGATGTCGCCGATCGCGAAGATGCCGGGCACGCTGGTCTGGAACTTCGCCGTGTCCACCCGGATGGCCTTCTTCTCCAGCTCGAAGCCCCACTCGGCGATGGGGCCGAGCTTGGGATGCAGCCCGAAGAACGCGAGCACGTGATCGGCCGGCAGGTCCTGCACCACGCCGTCGCTGCGCTTGATCGACACGCCCGTGAGCCGGTCGCCCTCGCTGCGGATGCCCGCGGCGATGCCCTCGAGGTAGCTCATGCGGCCCTCCGCCACGAGCTGCTGCATGCGCGCGACCGACGCGGGTGCGGCGCGGAACTCCGGGCGCCGGTGCACGTGGACGAGGCTGGTCGCCTTGCCGGTCAGGTCCACCACCCAGTCGAGCGCGGAATCGCCGCCGCCGAAGATCACCAGCCGCTTGCCGTGGAACTCGGCGGCGTTGCGCACCCGGTAGTGCACCTGCGTGTCCTCGAATGCCTCCGCGCCCTCGACGCCGAGCCGGCGCGGCTGGAACGAGCCCAGGCCCGCGGCGATCACGACGGTGCGGGCGACGAAGCGCGTGCCGGCCGCGGTGGCGAGGTCGAAGCGGCCGTCCTCGCGGGCCTGCAGCTCGACCACTTCCTCGCCGAAATGGAACTCGGGGCCGAAGGGCTTGATCTGCTCGAGCAGCCGGTCCACCAGTTCCTGGGCGCCGCACACGGGCAGCGCCGGGATGTCGTAGATGGGTTTGTCGGGGTAGAGCTCCGCGCACTGCCCTCCGGGGTGCTTGAGCGTGTCCACGATGTGGGACTTGATGCCGAGCAGGCCCAGCTCGAAGGCCTGGAAGAGTCCCGCCGGGCCGGCGCCGATGATCACGGCGTCGGTCTCGACCGTTCCGCCAGCCGCTGCGGGCGCGCCCGCCGGGTCCAGTTCTGTCACCGCTTGCTCCGAGGTCGTCTCCGGGATGAGGCGCGGATTCTAGCGGATCCCTCCGACCCGCCCCTACCCGTCGCCGCCCATCCCCACTATCCTTCGGGATGTACCCATTGCCCGGCCGGGTCGCCTGCCCATCCTTGACGCACATCAAGGCAGGGCGGCCCACCCGGGCGCAGCCTGCCCCGAGAAACTCGCAGCCAGGGACTCCGATGAATTCGCACCAGATCCGGTTCGACGCCGACCTCATCCGCCGCTACGACCGGGCCGGCCCGCGCTACACGTCGTATCCGACGGCGGTGCAGTTCACCGACAAGTTCGGCCTGAATGAGTACCGGGCGGCGGCGATGGCGAGCAACCAGGACCCGATCCCGCGCCCGCTGTCGCTGTACGTGCACATCCCGTTCTGCTCGAGCCCCTGCTTCTACTGCGGCTGCACCAAGGTCATCACCCGCAACCACGAGAAGGCCGAGGCCTACCTCTACCGCCTGCACCGCGAGATCGAGCTGCAGAGCCAGCTCTACGACCGCGACCGCGAGGTCGAGCAGCTGCACTTCGGCGGCGGCACGCCGACCTTCCTCACCTCGCTCGAGATCGACCGGCTGATCGGCAAGCTCGGCGACCACTTCAAGCTGTCGCGCGACCCGGACCGCGAGTACTCGATCGAGCTCGACCCGCGCACCATCACGCGCGACACGCTGCGCGACCTCGCACAGGTCGGCTTCAACCGCTGCAGCCTCGGCATCCAGGACTTCGACCCGCTGGTGCAGCAGGCGGTGAACCGCATCCAGTCCGTCCCGGACACGCTGCGGCTGATCCGCGAGGCGCGCGAGTTCGGCTTCAACTCGGTGAGCGTGGACCTCATCTACGGACTGCCGAAGCAGAACCTCGAGGGCTTCGCCCGGACGATCGACACCGTGCTGTCGGCCCAGCCCGACCGCTTCGCCGTGTACGCCTACGCGCACCTGCCGCAGATGTTCAAGGCGCAGCGGCAGCTGAACGCCGCGGACCTGCCGACGCCCGAGACGCGCCTCGCGCTGCTCGGACTCACCATCGAGAAGCTGATCGCCGCGGGCTACGTGTACATCGGCATGGACCACTTCGCGCTGCCGAAGGACGAGCTCGTCGTCGCGCAGGAGAACGGCACGCTGCATCGCAACTTCCAGGGCTACTCGACGCGCGGCTACTGCGACCTGATCGGGCTCGGCGTGAGCTCGATCGGCAAGGTCGGCGACAACTACATGCAGAACCTGAAGACGCTGCCGGAGTACTACGGCGCGCTCGACCGGGGCGAGCTCGCCGTGCACCGCGGCCTCACGCTCACGCGCGACGACGTGATCCGGCGCGACGTGATCCAGCAGATCATGTGCTACGGCGTGCTCGACTACGACAAGACCAGCGAGCGCTTCGGCATCGACTTCGGCAGCTACTTCGCGAGCGAGGTCCGGGCGCTCGAGCCCATGGTCGCCGACGGCCTCGCCGAGTTCGCGGACCCGGGCCTGCGCGTGTTGCCGGCGGGCCGGCTGCTGCTCAGGCACCTCGGCATGGCGTTCGACGCCTACCTCGCCTCGGCGCAGGCCACGCAGCAGCGCTTCTGAAGGCGCTGCCGGAGTACTACGGCGCGCTCGACCGCGGCGAGCTCGCCGTGCACCGCGGACTCCGCTCACGCGCGTCGTCGTGATACCGGCGCGACGTGATCCAGCAGATCAGTGCTACGGCGTGCTCGACTACGACAAGACCGGCAGCACTTCGGCCTCGCTTCGGCAGCTACTTCGCGAGCGAGCTTCGCGCGCTGGAGCCGATGGTCGCTGACGGCCTCGCCGAGCTCGCGGAACCCGGCCTGCGCGTGCTGCCGGCGGGCCGGCTGCGCTCAGGCACCCGGCCTGGCGTTCGACGCGTACCTGGCCTCGCGCAGCCGCGCAGCGCCTTCAGCAAGGCGATCGGATACTGCTCCTCGGCCGGCGAGTACGGGCGGCGCCTCAGTCCGCCGACCGCCGCCGACGCCGCTTCCACCCGGCTCTCGGCGAAGCCCCCGCGATCCGGGCCTCGATCTCGCGCAGCAAGCAGCAATAAACACCCTGTCGCGAGGTTGCGCATGACGGTTCCGTGTCCCTGTCCGGCGGGAGGCTAATCGACAAGCGATGGGATCATCAAGCCCAGTCGGTGCGCGCCGTCGACGGCCTCCCGCGAATATGTGAAAAGCATCATGAAAGCACGCCGCCGATTGGTTTACGTTTGCCGTTCAGACTTTGTCGCAGCCCGCGACATTGGACACTCGGGGCCCCGGATGGGTTGGATCAGCCTGCATGCTCGCAGCATCGTCACGGTCGCCGCGCTTGCCGGCGCCCTGACCGCTGCGCCAGCCGTCAGCGCCGCGACAGCCGCATCCTCTGCGGCCGTCACCGCCCGCCCGTCGAACACCGGCGCCAGCCGCGCCAGGCAGGTCCGACAGCAGCGGCTTTCGCAGGGTCAGCGCCTGGGGTTGCGCGCCACGCCGGACCCGCTGGCGCTGCGCTCGAGCGTCGCGCTCGTGGTCGACCAGGACACCGGCGAGGTGCTCTTCAGCAAGAACGAGACCGCGGTGCTGCCGATCGCATCGATCACCAAGCTGATGACGGCGCTGATCGTCACCGAGGCGGAACAGCCCCTGGACCAGACGCTGACCATCACGCAGGCGGACGTCGACACGCTGAAGGGCACGACATCGCGCCTGCGCGTCGGCGCCCGTCTCTCGCGCGGCGAGATGCTGCACCTCGCGCTCATGGCCTCCGAGAACCGCGCGGCGCACGCACTGGGGCGCAATTTCCCGGGCGGAGTGCAGCTCTTCGTCGCGGCGATGAATCACAAGGCGCGAGAACTCGGCATGACCGACACGCGGTTCGCAGATCCCACCGGTCTGTCGAGCGGAAATCAGTCGAGCGCGCGCGACCTGGCCGTGCTGGTGAAGGCCTCGAGCGCGAACGACCTGATCCGCTCCCTGACCACCTCGCCCGTGCACCACGTGGCCGTCGGCGCACGCGAGCTGCACTATCGCAACTCCAACCGGCTCGTGTTCAGCCCGCAGTGGTCGATCGGCCTGCAGAAGACCGGCTACATCCGCGAGGCGGGCCGCTGCGTGGTGATGCAGGCGCAACTCGCCGACCGGCACCTGATCATGGTGCTGCTCGACGCCACGGGTCCCGAGACGCGCATTGCCGACGCGGAGCGGCTGCGTCGCTGGATCACCGGCGACGACACGCCCGCGACCTTCCTGCCCCCACCGATCTGAGCCTGGCGCGCGGCATCCCGCGGATCAGATCCTTAGAATCGACTGTCGTCCGCCTCCGGGCCTGCCGAAGCGTCCGGCCTCACGCGCACCAGCTCGATTCGCGGCCCGTCCATCTGCAGCACCTCGACCTCGAAGTCCGGAAATCGGACACGCTCGCCTTGCCTTGGCAGGCGACCCAGGCGCTCCAGCACGAGCCCGCCGACGCTGTTGACGTCGACGAGCGGGATCGGCTTGCCGATCGCGTCCTCGAGGCTCAGCAACGACAGGCTGCCGGCGCCGCTGACCGAGCCGTCGCCCGCAAGCTGCCACGACGGCATCTTCTTCGCGAACTCGTCCTCGATCGGCCCGAACAGCGCCTCGATGACGTGCTCGAAGGTCACGAAGCCGATCTCGGTGCCCGCGCTCGTCGGTGACGATGCCGAAGTGAGGATCGCCCGACCGGAACGCCTTCAGCGCCTTGAGCAGCGGCGCGTCCTCCTCGAAATAGGGCAGCCGACGCAGGTACGGGCTGCAGGTCACGGATGTCGCGCAGCCGCACCTCGGCGGCCACGAGGTCCTTGATGTGCAGCAGGCCGGTGAAGCGGCCGGAGCCCGGGTCACGGACCGGGTAGCGCGTGTAGCGGCTCGAACGCACCTCCGCGAGCACCTCGTCGATCGAGCTGCCGCCGTCGATCCAGACCAGCTCGGACAAGGGTCGCATGAGGTCGCCGACGGTCAGCTCGCCGAGCTCGAGACCATGGACCAGGATCCGCGTCTCGACCGAGCCGAGCTCGCCGTGGCGATGACTCGCCCGCAGCACGCTGCGCAGCTCGTCCACGGAGTGCACCGCATCGCCCTCGGACGCCAGCTCGACGCCGAGTCGCCGCACGATCACGTTCGCGGCGCCGTTCAGCACGTAGATGAACGGGTACATCACCCAGTAGAACACATAGAGCGGCAACGCCGTGTTCAGCGACACCGCCTCGGCACGGCGGATCGCGACCGACTTGGGCGCGAGCTCGCCGAGCACGATGTGCAGGAACGAGATGAACGCGAAGGCGACCGCGAACGCGATGCTGTGCAGCAGCTTGGGATCGGTGACGCCGAAGTGCGCCAGCACGGGCTCGAGCATCCGCGCGAACGCCGGCTCGCCGATCCAGCCCAGGCCGAGCGACGCCAGCGTGATGCCGAGCTGGCAGGCCGACAGGTAGGCATCGAGGTGAGTGCGAACGGTCCGCAGCACGCGGCCCCGCACCCCATGGGTCTTGCCCAGCTCGTCCGCCTGCGTCCGGCGCAGCTTGACGATCGCGAACTCGGCTGCGACGAAGAAGCCGTTCAGGAAGACGAGCGCAAAGCCCAGCAGCGCCAGTGACACGGTCTCGATCGACATGGCTTCCGAGAGTCTAGCCGCTCCGGCGTCGCGGCCCGTCAGGGACGGTGCATCAGGTCGACCGCGTGTCGCGGCGTTTCAACGACTCTCGCCGTCCTCGGCTGCCTGCTCTTTCGCACGCAGTGTCGCCGCCGGAGCGCCCGCGAGACTGCTGGTGCCGGGGCGTGCCGGCTCGGCCCGCGGCGGGATCATCAGCGACAGGACCATCGTGGCCACCAGGATGGCTGGCCGTCGCGCCGAGCGACCACGCGACCGGGATCTTGAAGACGTCGATCAGCAGCATCTTGGTGCCGATGAAGCCGAGGATCAACGCAAGGCCATACGACAGCAGGTGGAACTTCTCGTGCATGTTGGCCAGCAGGAAGTACATCGCACGCAGGCCGAGGATCGCGAACACGTTCGACGTCAACACGATGAACGGATCGAGCGTGATCGCGAAGATGGCCGGAATCGAGTCGACCGCGAAGATGACGTCGACGATGCCGATCATCACGATCACGACCAGCAGCGGCGTCGCCATCCGGACGCCGTCGCGCACGGTGAACAACCTCTCGCCGTCGTAGGTCGGCGCGATCCTCATTCGTCGATTGATCCACTTCAGGACCGGGTTGCGCCCGAGGTCCGGCTCCTGGCCCGCCGCCCACCACATCTTGATGCCGGTCAGCACCAGAAACGCGCCGAACAGGTACAGCAGCCAGTGGAACTGCTGCAGCAGCCAGGCGCCGACCAGGATCAGGATCGCGCGCAGCACGATCGCGCCGAGGATGCCGATGACCAGCACGCGCTTCTGGTACTCGGCCGGCACGGCGAAGTACGTGAACACCATCAGGAAGACGAAGATGTTGTCGACGGCCAGGGCCTTCTCGATGAGGTAGCCGGTCACGAACTCGAGCGCCTTCGTATTGGCGATCTCCGGTCCTGCCGTGCCGCGCAGGTACCACCAGAGCCAGGCAACGAAGACGAACGAGACGAGCACCCAGACCAGTGACCAGATCGCCGCCTCGCGCATGCCGACGCGATGCGCTCCCTGGCTGCGCATCGCGAGGATGTCGACCGCCAGGGCAGCGACGACGAACGCAAAGAAGGTCCCCCAGATCAGCGGGGTGCCAATATTCATCGAGTGCAACTCCGCGCCAGCACGAGTGCGGATCGGCGCGGACTATACCGGGAGGACCGGGCGATTCGGCCATCACTTGCGCCAGAGTGTCGGCGTGAAGAGCACCAGGACGCTGAAGATCTCCAGCCGGCCCAGCAGCATGGCAAGCGCGCAGATCCAGGTCTGGAAGTCCGTCAGGCCCTGGTAGTTTCCGGCCGGGCCGACCTGACCGAGACCGGGGCCGGCATTGTTGATGCACGCGATGATCGCGGAGAACGCGGTCACGAAGTCGAGGCCGCTGAGCAGCAACGCGAAGGTGAGCACGACGACGGTGCCGAAATAGAGCACCACGAAGGCCAGGACCGCGAACACGATCCGGTTCTGCACGACCTGGCCGCCGACGCGCACCGGAGCCACCGCCTGCGGGTGCACGAGCAGCTGCATCTCGCGTCCCGCCTGCCGGAACAGCACGAGGGTTCGAAACATCTTGATGCCGCCGCCGGTCGAGCCGGTGTTCGCGCAGTAGCAGGACAGCATCAGGATCCACATCGGCGCGAAGATCGGCCAGGCGGCGTAGTCCTGGCTGACGAAGCCGCAGTCCGTCGCGATGGACACGAGGTTGAATGCGACGTGGCGCAGCGACGTCCAGAAGCCCGGGTAGACGCCCTCGAACCAGATCAGGAGCGTCAGGCCCAGCGTGCTCAGGCCGATGATCACGCAGCAACGCTCTGGCTTCGACGTCGCCCAGGTAGGTCCGCAGGCTCTTCTGCTGCCAGGCGATGAAATGCCGGCTGAAGTTCATGGCCGCGATCAGCATGAACACGATCAGCACCGCCTCGATCGCCGGGGAGTCGAAATGGCCGACACTGGCGTCGTAGGTGGAAAACCCGCCGAGCGCCAGCGCGGCGAACGCGTGGCAGATCGCGTCGAACCAGTTCATCCCCGCGAGCTTCAGCGAGGCAATGCACGCGGCCGTGATCAGGAAGTAGATGAACCACAGCGCCCGGGCCGTCTGCGTGATCCGGGGCGTGAGTTTCTCGTCCTTCATCGGGCCGGGTGTCTCGGCCTTGTAGACCTGCATGCCACCGACCCCCAGCAAGGGGAGGATCGCGACCACCAGGACGATGATGCCCATCCCGCCATACCAATTGAGCGCGTGACGCCAGAGATTGATCGACGGCGGCAGCGCGTCCAGGCCGACCAGCACCGTGGCGCCGGTCGTGCTCAGACCGGACATCGTCTCGAAGAAGGCGTCGGTGAAAGTGAGGCCCGGGAGGGCGATCAACAGCGGGACGGTCGCAATGGCCGACATCAGGATCCAGCCGAGCGTCACGAGCACGAACCCGTCTCGAGAGCGCAGTTCGCGCTTCTGTCGGCGCGTCGCGGCCCAGAGCAGCATCCCTGCGGCGAGGCACGCGGCCGCCGCGACCACGAAATCGACGAAATGGCCGTCGGCGTAGATCAGTGCGGTCGCGATCGGCAGCGCATACGTGACGCTGAACATCATCAGCATCGACCCGAGGACGTGCAGTACCGAAAACATGGTCAGGGTGCGGTTGGGCCGCGGGCTGTGGCGGTTTTCTTGGGGTTCAGGCCCGGGCGCGGCAGATTACTCTCGCTGGAACGGACAGTCCAAGTGGGGAGCGCCGGCACGCTCACCCGAGGTCACTCGGCCGTGCCGCGGTCGCCCGCCGTCGCTTGACCTCGGTCAAGGCGCACCTTCCCCCCTTCGTCCCACCATTGCGCCCATGCCGCGGTCCGACCGCGGGTTGCAATTGGAGAGACGCAAGTGACCGACACGAAGAAGCTCTGGAAAGTGCTGGGGGGCATCCTGCTGGTGTCCTTCGGCATCCTGCTGTTCATGGGCCGCCAGATCTACCTGACGATGCCGCCCATCCCGACCGAGGTGCGCACCGACACGCCGGCACCACGGTGTACACGGAGGCCGATATCCAGACCGGCCGCAAGGTGTGGCAGACCATCGGCGGCCAGCAGATCGGCTCCGTCTGGGGCCACGGCAGCTACGTCGCGCCCGACTGGTCGGCCGACTGGCTGCACCGCGAGTCGGTCGCGCTGCTCGACCTGTGGGCCGTCCGCGAGACGGGCCGCAAGTACGCCGAGCTCGATCCGCCGCAGCAGGCGGGGCTGCAATCCCGCCTGCAGGCCGAGGTGAGGGCAAATACCTACGACGCATCCACCGGCGTCGTCACGGTCTCCGAGGACCGCGCACAGGCGATCGCCGTGGTCGCGGATCACTACTTCAAGCTGTTCGGCAGCGACCCGGAGCTGCAGTTGCTGCGCTCGCAGTACGCGATCCAGGAGAACCCGATTCCGGACGCCGAGCGCCGCGCGGCGATGAGCGCTTTCTTCTTCTGGTCGGCCTGGTCCGCGGTCACGAACCGTCCGGGCGAGGACGTGACCTACACCAGCAACTGGCCGTCGGAACCGCTGGTGGGCAACGTGCCGACCACGCCGACGTTCATCTGGACGTTCATCAGCATCCTGTTCCTGCTGGGCGGCGTCGGCGCGCTGGCGTGGTACTACGCGACCACGCACGGCAAGGAGCCGCCGCCCATCGTGCCCGACAGCGACCCGCTCAAGAGCCTGACGCCCACGCCCTCGATGAAGGCGACCGCCAAGTACTTCTGGGTGGTGACCGCGCTGATCGTCGTGCAGGTGATCCTGGGCGGCATCACCGCGCATTACGCGGTCGAGGGCCAGGCGTTCTACGGATTCCCGCTCGCGGAGTACCTGCCGTACGCCGTCACGCGCAGCTGGCACCTGCAGCTCGCGGTGCTTTGGATCGCCACCGCCTGGCTCGCCACGGGCCTGTACATCGCGCCTGCGATCTCGGGCCATGAACCCAGGTTCCAGCGCTTCGGCGTCAACTTCCTGTTCACCTGCCTGCTCGTCATCGTGGTGGGCGGCCTCGGCGGGCAGTGGTTCGCCGTGATGCAGAAGATGGGCCTCGAGACGAACTTCTGGTTCGGTCACCAGGGCTGGGAATACGTGGACATGGGCCGCTTCTGGCAGGCCTTCCTGTTCATCGGCCTGATGCTGTGGCTCGCGCTCGTGGGCCGCGCGCTGTGGCCGGCGCTCAAGCGCCGCGACGACAGTCGCTCGATCACCATGCTGCTGTTCCTCTCCACCATCGCGATCGGCCTGTTCTACGGCGCGGGCCTCATGTGGGGCCACGAGACGCACCTGTCCATGGTCGAGTACTGGCGCTGGTGGGTGGTGCACCTGTGGGTCGAGGGCTTCTTCGAGGTGTTCGCCACGGCGGTCATCGCCTTCCTGTTCACCAAGCTCGGCCTGGTGCGCGGCAGCTCGGCGACCGCGGCGGTGCTGTTCGCCACCGTGGTGTTCCTCACGGGCGGCGTGCTCGGCACGTTCCACCACCTGTACTGGACCGGGACACCGACCGCAGTGCTGGCACTCGGTGCGTCGTTCTCGGCGCTCGAGGTCGTGCCGCTGGTCTTCATCGGGTTCGAGGCCTACGAGAACTACAAGCACAGCAAGGCGAAGCCCTGGGTCGCGACCTACAAGTGGCCGATCCTGTTCTTCGTCGCGGTGGCGTTCTGGAACCTGGTGGGCGCGGGCCTGTTCGGCTTCCTGATCAACCCGCCGCTGGCCCTGTACTACATGCAGGGGCTGAACACGACTCCGCTGCACGGCCACACCGCGCTGTTCGGCGTGTACGGCATGCTCGGCATCGGGCTGATGCTCTTCTGCCTGCGCGGCCTCGGCCGCACGGCGGTCTGGGACGAGAAGCTGCTCAAGGGCTCGTTCTGGTCGCTCAACATCGGCCTCGCGGCCATGGCGCTGCTGTCGCTGCTGCCGCATGGCCTGATGCAGGTGCACGCGGCCGTGACGCACGGCTTCTGGTACGCGCGCTCGGCGGAGTTCCTGCAGCAGCCCTTCATGCAGATGCTGGTGTGGATGCGGGTGCCTGGGGATGTGATCTTCTCCGTCGGCGTCGGGCTGCTGGCGCTGTTCGTGGCCAAGCTCTACATCGGCAAGAAGAAGGCCGTGCCCGTGCCCGCAGGCGCCGTCGCGGAGCCGGTCTCCGGCCGCTGATCACGAAGCGGTGACAACCAGCGGGCGCCTGCGGGCGCCCGCTGCGTTTCACGGAAATAACCATGCACGACGCCGCCCACCGCCCCTCCCGCTGGCAGGTCTTCACCGCCGCACCGCACCGGGTCGCGTTCCTGTGCGGTCTTGCGAGCCTGCTGGCCGCGAGCGCCTGGTGGGGCCTGCACCTCGTCGCGCGCTACACCGGCGTGCCGCTGTTCGCGCTCGACCTCGCCGTGGCGCCGATCTGGGCGCATTCGTTCCTGATGCTGTTCACGGTCTTCCCGACCTTCTTCCTCGGCTTCCTGTTCACGACCTACCCGCGCTGGATGAACGGCCCGCTGGTGCCGCGCGGCGCGTACGTTGCAGCACCGCTGCTCCTCACTGCTGCGACCGCGACCTGGCTCGCTGGCGTGCACACCGGGATCACGCTGCAGGTCGCGGCCGCCGCATTCGCGGCCACCGGACTCGCCACAGCGCTCGTGGCACTGCTGCGGGTACTGGTCGACGCCGAGAAGATCGTCTCGCACGCCGTCGTGACCGGCGCCGCGTTTGCCATCGGCGTCGTCTGCGCCGCGGGCTTCGGCTACGGCGTGTGGGCCGACAGCGACTTCGTGCTGCACTTCGCCGTGCGCGCCGCGCTCTGGGGCTTCCTGCTGCCCGTGTTCTTCGCGGTCTGCCACCGCATGGTGCCGTTCTTCTCGCAGGGCGTGGTGCCGGGCTACGTGCCCTGGCGGCCCACCTGGGTGCTGGTCGCGGTGGTGGGACTGGCGTGGCTGCGACTGCTGCTCGGCACCGCGGGCTCGCTGCAGGCGCTGCCGCTCGTGGATGCCGCGCTGTTCGTGCTCACCGCGCTGTGCGCCGTGCGCTGGACGTCGCTGCGGGCCCGCGGCAACGCGCTGCTGTGGACCCTGTACGCCGGCTTCGCCTGGCTGCCGATCGCGATGCTGCTGCAGACGCTGCGCGATGCGAGCTTCCTCGTGAGCGGCGAGTGGGCGCTCGGCCGGGCGCCGATTCACGCGCTCGGCATGGGCTTTTTCGCCGGCATGCTCCTTGCCATGGTGACGCGCGTGACCCAGGGGCATTCGGGGCGTCCGCTCGCGATGGATCGCGCCACCCTCGTGTGCTTCGTGGGCGTGCAGGCGGCGGCCCTCGCCCGCGTCGGCAGCGAGGTCGTGCGGTCGCCGGCCGCGATCCAGTGGCTGCTGCTCGGCAGCGTCGCGCTGTGGCTCGCGGCTTTCATCGTCTGGTCGGTTCGCAACGGCGCGATTTACCTCGCCCCGCGCCTCGACGGTAAGCCCGGATGACCGAGTACTACCTCATCCTGCGCAACGTGCACATCGGCTGCGCGATCGCGACGATCGTCCTGTTCGTGCTGCGTGGGGCGCTGATGCTCGCCGACTCGCCCCGGCTGCGGGGCCCGGTGCTGCGTTTCCTGCCGCATGCCGTGGACACGGTGCTGCTCACGACGGCACTGATGCTCACGACCGTCATCCGCCAGTACCCGTTCTCCACCGGCTGGCTCACCATGAAGGTCGTGCTCCTGCTCGCCTACATCGTGCTCGGCAGCATCGCCCTGAAGCGCGGCCGGACCCGGGGCGTCCGGATCGCGGCCTTCGTTGCCGCGCTGGCGACGATCGGATTCCTGGTGAGCGTGGCGCGCGTACATCACCCGCTGGGGCTGTTCGCGGCCGTATAGGGGCGCCGCCGGCACGTCGGCCGCGCCCGCGTTGCCGACCCGGCGCGACTGCGCGGGCCGCCGGGCGGGTGTGCTAGTTTTGTGCGATGACGAACGCCTTGAGCCATCTTGCCGGCCTGCGAGGGCATCACCTGTTCGCGGGCCTCTCTCCCCAGCAGATGCAGCGACTGCTCACCGCCAGCCACGTGGACGACTACGAGGCGGGCCAACTGCTGTTCGACCGTGGCCAGCCCGCACAGTTCTTCTTCATCGTGCTCGACGGGCAGGTGAACCTGGTGCTCTATTCGAAGGCCGGCGAGGAAAAGATCGTGGACATCCTCGGCCCCGGCAACAGCTTCGCGGAGGCCGTGATGTTCATGGCGGCCCCGGGCTACCCCGTCTCCGCCGTCGCCGCGGTCCACTCGCAGGTCGCGCGCTTCTCGAGCCACGAATACATTGCGATCCTTCGCGAGAGCCCCGAGACCTGCCTGCGCATGCTCGGGCACCTGAGCCAGCGCCTGCACATGCGCATTCGCGAGATCGAGTACCTGACGCTCGAGAGCGCCACGCACCGCCTGGTGAGGCTGCTCGAGGGCCGGCTGCCGCCCGGGGACGGCGGCCCGCTCGAGATCACGCTGCAGGAGTCGCGTCAGGAACTCGCCTCGCGCCTGTCCATGAAACCCGAGACGCTGTCGCGCATCCTGCGGCACCTGTCGGACGCCGGCGCCATCGAGGTGCACGGGCGTGTGCTGCAAGTGCCTGACCGCAATAAGCTTCTCGCGATGCTGGACTCGGTGCCGTAGCCCGGCTCGCACGCCCAGGTTCCGAATTGATCGAGGTCAAGGCGCCGCCCACTCCCCGCGCCTAAGGTTGGCCCCAGCCTCGGCAGCGCCTTAGGCGTCGCCGGATCCTTCCAGACCACGGGAGCCTTCAATGACCTCGAATTCCACGCTCCGCTCGTCCGTCGCGACGCTCGCTGCGGCAGGTGCGCTTGCACTCGCCGCGACGTCCTGGGCAGCCGAGCCTTCCGCCAGCCCCAACGCGCCCCAGGTTCACCAGGCTGAAGTGGCCGGTGCTGCGGGCATCGCCGCACGGGTGAAGGCCGGTGAAGCCGTCTACCAGACAGTCTGCCTGGCCTGCCACCAGGCCGACGGCAAGGGCCTGCCCGGCGCCTTCCCGCCGCTGGCCGGGTCCGACTACCTGCTGGGCGACAAGGACCGCGCCGTCGGCGTGGTCGTGCGCGGCCTCGAGGGCGAAGTCGTCGTGAACGGGGTCAAGTACAACTCCGTGATGCCGGCCATGACGCAGCTGTCGGACCAGGAGATCGCAGACGCGCTCACCTTCGCGATGAACTCCTGGGGCAACCAGGGCGGCGCCGTGTCCATTGCACAAGTCGCTGCGGTACGAGCCAAGGTCGCCGCGGAACCCAAGACGGCCGCGTCGCCGACCCAGCACCCGACGACGACGGCAGAGCTCAAGTACCAGGGCGCGCCTTCGCCCGCCGGCGCCGCCGGTGTGAAGATCCTCGTGACTCCCGGTGCACCGGACATGACGGAGCCCGAGTTCAAGCACGCGCAGGAGATCTACTTCCAGCGCTGCGCTGGCTGCCACGGCGTGCTGCGCAAGGGCGCCACCGGCAAGCCGCTCACCCCCGACATCACCCAGAAGAAGGGCACCGAGTACCTCAAGGTGTTCATCAACCAGGGTTCGCCGGCCGGCATGCCGAGCTGGGGCAAGTCGGGCGAGCTGTCGCAGGAGGAAGTGGACGTCATGGCGCGCTTCGTCCAGCACGAGCCGCCGCAGCCCCCTGAGTTCGGGATGCCCGAGATCAAGGCGAGCTGGAACGTGATCGTTCCCGTGGCCCAGCGTCCGACCAAGCAGCAGAACACGTACAACCTCGACAACATCTTCGCGGTCACGCTGCGTGACGCGGGCGAGGTCGCCCTGATCGACGGCGACACCAAGGAAATCATCAACGTCATCCGCACCGGCTACGCCGTGCACATCTCGCGCCTGTCGCATTCGGGACGCTACGTGTACACGATCGGCCGCGACGGCAGGATCGACCTGATCGACCTCTACTTCGACAAGCCCACCAAGGTAGCCGAGATCAAGGTCGGCCTCGAGGCGCGCTCCGTCGAGACCTCGAAGTACAAGGGCTACGAGGACAAGTACGCGATCGCCGGGGCGTACTGGCCGCCGCAGTACACGATCATGGACGGCCTGACCCTCGAGCCGCTCAAGGTCGTCTCGACCCGCGGCATGACGGTGGACACCCAGGAGTTCCACCCCGAGCCGCGCGTGGCGGCGATCGTCGCCTCGCACGAGCATCCCGAGTTCATCGTCAACGTGAAGGAGACCGGCCAGGTCCTGCTGGTCAACTACGAGGACATCAACAACCTCAAGACCACGACGATCGGCGCGGCGCGCTTCCTGCACGACGGCGGCTGGGACTCCACCAAGCGCTACTTCATGACGGCGGCCAACCAGTCGAACAAGATCGCGGTCATCGACTCGAAGGACCAGAAGCTCACGGCACTGGTGGACGTGGACAAGATCCCGCACCCGGGCCGCGGTGCGAACTTCGTCGACCCGAAGTACGGTCCCGTGTGGGTGACCAGCGCGCTCGGCAACGAGAAGGTGACAGTCATCGGCACGGATCCCGTGAAGCACAAGGACAACGCCTGGAAGGTGGTGCGGGTGCTGAAGGGCCAGGGCGGCGGATCGCTGTTCGTGAAGACGCATCCGAAGTCCACGAACCTCTACGTCGACACCACGCTCAACCCCGATCCCAAGATCAGCCAGAGCGTGGCGGTGTTCGACATCAACGACCTCGAGGCGGGCTACAAGGTGCTGCCGATCGCCGAATGGGCGAACCTCGGCGAGGGCCCGAAGCGCGTCGTGCAGCCCGAGTACAACGCCGCCGGCGACGAGGTCTGGTTCTCCGTGTGGAACGGCAAGGACCAGCGGTCGGCGATCGTCGTGGTGGACGACAAGACGCTCAAGCTCAAGAAGGTAATCGACGACGCGCGCATCGTCACGCCGACCGGCAAGTTCAACGTGCGCAACACGGTCGGTGACGTGTACTGACGATCCTCCCTGCGTTCTCCCCGAGGGCGCACCTGCGGCCCTGCCTCTCCCGAGGCAGGGCCGTTTTTCTGGACCGGTAGTATCCTTACGCCACCCTCACGACAGGAGACCCGCGATGCCTTTGCGCGCCCCTGCCCTCGACCCGAAATCCGTCGAGCCCCGCACCCATTCGGGCTACCCGGAGCCGTTCCGCTCGCGCGTCCTGCCGCGCGAGAAGCGCCCGCTTGGCGACGCCCTGGGCCTGACCCGGTTCGGCGTCAACCTGACGACCCTGCCTGCGGGCCGGGAATCGTCCATGCGGCACTGGCACTCCAGCGAGGAGGAATTCGTCTACGTGCTCGAGGGCGAACTCGTGCTCCGGACCGACGCCGGTGAGCAAGTCCTTACGGCCGGCACCTGCGCCGGGTTTCCGGCCGGTTCCGGCGACGCCCACCAGTTCGTCAACCGCGGCACCGTGCCGGCCGTGTACCTCGAGGTCGGGACGCGCGATCCGGCGGATTCGGTCGTGTACCCGGACGTGGACCTGCTGTGGAATCCACCGGGGCAGCCGCACAAGTACACGCGACGCGACGGGACCCCGTACTGACGCCCTCGGCAGCGCCTGCGCCGCGAGAGCGCGCTTCGGGCGCGAGAGGCGCGGATCGCGACCCTGGGGGGCGCAAATCGCCCGACGCCGTCGCTTCCCGCAGGTTACACTGCGCGCTCCGCGGTGCTCTTCGCTGACGCCTCCGCACATCCTTCTCACGGACCGGCGAGGCCCCTCCCAGACATGCAAGCGACTGGCTGGAACCGCAAGGCCCTGCTGAGTGCGTTCGACAAGGCGCCGCCGCTGATTCTCCCGACGCTGGCGCTCGCATTCGACGTGGCGCTGTTCGGCACCGGTTCCGCGCTCGCCCTGCTCGCCCCGGGCGTCGCGCTCAAGCTGCTCGGCACCCTCATCGTCACGGCCGCCATCGTCCGGCTGTTCCTCATCGGACACGACGCCTGCCACGGCAGCTTCTTCGGCCATGCGAGGCTCAATTCCATCTTCGGCCGGATCGCCTTCCTGCCCTCGATGACGGCCTTCAGCCTCTGGGAAGTCGGCCACAACACGGCCCACCACGGCTTCAACAACCTCAAGGGCCGCGACCAGGTCTGGGCGCCCTTCTCGAAGGCCGAGTTCGATGCCCTGCCGCGACATCGCCAGTCGCTCGAGCGCCTGTACCGAAGCGGTCTCGGCTGGGGCGCGTACTACCTGGTCGAGATGTGGTGGAAAAAGCTCTTCTTCGCCAGCCGCAGCGAAATCGGCTCGAGCCGCCGCCAGTACAAGCTCGACAGCCTGCTGGTCAGCGCGGCGGCCGTGCTGTGGATCGGCGTCGTGGCACTGGTCGCACGTTCCACGGGACAGTCGTTCCTGCTGCTGGCCACGCTGGCCGTCGTCGTGCCGTTCCTGCTGTGGAACGGCATCATGGGGTTCGTCGTGTACCTGCACCACACGAGCCCGAAGATCGCCTGGTTCCAGAACCGGCAGGAATGGCAGCGCCACCGGGCCTACCTGACCTCCACCGCGCGCGTGACTTTCCCCTTGCGCATCGACCGCCTGATGCACGGCATCATGGAACACAACGCCCACCACCTGAACCCGCGCGTCCCGATGTTCGCGCTGCGCGAGGCGCAGCAGGTGCTGAAGGAGCGCTTCCCGGAACTGTGCGACTACCGGCTCGACCGACGCACGTACATGGACGGCGTGCGGCGCTGCAAGCTCTACGATTACGCCAATCATGCGTGGCTGGACTTCGACGGACGGGTGACCGCACGCGTCACCCTGTCCAATGGCGATGCCGTGGCCAACACGGCAAATGTGGCGGCCGCGGCCGCCTGAGCTGCTGAAGTCCCATGCTCAACGCCCAGACCGTCCAGAGCCGGCACGCCGACATCTTCACGTTCCTGCAGGGCGACCTCGAAGCGGTCGCGACCGACTGTCGCCCGCCCGGGGAGGCCGGCCCCGACAGCCTCGTGTTCGTCTCGGAACCCGCTCAGCTCGAGTCGGTCCGGCAGCGTGGCGCCGCGATCCTGGTCGTCCAGCGTGATCTCATCGCCCGGCTCGACGCGCAGGCCGAGGCGTTCGGCTGCTGCTTCGCCGTTTCGTCGGTGCCGATGGGCATGGCCGTGCTGCTCCCGCACCTCGACCGCAAGCGCGAGCGCTTCACACAGTGGGGCGAGCACCATCCGACCGCCGTCGTGCACCCGTCCGCGACGCTCGGGCGCAACGTGCTGCTCGGCCCGTACTGCGTCGTCGGCGCCGAGGCCTCCGTCGGCGACGGCTGCTGCGTCGGCGCGCACACGGTGATCGAGAACGGCGCGCGCATCGGCTCGGGCACCATCCTGCATCCGCACGTGTTCGTCGGCGCCGGCTGCGAGCTCGGGCGTGATTGCGAGATCCACCCGCACACGAGCATCGGCAGCGACGGCTTCGGGTATGCCGTCGGCGCGAGCCGCCGGCCGCAGAAGATCCCGCACCTCGGCAACGTGCGCATCGGCGACGAGGTGGAGATCGGCAGCAACTGCGCGATCGACCGCGCGAAGCTCTCCTCCACCTGGATCCGCTCCGGGACGAAGCTCGACAACATCTGCCACATCGCGCACAACTGCGACCTCGGCGAGGACGGCTTCTACACGGCCGGCTTCATGATGGCGGGCTCGACCACGATCGGGCGCCGCTTCATGACCGGTGGCAATTCCGTGGTCTCGGCGCACCTGACGCTGGCCGACGACGTCGTGCTGGCCGGCCGCTCGACCGTGACCAGCGACGTGCGCGAGCCGGGGCACTACGCCGGCTATCCGCTGCAGCCGATCAAAGAGGCGATGCGCACACTTGCCTCGCTCGGGCAGCTGAACGAGATTCGAAAGAACCTCAACCGGGTGCTGAAGCACCTGTCGCTGCCCGGTCGCCCTTAGCGGCGGCGTCACAGCCGCCAGCGCAGGGTCATCGAGACGTTGCGGCCGGGACGCGTGTAGTAGGGAATCAGCGGGTCGCCGGTGACACGGCCGCGCACGTCGGACCACTCGATGTACTCGGCGTCCGCCAGGTTGAACAGCCCGAGGTTCGCGCTGAGCCCGCGGCCGAAGTCGTAGTACGCGAGCACGTCGACGGTGACGTACCCGTCCGTCCGGTAGAGATCGACGCGGCTGTCGTCCACGGCATTCTTGTCGGCGACCCAGGTGGTGACGAACTCGCCGCCCCACCGCCCCGCAGGCGCCTCGTAGCCGAGCGACAGCACCGCGCTCGCCGGATCCACCGAGTTGAGCGGCTCGTCGCGCACCCGATCCTCGCCCCGCGCCCACGCCGCCGAGAGGCGCGCGCTCACGCCGTCGAGCGCGGGCGCCCACTCGCCGGGCCGGACGCTCGCCGACAGCTCGGCGCCGTAGATGCGCGCCTCGTCGACGTTCTGCGACTGGAACAGCGTGACGCCGGTCTCGGGGTCGGCACCGAGGTTGACCTTCGACTCGATGAAGTCCCGGTAGTCGGTGTAGTAGGCACTGGCCGCGAGGCTCGCCCCGCCGCCGTCCCAGCGCAGCCCGAGCTCGTAGCCGTCGCTCTGCTCGGGCTCGAGGTCCGGGTTCGGGACCGCGCGGACGTTGAAAAGCGGCAGCTCGAGGCCGATGTTCACGTCCTCCGGCGGCGGCGCCCGGAACCCGCGTGCGTACTGCGCGAAGGCCGTCCAGCCGTCGCCGAAGTCCCGGACCACGCCGAGCTTGGGCGCCAGCGCGAAGTCCTCGAGTCCGACCGCGGCGACGCTCGGGTTGTCCTCGAGGTAGAGTCGGTCGGGGTCCGGGTCGAGACGGTAGTAGTCGGCGCGCAGCGCCGGGATCAGGGTCCAGCCCGAGTCGCCGAGGCGCAGCTCGTCCTGCACGAACACGCCGGCCTCGGTCAGGTCGGTTACGGGAAAGTCCCTGAGCGGGAAGCTCTCGCCCAGGATCACCGTCGTGGTGCCGCCGGTGACGAGGTTGGTCTGCCGGCCGTCGCGCCGCTCCTCGATCCGCGACTGCGAAAGCTCGAACCCGTAGACCAGTGACTGCTCCACACCAGCGCCCGGCAGGTCCCTGACCGCCGTGAACTCGGCGCCGTAGGTTCGATCCTCGAGCCGGAAATCGCGCTCGATCCGCACCGGCGGCGTGCGCGGCGGCACGGCGGTGCGCTCCTCGAGCGTGTCCTGCCGCGTGTCCGTGCCCTGCGCGTAGAGCTGCCAGTCGGCCGAGTCGAAGGCCACCGTGGCGGGCAGCCGCTGCGCGAGGCTCACGCGGTGGCGATCGACCGAGTCGTCGCCCTCGAGCAACGTCGTGTTGGCGAAGCGCGAGCCGGCAAGGCCGAGGAACGCGTTCACGGCGGTCTCCTGCTGCAGGCGGCCGCCCTCGACCGTCAGTGCCAGCGGCCCGCCGGGCGTGCCATCGATATTCAGCCGGGCGAGCAGCGAGTCGCTCGTGTAATCGCGCGGGTTCGGCACGACGTCGGCCGCGGTGTCGGCCTCGCTGCCGGCGCGGTGCGCGTAGCCGAGCAGCGCCTCGACGGCGCCGACGCGCGTCGCGCCGATCGCGACCGCATGCCAGCCGTCGTCGACGCCGGACGCGCCCGCTTCGCGTGCGCAGGCCGCGCTGCCCGTCCGCACCGAGCACGGACCGCGGCGTCAGCGTGCTCATCGCCACCACGCCGCCGATGGCGTCGCTGCCGTAGAGGGAAGACGCGGGTCCGCGCAGCACCTCGACGCGCTCGAGGAAGGCGGCATCCACGAAGCTGCGGCCGGAGTCGGAGAAACTGCCGATCGCGAAGCCCCCGGCAGCCGGGATGCCGTCGATCTCGACCGCGACACGGTTCCCGCCGACGCCGCGGATTGCAAAGGTGTCGAGCCCGAAGCGGAACGGGTCGCTGCGCACGCTGAGGCCCGGCTCGTAGCGCACCAGTTCCTTGACGTCGGAAACGAGCCCGCGCTCGATCGACTCCCGCGAGATGACCGTGACGGAGGCTGCGACCCGGGTCATCGGCACCACCCGCCGCGCATACACGGTGACCGTTTCGAGTCGGCCCGCGTCGCCGGCCTCCGGCGACCAGGCGGGCTCGGCGCGAGCGACCGCACGCCAGCGCACAAGCCGCGCCGGCCAGCAGCAGCAGGTTTCGGATGGAGTCGGACAGGTTCTTACGACGGACAGGGATCATCATTCTCGCGTCAATCCGGCGGCTCGCGCCGCCGCGGCTGTGACCGTGATTGTCCTCCACCGGCCGGACGACTCCATGACCCAGGTCAATCGAGCCAGCCGTCCGGTCCGCCTGCGCCCGCCCGGCCCCGCTGCTGCAGCCGCAGCGTTCTGACACCATAACCTTCGAGTCTCGACCGGGGACAAGGCGGACGGGTTCGCGGACAATGCCTCAGGTTCGCTCCACGAGATCCCACCATGAAGCTCGAAACCCTCGTCGTGCATGCCGGCTACTCGCCGGACCCCACCACCAAGGCGGTGGCGGTGCCGATCTACCAGACCACCTCCTACGCGTTCGACGACACCCAGCACGGCGCGGACCTCTTCGACCTGAAGGTCCCGGGCAACATCTACACGCGCATCATGAACCCGACCACCGACGTGCTCGAGAAGCGCGTCGCGGCGCTCGAGGGCGGCGTGGGCGCGCTGGCGCTCGCCTCCGGGCAGGCGGCGATCACCTACGCGCTGCAGACCATCACCGAGGCCGGCCAGAACGTCATCAGCTCCACCGCGCTCTACGGCGGCACCTACAACCTGTTCGCGCACACGCTTCCCGCAGTACGGCCTCACGGTGAAGTTCGCGGACCACCGCGACCCGGCCTCGTTCGAGAAGCTGATCGACGCGAACACGCGCGCGATCTTCTGCGAGTCGGTCGGCAACCCGGCCGGCAACGTCACGGACTTCGCCGCGCTCGCCGAGGTCGCGCACCGCCACGGCATCCCGCTGATCGTGGACAACACCGTGCCCTCGCCCTACCTGTGCCGGCCGTTCGAGCACGGCGCGGACATCGTGGTCCACTCGCTGACCAAGTACCTCGGCGGGCACGGCACGAGCATCGGCGGCGCGCTGGTGGATTCGGGCAGGTTCCCGTGGAAGGAGCACGCGGAGAAGTTCCCGCGGCTCAACACGCCGGACGTCTCCTATCACGGCGTCGTCTACACCGAGGCGTTCGGGCCGGCGGCGTTCATCGGCCGCGCGCGGGTGGTTCCCTTGCGCAACATGGGTGCGGCGATCTCGCCGTTCAACAGTTTCCTGATCCTGCAGGGCATCGAGACGCTCGCCGTGCGCATGGACCGCATCTGCGACAACGCGCTGGCCGTCGCGCGCTACCTGCAGAAGCACCCGAAGGTGCGCTGGGTGAACTACGCAGGACTGCCGGACCACCCGAGCCACGCGCTCGCGCGCAAGTACATGGGCGGCCGCGCCTCCGGCATCCTCACCTTCGGCATCGACGGCGGCCGCGCCGCCGGCGCGCGCTTCCAGGACGCACTCGGGCTGTTCGTGCGCCTCGTGAACATCGGCGACGCCAAGTCGCTCGCCTGCCACCCGGCCAGCACCACGCACCGCCAGCTGAACCCGGCGGAGCTCGAGAAGGCCGGGGTGAGCGAGGACATGGTCCGGCTGTCGGTCGGCATCGAGCACGTGGACGACCTGCTCGCCGACCTCGAGCAGGCGCTCGCCGCCGCCTGAGCAGCCGGGAGCCCGGGCGCGCTACAGTTCCGGCATGACCGACACCGAATATTCCCGACGCGAGGAGATCGTCCACGGCGCGACGCATGTCCTCGGCATCGTGGCGAGCCTCGTCGGAATCGCGTGGCTGGTCGCGACCGCCGTCGCGAACGGCGCCGGCCCATGGCGCACGAGCGGCGGGGTGATCTTCGGCATGAGCGCGCTGCTGCTGTTCTCGACGTCGGTGCTGTACCACGCGTCGACCTCGCCCCGGCTCAAGCCGCGGCTACGACTGCTGGATCACTCTGCGATCTACGTCCTCATCGCCGGCACCTACACCCCGTTCGCGCTCGGCGTCCTGAGCGGCGCCTGGCGCTGGACGCTGTTCGGCCTCGTGTGGGGACTCGCGCTCGCGGGCATCGTCGCGAAACTGACGCTGCGCTTCCGCTTCCCGCTGGCCTCGACGCTGCTCTACGTCGCGATGGGCTGGATCGGCGTCGTGGCCGCACGCCCGCTGATGCAGGCACTGAGCTCGGCGGAACTCGCCTGGATCGTGGCCGGCGGGCTCACCTACACGGCCGGCGTGCCGTTCTACCTGTGGAAGGGCCGACCTTACACCCACGCCGTCTGGCACCTGTTCGTGCTCGGCGGGCGTGGCCTGCCACTTCGTCGCCGTGCTGAGCGTGATGGCGCCGCGCGCGGCGTGAGCGGGCGCGGCCGGCGCCGCTCCGATAACATCGCGTCCATGACGCAATCCAGCCCCGACCTGTCGCTCGCGCGCGAGCTGAGCCCGCGCCGCAACACCACCACCGCCTCCGATCTCGCCGGCCTCGTGACGGAGCAGCTGCGGCACTTCTCGATCGATCCGGACAGCGAGTACGGCCGGCGCCTCGGCACGCTCGCCTCGCATCTCTATTCTGCGAACGTAGCGACGCACGAGCTCTGGCAGCTGAGCCTCCGGGAGCTCGCGAGCCTGGAGGCCGGCGACCGCGTGGCGCGCTTCAACGCCAAGCGCTTCCTCTGCTTCCAGCTCGCCAAGATCCTCGACACGCTGCAGAACCCGCTGCGCAAGACCTACCAGTCGCTGCTCGACGACCCCACCGAGTCCGCGGTCAAGGGCCCGTATCCGCTGTTCGACAACGTGACGGCCCTGTTCAGTGCGACGCCGGTGATCACCCGCACCGCGACCTACATGTACGCCTGCACCGAGTGGGTCGAGGACGCGTTCCGGGGCCGCGAGCCGTTGCACGAGATCTATTCGCGGCTGCTCAACCCCACCTCGATCAGTCTCGCCAACCACATCGTGGACCTCGAGGCCGGCGCCCTGTCGGGCGAGTACCTCGCCTGGAACTTCAACTCCGGCATGGCGGCCATCGACGCGACGCTCTCGAACCTCGTCGGCTACCAGGACGTCGTGCTGGCGAGCCGCAACGTGTACGGCGGCACCTACCAGCTGCTGCACGACTGGTACGGCAAGCAGAGCAACCTCGACGTCGCGGTGCACTGGTTCGACGGCTACACCGCGGAAGCCTTCGAGACGGCGCTCGCCGAGGCGCAGCGCGCCTGCGCCGACCGGCTCGCCGCGGGCCGGCACGTGTACGTCTTCCTCGAGTCCCCGTGCAACCCCCACGGCTACGTGCTCGACGTGCCGGGCATCTGCCGCGCCGCGCACCGCGCCGGCCTCACGGTGATCTGCGACGCGACGGTGGGCACGCCGATCCTGCAGCCGGTGCTGCAGCGCGAGGACCCGCTCGAGCGGCCCGACTTCGTGATCCACTCCTACACCAAGGACCTCGCCGGCTCGGGGACGACGACGGCCGGCGTGTGCATCGGCCGCAACGAGCGCATGTTCATCCCCAAGGGCGACAGCGTCACGGTACCGGGACCGGACGGACAGCCGCGCACGCACCGCTGGGATGAAACCCTGTTCTGGAACGTGTACTACGTGAAGGGCGCGTTCCTCGATGCGGACAAGGCCTTCGAGGTCATCAACGGCATGCGCACGGTCGAGCTGCGGCTGATCAACAAGTGCATCAATACGCTGGTGCTGTCGCGTGCGCTCGCGCGCCACCCGGCGATCAACGTGCGCTGCTCGGCCGTCGAGGGCAACGACAACTACGCGCTGCGCGAGCGGCAGATGTTCCTCGGGCTGCCCGCGCCGTTGTTCACGGTCGACTTCGAGACGCAGATCGGCCGCGGCATCGGCCGCGAGGCGTTCCAGCGCTTCTTCGACTGCCTCGAGCCCGCCTTCGGCCTGCAGGTGACGCTCGGCCAGGTCAACACGGTGGTGCTGTGCCCTGCCCTCACCAGCCATTCCGAGCTCTCCGACGAGGCGCTGCGCCAGTCGGACATCTGCCCCACGACCATTCGCGTTTCGGTCGGTGAGGAAGATCCGCGCGCGCTGATCGCACACCTGATGCGGGCCGCCGCGCTGGCGCTCGAGCCCGCCGCGCCGGGCTTCGTGGCACAGTTTCCCGAGGCGGCGGAAGTCGATGAGCTGTACCAGTCCACCTACGTGGACGTGCATCGCCGCTACGCGGCGAGCCGGCTCGGCCTGGCAAGTCGCCTGGGCCGTCGCGTGGCGTGACGGCGCCCGGCCTCAGGCCGTCACGCGGCCCGGCTCCGCACGCAACGTCCAGAAAGCCCAGTGGCCGAGGCAGGTCGCGGCGAAGATGACGAACGAGGCGATCAGCGACGTGGCCAGTTGCCCGTTCAGTTCCACGTCGGGCGGACCCAGGCTCGAAAGCAGCACCAGCACCGGGGTCAGCAGCAGCGCGACCAGCGTGGGATGGCGGATGCCCTGCCAGATCGCCGCGAGCACCAGGGCCGCGAGCAGCGCACCACGCAGTGCGGGCGCATCCACGGCGGCCACGACCGTCACCAGAACCAGGGTGGTGCACAGCACGCCGGCGGTGCGTGCGAGCGCATGCCAGGGCGAATGCTTCGCGACCGGCTCGCTCACCGCGACGACGGCGAGCGGCAGCCACCAGGCGTAGGCGAGCCCGCCCATCCGCGCCGCATACCATGCGACCAGCGCGAGCACGGCGAGCAGCGCCGCGTAGCCCAAAGTGGCCTGCGGGCGGACTGCGCGCCCGGCGACATTCACGTCGCGCAGCACCGTGACCACGAGGCCGAAGCCGTAGCCGATCCCGATCAGCATCAGGCCCGAGCGGCGCAGCACATCGCCCGCCGCGGCGGGCTCGAACGACCCGAGCAGTGCCGCACCGAGCAGGGCGACCAGGCCGCGCTGCAGGCCGAGCGAGCCCGCGGCGCCGACGGCCGCGGCGATGGCGACGATCAGCGCGACCACTCCGTGGGTGGACTGCACCGTGATCGCGGCGGCGGCATAGACGACCGGCAGCAGGACGGCAAAGGCGGCGACCGGCCGGGCGAGCAGACCGAGCAGCACGGCCAGCACGGCGCCGATACCGACGAACTTGGCCGCCTCGCCGTAGCCGGCCACGTACGCGGTCGCGATCGGCCCCAGGAGGAGGAGGGCTAGACCGAAGCTGGAGGTTTTCATTGTTATGTGCTCCTTGAAGGCCGACGCCCGGACTCGCCGGCCCTGCATCTGACGGAACTCAAGCAAGATCCGCGCCAACTCACCGTACGCCTGCGATGTCAATGGGTTACGGCGAGCGACCGTGGCCCGTGCTCGCAATATGTAAAAAGACCCGACGGTACGGGCGGGTGACGGGGTTGCGCCGGCACCCTATCCTCTGCGCCGCCCGTCTCATCCCCGCAGGACCGCACACGATGCCCGCCAGAACCGCCGGATCCCGCCCCCTGACCGGCCTTGCCTGCGCCGCGCTGGTGCTGCTCGTCGGCTGCAGCAGCGGCGGTGGCAGCGGCGGTGGCAGCGGCGGCGGCAGCGGCGGAAACGGCGGCGGTGCCCCCTCGGCCTGCTCGGAGACCGCGCGCAAGCAGTTCACGCTCGACGTGGCGCTCGACTGGTATCTGTTTCCCGAACTGCTGCCGCAGGCCGTGAACCTGGCGGATTTCGAGGACGCAGAGCAACTGCTCGACCACCTGACTGCGACGGCCCGGGAGCAGCGCAAGGACCGCTTCTTCAGCTACCTCACGACCCGCTCCGAGGAGCAGGCACTGCTCGGCGAGGGACAGTTCATCGGCTTCGGATTCCGAACCCGCACGGACGATGGCAACCGCCCCTTCGTCACCGAGGTGTTCGAGTCGGGCCCGGCCGCCGAGTCCGGCCTGCGGCGCGGCGACGAGATCGTCGCGGTGGACTCCGGCAGCGGCTTCGTCGCAATCGGCGAACTGCTCGCCGACGGCAGCACCATCAGCGATGTGCTCGGGTCGGCCGAGGCTGGCATCCGGCGCGGCCTGAGACTGCTGAACGCCGGTGTGTCCCGGGAGGTCAACATGACCAAGCGGACCGTCACGATCGATCCCGTGCCGGACGGGTACGGGGTCCGCATCCTGCCGCTCGCTGGCACCGCCGGGGTGGGCTACGTCAACCTGCGCACCTACATCAGCACGGCCGACGCGCAACTGCGCCAGGCCTTCAACCAGTTCCGCACGCGGGGCATCGACTATTTCATCGTGGACCTGCGCTACAACGGCGGCGGCCTCGTCAGCACGGCCGAAGTGCTCAACGACCTGCTCGGCGACGCCCGCTCGAGGAGCGACGTGCAGTTCGCGCTTGTCCACAACGCGGACCGCTCTTCGCAGAACCGGACGCGCTTCTTCAACCCGGAGTCGCAGTCGGTCCGGCCGGTGCGCATCGCGTTCCTGACCACCGGGGCCACGGGCTCAGCGAGCGAGATCAGCATCAATTCCATGGCACCGTGGGTCGAGGTCGCGATCGTCGGCGAGAACACGCTCGGCAAGCCTGTGGGGCAGCTCGCCTTCGACCTGCCGAACTGCGAGGACCGCCTGCGGCTCGTCACGTTCCGCTCGATCAATGCCCTGGCCCAGGGCGATTACTACGACGGCCTCGCGAGCACGCTGCGCTACGCCTGTGCCGCGACCGACACGCTCGACCAGCCGCTCGGCGACGCGGCCGAAGGCCTGACGGCGGCGGCTCTCGAGTGGCTGCGGACCGGGGCCTGCCCGGCCGTCATGGTCGACACACCGGCGCGCAGCAAGCCGTCCGGCGCAGCACCGGCCGAACCTCCCGCGCTGCCGGTGCAGCCGTCGCCCGCGCAGCTGTGGATGCCAGGCGTGACCTGAGGATCACCACGCCGAGTCGGTGATCGAACGCTCCTCGACCGGGCGGCCCAGCCCGAACATGAGCTGCCACTCGCTGTCGCTGGTGACGGCGAACGAGAGCGACAGCGGACCGAGCGGCGTGCGGCCGCTGAGCAGCAGGGCGCCCGAATAGATCGGTGCGGCGTGGAGGTCGTCGATGCGGCCACTCATGTCCGCGGCCGAGAGCGAGAACCCCGCGTAGAGCGCCTGGCCGAACACGTAACTGATGTCGGCGATCTGCTGCAGGTAGGTCGCCTTCGTGTTCCAGTACGAGGTCCCGCGCAGCTCGCCGAGATTGAGGCCCGGCATGCTGACCGGCCCGCCGAGGGTGAAGGTGTCGTAGATGGGCAGGTCGCTGCCGAAGGACGCGCCGCCGCTCGCACGCAGGTAGACGACGCTGCCGCCGAACGGCACGGTCGTCATGGCCACGCCCTCGAGCCGGTCGTAGGACTCCACCGCGCCAAGCGCCTCCACGCCGCGGAAATACGTCACTCGCGCCACCGTGCCGCTCTGCCAGAGCACGTTGCGGTCGCGCGTGTCGAAGGAGTAGCGCAGCGTCACCCCGCCGTAGCCCTCGCTCGAGATCTCGGGCAGGTCCGGCGTCCCGATCTCCCGCTCCACGGACTGCCCACCGGAGCGGATGCCGGCCCGAAGCTCGGCGCGATTACCGAACACGCGACCTGTATCGAGAGACCCCCAGGCGTGCGAAAACCGGTAGCGCGCCACCGCGTCACCGTCGATGAAGATATCCTCGATCGAGCGCTGCGCCGAAGCGCCGGGCTCGACGAACCAGCGGTGCGCGGCATCGAGCGGCTGGTACAGCGAGGCGTCGAGGCCGGAGGTGCGGCCGAACCGCCACGAGCCGTGGATCTCGCCGCCGCGGTCGTTGACCCAGGTGCGCAGGTAGTCGCCGCCGATCATGAACGCCGTGTTCGCGTCGGTGCCGATGTGGAAGCCGATGTCGAATCTCAGGATGTTGGGTCCCCAGGACTTCTCGGCGAGGTGCAGGTTCAGCGTCGGCTGCTCGCCGTCGCCCGTCAGCGTGTAGGCGACGCGCTCGAAATCGGACAGCGCAAACACGGCCGTGGCGCGATCGCCGATCTTGCGATTGTCCACCGTGTCGCCCGCCTCGAGGCCGAGGGTCGCACGGATGAAATCCGGATTCGCCCGCTCGGCGCCCACGATGTTCACGGCCGCCAGCGTCACCGGCTCGCGGCCCAGGCGCGAGGTGGCCGCCCGCCAGGCCGTGAACTCCGCCTCCGGCAGCGAGTAACGGGCGAGCTCGTCGCGCTGCGCGAGCGCCGCCGCCCGGCCGACCGGGATCGCGTCGGGCACGCGCTCGAAGGAGGCCGAGCCGATGTCCCCCATGTCGATGACGATCTTGACGTCATCCGGCCCCAGCGTCTCGAGCTGCTGCCGCTCATTGGCGTTGATCAGCACGTCGAGGGTGCGCGCCATCAGGGTGAGCGGCGATCGCAGCTGCTCCGGCGTCGGCGCCGGGTTCGGCACCGCGACCGCGATCACCACGTCCGCACAGGTCTGGCGGGCGATGTCCACCGGCACGTTGCGGGTCAGGCCACCGTCGCCGAGGATGCGGCCGTCGATGCTGACGGGCGCGAACGCGCCGGGCACGGCCATGCTGGCCCGCATCGACAGCGCCAGGTCGCCCTTCCGGAGAACGACCATCTCGCCGTTCTGCATGTCGGTCGCAATGGCGCGGAACGGGATGGGCAGCTGGTCGAAATCGCTGATGCCGCGGCTGCGCGCGACGAGGTACTGGATCGTGAGATCCACGTTCTGCGTGCTGATCAGGCCGCTCGGTGCGACGAGGCCGCCGTCGCGCACGCCGAACTCGAGGCTGTTGCTGTAGGTGTTGCCCGCGAGCTTGCGGCGCATCGGCACCTTGGCGCGCAGGCCGCTGCGGCCGATGGCATCCTGCCACGAGATCGCGCTCACCACCTTCTCGAGTTCCTTCGCGTCCACGCCGGAAGCGAAGGTTCCGCCGACCAGCGCGCCCATGCTGGTGCCGACGATGCAGTCGATCGGAATGCGCATCTCCTCGAGCACGCTCAGGACACCGACGTGCGCGGCGCCCTTCGCGCCGCCGCCGCCGAGCACGAGGCCGATGCGCGGCCGCGCCTTGGTCGCCTGGACGGGCGGAGCGGCCTCGATCGGGCTCACCTGAGCGTGCGACCGCGCAGCGGGCCACGCCACCGTCGCGCACAGCAGCGCCGCCACGACGCCGGCCGTCGGACGGCGGGTCCGGGCGAATCCTTTCTTCACGGTCGGGTCTCCCACGGCGGTCACGCCGTCAACAGCCGCGTATCGTACAGCAGCGCCCGGCCCGACGAGATCGCCCCGCGAGCCGCTACAATTCCGTCAAGCAACGGCTGGATCAGGGATTCCCCGATGGAAATCAGCAAGCAGGAACTCAAGCTCGTCCGATCGGTGACCGAGCCCTTTCGAGTCACCGCGGGCAAGGGCTTCCGACTCGCGGACTGCGATCCCGGCGACACGCTGCACTTCGGCGCGGAGGACAAGCCCCGCGCCCAGGAGGCGCTCAGGAAGGGCGTGCAGTACCTCGCCGCGCTGCAGGACAAGCTCTACGCGCAGGACCGCTGGTCGGTGCTGCTCGTCTTCCAGGCCATGGATGCGGCCGGGAAGGACAGCGCGATCAAGCACGTGCTCTCGGGCGTGAATCCGCAGGGCTGCCACGTGACGTCGTTCAAGGCGCCCTCTGCGGAGGAACTGGACCACGACTACCTCTGGCGCTGCATGAAGGCGCTGCCGGAGCGCGGCCGGATCGGCATCTTCAACCGCTCGTACTACGAGGAGGTGCTGGTGGTGCGGGTGCACGAGGCGCTGCTCGCGGGCCAGAAGCTGCCGCCCCGTCTCGTCACGAAGAAGATCTGGGAGAATCGCTTCGAGGACATCCGCGACTTCGAGCGCTATCTCGCACGCAACGGCACGCTGATTCTCAAGTTCTTCCTGCACGTTTCGAAGGACGAGCAGAAGAAGCGCTTCCTCGAGCGACTCGACGACCCCGACAAGAACTGGAAATTCGAGCTCGGCGACGTGCGCGAGCGCGGCCACTGGGACGACTACATGGCGGCCTACCAGGACATGATCCGCCACACCGCGACCGCGCATGCCCCGTGGTTCGTGGTGCCGGCCGACAACAAGTGGTTCACGCGCGTCGTGGTCGCGGCCGCGATCATCGAGGGGTTGTCGTCGCTGGATCTCGCCTATCCGCGGGTCGACGACGCAAAGCGCGAGGAACTCGCCGTCGCACGCGACGCGCTCATGCAGCCAGATCGAGGCGCGCGAGCGTCTCGACGTGGTGGGTGAGCGGGAAGAAGTCGTAGGGCTCGATGCCCGTCACGCGGTAGCCGGCGGCTTCGAGCATCGAAAGATCGCGCGCCAGCGTCCCGGCGCTGCACGAAAGGTACGCGAGGCGTGCCGGACGCAGGTCGGCGGCGAGTGCAGCGGTCACCGGCACCTCGAGCCCCGAGCGCGGTGGGTTCACGTAGGCGACGCGCTCGCCCGACTGCCCGCGCCACCACGGCAGGATCTGCGGCAGCCGCTCGGTGCAGGTACCGCGCAGCAGCGAGCGCCTCGGGCGCATTCGCCGTCGCGAGCTCGATCGCTTCCCCCGACAGCTCGACGCCGAGGGCCGTGCTGCCGGCCACCGTCCATTCACGCAGGCTGGCACCGAGTCCGCAGTACAGGTCGAGCACCGACACGCCGGCGCCCGGCCGCAGGTGCGCGCGTGCCGTGGCGAGCGCCGCGAGATGCAGCTCGGGCAACGCCTGCGCGAAGGCGGTCGGGCCGTGCAGCAGGCGGTGGGCGTCGCGTGAGCGCGGCGCGCCCCACAAGAGCTGCCAGCCGCGCCGCGCGAACAGTCGCCGGCCGGCCGCCGGGTGCAGGTGCAGCCAGCAGCCCTCGAGCCCC
Source organism: uncultured Gammaproteobacteria bacterium (assembly GCA_963754125.1). Classification (GTDB taxonomy): domain Bacteria; phylum Pseudomonadota; class Gammaproteobacteria; order Steroidobacterales; family Steroidobacteraceae; genus RPQJ01. The sequence continues at coordinate 964,047 of CAVWEX010000014.1, forward strand.
GTGCCGGGCAGTCCGTCGAGCAGGCCTGCAAGCGCCTCCGCATCCACCCGGTGCGCCTTCACGATCAGCGTCGCCTGCGCGCCGCACACGTGCAGGTAGGCGAGCGGCAGCCCATCGCGCGGCGGCAGCCGCTCGACGAGCAGTCGCACCAGCGCCCGCACGCGCGCCGAGTGCACCGGACAGTCGTGGATGGCGATGAGTTCGTCGCGGCGCATGAGCCCGAAGCGCCAGCCGCCCTCGCCCGCCCAGCGTGCGGTGAGCGTCACGCGATCACGGTAGCCGAGCCGTCGCTCGGGCGCCGGTGCCACGACCGGCGCGATGCGGTCCGCCCAGGGCTGCAGCACCCGCGCGAGGTAGGCGGATTTCTGCGCGAGGCTGGCCGCGACGTCGAGCCGCCGATGGCGGCAGCCGTGGCAGGTGGGCTCGCAGCCGGGCGGCAGGGTTTCGTGTAGGCTCACCCGCGCATGTTGCGACCAGGCAGAGGACCGGCTCAATGGTGATCGACGCTGCCGGGCGCCTGCCCTCGTTCGAGCACGTCCGGGCCGCCGCCGCGCGGCTCGCCGGTCATGCGCGACGCACGCCCCTGCTCCACGGCACGCCGCTCGACGAGCGGACCGGCGGACGCATCCTGCTCAAGCTCGAGACCCTGCAGCACACCGGCTCGTTCAAGTTCCGCGGCGCTTACAATCGGCTCGCACAACTCGATGCGGGGCAGCGCGCCGCCGGGGTCGTGGCCTTCTCGTCGGGCAACCACGCCCAGGGCATCGCCGCAGCCGCGCGCCTGCTCGGCATTCCGGCCACGATCGTCATGCCGGCCGACGCACCCCGCGTGAAGATGCGCAACACGCTCGCACTTGGCGCCGCGGTCGTCGAGTACGACCGCGTTCGCGAAAGCCGCGAGGCGATCGCGGCCCGGCTCGCAGACGAACGTGGTGCCGTGCTGGTGCCGTCCTTCGACGACCCCGACATCATCGCGGGTCAGGGCACGGTTGGGCTCGAGATCGCCGAGCAGGCAAACGAGGCCGGCCTCGCGCTCGACGACGTGGTCGTCTGCACCAGCGGCGGCGGGCTCGTCGCCGGCACCGCGCTCGCGATCCGCGCGCTGTCGCCTGCGACGCGCGTCTGGAGCGCGGAGCCCGCGGGCCACGACGACCACCGCCGCTCGCTCGCCTCCGGCCACCGTGAGTCGAACGCACCGGGCACGCGCTCGTTCTGCGACGCGCTGCTCGCGCCGGAGCCCGGCGTACTCACCTTCGAGATCAACCGCCGGCTGCTCGCGGGCGGCGTGGCGGTGACGGACGACGAGGTCCGCGCCGCGATCGCCTGTGCGGCCCGGACGCTCAAGCTGGTCGTCGAGCCGGGTGGCGCAGTCGCGCTCGCCGCCGTGCTGGCCGGCCGGGTCGAGACTCGCGGGCGCACGGTCGCCGTGGTGCTCTCGGGCGGCAACATCGACGACGCGTTGCTTGCTGAAATCCTCGCAGCCCCCGGAGCCGAATAGCGGTCGTCGGCCGCAATTGCGGTCGCGGGAGACACAGGCATGCCGGAACTCCAGATTTGGCTCACTGCGCTGCCGGTCCTGCTGGTCGCGGGCGCGATCACCTGGGCCCTGAGCGTGCCGAAGCGCAACGTGACCATCGTGGACACGCTGTGGCCGCTGCTGTTCGTGATCGCCGCCGCGACGTACACGCTGGCCGTGCCCGGGCGCAGCGCGCGCGCCACGCTGCTGATGGTGCTGGTCGCCGCCTGGGGCCTGCGCCTCGCGGCCTACCTCGCCTGGCGCAACCGCGGCCACGAGGAAGACCGCCGCTACCAGGCCATCCGTCGCCGCAACGAGCCCAACTTCACGTTCAAGAGCCTGTACCTGATCTTCGGCTTCCAGGCCCTGCTCGCCTGGGTGATCTCGTTGCCGCTGGCGGGCGGCATCGCGGGCAGCACGCCGCTCGGCTTGCTCGACGCGCTGGGCGTTGCACTCTGGGCGTTGGGCATCGCGTTCGAGGCCGGCGGCGACTGGCAGCTCGCACGATTCAAGGCCGACCCCGCGAACGCGGGCCGCGTGCTGGACCGAGGGCTGTGGCGCTACACGCGCCACCCGAACTACTTCGGCGACTTCTGCGTCTGGTGGGGCTTCTACCTGATCGCGCTGTCGGCCGGGGCGTGGTGGAGCGTGCCCGGGCCGCTGATCATGTCGTTCCTGCTGATGCGGTTCTCGGGCGTGACGCTGCTCGAGAAGGACATCGGCGAGCGACGTCCCGCTTACGTCGATTACGTGCGCCGTACCAACACCTTCTTCCCGGGACCACCGCGCTTGCCGGGCGGTCCTACTTGATCGACCGCAGCCGCCCGAGCGCCTCGCGGATGCGGATCTCGAGCCCGCGCTCCACGGGCTCGTAGTAACGCGCGGGCTCCATCCCGTCGGGAAAGTACCGCTCGCCCGCCGCGTACGCCTCGGGCTCGTCGTGCGCGTAGCGATAGCCCTCGCCGTAGCCCAGCCCCTTCATGAGCGCCGTGGGCGCGTTGCGCAGCCGCAGCGGCACCTCGAGCGTGCCGTAGCGCTTCACGTCGGCCATGGCCGCGCCGAAGGCCACGTACACGGCGTTGCTCTTGGCCGCGCAGGCCATGAAAACCACCGCCTGCGCGAGCGCGAGCTCGCCTTCGGGGCTGCCCAGCCGCTCGTAGGTCTCGCAGGCCTGGAGCGCCAGCGCGAGCGCGCGCGGGTCGGCGTTGCCGATGTCCTCCGAGGCCATGCGGAGCACGCGACGCGCCACGTAGCGCGGATCGCAGCCGCCGTCGAGCATGCGGCACAGCCAGTACAGCGCGGCATCGGGATCGGTGCCGCGCACCGCCTTGTGCAGCGCCGAGATCTGGTCGTAGAACTGCTCGCCTTTCTTGTCGAAGCGCCGGTAACCGCCCGCCGAAACCTCGGCCGCGATCGCCTCGGTGACCACGGCGCCCGCGCCTGCTGCGTGGTCGCCGGCGAGGTCGGCTGCGACCTCGAGCAGGTTGAGCGCGCGGCGTGCATCGCCGTCGGCCGCCCGTGCCAGCGTCTCGAGCGCCTCGGGCTCGAACTCGAGCGGCGCACCGCGCGCCTCGGCCTCGCGCTCGACGGCGCGGCGCAGCACCTCGCGAACGTCGTCGAACGTGAGCGAGCGCAGCACGTACACGCGTGCCCGCGAGAGCAGCGCGCCGTTGATCTCGAACGACGGGTTCTCGGTGGTGGCGCCGATGAAGCACAGCGTGCCGTCCTCGACGTACGGCAGGAAGGCATCCTGCTGCGACTTGTTGAAGCGGTGCACCTCGTCGAGGAACAGCACCGTCTGGCGATCCTGCTCGCGGCGCAGCAACTGCGCCCGCTCGACCGCCGCACGCACGTCCTTGACGCCGGCCATCACCGCCGACAGCGCGACGAACTCCGCCTCGCAGGTCCGCGCGACCAGCCGCGCGAGCGTGGTCTTGCCCGTTCCGGGCGGGCCCCAGAGCAGCATCGAGTGCAGGCTGCCGCCCTCGAGCAGGCGCCTGAGCGGCTTGCCGGGCGCGAGCAGGTGCGACTGGCCGACGAATTCGTCGAGCGTCGCCGGACGCATGCGGTCGGCGAGCGGCCGCCAGCCCGCGTCGCGCGCCGCGGGAGTCAGGTGCGCTTCAGCCATGCCTCCATCCTGAGCGCCCATCCACCCGTGCGCCACCACGCGAGCGCGAGCCCTGCGCCCATGCCCGCGAGGTTGGCCGCGACGTCGTTCGGGTCGCCGGTGCGGTTGCGCGCCACGAGATCCTGCAGCACCTCGAGCCCGATTCCGAGCAGCGCAAGGCCGATCGCCACGCTCCAGTACCAGCGGCGTGCCAGGAGACCGCCGAACCAGGTGGCGAGCGCCGCGTAGGCGAGGAAATGACCAAGCTTGTCCAGGTTGCCGACGGCGGGACCCGAACCGCCGGGCACCAGGCTCGCGACGATCACGGCGGCGACGAGCAGGACGCTCGCCGCGAGCCAGGCGGGCGCATGGGTGAGCGGCAGCACGGCCGGTTCAGGGCGCCGCGCGCCCGATCACATCGGCGCCGGGTGGAGGCTCGAAGCGGAACAGCGCCGCGTCGAGCGCCGGATTTCGACGCACGTTACCGAACTCGATGATCGTGGCCTGGCCGAGCTTGTCGCGCAGCTCCATCGCGGCGAGCTCGCCGCGCGCGTCGAAGGCGAGCCCGACGTGGTCGAAGTCCGAGCCGTCCTGCTTCGGGCGCAGGCGGGCCCAGGTCCACTCGCCCTCGCGCTCGAGCGCGAGGGCCGTGAACGCGTCGCCCACCTTGCCCGAGCCCGACAGCAGCATCGCCGGCGTCGAGCCGAGGCCTGCCTCGAGCGCGCGTACCGTCACCTGCTCGAGGTCGCTGTCGTAGAGCCACAGCCGCTCGCCGTCGGCGACGATGGTCTGGAGGTAGGGCTGGCGATAGTCCCAGCGGAAGCGGTTCGGCCGCGACAGCGACAGCGTGCCCGACGCACGGTCCACCACCTGCCCGTCACGATTGCGGACCACCTGGGCGAAGTCCGCCGACAGCGTCTTGAGCGATGCGAGGTAGGCGTCCACGCGCGCCACGGCGTCGCCCGCGCCCTGCGCAAGTGCGGCCGGCGCGAGCAGGCAGGCGAGCCATCCGGCGACCCGGCGTGCGGCGTGCGGCATGGTTCAGTCCGCCTCGGGCGGCGGCGGCGCGATCACCTCGCGAGCGCCGTTCGACTGCAGGGGACCCACGAGACCCGCCGCCTCCATCGCCTCGATCATGCGGGCGGCCCGGTTGTAGCCGATCTTGAGGCGACGCTGCACGCCCGAGATCGACGCCTTGCGGCTCTCCGTGACGATGCGCACCGCCTCGTCGTAGAGCGGGTCCTGTTCCGGGTCACCGCCGCCCTCCTCCCCGCCGGAGGACTCGCCCGGCAGGCCGGGGATCGGCGCCGACGGCCCGTCGAGCACCTCGTCGAGGTACACGGGCGGGCTCATGACCTTGAGCTTGGCGACCACGCGGTGCACTTCCTGATCGGAGACGAACGCGCCGTGCACGCGCACCGGCAGCGAGGTACCCGGCTGCAGGAACAGCATGTCGCCGTGGCCGAGCAGCGCCTCGGCGCCGCTCTGGTCGAGGATGGTGCGCGAATCGACCTTGGCCGAGACCTGGAAGGCGATGCGGGTCGGGATGTTGGCCTTGATGAGGCCCGTGATCACGTCCACCGACGGGCGCTGCGTGGCGAGGATCAGGTGGATGCCCGAGGCGCGCGCCTTCTGCGCGAGGCGCGCGATCAGCTCCTCGACCTTCTTGCCGACGATCATCATCAGGTCGGCGAGCTCGTCGACGATCACGACGATGTAGGGCAGCGGTTCGAGCGGCGGGATCGACGAAGGATCGGCGTCCGGCAGCAGCTGCTTCATCTCCTGCGGGTCGCGCAGCGGCTTGCCCTCGTCGGCCGCGTCCTTGACCTTGCGGTTGTAGCCCGCGAGGTTGCGCACGCCCGCGAAGGCCATGAGGCGATAGCGGCGCTCCATCTCGGCCACGCACCAGCGCAGCGCGTTGGCCGCCTGCTTCATGTCGGTGACGACCGGCGCCAGCAGGTGCGGGATGCCCTCGTACACCGAGAGCTCCAGCATCTTCGGGTCGATCATGATCAGGCGGACCTGCTCCGCGGACGACTTGTAGAGCAGCGACAGCACCATCGCGTTCACGGCCGTGGACTTGCCCGAGCCCGTCGTGCCGCCCACCAGCAGGTGCGGCATGCGGGCGAGGTCGGCCACCACCGGATTGCCGCCGATGTCCTTGCCGAGCACCAGCGCGATCGGCGAGTGCATGTCGTCGTAGGCCTTCGACTTGATGATCTCGCCGAGCGTCACGATCTCGCGCGACTCGTTGGGGATCTCGAGGCCCATGGTGGACTTGCCCGGGATGATCTCGACGACGCGCACGCTCACCGCCGACAGCGCACGCGCGAGGTCCTTGGCAAGGTGCGAGATCTGCGCCACCTTCACGCCCGGCGCGGGCCGCAGCTCGAAGCGCGTGATCACCGGCCCGGGATGCACCTCGACCACCTCGGCCTCGACGCCGAAGTCCCGCAGCTTGAGTTCCACGAGCCGCGACATGGCCTCGAGCGCCTCGGCGGAGTAGCCGCCGGCCCGCGGCGGCGCGTCGTCGAGCAGCGAGAGCTCCGGCAGCTCCGTCGAGCCCGGCCGCTCGAACAACGCCACCTGCTTCTCCTTCTCGACGCGCTCGCTCTTCTCGACCTTGGGCGCGGGCGCCTCGATCTTCGGCGGCTTGCGGTCGGCGGCCTTCTTCTGCTCCTCGCGCACCACCTCCTGGCGGGCCTGCTTGACCTCGCGGCCCGCCTTGACGTCGCGCGCGGTGGACATCCGCTCGCGCGCCCAGGCGAGCCCGGCGAGCACGCCCTGCCCGATGCGATCCATGACGGCGAGCCACGAGACGCCGGTGAACAGCGACACCGAGGCGAGCCACACGGCGAGCAGCAGCAGGGTCGCCCCGAGGAAGCTCATGACCGAGGCGAGTCCGTCGCCGACGAGCGCGCCGAGCACGCCGCCCGCCGTGCTCGGCAACGACCCGGACGCGTAGTGCAGTGTGGCGAGCCCGCAGCTCGTGGCGAGCGCGAGCGCGAAGCCCGAGGCCACGCAGGCCGAGCGTGCGACGGCTGGCAGGCTGCCGGTCGTCCCGCCCGCGATACAGCGACCAGCCGGCGACGGCGAGCAGCAACGGGAAGAGATACGCCGGAGCCCCGAACAGCACGAAGAACAGGTCGGACAGCCAGGCGCCGACCGGGCCGATCAGGTTCTCGACCGGGCCGTGCTGGCCCGTGGAGGAGAACGCGGCGTCCGACGGATCGTGGCTCGCCAGCGCCACGAACAGGATCAGGGCCAGCGCGCCGAAGATCCACAGGGCGCTCTCGCGCAGCCCGCGTGCGATCACGGCCGACTCGGCAGAGGGGTCACGCTTCGTTTCGGCTCTAGCCACCGTGCATCACCTGAAAGCTCAAGGCCTTCCAGTAAACAACTGAATGAAATGAGATTATCTTCAAGGGCGCGGAGCCGCCAGGCCGTCCGCGCAACGCGCCCGCTTCGGGCTGACCGGCCGCTCTTTGCCGTGCGGCGGGTTGTTGCTTACCATGCCGCGCCCCACCCGGACGCGATGCGACAAAACGCGAGGAAGTATACATGAGCACCCCCCGCCACTCGCGGCTGATCATCCTGGGCTCCGGGCCCGCCGGCTACGCCGCCGCTGTCTATGCGGCCCGCGCCAACCGCAAGCCGCTGCTGCTCACGGGCATGGAACAGGGCGGGCAGCTCATGACCACCACCGAGGTGGACAACTGGCCGGGCGACCCGCACGGACTGACGGGCCCGGGTCTCATGGAACGCATGCGCGAGCACGCCGAGCGCTTCGACACCGAGATCCTGATGGACCACGTGAACGAGGTGGATTTTTCCGCCCGTCCGCTGAAACTCAAGGGCGACCGCGGCGAGTACACCTGCGACGCGCTCGTGATCGCCACCGGGGCGAGCGCCCGCTACCTCGGGCTCGAGTCCGAGCAGGCGTTCCGCGGTCGCGGTGTCTCCGCCTGCGCGACCTGCGACGGCTTCTTCTTCCGCGGCCAGCGCGTGGCCGTGATCGGCGGCGGCAACACCGCCGTCGAGGAGGCGCTCTACCTGTCGAACATCGCGGCGCACGTCACGCTGGTTCACCGCCGCGACAAGCTGCGGTCCGAGAAGATACTGCAGGACCGCCTGTTCGAGCGGCAGCTCGCGGGTGTGGTGGACATCGTGTGGAACCACGCCGTGCAGGACGTGCTCGGCGACGACTCCGGCGTCACCGGCGTGCGCATCGCGGCGACCGAGGGGGGCGCCACGCGGGACCTGTCGGTCTCCGGCGTCTTCATCGCCGTCGGGCACACGCCCAACACCCAGATCTTCGAGGGCAAGCTCGAGATGAAGGGCGGCTACATCGTGGTGCGCTCCGGGATCGCGGGCAACGCCACGGCGACCAGCGTGCCCGGGGTGTTTGCGGCTGGCGACGTGGCCGACCATGTCTACCGCCAGGCCGTGACCTCGGCGGGAACCGGCTGCATGGCGGCCCTCGACGCCGACAAGTACCTCGAGCAACTCGACGACGCCGGCCACTGAGCCGGCCGGCCCCCGCACCGGTGCGCGTCCGCGCGGAGATCGCCGCCCGGTTGTCGGAGGTTCCGGCCGCCGACTGGGATGCACTCGACGCAGCCGGCAACCCTTTCCTGAGCCACGCGTTCCTGGACGCGCTCGAGACGCAGACCTGTGTGGGCGGCGACACTGGCTGGGAACCGCGCCACCTGCTGCTGCGCGACGACTCGGGGCGCCTCGTCGCGGCCGTGCCCCGCTACGAGAAGGCGCATTCCTGGGGTGAGTTCATCTTCGACTGGAGCTGGGCGCAGTCCTACGCGCGCGCCGGACTCGACTATTACCCGAAGCAGCTCGCGGCGATCCCCTTCACGCCCGTGACCGGACCACGCCTGCTGGTGCGCCCGGGCGCGGAGGCAAGCACGCTTCGCAGCACGCTCGCCGCGCTGCTGCGCGAGGCTGCGGTCCGCGACGGTGCTTCCGGCATGCACGTCAACTTCACGACCGACGACGACCAGGCCGCCCTCGAGGCGGCGGGCTTCCTGCGCCGGCACGACTGCCGGTTCCTTTGGAGCAACCGCGGCTACCGCGACTTCGAGGACTTCCTCGACGGCTTCCGCGCGGACAAGCGCAAGAAGCTGCGCCGCGAGCGACGACGGGTGCTCGAGGCCGGGATCACGCTGCGAAGCCTGCCGGGCGAGGACATCGGCGCCGAACTGTGGCGGACGATCTTCGCCTTCTCCGAGCGGACCTTCCTGCGCCACGGCAACGGTCACTACCTCAGTGCGGAGTTCCTCGCGGACATCGCACGGCGCCTGCCCGGCGCGGTCGTCGTCAAGCTCGCCGAGCGCGAGCGCACGCCGCTGGCCGCGGCGGTGTTCCTGCAGGGCGGCGGAACACTGTACGGACGCTATTGGGGTGCGGCCGGCCACGAGGACTGCCTGCACTTCGAGGCCTGCTACTACCAGGGCATCGAGCACTGCATCGCCCACGGCCTCGAGCTGTTCGATCCCGGCACGCAGGGCGAGCACAAGCTCGCGCGCGGGTTCGCCCCGACGCTGACGAGCTCGGCGCACTGGCTCGCTCACGAAGGATTCCACGCGGCGGTCGCGCGGTACCTCGAGCGGGAACGCGCGGGCGTGCTCGAGTACCTCGAGGCGGCCCGGCAGCACCTGCCGTTCCAGCGGGGACCGGAGGCGTGATTCCCTGGCTGCGGCCGGGTGACCCGCCGACGGCGTTTCCGCCGGTCGAGACCGCGCTCGCCGAGCCCGACGGCCTGCTGTGCGCCGGCGGCGACCTCGCGCCCGAACGGCTCATCGAGGCCTACCGCCGCGGCATCTTCCCGTGGTTCTCGGCCGGCCAGCCGATCCTCTGGTGGTCGCCGGACCCTCGAACCGTGCTCTACCCGGCCGAGCTGCACGTCTCGCGCAGCCTCGCGAAGACCCTGCGCAGGCGGCAGTTCGCCACCAGCGTCGATCGGGCCTTCGATGCCGTGATGGACGGATGCGCCGATCCCGAGCGCCGCCCCGAGGGCACGTGGATCACGCCCCGGATGCGCGCCGCCTACCTGCGCCTGCACGAGCTCGGCTACGCCCACTCGGTCGAGACCTGGAACGGCAGCCGGCTCGCCGGCGGGATCTACGGCGTCGCGCTGGGGCACGTGTTTTTCGGCGAGTCGATGTTCAGCGCCGAGCCGGACGCCTCGAAAGTCGCGATCTTCGCCCTTTCACACTCGTTGCAGGAGCGCAACTACCGATTCATCGACTGCCAGGTCGCGAGCCCGCACCTGGCGAGCCTGGGCGCGCGCAGCCTGCCGAGGCGCGAATTCCTGCGCGAGCTCGCCGCGGCGACGGCCGGCCCACTCGCGCCCGACCCGACCTGGCGAGGTGCGTCGTTTGCTTTGCCACAGCCCTTTATGCAGAATTCGCGCGGCCCGCGGGGCTGCTGAGAGGGTGCATGGCGAAAGAAGACGCAATTCAGATGGAAGGCCGGGTGGTCGAGACACTGCCCAACACGACCTTCAGGGTTCAGTTGCAGAACGGCCACATCGTGACCGCGCACATCTCGGGCAAGATGCGCAAGAACTACATCCGCATCCTCACCGGCGACAGCGTCACCGTGGAGATGACGCCCTACGACCTGACCAAGGGCCGCATCGTCTACCGGGGCCGCTGAGCCTGAGACCTCTCGGGCGGCCGGCACGCCGCCTCACTCGAGCAGCGCCGGCTCCTCCGACGAACGGGTCTCGATCTTGAGCTGCTCGTCGGTGCCCACGCTCACGAACGCGTGCCCGCCCTTCTCGAGCTGCCCGAACAGCAGTTCCTCCGCGAGCGGCCGCTTGATGTGCTCCTGGATGACCCGCGCCATCGGCCGGGCGCCCATCTTCGGGTCGTAGCCACGCCGCGCGATCCACGCCCGGGCGTCGTCCTCGACGTGCAGCGCGACGCCCTTCTGCTCGAGCTGCGTCTCCACTTCCACGATCAGCTTGTCCACCACGCGCTGGATCGTCCGCTCGTCCAGCCCCTGGAACTGGACGACGGCGTCGAGGCGGTTGCGGAACTCCGGTGCGAACAGCCGCCGGATCGCCTCCATGCCGTCGGGCGCGTTGTCCTGGACGACGAAGCCGATCGAGGCCCGGCTCATCTCGGCGGCACCGGCGTTGGTGGTCATCACGATCACCACGTGGCGGAAATCGGCCTTGCGGCCGTTGTTGTCGGTCAGCGTGCCGTGGTCCATCACCTGCAGCAGCAGGTTGAACACGTCCGGGTGGGCCTTCTCGATCTCGTCGAGCAGCAGCACGCAGTGCGGGTTCTTGGTGATGGCCTCGGTGAGGAGCCCGCCCTGGTCGAAGCCGACGTAGCCCGGGGGCGCGCCGATCAGTCGCGACACCGTGTGGCGCTCCATGTACTCCGACATGTCGAAGCGCACCAGCTCGACGCCGAGCGCCGAGGCGAGCTGGCGCGTCACCTCCGTCTTGCCGACGCCGGTGGGGCCGGCGAACAGGAAGGAGCCCACCGGCTTGTGCTGGTCGCCGAGGCCCGAGCGCGACATCTTGATCGCGGCCGAGAGCGTCTCGATCGCCTTGTCCTGCCCGTAGATCACGAGCTTGAGGTTGCGCTCGAGGTTGCGCAGCACGTCGCGGTCGCTCGAGGACACGGTCTTCGGCGGGATGCGCGCCATGCGCGCCACGACGTCCTCGACCTGGTTGACCGTGACCACCGCCTCGCGCTCGCCGGGCGGCTTCACGCGCTGGCGAGCGCCCGCCTCGTCGATCACGTCGATGGCCTTGTCGGGCAGGTGCCGGTCGTTGATGTGGCGGGCCGACAGCTCCGCTGCAGCAATCAGGGCATCGTCCGCATAGCGGATGCCGTGGTGCTCCTCGAACTTCTGCCGCAGGCCGCGCAGGATCTCGATCGTCTCGGCGACGCGTCGGCTCGACGATGTCGATCTTCTGGAAGCGCCGCGTTAGGGCGTGGTCCTTCTCGAAGATGCCGCGGAACTCCTGGTAGGTGGTCGAGCCGATGCAGCGCAGCTCGCCGTTCGCGAGCGCCGGCTTGATGAGGTTCGAGGCATCCATCACGCCGCCCGAGGCCGCCCCGGCGCCGATCACGGTGTGGATTTCGTCGATGAACAGGATGGCCCCGGGGAGCTTCTTGATCTCGGCGAGCACGCCCTTGAGCCGCTTCTCGAAGTCGCCGCGGTACTTCGTCCCGGCGATCAGCGACCCCAGGTCGAGCGAGTAGACCGTGCTGTCGGCCAGCACCTCGGGCACGCGGCGCTCGACGATCAGTCGCGCCAGTCCCTCGACCAGGGCGGTCTTGCCGACGCCCGCCTCGCCCACGTACAGCGGATTGTTCTTGCGCCGCCGGCAGAGGATCTCGATGGTGCGCTCGACCTCGAGCGCACGGCCGATCAGCGGGTCGATGCGGCCCTCGATCGCCAGGCGGTTGAGGTTGGTGGCGTACTTCTCGAGCGCCGAGCTGCCCTCGGCGTCGCGCTCGCCTTCGCCCTGCGGCGACTCCTCGCTGCGCGCCTCGCGCTCGTCGCCGGGCTTCGCGAGCCCGTGCGAGATGTAGTTCACCACGTCCAGCCGCGACACGTCCTGCAACGTGAGCAGGTACGCGGCGTGCGAATGCTTCTCGCTGAAGATCGCCACCAGCACGTTCGCGACCGAGACTTCCTTCTTGCCGCTCGACTGGACGTGGAACACGGCGCGTTGCAGCACGCGCTGGAAGCCCAGCGTCGGCTGCACCTCGCGGTCGTCGTCCTGCTTCAGGCGCGGCGTCGTCTGGTCGATGAACTCGGCGAGCTCCTTGCGCAGCCGGGTCGCGTCGGCCCCGCAGGCGCGCAGGATCTCGCGCACCCGCGTCGTCTCGATGATCGAGAGCAGCAGGTGCTCGACGGTCATGAATTCGTGGCGGGCCTCGCGGGCCGCCTGGAAGGCTTCGTTCAGGCAGATCTCGAGTTCACTGCTCAACACGGCGTCAGGCCTCTTCCATCGTGCACAGGAGGGGATGCTGGTTCTGGCGGGCGTAGGTGGTCACCTGCGCCACCTTGGTCTCGGCAATCTCGTGCGTGAACACCCCGCACACGCCCTTGCCCCGGGTGTGCACCTCGAGCATCACGCGGGTCGCCGTGGTGCGGTCCAGCGCGAAGATGTGCTCGAGCACGTCCACCACGAACTCCATCGGCGTGTAGTCGTCGTTCAGGAGCACGACCTGGTAGAGCGGCGGCCGCTTGGTGCGCGGTTGCGCCTCCTCGACCACCAGTCCGTGGCCCTGCTGGGTGCGTTCGTCGCTCATATCCTGCCATTGCTCCCGCCATGCCTATATAGGGCCATGCCCGCACGGTGACAAGCGCCGATTCGGGATCCGTGCACGGTTTGCATCATCCGATAGTTGCGCGATTGTCTTGAGGCCGTGTCCCGCAAGTCCGTATCATGCGGCTACTTCGACCAACGACTGACAGGTCAAGGGTCCACCTCCTCGATGCAGCTGCCCAAAAGCCTCGGTTCCATTGCGCGGACGGCCGCCGGGCTCACGCCCGCGGCATGGGCCCGATCGCTGCCGCTGTGGGTGTCGACCGGCCTGGTCCTGCTGCTCGCCTGGCAGGCCGTACAACTCACCTGGACGGCGCTCGGCTCGCGGCGTGCGCCGCCCCCGACCGACGTCGCCCCGATTGGGCAGCCGCAGGGTCCCGCCACCCGGGCGGTGGACATCGGCCGCATCGTCAACGCCCACCTGTTCGGCGTGGCCGGCGCCCCGGGTTCGGATGAGACCGATCCCGCCGCGGTGGCCGCCACCCAGATGAACCTCGTGCTGGCCGGCACCATCGCGCACGCCGACCCGCAGCGGGGATTCGCCATCGTCGGCGAGAGCGCAGCCACCGCGCGCGTGTACGCGGTCGGCAAGACCATTACGGGCGGAACCAAGCTGCACTCCGTGTATCCGGACCGCGTCATCCTGGACCGGGGTGGCAAGCTCGAGGCCCTGATCCTGCCCAAGAAGTTCCAGGGCGGCGGCATGAGCGCTGCCAGGCCGGTTGCCACCGCGGCGCCCGACCCGATGATTAGCCAACGCCTGCAGAACCTCGCGGCGCAGAATCCGGGAGCGATCACCGAGGTCATCCGCCCGCAGCCCGTGTTTGCGAACGGACAGCAACGCGGCTACCGGGTGTATCCGGGTCGCAACCGGCAGCAGTTCACGCAGCTCGGCCTGATGCCCGGCGACCTGGTGACGGCGATCAACGGCACCCCGCTCGACGATCCGGCGCGGGGAATGGAGATCCTGCAGTCCATCAACAGCGCGGCCCAGGTCACGGTCACGGTGGAACGCAACGGTCAGAGTACGCAGGTCAGCATCAATACTGCCCAGGTCGCGGCCGAGGCCGCGTCCGGGGCGTTGACAGAGGCGATTTCGGTCAGCGAGGTGCCCGAGCCCTCCGAAGACCCGGATCCCGCGGAGTGACGATGAAATCCAAGTTCAAGGATCGGGTCGCAGTGAAGCTGGCCGCCGGCGCACTCGCCGCAGCCCTGGCGCTCGGCATGCCCGCGGCGGCACCGGGCCAGAGCCAGGGCTCCATCACTCCCAACTACAAGGACGCGGACCTCGGCCAGATCATCGAGGCCGTGAGTGCCGTGACCGGCAAGAACTTCATCGTGGACCCGCGGGTGCGGGCGCAGGTCACGATGCTCTCCTCCACGCCGATGTCGCCCGACGCCTTCTACGAGGCGTTCCTGTCCATCCTGCAGGTGCACGGCTTCGTGGCGGTGCCCTCCGGCGACGTCGTCAAGATCGTGCCCGACGCCAACGCGCGGCAGCTCCCCGCCAACGACCTGCCCTCGCGCATCAGCTCCACCTCGGACGAGATCGTCACGCAGGTGGTGTCGGTCAAGAACGTGAGCGCCGCGCAGCTGGTGCCCATCCTGCGGCCGCTGATCCCACAGTACGGGCACCTCGCGGCCTACCCGACCTCCAACATGCTGATCATCTCGGATCGTGCGGCCAACGTCAGCCGCATGGTGCGCATCATCCAGCGCATCGACCAGACCGGGGACGAGAACATCGACGTCATCCCGATGCAGCACGCGAGCGCCTCGGACGTGGTGCGCATCGTCAACTCGCTGTACGTGACCGCGGGCGCCGAGGGCGGCGGCGTACCGACCGTGAAGATGGTCGCCGACGACCGGACCAACAGCGTGCTCGTGAGCGGTGAGAGCTCGCAGCGCCTGCGGCTCAAGACGCTCATCACGCACCTCGACACGCCGCTCGAGGCGGGTGGCGACACCCAGGTCCGCTACCTGCGCTACGCCGACGCCGAGAAGCTCTCCCAGAAGCTGCGCGAGCAGATCCAGGGCATCACGGCGGCCGCGGCGCCCGGGGCGGCGGGTCCCGGCGGCGGCGCACCGGCCATCGTCGGCGGCGGCGGTGGCGGGGTGGACCGCAGCATCACGATCTGGGCGGAGCCGCAGACCAACGCGCTGGTGGTGACCGCGCCGCCGAAAGTGATGCGCTCGGTGATGTCCATCGTGGACCGGCTCGATATCCGCCGCGCCCAGGTGCTGGTCGAGGCCATCCTGGTCGAGATGTCGGTCGACAAGGCGATGGATTTCGGCGTCAACTGGCTGGTCCTGGACCGCGACGCGGACGGCACGGACCTGCCCGCCGGCGGATTCGTCTCGCCGGTCGACGGCACCGGAATCGGCCAGATCCTCCAGGGCGTGCTGAATCCCGAGTCCGTCGCCAGCCTCCCGAGCGGCCTGACCCTCGGTCTCGGGCGGGTCGTCGCCGACGGCTTCAGCTGGGCCGCCATCGTGCGAGCGCTGCAGGGCGCGGGCAACACCAACATCATCGCCACGCCCTCGATCGTCACGCTCGACAACGAGGAAGCCGAGATCAAGATCGCGCAGGAGGTGCCGTTCGTCACCGGCCAGTACACGAACCAGGGCGTGTCGACGCCGGGCGGCAACGTCAACCCGTTCCAGACGATCAACCGCGAGGAAGTCGGCAACATCCTCAAGATCACGCCCCAGATCAACGAGGGGGATTCGGTGGTCCTCAAGATCTCGCAGGAAGCCTCGAGCATCGCCGCCAGCTCCCAGCAGGTCAGCACCAACGACCTGATCACGAACAAGCGGACCATCTCGACCAACGTGCTGGTCGAGGACGGCGGCATCATCGTGCTCGGCGGCCTGATCTCGGACGAGGTGCGCGAGTCGAAGTCGCAGGTGCCGTTCCTCGGGTCGATCCCGCTTCTTGGCGAGCTGTTCAAGACCCGCAGCGTGGACAAGGTCAAGACCAACCTCATGGTGTTCATCCGGCCGCGCATCCTGCGCGACGGCGTGGACGCGGCCATCGAGACCAACGCGAAGTACAACTACATCCGTAACCAGCAGCTCGACCGGAACGACGGCAAGGTGCCGCTGATGCCCGGCGAACGGCAGCCGACCCTGCCCGCGCTCGAGGCGCTGGTGCCGCCGGAGCTGCTGAACCCGGCCAGGCAGGCCTCGCCGATGAGCGACACGCCGGCCGAGCGGGCGAGCGCGACGGACGGAATCGCGCTGCCGACCCCGCCGCCGACCGCGCCCCCGACCGCACCGGTGAGCCCGACGACGCCGTTCGGAACTGAGCCGGTCCCGCCACCGCCCGGCGATCGGCCGCTGCCGTGAGCACCAGCCTCACCGACGAGGCGATCATCGCCGCGGCGGGCCGGGTCGCCGAGCCGCCGCGGCCCGTGCCCTTCGCCTTTGCGAAGCGCCACGGCGTGCTGGTGCGCGCGCTGACCGAGCAGTCCGCGGACGTCGTGCTGCGGGCCGGCGCGTCGCCGATCGCGCTCGCCGAGGTGCGCAGGCACCTGCGCCGCCCCCTCACCGTCGAGCGGGCGGACGCGGATCGCTTCGAGACACTGCTGCGCCAGGCCTACGAGGGCGGCTCGAGCGCCGCCATGGACGCGATGGGCGGCCTCGAGGAGGACACCGACCTCGGCAGCCTCGCGCAGGAGATCCCCGAGCCCTCCGACCTGCTCGAGAGCGAGGACGAGGCGCCGGTCATCCGCCTGATCAACGCTCTGCTCA
Organism: uncultured Gammaproteobacteria bacterium; assembly: GCA_963754125.1. Lineage (GTDB taxonomy): Bacteria > Pseudomonadota > Gammaproteobacteria > Steroidobacterales > Steroidobacteraceae > RPQJ01. Next base: position 980,739 of record CAVWEX010000014.1, read on the forward strand.
CCCAGGCGGTCAAGGAAAACGCTTCAGACATCCACATCGAGCCGTTCGAGAACCGGCTGGTGATCCGCTTCCGGGTGGACGGGGTGCTGCGCGAGGTGCTGCAGACCAAGCGCGCGGTGGCTCCGCTGATCGTCTCGCGCATCAAGGTCATGTCGCGGCTCGACATCGCGGAGAAGCGGCTGCCGCAGGACGGGCGCATCTCGCTGCGCATCGCCGGCCGCGCGGTCGACGTGCGCGTGTCGACGATTCCCGCCGGCCACGGCGAGCGCGTGGTGCTGCGCCTGCTCGACAAGCAGGCAGGGCGCCTCGACCTCAATTCGCTGGGCATGGACCCGGTCACCCAGACGCTCGTGGACGAGGCGATCCACAAGCCGAACGGCATCCTGCTCGTCACCGGCCCGACGGGCTCCGGCAAGACCACGACGCTCTACGCCGCGCTCGATCGCATCAACGATCGCACGCGCAACATCATGACGGTCGAGGATCCGATCGAGTACTACATCGACGGCATCGGCCAGACCCAGGTCAACACCCGTGTCGAGATGACCTTCGCGCGCGGCCTGCGTGCCATCCTGCGCCAGGACCCGGACGTGGTGATGGTGGGCGAAATCCGCGATCTCGAGACGGCGCAGATCGCGGTCCAGTCGAGCTTGACGGGCCACCTCGTGCTCTCGACCCTGCACACCAACACTGCCGTTGGTGCCGTGACTCGCCTGCGCGACATGGGCATCGAGCCGTTCCTGCTCGCCTCGAGCATCGTCGGTGTGCTCGCGCAGCGGCTGGTGCGGGTGCTGAATCCCGCGACCCGCGAGGCCTACACCGCGGGAGACTACGAGCGGCGGCTGCTCAACCTGCCGGACGATGCGCCCTCCCCGACGCTTTACCGGCCGGGCAGCCGGGATCCGTCGGGCGGCTACAAGGGCCGGACGGGCATCTACGAGCTCGTGGTCGTGGACGAGCACATGCGCGCGATGATCCACGACGGCGCATCCGAGATCGAGCTCGAGCGCTACGCTCGCGCCCGCACCCCCGGCATCCGCGACGACGGTCGCAGCAAGGTGCTCTCGGGCGTCACCACGATCGAGGAAGTCCTCAAGGTCACGCGCGAGGACTGACGCATGGGAGCCTTCGACTACGTCGCGGTCGACGCCACCGGCCGCGAGCGAAAAGGCGTGATGGAGGGCGATACCGCCCGGCAGGTCCGGCAGCTGCTGCGCGAGCAGGGCCTGCTCCCGGTCGCGGTCAACGAGGTCGAGGAGAAGGAGCGCCGCGGGCCGCGCCGTCCGCTGCGACTCGGCTTCCAGCGCGGCCTGAGTGCCGGCGACCTCGCGCTCGTCACCCGTCAGCTCGCCACGCTGGTGAAGTCCGGCCTGCCGCTCGAGGAGGCGCTGCTCGCCTGCTCACAGCAAACGGACAAGCCGCGCGTCCGCAGCATCATTCTGGGCGTGCGCTCCAAGGTGACGGAGGGCCATACGCTGGCCGACGGGCTATCCGACTTTCCGGGCTCGTTCCCGGAGATCTACCGGGCCACGGTGGCGGCGAGCGAGCAGTCGGGACACCTCGACGCGGTGCTCGAGCGCCTCGCCGACTACACGGACAACCGCGAGCAGATGCGCAGCCGCACCCTGACCGCCATGCTCTACCCGGTGCTGCTGTTCGTGGTCTGCGTCGCGATCGTGTTCTTCCTGCTGGTGTCGGTGGTGCCGAAGGTCGTGGAGGTCTTCCGCAGCAGCGACGCCCAGCTGCCCCTGCTCACGCAGATGCTGATCGCCGGCAGCGACTTCATGCGCGACTACGGCCTCTGGCTGATCGTCGGCCTGGTGGCGGCGGGCTTCATCTTCTCGCGCTGGCTGCGCGTCGAGTCGAACCGGCGCCGCTGGCACCGCACGCTGCTGCGCGTCCCGCTGGTGGGCAAGGTGGTCCGCGGCAGCAATACCGCCCGCTTCGCGCGCACGCTGAGCACGCTCACCGCCAGCACCGTGCCGGTGCTCGAGGCGCTGCGCATCTCGAGCGAGGTGGTGACCAACCTGCCGATGAAGGCCGCGGTCGAGGACGCCGCGGTCCGCGTTCGCGAGGGCGCGCCCATCGGCCGCTCGCTCAGCGTGAGCCAGCTGTTCCCGCCGATGATGATCCACCTGATCTCGAGCGGTGAGTCGAGCGGCGAGCTCGACACGATGCTCGAGCGCGCGGCCATCCACCAGGAGCGCGAGCTCGACTCGATCCTGCAGGCGGTCGTCGGCCTGCTCGGGCCGATCATGATCCTGGTCATGGGCGGGCTCGTGCTCGTGATCGTGCTGGCGATGCTGCTGCCGATCTTCGAGCTCAACCAGCTGGTGAAATGAGCGGCGCGGCGCCCTACCCGGCCGCGGCCTCGCGCTTGAGGCGGGCCGATTCCCCGGCTCCCAGGTAACGCTCGATCGCCGTGCGCATCAGGTAGATGAGCGGGATCAGCGCCACCGCCGCCGCGAGCTTGTAGGCGTAGTTCACCGTGCCGACCGCGAGGAACAGGCCGGTCGGCCACTGCTGCGGCCCGAGCACGAAGGCGATGTAGAGCACCACGAAGCTGTCGACCAGCTGCGAGACGGCCGTCGAGCCGGTGGCGCGCAGCCAGATCCAGCGCTCGCCGGTCGCGCGGCGGATGCGGTGGAAGATGCCCACGTCGATCAGCTGGCCGACCAGGAAGGCCACGATCGAGCCGCCGATGGTCCACAGTCCCTGCCCGAACACGTTCGCGAACGCGGCCTGCATGTCGGGCACGCCGCGCGGGGCATTGACGGTCACCCACCAGGCCGCGGGCGCGAGGTGGATGGCGAGGTAGGCGAACAGGAACGCATAGCAGATGAGGCCGACGGCGACGAAGGAGATGAACCGCACGCCCCGCCGGCCGAAGTACTCGTTGATCACGTCCGTCATCACGAACACGACCGGCCAGAGCAGCACGCCCGCCGTGAAGCTGAGCGAGCCGGACTGCCCGAACAGGTTCCAGCCGAACGGCGGCAGGCCGAGCGTGGTCTCGAGCGCGAAGATCTTGACGCCGACGAACTCGGCGATGACCGCATTGGCGGCGAAGAACGCGGCCAGCACGACGAACAGCCGCGTCGAGCGCGAGGCGAGCGACACGCTCATGCAGAGCGCTTGCCGGTGACCGTCACGGCGGGCCCCGGTCAGCCGCGGCCCTTGAGCACGCGCAGCAGGTCGCGCCGGTCGCGCTTGTCGGGCGCGCCCGGAGTCCACCGGTGCCGACAGCCGGCTGAATTCGCGGGCGGCGGCGCGGGCGGCCTCGCTCTCGGGGGTCTCGACGTAGTACTGGCGGGACTCGGTGGCGGGTCCGCGCCGCGACGGGATGCCGGCGACGTCCACCTCGAAGCGCTCGCGCTCGCGCGTGATGCGCAGGCGATCGCCCGGCCGCAGCTGCCGCGAGGCCTTGACGCGCTCGCCGTTGACCTGCACGTGCCCGCCCTCGACGGCGGCCTGCGCGACGCTGCGGCTCTTGAAGAAGCGCGTGTACCACAGCCACAGGTCGGCCCGGAGGCCGGCGGCGGCGGGCGGCGGGGCAGGTTCGCGGGGTCGGCTCACGGGCGGATTATAAGCACCCTATAATCGCGGCCTTCCAGGGAGACCCGCACGTGGACCAGCCTTTCCTCGACCGCCTGGCCCGCCAGACCGACGAGCTGCGCGCCTCCGGGCTCTTCAAGCCCGAGCGCGTCCTCGGTTCGCCGCAGCAGCCGCTGGTGCGCCTCGCGGACGGCCGCGAACTCATCAACCTCTGCGCGAACAACTACCTCGCGCTCGCCAACCACCCGTCGATCCGCGAGGCCGCGCACCGCGCCCTCGACCGCTACGGCTACGGCATGGCCTCCGTGCGCTTCATCTGCGGCACGCAGTCCGTGCACAAGGAGCTCGAGGCGCGCCTCGCCGCGTTCCTCGGGATGGACGACACGATCCTCTACTCCTCGTGCTTCGACGCGAACGGCGGGCTGTTCGAGACGCTGCTCGACGAGCAGGACGCGGTGATCAGCGACGCGCTGAACCACGCGAGCATCATCGACGGCATCCGGCTCTGCAAGGCGCGTCGGCTGCGCTACGCGAACAACGACCTCGACGAGCTCGAGACCCGGCTCACGGAGGCGGCCGACGCCCGGGTGAAGCTGATCGCCACCGACGGCGTGTTCTCGATGGACGGCACGATCGCCCGCCTGCGGGAGATCTGCGACCTCGCCGACCGGTACGGCGCGCTCGTGATGGTGGACGATTCGCACGCCACCGGCTTCGTGGGCGACGGCGGGCGCGGCACGCCCGAGCACCGCGGCGTCATGGGCCGCATCGACATCCTCACCGGCACGCTCGGCAAGGCGCTCGGCGGCGCCGCGGGCGGGTACACCGCGGCCCGCAAGGAGATCGTGGCCTGGCTGCGGCAGCGGTCCCGGCCCTACCTGTTCTCGAACAGCATCCCGCCGGTGATCGCCGCCACGACGCTGCGCGTGCTCGACCTCGTGCAGTCGAGCGACGAGCTGCGGGCGAACCTGCGGCGCAATACCGCGCACTTCCGCAGCCGGATGACCGAGGCGGGCTTCCACGTCGTGCCGGGCGAGCATCCCATCGCCCCCGTCATGCTCGGCGACGCGGCGCTGGCCGCGCAGTTCGCCGAGCGGCTGCTCGAGCGCGGCGTGTACGTGATCGGCTTTTCCTACCCGGTCGTGCCGATGGGCAAGGCGCGCATCCGCACGCAGATGTGCGCGGGCCACACGCCCGAGCAGCTCGACCGGGCGATCGAGGGGTTCGTCGCCGTCGGGCGCGAGCTCGGCGTCATCCACTGAGATCGGCATTGAATCAAGCGCGGGCCGCTGCCCGCAGAGGCTGGGCATCATGAAGGCACTGGTGAAGGCGCAGCGCGCGCCGGGCATCTGGATGGAGGAGATCCCGGAGCCCAAGGTCGGGCCGAACGACGTGCGCATCAAGGTGCGCAAGACCGCGATCTGCGGCACCGACATGCACATCTACCTCTGGGACCACTGGGCGCAGAAGACCATCCCGGTGCCGATGGCCGTCGGCCACGAGTACGTGGGCGAGATCGTCGAGCTCGGCAGCGAGGTGCAGGGCTTCGCGGTCGGCGACCGCGTCTCGGGCGAGGGCCACATCACCTGCGGCTACTGCCGCAACTGCCGCGCCGGGCGCCGCCACCTGTGCCGCAACACGGTCGGCGTCGGCGTGAACCGCCCGGGGTGCTTCGCCGAGTACCTCGTCATTCCCGCCTTCAACGCCTTCAAGCTGCCGGACTCGATCACCGACGAGGTCGCCTCGATCCTCGACCCGCTCGGCAACGCGACGCACACCGCGCTGTCGTTCAACCTGGTCGGCGAGGACGTGCTCATCACCGGCGCGGGACCGATCGGCATCATGGCCACGGCCATCGCGCGGCACGTGGGCGCGCGGCACGTGGTCATCACCGACGTCAACGACTACCGCCTCGACCTGGCGCGCCGGATGGGTGCGACCCGCGCGATCAACGTGAGCCACCAGTCGCTCGACGAGACGATGCGCGAGCTCGGCATGGTCGAGGGCTTCGACGTCGGCCTCGAGATGTCGGGCAATCCCGTCCGCGTTCCGCGACCTGCTCCGCACCATGCACCACGGCGGCAACGTCGCCCTGCTCGGCATCCCGCCCGACAACACCGCGATCGACTGGAACGAGGTCATCTTCAAGGGCCTGACCCTGAAGGGCATCTACGGACGCGAGATGTTCGAGACCTGGTACAAGATGGCCGCCATGCTGCAGAGCGGCCTCGACGTCACGCCCATCATCACCCATCGCCTGCCGATCGCCGACTACCGCGACGGCTTCGAGATCATGCGCAGCGGCCAGTCCGGGAAGGTGATCCTGGACTGGGCCGCTTAAAACCGAAGGAGATCTCCCATGCCATTCGTCTCGATGCGCCAGCTGCTCGACCACGCCGCCGAGAACGGCTACGGGCTGCCGGCGTTCAACGTCAACAACCTCGAGCAGGTGCGCGCCATCATGGAGGCGGCCGACGAGGTCGATGCCCCGGTCATCATGCAGGGCTCGGCGGGCGCCCGTAAGTACGCGGGCGAGCCGTTCCTGCGCCACCTGATCCTGGCGGCGGTCGAGTCCTACCCGCACATCCCCGTGGTGATGCACCAGGACCACGGGCAGTCGCCCGCGGTCTGCATGGGCGCGATCCGCTCGGGCTTCACCAGCGTGATGATGGACGGGTCGCTGATGGAGGACGGCAAGTCGCCCTCCTCCTACGAATACAACGTCGAGACCTCCCGCCGGGTCGTGGAGTTCGCGCACTCGATCGGCGTCACGGTGGAGGCCGAGCTCGGCGTGCTGGGCTCGCTCGAGACCATGCGCGGCGACAAGGAGGACGGGCACGGCGCCGAGGGCACCATGACCCGCGAGCAGCTGCTCACCGACCCGGACCAGGCGGCGGACTTCGTGCAGAAGACCCAGTGCGACGCGCTTGCCATCGCGATCGGCACCTCCCACGGCGCCTACAAGTTCACGCGCAAGCCCACGGGCGACATCCTGGCGATCGAGCGCATCAAGGAGATCCACGCGCGCATCCCCAACACGCACCTCGTGATGCACGGCTCATCGAGCGTCCCGCAGGAATGGCTCGAGGTCATCCGCCAGAACGGCGGCCAGATGAAGGAAACCTACGGCGTGCCGGTCGAGGAGATCGTGACCGGCATCCGGCACGGCGTGCGCAAGGTCAACATCGACACCGACATCCGACTCGCCATGACGGGCGCCATGCGCAGGCACATGGCCGAGAAGCCGAGCGAGTTCGACCCGCGCAAGTTCCTGGCCGACGCGCAGAAGGCCGCCCGGGGCATCTGCAAGGCGCGCTACGAGGCCTTCGGCTGCGCGGGGCAAGCCTCGAAGATCAAGCCGATGCCGCTCGAGAAGATGGCGGAGCGCTACCGGAAGGGCGAGCTCAACCAGATCGTGCGCTGACCCACACCGCGCGCCTGCGCGGCCGGGTTACTCGGCCGCGCAGGCGATGCAGTAGACGTAGAGGCTGCGCGGGTCGGCGAGTCGCGCGAGGCGCCGCGCCTCGGTCACCAGCGGCGTGAGCGCCTGCGGGATCGGCGCAAGCGCGCTGGCCGGCAGCAGGGGTGCGACGAGGCTTGCCACGGCCGTGCGGATGCGCAGTCCGACCATCTGGCCGAACCCGATGCTCGCCTCCGGGAAGTCGACGTCGTAGTCCTCGCCGAGGTCGGCGAGCTCGGCGGCAAGCTCGATGGCGCGGGGATAGCCTCCCAGCTCGTCCACCAGGCCGAGTTCGAGCGCGTCGGCACCGGCCCAGACGCGGCCCTGCGCCACGACGTCGACCTGCTCGACCGTCTTGCCGCGGGCTTCGGCCACCCGGCCGATGAACTGCCGGTACTCGTACTCGAGGCTCTGCTGCAGGATCGAGCGGGACGCGTCGCCGAGTGCGCGATCGCCGCGGAACTCCCCGGACAGCGCGGTCGTGCCGACGCCGTCGCTGTGCACCCCGATCCGCTCGAGCGTGCGCTGGAACGTCGGGAACATCGCGAAGATGCCGATCGAGCCGGTCAGCGTCGCCGGGCTCGCCACGATTCGGTCGGCGTCCATCGCGATGTAGTACCCGCCCGAGGCCGCCAGTCCGCTCATCGAGGCGACGACGGGCTTGCCCGCGGCGCGCAGCGCCGCCACTTCCCGTCGGACGACCTCGCTCGCGAACACGCTCCCGCCCGGGCTGTCGATCCGCAGCACCACGGCCTTGACCGCGTCGTCGTCGCGCGCGTCGCGCAGCTGCCAGGAGAGCGTGTCCGAGCCGATCATGCCGGGCGGCTGCTCGCCGGGCAGGATCTCGCCCGCCGCCACGATGACGCTGACCGTGCTGTCCGACCGACGACCGAGCACGCGCTGCGAGCGCATGTTCGCGAGGTACGCCTCGTGGCCGACGCCGACGTAGGTGCCGCCGTTCTCGTCCTCGCCGGTGAGCAGCGCGAGGCGCTCCTCGACCGCGTAGCGGCCCTCGAGCGCGGTCACGAGCCCGGCGTCGAGCGCCATCTGCGCGAGGCTGCCGTCGGCGCGTCGCAACGCCTCGACGGCGTCGTCGGCATAGGACTGGAGCAGCTCCGGCGCGAAGCCCCGCGCCTTCGCGACGTCGTCCTTGTAGGTGCGCCACAGCGTGCCGAGCCAGACGAGGCTTTCCTCGCGCTCGGCGGGCGACATGTCGTTGCGGCTGAACATCTCGACCGCGGACTTGTACTCCCCCACCCGGAACACGTTCCAGTCGATCGACAGCTTGTCGATGGCGTCCTTCACGAACATGCCGTAGTTCGCGAAGCCGTCCACGTAGACGATGCCCTGCGGATCGAGGTAGACCTCGTCGGCGTGCGCCGCGAGGTAGTACTGGCGCTGGTCGTACATGTCGCCGTAGGCGACCACGGGCTTGCCGCTCGCGCGGAACACCTCGATGGCGCGCCCGAGTTCCTGCAGCTTGGCGAGCCCGGCGCCGCTCATGCCGCCGAGGTCGAGGTACAGCACGCTGATGCGGGAATCGTCGGCCGCTGCCTCGATGGCATCCACGACGCCGCGCAGCAGGGTCTCGGAGGGGCGCTGCCGCAGGCTCTCCGCCACGACCCGTTCGAACGGGTCACCGGTCAGCTGCTCGACCAGCGGACCCTGCGGCGCCACGACCAGGGCTGCCCGGTCCGGCACCAGCGGGATGGGCCGTGAGAACAGGCCCCAGACCGCGCCGAAGATCAGCAGCATCAGGACGAGATGCAGGATCTTGCGCAGGCCGTCGAGGCCGCTCCAGACCCAGCGCAGCAGGCGTCCGATGGTGCGGAACATGGGGGCACTCCGTCCGGCCGGCGGCGCGGGCCGCCCGGCCGGCGCGAGGTCAGACCTTCTCTTCGATGCGGGCAGCCTTGCCCGTCCGCTCGCGCAGGTAGTACAGCTTCGCGCGCCGGACGTTGCCGCGGCGCTTGACCGTGATGGCGCCGAGCGACGGGCTGTAGGTCTGGAACACGCGCTCCACGCCCTCGCCGTGCGAAATCTTGCGCACGGTGAACGACGAGTTGAGGCCGCGGTTGCTCTTGGCGATGACCACGCCCTCGTAGGCCTGCACGCGCTCGCGCTCGCCTTCCTTGACCTTCACCTCGACGACGACCGTGTCGCCGGGGCCGAAGTCAGGCACCTCACGCTGCATGCGCTCCTTTTCGAGCGTGGCAATGATGTTGCTCATGTCTCACCTTCTCGCAGTGGTTGCGTCCTAAGTCCCGTGTCGCGTCGCATCCTGCTCCGCGAGGTATTCGTCGAGGAGCCCGCGCTCCTCACTGCTCAATTCGCGCTGCCGCAGCAGGTCCGGTCGCCGCTCGCGACGTGCGTCCCAGCGACTGCTTCAATCGCCAGCGACCGATCGCGGCATGGTTGCCGCCGAGCAGCACCGCCGGCACCGTCCGGCCGGCCCAGACCTCGGGCCGCGTGTAGTGCGGCCAGTCGAGCAGGCCCTCCGTGAACGATTCCTGCACGGCCGACTCGGCGTCCCCGAGCGTGCCGGGCAGCAACCGCGCCACCGCGTCGATCACGACCAGCGCCGGCAGCTCGCCGCCGCTCAGCACCACGTCGCCCACCGACAGCGACTCGTCCGTGCAGGCCTCGACGAAGCGCTCGTCGACCCCTTCGTAGCGGCCGGCGACGAGCACCAGTTCCGCCAGGCCGGAGAGCTCCGCCACCTTGCGCTGCGTCACCGGCGCGCCATCCGCCGCCAGGTAGATCCGCCGCGCCGCAGGCGCCTGCCTCATCGCCTCGTCCAGCGCGAGCCGCAGGGGCTCCGCCTTCAGCACCATCCCGGGGCCGCCGCCGTAGGGGCGATCGTCCACCGTCCTGTGCACGTCCGTGGCAAATCGCCGCGGATCCACCGTGGCAACCGAGAGCACCCCGCGCTCGATCGCCCGTCCCAGCACCCCGAACCGGAGCGCGTGCTCCACGAACCCGGGGAACAGCGTGACGACAACGATCCTCACACGCTCACCCGTCAGTCGTCCGGATGCCAGTCGAGCGTCAGGCGTCCAGCGTCGAGATCGACACCCGCCATTCGCTCTGGCACCAGCGGCACGAGCCGCTCACGCTCGCCCTGCAGCACGAGCACCGGGTGCGCCGGCAACTCCAGCACGCCGGTCACCCGACCCAGCGGCACTCCCGACGGACTGAACGCCTCGAGTCCGATCAGGTCGTGCCAGTAAAACTCACCCGGTCCCGGCTCCGGCAGCGCCGATCGTTCGACGAGGATCTCGGCGCCGGTGAGCGCCTGGGCGTCCTCGCGCGATCCGATTCCCTCGAGGCTGACCGCGATCCCCGAACCGGCGCGCTTCCAGTCCAGGACCGCCCGGCGCCCGAGGCTGGCGCCGCGCGCGAGCTCCCAAGGGCCGTAGCTGACGATGCCTTCGAGCGGTTGAGTGAAGGACTGCACCTTCACCCAGCCCAGCAACCCGTGCGGTGCGCCAATCCTGCCGAGCACCACCGGGGGACGGCCGTCCTCCGGACGCACGGGCGGACGGGCCGGGGCCACGCCGGGCTCCGCAGGATCAGGCTGCGACAGCCTGGGTCTTGCGATAGGTCTTGAGCAGCTGGGCCACGCGCTCGGACGGCTGCGCTCCGCACCCCACCCAGTGGTCGATGCGGGCGAGGTCGAGGCGCAAGGCCTCGCTGCCGCCGCGCGCAACCGGGTTGAAGAAGCCCACCTGCTCGAGCGTGCCACCCACGCTGCGGCGGCTGTCGGTCACCACCACGTGGTAGAAGGGTTCCTTCTTGCCACCGCGGCGCATCAATCGGATCGTCACCATCGTCTGCCAGTGCCTCAGCGAGTAGAACGGCCGAGGCCGGACGGCGGCATCGCCACCACCCGGCCCAAAAAGAGCCGCGAACTATACCGAAAACGCCTGCGGAAAGAAATGCTTGGGCGGCGTCAGCGCAGTCCGGGCGGCAGCCGGCCGGCCAGCGACTGGACCATCCCGCGCAGGCCGCCCCGCCCCTTGCCCATGCCCTTCATCATCTTCTGCATCTGCAGGAAGTTCTTGAGGAGGCGGTTCACGTCGGAGACCTGGGTCCCGGAGCCGCCCGCGATCCGTACGCCGTCGCGAACCGTCGATCAGCTTCGGGAAGCGCCTCTCCCGGGCCGTCATCGAGCGGATGATGGCGATCTGGCGCTTGATGTCGCGCTCGTTGCCCTGCGGCAGTGCCCCGGCCTTCGCCGCGAGCTGCGCGGGCAGCTTGTCCATCAGTGCCGCCATGCCACCCATGCCCTCGAGCTGGCGCAGCTGCTCGAGCAGGTCGTTGAGGTCGAAGCTGCCGCCCTTGGCGACCTTGCGCGCGAGCTTCTCGGCCTGCTCGCGATCGACCTTGCGGGTCACTTCCTCGACGAGGCTCAGCACGTCGCCCATGCCGAGGATGCGCGAGGCCATGCGCTCCGGCTGGAAGGCCTCGAGGGCGTCGGGCTTCTCGCCCACGCCCACGAACAGGATCGGCTGTCCGGTCACGCGCCGGACCGAGAGCGCCGCACCGCCCCGCGCGTCGCCGTCCGCCTTGGTGAGCACGATGCCGGTGAGGTCGAGCACGGCGCCGAAGGCCCGCGCGGCGTTGACCGCGTCCTGGCCCGCCATGCTGTCGACGACGAACAGGGTCTCGACCGGCTGCAGTGCCGCCGCGAGCGCGCGCACCTCCTCCATCATCGCCTCGTCCACGTGCAGGCGACCGGCCGTGTCCACCAGCAGCACGTCGTAGAGGCCACGGCGTGCCTCGTCGAGCGCACGCCGGGCGATCTCGAGAGGCTGCGCGGACGCATCGGCGGGCGCCACGTCGATGCCGAGCTGCTGGCCCAGGCGCTCCAGCTGCAGCATCGCGGCCGGGCGGTAGACGTCGGTGGAGACCAGCAGCACGCGCTTGCGGTCGCGTTCCTTGAGCCACTTGGCGATCTTCGCGGCGGTCGTGGTCTTGCCCGCGCCCTGGAGACCCGCCAGGAGCATCACGACCGGTGGCTGCGCGCGCAGGTTGAGTGGCCGGACGCCCTCGCCCATGACGCGCACGAGTTCCTCGTGGATCACCCGCACCAGCGCCTGCCCGGGAGTCAGGCTCTTGTGGATCTCGAGCCCGACGGCGCGCGCCTTGACCGCGTCGATGAACTCCTTGACGACCGGCAGCGCGACGTCGGCCTCGAGCAGCGCCATGCGGACCTGGCGCAGCGTCTCGGCGACGTTCTCCTCCGTGAGGCGGCCCCGGCCGCGCAGGCCTTCGACCACCGCGGCGAGGCGGGAGGAGAGCTTGTCGAACATCGCGGACCTCGAGGGATGCGGCGCTGTGCGCGGCGGGGACGTCGATTATAGGGGCCGGTCGGGCACGGCGCCTCCTCAGGGTCCCGTCGATGTGCCATCATTTCCCCACACGGACCGTTCCCCCGGGATTTCGCTTGCTGCTGCCGCTCATCGCCGTCGCCTGTTACCTGTTCGGCGCCCTCGGGCTCGGACTCTCGGCCTACCGCGACGAGGCGCATCGCGGCCGCGGCCGTCGCATCGCCGCCGTCGCGATCGCCGCGATCGGCGTGCTGGTGCACGTTGCCGCGCTGCTCCAGGAACGCCGCATCGACCCTGTGGCGGCGCTCTCGCTCGGCGACACGCTGGCCCTGGTCTCGCTGGTGATCGCAGTCACGGCGATCCTGATGGCCCTGCGTCCGCGCCTGCGCGGCATGGCGGCGCTGCTGCTCGGGATCGCCGCGGTGCTCGAGGCGGCGTTCTCGGAGGGCGCGCGTGAATTCTCGATCGGGCGACCCGGGTGGGAACTCGCCTTCCACGTCGCGATGGCCACCCTCGCCTTCGCGTTCCTCACCATCGGCGCGGTGCTGGCGGTCGCGCAGGTGGTCGTGGACCGGAAGCTGCGCAGCCGCCAGCCGCTCGGCTGGCTCAAGATCCTCACGCCCGTCGAGTCGGTGGAATCGGGCTGCTTCCAGAGCATCACGGCCGGCTTCGCGGTGCTGACGCTGGCGCTCGTGACCGGCGCGTTCTTCATCGAGAACCTCTTCGCACAGCACCTCGTGCACAAGGTCGTGCTCGCGATCATCGCCTGGGTCGTGTTCGGCATCCTGCTGCTGGGCCGCTGGCGGATGGGCTGGCGCGGCCGCCAGGCGCTGCGCTGGACGCTGGCAGGCTACGCACTGCTCGGCCTCTCGTATTTCGGCAGCAAGCTGGTGCTCGAGAACCTGCTCGGGAAGCACTGGGGCTGACGGGCCTTGCACGACATACCGTTACCCTGGCTGGCCGGGATCCTCGTCGTACTGATTGCGCTGTCCGCGTTCTTCTCGAGCACGGAAACGGCGCTGATGAGCATCAACCGCTATCGGCTGCGGCATCGTGCGCGTGAAGGCAGCGCCGGCGCGCGCGCAGCCGAACATCTGCTCAAGCAGCCGGACCGGTTGATCGGGCTGATCCTGGTCTGCAACAACTTCGTGAACTCCGCGGCCGCAGCAATCGTGACCGTGATCTCGCTCTCGGTCGGCGGCGAAGCATCCGCGGCCATCGGCGTAGGGATCTTCACGGTCGTGCTGATCATCTTCGGCGAGGTGGCGCCCAAGACCTTCGGCGCGCTCTACCCGGAGCGGCTCGCGCTGCCCGCCGCGCTGGTATATCAGGTCCTGCTCAGGGTCCTTTATCCGATCGTCTGGGCAACGAACCTGCTCGCGAACGGCGTACTGCGGCTGCTCGGTATCTCGCGGGAGAAAGCCAGCACAACGTCGCTGAGCCGCGAGGAACTGCGCACCGTGGTCGCCGAGGCCAGCACCGTCATCCCGCACCGCCACCAACGCATGCTGATGAGCATCCTCGATCTCGAGCGCATCAACGTCGAGGACATCATGGTGCCGCGCAACGAGATCGCCGGGCTCGACGTCTCGGACGACTGGGACGACATCCTCGCGCAGCTGCGCGACAGCCGGCACACGCGACTGCCCGTCTACGACGGCAGCGTCGATGAGCTGGTGGGCATCCTGCACATGAAGCAGGTGGCGCGGTTGCTGGCCCGGGGCGAGCTCGACCGCGAGCAGCTCGTGGCCATGGTGCGTGCGCGCGAGCCGTACTACGTGCCCGAGGGCACGTCGCTCAACACGCAGCTCCTCAACTTCCAGCGGCAGCGGCGCCGCATGGCCTTCGTCGTCGACGAATACGGCGACGTGCAGGGTCTCGTAACGCTCGAGGACCTGCTCGAGGAGATCGTCGGCGAATTCACCTCGGACACGAGCTCGATGCACAAGGACGTGCACCGCGAGCGCGGCGGCACGTTCATCGTCAACGCCTCGGCGAGCGTGCGCACGCTGAACCGGAAGATGGGCTGGTCGCTGCCGACCTCCGGCCCGCGCACGCTGAACGGGCTGATCCTCGAGTACCTCGAGACGATCCCGGAGCCGGGCACGAGCCTGCGCGTCAACGACTACGCGATCGACGTGCTGCAGACCGGGGACAACGCGGTGAAGACCGTGCGCCTGCGGCCGATCAGGCCGCCCGCGGACTCCGCGACCCGCGGCTCAGAGGGCGATCGCTAGGGCCTGCTCGAGGCGCCCGACCCCCTCCACCGCGAGCCCGTCGACCGGGCGCCGCGGCAGGTTGCCGACCGGCACGACGGCACGCCGGAAGCCCTGCTTGGCGGCCTCGCGCAGCCGCTCCTCGCCGAACGGAACGGGCCGGACCTCGCCGGTGAGCCCGAGCTCGCCGAAGCAGACCGTGTCCGGCGCGACCGGCCGGTTGCGCAGGCTCGACAGCACCGCGAGCACCGCCGGCAGGTCGGCCGCCGTCTCGCCGATGCGCACGCCGCCGACCACGTTCACGAACACGTCCTGGCCCGAGGTCGAGACCCCGCCGTGCCGGTGCAGCACCGCGAGCAGCAATGCGAGGCGGCTCGACTCGAATCCCACGGCCACGCGCCGCGGCGACATGCCCTGGGCCTCGTCCACCAGCGCCTGCAGCTCGACCAGCAGCGGACGGCTTCCCTCTCGCGCGACCGTGACCACGCTGCCTGGCACGGCCGTCTCGTGCCTCGAGAGGAAGATCGCGGAGGGGTTGCGGACTTCCTTCAGTCCCTGCTCCGCCATCGCGAACACGCCGATCTCGTTCACGGCGCCGTAGCGGTTCTTCACCGCCCGCACCACGCGGAAGCGGCTGCCGGGATCGCTCTCGAAGTAGAGCACGGTGTCCACCATGTGCTCGAGGATGCGGGGCCCGGCAATCAGTCCTTCCTTGGTGACGTGTCCGATGATCAGGACGGCGGTCCCGGAGTCCTTCGCGAACCGCACGAGGCGCGCGGCCGAGTCGCGCACCTGCACGGCCGATCCGGGCGACGACTCGGACAGGTCGGTGTGCAGGGTCTGGATCGAGTCGGCGACCAGCACGCTCACGCGCGTCGCCACCGCTTCCTCGAGGATCGCCTCCACGCGCGTCTCGGCCATCAATCTCAGGCTGCCCGACGCGAGCCCGAGCCGGCTCGCGCGCAATGCCACCTGTCGCACCGACTCCTCGCCGGAGGCGTACAGCACGGGACGCTCGCGGCTCAGGGCGTCCGACGCCTGCAGGAGGAGCGTGGATTTGCCGATACCCGGATCCCCGCCGAGCAGGGTTACGGAACCGGCCACCAGCCCCCCGCCCAGCACGCGGTCGAGCTCGCCGATGCCCGAGGCCGCCCGCGGCTCCGTGTCCTGGGCAATCTCAGCGACCGGGCGGCTCGAGGGCGCCGACGCCGCGGGTCGGGCGTGGCCCGGCGCCGGGGCGGCGACCGACCGCTCCAGTGTGTTCCACGCTTCGCAGGCGGGACACTGGCCCTGCCACTGCGGCGTCCGGGCACCGCAGGAGCCGCACACGTAGCTGGTCTTGGGTCTGGCCATCGCTCGATCGCCCCGTCCCGCAGCGCTGCGGGGCCGCGATGCTAGCACGCGGGTCCCGGCCGGCCCGGATATGTGACGGCCCCGGCAATTCGCGCAGCGAGCGGATCCGTATACTTTGTGGCGATCATGCCATCCCCACATCACATCGCATCCCTGCTCGAGGCGACTTGCGGAGGGCCGCTCCCGGCACGAGGCAGCGCCACGCCGGCGGCACGACTCGGTCGCTACGAAATCGTGCACGAGATCGGCCGGGGCGCGATGGGCGTCGTTTACCGCGCGCGCGACCCGGTCATCAACCGCGAGGTCGCGCTCAAGACCATTCCGCTCGCCGCGGAGTTCGAGGGGCGCGAGCTCGAGGCGGCGCGCGCCAAGTTCTTCCGCGAAGCTGAGACCGCGGGTCGACTGAGCCACCCGCACATCGTCACGATCTACGACGCGGGCGAGCAGGGTGGAACGGCCTACATCGCGATGGAGCTGCTCCGCGGCCGCCACCTGGTGGAACACACGGTCGCGGCCGGCCTGCTGCCCCCGGCGATCGCCATCGAGGTGACAGCCCGGATCGCGGACGGCCTGCACTATGCGCACCATCAGGGCGTCGTTCACCGGGACGTGAAGCCGGCAAACGTCATGTTCGACCCGCCGAGCGGCGAGCTCAAGATCACCGACTTCGGCATCGCCCGACTGACCGACGCAGGCCGGACCCGCACCGGCATCGTGCTCGGAACACCGTCCTTCATGTCGCCCGAGCAGCTGCAGGGCCGGGCGGTCACGGGGCGCACGGACCTCTTCTCGCTGGGGGTTACGCTGTTCCAGCTGCTGACCGGGCAACTGCCGTTCCGTGCCGACTCCATGCCGGCACTGATGTTCAAGATCGCGCACGACGCGCCTCCCCCGATCGGCGCGGTGCGACCCGGCCTGCCCGCCGGCCTGCAGGCCTTCTTCGATCGCGCGCTCGCCAAGGACCCGGCTGACCGCCACGGAAGCGGCGCCGAATTCGCCGAGGACCTGCGCCGCATCAACACGCCGGGCCGGGACTGAGCGTGTATCTCAAGGGAAAGCTGGGCTGCGTGGGCGTGAGCGATGCCGGCCGGGTGCGCGAGCACAATGAGGACACGATCGGCACGGACGCGGACATCGGGCTCGTCGTGCTCGCCGACGGGATGGGCGGCTACAAGGCCGGCGAGGTCGCGAGCGGCATCGCGGTACGTACGGTGATGAGCCTGCTCAAGGACGCCGTCGAGCGCGAGGACCTGGCCCTGCGCGACTCCGGCAGCGGGCTGAGCCGGCCGGGCATCCTGCTGCGCGACGCCATCCACCGCGCCAACAAGATCATCCACCAGACGGCGCGCACGCAGTCGCACTGCGAGGGCATGGGAACGACGGTCGTTGCAGGACTCTTCTTCGACGACAAGATCACCATCGCGCACGTCGGCGACTCGCGCCTCTACCGCCTGCGGGGCGAGGAGCTCACGCAGGTCACGCAGGACCACTCGCTCATGAACGAACTCGTCTCGCGCGGCTTCTACACGCAGCAGGAGGCGCAGCGGGCGTCCGCCAAGAACTACGTGACCCGAGCCCTCGGAGTCGAGCCCACGGTCGAGGTGGACATCGTGGACGTCCCCGTCGAACGGGACGACCTGTTCCTGCTCTGCTCGGACGGCCTGTCCGACATGGTCGAGGACGAGGACATCCAGTTAACCATGAGCACCTTTGGTGCTAATCTTCAGTCGCTCGCCCGGCAGCTGGTGCTGCTCGGCAACGACAACGGTGGCCGGGACAACATCTCGGTCGTGCTGGTGCGGGTACTCGACAGCTTTCCGGCCCGCCGCGGCGTGCTGCAGAGCATCCGCGCGATGTTCGGTTGACTCTGAACCCAGGGAGACGCATGGCCAGGCTCGTTCTCAGCCTCGATGGGCAACTGCTCGCCGAGTACAACATGAGCCGGGAGCGCTACACGATCGGGCGCCTGCCGGACAACGACATCCGCATCGACAACGCTGCGGTGAGCGGCCATCACGCGCTCATCATCAACATCCTCGACGACTCGTTCCTCGAGGACTTGAACAGCACGAACGGCACCTACGTCAACGGCAAGATCGTCAAGAAGCATGCGCTTCAGCACGGCGACGTAGTCACCGTCGGTCACCACGCGCTGCGCTTCGTGGACGGTGACACGGAGGAGCCGGCCGACGAGTTCGAAAGGACGATGCTGATCAAGCCGCGCGATGCGGCGGTGCTGCTCGGACCGGCCGCGACGCCCGCACCGACCCCGTCGCCGGCGGTCGGCGGCGCGCTGCCGAAGGCCAAGCTGCAGGTGCTGTCCGGCCAGTTCGCCGGCCGCGAACTCGAGCTCGTGAAGACGCTCACGACGCTGGGCCGCCCGGGCGTCCAGGTTGCGGCTATCACGCGGCGTGCCGATGGCTACTACATCGTGCACGTCGAGAGCGGGCGCGAGGGCGACTACCCGCTCGTGAACGGCACGCAGATCGGACCCCAGGCCCGCCGGCTCCACGACAACGACGTACTGCAGCTCGCCGGCGTGAAGATGGGATTCTTCGCGAGCTAGGTTACGGACCCGGCGCCTGCAGGCGCCGGGCCTAGCTCATTTCGTGGTGGACCCGTTGGCTCACGCCGCAGATGAGCTCGTACGGGATCGTGCCGGCCATCCGCGCGATCTCCTCCACCGGCACTCCGTCGCCCCACAGCACGACCGGGTCGCCCGTCGAGACGCCCGGCAGCTCGGTGACGTCCACCGTGACCATGTCCATCGAGACGCGTCCGATCAGCGGCGCACGCTGGTCGTTGACCAGCACCGGCGTGCCCGAGGGGACGCTGCGAGGGTAGCCGTCGCCGTAGCCCGCCGCGACCACGGCCATGCGCGTCGGCCGCGCGGCGCGCCAGGCGCCTCCGTACCCCACGGTCTCACCCCGGGCGACGTCCTTCACGGCGATCACCTCGCTCCGTAGCGTCATCGCCGGCCGCAGGCCGAGGCCGACGCCCGTGCCGTCCGGGAACGGCGATACTCCGTACAGGGCGAGTCCGGGCCGCACCCAATCGCTGCGCGTGTCGGGCCAGGCGATGAGCGCCGCGGAGTTCGCGATGCTGCGTGCGCCCGTGAGCCCCGCCGTCGCGGCGGCAAACGCCCGCATCTGCTCCCCGGTCTTCGCGTCGCCGCAGTCGTCGGCGTTCGCGAGGTGGGTAACGAGCGTGGGGTCCGCAGCGACGTTCGCGACGCGCCGCAACCGGGCATAGGCGCCCGCGAACTGCTCGAGGCGGAACCCGAGGCGGTTCATGCCGGTGTCTACCTTGATCCACGCAGAGACGACCTCGGTACCCGCACGTCCCTCGAGCATCTCGAGCTGTTCGACGCTGTGCACCATGAGGTCGAAGTGCTGCTGGGCGGCGGTCGCGAGCTGCTCCGGGCTGAACACGCCCTCGAGCAGCAGGATTTGGTTCCCGAGTCCCGCCTTGCGAAGCGCGAGACCCTCGTCGAGGCGCGCGACCGCGAAGCCGTCCGCCGGCGCCAGCGCCCGGGCCACCGGCACCAGCCCGTGGCCGTAGCCGTTCGCCTTGACGACCGCCATGATGCGCGACGACGGCGCGAGGGCGCGCGCACGCGCGAGGTTGTGCCGCAGCGCGGCCGTGTCGACGATGGCGCGGATCGGGGGCTTCACGCGATGGCTCCGGCGGATCCGCGGCTCAGGCGCCGTAGCCGTAGTCGCCTGTCGCGAGGTTCTCGAAGCGCGTGTACTTGCCGAGGAAGGTCAGGTGGACCTCGCCCGTCGGCCCGTTGCGCTGCTTGGCGATGATGATGTCGGCGATACCCTTGCGCGGCGTATCCGGCTCATACACCTCCTCGCGGTAGATCAGCACGATCAGGTCCGCGTCCTGCTCGATCGCCCCCGACTCGCGCAGGTCCGACATGACCGGCTTCTTGTCGGTGCGCTGCTCGACGCCCCGGTTCAGCTGCGACAGGGCAATGACCGGCACACGGAGTTCCTTGGCGAGCGCCTTGAGCGAGCGCGAGATCTCCGAGATCTCGGTGGCGCGATTCTCCTTGGTGCCGGGCACCTGCATGAGCTGCAGGTAGTCCACCACGATCAGGCCGAGGCCGCCCTTCTCGCGCTTCAGCCGCCGGGCGCGGGCGCGCACCTCGGTCGGCGTGAGCGCGCCGCTGTCGTCGATGTAGATCGGCGCCGTCTTCATCTGCGCGATGGCGCCGTTGATGCGCGCCCAGTCCTCGTCGCCGAAGTTGCCCGTTCTCAGGTGGCTCTGGTCCACCCGGCCGAGCGAGGAGATCATGCGCATCGCGAGCTGGTCGCGGGACATTTCCATCGAGAACACGGCGACCGGGATCCCGGCGCCGATCGCGGCGTTCTCTGCGATGTTGAGCGCGAGCGTGGTCTTGCCCATCGAGGGGCGCCCCGCGACGATGATCAAGTCGCCGGGCTGGAGTCCCGCCGTCATGGTGTCGAGGTCGTGGTAGCCGGTGCTGACCCCGGTCAGCTGGCCCTGGCTCTGCTGCAGCAGGTCGAGCCGGTCGATCGTGGCGCCGAGGATGTCGTGCAGCTGCACGAATCCCGACCCGGTGCGACGTCCCTGCTCGGCGATCTCGAAGACGCGCCGCTCGGCCTCGTCCACGAGGTCGGCGGCAGTGCGCCCTTCGCTCTCGTAGGCGCTCGCCGCGACCTCGCCGCTGACGCGGATCAGCTGCCGCAGCAGCGAGCGCTCGCGCACGATGTCGGCGTAGGCGCGGATGTTGGCGGCGGTGGGCGTGTCCCGCGCCAGTCCAGCGAGGTAGGCGAGCCCGCCCGTCTCGTCGGCCAGCCCCTTTGCGGCCAGGTACTCGGCCAGCGTCACCGCATCGCTCGGCTCGCTGCGGGCGGAGAGCTCCGCGATGCCCGTGAAGATCTGCTGGTGGTCGCGGCGGTAGAAATCCTCGGCGCGCAACCGGTCGGCGATGGAATCCCAGGTGCTGTTGTCGAGCAGCAGGCCACCCAGCACGGCCTGCTCGGCCTCGACGGACTGCGGGGGCACGCGCAGCGAGTCCGTCTCGCTCACGGGCCGAACCCGCCGGCGCGCCCTGGCGCCGCCCCCGTCCTGGTCCATTGCGTCGCCCGCCGTGCTGAATCAGTCCTCGGCGACCACGTCCACCGGAAGGTCGATGACGACGTCGGTGTGCAGGTGCAGGCTGACGTGGTGCTCGCCCACCAGCCGGATCGGGCCCGAGGCGAGCCGAACCTCGCTGCGCTCGATGCGGATGCCGGCCTTTGAGAGGGCATCGGCAATGTCGGCGGTGCCGATGGAGCCGAACAGCTTGCCCTCGCCGCCGGCCTTCGCGGTCAACGACAGGCGGAAGTTCTCGAGCTGCCCGGCGCGCAGCTTCGCGCTCTCGACCTCGTCGGCCGCGACCTTCTCGAGCTCGGAGCGACGCTCCTCGAACTTCTTGAGGTTCGCCGCGTTGGCGACCGCCGCCTTGCCCTGCGGGAGCAGGTAGTTGCGGCCGTAGCCGGGCTTGACCTTCACCTTGTCGCCGATGCCGCCGAGATTGGCGACTTTCTGCAGCAGGATCACTTCCATGATTGGTTCCTCGATCTCAAAGGGTTAATCGATCACGCGCCCTGCGCCGCCCGTTGCGAACGCAGCCAGTTGTCCACGAAGCCCCAGCCCGCCAGCACGGCGACGGTAATCGGCGCCGCCAGCACGAGCAGGACGTAAATCAGCCCGAGCCAGACCCCGCCCAGGCGGCCCGCCGCCTTGAAGCGATGCGCGGCCGCCAGGCCGACGATCATCAGCGCCCCCAGGAACAGGCGCGCAAGGTCGTCCACCAGCGGCTGCGTGCTCAGCAGCGACGCCACTATCGCGACGGCCGCCGCCCCGCCCAGCACGACGCCGAGGCGCAGCTGCTGGAATTCGGCACCGAAGTGCCCCGCCTGCTGCGGCCGCGTCTGCCACCAGCGAGCCAGGAACAGCGCGCACATCGCGAGCAGCACCGTGAGCACCGTCACCCAGCCCCACAGCGTCCGCGCCAGGGTCTCGATGAGCCCGTCCTCCTCGAGGTCCATCGGCAGCCCGCGGCGCTGCATCTCCTCGGCGAGGTCCCGGACGAACGGCGCCCAGAACCGCTCCGGATCGCCGAGCAACGCGTGCAGCAGCACGATCATCACGGCGCCGGCGAGCACGGCCACCTGCAGGCACAGCGCCAGCGATCCGCTGCGGCGCAGGAGCAGTCCGAGCGCGAGCGGCGGTCCCAACACCCACAGCGAGTAGATGAGCCCGACCGGGATCGGCCGGCCGACGGCCCACATCGCCACCGCGAGCAACAGGCTGGCCCCGGCGGCGACCAGCAGCCCGGTACGCGGGCCGCGCATCAGCAGCACCAGGGCCGGCACGGCGCCGGGCAGGAAGAACGCGAAGCCGAGCCCGAACAGCGGCAACAGCCCGAGCAGCCCCGTCACGACGATGGCCGGGCCAGGGCGGTCGGCGATCCAGCTTGCGAAGCTCCCGTTCATGGCGCGCACCCGCGGTCACCCGCGCGGCGCCCGCTCGGCTCAGTGCTGGTCGGTATACGGCAGCAGCGCGAGGAACCTCGCGCGCTTCACCGCGAGCGCGAGCTGGCGCTGGTAGTTCGACCGCGTGCCGGTGATGCGGCTCGGGACGATCTTGCCCGTCTCGGTGATATAGCCCTTGAGCGTGGCGAGGTCCTTGTAGTCGATGCGCTCGACGCCCTCGGCCGTGAACTTGCAGAACTTTCGACGTCGGAAGAAACGTGCCATGGGTCACCCTGTCCGGATTCGTGGTTGCGTTCGGTTCGTAGCGGGCGAGGCCCGCCTCAGCCGGCAGCCTCGGGCTGCTCGGAGCTTTCCGGGGCAGCGCTGTCCTCGGACCGCACGCCCTCCTCCTCGGCCCGGGCCATCGGCGATGGCTCGGTGACGGCCGCCGGCATCGACATGACCAGGTTGCGGATCACGGCATCGCTGAAGCGGAACGCACCGGTCAGCTCGTCGAGGGCCTTCTGGTTCGTCTCGATGTTCATCAGCACGTAGTGGGCCTTGTGGACCTTCGCGATCGGGAAGGCCAGCTGGCGGCGGCCCCAGTCCTCGACGCGATGGATCGCACCGCCTTCCGCACTGATGATGCCGCGGTAGCGCTCGATCATGGCGGGAACCTGCTCGCTCTGGTCAGGGTGGACCAGAAACACGATCTCGTAGTGACGCACTGTTGTGCTCCCTGTGGTTGAAGCCGCCCGAAACCAACGGTGCGGCAAGGAGTTCCCCTGGCCGGTGAGGGCTGCAGAGGGCCGCCAAGGATAGGGGACTGAGCTTTTTCCCGCAAGTTCGTTGGAGCCGTGCCACGGTGGCCGGCGGGGGATCGGGGTGTTTCCCTGGCTCGCGAGGAGGACATGCTCGCCTGGGAAACACCCCGATCCCCCGCTCGACACGAGGCGCCTGAGCGATTGGGTGAACGCAGGGCCGTTCACCCGATCGCACGGCGCACGTAGCGTCTACCGGACCAAATGGTCAGGCCGCCGACGCTTCGGGCTGGGACCGGTGACGCTGCTTGCGCCGTGCGAGTTCTTCGGCCCGGCGAAGAACTCGCTCAGGCGCCGCGTATGGAGCGGGCCTTCCGGGCGCGTCCCAGGCGAGCATGTCTTCCTCGCGAGCCAGGGGCGCGCCCGGAAAGCCCGCCCCCAACCGCAGCCGACGCGCTATTTCTTGGCCGACCGCTGCCGCACGGCCTCGAACAGCACGATCCCGGTCGCCACCGAGACGTTCAGGCTCTCGACCGCCCCGGCCATTGGGATGGACACCAGCTGGTCGCACGAGTCGCGCGTGAGCCGGCGCAGCCCCTCGCCCTCCGAGCCCATCACCACCGCGACCGGGCCGGCGAGATCGGCCTCGTAGAGCGTCCGGTCGGCGGCATCGTCCGTGCCCACCAGCCAGATCCCGCGCTCCTGCAAGGCGCGCAGGGTGCGGGCGAGGTTGACGACGGCCACCAGCGGCACCGTCTCGGCCGCGCCGGCGGCGACCTTGCGCACGACGGGCGTGAGGCCCGCGGCTCGGTCGCGCGGCACGATCACGGCCGCGGCCCCGGCCGCATCGGCGCTGCGCAGGCAGGCGCCGAGGTTGTGGGGATCCTGCACGCCGTCGAGCACGAGCAGCAGTGGCGGACCGGCCGCGGCCTCGAGCGCCTCCTCGAGCTGTGTTTCGGGATCGCCCGCCCGCGGCACGACTTCCGCGACCACGCCCTGGTGGCGGACGCCCTCGGCGAGCTTGTCGAGCAGCGCGTCGTCCGCCGCGCTCACCTGCACGCCGGCACGCTGCGCGAGCGCGCGGATCTCACCGAGCCGGCCGGCGTCGCGCCCGCCCGCCAGCAGCACGCGGCGCACGCGCGCCGGGCTGCGCAGCAGGAGCACGCGCACGGCATGGATGCCGCAGGCGAGCGACGCACCCATCAGCGGCGACGACCGATCGGGCCGGGACGTCGCGCACGCCGCGGCTCGGCCGCAGCGCCCGCGAGCTCGAAGTCCACGCGCCGGTCGTCGAGCGATACGTTGCTGACGCGCACGCGCAGCCGGTCGCCGAGCTTGAAGATCTTGCCCGAGCTGCGACCGACCAGGCGGTAACCGGAGCGGTCGCGGGTGAAGTAGTCCTGGCCGAGCGCGGTGACGTGCAGGAGGCCGTCCACCTGGAGGCCGTCGAGCTGCACGAACAGCCCGAAATCGACCACGCCGGAAACGAGTCCCGAGTACTCCTCGCCGACCCGCTCCTGCATGTAGTAGCACTTGAGCCACGCGATGGCGCTGCGGGTCGCCTCGTCGGCACGCCGCTCGCGGAACGAGCAGTCCTGGCCGAGCAGCGGGAACGCACCGTGCCAGTCCACCAGCGCCTGCGGATCGGCGCCCAGCGAGCACCTGGCGGATGCCCCGGTGCACGACGAGGTCCGGATAGCGGCGGATCGGCGAGGTGAAGTGCGCGTAGTGCTCGAGCGCGAGGCCGAAGTGGCCGATGTTGCCGGGCTGGTACACGGCCTGCGGCATGGAGCGGATGACCGCCGTCGAGATCAGCACGGCGTCGGGGCGGTCGCCGATCTTCTGCAGCAGGTCGCGAAGGTGCTCGGGCTTCACCTCCTCGGCGGGCGGCAGCCACAGCCCGAACTCGCGCAGGAACTGGCGCAGGGTCTCGAGCCGGTCGACCTCCGGCAGTCCGTGCACCCGGTACAGCGTCGGCACCTTGTGCCGGTCGAGGAAGCGCGCGGCGGCGATGTTCGCGGCGATCATGCACTCCTCGATGAGGCGGTGCGCGTCGTTGCGCGGCTGCTCGACCAGCGCCGCCACGCGGCCCTGCTCGTCGAACTTGAGCTTGAGCTCGGGGGTGTCGAGCTCGAGCGCGCCGCGTCCGCTGCGCTCCCGCGTGAAGCTGCGATAGACGCCCTGCAACGCGAGCAGCCGCTCGCGCACCGACTCGAGGCGCGGCGTGTGCCGGCCTTCAGGCCGGGCGAGGAACTCGCCCACCTCGCCGTAGGTGAGCCGCGCCGCCGAGCGCATCACGCCCTCGAAGAACCGCGAGCGCGTGATCTTGCCGCCGTCGCTCGACCCGCAGTTCGCAGCACACGCACAGGCGGTCCTCGTCCGGCACCAGCGAGCACAGTCCGTTCGAGAGCGCCTCGGGCAGCATCGGCAGCACGCGGTTCGGAAAATACACGGACGTGCCGCGCTCGCGCGCCTCGGCGTCGAGCGCGCTGCCCGGGCGCACGTAGTGCCCGACGTCGGCGATCGCCACGATGAGCCGCCAGCCGCCGCGGGTCCGCTCGCAATAGACGGCGTCGTCGAAGTCGCGGGCGTCCTCGCCATCGATGGTGACGAGTGCGATGCCGCGCAGGTCCTCGCGTCCGGCGATCGCTGCCTCCGGGATGCGCGCGCCGAAGGCCGCCGCCTCGGCGAGCACGTCGTCCGGGAACTCGAACGGCAGGCCGTGCGAGTGGATCGCGATGTCGGTCTCCATGCCGGGCGCACCGTGCTCGCCGAGCACGCTCGAGACGCGCCCGACGGGCTGGGCGCTGCGGCTCGGCGGTCGCGTGATCTCGACGATCACCACCTGCCCGGGCTCGGCGCCGCCGAGATCCCCCGGCGGCACGAGCACGCGGTGCGTCACGCGCGGATTGTCCGCCACGAGGTAGGCGAGCCCGGAATCGACGTGCAGCCGGCCGACGACCTCGCGCGTGCGGCGCTCGAGCACCTCGACGATCGTGCCCTGCGGCTTGCCGCGGAAGCGCGTGCCCTCCATGCGCACGGCGACGCGGTCACCGTGCATCACCTCGCGCATCTCCTGGGCCGGGAGGTGGATGGGTGGCGAGGCGTCGTCGGGCAGCAACTGGCCGTCGCCGTTGCGCTGCGCCTGCACCGTCCCGACCACGAGGCCCGGCAGCTGCTCGCGCAGGCAATACTGGCCGCGGCGGTTGAGCACGACCTCACCACGCCTAAGCAGTTCCTCGAGCTGTGCCGGCGCCTCGGCGGCGGACGCCGGCCCGAGCTCGGCGGTGATCTCCTCGATCCGCAGCGGGCGGCCGGCGTGCCGGAGCACGCCCAGCGGTCCCGGCGTCGGGGCGGCGCGCGACCCGCGGGGACGGGCGGCGCTTGCCGAGGGAGTCGTTCGTCGGGATCGCTTACGCTGCATGGGGTTCCGTCCGGCTGCGGCGCCGGGCCGCCGGTATTCGTTGACAGCCCATGGGTGCGCCAGTAAATTGCGCGGCCTTCCTGCCGACCCTCGGGTCGAGCCGCAACCGATGCCCAGGTGGCGGAATTGGTAGACGCACTAGTTTCAGGTACTAGCGGGTAACACCGTGGAGGTTCGAGTCCTCTCCTGGGCACCACCCCGCCGACCGGCGGGACTCTAGCATTCCGTCAGATCGTCCGCGAGATCAGTTCCTTCATGATCTCGTTGGTCCCGCCGTAGATCCGCTGCACGCGCGAGTCCGCGAACATGCGGCACACGAGGTACTCGTTCATGTACCCGTAGCCGCCGTGCAGCTGCACGCACTCGTCGATCACCTGCTGCTGGAGGTCGGTGATCCACCACTTGGCCATGGCGGCCGTCTCGGTGTCGAGCGTCCCGGCCACGAGCTGCTCGATGCAGCGGTCGATGAACGTGCGCGCCACGCACACGTGGGTCGCGACCTCGGCGAGCTTGAAGCGCGTGTTCTGGAAGTCGGCGATCTTCTGTCCGAACGCCTGCCGCTCCTTCACGTAGCGCACGGTCTCGGCGTAGGCGCCTTCCATCGCCGCCACGCCGCCCAGCGCGATCGTGATGCGCTCGTACGGCAGGTCGCCCATCAGCATGTGCATGCCGCGGCCTTCCTCGCCGCCGAGCAGGCAGTCGGCCGGCACGCGCACGTCCTCGAAGAAGAGCTCCGCGGTGTCCTGGGCCGTCATCCCCATCTTGTCGAGCACGCGACCGACCCGGTAGCCGGGGAGGTTCCCGGTCTCGACCATCAGGATGGACAGGCCTCGGCTGCGGTCACCCGGGTCGGTGCGCACCACCAGCATCAGGATCGTGGCGATCGAGCCGTTGGTGATGAAGATCTTTGAACCGTTGACGACGTACTCGCCGCCCTCGCGCACGGCGCGCGTGCGGATGCCCTTGAGGTCCGAGCCCGCCCCCGGCTCGGTCATGGCGATGGCGCCGATCAACTCGCCGCTTGCCATGCGCGGCAGCCAGCGCTGCCGCTGCTCCTCGGTGCCGTAATTGAGCACGTAGTGCGCGGCGATGCTGTGCACACCCTGGCCGAAGCCAGAGATGCCGCGACGGTTGAGCTCCTCGTAGAGCACGGCCTCATGACGGAAATCGCCGCCGCCGCCGCCGTACTCCGCTGGGACGTCCATGAGCAGGAAGCCGGCCGCGCCGACCTGCCGCCAGGCGCTGCGATCCACGTGGTGCTGGGCACGCCAGCGCGGCTCGTGGGGCAGCATCTCGGTCTCGACGAAGCGCGACACCGCTTCGCGCAGCATCCTGAGGTCGTCGTCCATCCACGGGGATTCGTAGGGCTTCATGGTCGCGCCGCTCGCCGGGTCGGTCAGTCGAAGGGATGCCGGAGCACGATCGTCTCCGCACGGTCGGGCCCGGTCGAGACGATGTCGATCGGCACGCCCGCGAGCTGCTCGATGCGCGCGAGGTAGCTTCTCGCGTTCTCGGGCAGCCGCGCGAAGTCCGTGATGCCGCCGGTGGGCTCCGTCCAGCCGGGCAGCGTCTCGTAGACCGGTTCGCACTCCGCGTAGCGGAACGGCAGCAGCGGCGGCTGCTCGCGTACCTCGCCGTCGATCCGGTAGCCGGTCGCGATGCGCAGCGTATCGAGGCCGTCGAGCACGTCGAGCTTCGTCACGCCGAGACTCGAGAGGCTGTTGTGCAGCACCGCGCGGCGCAGCGACACGGCGTCGAACCAGCCGCAGCGGCGCGGCCGGCCGGTGACGGCACCGAATTCGTGGCCGACGCGCGAGAGGTGCTCGCCGTTCTCGTCGAAGAGTTCCGTCGGGAACGGACCCGCACCGACTCGCGTCGTGTAGGCCTTGACGATGCCGAGCACGCGATGGATGTCGCGCGGCCCGAGGCCGGTGCCCACGGCGGCCGCACCCGCGATCGTGTTCGAGGAGGTGACGAACGGGTACGTGCCCACGTCGTTGTCGAGCAGCGCGCCCTGCGCGCCTTCGAACAGCAGGTTGCCGCCGCGGCGCATCTCGGCCGCCAGGCGCTCGGTCACGTCCTCGACGAGAGGCTGCACGCGCTCGCCCTGCGCCAGCAGGTCGTCCAGCACCCGCTGGAAATCGACGGTCTCCGCGCTGTGGTAGCGGCTCAGCACGAAGTTGTGGAAGTCGAGCGCCTCGCCCAGGCGGGCGGCCAGCCGCTCGCGCCGGAACAGGTCGGCCACGCGCACGGCGCGGCGCGCCACCTTGTCCTCGTAGGCGGGGCCGATGCCGCGACCCGTGGTGCCGATGGCGTTGACGCCCTGTGCGCGCTCGCGGGCGCGGTCGAGTGCGATGTGAGACGGCAGGATCAGCGCACAGTTCGGGCTGACGCGCAGGCGGTCGTAGACCGGCACGCCCTTCTGCACCAGCGCATCGGCCTCGCGGAGCAGCGCCTCGAGCGAGAGCACCACGCCGTTCCCGATCAGGCAGAGCACGCCGGGATGGAGGATGCCGGACGGGATCAGCGACAGCACCGTCTTGGCACCGTCGATCACCAGCGTATGGCCAGCGTTGTGCCCGCCCTGGAAGCGCACCACGGCCGCAGCGCGCTCCGTGAGCAGGTCGACGATCTTGCCCTTGCCTTCGTCGCCCCACTGGGCGCCGATCACAACGAGGTTGCTGGCCATGGATTGGGTCCGCTGTGGTTCAGCCCGCGCCGCGCACGAAATAGAGCAGCACGGCGCCGGCGATCATGCTCACGAGTCCGGCGATGCGCAACGTGCGCTCGTCGAGCTGGGCCAGCTGGGCCAGTGCGCGCTTCATGCCGCTCGGATTCGCAAAGGGCATCAGGCCCTCGAGCACGAGGTAGAGGGCGAAGGCCGCCCAAAGGTCGTTCCACTCCATGCCCGCGTGGCCGCCGACCGCGCCGTCAGCGGCCCGATTCCTTCAGGTACTTGAAGAACTCGCCGTCGGGCTGGATCACGAGGATGTCGCCCTGCTTGCCGAGCGAGCGGCGGTACGCCTGCATGGAACGGTGGAATTGGAAGAACTCGGGATTGCGGCCGTGCGCAGCCGCATAGGCGTCGGCAGCCGCCGCGTCGCCCTCGCCCTTGATGATCTCCGCCTGCCGGTAGGCGTTCGCGAGGATCTCGGTGCGCTGGCGGTCGGCCTCGGCGCGCGTCTGCTCGGACACCGCCGAACCCTCGGCGCGCAACTGCGCGGCCTGCCGCGCGAAGTCCTGACGCATGCGGTTGAACACCGACTCGCTCACCTCCTCGGGGAGGTCGATGTTCTTGACGCGTACGTCCACGAGCGTGACGCCGAGCCCGGCCACGTTGCCCTCGGCCACCTTACGCACCTCGTTCAGGAACTCGGTGCGCTCCGCCGCAACCACCTGCTGGATGGTGCGCCTGGCGATCACGCCCTTGATGCCGTCCTTGACGATTTCGCCGAGGCGGCGGTTGGCCACGTCCTCGCTGCCCCCGGCCGTCGACGTGTAGTAGCGCGACACGTCGGTGATGCGCCACTTCACGAAGAAGTTGATGCGCAGCAGCTTGCCTTCGCTGGTGAGGAACTGCTCGGCCGGGTAGTCCTCGGTGAGGATGCGCCGGTCGAACTTCCGCACGTTGTTGACGAGCGGCATCATGAAGTGCAAACCGGGCTCGTAGTCGGCGCGGACGATCTCGCCGAAGCGGAACTTGATCGCGAGGTCCGTCTCGCGGACCGTGAAGGCCGCCATGGAAATCACGAGCGCGAGGAAGCCGAGGATGATCACGGCGAGGTAGCTGCGGTTGCTCATCAACGGGTCCCCCGGTCGCGACGGGCCTCGACGGTCTCGACCTCCTCGGTTGCCGCATCGACCGCCGCGGGACGGGTGGCCGGCACCTGCCGCTGCTCGTCGAGCGTGAGCGTCTGCAGGCGTCGTTCGGTCAGCTTGTCGAGCGGCAGGTAAATCATGCTGCCCGTGCCCTTGGTGTCCACCAGCACCTTGTTGGTGTTGCCGAGCACTTCCTCGACGGTCTCGAAGTAGAGGCGCTGGCGAGTGACCCCGGGGGCTCGCTCGTAGGCCTGCAGCAGGCTCACGAAGCGCGCGGCCTCACCCTCCGCGTCCGCGACGATGCGGGCCTTGTACGCCTGGGAGTCCTCCATCTGGCGGGCGGCCGAGCCCTTCGCCTTCGGCAGGATATCGTTCGCGTACGCCTGCGCCTCGAGTCCGAGGCGCTCCTTGTCCTCGCGCGCCTTGATGGCGTCGCGCTGCGCGCTCGAGACCTGGTCGGGCACGGCCACTCCCTGCAGGTTCACCGAAGTCACCTCGATGCCCGTCTGGTAGGAGTCGAGCGTGCGCTGGATGAGTTCCTTGGTGAGGGCGGCGATTTCCTGCCGGCCCTCCTCGAGCACGAAATCGAGTCGGCTGCGGCCGACGATCTCGCGAATGGCGCTCTCGCTGACTTCGCCCAGCGTGCTCTCGGGTTCGCGCACGTTGAAGGCAAAGGGTCGCGCCTCGGCACGCCGGTACTGCACCGCGATGTTGATGTCCACGAGGTTCTCGTCGGACGTCAGTATCCGGTTCTGGTTGCTGAAGCCCTCGATGCTCTCGACGTTGACGATCTGCCGCGCCTCGATCGGCCACGGCAGGTGCCAGCGCAGGCCCGGTTCCGTCGTCCCGACATACTGGCCGAAGCGCGTCACGACGGCGCGTTCGGCGGCGTCCACCTTGTACAGGCCCGTCGCCGCCCAGATCGCCACGAGCACCAGTGCGACCGTGCCGGCGCCGAAGCCGCGCATGCCCGTGCCGCCCCCGCCGCCTTCGACGTTGCCGCCACCGGCACCGCCGCCGCCAAACAGTCCGGTGAGTCGTCTCTGAAGATTGCGCAGGGCCTCGTCGAGGTCTGCAGCCCCCCGGTCGGGGCGGTTGCCCCAGGGACTGCGGTTCCTGCCCGGGTCGTTCCAGGCCATCGGATGGTTTGCTCCGGGTTGATTGCGTCCGTTATGCAACGGGGGATTCGGTCTGCGGCTCGCGACGTCCGCTCAGGCGGTGGCGTGCGCGTCCGCGGGGACCGGGCATTGTATGAAGGGGTCCTCGCCGGCACAAGGCGAGGCACTGGCTGCGACATGCTCCGGAAGTTCGACGCCGGCTTCTCGACAGATTCGCTCGAGGTCGTGACGGCGCAGGCTCACCTCGAGCTCGATGCCGCCATCCTCGACGGTGCGCTGGCGCAGCACGGCCCCCGCCGCGTGCAGTCGTGCCCGGGCGCGGCCCTCGCCCGCGGGCAGACGCAGAACGCAGTGGTGCAGGTCGGCGCCGAGCCGCGCGTGCAGTGCGGCGAGCAACAGATCCACGCCCGCGCCCGAGTGCGCCGAAAGCCAGATCCGGTCGACGCGGCCGGCGGCGTCGGTCTCGACGCGCGGCGCCTCGCCGGTACGATCGATCTTGTTGTACACGGCGATCTGCGGCAGCGACTGCGCGCCTATGGACTCGAGCACCTCGTTCACCTGCGCGATGCGCTCACTGCGCTCCGGGTCGGCAGCGTCGATGACATGCAGCAGCAGATCGGCCTCGCGCGCCTCCTGCAGCGTGGAGCGGAACGCCGCCACCAGCTCGTGCGGAAGGTCGCGCACGAATCCGACCGTGTCGGCGAGCGCCACCTCGAGGCCGGGCGCGAGGTGCAGCCGGCGCACCGTCGGGTCGAGCGTCGCGAAGAGCTGGTCGGCCGCGTACGCGTTGGCCGCGGTCAGGCGGTTGAAGAGCGTGGACTTGCCGGCGTTCGTGTAGCCCACCAGCGCAACGGTGGGGACCTCGCCGCGCTTGCGCTCGCGCCGCGTCGTCTCGCGCTGCACCAGCACCTTGTCGAGCCGGTCGTTCAGCGTCTTGATCCGGCGCGCGACGAGGCGCCGGTCGGTCTCGAGCTGGGTCTCGCCCGGCCCGCGCAGGCCGATGCCGCCCTTCTGGCGCTCGAGGTGGGTCCAGCCGCGCACCAGGCGCGTGGCGACGTGCTGCAGCTGCGCCAGCTCGACCTGCAGCTTGCCCTCGAAGCTGCGCGCGCGCTGCGCGAAGATGTCGAGGATGAGCCCGCTGCGGTCGAGCACGCGGCAGCTGAGTTCCTTCTCGAGGTTGCGTTCCTGGCCGGGGGACAGCGGGTGGTCAACGACCACGAGATCGGCGCCGATCTCGGCGATCCGCGCGCGCAGTTCCTCGACCTTGCCGGTGCCGAGGAAGTAGCGTGGCTCGGCCACCTTGCGAGTGACCGTCATGACCTCGAGGACCTCGGCACCCGCCGACCGGGCGAGCGCCGTGAATTCCTCGACGCGGTCTGCCTCGGGCGCCCGACCGAGCCCGACGCACACGAGTATGGCGCGATCCCCGCTACCCGGTCGGTCGAACAAGTGTGCCTGGCTCCGCCCGTCGGCCGCGCGGCTCAATCAGCCGGCGGAAGCTCGGCCGGCGGCGCGTCGTCGTCACCCATGGGCAGGCGCACGTTGCGGGCCGGCACGACCGTGGAGATCGCGTGCTTGTAGACCATCTGGCTGACGCTGTTACGCAGCAACACGACGAACTGGTCGAACGAATCGATCTGGCCCTGCAGCTTGATGCCGTTGACCAGGTAGATGGACACGGGGATCCGCTCCTTGCGCAGGGCGTTGAGAAAGGGGTCCTGCAGGGACTGGCCCTTGGCCATGATGCGGTCTCCTTGTTATTCCGAATGCCGTTCCTGCCGCGCGATCTTGCGTGAAATCGACGTCACGCCCGTTTCCTCGACGAGCAAGAACGGCTGCGATCCTACCATGGCCGCCTCACCCTCAGGGACCGGCCACCGTGCTCATGACCTGAACGATGGGCGCAAGTTCCTCATTTTCAAGGCCCCGGACGATCTGCCAGGCGGATTCCGACCGGAGCCAGGTCAGCTGGCGCTTGGCCAGGTTGCGGGTTGCCCGCTGGCCAGCGGCCACCGCGTCGGCGAGGCTGCACCGGCCCTCGAGGTGCGCCCAGAGCTGCCGGTAGCCGACCGACCGCAGGCTCGGCAGGTCCGGGCTGAGGTCGCCCCGCGCGCGCAGCGCGCGCACCTCCTCGAGCAGCCCCGCCTCCATCATCGCGTGGAACCGCGCGTCGAGCCGCGCATAAAGCCCGGCCCGGTCGCCGGGGACCAGCGCGAATGCGGCAAAGGCCAGCGGCGGCGGATCGGCCAGCCGCTGCAGCCGCGACAGGCGTTCCCCGGTGATCTCCAGCACTTCGAGCGCGCGCTGGATGCGTTGCGCGTCAGCTGGGCGGATGCTCGCGGCCGCCTCCGGATCGTGGGCGGCCAGTTCGGCGTGCAGGGCTGGCCAGCCGACCGCCTGCGCCCGCCGGTCGATGGCCGCCCGGACGGTCGGGTCGGCCTCGGGCAGCGGCGCGATGCCCCGGGTCAGTGCGCGGAAGTAGAGCATCGTTCCGCCAACGAGGAGCGGCAGCCGGCCGCGCGAGCGGATCGCGCCGATCAGCTCGAGCGCGTCCCGGCGGAAGCGTCCAGCCGAGTAGGCCTCGGACGGGTCGCAGACGTCGATCAGGTGGTGCGGCACGCGCTCGCGGACGTCCGCGTCCGGCTTCGCAGTGCCGATGTCCATGCCGCGATAGACCTGCGCCGAGTCCACGCTGACGATCTCGACCGGGAACCGCTGCGCGAGTTCGAGCGCGAGGTCGGACTTGCCGGCGCCGGTCGGCCCGGCGAGCAGCACTGCATCGGCGGGCGCTGCCGACCTCATCGGCCGCGCAGGAACAGCCGGTCGAGATCGTCGAGGCTCACGAACGACCAGGTCGGGCGACCGTGCACGCACTGGTCGGAGCGTACCGTCGTCTCCATCTCGCGGAGCAGCGCGTTCATCTCGGGCACCGCGAGGCGCCGGTTGGCGCGCACGGCCTGATGGCAGGCCATCGTGCCGAGCGCGCGTTCGAGCGCTTGCCGGGCGCCGCCGCTGCCCTGTTCGCGCAGGTCCGCCAGCATGTCCCGCACGAGTCCCGCGGGCTCGGCCGACGGGAGCAACGCCGGCATCGAGCGGACCACCAGCTGCGCGGGCCCGCTGCGCGACAGCTCGATGCCGAGCTCCGAGAACAGGCCCGCGTGCGCCTCCGCCTCGTCCGCCTCGGCTACGGACACGGCCATCGCCACCGGCACCAGCAGCGGCTGGCTCGCGATGCGCTCGGCGCCGAGCGCGCTCTTGAGTCGCTCGTAGGTCGTGCGCTCGTGCGCCGCGTGCATGTCCACCAGCACGAGGCCGCCCTGGGCCTGCGCGAGGATGTAGATGCCGTGAAGCTGTGCAATTGCGTAACCGAGCGGATGCTCGATACCGTGCACGGCGGTCGCGACGCTCCCCGCACCCTCCGTTCCGAACGCCCCAGTCGCAGGCGTCCCGGCATCGCGCACGCCGCCGGCGAGCGCTCCGTACAGGTCGAGCGCCGAGGTGCCCGACCCCTCGTCCCGCCACGGTGCGCCGGAATCAAAGCGGGCCGCCGGGATCGCGACGGCCGCCGGCTGCACGGGACGGGTCTCCGCGAGCGCCCGCTCCAGGGTCCGGAAGATGAAGTCGTGCACCAGCCCGGGCTCGCGGAAGCGCACTTCGAGTTTCTGCGGGTGCGCGTTGACGTCCACGCGGGCGGGATCCATCTCGAGGTACAGCACGTAGGCCGGGTGGCGGCCGTGATAGAGCACGTCGCGGTAGGCGAGCCGCACCGCGCTCGACACCAGCCGGTCACGCAACGGCCGGCCGTTCAGGAAGAAGTGCTGCTGGTCGGCCTGGCTGCGCGCGTAGGTCGGCAGGCAGAACCAGCCGTGCAGGCGCATGCCCGCGCCGTCGTGCTCGAGCTTGAGCGCATGGCGGATGAACTCGTCCCCGAGCACCGCCGCGACCCGCGCGTCGCGCGCGCGCTCGTCGCGCGCCGGCGGATGATCGGCGAGCGTGCGCCGCGCCGAGAGCAGCCGGAATCCCACGTCGAAG
Source organism: uncultured Gammaproteobacteria bacterium (assembly GCA_963754125.1). GTDB lineage: Bacteria > Pseudomonadota > Gammaproteobacteria > Steroidobacterales > Steroidobacteraceae > RPQJ01. The sequence goes on from CAVWEX010000014.1 coordinate 1,016,301, forward strand.
CGGCTGAGCGCGAGTCGCTCGAGCGAGCCGCTCGACCTGCCCGAGCTCGGTGCGCTCCGCCCGCAGGAACTTGCGCCGGGCCGGCACGTTGAAGAACAGGTCGCGGACTTCGACGGTCGTGCCGGGCGGGTGCGGCTGCGGGGCCGGCGCGCTCAGCTCGCCGTCGGCGGCGCTGACCGAAGACGCGACCGGCGCGTCGGCCGGCCGCGAGATCATCCGCATGCGCGACACCGAGGCGATGCTCGGCAGCGCCTCGCCCCGGAAGCCGAGCGTACGCACCGCCTCGAGGTCCTCGATGCGGCCGATCTTGCTGGTGGCGTGGCGCGCGAGTGCGAGCACGAGCTCGTCCGCGGCGATGCCGGCGCCGTCGTCGCGGACGCGCACCAGCGGACGCGCCGCCGCCCTCGATCTCGACCTCGATCGACGAGGCGCCTGCGTCGAGGCTGTTTTCCACGAGTTCCTTGACCACCGACGCCGGGCGCTCGACCACCTCGCCGGCCGCGATCTGGTGGATGAGCTGCTCGGGGAGCACCCGGATGGACATGGCAGGCAAGCCTCGCGCGGCGGGGGCGCGAGGATAGCAAAGGGCGGCGGGCTCAGCGCTCGGCGAGGGTCTGCGCCGCGCCCGTGCCGCCGCGGCGCGCGGCGGCCAGCGAGGCGAGCTTGGTGCCGGGCGGCGGCTTGTCGTAGAAGAAATTGCGCACGCCGGCGTGGATCGCTTCCGCGACGCGCTGCTGGTACGCAGCGTCGCGCAGCTTGCGCTCGTCGGCGGCGTTCGAGATGAACGCCGTCTCGACCAGCATCGAGGGGACGTCCGGCGACTTGAGCACCACGAAGCCCGCGTGCCGCACCCGCTTGCCGTGCACCGGGCCCACGCGCCGCAGGGCGGCGAGTACGCTGTCGGCCGCCTCGACGCTGTTGCTCACGGCCTCCTTCTGCGTCACGTCGAGCAGCACGGAGGCGAGCACGTCGCTCTTGTCGTCGAGCGACACGCCGCCGATCAGATCGGCCGCGTTCTCGCGCTCGGCGAGCCAGCGTGCGGCCTCGTCCGAAGCGCCGCGCAGCGACAGCACGTACACGGAGGCGCCGCTCACGCCGCGGTCGAGCACCGCGTCGGCGTGGACGGAAACGAAGAGGTCGGCGCCGTGCTCGCGTGCCTTGCGGCCGCGGCCGCCCAGCGAGACGAAGTAGTCCCCGTCGCGGATCAGCACGGCGCGCATGCCGGGCTCCGCGTCGATGGCCTTCGCGAGGCGCCGGGCGATCGCGAGCGTAATGTCCTTCTCGCGCGTGCCGCCGCGGCCGGTGGCGCCGGGATCCTTGCCGCCGTGCCCGGCGTCCACGGCCACCACGACGTCGCGGCCGCTCGCCGACGGGCCGACCGACTTCACGGGGTTTTCCGCGCGCGCCGTCTCGCGCCCCAGCGCTCCCGCCGAGGCCGCGAGTACCTGCGTGCCTGTGGGCGCCGTCGATGCGTGCGCTGCAAGTGGGGCGTCGCCGGCCGGCGGCAACTCGATCACGAGGCGATGACCGGCGGCGCCTTCCGGGGCGACGGCAAAGCTCTTCACGGCCTGGGGCGTGTCGAGGTCGAGCACGAGACGCAGCCCGCCATCCGCCTGCGGACCGGCGCGCACGTTCTTCACCCGCCCCTGGCCCTGCGGCAGCGCCTTCTGCAGGGCGAGCTCGGCACGGGCGAGGTCGATGACCACGCGGTCCGGATTCTCCAGCGTGAATACTTCGTAGCGCGCCGGCGCGCTCAGGTCGAGGACCAGGCGGGTGCCCTCGGGGCCCGACCAGAGCCGGACGTCGGAGACCCGCACCGGCGCGGCGGCGTGGGCCCCGGCCACGACGCCGAGTCCCATGAGCGCGAAAAGCGCGATCCAAGCATTCATCCGGCGCGACGACATGGATCGTAATCTACCGTGTCGCGGACCAGTATTTCAATGAAATTAAAAAGATACGAGGCATTCGTCAGGCTGGCTCTAGTCGGAGCCGCTCGAGCACGGCCAGGCCGGCGCCGCTCGTGGCGGTCACGGCGACAACACGACCGTGCTCCGCAGTACTGCAAGTCGCAGCGCGAGGTCCGGCGGACGCAGGCGATCGCCGGCCCGCTCGGGCCACTCGACCAGCAGCACGGCGCGCGCCGTCAGCAGGTCGCGCAGGCCGAGGTCGTCGAGTTCGTCAGGGTGGCGCAGCCGGTAGAGGTCGCAGTGGTGAATGTCGCGGTCGGCGAGGCGATACGGCTCGATCAACGAGTACGTGGGACTGCGCACCGGCCCGGGGTGCCCCAGCGCCGCGAGCAGGCCACCGACCAGGGTCGTCTTGCCTGCTCCCAGTTCACCCGACAAGGCGATCAGCAACGGCTCGCACGGGTCGGCCGCGAGCACGGCCGCGGCGAGTCTCGCGCCGATCGCGCGTGTCTCCGTAGCGTCGGACGCGGCCAGGTTCAGGGTGGATTCACGCAAGCGCGCACCTGCTCGAGGACGTCGCCGGCCAGCAGTCCGCGCTCACCGCGCCGCGCGGCGAGATCGCCGGCCTGCGCGTGCACGAACACGCCGGCGCGTGCGGCGGTCGTGAGATCGCTGCACTGCGCCGTGATACCCGCGATGACACCGGTCAGCACGTCGCCCATGCCGCCCGTGGCCATGCCCGGATTGCCGCGGTCGCACAGCCGCGGCGATTCGCCCGGCGAGAGCACCAGCGAGCCCGCCCCCTTCAGCACGACGGTGCCGCCGTAGCGGGACTGCAGTTCACGCGCAGCCGCGAGGCGATCGCCTTGCACTTCGGCCGTGGTCGTGCCGAGCAGGCGGGCGGCCTCACCGGGGTGCGGAGTCAGGACCCAGCGATCGCTGCGCCGGGGCGAATCGGCGAGCAGGTTGAGGGCGTCGGCGTCCACCACCGCCGGCAATCCGGCGGCCAACGCCGTCTCGAGCAGGTCGCGACCCCATTCGCTGCGCCCGAGACCCGGCCCGATCGCGAGCACCGTCGCACGCTCGAGCGCGGGCGCAAGGTCAGCTGCCGTGTTTGTGGCGACGCACATGAGTTCCGGCCGCGCGGCCACGATGCTCGCGTTGTCCGGGTGCACGGCCACGGTGACGAGCCCCGCGCCCGCGCGCAACGCGGCCTCGGCGGCCAGGCGCGCCGCGCCCGGCATGCCGGGCCCGCCGCCCACCACCAGCACGTGCCCGTGGTCGCCCTTGTGCGCGCCGTGGCGGCGACGCGGCAGGGCCGCCGCGACGTCCACTTCGCCGAGCAGGCGCGCGGCGGGCAGTTGGGTCGCGTAGGTTTCGGGCGGCACCGCGAGGTCGTCGAACTGCAATCGTCCGACGTGCTCCGGCCCCTCGCCCAGGTAACAGCCGAGCTTGCGACCGATGAACGTGACGGTGAGCGCGGCACGCGTCGCGATGCCCAGCACCGCGCCGCTGTCGGCGTGCAGGCCAGAGGGAATGTCGACCGCGACGATCGGGTGCCCGGCGCCGTTGGCCGCCGCGATGACGCTCGCCAGCTCTCCGGACACCTCCCGCACGAGGCCGGTGCCGAAGATCGCATCGACGATCACGTCGGCATCGAGGACCTCCGGCGACCACGGCTCGGTACGCCCCCCGGCCGCCACGAAATCCTGGTAAGCGCGCCGCGCGTCGCCCTGCAGCCCCGTCGGGTCGGCGAGCGCGATCACGCGCGTGCGCAGGCCCTGGGCACGCGCGACCCGCGCCACCACGTAACCGTCGCCGCCGTTGTTGCCCGGTCCGCACAGCACCGCGACCGACCGCACCGAGGGCCACAGCGCACGCAGGCCATTCAGCGTGGCGTGGCCCGCACGGGTCATGAGCTCGTAGCCGGGGATGCCGAAGTCCTCGATCGCGCGACGATCGAGTTCGCGGACCTGCTCGGCGGTGTAGAGGGCTCCGGTCGGCGCGTGCATACGCGAGATTATACTGACCGCGGCCCTCCCTCCCCGGCCCCGAGGCGACACCCACCCCATGGATCTCGCGGCGCTCGCAGCGCAGGTCAAGGCCTGGGGCCGCGAACTCGGCTTCCAGAAGGTCGGCATCGCGGGCATCGCCCTGCCCGACGACGAGCGCCGGCTGCTCGACTGGCTCGCCGCCGAACGGCACGGCGAGATGCACTACATGGCGCGGCACGGCACGCAGCGCGCGCGGCCCGACGAACTGGTGCCGGGCACGCTGCGGGTGATCGCGGCGCGCATGGACTACTGGCCGCGAGGGCGCCGATCCCGAGGCCGTGCTGGCCGATCCCGAGCTCGGCTACGTGTCGCGCTACGCGCTCGGGCGCGACTACCACAAGGTGCTGCGCACGCGCCTGGCCCGGCTCGCCGACCGGCTCGCCGCGGCGGTGGGCACGGACGGTTACCGCGCCTTCACCGACAGTGCGCCGGTGCTCGAGAAGGCGCTCGCGCGCGACGCCGGGCTCGGCTGGATCGGCAAGCACACCAACCTGCTCGACCGCCACGACGGCTCGTGGTTCTTCCTCGGCGAGATCTTCACGGACCTGCCGCTGCCGGTGGACGCGCCCGTCACCGCGCACTGCGGCAGCTGCACCGCCTGCCTCGACGTCTGCCCGACCCGCGCGATCGTGGCGCCCTACGAGCTCGACGCGCGTCGCTGCATTTCCTATCTCACCATCGAGCTCGACGGGCCCGATCCCCGAGGAATTCCGCGCCGCGATGGGCAACCGCATCTACGGCTGCGACGACTGCCAGCTGGTGTGTCCGTGGAACCGCTACGCCAAGCTGACGACCGAGCCCGGCTTCCAGCCGCGCCACGGCCTCGACGCGCCGCGGCTCGCGGAGCTGCTGGCCTGGACCGAGGCGGAGTTCCTCGAACGCACGGCGGGCAGCGCGATCCGGCGCATCGGCCACGTGCGCTGGCTGCGCAACGTGGCGATCGCGCTCGGCAACGCGCCGCCATCGGCGGACGCCGTGGCCGCGCTCGAGTCGCGGCGGGATCACCCGAGCGACGTCGTGCGCGAGAGCGTTGGATGGGCGCTGGCGCGTCAGCGCGAACGCGACGCTTGATCGATCTTCAGCCCGGACCGGTGAGCTCGCCCGTGGCCCGGCACTGGACGTTGTCGATCAGCCGCGCGCGACCGAGGCGGGCCGCCGTCAGCACCACGACGTCGACGTCCTGGCCGTGCGGCTCGGCGAGCGTCCCGGCCATGCGCACCTCGAAGTAGTCGGGCCGGAAGCCCGCGGCCCGCAGCGACTCGAGGCCCTCGCGCTCGGATGCCGGCGAGGTCGGCATCGCCCGACTCGAGCCGACGGCGGGCTCGATCGAGCGCGCGATACACCAGCGGCGCGATCGCCCGCTCGGACGCGCTGAGATAGCGATTGCGCGAACTCAGCGCCAGGCCGTCCTCCGCGCGCACCGTCGGCGCGCCGACGATCCTGACGGGCAGGCAGAGATCCTCGACCGAGCGACGGATGATGGTGAGCTGCTGGTAGTCCTTCTCGCCGAAGATCGCGACGTCGGGCTGCACGAGGTTCAGCAGCTTCACGACCACCGTCGCGACGCCCTGGAAGTGGCCGGGCCGGACCGCGCCGCACAGGATCCCGGAGAGCTCGGGTACGTCCACGATCGTGCTGCCGGCCACGCCGAGCGGGTACATCTCATCGACCGTCGGCAGCAGCAGCACGTCCACGCCCTGCGCCGCGAGCAGCTCCGTGTCGTCCTCGGGCGTGCGCGGGTAGGCGGCGTAGTCCTCGTTGGGACCGAACTGCAGCGGGTTCACGAACACGCTCGCCACGACGCGACGGCCGTGCAGGTGCGCCGCGCCGATCAGGCTCGCGTGGCCTGCGTGCAGGTTGCCCATGGTGGGCACGAAGGCGATGCTCTCGCCCCCGAAACGCCAGCCGCGCACCAGGGCGCGCATGTCCTCGATGCGCGTGACGGTCTGCATCGGGCGGCTCAGAAGCAGTGCTCCGGCGCGGGGTACTCGCGCGATTTCACCGCGGCGACGTAGCTCGCGAGCGCGGCGAGCGGGCTGTCGTGGCCCGCCATGTAGTTCTTCACGAAGCGCGGCTTGCGCCCCGGCGTGATGTCGAGCACGTCGTAGAGCACGAGGATCTGGCCGTCGGTGTCCGGGCCCGCGCCGATGCCGATCACCGGTACGTGCAGCTCGCGGGTGATCTCCGCGCCGAGCGCCGCGGGGATGCACTCGAGCAGCACGATGTCGGCGCCGGCGTCCTGCAGCGCCCGGGCATCGCGCTTCATCTGCTCCGCGGCGGCCTCCTCGCGGCCCTGCACGCGGAATCCGCCGGTCTTGTGCACCGACTGCGGCTTGAGCCCGAGGTGCGCGCACACCGCGATGTCGTGGCCCGCGAGGAACTCGACGATCTCGACCTGGCTCGCGCCGCCTTCGAGCTTGACCATCTTGGCGCCGCCTTCCTGCATCAGGCGCACGGCGTTCTGCAGCGCCTGCTCGCGCGAGGTGTAGGTCATGAAGGGCATGTCGGCCATCAGGAACGGCCGGATCAGGCCCCGCGCCACCGCCTTGCAGTGATAGACGATGTGATCGAGCGTGACCGGCACGGTGGTGTCGTGGCCCTGGATGACCATGCCGAGCGAGTCGCCCACCAGCACCACGTCGGCACCGGACTCGTCCACGAGGGCCGCGTAGCTCGCGTCGTAGCAGGTGAGGCTGGCGATCTTCTCGCCCTGCTCCTTCATGCGGCGCAGGGTCGCGACGTTGACGGGCGGGCGGGCCGAGTCCCGCAACTGGAGTTGTGTGTACATGGCGCCGCCTCGAAGGAGGCCGCAAGGATGACCGAGCGCCCCAGAAACATCAACGCGTGGTAAACCCTAGAGCAGGCTCTTCATCGGGTTGAAGTAGTGGCGGCCGCGGCGCACGCGGACCACCTCGGCCAGCAGGCTTCGGTAGTCGGCATCGCTGCCCACCGGGTCGATGTCGGCCGCGTTGACCATCAGCACCGGGGCCGCGTCGTACTCGAGGAAGAAGCGCGCGTAGGACTCCACGAGCCGCTCGAGGTAGCGTCGTTCGATGAGCTGCTCGGCCGGGATGCCGCGGCGGGCGATGCGTTCGAGCAGCACGTCCACCGGCGCCTGCAGGTACACGACGAGGTCGGGCACGGGGGCGTCGATGGCGAGGCGCGCGTAGACCTGCTCGTAGAGCTCGAATTCCTCTTCGTCGAGCGTGAGGCGGGCGAACAGCCGGTCCTTGTCGAGCAGGTAGTCGGAGACCCGCACGCGCTCGAAGAGGTCGGCCTGGCGCAACTCCTGCATCTGCCGCGAGCGCTGGAACAGGAAATGCAGCTGCGTCTGGAAGGCCACCGCGCGCGGGTTGCGGTAGAAGCGCTCGAGGAAGGGGTTGTCCTCGCCCTGCTCGAGCACGAGCTCGCTGCCGAAGCTCCGGGCGAGGCGTCGTGCGAGGCTGGTCTTGCCGACGCCGATCGGTCCCTCCACCACCACGAAGCGGTGCGGCGTGGGCACGATCTCGTCGTTGGCCTCCGGTCCGCTCATGCCGCGATGCGCTCCACCGTCGTGGCGTCCACGCCGGCGAGCAACGCACGCACCCGCCCGAGTCCCGGCACCTCGAGGTCCGGGGCGATCTCGGCCAACGGCGCAAGCACGAAGGCCCGCTCGGCAATGCCCGGGTGCGGCAGCTGCAGCTCGTCGCTGGCGCTGCGTGACGCGCCGTGCACCAGCAGGTCGAGGTCGATTCGACGCGGGCCCCAGCGCACCACCGGCCGGGCGCGGCCGAGACGAACCTCGAGGTCCTTGAGCGCGGCGAGCAGCGCGTCGGGCTCGAGCGCGGTGAGGAGCCCCGCCACCGCGTTCACGAAATCGGGCTGCGCGACCGGGCCGAGCGGCCTCGAGGAATAGAGCGAGGAGCGCAGCACGAGGCGCGTCTGCGGAAGTCCTGCGATTGCGGCGAAAGCCCGCTCGACCTGAGTGCGCGGATCGTCGACGTTGCTGCCGAGCGCCACGTAGGCGGGCACGAGCCGAGGGGCAGGCATTGCGGCAGGCACCTGAACGTTATTCGGTCGCCGGACGCTTGCGCCGCCGGCGCGAGCGACGCCGGCGCGTGGCCTCGCCCGCCTCGGCAGGCCGTCCCTCGACCTCGGCGACGCGTTCGGCCTCGGGCAGTTCCTGCAATCGCGTCCACCACGCCGCGAGTTCGGGGTCCACCTCGCCCGACGCCGCTCGCAGCAGCAGCAGGTCGTAGGCGGCGCGGAACTTCGGGTGCTCGAGCAGGCGCAGCGCGCGCCGTCCCGAGCGGCGCTCGAAGCGCGGCTGCAGCATGATGAGGTCGCGCATCGGCAGGCCGAAGCGCTTCGGGATCGTGATGCGCCGCAGCTGCCGGCCGAGCACCTCGTCGCAGGCGGTGCCGAGGAGCTGCGGGTCGTCCGGCAGCGGGCCGAGCGGCGCACCCGCCGCGCGCAGGATCGCGGGCCACAGCAGCACGGCGAACAGGAAGGTAGGCGTCACCGACTTGTCGGCGCGCACGCGCTCGTCGGTGTTCTCGAGGCCGAGGCGCAGCAGCCGGGCGCCCGGCGAATCCGGTGCCTCGGCGACCGCCGTCGCGACGTCCGGCATGAGGTGATCGAGCAGCTCGAGCTTCACGAGCAGGTCGAAGGACGCAAGGCCGCTGCCCGCCAGCATCAGCTTCGCCGTCTCGTCGAAGAGCCGCGCCGGCGGCACGCTGTCGAGCATGTACGCGAGGCGACGCACCGGCGCCTCGGTGTCGGGGTGGAGCGTGAAGCCGAGCTTCGCCGCGAACCGGGCCGCACGCAGCATGCGCACCGGGTCCTCGCGGTAGCGGGTCTCGGGGTCGCCGATCAGGCGCAGCACCCGCGCCTCGGCGTCCGGAACGCCGCCCACGTAGTCCCAGATCGAGTAGTCGGCAATGTTGTAGTAGAGCGCGTTGGCGGTGAAGTCGCGCCGCCAGACATCCTCCTCGATGGAGCCGTACAGGTTGTCGCGCAGGATTCGGCCGTGCACGTCGAGCACGCGGTGGCCGGTCTCGTCGACGCCGTGGTCCTCGTCCACCTCGGTGTGGGCGGCGCGGAAGGTGGCGACCTCGATGATCTCCATGCCGAAGCGAACGTGAGCGAGGTGGAAGCGTCGGCCGATCAGCCGGCAGTTGCGGAACAGCTTGCGGACTTCCTCCGGGTGCGCGTTGGTCGCGATGTCGAAGTCCTTCGGGTGCAGGCCGAGCAGCAGGTCGCGCACCGCCCCGCCGACCAGGAAACCCTGGTAGCCCGCCTCCTTCAGCCGGTAGAGGACCTTGAGGGCGTTCGGGGAAATGTTGGCCCGCGAGATCGAGTGCGCGGCGCGCGGCACGATGGCGGGCGATGGGTGCCCGGCGACGGGTTCTTCTTGGTAGGGATGCAAGGAGTCGACTTCCGCTGGACCGTGGCAAACGGCTGCGTATAATACGCGCCCTCAAGCGGACCCGTCAGTTCCGCCCGTCCCCGGCACGCTCCCATCGTCTAGAGGCCCAGGACACAGCCCTCTCAAGGCTGGTACGAGGGTTCGAATCCCTCTGGGAGCGCCAACTTTTCCTAGAAGGCAGATGGCCCGTTTGGGCCATCCGGACGCCGCGGGAATCCGTCCGTAAAGATTTGCGCCACGCATCGGCTGCAGTCTTGAACTGCAGTGAGGCATTGACCAGCCTTTGCTCCGAAGCCTACCCCGTGCCCAAGATGCTGGTCCAGCGTATCCAGCACCAGCGGTTCGCGAACCTATGAGTGAATCGAAATCGCTATTTTCGCCCTTCAATCAGAAAGTACGTCGCACCGTGAGGATTCGCTGTCAATGAATCCACCCGCATCTTTGAAAAGCAAGATGAATACCGGGCGCTGACATGTTCAGCGGACGCAAAGTGGCGGACATGACCGGCAGCAGGAAAATTCGGAACCGTTCCGATCACGTACGTGCCAGGCCGAAGCATCTCGAGCACTTCCAGGTCCCTATTCAAGTGCTCCAGGAATTCGAGCAATACGACGGCATCGTAGGGTTCGGTACGAAGCAATTGAGACTGAAAGACGTCCGCGGCTTCAAACCTGAATTCAGGGCAGATCTTTTGCGCAAATTCAATCCGCGCAGCGCTGAAGTCCAGTCCCAGGTACGACGGCAGGCCTTGATCCCGCAGTAGACAGGCCAACTGGCCGGGACCGCATCCCACATCAACGACATGGCGGGGCGCCTCGTGCTTCAGGCGATCAGCGACAACAGTCCAGACCGGGTAGTAATGCGAAAGGCTGTAATGCTGCTTCCAGTGCTCCACCTTCTTGAACTTTTCATCGTAGAACTCGGCAGGCTGTTCTACTCCAAATTCCCATCGATCAGCTCGAACGTCCGCACCCTTGGAGTGCGTCTGAAGTCGTTTCAGCGTTTTCCACAGGATGGGAGGCGTCAATTCCTTGAGAAGAGTTTTGATTTCCATGTCGATGTCTTTGTCGAAAGCGTTCCCTCAAACGACATTGCGTCTCAGCGGTCGGCATGAGCAGCACCGGGCGCGGGTTTGGTATTGGTCGCGTCCCGTGACGTTGCGTACGAGTGGCAAGTTCTGGGCTGGTTGGGCTCGTGCTCAATTGACTACGGCCGACGGCCGAGCGGAGTGATCGTCACTCAGGGTCCGAGTCGCGTCAAGGATCATGTGGCGAAGCCGCATCTGCCCACTGAATCGCACGTCGTCGCGTCCTTGCCGGCCGTGTTGTCCGCGAGCTCGAGCACGCGATCCGCGAGTGGCGCCCGAACGACATCGCGCCTCATCCGATCGGCGCGCCTTGACACACCCCGCTCGCACGCCGACGCTCCGTACGTGCCCCGGGCGGCATCGCGGACGTCCGTTCCACTGCGTGCATTGAGGTACCCGCCATGACGCGACACCTCGCCGAAGAACAAGTGATCAAGATCGTCAGCCAGAGCAGAGGCCGGCTGTCGCTGTTCCTCGGGGCCGGAGCTTCGGTGAGCTCCGGCGTACCGGCCGCCGGCAAGATGATTCAAGAATGGCGTGGTGAGGCGTTCGAGAGCGCCAGAGCCGGAGAAGGTATCGCGAATGGGGAGACGCCGGAGGTGTGGTGTACACGCCAGGAGTGGTACCAACGCGAGGACGAGTACTCCATCCTGTTCGCGGACCTGTACCCCAACGCGCAGGCAAGACAGCGCTACATCGAGGACAAGGTTGGGGAGCACCGGCCTGGCTGGGGATACCTGTACCTCGCCAACCTGATGGCCCACGGCTGGTTCAGGGTGGCGCTGACCACCAATTTCGACAACCTGCTCGCCGAGGCGCTGTCGCGCTACACGACGACGATTCCAGTGGTCTGCGCAGCGGACTCCGAGGTCATGAGCGTGAGCCTGGCCTCGGAGCGGCCGAAGATCATCAAGCTGCATGGCGACTACCTTTTCCCGAACCAGAAGCACCAGGTAAAGGAACTCGAGCGGCTGGGCGCCAACATGGAGGAGAAGTTTGGCCACATCACGCGGGACTACGACCTGCTGGTACTGGGATACGGCGGGCGCGACCGCTCGATCATGGGTCCGCTCCGCGAGGCGCTTCAGAAGGACTCGACCTACGGTCCCGGCATCTACTGGGGCCTGTGGCGGGACGAGGCGCCTTCGTCAATGGTGGCAGAGCTTGCTGCCGCAAATCCGGAGCGCTTCCACCTGTTCCGGTACGAGGATTTTGACCGGTTCGCAGCGATGCTGCACCGGGCCTGCAAGATGCCGCTGCCCGGTCCCGTGCGCGACCCGCACGGGACCCTGAAGGACATCCTCAAGGGGCTGATCGCGGACAGTGCGAGGGAGGGCCCCGCAGCAGAGATGATCGCCCAGGACTGCGAGGCCCTGCAGCGCGAGGTGGATCGCAGCGACCTGATGCAGGCGATCGTGGCGCTCGCGCGGCGCGACGCAGCGGCGGCCCTGCGGATCGCCAGTGCGTTCGTGCAGCGGCATCCCGACGATGCCCAGGGTCATCTCGCGCTCGGCGGCGCGCTGATGCAGCGCTACGAGGACGGCGGCGCCGCGGAGGATTCCGCCGCGGCCCTCGAGCACCTGCGCGCGGCGGTGCGGCTCGACCCGCAGAACGTGGCCGCCCAGTACAACCTCACGATGCACCGCATGCGCAGCGAGGCCGACCTCGAGGCGATCTCGGCCGTGCGGCGTCTGCTCGAACAGACGCCGCGCGACAAGTACGCGCGCACCAGCCTCGCGCAGCTGCTGCTCAAGCACGGGCAGGTAGCCGACGCGGCCGAGCAGGTCCGCATCTGCTTGCGCGATGACCCTGCCGACGCCAACCTGCACGGGCTGTGGTCCACGCTCATGATGCGCAACGGCAACACGGACGAGGCGCTCAAGGCGGTGGACCAGGCCATCCGCCTGAAGCCCGGCAATGCCGCCTTTCATTCCCATCGCGGGCAGATCCTGGCGACCATGCTGCGCGTGCAGGACGCGGTCGCGGCGCTCGAGGAGGCCGTGCGGCTCGACCCACAGGACCACTTCACGCGCCTTGCGCTCACGCGTTGCCTCATGGCGCAGGGTGCGATCGAGCCCGCGATCGAGCAGGCGCGCCGGGTACTCGAGGGCAACCCGGACTCGACCGAGGCCGCCGGGATGCTGGGTCAGTTGCACGCCCAGCGCCGCGAATTCCCGCTCGCGATGCAGTACCTCAACCGCGTGGTCGAGGCGACCCCAGCCGACCCACGGGCCTGGTCGACGCGCGGCCACGTGCAGACGCAGATGGGCGCGGCGGGTCCGGCGGAGCACGATTTCATGCAGGTGCTGCGACTCAATCCCCGCGACCCGAATACGCTGACGGCGCTCGCGTGGCTGTACTACGGCACCGGGCGTCACGACCGGCTGCCGTGGGCGATGGGGGAACTGCACCAGGTCTCTCCGCAGATGGCGCAGCTCGTGCACGGCCAGATGCAGATGGGCATGGCTCCACCGCCCCAGGTGCACGGTGGCGGCGTGTTTCAGAAATTCATCGACGCCCTGCGCTGAACCGCGGCCCAGGCCGCGCGGATCAGCGTGGGCTCACGCTCGCACCAGCCTGATCGCCTCCTCCGGGCAAGCCTCCACGCACTTCCCACAGGCCTCGCAGGCGGCGGCATTCGGCGTGAACGCCTGCATCCACCCATGCCCGAATCCCTTGAGCCGCCCGCGCAACGACAGTCCGCCGCGCTTGTCCTTCGGCAGGACGCCGACGACGAACACATTCGTCGGGCAAACCGCCACGCAGGCCGCCTTGCCCTCGCAGCGGTTGCGGTCGATCACCGGCGCCATCACCCCGGGCGCCTGCCTGCAGGACCGCTCGTTCGCATCGGACATACTTCAATCTCCGTAAGGGAATGGTCCAAGCGTACCCGCCGGTAGCCGGCGGCGCTCTCAGGCGAACAGCCGCCCGAGGCTGCCGAGCGAGCGCCAGCCGAGGTAGATCGTGAGCAGCCAGCCCGCGACGCCCAGCACGACGAGGCCGCGAGGATAGCGGTAGCCGCCCAGCAAGTCGGCCCGACGCCAAGCGACCCAAAGCATCACGCCCACGCCCACCGGCAGGATCAGGCCATTGAAGGCGCCGGCAAAGATCAGGAGCGGCACCGGCGCTGCACCGGCAAGCAAAAACACAATCGTCGAGACTGCAATGAACGCGACCGTGAGGGCCGGGCGACGGGACTCGAGGCCGGGCCGCAGGCTCGCGAGGAACGACACCGAGGTGTAGGAGGCGCCGATCACCGAGGTGAGCGCAGCCGCCCAGATGACCAGGCCAAAGAGCCGCAACCCTGCCTCCCCCGCCGCCGCCTCGAAGGCCGAGGCGGTGGGATTGCCGGGCGCGAGCTGTACGCCGGCGGCGACCACGCCCAGCACCGCGAGGAACAGCAGCGCGCGCATCACGCCCGTGACCAGCACGCCGACCACCGAGGCGCGGGCGATCTCGCCCGCGCGCTCGGGACCCCGCACGCCGGCGTCCACCAGCCGGTGTGCGCCGGCGTAGGTGATGTAGCCGCCGACCGTGCCGCCCACCAGCGTGGTGATCGCGAGGAAGTCGATCGCCTCGGGCCGCACCGCATTCACGAGCGCGCGGCCGAGCGGCGGATCGGACACCACCGCGACGTAGCCCGTCAGCGCGATCATGAGGAACCCGAGCGCCACCACGATGCGGTCCATGGCGAGGCCCGCGCGCCGCGACAGGAAGATCGCCACCGCAATCGCGGCGGACAGCGCACCGCCCCAGCGCGGCGGCAGGCCAAGCAGCGCGTCGAGGCCGAGGCCGGCGCCCGCGACGTTGCCGACGTTGAACACGAGTCCGCCGAGCGCGACGATCAGCGCCAGCGCGTGACCGAGTCCCGGCAGCACGCGGTTGCCGAGGTCCTGCGCGCGCAGCCCCGACACGCCGATCACGCGCCAGACGTTGAGCTGGATCGCGACGTCCACCAGCACCGACACCAGGATCGCAAAGGCGAACGCGGCGCCCAACTGCGCGGTGAACTGCGTGGTCTGGGTGATGCCATCCGCGCCGACCGGCCCTACGCGACCTTCTACATCAGCTTCAAGTCCGACAGCCTCGATCGCGCCCAGGTCACCGAATACCTTTCCCGCACCCTGCAACCCAGCCTCTCGACGCTCCCGGGCGTGCAGCGGGCCGACCTGGAGGGGGGACCGCACCTGGCGATGCGGATCTGGCTGAACCCCGACCGCCTGGCCGCGCTGGGCATCACGCCGGAGTGTGGGTTCGCTCCGCCGCAACAACTTCCTGCCACCGTCGGCCGCACCAAGGGCGAGTCCACCCAGATGGACCTCATGGCCGACACCGACCTGCGCACGCCCGAGGAGTTCGAGAAACTCATCGTTCGTGAGCAGGGCGGCTCGATCGTCCGCCTGGGCGACCTGGCCCGCGTCGAACTGGGCTCCGAGGAAGCCGGGGAGACCAAGAAGAACGACCGCGACGCCGTCTTTGTCTCCATCTGGCCCCTTCCCGGCGTCAACGAGATCGACGTCGCCAACCGCCTCACCGAGGCGATGGCCCGGCTCAAGCCCACCCTTCCCGCCGGCGTGGACATGTCCATGGCCTTCGACGCCACCATGTACATGCGCAACTCCCTGAAGGAGATCTCCAAGACCCTGTCGGAGACCATCCTGATCGTCGGCGTGGTCATCTTCCTCTTCCTCGGCTCCGTTCGAACCGCCCTGATCCCTCTCATCGCCATGCCGGTCTCCCTCATCGGCGCGGCCATCTTCATGACCGCCTTCGGCTTCTCGCTGAACCTGCTCACCCTCCTGGCCATCGTCCTGTCCGTCGGCCTGGTGGTGGACGACGCCATCGTGGTGGTCGAGAACATCGAGCGGCACGTGCGCGAGGGAAAGAGCCGGATCGAGGCCGCGCTGGCGAGCGCGCAGCAGCTGGTCGCGCCCATCGTCGCGATGACGATCACGCTGGCCGCGGTGTACGCGCCGATCGGCTTCCAGTCCGGCCTCACCGGCGTCCTGTTCAAGGAGTTCGCGTTCACGCTCGCCGTGGCCGTGATCGTGTCGGGCCTGGTGGCGCTCACGCTCTCGCCCGTCATGAGTGCGCGCCTGGTGCGTGACACGGGCGAACGCACGCCGCTCTCCGCCTGGGTCACGGAGCGCTTCGAGCGGACGCGGAACTGGTACGCCGGCGTGCTCGACGCCACGCTCGCCCAGCGCAACCTCGCGCTGCTGGTGGGCGCCGCCATCGTCGTGCTGCTGGCGCCGCTCTTCCTGCTCTCGCCGCGGGAGCTGGCCCCCACGGAGGACCAGGGCGAGATCAGCTTCTACGTCGAGAGCGCCCCCGACGCCTCGGTGCGCTACACGGCGGACCGCACCTCGGAGGTCGTGCTGAAGCTGCTGGAGTTGCCGGAGGCCTACATCAGCTGGGAGATCTCGCTGCCCAGCTCCGCGCTTCGGCGGCCTGATGCTGAAGGACTATGCCGAGCGGGACCGCAGTGCGCAGGAGATCCTGCCCGAGGCCTTCGGCATCGTGGGCCAGGTGTCGGGAGTGCGCACCTTCGCCTCGCTGATGGCGGCGTTGCCGGGCGCGGGGCAGTTCGACGTGGAGCTGGTCGTCACCTCCACGGACGGCGCGGAGGAGATGGCACCGGTGGCCCAGGCCATGGTGAAGGCCGCCAGGTCATCCAACGTGTTCATGTTTGCCGACACGGACCTCAAGATCGACGTCTCCCAGGCCAACGTGGTGATCGACCGGGACCGGGTCGCTGACCTGGGGCTCGACCTCACCCAGGTGGGCCAGGAGCTGGGGGTGCTGCTGGCCGGTGGCTACGTGAACCGCTTCAACCTGGATGGCCGCAGCTACAAGGTGATACCCCAGGTGGGCGACGCCGAGCGGCGCGACGCGAGCCGATTGCTGGATCTCAAGGTGATGGGCCCCGACGGCAACCTGATCCCGGTCTCCAGCTTCGCCCGCATCGAGAGCGGCGCCGCGCCGCGCTCCCTCAACCGCTTCCAGCAGCGGAACTCGTTCCGCGTGAACGGCGGCGTGTACCCCGGCTTCACCAAGGAGCAGGGCCTCGCCGCGCTCGAGGCCGCCGCCGCGCGCATCCTGCCCGCCGGCTACACCATCGACTATGCCGGCGAGTCCCGGCAGCTGCGCACCGAGGGCGCCACCCTGTCCAGCACGCTGCTCTTCGCCGTCGTCCTCATCTACCTGGTGCTCGCCGCGCAGTTCGGCAACTTCCGGGACCCGCTGGTGGTCCTGCTCGGCTCGGTGCCCCTGGCCCTCACGGGCGCGCTGGTGTTCACCTTCCTCGAGCTTCACCACGATCAACATCTACTCCCAGGTGGGGCTGATCACGCTGGTGGGCCTCATCGCCAAGAACGGCATCCTGATCGTGGAGTTCGCCAACAAGCTGCGGGAGCAGGGCATGGACCGGATGGGCGCCATCCGCGAAGCGTCGCTGGAGCGGCTGCGGCCGGTGCTCATGACCACCGCCGCCACGGTCTTCGGCCACCTGCCGCTGGTGCTGGTCTCCGGCCCCGGCGCGGCGGCGCGCAACAGCATCGGCATCGTGCTCGTGGCCGGCATGGCCATCGGCACGCTGTTCACGCTGCTGATCCTGCCGGCGGTGTACCTGTGGCTTGCCGGTGAGCACGAGACGGCGGCAGACGAACCGTCTGCCGCGGCATCACCGGTGGCTCGCGCCGCACCGCCGGTGGTGGGTACAGGCCACGCCCGCGCCGCAGATTGACGCTGCACACCGCGCGCGGCAATACTGACCGCATGCGCCTCATCGTCTCCCGCGGCCTCAAGTGGGTCGTCATCGTGGCCTTAATTGGCGCCCTGGTCTTCCTCGGCACGCGTGCGTTCAACGCCTTCCGCGGTCCCGCGCTCCAGCCCTGGCACACGTTCGTGCCGACGGAAATGCAAGCTGAAGACCTCGACGCGTCGGACTGGGCCAGCTACCTGGCGCAGGAAGAGCAGATCTTCGCGTCCGTACGCCGCGAGGTGACGGGGAAGCTCCCGCCCGAGGCGCGCGTCCTGATCAATCGCTACTTCGAAGGCAGCCCGGTCTTCCCCGAGCGGTTCGCCAGCAACTGGAACCGCTCCTACATCATGGAGCCCGATGGCCCGCCCCGGGGCGCCGTCGTTCTGTTGCACGGTCTGACCGACTCTCCCTACAGCCTGCGCCATGTCGCGCAGCGTTACCGGGACCGGGGCTTCCTTGCGATTGGCATACGCATTCCCGGGCACGGCACGGTGCCGGCAGGCCTCTCCGACGTGCGCTGGGAGGACTGGATGGCGGCAACCCGGCTCGCCGTCCGGGAGGCGCGGCGGCGCGTTCCCGCGCCTGCACCGCTGCACCTCGCGGGCTTCTCGAATGGCGGCGCGCTCGCCATGAAGTACGCGCTCGACGTCCAGGAGGACCCGAAGCTGCCACGCGCGGACCGGCTGATCCTCTTCACCCCGATGATCGGCATCACGCGCTTCGCGCGCTTCGCCGGGTTCGCCAGCCTGCCTGCCCTGTTGCCCCCATTCGCGAGCGCCGCCTGGCTGTCGGTGACCCCCGAGTTCAACCCGTTCAAGTACAACTCGTTCCCGGTCAACGGCGCGCGGCAGTCCTACCGCCTGACCGACGCCCTGCAGGCGCAGATTTCGCGGCTCTCGCGCGACGGGCAGCTTGGCGGGCTGCCCCCGGTGCTCACCTTCCAGTCGGTGATCGACTTCACCGTCAGCACCCCGGCGATCCTGAATGCCCTCTACGCGAACCTGCCCGACAATGGCAGCGAGATCGTGCTGTTTGATGTCAACCGCACCCTCAGGTTCGTGCCGATGATGCAGCCCTCCGTGTACGTCGCGCTCGAGCGCCTCGTCCCGACTGTGCCGCAGCCCTACCGGTTCACATCCGTCGTGAACGCCAGCGACACGAGTGAGGAGACGCTCGAGCGCTCCATCGCGCCCGGACAGCTCGCGGCGGAGTCGCGCCCGACCGGCATCAGTTACCCGCCGGGAATCTTCTCGCTCTCCCACCTCGCGATCCCGATCCCGATCGACGACCCGCTCTACGGCATCGAGCCCGACCCGGAGACGCGCGACGACTACGGTGCCAACCTGGGTACCCTGTCGGCGCGTGGCGAGCGCGGCGTCCTCGTCGTCGACCAGGACTTCCTCGCGCGGCTGCCGTCAAACCCGTTCTTTCCCTACCTGCTCCAGCGCATCGACGAAGGCATCGAGCGCCCGTCGGGTCCGAGCGGCCGGAACATCGAAGCCAGCCGCGCCGGCGGATTGCCGGTCAGGCTGGAGGCGATACTGTCCACCTTCCGGCAGGATCCGGAACCCCAGCCGTTCGCGGGGCCGTGACTGGGACGTCCAGGCCTAGCCTGCGGTCCAGTCCACGAGGCCGGTCCAGGCCGTAACCAGCACCAGCACACCGAACACGATCCGGTACCAGGCGAAGACCGTGAAGTCGTGGGACACGACGAAACGGATCAGCCAGCGTATGCAGAGGAAGGCGGACACGAAGGACGTCACGAGTCCCACCGCGATGATGCCGAGGTAATCGGCGGAAAACAGGTCGCGATTCGACCAGGCGTCGTACGCGCCGGCCGCAACCAGGGTCGGTACGGCGAGGAAGAACGAGAATTCCGTGGCCGCGCGCCGGGAGAGGCCGAACAGCAGCCCGCCGATGATGGTCGCGCCGGACCGGGAAGTGCCGGGAATCAGCGCGAAGCACTGGGCAATGCCCACCAGGAGCGCGTCCCGCCAGGTCATCTCGTCGACATCGTTGATCCGGATCCGGTGTTGCCGCCGCTCGGCCCAGAGGATGACGAAGGCGCCGGCGATGAAGGCAACGGCGACCGGCACGGGCCGGAACAGGTTCTCCTTGATCGCGCTCCCGAAGAGCAGCCCCAGCGCGGCGGCGGGCAGGAAGGCCACTGCCACGTTGACCGCGAAGCGCTGGGCTCCCCGGTCCACGAGCAGGCCGGACAGAACGTGGCCGAACCGGGCCCGGTATTCCCAGACCACTGCCAGCATGGCGCCGGTCTGGATGACGAGCTGGAAGATCTTGCCCCTGGCGTCGTTGAAGCCGAGCAGGTCCCCCACCAGGATCAGGTGGCCGGTGGAGGAAATGGGCAGGAATTCGGTGAGGCCTTCGACGATGCCGAGGATGAAGGCCTTGAAGAGCAGGACGCCGTCCATGGAGCTGCCGGGCCAGGTTGGGGCGCAAAGTATAGCCGCCGCGGGGCAATTACCGGCCCGCGGCTGCCCGCCGCGTGCCGTCGGTCACAGTGCGATCATTTGCCGTACCCCGTTGGCTGGACAGCGCGTTCCGACTCCGGCGTAATCTCCGCCGTCATGCTGGCCCGGTTCCTGTCCATCGTTCTGTTCGCTGCCCTGCTCGTTCCGCAGGCCGGCCAGGCGCACGTGCACCTGTGTCTCGACGGCGCGGGTCCGGCCGTCTCGATGCACACGCCGGATTCGGGTGAGCATTGCGTTCACGTCGATGCGGCCGGTCACCACGACCACACGGTCGAGGTGGACAGCCCGGCGATCGGCAAGCTCTGGCCGCCCGGCCTCGATGCCGCGCTCCTGGCCGTCGTCCCGGTCCTGTTCGACCTGCCGCGCCAGGCTGGTCTCCGTGCCCGCATCGCCCGACAGACTCGCACCGGCGGCGTCACCGCTCCACCTCCGGCCACCCCTCCGGGGGCCGCCCGCCTAGTCTCCCCGCGATTCGTCGCTGTCGTCGTGCCGCACAGCCGTGCGGCCCACAAGCCGGGAGACCACCATGCTTCTGTTTCGAGCGCGCACCGCGAGTGCGCGCCTGCTGATCGCCGGAATGGCGCTCGGCCCTGGGCGCGCCTGGCGCCTGCCCGTGCGCAACCGGCGGATGCTGCCGGTGCGCGGCGGCTCCGCTGACCCTGGGCCAGGCCATCGAGCGCGCCCTGGCGTCCAATCCCGCGCTCGCGGGCTTTGCCTTCGCCGCTGAAGGCCCAGGACGCGCGCATCGCGCAGGCCGGTCAGCGGCCCGCCATGGAAGCCTCCGTCGAACTCGAGAACGCGCTGGGGTCGGGCGACTTCAACGGCTTCGACGCCGCCGAGGGCACGTTTGCCCTGTCGCAGGTGATCGAGCTGGGCGGCAAGCGGGACGCGCGGGGCGCCGCCGCGCAGTCCGGCCGCGAGCTGCTGGCGGTCGAGCGGCAGGTGGCGCAGCTGGACGTGCTGGCCGAAGTCACCCGGCGCTTCATCGCCGTGGCTGCCGCCCAGGAGCAGCTGTGCGCTCACCCGGGAAGGCGTCGGCCTTGCCCGCGGCACCGTGGACGACGTCGGCCTGCGGGTGCGCGCCGCGAAGTCGCCCGAAGGCGGAGCTGCTGCGCTCCCGCGCCGCGCTGAGCCGCGACCGGACTCGAGGAGCAGCGCGCCGTGGCCGAACTCGGCTGCCGCCCGCCAGAGGCTCGCCGCGACGTGGGGCAGCTCCCGGCGCCGATTACGGCGAAGTGCGGGCCGACCTGTACCACATGCCGGAGCTTGCTGGACTTCGAGGCGCTCGCTGCCCGCCTCGACGGCAATCCCGATTTCCTGCGCTTCGCCTCGGTCGCGCGGCTGCGCGACGCGGAGCGCCGGCTGGCCCGCAGCCAGCGCCGGCCGGACGTGGAGGTCTCGGGCGGCGTGCGCCAGCTCGAGGAGTCGAACGATCAGGCGCTGGTGATGGGCATTTCCGTCCCGTTGTTCCCGGGCCGGCGCGCCGCGCCCGCGATCGCCGAGGCCGATGCGCTGCGCGAGCTCGCCGACGTGGAGCGGGACGCCGCGCCGCTCGAGGCCCGGACCCGGCTCTACGGACTCTACGAGCAGCTCCGGCAGGCCAACCGGGAGACCGAAACGCTCCGGCGGAGACGTCCTGCCGCAACTGGACGAGGCCCTGCAGGCGACGAAGTACGCCTACGAACGCGGGCGCTACGGCTACCTGGAGCTGGTGGATGCCCAGCGCGCCTTCCTCGACGCGCGGGGTGCGGCGATCGCGTCGGCCGTCAGTGCCCAGGAACTGCTGGTCGAGATCGAGCGACTGACGGGCGAGCCCCTGACGGACGCGCCCGCTGCCAATGCACTGGAGAACCCATGAACGCGATGCCGATGACGACTGCACGACTGCTGCTTGCCGCGGCCCTGCTGGCGCTGGCCGCGGGCTGCGGCGACACCGGAACCACGGCCGCGGCGGGCAACCCGGCTGCAGCGAGCCGGCGAGCACGGATCACGAGGATGAGGGCGCATGAGCACGAAGGGGAGGCCGGTCACGACGCGATGATCACGACGGATCATGACGACGAGGAGGGCGCGGCCGGCCCGATCCGCCTGACGCCGGCGCAGATGCAGGCGGCGTCGATCACGGTGAGCCGCGGCGGGCCCGGCCACCATCCGGGAGCGCCTTCCCCTGTACGGCGTCGTGACACCGAACGCCGAGCGTGTCCGGGAGATCACGCCCCGGTTTCCCGGCGTCATTCGCAGCGTGGCGAAGCGCGCTCGGCGACGCGGTCCGCCAGGGCGAAGCCCTGGCGACCGTCGAGAGCAACGAGAGCCTGCAGACCTACGCGCTGACCGCGCCGCTGTCGGGTGTCGTGACCGCACGCCATGCCAATCCCGGCGAGCAGACGGGCGAGCGGGCGCTGTTCACCGTGGCCGATCTCTCCACGGTCTGGGTCGAGGTGGCGCTGTTCCCGCGGGACCGCGGCCGCGTCCAGGCGGGACAGTCCGTGCGGGTGAGGAGCAGCGAGACCGGGCAGGCCGCCGACGGCAAGGTCGTGTACGTCGCGCCCTTCGGCAGCGCGAGCAACCAGACGCTCACGGCCCGCGTGCTGCTCGACAACGCCGACGGCCTCTGGGCGCCGGGGCTCTACGTCACGGTGGACGTCACGCTGGCCGAGAGCGCAGGTGCCCGTCGCCGTCCGCAACGAGGCCCTGCAGATTCTCGACGGGCGCACGGTCGTCTTCGCCGAGGGGCCGGAGGGCTTCCAGCCGCTGCCTGTCGAGACCGGACGCAGCGACGGCGAGGCCACGGAGATCCTGGCGGGCCTCAAGGCCGGGTGACCGCTACGTCGCTGGCAACAGCTTCATCCTCAAGGCCGAGCTCGGCAAGGGCGAAGCCGAGCACGAGCACTGAGGTGCACCGATATGGTTGACGCATTCCTGCGCTTCGCCATCGCCCGCCGCTGGGTGGTGCTCTTCCTGGTGCTGGTCGTCGCCGGCGTCGGCGTCTGGAGCTACCAGCGCCTGCCCATCGACGCGGTGCCCGACATCACCAATGTCCAGGTGCAGATCAACACCAGCGCCCCGGGTTACTCGCCCCTGGAGGTCGAGCAGCGCATCACCTACCCGGTCGAGACCGCCATCGCCGGCCTGCCGGCCGTCGAGTACACGCGCTCGCTGTCCCGCTACGGCCTGTCCCAGGTCACCGTGGTGTTCGCGGACGGCACCGACATCTACTTCGCCCGGCAACCTCATCAACGAGCGGCTGCAGCAGGCCAAGGGCCAGATGCCGGAGGGGCTCGAGCCCGAGATGGGGCCGATCGCGACGGGGCTCGGCGAGATCTTCATGTACAGCGTGGATGCCGAGCCCGGCGCCCGCCAGCCCGATGGCCAGCCCTACGACGCCACGGCGCTCCGCACGCTGCAGGACTGGGTGATCCGTCCCCAGCTCCGCCAGGTTCCCGGGCGTGACCGAGGTCAACACCATCGGCGGCTACGAGAAGCAGTTCCACGTGACGCCGGACCCGGCGCGGCTGCTCGCCTTCGGGCTCACGTTCCACGACGTCGTTGACGCGCTGGAGAAGAACAATGCCAGCGTCGGCGCCGGCTACGTCGAGCGCAACGGCGAGCAGTACCTGATCCGCTCGCCCGGCCAGATCGCGGACATCGAGGCCATCGGGCAGGTCATCGTCACCCACCGGGACGGCGTGCCGATCACCGTCCGGGACGTCGCGGACGTGGCCCTCGGCAAGGCAGCTGCGCTCCGGCGCCGCGACCCACGACGGCAAGGAGACCGTGCTGGGCACGGCCGTCATGCTGGTCGGCGAGAACAGCCGCACCGTGTCCGCCGCGGTCGCCGCGAGACTGGCCGAGGTGGCGAAGACGCTGCCGGAAGGCGTCACCGCGAAGACGGTCTACGACCGCACGATCCTCGTGGACAAGACCATCGCCACGGTCCGCAACAACCTGCTCGAGGGCGCCGTGCTGGTGGTGGCGGTGCTGCTGCTGATGCTGGGCAACGTGCGCGCGGCGCTCATCACCGCGATGGTGATCCCACTGTCCATGCTGATGCTGATGACCGGCATGGTCGCGACGAGGGTGTCCGCCAACCTGATGAGCCTCGGCGCCCTCGACTTCGGCCTCATCGTGGACGGCGCCGTGATCATCGTGGAGAACTGCATCCTGCGCCTGGGCGAACGCCAGCATCAGCTCGGGCGCCTGCTCAACCTCGATGAGCGGCTGAACACGGTGTTCAAGTCCACCCGGGAGGTGTTCACGCCGAGCCTCGTCAGCGTCCTGGTGGTGATCCTCGTGAACATCCCCATCCTCGCGCTGACCGGCGTGGAGGGGAAGATGTTCCAGCCCATGGCCTTCGCCGTGATCATCGCGCTGCTGGCGGCGCTGGTGTTGTCCCTCACGTTCGTGCCGGCGGCGGTCGCGATCTTCCTGACAGGCCGCATCGAGGAGAAGGAGAACCGCATCGTCCGGGTCGCCCGCCGGGCCTATGCTCCGGTCCTCGACGCCGCCCTGCGCCTGCGCGTGCCCGTTCTCGCTGGCGCCGTGGCCTTCGTCATCCTCTGCGGCTGGCTGGGCACCCGGCTGGGTTCCGAGTTCATCCCCAGCCTGGACGAGGGTGACCTGGCCGTGCAGGCGCTGCGCATCCCGGGCACCAGCCTCACCCAGTCGCTCGAGATGCAGTTCCAGCTCGAGCGGGCGCTGGCCGATGTTCCGGAGGTGAAGACGGTCTTCGCGCGGGTCGGCACGGCGGAGGTCGCCACGGATCCGATGCCGCCGAATATCGCCGACGGCTACGTCATGCTCAAGGAGCGCGAGGATTGGCCGGATCCCCGGCAAGACCAAGGGCGAGCTGGCGCTGGAGATCGAGGAGCGGCTGGAGGACGTGCCGGGCAACGCCTTCGAGATCAGCCAGCCGATCCAGCTGCGCTTCAACGAGCTGATCTCCGGCGTGCGCTCCGATCTGGGCGTGAAGATCTACGGCGACGATCTCGCGCAGCTGCTCGCGACCGGGAACGAGATCGCCGAGGTCCTGAACGGGATCACCGGCGCCCAGGGCGTCAAGGTGGAGCAGGTCGCGGGACTGCCGGTGCTGTCGGTGGAGCCGAACCGCGCCGCCCTGTACCGCTTCGGCCTGAACGTGGCCGATGTCCAGGAAGTGCTCGCCGCCGCCACCGGCGGCGAGGAGGCCGGCCAGATCTTCGAGGGTGACCAGCGGTCCGCCCTGGTCGTGCGCCTGCCGGAAGAGGTGCGCGGCGACCTGGACGCGCTCGGCCGGCTGGCCATTCCGCTGCCGGATGGCGGCTACGTGCCGCTGGGCGAGGTGGCCACGCTGAAGCTGGCGCCCGGCCCGAACCAGATCAGCCGGGAGAATGGCAAGCGCCGCCTGGTCGTGTCGGCCAATGTCCGCGGTCGTGACCTCGGTGGCTTCGTCGCGGAGGCCCGGCAGGCAATCGACGAGCAGATCCGCCTTCCCGCCGGTTACTGGCTCGCCTACGGCGGGACTTTCGAACAGCTGCAGTCGGCGACCGGAGCGCCTGTCCCTGCTCGTGCCGGTCACCCTCGTCCTGATCTTTGCCCTGCTGCTGATGACCTTCGGCTCCGCGAAGGACGCCGCGCTGGTGTTCAGCGGCGTGCCGCTGGCACTCACGGGCGGCGTCATTGCGCTCTGGCTCCGCGGCATCCCGCTGTCCATCACGGCAGGCGTCGGCTTCATCACCCTGTGCGGCGTGGCGGTACTGACGGGCGTCGTCATGGTCTCCGCCTTCAGGGACCGGCTGGCCGACGGGGCTGGCATCGACGATGCCATCCGCCAGGGGGCGATGCTCCGCCTCCGGCCGATCCTGATGGTCGCCCTCGTGGCAGCCCTGGGCTTCCTGCCCATGGCGCTGAACACGAGCACGGGCGCCGAGGTCCAGCGGCCGCTGGCGACGGTAGTCATCGGCGGAATCATCTCGTCCACGATCCTGACGCTGCTGGTGCTGCCCGGCCTGTACCGCATGGCCTGGCGGACGCGGCCTGTTCCTGCGCCAGCGGGCGTCGTCACCGGGGAGTCCGTCGCATGAAGCTCGTCAAGGCATTCATCCATCATCTCCGCGCGCCCGAGGTGATCCAGGCGCTGTCTGCCGCCGGCTTCCGCAGGATCTCGCTGCTGGAGTCCAAGGGAACGTTGCGGGCGATCAGTGACGCCGAAGTGGATTTCTCACTCGAGGCTGGCGGGCTCCTGATTGCCGAGGCACAGCTCGAACTGGTGTGTGACGACCAGGAGGTCGAGGCTGTCACGGCGATCATCCGGACGCATGCGCGAATCGGTCCGACGGATCTCCGGCTGGGTATACGTCAGTACCGTGGACCAGGTGCTCCCGGTCGGCGAGGGTCAGGAATAGCCGGAGGAGCGTACGCCATGTTGCTGAGAAGTTCGATGGTCGCCGTGATTCTGTCCGCTGTAGCCGGCTGCGCTGCCTTGGAGTCCGCAGGCTCGGCCGGGCAAGACGACAATTTCGCGCACGCGTTGTCCGTGTGCCGTTTCCGGCACACCGGTGCGACGAACCAGAAGGTCGCGTTGCCTGCGACCGAGGAGCACGTCAGGCAATGCCTGGCGGGACGAGGGTGGCTGCCGACGGGAGAACGGGCGCCGCCCGCCGCCGGCAGCCAGTGACGACGGACGGGACGCGGCCGCCAGGTCCGCGAGCCGCGCTCCGGGCGTCACTGCCGCGCGTGCTCGCCCAGATAGGTCGTAATGGCGTCCAGTTCTGCCGCGCTCGGTACCTTCACGCCCGTGCCCGCCGACTTGCCCTGGTCGCCGATATGCGCCTTCATACGCGTCGTCACCTCGCCCCATTCCTTGCGGGTGTGCAGGGTCGGCGACGGCGGCGCATGGCACTGGGAGCAGTAGCTGGCGACGAGCTTGCCACCCTTCGACCCGGCATCGGGAAGGGAAGCGGCGGCATTCGGCGCCCACATCCATCCCATGCCGCGCATCGTCTGCATGTGCTGGTACATGGCGTTGTAGTGCTCGCGCATCAGAGCCTCGCGCTTTGCAGGATCGGTTTCGGCAGCGATGGCCGCCATCTGCGAGCGCATCGTCTTCATGTGCCCGGCCATTTGCTCTTGATAGGCATCGGGAGTCATGCCCGGGGGCAGGGCCCAGCCCATCATGCCGGAGATCCCCATCCCCATCCCCATTCCCGTCCCGGCACCCATGCCGTGGCCCATCATCGGGCAACCGGTCGTGCCCTGGTTCATCATTCCGGGACCCATCATTCCCTGGCCCATCATGCCGGGCCCCATCACGCTGGGGTCCATCATCTGCCAGTTGGCGCAACCGCCGCCGCTCATTCCCGGCATCTGCCGCGTGGAACCCATGTGGTCCTGCATCATGCCCCAATGGCCCTGCATGATCTGGTTACGGGCCTCCGGACCGGCCGCACCCTTTAGGCGGGCAAGTTCGCTACTCAGGTCATCCACCTGCTTCTGCAGTTGCTGGACTGTCGGCGTATCGGCAGCCGGCGCTGCCTGAACCGGTACCCCGACGATCAGCAGGAGCATTCCCGTGGCGAGGATGGCGCAGGTCATTTCGCGGGTGT
This sequence comes from uncultured Gammaproteobacteria bacterium, assembly GCA_963754125.1. Lineage (GTDB taxonomy): Bacteria > Pseudomonadota > Gammaproteobacteria > Steroidobacterales > Steroidobacteraceae > RPQJ01. The sequence goes on from CAVWEX010000014.1 coordinate 1,043,591, forward strand.
TCATGGCTGGTTCCTCCGATGGGCGATTCCCCACGCAAGGATGACGAGACTCAACCCGGTAGGTGCTACAGGGTCAAGTCCGATGAACTACGTACCGGCGGTGCCCCGGTGCCCGGGCTGCGTAACTGGTCCAGGATCCTGCATTCGGCAACGCGAGCGCCGTCGCAGCAGTTGGCCAACCGCGCCAGCTGTCCTTCCAGTTCGCGGAGTTCCTCGAGCTTGCTCCGGACTTCGGCCAGATGCGCCCTGGCGAGCGCCGTGATTTCAGCGCACGGCCGGGCCGGGTCGGCTGCCAGCGTCAGCAGGCTGCGGATCTCGCGGAGGGAGAATCCCAGGGTGCGGGATCGACGGATGAATGTCAGGCGCAGCAGGTGGTCCTGGCGGTACTGACGGTAGCCGGATGGACTGCGTTCCGGGTCGGGCAACAGCCCAAGCCGCTCGTAATAGCGGACTGTCTCAACGTTGGTCCCGCCTCTTGCGGCAAGTTGTCCAATCCGCATGATCGATACCTCGGCTACCGCTTAGACGCTGCCGACAGCATAGACCTGTCGGCGCACCGCGGCATCCACGCCCAACCGGCGTCTCAGGAAAGCGCAAAGCCGCCATTGACCCGCCTTGCTACTTCCGGGGGTGACAACCAGGCTGCGCGATGGCTATTCTCGACGAATGCCGAAGGCATCCGGTCTGATTGATTCTCATGCTCGCCCTGGTCTTCCATGGCGTGGCCCCGTTGGGTGCGGCCTCGGTCTACTCCGGCGAAGATCATGCCTGCAGCCACGAAACCGGCAGTCCCTTGCGCTCAGGCGAAGAGGACTGCTGCCCGACGGACGCTGCCCAGTCCTGCTGCCAGGTCGAATGCGCTGTTGCTCCAGGGCTCCTTCACCAACCCGCGATCGCTGCGGCTTTAGCGGCAATCCCGGGTACGTTTCCCTGAACCTGTCGCTCTGTCGGGCCACTCGAACCCGCCCCCCATACGACCTCCCATTCAGCGACCGTAGCCACCCGAAACGCCGCACCCTTGGGCGCGGCAGGCTGGATTTTTGCTGAACTCTTGCAGGAGGGCTCCTCATGCCCGCTTATTCTCATTCCACCGGGGCGTGCGTTGCGCTGCTCGGCACGCTGCTCTCGGCTGACTCCATCGCCAAGCCCATCGCCTTCGCGGGCGGCACGACCGCCATGGTCGAATACGGTGCGGGCACCATGGCAGGAAGCGCAGGTCTTCTATGCGCCGTCCCACCGGTACTCGGTTGGCGGCGGTTACCTCACGCTGGACAGCGATGTGGATGGCAGCGAGAGCGCGCATTGCCTACGCGCGGGCCAACTGGCTGGTGAAGCGCTGGAACCTGGAAGCCGCGCAGGCCAACGTGTTTGCCTGGGGTGGAGCGGGGGGTGCCAGCGGCAATGACTTCAGCGGTGCGCGTGTTCACCGGCAACGCCGGCGCCCAGGCCGATTACGAGACCCGCCGGGTCTACGCCTCGCTGAAGACCGATTTCCACGACAGTTCCGAGTTCACGCACCGCATCGATACGCTGCAGCTCGGTGTCGCTCCGTACGAGCACGAGTACGACCAGCTGGCCGTCTGGCTCGTGGTCCAGGGCCGGACCTATACCGGGGACCTGTACCGCGGCACCGAATGGGCCGCCCTGCTGAGGGTCTTCAAGGGCAGCGTCTGGGTCGAGGCCGGGGTGACCGAAGACGGCAACCTGCAATCCATGTTGATGGTCAATTTCTGAACCGGGAGCAAAGTCCATGAACCGCGGAACATCCATTTCGACCGTCCTCCTGCTGCTTCTGCCCACGATTGGCCGGGCAGAAACCATCGAAGTCACCGTGAATGGCCTGGTCTGCGGTTTCTGTGCCCAGGGCATCGAGAAGCGGCTCCGGCAGTTTCCGGCGACGGCCGATGTGCTGGTAAGCCTGGAGCAGCGCCTTGTCGCGGTGGCCCTCAAGGCCGACACGGACATCAGCGACGCGAACCTGACGGAGGCTCTCGAAGGGGCCGGATACGACGTCAAGGCCATTCGCCGCACGGAGACGCCGATGGCCGCCCTCCGGGAGCAGCGTGAAGGCGGGGCGCGAGTGATCGATCCGCTCCGTCGGAACGTCTGGCTGTCGGCCGGCGCGCTGTTCACGAGCCTGACGACGCTCGTCTGCTGCGTCCTTCCGGCGGTACTGGTCTCCCTTGGCGCGGGAGCCGCCGTCGTCGGACTGGTGACGGCATTTCCCCAGCTCGTCTGGCTGAGTGAGCGCAAGGTACTGGTGTTTGGAGTGGCCGGGGCGATGCTGCTCGTGAGTGGCGTGTCCCTTCGCCACGCCAGGACGCTGCCCTGCCCGGCGGATCCGGCGCTCGCCGCCGCCTGCCAGCGGCTCCGCTACGTCAGCGCCTGGCTGTTTGCGGGCTCGGTGATCACCGTCGCCGTTGGCGCGTTCGCGGCCTTTGTCCTGCCTGCCCTGGTCCGGTGAGCCGGAGTTGGGCGCGGGCAAGCCGGTCAGGTCCGAGGCACCGGAGCGAGCCGCCTGCTGAATTGAAGCTCCCGGGCTGCGCAGCAGGACGGCCGTCACCCCCACGAGGCCGTTGGCGACGGCGATGCTGATGATCGGCGCCTGGGGCCCGATCGTGTCGTAGAGCCAGCCGCCCCCGGCGGAGAGGGCGAGGATGCCGACGGCCCCGCAGAAATTCTGCAGCCCGAAGACGGCGCCGCGGATGCCGGCGGGACATTCCTGGGCCAGGAGGACCGACGAGGTGAGCACGGTGCAGGACTGGCCGATGCCCATGAGCAGCAGGGCAGGGATCGCGGCGGGCGCCAGGATGTCGTCGAGTGAACCCACCCACCCGTAGCCGATGGCGGCGAGCAGGAATCCCCCGCAGAACAACGTGAGCCGGTTCACGCGGTCCGCCACGATGCCCAGCAAGGGCGAACAGAGCATGGATGCCCCGAGCGCCAGGCCGATGACCATCCCGGACCGGGCGGCGGCGTCTTCGGGACTGAGGCCGCGGCTCGTGCCGGCCTGGACGATCCACAGCGTCAGGAACAGGCTGATCGCCGCCATGTCCGCCCGCGCGGCGAACGCCCCCAGGTAGGACAGGCTGATACGGGGATTCCGGGCCGCCCGGACGCCGTCCCTGAGCAGCAGCTTCACCGACGTGCGGTCCCTGACCTGCTCGGGACGCCCGGGCCGGAGTCCGAACATCAGCACCGCAGCAAGCAGCGCTATTCCCGCCACGGTCCAGTACGCGTAGCGGCCGGCTGCCGCCGGGTCGGCGCCCTGGGCCGCGAAGACCGCCGGCAGCCGGGAGAGGAAGACGAACGAGAGTACCGCCCCGATGCCGTTCAGCAGGAAGGAGAAGCCGGTGAGCTTGCCCCGGGAATCCTCGTGGGCATAGTCCGCCGCCACGGCCGAAAGCATGGCGGTGAGCGCCGCCAGGGCCACGCCGAACACCAGGCGGTAGGCCGTCAGTTCCGGTACCGAGGAGGCGGTGGGGTACAACAGGTAGGCCACGGCCAGCACGAAGAAGCCAGCGACGTATACCGGCCGCCGGCCAAACCGGTCCGACATGGCGCCCCAGAAGCCGATCAGCCCGAGCATCAGGATTTCCTGCCAGAACTGCAGGTTTCCCGTGACGACGCCCTGCTGACCGGCTGGCACGCCGAGGTTGACCTCCAGGAGGTAGGGGGTCAGGGTCGCGAGGTAGGTGAACAATCCGATGCTGACGAACGCCGCGAACAGGTAGGCACAGGCGTGGCGGCGGCGGACGCCGGGCGCCAGGCGGATCGGGCCGAGATAGCAGGACCGTTCGGGCATGACACGGGATCCTCAGCCTTGATCCCCGGTTCAGGGTCAAGGCCGTTGCGGGGTATTCCGGCTTGACCTTCAACTTCGGTTGAAGGTCTAGTCTGCGCTGCTGACAATCTCTGACGGAGCGTGCCCCATGCTCGGAGTAGACGACAGGCTGGTCACGCCGGCCACGCTGAAATGGGTCAAGGTTGGCCTGCTGGCCGGCCTCGCAACGATTCCAACCACGATAGTCCTTTATTACGTGCTGGGACTTACGGTCGACGCCGCGCTGGCCGGGACCAACCAGATCCGGGACTGGCTGTTCGTCCTGACCTTCCTCGTGCTGCTCAAGGCCGGTCTTGCCTGGCTCTTCCGCACGGGGCAGTTCCGCGCGTCCAGCGAGGCCAAGCTGAACGTCCGTGACCAGATCTACCAGCAGGTCGTGAAGCTGGGTCCCGGCATCCTCGGCAAGCGCCGGACCGGCGAGATCGCGAACACCGCAACCGAGGGCGTCGAGTACCTCGACTATTACTTCAGCGTCTACTTCGTGCAGATCTGGGTCGCGATCGCCATCCCCATCTTCCTCTGCGCCGCGATCTTTTCCATCGACTGGGTCGTGGGCCTCTGGACCCTCGCCGGCGTGCCCCTGACGCCGATCTTCGTCGGCTCATCGGCGCGCGGCTTCCGCCGCATCAGCAAGCAGAACGAGGCGGTCAAGAACCGCAACAGCTCCCAGTACCTGGATTCGATCCAGGGCATGAGCACGCTCAAGATGTTCAATGAGGGTGACCGCCGCGGCCAGCAGATGGAGGCGGGCAACGAGACCCAGCGCAAGCTCACGATGAAGCTGCTGCTGGTCGCCCAGTTCCAGTTCGTGTTCCTGGAGCTGGGCTTTGCCCTGTTCTCTACCGCCGTGGCCATGGGCGTGGCGTTGTACCGCTGGTCCGGCGGCTTCATGACGCCGGGGGAGGTGGTGGCGGTCGTCCTGCTCAGCCTCGAGTTCAGCCGAACGCTGCTGCTGATCGGCGAATTCTTCTTTGCCGGCGCGCTGGGCCGGGAGGTGGCGGCGGAGGTCGTCAAATTCCTGGACGAGAAGGCGCCGGTAAGCGCCGGCGTCGGCCGCAATCCCGGCGCGAAGCCGGACAAGGCAGTCCGCATCGAGTTCCGGAACGTGACCTTCACCTACCCGGGGGCGGACAAGCCCGCGTTGCAGGACCTCAGCATGGCGCTGGAGCCCAACGAGACGGTTGCACTGATCGGGCGCAGCGGCTCGGGCAAGACCACGGTCACCAACCTGCTGCTCCGGACCCTGGAGCCCGACTCCGGCGAGATCCTCTTCGACGGCATCCCCGAGAAGGAACTCGCACTGGACTGGATACGCGAGCAGATTGCCCTGGTGCCCCAGGACCCCTTCCTCTTCTATGGCACGATCGCCGAGAACCTGAGGGTGGCGAAGCAGGATGCCACCGAGGCAGAGCTGATTGCTGCCACGAAGGCAGCGGAACTCTACGACTACATCCGGTCCACGCCCGACGGCTTCAACACCAGGGTCGGCGACCAGGGCATGGCACTGAGCGGCGGCCAGGCCCAGCGCCTGGCAATCGCGCGGGCCTTCCTGAAGAACGCGCCCATCGTGGTGCTGGACGAACCGACGTCCCAGATCGACGTGGAGACCGAGACGCTTCTGAACCGTGCCCTGGCCCGCCTTACCGAGAGCAAGACCGTGCTCCTGATCGCCCACCGGCTCAGCACCATCGAGCAGGCGGACCGCATCATCGTCCTCGAGGGCGGCCGGCTCGCGGAGAGCGGCACCCGCCAGCAGTTGCTGGCCCAGGGGGGCATCTACGCCGGCATGATCCGGACAAAGCGCGACATCGAAGCACAGAAGCTGGCGCCCGCGACGGCGGGCGGCTAGCAGGGAGGATCGAACATGAGCGTCGAAGCAACCGCCGGCGAGCTGCCGGGAACCACCAGGGCATCCAATCTGCAGATCATCCGGCGCCTGCTGACCTACATGACGCCGTTCAACCTGATCATGTTCACCTCGCTGACGGCGCGCGTGGTCAAGATAGTTTCTCAGGCAGCCGTGCTTGGCATCGCCGCGGCCAGTGTCGGCATCTACATCGAGTCCGCGACGCCCGGCGTCGTGAACTGGGACGTGCTGTGGCGGCAGGTCCGGTGGATCGCGCTGGTCGGGACCATCGTGGGCTTTGCCTCGTACATCGAGAACTACACCGGCCACTACGTGGCGTTCCGCATCCTCGCGGCGTTCCGGGACAAGTTCTACTACGCCATGCTGCCGCTCGCGCCCGCGCGCACGGCGAAGCTGCAGTCCGGCGACGCGGTGAGCCGCGTGATGACCGACTGCGAGCGCGTCGAGCCGTTCTACGCGCACACGATCGCACCGGCCGTTGCCGCCATCACGGTGCCGGTCATCCTGCTGGCCTGGTGCTGGTCGGTGCACCCCACGTTGGTCTGGGCCCTGACCCCGTTCTACATCGCCACCACCTTCGTCCTGCCATGGCTCGTTTCGAGGCTTGGTGGCGATGGGATCCGCTACCGCGAGCAGCTGGGACAGGTGAATGCCTTCGTGGCGGACAGCATCCAGGGCGTGCGTGACACCGTCGCGTTCGGCTACGAAAAGCGCCGGGCCCGTGAACTCTGGGAGCGGGGCGCTTCCATGCAGGCCGGCCAGGAGAAGCTCTATGGCGCCGACGCCACCCAGAGGGCGCTGGCGGAGATCTTCATCACGGTCGGCATCCTCGCCGCCGCCTGGGTCGGCGTGGAGCTGGCCCTGGCCGGAGAGATCTCGACCCTGGTCGAGCTGCCCGCAGTCATCGCCGTGTCGGTGGTCGGCTTCTACGTGTCAGTGGGCATGGCCAACAACTACACCGACTTCCGCGTTTCCATCATCGCCGCCCGTCGCCTGTTCAGCATGATGGACCAGCCACCGGCGGTGGTGGACCGGCTCCAGGGAGCCACGTCAGCCGGTGTCGAGCCCTCCATCCACTTCCGCGACGTGCACTTCGAGTACGACGCGGACGACGTGGACTGGAGCCGGCAGAAGAAGGTGTTCGACGGCTTCTCGATCGACATCGCACCGGGCCGGCACGTGGCGCTCGTGGGGCCCAGCGGCACGGGCAAGTCCACGGTCGTGAACCTGCTGCTGCGGCAGTGGGACCCCCAGGGCGGCGAGATCCGCATCGGCAACCGGCCGCTCAGGGACTTCTCTCTGGTGGAGCTGCAGAAGTTCTTTGCCGTGGTGTCCCAGCGCGCCTTCATATTCAATGAGTCGATCCGCGACAACATCCTGCTGGGCCGCCACGATGCCACCCAGGCGGAGGTCGAGGCGGCGGCCCGCGGCGCCGGGCTCGCCGACTGGATCGCCACGCTTCCCGAGGGATACGACACGCCGTGTGGCGAGCGCGGCAGCAAGCTGTCGGGCGGCCAGAGGCAACGCGTTGCCATCGCCCGCGCCATCCTGAAGGATGCCCCGATCGTCCTGCTCGACGAGGCCACCTCGAGCCTCGACGTGGAGACGGAGCTGGGCGTGATGCGGGCCATCAGGAACCTCTCGAAGGGGCGCACGTCGCTGACGATTGCCCATCGACTCTCGACGGTCATGGACAGCGACGAGATCCTCGTGATGCTGGAGGGGCGGATCGCTGAGCGCGGCACCCACGCCGAACTCATCGCGAAGGGCGGCTGGTACGCGCGCATGTTCGAGATCCAGAAGGATGAGGTCGACGCGACTCTGGCGAAGGACTGACCCCCAACCAGCCGCAGGCCGGGCCTGTCAGCCGCCGGCGATCCGGCTGACCAGAGCCTTCGTGAAGGCCGCCGTGCTGGCCGTGCCACCCAGATCCCCCGTGCGCACCTTGTCCGCGTTCAACGTGGCGTCTATGGCCGTGCGCAGCCGGCCGGCGAGGTCCGGGAGGTTGCAGTGGTCCAGCATCATTGCCGAGGCCAGCAGCAGCGCGATCGGATTGGCGACGCCCTTCCCGGCGATGTCCGGCGCCGAGCCGTGCACCGCCTCGAAGATGGCGGCGTTGGTACCGATGTTGGCGCCCGGGGTCATGCCCAGGCCGCCCACGAGGCCGGCGACCAGGTCTGACAGGATGTCGCCGAACAGGTTGGTGGTCACCAGCACGTCGAACTGCCAGGGATTCAGCACGAGCTTCATGGCACAGGCGTCGATGATGGCCGTATCGAGCGCGATACGACCCTTGTACCGGCTCTCCCACATCTCCGTGCCGGTCTCCAGGAAGATGCCGGTCAGCGCCTTCATGATGTTGGCCTTGTGGACGATCGTGACCTTCCTGCGCCCTGTCGCGATGGCGTGCTCGAAGGCGAATTCCAGCAGGTTTCGGCAGCCCTGCCGGGTATTCACGCCGGTCGCCATCGCCACGGCGTGGGGATCGTCGTCGATCGGGATGTAGATCTCGTGGCCGATGTAGAGGCCCTCGAGATTCTCGCGGACCACGACCAGGTCGATGTTGTCGAAGCGCCCGCCCGGTATGAGGGTGCGCGCCGGCCGCAGGTTGGCGTAGAGCCTGAATTCCTCGCGCAGCCTGACGTTGGACGACCGGTAACCGCCGCCGGATGGCGTCTCCAGGGGGCCTTTCAGCGCCAGCTTCGTCCGGTGGATGCTGTCCAGCGTGGCCCTGGGCAGCGGGTCCCCCGCCGCCTTGACGCCTGCGAGGCCCGCCACCTGCCAGTCCCACTCGAACGGAGCCTTCAGGGCATCCAGTGCGGCCAGGGTGGCGTCAATGATCTCGGGGCCGATGCCGTCGCCGGGCACCAGCGTCGCGGGAATGCTGCCCGTCATGGCCGGGTCGCCTGCGCCTGGGCCTTCCGGTCGAGGACGACACCGACCACCAGGGCCCTGCCCGCCTTCTCGATCTCCGCGGGGGCCAGCGCGCCACCGATCCGGCCGGCGCACCGGCTGTGCGCCGCATCGGCGATTACTGCGGCGGGCTCGTCGACCGTGGCCCAGCGCTCGCCCTGGTCCTGCATGCAGGCCAGGTAGGCGTCGCCGCCGGCGGGAGCGGACGGCATCGCGGCCGGGCCCGGGACGGCGGCCACCACTGCCTTTGGCGTTGCCGCGGTGGCTGCCGGCGCCAGCGCCCTCCGGTTCAGCAGCTGCTCGGTGATGGCGGCCTCGCCCCTGGCGTCCAGGGCCGCCAGTCCGGCTTCCACCTCGCGCTCGGCGAGGATGTAGTTCGTGCTCTGCAGGGCCGACTGCGCCTGGCGCGCCACGTCGCGGGCCGTGGTGCAGCCCTTGCGGGCGACGGTGACGATCGCCTGGGCATTTTCACCGGAGTCCAGGTAACGTGCGGCCTGCCTGTCGAGGCAATCGAGATAGGCGGCGTCGGCCGCGTCCGCGGCGGCCTGCAGCTGGGCCCGTTCGCTTGAGCTTGTGGTGAACTGGGCGCAGCCGGCCAGGGCCGGCAGCAGAAGAAGGAGCAACTGGGCATGGTGGCTCTTGCGGTTCATTGCGCGTCCCTGTCCGTGGTCAGTCGGGGCGGCAATCTTGTCGTCATTCGACCCGGTTGTCACGCCGTCGCGGTTGTCCGCCGCAGGGACGTTGGTGGGCGAGACCAGGGAAAAGGCGGATGCAGCTGGCGCTGCACCCGCCTCGTCGGGACGCAGGACCCGCTTAGCGGACGGCGGCGCCGAAGCGCATGAGGGCCGTGACCCCGTAGGTCCGCTCGCGCGGGTAAGTGACGGTGTAGCGCAGGGGCACGAATTCGTCGAAGTCCGGCCGGGCACCCTGGTCCACCACGGGCTCGTACAGGTTGTCCGTATTGGCCCAGTAGATGTCGCGGAAGGCGGCGATGGCGCCGCCATCGTTGAACAGGTTGCGGGTCCAGAATTCAAGCGTGTACGCGCCCGACCTGACGCCCAGCTTGGTGTTCACGTAGGTGTGTTCCGGAAGATACCCCTGGTTGTCGTTGCCGACGTAGACGCCGCTCTGGTAGTTGGCGTCGCCACTGACATACCAGTCCCAGTCGCCGCCGGGGAGCTCGTCCGAGTAGCTGAGCGAGGCGCTCATGCAGCCACTCCGGCTGGCGCAGCAACTGGTTGCCGGAGACGTCGCCGGCAACCTCGTCAAAACCCTCGGCCGCGAAGCTCGGAAAGTCCCTGTACGTGTCCTGCGCGGCGTTCTTCATCGTGGCGTCCGCCCAGCCGACGGTGAACCTTCCCGTCAGGTTATCCATGAAGCCGACGTTGGTCTCCACTTCGACGCCCCACACGTCAGCATCGCCGGCATTCACGTTGAAGGATGTCGGTTGCTCGAACCGTACCCCGCTGATCGGGTCGACCTCGATGAGCTGGCGCAGGACGATCTCCCGCCAGTCATTGTAGAAAACGGCCGAGCTGATCGTGGCCCGGCCATCCCAGAAGGCGCCCTTCAGCCCGAGTTCGTAGGTGGTGATCGTCTCCGGCTCGAAGATGTTCGGCAGGGACACGCTGTTGCCGCTGACCAGCCGTGCCGACCTGACGGCCACGCCGCCGGGCTTCTCGCCGTAGGCGATCGACCCGTAGACCATCCACTCGTCGCTGACCATGTAGTCGAGGCCGACGCGGCCCGTCACCGAGTCGAAGCGGGCGCTCGCGCTGCCGCTGCACTGTCCCGGCGACCCCAGGACCTGCTTGTCGGGCTCGTTGACGGGTGTAAAGAGGCAGTCGGCGCCGAAGAAGGGCACCGCCGAGGTGAAGCCGTCCCGGAGGTCGTACCGGTCGTCACCGAACAGCGCCAGCTGCTCATCGGGGTAAATGCAGCTACCGAGCGCACCCGTGGTGGTCGTCGTCGTGTAGCACCTGTTGTACCGGTACACGGTGCTTTCCTGGGACTCCTGGGAGTAGCGTATTTCCGCCCGTCCTGTCAGCTGGTCGGTGAAGTCGAAGTCGACCCCCGTGAACAGGGCCCAGCCCTGGGTGTCACCCTCGGAAGTCTGTCGGCCGAGCGGATCGATGCCGCCGTCGGGCGTGAAGCTGTCGTAGAAGATCGCCGTGCCGATCATCAGCGCAGTCGGGTCCCCCTCCACGACGCCGAACGGCGGAAGCCCCACGCCGACACCTGGCTGTCCCGGGATGGGGGTTGCCACGCCGGGGATCGGGTTCGTCAGAAGGATGGCGCCCGGATAGCCCTTGGAGGTTGTCGAGTACGCGTAGCCGCCGACCGTGTAGCGCAGCTGCCTGTCCTGGGCGCTGGAGAAGCGCAGCTCCTGGCTGAATTCCTCGGTTTCACCGCCGAGCTCCCGGTCGTACACCCCCGTCTGGAAGCGCAGGTTGGCGGGATTGTTGGCGGGGCAGTTGTTGGGCGTGCCCGGAGTGTAGGCGCCGCCCTCGCAATACAGGAAGTCCTGATTCTCGCCAAGGCTCCGGGCGAAGTCCGACACCGAATCCTGCTCCGTCTTGGAGTAGCCGGTCAGCGTCGAGATCATCCCGGACTCGTAGAGGTCCCACTCGATCCGCAGGTTTGCCCGGTTGAGCTCGCGGTTCTCGCCGGTGGCCTGGGCAACCTTGGGAATCGCGTCATCCCCGTTCAGGCCGGGGATGCCCTCGATATCCGGGACCTCGCCGCAGAAGTTCTGGTACCGCACGGTCTCCGTCCGGTCGCTGGTGCGGTCCTCGCAGTTGGTCGGCAGCGCGACGTTGGCCGACTCGTCGATATCGTCATTGGAGTGGTAGTAGCTGAGATTGACTTGCCACGCGTCGGCCGGCAGCCAGAGCAGTGCGCCCTGGAAGCTCCGGAAGCGGCTGACCGCCGATATCGTTGCTGCGGTGCCTGGGAATTGTCGTAGGAACCATCCCAGTCGTCGTAAAGGGCCGCGATGCGGCCGCGCAGCTTCTCGCCAAGGATCGGGCCGCTGACGCTCGCCTGCCCTTCAACTTGCCGCGGTTGCCAATCTCGACGCCGGTCTTGGCCTCGAATTCCTCGCTCGGCGGCTTGGTGACGTAGTTGATGGCGCCGCTGAACGCGTTTCGACCGTACAGCGCACTCTGCGGGCCCTTTACGACCTCGATGCGCTCGATGTCGAGCTGGCTGAAGTTCAGGCCCTCGCGGCCGGCGATGTATACGCCGTCCACGAAAACGGCGGCATTGTTCTGGCCGAAGATGTCCGTTGGCACGATGCCGCGGATCACCGGAACCGGCAGGTTCTCGCCGAAGGCATTGAAGAACGACAGGCCCGGGGTCAGTGCGGCAACGTCGGTGAGGCTGGTGATGCCCAGCGCCTCGATGGCGTTGGAGTCGAAGGCCGTGATGGCGAGTCGGCACTTCCTGCAGGTTCTCCTCCCGCTTGCGCGCGGTAACCACGATCTCCTGGATGGCCGCGCTGCTGCGTGTGGCGCCCTTGCCTTCGGCTTCCTGCGCGGAGGCCGTCATCATGCCACCGGCCAGGAGGGCTGCGGTCGCTGCGAGGGCGACGAATATGCTGGCGAAACGTACCGGTTCAACCCGGCGCGACATCCGGCGGAGCAGCGGCACGAACAGGAGCAGCAGGCTCCACGGGCTGCTGGAACTGGCGCCGCCCTGGCGGCCGCGTCTCGGTGACCCTGATCAGGACCGGCACGGTCACGCTGTCGCCGTCCGCGTCGGTGATCACGCAGGGTGCAGGTGTCGTTGCCGAGGAACGCCGCGTCATCCGGCGTGTAGACCACCTTGCCGCGTCCCGTCCGCCGGACTGACCTCGCAGACGCCAACCGTACCCTGGTCTGTAACGGCCAGCGTGTGCTCCTCCGGTGCGCCATTGCCCAGCCTCAGCTTGTCGATGCCGAACGGCGCCACGACTTCGTTCGGGATCACCGCCAGCGCAGGCGATGCCCTGCCCTGGCCGGTCACGATGAAGAGGTCAGTGGGGGTTGGGACCTTGTCCGCGATGTTCACCGTCAGGACGGCGGAGGCGGTGTCGCCATCGACGTCCGTGATCAGGTAGGTGAACGTGTCGGTGCCGGTGTAGAAGGTGGGGTCGGTGACGGTGTAGGTGATGACGTAGGTGCGCAGCGCGTCGCTGAAGTTCACGGTGGCGGTTCCGCGGGTCCCCTGGGCGGCGATGGTGACCAGGGGTGGCGTGGCCGCGCCGAAGTCCGGCGGCGTATCGCCGAGATTGGTCGGTGACACGGTATAGGTGCCCCGGTCGACGTGCTCGGCGTTCACGGGCGCACGACCCTGGGTCGTGACTTCGAAGCCGGACGCCGTAGCGCTCGGGACCCTGTTGTTGACGGTGACGCTGACCTGTGCGGTGCTCGGCGCCAGCACGCCATCATCGATGGTGTAGAGGAACGTTTCCGTGTAGGTCGGGGTATTGTTGGCCGAGACCGGCACGTAGGTGACGACGACGCCGGCCGCCGGGCCCGAGTTCCCGGCAGTGACCGTCGCGGAGCCGCCGTTGCTGAAGGACCCGTCGTCGATGGTCACCGTGACCGACGGGCCGAAGCCGAGGTCATTCGCCCCCACGTTGATGTTGACCGGGGTGTTACGGGTGGTGGTTGCGGTGTCGTTCCTGGCGCCGACGCCAATCGTGAGCGTGACGGTCGCCGAGTCGGTGGTGATGCCGTTGGCGTCGACGACGGTGTAGACGAAGCTGTCGCTGCCCGTTGCTCCCGCGTTGGCCGTGTAGGTGATGACGATGCCGGCCTGCGGGCCGGGCGAGCCTGACGGAACGGCAATGCCCTTGGCGGGGGGCGTCGTGCACCGTAACGGTGACCGGGTCCTGGAACCCCGAGTCATTGGCCATGACGCTGATGGGCACGGGCACGCCCTCGTCTGCGTCGATCGGCCCGTCATCGTTGGCTGTGGCAGAGACTCGTGCCAGCGTGAAGTAACCGGTCGTCCAGGAGTTGCAGGTGGCGCTGTAGGAGCCGGTGCCGTCCGTGTTGTCGCCGCAGCGGGTGTTGTTGAAGACCCGGTAGTCATCCACGTTGAAGCCGGCGACCCGACGACATTGCCCGCGGCATCCGTCGAGACCTTCAGCAGCAGCTGGTCCCAGCCCACGTCCTCGGCGGAACCGCGGACGGCGCCCACGTCGCCCTCCTTGAGCGGTGCAGCCGCCCTGGACCGCGCACGGGCCCAGGTACCCAGGGGCGTACAGCACCTGGCTGTCGCGGCAGTCGTTGCTCTCGACGCCGGTGGTCGTGGAACTGCCGTCGATGCACTGCAGGTTCGTCACCGTGCCGGTCGTCTTGGCGCCGAAATTGCTCTCCAGGCTGCCGATACCGGCCGCGCTGGTGCCGTTCCAGAAGTCGGGGTCGACCGCAGGGGTGCTGAAGGAATGGCCGCATTCCGACAAAGCCGAAGGTCCGCGCCGCAGGCAGGGGCCGGCCTGGCGTAGGTCAGCAGCGACGGGAAGCCCTCGGACCCGATGATGTAGTCGAAGCCGCCGGAGCCGTTGGGCGTGGCGGAGTTCGCCACCGTCGGCGCCAGCACCTGGGTCATGCTGTCGTACTTGTCGACGCCTGCCGATCCGCTGTAGACCGCGCACGATCGCGCCGGTGCCGGGGGAGGTCAGGGTGAGAGTGAAGCTGATGCAGGTCGTCGGCGCCGAAGCCGTTGCCGTTGTCGTCGATCGTGACCGAGCCGTTGATGACCTGCGGAGATCTTGCCGTCACCGACGGAGGGCGCGTACAGCGCACGCGTCCGAGACCGACGACGGTCGTCTGGAAGGCCGCCGGCGTGGCCACGGAATCGTAGTAGGCGATGTGGTTGTAGGGGCCGGTGATCTCGCCGAACGGGGTTGCCGTCGCGACGCTGCTCGGGCCGCCGTCGTACATGCAGTTCTCGCCGTCGCCGACTGAGGTGGTGAGACCCTGAAAGCAGGTTTCCTGCGTCGGGCTCAGGCTGCCTTCGACGGAGCTCACGACGGTTACCGCGTGCGCCGGTGAAATGGCGATCATGCTGACCGCAACGACGACGCCCGAAACTGCTCCCGAAAGCATGCTTCTGTACTGCAATTGAATCCCCTTCGAATGCGGGTCGTGGCGGGTGAGCCCAGTTGGCCACCCGTTCCTTCTAATTAGACGACCCGAAGCTTGGTTATGAATTCTTGGCAGCGGGCAAAGTGAAAAACCTCGCCCGTCCGAGTCCCCCTGATATGCCGCCCGGAAATTATCTTATAACCAAGATTCCGGCAAGCGGCAGGGCAGCCAGCGCTGCTCGGGGGCCTTCGCCCACCTTTGCCGTGATGAGGCATATTTCACCGGGACTCAGGCCGGAGGCGTTTCCCAAGAGAAACAGAGTGTCCCCAGGATATTTCTGGAGAGCCATCTAAAGGAACTGACGCAAGTGCCGGATCGCCGTGTACCCAGGAAAACCCTGCACTTTATGTAACGTGAAGAGTTGTGATGGTAGGGATCAAGTCTGTAGACTGCTATACGAATGCCAAAAGTTATAAGCTTGTGACGGCAGGTTATTTATCTCGAGTTGTTCGCTCGTGACCTGCTGACAACGACATGGCAGGCAAGCAAGTCGTGGTGCGACTCAGCCGCTTCCACGCCGCTAAAGAATGATTGCAGGAAATCTTCAACTGAGGGGAACCAAAGTGAATTCGAATCGGTGGATCACGAGCGCTGCGCTTGCCGCGGCGGGAATTTTCGGCCTGACCGCGCAGGCCCTGGCCGTTACCAAGACGACGAACGTGGCCGGCAGCATGAGCCCGACCCAGGAAACCTGCCTGCAGGCCCTGGTCAATGCGGTAGGCGATGGCGAGAACTGCATGTACAACGGTGGCCCCGCGGCTGACCCCAGCATGACCCCGACCCTGGGCTTCGGTGAGGTCACCGGCCCCTACAATCACATCGCCTACTACGATTCCGTGGCCACCCCGCAATCCTTCCAGACGACCATCGTCGGTAACGCGCGGAATGTCTACGCGGCGACGGATGGCGACGGCAAGATGTCCCAGAAGATCACTGGTACGGTCACCGTCGATGACGGCGGCAACGGCTTCGGCGCGGGCGACCTCCTCAGCTTCTCGCTGACCCTGACGTCTTCGGGCACCGGTTCCATCGTCCGCGTCTACAGTGGCAACGCGGTCGTGGACAAGTACGACAGCATGACCCAGGTGCTGGCGCCGAGGGTGGTGGACTTCGCCACGCCGAACGGTTCCGGCGGCTTCGATTACATCATTGGTTCCGCCGGTTTCCCGGCGGAACCGCGCCAGACGTTTGCCCAGGCCGGGACCTGCCTGGGCCTGCTGTTTGGCTACGCCGAGTGCGGGCACTCCTTCAGCAGCTTCGGAACCACCAACACCCTCGACCCGGACTTCTGGACCGGTTCGAGCGTGGCCGGCCTCGGGAGCCTGGAGGGCAACCTCGGCGCCAAGACGACGGGGACGGTGGTGAACCTGCAGTGCATCGACGGCAGGACCTCGGCTGGCGTGGAGAGCAATGACTGCAAGGACAGCCAGGCGTCCTACGGGCCTTGGGTGATTGGCCCGAACGCGAGCGGAAGTGGTGCGAGCGGCAACGAAAGCACGCCAGGCTCGGTCCGCGCCACGGCCGAGGACGTGTCATGGGACCAGTTGATACTGATGGTGTCGACCAATGCCACCGGCCGGGTCATCAGCGTGAAGGGCTACAACGTGGACGACTACCGCGTCTTCGGTCCACCGCGCTGTGGCGACAACACGGATGGTCTTGGCGCCTACATCACGGTCTGCAACTCCTGGACTTCCGGCTACTTCTCGGCCTCGGCCCAGGATACGGACAGTGACGGCCTCAATGACAACGACGACAACTGCCGCAATGTCGCCAACAACACCGGCGCCGCGGCCCAGTGCGACAGCGACGGTGACGGCTTCGGCAACCGCTGCGACGGCGACATGAACAACAACGGGTCGACCAACGCCCAGGACACCACGCTCTACCGCCAGCAGCTCGGCCAGCCGAGCGTCGCCCCCACGTTCAACAAGGCCGACATCAACTGCAACGGCTCTGTCAACGCCCAGGACACCACCCTGTTCCGCGGCCTGCTCGGCGCGGCGCCAGGCCCGGGCAAGTTGCCGTAAGGTGCATGTAGGAGGGTGGCCCGAGCAGCGTAGCGACGGCCACCCCGTTCGGCGAGATCACCGGAGCCGTCACCATCGAGGTCGGTGGTGACGTCTCCGGCGGCTTCGACAGGTACACCAGCATGAATCAGGTGCTGGTGCCGATCGCGGCGACCAATAGCTCTCTACGGCCTTCATCAGCCCGTCACGGCTGACTGGCGCGGCGAAAGCTCACGGCCACGTCCATCTCGCTTCCGTCCCGGCGGATCCGCGCCGTTGCGACGTCGCCCCAGCGGTAGCCGGCCATCAGCTTGCGCAACGAGTTGTCCGACTTGATCGCATTGCCGTCGAGGCTGAGCAGGACGTCGCCGACCTTGAGGCCGGAGCGCTCCGCCACGGACTTCCCACTGACCTGGATGATCTGGCCGGGGTCCTTGCCGAGCGCTCCCATGAGCGACACGCCGATGCTGGGGTACACGGTGTCGATTTCCCCGGGCAGCCCCCATACGAACGAGGCGTAGGACGCCCGGACCTTGCTCACCGGCTTGTGCTCGTCGTCCATCACGGTGACGGGGACGAGCGACGAAATGCGGCCGTCGTAGTGGGGATCGATCTGCCGCTCGGAGCCGAGGCCAAAGGTCACGTGTCCGGCGCCGATCAGCACGACCATGATCGCGTCCTCTCCGCCGTGCTGCCGGAGTGCCTGCAGGGCGTTCCAGCCCATGGTGGCGTCCCACATCGTCTGGGCGCGGTACAGGCCGTCCAGCGCCGTCTCATTCATGTGCAGGGCGTCGTCCTTGTCGAAGAACGCCCGGTACATGCGGCGGTGCTCGTCGCTCTCCGGGGCGAGCTTCGGTGGCAAGTGGGCCGCCTCTTCCGGCGTCAGGTTCTCGAAGCCCTTGGTGCGCACGGACTTGACGACGTCCCGCGGGCTGTTCACCGCGTACATGTTGATGCCGTTCTTCTGCGCGAAGAGGAAGATGTTCCGGTAGTAGTTCCAGTGGTAGCCCCAGTTGTCGTACCAGGCGCCGAGCTCCACGAAGCCTTCTTCGGTGTAGCGGCCCGCGTTCCAGTTATCCAGTACGGCCTGCTGCGTGTAGGGGAACATCTCGAGGCCGATCAGCACCTCGCGGCCCGCCTCGTGGAGCGCCTGGATGACGCGGAACTGGACGTCGTGGAACTCCTGGTTCGTGTGGTTCTCGCCGATGAACAGGATGCCGGTGCCAGCCAGCCGCCTGGCCATCTCCTCGGGGGTCACGAGCTCGCCGGTGGCCGTGTCCGTGATGCCATCCAGGACCACGGGCACTTCGCGTCCCTTCCTCGCCGGGTCGCCGATTTCCATGTGTAGCACGGCCTGATCCGCCAGCAGGGTGAGCGGGGCGCCGAGGCCGAGGCACGCCGCCAGGGCGACAGCCAGCCGGCGGTGCGCGCCGGCCACGGAAAGTTCGGTTGTCATCATCAGGACCTCTTGGTTGTCAGTCAGGTGGAAGCGATGGCCTGGCCGTCGACGAAGACGGACAAGAGTGGATTGTGCCCTATCCAGTAGCAGAGCTCGGCGGGCTCCCGGACCCGCCACGCGGCCAGGTCGGCCCGCTTGCCGGGTTCGATCGTGCCACGGTCCGCCTCGAGGCCGAGCGCCCGGGCAGCATGGCGCGTCACGCCCGTCAGGCACTCCTCCGGCGTCATGCGGAACAGGTGGCATGCCATGTTCATCATCAGCACGAGCGAGAGCACGGGGGAGCTGCCGGGATTGCAGTCCGTGGCGATGGCTATCGGCACGCCGCGGCGGCGCAGTTCATCCACTGGCGGCCTGCGGGTCTCACCGAGGGCATAGAAGGCCCCGGGCAGCAGTACTGCGACGGTCCCGGCGGCCGCCAGGGCCGCGACCCCGGCAGGCGACGTGTATTCCAGGTGGTCAGCCGACAGGGCGCCATGCCGGGCCGCGAGGGCGGCGCCGTCCCCGTCGGACAGCTGGTCTGCGTGCAGTTTGACGGGTAGGCCCAACTCGCGGGCGCGCTGGAAGACGCGCTCCACCTGGGCGCCCGTGAACGCGATGGACTCGCAGAAGGCATCCACGGCGTCCACGAGCCCCTCGGCGGCCAGCGCCGGGAGCGCCTCGTTGCATATGAACGTCACATAGTCGTCGGCGCGGCCGGCAAATGCGGCCGGCAAGGCGTGTGCGCCAAGGTAGGTAGTCTGCACGCTGATGCCAGCCTCCCGGCCGAGTTCCCGGGCCGCGCGCAGCATGCGGCGTTCGGTGTCGACATCGAGGCCATAGCCGGACTTGATTTCGATGGTCGTGACGCCGCCCTGCACGAGGGACGCCAACCGCGGCCGGGCCCCCGCGAGCAGCGCGTCCGAGCTGGCCGCGCGGGTGGCGGCCACCGTGGAGTGGATGCCGCCGCCGAGGCGCGCGATCTCCTCGTAGCTGGCGCCGCTCCGGCGCGCCTCGAACTCCGCAAGGCGATCGCCGGCGAAGACGACATGGGTGTGGCAGTCGATGAGGCCCGGGGTCAGCCAGGCGCCGCCCATGCGGTGCACGCGGGCCGCGCAGTGGTCCGGGGCTGCCGGCAGTTCCCGCCGTGGTCCGACCCAGGCGATGCGCCCATCGTGCGCTGCAACGGCGCCGTCGCGAATCGCCCCATAGGCCAGCGGCCCGCGTGCCATCGTGGCTACATTGGCGTCGATCCAGAGGGAGTCCCATTGCGCCATGGTCGCGGGGGTCGCTCCGCAGGCGATGGCTGCGGGGCAGGCCTTTGTTGTTTCCGGAGGTTGGCGATAGTATGCCGCCTAGGGCTGTCTATACAACCTCCGGAAATCATCTTGACCACAGTTCACGCTCATCGCGCGCTGCTGCCTGACGGCTGGGCTGCCGATGTCTCGATCCAGGTCGACGCCGCAGGGCGGATTGCCGCAGTCGCGGCGGCCGGCCCCGGCACGCCGGCCGCGGTCCTGGTGCCTGGAATGCCCAACGTGCACAGCCATGCCTTCCAGCGCGCCATGGCCGGCCGCGCCGAGCAGGCGTGCCACGGCCTGGATTCCTTCATGACCTGGCGGGAGCGGATGTACTCGCTGTCCCATCAGGTTTCCCCGGACGACATCGAAGCCATCGCCACCCAGCTGTACGTCGAGATGCTCGAGGCGGGCTATACCTCCGTGTGCGAGTTCCACTACCTGCACCATGGGCCGGACGGCACGCCCCACGGCGACCCCGCGGCCGCCAGTCGCGCCCTGATCCGGGCCGCCGCGTCGGCGGGCATCCGGCTCACGCTGCTGCCGGTGCTCTACATGCACGCCGGCTTCGGGGCGCAGCCCCCGGAGCCGGCGCAGGCGCCGTTCATACATACCGTGCGCGACTACCTGATGTTGCTCGGGAAGCTGCTTGGCGAGCAGGGCGGCCTCACCCGCATCGGGATTGCCTTCCACAGCCTCCGCGCCGTCTCGCCGGAGGCAATCGGGGAGGTGCTCGCATGGCGGGCCAGCATCGCACCGGACATGCCGGTGCATGTCCACGTCGCCGAGCAGCTTCAGGAAGTGCACGAGTGCGAGGCCTGGTCCGGCCTGCGGCCGGTGGAGTGGCTGCTCGAGCGCGGCGGCATCGACGAGCACTGGTGCCTCGTGCATGCCACCCACATGACCGAGGCGGAGACCCGCTGGCTGGCAGCCACCGGCGCCGTGGCCTGTCTCTGCCCGACCACCGAGGCCAACCTCGGCGACGGCCTGTTCCCGCTGGCCGCCTTCCTGGCCGCCGGCGGCCGCATCGCCATCGGCTCCGACAGTCACGTTTCCGTAAGTCCCGTGGAGGAGCTCCGCTGGCTGGAGTACGGCCAGCGCCTGACGCTCGGGCAACGGAACGTGACGGCGAGCGCGACCGAGCGCCACACCGGAGCTCGACTCTTTCGCGCCGCGTTGACCGGGGGCAGCCAGGCCCTTGGCCAGGCTACCGGCCGCATCGCTGCCGGGCAGGCGGCCGACCTTGTCGAGCTCGACGCGGATCACCCGCTGCTTGCCGGCAGCGACGGCGACCAGCTGCTCGACTGCCTCGTCTTCGCCGGCAACCGACCCCTCGTGAAGAACGTGCTGGTGGGCGGGCGCCAGGTCGTCCGCGACGGCCGGCATCCCCTCGCGCCCGCCGCTGCCGCGAAGTACGCCGCGGCCATACGCCGCCTGCACCCGTGCCGATGAATCGTCTGAAATGAGCACCATGGGACCCCGCAACACCTCCAGGACCGAAGACCCGACGATCCCGCGCTACCAGCAGCTGAAGGCGCACATCGTTGCGCGCATCCAGTCCGGGCGCCTCCAGCCCCGTGACCGCGTGCCGTCCGAGCAGGACCTCGTGCGGCGGTTCGGGGTTTCCCGCATGACCGCCAACCGTGCGCTGCGAGAGCTCGCGAGCGATGGCATCGTGGTGCGGCAGTCGGGGGTGGGCACCTTCGTTGCCGAGGCCCAGTCCCGTTCGCACGCGCTGGACGTGCGCAACATTGCCGACGAGATCCGCGAGCGCGGGCACGTCCACGGCGCCAGGGTGGTGCGCATGGAGAAGCTGGCGGCTGGCGGTGACATCGCCAACCGGCTCGGGCTCCGCCCGGGCGGGGCAGTGTTCCACTCGCTCATCGTCCATCTCGAGAACGAGCTGCCGATCCAGGCGGAGGACCGCTACGTTTCCGCTCACGCGGCGCCGGAGTACCTCCGCCAGGACTTCACGCGGACGACGCCGAACGAGTACCTGTCCACGGTGGCGCCGCTGGAGACGGTCGAGCACGTCATTCGCGCCGAGATCCCGGCCGGCCGGATCCGCGGGATGCTGCGCATGGCTGCGGACGAGCCCTGCCTCGTGATCCACCGGCGCACCTGGTCTGGCGGGCGTCCCGTGAGCGTCGCGCACCTGTATCACCCCGGCTCGCGCTACGAGCTGACCGCCGGGGCCCAGCCTGGCAAGCCTGCCGTCCGGAGGACCCGATGAACGTCAGGCACAGCAGCCGCGTGATCCGCGCGCCGCGCGGCACGACGCTCTCCGCGAAGAGCTGGCTCACGGAAGCGCCCCTGCGCATGCTCATGAACAACCTGGATCCCGAGGTGGCGGAGCACCCCGAGGAACTGGTGGTCTATGGCGGCATCGGCCGTGCCGCCCGCGACTGGCAGTGTTACGACCGGATCGTCACCAGCCTGCGCAATCTCGGCGACGACCAGACGCTGCTCATCCAGTCGGGAAAGCCGGTCGGCGTGTTCCGGACCCACGCGGATGCACCCCGGGTGCTGCTCGCCAACTCCAACCTGGTGCCCCACTGGGCCACCTGGGAGCACTTCAACGAGCTCGACCGCAAGGGGCTGATGATGTACGGCCAGATGACCGCCGGGTCGTGGATCTACATCGGCAGCCAGGGCATCGTCCAGGGCACCTACGAGACCTTCGCGGAGATGGCGCGCCAGCACTTCGGCGGCGCGGTCGCCGGCAAGTGGATCCTCACGGCGGGCCTCGGCGGTATGGGTGGCGCGCAGCCGCTCGCTGCCACTATGGCCGGCCTCTCCATGCTGGCGATCGAGTGCCAGGCGGACCGCATCGCCAGGCGCCTGGCAACGGGCTACCTCGACCGGAGTGCCGCAACCCTGGACGAGGCGCTCGGCATGCTGGACGACGCGGCACGCGCCGGGAGGGCCGTATCAGTGGGCCTGCTGGGCAATGCCGTGGAAGTCCTTTCCGAGCTCCTCGCCCGCGGCGTCCGGCCGGACGCCGTCACCGACCAGACGTCGGCCCACGACCCCGTGCACGGCTATCTGCCCGAGGGCTGGACGGTGGCTCGCTGGCGCGAGGCGCAGGAGAAGGATCCGGCGGCCGTGGCCGCGGCTGCCCGTTCCTCCATTGCCAGGCACGTGCGCGCGATGCTGGCGTTCCAGGCTCGGGGCGTGGCGGTCTTCGACTACGGCAACAACATCCGCCAGGTTGCCCGGGACGAGGGCGTTGCGAACGCCTTCGACATTCCCGGGTTCGTTCCTGCCTACATCCGTCCACTCTTCTGCCGCGGCATCGGCCCGTTCCGGTGGGCCGCGCTGTCCGGCGATCCGGCGGACATCGCGGCCACCGACCGGAAGGTGAAGGAGCTGATCCCGGACGACGCGGGGCTGCACCGCTGGCTCGACATGGCGGCGGTCCGCATCAGGAGCCAGGGGCTGCCAGCCAGGATCTGCTGGGTTGGACTGGGCGAGCGACACCGCCTCGGCCTCGCGTTCAACGCCATGGTTGCCAGCGGCGAGCTGCGCGCGCCGGTCGTCATCGGGCGGGATCACCTGGATTCGGGTTCCGTCGCGAGCCCGAACCGTGAAACCGAGGCCATGCGCGATGGCTCGGACGCCGTGTCGGACTGGCCGATCCTGAACGCGCTGCTGAACACGGCCAGCGGCGCCACCTGGGTGTCGTTCCACCACGGCGGCGGCGTGGGCATGGGTTATTCCCAGCACGCCGGCATGGTCATCGTCTGTGACGGCACCGAAGCGGCCGCCCGCCGCATCGAGCGGGTCCTGTGGAACGACCCCGCCACCGGCGTCATGCGGCATGCGGACGCCGGCTACGAGGCCGCCATCGAGCATGCGCGTCGCAGCGGACTGGACCTGCCGATGATCGACTTGGGAGGAGGGCAGTCATGAGTGCATTCACCGGAACGGTGCTGTCCGCGCGGGCGGACGAGCTCCTGCTCGGGCAGCTGCGCAAGGCGTGGCAGGGCCCGGTCCGCGTGTCGCTCGACGATTTGACGCTGGAGCGGATCGGGAAGAGCCAGGCTGCCGTGGGCGCCGCACTGGGTTCGCACCAGCCGATCTACGGCATCAACACCGGGTTCGGGATGCTCGCCAATGTCCGGATTCCGGACGACCAGCTCGCGGAGCTCCAGGAGAACCTGATCCTTTCCCACTGCGCTGGCATCGGGGAGTACCTGGAGGACCGGGTCGTGCGCCTCGTGCTGCTGCTGAAGATCCTCAGCCTTGCCCAGGGGTATTCGGGTATCACGGCCGGAGTCGTCCTCGCGCTCGGGAAACTCCTGGACCACGAGATCTATCCCTGCGTGCCGTCCCGCGGATCCGTGGGCGCTTCCGGCGACCTGGCTCCGCTGGCCCACCTGTCTGCCGTGCTGCTCGGCGTCGGCCGTGCCCGGCACGCCGGTCGCGAGCACGCGGCGGTCGACGCGCTGGCACTGGCAGGCCTTGCGCCGCTGGCGCTGCAGCCGAAGGAGGGCCTGGCGCTCCTCAATGGCACCCAGGTGTCCACGGCCCTGGCGCTGGGCGCGCTCTTCCAGATCGAGAACGTCTTTGCCGCCGCCTGTCTCTCCGGGGCGCTGTCCGTCGACGCCGCCCGCGGAAGCGACACGCCCTTCGACGCGCGGGTGAACAAGGTGCGCGGCCACCAGGGCCAGGTGGACGTGGCCGCGCTGTTCCGCCAGCTGATCGCCGGGAGCGGCATCCGCGCCTCCCACAGCCAGTGCGAGCGGGTCCAGGACCCCTACAGCCTGCGTTGCCAGCCCCAGGTGATGGGTGCCTGCCTGCAGGCCATGCGGCACGTTGCCGACGTGCTGCTGGTCGAGTCCCGGGCGGTCACCGATAACCCGCTGGTGTTCAGCGACGATGGGGTGATCCTGTCGGGTGGCAACTTCCACGCCGAGCCCGTGGCGCTGGTCTGTGACTATCTCGCCACGGCCATCGCCGAAATCGGCGCAATCTCGGAGCGGAGGATCGCGTTGCTGGTCGACTCCCGCATGAGCGGCCTGCCGCCCTTCCTGGTCGAGCACAGCGGTCTGAACTCCGGCTTCATGGTTGCGCAGGTCACTGCCGCCGCGCTCGCGTCCGAGAACAAGTCGCTGGCACATCCCGCCAGCGTCGACAGCCTGCCGACGTCGGCGAACCAGGAGGACCACGTCAGCATGGCGACGACGGCAGCGCTGCGCCTGTACCGCATGGCCGGGAACACGGCCGGGGTCGTCGCCATCGAACTGCTGGCGGCGACGCAGGGCGTCGAGTTCCACAGGCCGCTCAGGAGTTCGGCGCCGCTCGAGGCCGTGATCGCGGCGGTGCGCGCGGTGAGCCCCCGCTTCGAGCGCGACCGGCCGCTGTCGGGTGACATCCAGGTGCTGCAGCAGATGGTCCTGGACGGCCGGTTTGCCGGCGAGGCCAGCGCCGTCCTGCCATCGCGGGGCGGGTGAATGGAAGTCTACCGGCTGATTCCCGGCAACACGCGCCTCCTGGTGAGTATTCCGCACGCCGGGACTGTGTTGCCGCCCGCGCTTGCCGCACGGATGACCAGTGCCGCGCGGGCCCTGCCCGATACGGACTGGCACGTCGACCGCCTGTACGATTTCCTGGCGGACATGGGAGCCAGCGTGCTGACGGCCACGCATTCGCGCTATGTCATCGATCTGAATCGCCCGCCGGACGACTCGCCCCTCTATCCGGGGCTGACGGCGAGCGGCCTCTGCCCGGTGGAGACTTTCGACGGTCAGCCTGTCTGGAGGGCGCGTCAGGCTCCTGGCGCCGCCGAGATCGCCGACCGCGTCACCCAGTACTGGCAGCCCTACCACGACCGGCTGCGGGCGGAACTCGACCGGCTGCGCGCCCGGCATGGCTCTGCCGTGCTCTGGGATGCCCACTCGATCCGGAGCCAGGTCCCGCGGCTGTTCGCGGGGGACCTGCCGGTGCTGAACCTGGGCACCAATGACGGCCGCTCGTGCGACGGGGGCCTGGCCGCGCGCCTGCTCGGCTACGCGGTCGGCATCCCGGACTGCACGGCGGTGCTCGACGGGCGGTTCAAGGGCGGCTATATCACTCGCACCTACGGTGACCCGTCGGCCGGCATCGACGCCGTGCAGCTGGAGCTTGCCCAGCGCAGCTATATGGACGAGAGCTCCCGGGAATACCTGCCAGCCGCTGCCCGGCGGATCCGCCCGAGTCTTCGGGCCCTCCTGCAGATCGCGATGGGTTAGTGGCGCGGCGGCAGCGGGCCCGTGGTGACCCCGGGCACCAAGGAGACAAGCCGGCTCTGGCAGCGCATCAACAGCACCAGCAGCCCGATGCCGCCGATCGGCGGGCTGCTGCCCCAGAGCGAGCGCGATGCGGTCGGCGCCTGGATCGACAGCCTGGATCCTCTGGACGCCAACTACTGCGACTGATCCCGACCGTCTGGCGGGTAGGGAGGGGCCGGGTCGCGAGACCCGGCCCTTTGCTTTTGGCTCTCCCGAGGCTCTTCGTCCTATACTCCGGTCTCCTGCATTCCGAGGAAGCACCGTTCCATGCGCCACCTGCTCCTGCCCATCGCCCTGATTGCCTTCGCTACGACGGCCAACGCCCAGTTCATGCCCGAGAAGCTCTCGCCCATCGGCGAGAAGATCGAGGCGGCGATGAAGAGCGACATCCGGACCGCCGACGAGAAGGCCCGGGACGCCGAGCGCAAGCCGCGCCAGACCCTGGAGTTCTTCGGCCTGAAGGACGACATGCGGGTCGTTGAGCTGGTGCCCGCCGGCGGGCTACTTCACCAAGATCCTCGGGCCGGTGCTGGCCGACAAGGGCGAGTTCCATGTCGCCATCGGCACCACGCGGCTGGAGCCGGTGCTGAAGTCGACCCCGTCGCTGGCGAAGGTCAAGGTTGCCCCGGCGGACGCGAAGATGGCGCCGGCGCCCGGCAAGATGGGCCTGTTCGACCTCGGCGACTTTTCCCTGGGCGTGAACGATGCGGACCTCGTCCTGACCTTCCGGAACTACCACAACCTGACGCCGTCGGGGCGCGCCAACCTCAACGAGGCGGTCTTCGCGGCGCTGAAGTCCGGGTGGCCACTACGGCATCCTCGATCACACCCGCCGGCACAACGAGCCGGAGACCGGCGAGAACTGGCGGCGCATGGACCCGGTGCTGGTCATCAAGGAAGTCCAGGCCGCGGGCTTCGTGCTGGAGGACTTCTCCGGCATTCACTACACGCCGGACGACGAGCTGCGGTACGAGGTTGGCCGGAAGTCGGTGACCGGCAACACCGACCGGTTCGCGCTGCGGTTCCGGAAGCCCTGATCCAGAGGGGTTGCCGGTCAGCCGCCGCTGGCAGCGCTCGACCAGCTCAGCACAAAGCGCAGCCCGATCACCAGTGCGTTGTCGAGTTCCGGATCGAGGCCCGGATTGATGATGTACTGGACATCGGGCTGGAGGGTCAGCCAGTCCGTGATCGGCGCCTGGTAGGTCAGCTCGATGCTGGTTTCGTGGTCGTCGGTGCCGAGACCGGCCAGCGTCTGGGCCCGCTCGTACTCGCTCGCCGGCGAAGGCCATGGCGATGCCGAGCCCGACGGCGTCGTCGGGCCGACGGGGCCAGAAGCCGCTCAGGCTGCCGCCGGCGCCCAGGTAGGCATCGAAGGTGTTGAACCGGTCGTCCGCCTGCCCGATGCGCAGGAACCCCGCCGCCGTGCCTCGGTCGCCCGACCAGAGGGTCCGGTCCGCGATGGCGTACCAGCCGTTGTTGCCGTCGTCCTGCAGGGGGTCGCCCAGCGGGGTGGTGGCGGCGAGCCGGTCGAAGTCGGCGGTGTACTGCCAGAGGCCGATCGCCAGCTTCCGCCAGTTGCCGCCGCCCCAGCCGCCCTCGAGCGACGAGCAGCGCGCCGTCGTCGCTGGAGAGGTCTATCTCGTTGCTGGAGTCGTCGTTTGGGTCGCCGGGCACGCCGTCGAGGACGGCCAATTGGCCATAGGCCCCGTTGGCGGCCTGTGTCCGAAGCGCAGAGCGTCAGGGAGGTGACCGGAAAGATGGACGGGCCATTCTCGCCGCTCTGGCCGAAGTCCGTGCCGATGCCGTGGGCCCAGTTCAGGAACAGGCCGGCCGTCTCGGTGACGTCGAACTCGCTGTTGAGGTCGTAGAGGCCGAGACGTGCGGAGAAGTCCCCGGTGTCACCCGGCGCCCAGTCGAGCCAGGCCTCGTAGAGCCGCCAGGCCCTGGGTCCTTCGATGTTGCTGATGATCTGGGCGTCGCCGACGTACTTCTCACTGAATTCGTTGGCGTTGTTGTACAGGCCGTACAGGAGGCCGGAGAGGCCCGGGAATGCCGAAGATGCTGCCGCGCTCGGCGGCGATCTGCAGGTCCAGGTTGTCCAGGTAGGTGCCACCGGTCTGGACGCCCCCGGAAGTGTTGCTGAGGAGGTCGCCGGTGTAGGCCGCGTTGAAGGCGAGCCCGCTGTCGTCCGGCGCGGCCATCAGCGGCGCGGCCGCCAGCGCCAGGAGTATGCCGGGTCGGCTGAACGTGCCGGGATGTATGGGGTAGGGCAATCGACTGCTCCGTGGATGATCGCGCGACAATCTAGCAACCCGCTCCTGAGCTTCTCAACCCGTGACCATCGTCCTGACCACTCCGCGCCTCACGGTGCGGCAATTCACCACAGCCGATGCCGCAGAACTGCAGGTGATCTGCGGTGACCGCCGCACGATGCGCTACGTGGGCGATGGCATGGTGCTGTCCCGCGCGCGTTGTGCTGAGTGGATCGTGGAATCGCTGACCGACTACGCCACCCGGGGCCACGGCGCCTGGGCCCTGCACGTCGCAGGAGAGGAAGCCATGGCGGGCTACTGCGGCATCGTCGCCGCGCGCCGGCGGGCCGACCCGGAGATCA
This sequence comes from uncultured Gammaproteobacteria bacterium, assembly GCA_963754125.1. Lineage (GTDB taxonomy): Bacteria > Pseudomonadota > Gammaproteobacteria > Steroidobacterales > Steroidobacteraceae > RPQJ01. The sequence continues at coordinate 1,071,980 of CAVWEX010000014.1, forward strand.
TCTACGCGCTGCGCCCGCCGTTGTGGGGGCGGGGACTCGCCAGCGAGCTGGTGCCCGCGTTGCTCGACCACGGCTTCCGCACCTGCGGTCTCCGGCGCCTGGTCGCCACCGTGCGCCCGGAGAATCACGCGTCGGTGCGCGTACTGGAGAAGGCGGGCATGCACTGCGCGGGCGAGGAACTGGGACCCGAGGGCATCCTGATGCTGATCTACGCCCTCGACGCGGCGTAGGAGCGCCGACCGGCGCGACCGGGATTCCCCCGGCAGGAGCGTCTCAGCGACAGAGGGGAATCCCGGTCGCGCCGGTCGGCGCTCCTACTCCTCAGGTTCGCCTTCGACGTTCCACTTGTCCCGGTGCGCCTGCTCCGCCTGCTGGCGGACGCCCTCGTGGCGACGTTGCAGGAGCAGCGTGGAAGGATCGCAGACGCGGGCGCGGAGGATGCCGAGGTCCACGGCGGCGTCGAACAGGCTGGGATACCAGGTCCGCCAGTTGGGCAGCAGGCTCTCCACCTGTTCGCGAAGGTTCATGGCCTCCCGACTCTACACCAGGCGCTATTGCCGCGGCTTGACGCGTTTCGTGGGTTCCGCCTGCCGCGGGTCCTCGGGCCAGTAGTGCCGCGGGTAGCGGCCCTTCAGCTCCTTGCGCACCTCGTGGTAGGCCGTGTTCCAGAAGCTCTCCAGGTCCTGGGTCACCTGCACGGGCCGCCGGGCCGGCGACAGCAGCTTGAGCAGCACGGGCACGCGGCCGCCGGCGACGCGGGGCGTGGCGGTGAGCCCGAAGACCTCCTGCAGGCGAACCGACAGGCTGGGCACCGGCCCGTCCAGGTAGTCGATGGCGATCCGCGAGCCGCTGGGCACCGTGAGGTGCGTCGGCGCGAGCTCGTCGAGGCGCTGTTGCCGCGGCCCAGGTCGAGCAGGCCGTGCAGGGCACCGGCCAGGTCGACGCGCGCCAGGTGCGTGGCGCGGGTCACGCCCTCCAGCCACGGGGCCAGCCAGGCTTCCAGCGTGTCGAGCAACGCGGTATCGCTGACGTCGGGCCAGGGTTCCCTGCCATCCGGTTCCGCGCGCCCGCACAGGAGGACGCGGGCCTGCCACTGGCGAAGCTCCGGCGTCCAGGGCAGCGCCGCCAGTCCCAGCTCGCGGATCCCGGCCAGCATGGCGCGCCGTGACCAGGGCAGCGTCGGCATCGCGGAGCGGCTCGTCGGCCAGCACCAGGGCGCCGAGCCGGCGCTGCCGCCGCGCGGCCACGGCCCGTTCCCGGCTGTCCCAGCGGACCTCGGCCGACGTGACGATGCGGTCGGCCAGGTGTTCCTCCAGGTCCGCCGCCGTGAGCGGCGCCGCGAGATGGATGCGCGCTTCCTTGTCGCTGCCCTCCAGTTCCGGAATCACCAGGTACTCGGACCGGGCGAGCGACTGGGGCTCGGCGAAGAACGCGCCGCGCCCGTTGCTGAGCAGGTAGCGGCCGGAGCCCGGCTCCCGCGCCCGGGCGATGCGATCGGGCCAGGCCAGCGCGAGCAGCCAGCCCACCTCGCCCGGTGTCGATGGACGAGCGCGGCAACCCGCCAGGCCCAGCTGCCGCGCGAAGGCCTCGGCCGACCGCCGCACCTGGCGCAAGGCCATGCGATCCACGTCGTCCCGCTCCGCCACGTCGGGATCCCGCGCCAGCACCTCGAGGCGGGTGCGCAGGTCGCTGTCGCGTCGCGCCGGGCCGCCCGCGCAGCAGGTCCCGCTCGCCCAGCACGGCGGCCAGCGCGCAGCCGGTGCCGCCGACGCCCGCCGCCTTGGCGCCGAGCAGCAGGTGGGCCAGCCGCGGGTGTGCGGCGATCCCGAGCAGCTCCCGCCCGTGGGCGGTGACCGCACCGGCCGCGTCCAGCGCGCCGAGGGCCTGCAGCAGCTCCCGCGCCTGGGCCAGCGCGCCGGGCGGCGGCGGCGTGAGCCAGGTGAGCGCGCCGGCATCCCGCGCGCCCCAGCACGCCAGTTCCAGGGCCAGGGCCGCGAGATCGGCGTTGGCGATCTCGGGCGGCGTGAACGGCAGCAGCGCGCGGTGTTCCGCCTCGGTCCACAGCCGGTAGCAGATCCCCGGTGCCAGGCGGCCCGCCCGGCCCCGGCGCTGGTCGGCCGAGGCCTGGGAGATGCGCCCCGTCTCGAGCCGGCTCATGCCGCTCCGGGGGTCGAAGCGCGCGCGGCGCTCCAGGCCGCCGTCGATGACCACGCGGATGCCCTCGATGGTGAGGCTGGTCTCGGCGATGTTCGTGGCCAGCACCACCTTGCGCTGGCCCGGCGGGTGCCGGGCTGGATGGCCAGGTCCTGGGCTTCGCGGCTCGAGATCGCCGTAGAGGGGCCGGACGTGGACGGTCCGGCCGAGGATCGCGCATCGGCCAGCGCCCGCTCGACCCGGCGGATCTCGCCGGCGCCGGGGAGGAACACCAGGATGTCGCCCTCGTCGTCGCGCAGGGCCCGGCGGATCGCGGCTGCCGCCTGCCGGTCCAGGTACTCCGTCGTGGCCCGCTCGGCGTAGCGGGTCTCGACCGGATAGCTCAGTCCCGGCGCGGAGATCACCGGGGCACCGTCCAGCAGCCGGGCCAGCGCGGCGCCGTCCAGGGTGGCGGACATGACCAGGATCCGCAGGTCCGGGGCCAGGTGGCGCTGCGCATCCAGCACGAAGGCGAGGCCCGTGTCGGCCTGCAGGCTGCGCTCGTGGAATTCGTCGAAGATCACGAGGCCGACGCCGTCCAGCGCCGGGTCCCGCTGCAGCTGGCGGGTGAGGATCCCCTCGGTCACCACCTCGATCCGCGTCGCGCGGCCCCACCCGCGTGTCGAGGCGCATGCGGTAGCCCACCGTGCCGCCCGGGCGACTCGCCGAGCTGGCTCGCCATCCGCGCCGCCACGGCGCGCGCCGCCAGGCGGCGCGGCTCCAGCATCAGGATGCGCCGGCCCGCGAGCCAGGGGGCATCCAGCAGGGCCAGCGGGACGCCCGTGCTCTTGCCGGCGCCGGGCGGCGCCTGCAGCAGCGCGCGCCGGCCGGACGGCCAGCGCGGCGCGCCAGTTCGGGCAGCGCCGCCGCGATCGGCAGGGGAGTTCCGGGTCCGTTCATCGGGGCGCAGTCTAGTACCATACGCCGCCGCATGTTCCTGTATCCCGAATTCGATCCCGTCGCGCTGCGCATCGGCCCGCTGGCCGTGCGCTGGTACGGCATTACCTACCTGGTGGGCTTCGCGGCGGCCTGGTACCTGGGCAGGCGGCGCGCCGCCCGTCCGGACTCGCCGGTCACGCCGCTGCAGGTGGACGACCTGATCTTCTACGCGCGCGCTCGGCATCATCCTGGGCGGCCGCATCGGCTACATGCTGTTCTACGGCTTCGACCAGATCCTCGACAATCCGCTGAACATCTTCCGCATCTGGGAAGGCGGCATGTCGTTCCACGGCGGCTTCCTCGGCGTGCTGGCGGCGATGTGGCTCTACGCCCGCCGCCTGGGCAAGGGCTTCTTCCAGCTCATGGATTTCGTCGCGCCGCTGGTGCCCATCGGGCTCGGCGCCGGGCGCATCGGCAATTTCATCAACGGCGAGCTGTGGGGCGCGCCCACGACGGTGCCCTGGGCCTTCATCGTGGACGGCGAGGCGCGGCACCCGTCGCAGCTCTACGAGGCGGGCCTCGAGGGCCTCGCCCTGTTCGCTGATCCTCTGGCTCTATTCCGCCCGGCCCCGGCCGGTGATGTCCGTCTCGGCCCTGTTCCTGATCGGCTACGGCGTGTTCCGCTTCGCGGTGGAATTCGTCCGCCTGCCCGATGCGCACATCGGCTACCTGGCCTTCGGCTGGCTCACGATGGGGCAGGTGCTGACCCTGCCCATGCTGGTGTTCGGCTGCATCCTGCTGTGGCTGGCCTACCGGGGCCAGCCGGCGGCGGTCGCGGCGCGGAGCTGAGGGCGTCCATGCGCCAGTACCTCGACCTGTTGCGCCACGTCCGGGACCACGGGCATCCGCAAGGCCGACCGCACCGGCACCGGCACGCTGTCGGTCTTCGGCCACCAGATGCGCTTCGACCTGGCGGCCGGGTTCCCGATGGTCACCACCAAGAAGCTGCACCTCCGCTCCATCATCCACGAGCTGCTCTGGTTCCTGCGCGGCGAGACCAACGTGGCCTACCTCCGGGAGAACGGCGTCAGCATCTGGGACGAGTGGGCCGACGACAACGGCGACCTGGGCCCCGTCTACGGCGCCCAGTGGCGCTCCTGGCCGGCGCCGGACGGCACGCACATCGACCAGATCCGCCAGGCGCTGGATCTCATCCGCAGCGATCCCGGACTCGCGCCGCATCATCGTCAGCGCCTGGAACGTGGCGGAGATGCCGAAGATGGCGCTGGCGCCCGTGCCACGCGCTGTTCCAGTTCTGGGTGGCGGACGGCCGGCTGTCCTGCCAGCTCTACCAGCGCAGCGCCGACATCTTCCTCGGCGTGCCGTTCAACATCGCGTCCTACGCGCTGCTGACCCACCTGGTTGCCGCACCAGAGCGGCCTCGAGCCCGGCGACTTCATCTGGACCGGCGGCGACTGCCACCTGTATCTCAATCACCTGGAGCAGGCGGAGGAGCAGCTGAGGCGAACGCCGCTGCCGCTGCCGACGCTCGCGTCTGAAGCGCCGGCCGCCGACGCTCTTCGACTACAGCTTCGATGACATCGAGGTCGTCGGCTACCAGTCGCACCCGCCCATCCGCGCGCCGTGGCGGTGTAGGAGCGCCTTCAGGCGCGACCGCTTCCCGCTCGAGACGCGCGGACGCGATTCTCGCGGGAAGCGGTCGCGGCTGAAGCCGCTCCTACGCCTGACTCGCGCGTCACCCAGCCCCGGATCACGGTGTAGAACACCGGCGTCAGGAACAGGCCGATCACCGTCACGCCCAGCATCCCGCCGAACACCACCGTGCCCAGCACCTGGCGCATCTCGGCGCCGGCGCCCGACGCGAACATGAGCGGCAGCACGCCGGCGATGAAGCGCGAGCGACGTCATGAGGATCGGCCGCAGCCGGAGCTGGGCGGCGTCCGTCGCGGCGGTGAACCGGTCCTTGCCGTCGTGCTCCTGCTGGCGGGCGAACTCGACGATCAGGATGGCGTTCTTGCTGGCCAGGCCGATCAGCACCACGAAGCCGATCTGCGCCAGGATGTTGATGTCGAGGCCCGCGGAGCAGCAGCGCCACGATCGCGAACAGCAGGCACAGGGGCACGATCAGCACGATCGCCAGCGGCAGCGACCAGCTCTCGTACTGCGCCGTCAGCACCAGGAACACGAAGAGCACGCTCAGCGGGAAACACCAGCAGGCCGAGGCCCGAGGCCTGCGTCTGCTGGTAGGCCAGCTCGGTCCACTGGTAGCCGATGCCGGGCGGCAGGGTCTGCGCGGCAAGGCGGGCCGTGGTCTCGATGGTCTGGCCCGTGCTCCGGCCGGGCAGCGTGCCCACCTGCACCTCGGCGGTCGGGTAGAGGTTGTGGCGGACGACCCGGTCAGGGCCCGATGACGTGCGCAGCGTCACGAGCGAGCCGAGTGGCACCATCTCGCCGCTGGCGTTGCGGGTGCGCAGGCGGCCGACGTCCTCCGGGCGCCAGGCGGTAGGGCGCGTCGGCCTGGGCCGTCACGCGGTAGTTGCGGCCGAACAGGGTGAAGTCGTTGACGTAGGACGAGCCCAGGTAGACCTGCAGCGTCTCGAACACGTTCTCGACCGGCACGTCCATCATCTCGGCCTTGGTCCGGTCGATGTCGAGGAAGTACTGGGGCGACGTCGTGCGTGAAGGTGCTGAAGGGCCGCGCCACCTCGCCGGACTGGCCCAGCGCGCCCGACCAGCTCCCACGCGGCGGCCTCGAGGGCCTTCAGGCCCTGGCCGCTGCGGTCCTGCGACCATCAGCTTGAAGTCGCCGCCGCTGCCGATGCCGCGCACGGGCGGCGGCGCCACGACGAACAGGCTCGCTTCCTGGATCTCGCTGAAGGCCGCGTTGAGCTTCGCCGCGATCTCCGGGCCCGACTCGCCGGGCCCGCGGTCGGCGAAGTCCTTGAGCCCGGTGAAGACCGTGCCGGAGTGGCTGGCGTTGGAGTTGCGTGACGACCGACAGGCCGGCGAAGGCCACGACCCGTTCCACGCCGGGAGTCTTCAGCGCGATCTGCGTGGCCCGCTGGACGACCTCGGTGGTGCGCTCGAGGGACGAGCCCTTGGGCAGTTCGACGATGGTGATCAGGTAGCCCTGGTCCTGCTGGGGAATGAAGCCGGTGGGGACGAGGAAGAAGCCGATGCCGGTCAGCACCAGCATCACGGCGAAGGCCGCCGAGCGCCAGGCCCGGCCGGCGCACGGTCCGGCACACGGCGCGGCCGTAGGCGTCCCGGAGGGCATCGAAGCCCCGGTTGAAGGCGCGGAACACGCCGCCGAGCAGGCGCTCCGACCCAGCGGTCCAGCCGGTCCGGCGGCGCATCCTGGTGCCGCAGCAGGATGGCGCCCAGCGCCGGGCTCAGCGTCAGCGAGTTCAGGGCCGAGATGACGGTGGCCGTGGCGATCGTCACGGCGAACTGCCGGAAGAACTCGCCCGGTGATGCCGCCGAGGAAGGCCGTCGGCAGGAACACCGCCACCAGCACCAGCGCGATGGACACGAGCGCGGTGCCCACCTCCGTCATCGTCTGGCGGGAGGCGTCCCGCGGCGGACAGGCCCTTGCTCGAGGTTCCGCTCGATGTTCTCGACCACGACGATGGCGTCGTCCACCACGATGCCGATGGCCAGCACGAGGCCGAACAGCGTCAGGTTGTTGAGCGAGAAGTCGAGGGCCGCCATCACCCCGAAGGTGCCGATCAGCGACACCGGGATGGCGATGACGGGAATGATGGCCGCGCGCCAGTTCTGCAGGAACAGCAGGATGACGATGATCACCAGCGCCGTCGCCTCGAACAGGGTCGTGTAGACCGCGTCGATGGACTGGGCGATGAACTCGGTCGGGTTGTAGACGATCCGGTAGGCGAGACCCTTGGGGAAGTCCGGCGCCAGCTCCGCCATGGTGCGCTTGACGGTCTCGGCGGTCTCCAGCGCGTTGCTGCCGGGCCGCTGGAACATCACCAGCGCCACGGCCGGCCGGCCGTCCAGGCAGGCTGTTGGTCAGGTAGTCCCGCGCGCCGAGCTCCACCCGGGCGATGTCCGCCACGCGGGTGAGCCGGCCGTCGGCGCCGGTCTTCACGATGACCTGGCCGAACTGCTCCGGCGTCGATCAGCCGTGCCCTGGCTGCTGATCGTGACCTGGAAGGCATTGCTGTCGGGCGATGGCGGCAGGCCCAGCGAGCCGCCGGCCACCTGCACGTTCTGGGCGCGCAGCGCCTCCACCACGTCGCCGGCCGTGATGTTCAGCCCCGCCATGCGGTCCGGGTCGAGCCAGACCCGCATGCTGTACTCGCGGGCGCCCACCACGTTGATCGTGCCGACGCCGTCGATGCGCGCCAGCACGTCGCGGATCCGCAGCAGCGCGTAGTTGGAGATGTAGAGCTGGTCGAGGCTGTCGTCCGGCGATTCCAGGTGCACGACGATCATCAGGTCGGGCGAGCTCTTGACCGTCACGACGCCGATGCGCCGGACTTCCTCGGGCAGGCGGGGCTCGGCGATCGCCACCCGGTTCTGCACCAGCACCTGGGCGGCATCGAGATTCGTGCCGAGCGCGAAGGTGATGGTCAGGGTCATCACGCCGTCGCTGGTGGACGACGACGTCAGGTACAGCATGCCCTCGACGCCGTTGATCTCCTGCTCCAGCGGCGCGGCGACGGTGTCGGCGATGACCTCCGGGGTGGCGCCGGGATAGCTGGCGGTGACCACGATCGTCGGCGGCACCACGTCGGGGTACTGGGTGACCGGCAGCCCGAAGTAGGAGATCGCCCCGATGATCGTGATCAGGATCGAGACGACCGAGGCGAACCTCGGCCGGTCGATGAAGAAGTGGCTGAAGTTCATTTGCTGACGGCGGCCGCGGTCCCGTCGGCGGGCTCCGGGATCTGTCCCTCGACGGGCGTCACCGCGGCGCCCGGCCGGATCTTCTGGATGCCGTTGATGACCACCCGGTCCGTGGGCTTCAGCCCGCTCCGGATCACGCGCAGCGCGCCGAGCGAGCGGCCGAGCGTGACGGGCCGGGGCGTGACGACGTTGTCCTCGCCCGACGACGTAGACCAGGCGCTGGGCCTGGTCGGTGCCGATGGCCTGGTCGGGCACGATGAGCGCCTCGTAGGGGCCCTCGCCGAGCAGCTGGATGCGGCCGAAGAGGCCCGGGGTCAGGTCGCCCGCGGGATTGGGAAAGATGGCCCGTCCCTGCATGGTGCCGGTGGCCTCGTCCACCCGGTTGTCGACGAAGTCCATGACGCCCTCGTGGGGGAAGCCCTGCTCGTCGGCGAGCTGCAGCCGCACGGGGTTCGCCACGTTGCGGGAGCTGGGCCGGATGCCCTGCTCGGCGAGGCGCGTGTAGCGGAGGAAGGCGCGCTCGTCGGCCGTGAAGTAGACGTGGATCGGATCCACGGACACCAGCGTGGTCAGCAGCGTGGCGTCGTTGCCCTCGCCGGTGACGAGGTTGCCGACCGTCACCAGCTTGCGGCCGATGCGCCCGCTGATCGGGCGCCTTGATGCGGGTGAACTCGAGGTTCAGTGCGGCGGCCTTCTCCGCTGCCTCCGCGGCCTTGAGGGCGGCATCGGCCGCCCGCTTCTGGCTGGTCAGGGCGTCCAGGTCCCTGTCCGAGATGACCCGGGAGGCAAACAGCTGCTGGCCCCGGTCGAGGTCCCTGGCCGCCAGCTCCCTGCTGCACCCGGGCCCGGTTGTGCTCGGCGCGGGCCTCGTCGAGCGCCGCCTGGTAGGGGCGCGGGTCGATGACGAACAGCAGGTCGCCGCGCTTCACCAGCGCGCCGTCCTGGAAGTGCACGGACTGGAGATAGCCGCTGACCCGCGCCCGGATCTCGACGGATTCCACGGCGGCCAGCCTGCCCGTGTACTCGTCCCAGTCGGTGATCTTGCGGACCAGGGGCGTGGCCACCGTGACCTGGGGCGGCGGCATCGGTGGCGGCGCATTGCCGCCACAGCCGGCGACGAGCACGAAGGATGCGATGCAGGGTCAGAAGAGGCGGACTTTCATCCCGCCAGAATAGCAACAACGCAGGTATCCAATAACTAAGTGTCCGAATAACTAAGTGTCCGGTACCTTTTGGCAGGGGACGCTGAAGGTCTTGGCCGGGCCGTCCAGGCGCACGGCCGTCAGCTTCCGGCCCCAGACGCAGCCGGTGTCGATGCCGAGCAGGTTGTCCCGCTGCAGCAGGCCCAGCGACGCCCAGTGGCCGAACACGACGCGCACCATGGCCGTCTGCCGGCCCTGCAGCTCGAACCAGGGACGGAGGTAGCCGGGCTGGGAGCCCGGCGGGCCCGTTCTCCTGCAGGTCCAGCGTGCCGTCCACCTCGCAGTAGCGCATGCGGGTGAGGCAGTTGGTGATGAACCGCAGGCGGTCCTGGCCGGTCAGGCCGGGCGACCACCGGGCCGGCTGCTTCGCCGTACAGGTCCCGGATGTACTCGGCGCAGTGGCGGCCGCGCAGCGCCTGCTCGACTTCCCGGGCCAGCTTGATCGTCAGCAGCGGGTCCCACTGCGGGGGCACGCCCGCGTGGACCATCAGCGTGTTCAGTTCCGGCCGGTAGTGGGCGAGCGGCCGGTGCCGGAGCCAGTCCACCAGCTCGCGGCCGTCCGGGGCATCGAGCACGTCGGCCAGTTCCCGGTCCCTCGCGCGGGCGCGATTGCCGAAGGCGAGGGCGATGAGGTGGATGTCGTGGTTGCCAAGGACCACGGTGGCCTGGTTGCCGAGCGAGCGGACCAGCCGCAGCGTGTCGAGGGAGCGCGGGCCCCGGTTCACCAGGTCGCCGACGAACCAGAGCTCGTCCCTGTCGGGCTCGATCCGCAGGCTCGCGATCAGGCGTTCGAGCTCGTCGCAGCAGCCCTGGACGTCACCGATGGCGTAGATCGCCATGCCCTGGGACTACATCGGGGGACTTAGTGAAGGACGCCGGGCACCGCGAGCCGGAAGCGCGGGATCTCCGCGCGGAACTGGGCGCCGTCGTCGGTGCGCATGCCGTAGCTGCCCTCCATCGTGCCCACCGGCGTCTCGATGACGGCGCCGCTGGAGTAGCGATGCTGCTGGCCGGGGAGGATGTGCGGCTGCTCGCCCACCACGCCCTCGCCCTGGACTTCCTGCACCTTGCCGTTGGCGTCCGTGATGATCCAGTGGCGGTTGACGAGGCGGGCGGGCAGGGCCCCCGTGTTGCGAATCGTGACGGTGTAGGCAAACACGTAGCGCTCGCCATCGGGCTCGGACTGATCCGGCAGATACAGGGTTTCCACCGTGATCTGGATGCTCGTTCTGGTGGCTGGCTTGCTCATGCGATTGGGGTCATTCTGAGAGAGCGGTTGCGTCGTTGGCAAGCGCCGGGTTCACGGTTGCCAGCCGCAGCCACGCCGCCGGCGGCAGCTCCTCCGGGCGTGCGCCGTCATCGAGTCCCGCCGACCGGATCTCCTCGGGCGTCAGCAGGCCACGCAGCCCGTTGCTGAGCCGCTTGCGGCGCATCGTGAAGGCCTGGGTCACCAGCCGGTCGGCGATGGCCAGGGTGCGCGCATCGGCCAGGGGCACCGTGTGGGGACTGAGGCGCAGGAACACGGAATCCACCTTGGGCGGCGGCCTGAAGCTGCCGGGCTGGATGATGAACAGCCGCTCGACCGCGCAGCGCAGGGCGATGGCGATCGTCAGCCGGCCGTAGGTCTTGCTGCCCGGGGCCGCCGTCATCCGCTCGCCCACCTCCTTCTGCAGCATCACGTGCAGGTCCGAGAACAGCGGTCCCTGCCCGAGCAGGTGAAAGAGCAGCGGCGTCGAGATGTTGTAGGGCAGGTTGGCGGCGAGCCTGAGCCGCTCGCCGCCGGTCGCGAGCTGGCGGAAGTCGAAGCGCAGGGCATTCTCGCAATGCACCGTGCAGTTCGGCGAATTCACGAGCGCGGGAAGGTCGCGCGCCAGGTCCCGGTCGATCTCGATGACGTCGAGGCGGACGCCGGCGGCGAGGAGCGGCAGCGTGATGGCGCCGCGGCCCGGCCCGATCTCCACGAAGTGCTGGCCCGGCTGCGGCGCGATGGCGTCGATGATCTTGCGGATGACGTTGCCGTCGGCCAGGAAATGCTGGCCGAGATGCTTGCGGGCCCTCACGCCCGCGTCACGGGCGCTACGCGCAGCGACGTCGCCACCGCCATGCTGATGGCCAGCTCCACGGCGGCCCGCAGGCTGCCCGCATCGGCGCGGCCCGTGCCGGCCAGGTCGAGCGCCGTGCCGTGGTCCACGGAGGTGCGGATGATCGGCAGTCCGAGGGTGACGTTCACGGCGTTGCCGAAGCCACGGTGCTTCAGCACCGGCAGGCCCTGGTCGTGGAACATGGCCAGTACCGCGTCCACGCCCTGCAGGTTGGCCTCGATGAAGGCGGTGTCGGCCGGCACCGGACCTGTCACGGAGAGGCCCGCCGCCCGCAGTGACGCGATGGCGGGATTGATCTGCTCGATCTCCTCGGTGCCCAGGTGCCCGGACTCGCCCGCGTGGGGATTCAGGCCGAGCACCACGATGCGCGGGGTCGCCAGGCCGAAGCGCCGGCGCAGGCCGTCATCGAGGATCCGGGCCGTGGTTTCCACGCGCTCGCGGGTGATCGCCGCCGGCACGGCCTTGAGGGGCAGGTGGGTGGTGACCAGCGCCACGCGCAGCGTGCCCGCCACGAGCAGCATCACCGGGGTCTGCGCTCCCCGTGAGCCGGGCCAGGAACTCGGTGTGGCCGGTGAAGGGCATGCCGGCGTCATTGATGATGCCCTTGTGGACCGGCGCCGTGACCAGGGCGTCGAAGTAGCCCTGCTGGCAGCCTGCGCAGGCCTCGCCGCAGCAGGTCGAGCACCCAGGGGGCGTTGCGCTGATCCAGCCGTCCTGGCACCACGGGCGCCGGCAGGGGCAGGTCCGCGACGACGATCCGTCCCGGCCCGGGATGCAGCTGGTGGCGCACCGGGCGCGAATTCGGCGATGCCGATCTGTCGCCCGAGGGCGCGCGCGCGGCTGGCGAGCAGCCGCGCGTCGCCCAGGACGACGAGTTCCGCGGGCCATGCCTGGCGCGCGATCTCCAGGATCAGCTCCGGACCGACGCCGGCGGGCTCGCCGGTGGTGATCGCGATGCGGGGAATGGCGGCAGCCATCTTCGAGTCCGCCGCGGGGAGCTAGAGCCGATACTCGACGAAAGCCTCGTCGCGCAGACGGCGGGTCCAGATGTCCACTTCGTCGCCCAGCTTGCTGTTGCGGATCGCGAGGATGGCTTCCTGCCTCTGCTTGTCGGCGGTGGCGTCGTACACGCGGCGCTCGAGCACCTGGACGATGTGCCACCCGAACTGGGTGCGGAACGGCGGGCTGATCTCGTTGGGCTGGAGCTTGTTCAGCTGCTCCTCGAAGACGGGGACGAAGTTGCCGGGTCCGGCCCAGCCGAGGTCGCCGCCCTCGACCGCGGATTGCGGATCCTCGGAAACCGCCTTGGCGACCGCGGCGAAGTCCTCACCGCCAAGGATGCGCTCGCGGATCGCCTTGAGCTGCCCCTCGGCCGCACTGTCGTCCAGGATCTCGTTGGTGGTCAGCAGGATGTGCCGCGCGTGGGTCTGGTTCTCCATGATCGCTTCGCCGCCGCGGCGGTCGTCCAGCTTGATCAGGTGGAAGCCGCTCGCATTGCGGACCGGCTCGGCGACCTGGCCCTTGCTCGAGGCCCGGAGCGACTTCGGCGAACAGGCTCGGCAGTTCGCTGCCCTTGCGCCAGCCGAGGCTGCCGCCCTCCAGCGCCTGCTGGCCATTGGAGTAGGCCACGGCCAGCTTGGCGAAATCCTCGCCGGCCTGGATGCGCTTGTAGAGGTCGTCCACCTGGCGTTGGGCGGCGTCGATCTGTTCCGGCGTGGCGCTGGCCGGCACGGCGATGAGGATGTGGGAGAGCAGGAATTCCTGCCGCAGGCTGGCCTTGCCCTCCTGCCGCGCCAGGTAGGCGTCCACTTCCTTGGGCGAGACGCTGATCCGCTGCAGGACGTCCCGCTGGCGCAGCTGCTCGATCGTGACCTGCTGGCGCAGGTCGCGCCGGTAAGCGGCGTAGTCCACGCCCTCCCGGGCCAGGAGGGCCGGGAGTTCCGAGAGCGGCACGTTGTTGCGCTGGGCGATGTTGGCGAGGGCCTGGTTCAGCGTCTCGTCGGAGACCTGGATGCCCAGCTTCTCCGCGCGCTGCAGCTGGAGCTGCTCGATGATGAGGCGATCGAGCACCTGCCGGTTGAGAATCTGGGGCGGCGGCAGCTGCGTGCCCTGCTGCTGCAGGCGGGCCACGATGCGGTCGGTCTCGGTCTGCAGTTCGCTCTTCAGCACGACACCGTCGTTGACGAGCGCCACGATGCCGTCGAGCAGCTCGCCGGAGCTGCTGAGCTCCCGCGTCTGGGCCTGGGCGAAATGGGGGGCGCGCCAGCGCAACGAAGCAGGAGTGCCAGGGAAAGTCGGGAATGCAACATGGACCTGGGGTCAGTACTGATCGAAGCGATCGTAGCCCAGAATACCACGGTCGAGCAGCCGCTCCGCCGGGCTCCCCGAGCTGCCAAAGCCCTTCAGGAGCAGCTGCAGCGAGACGGACGAGTCCGACTCGCCGTCACGGCTGGTCAGGTAGCGGCGGGCCACCAGCCGGACGCCCCAGCAGCAGGTCGAGTACTCGAGGCCGACGAAGCGCTCCAGCGACTGGTTGTCCTGGAGCGAGTAGTCGAAGCGGCCGACGACGCTCCAGCGGTCGCCCAGCGGCCAGGCGCCCGCCACGTCGATCTCCTCGATCGAGTCGCGCCGGAAGCGATAGGACAGGTTCAGGATCCGGAAGTCGTCGGCCCGGTAGAGGACGCGGGCTTCGGCCAGCTGGGTGACGTTCTCGTCGGAGTCCCACTGGTAGCCGAGGTCCACGTTCCACTGGTCGTTGATGTTCATGCCCAGCTCGGCGATGTAGTCCGACGCGCCGTCGTCGCTCGGCAGCTCGCCGGGCAGCACCACGTCCCGCGAGCTGAAGTACTGGGTCTCGCCGATCGTCGCGGTGAGGAACTGGGAGCCGTCCTTCGAGCGGATGAGGCGCGTGGTGATTCCCAGGTTCAGCTGGTCGGTGTCGCTGAGCCGGTCGAGGCCGACGTAACGGTTCCGGCGAAACAGCTGCACCAGGTTGAAGTCCGGCTCGATGGTGTCGAACACCGGCAGGGCCGTCTGGTCCTCGAAGGGCACGTGCACGAACTGCACCCGGGGCTCGACGGTCTGCAGCCACTTGCCGCCGTCGCCCCAGACGCGCTCCAGCAGCGTCCGCATGTCGATGCTGTAGATGGGCACCGAGCGGCTCGGCGAGTCGTCGCCGGCGGGGTCCACGTCGTTCAGGTCGTAGGTGGTGTAGTCGAGGGCTGCATAGGGCTCGACCAGCAGGGGCCCGATCTGGACCGGCCGCGAGACTTCGGGCAGCAGGTGCGACCGCAATCCCGTGACGCCCGTCTTCCGGTCGAAGTAGGCCATCTCGGATTCGACGCCCAGTTCGAGGCCCAGCGGAGCGCTGCGGCCAGAACCCGTTGATCGCGAGCTGCGGCACGCGCCGGTAGGGCTCGTCCTCGGGCACGATGGCCTCGTCCAGCGTCTCGTAGTCCTCGACCCGCAGCAGGCTGAACCAGGTGTCGTTGAAGAACTCGAGATCCACGCGCCGGCGCAGGTGCGTCTGGCTGGTCTTGGCGAGTCCGCTGGCCAGATCCTCGAAGTAGGCCGTGTCCGAGACGTCCGTGGCGTCCACGGTGCCGCGCCACCCGGCCGGCAGCTGCGACTGGTTGAACCAGGAGATCAGGCCCCGGTTGTCGTCCGTGACGTCGTCGTTCGGCAGGAATTCGCCCGTGAGCATGCCCCGAGGTGCCGCCGCTCAGGTAGCGGAATTCCCCCTTGGCCTGCAGGCCGCGCCGGGACATGTAGTGCGGCGTCAGCGTCGCGTCGTAGTTGGGCGCCAGGTTGAAGTAGTAGGGCAGCTCGAACTCGACGCCGCGCTGGTCGCTGTTGCCCACGTCCGGCAGGAGCAGTCCCGACTTGCGGCGGTTGTCGATCGGGTAGGTCAGGTAGGGCGTGTAGAGGATCGGCACGCCCTTGAACTCGAGCCGCGCGTTCCGGGCCGTCCCCGTCCCGGTCTCCCGGTCGAGGCTGAGGGAGCCGGCGCGCAGCAGCCAGTCGTCCTTGCCGCGTGGCGCAGGAGGTGTAGGTGACGTTGGTCAGCGAGAGCTGCCGGGTCTCCTCCAGGGCGATCCGGTCGGCCGAGCCCCGGGCGGGCACGCTGAAGAGGTCGTACTCGGCGCCCTCGATGCTGAACAGCCCGGTGTTGCTGTTGTAGCGGGCGGCGTTGCCCCGCACCCAGGTCTTGGGATCGCGGAACTCCACGTTGCCCTCGGCGGCAAATTCGCCGGTGCTGCGGTCGAAGCGGCCCGCTGTCGGCGCCGAGCTGCCGGGCGCCCTGGCGCATGACGAGGCGGTCGTTGAAGACGGCGGGCCCGTTGAGGTCCACTTCCACGTCGCCGGTGATGATGTCGATGGCCTGCTGGGCCATGTCGGCGCCGGCGTCCGGTGTCGCCGGCAACGCTCAGGGCAGGCGCCGCGTCGCGTCGGATCCCGGCAGGGTCAGTTCCGGCGGCGCCGGGATCGGGCACCCGAAGACTTCCGGCGGGGCCGTGTCCGCGCCGCTGGCCGCCGCCGTCCACAGCAGAAGGATCAGCAGGCTGCCGCGCAAGAGTCCCCCAGGGTTGGCCGTTCGTCGACCGGCGGAAGTATACCGGCCCCCCGTCGCCGTCCAGTTGGCTTTACCATGCGGTCGATGCGCGCCCTGATCCTGGCGGCCGGCCGCGGCGAGCGGATGCGGCCCCTCACCAACGACCTGCCGAAGCCGCTGCTGCCGGCCGGCGGCCAGCCCCTGATCGACTATCACATCCAGGCGCTCGCCCGCGCCGGGATCCGTGAACTGGTGGTCAACCTGTCCTGGCACGGGGAGAAGCTGCGGAGCTACCTCGGCGACGGGCAGCGGTATGGCGTGACGTTCGCGTTCAGCGAGGAGGGCCCCGAGCCGCTCGAAACGGGCGGCGGCATTCACCACGCCCTGCCCCTGCTGGGGCCCGGGGCCTTCTGGGTGGTCAACGGCGACATCGCCTGCGATTACCGGTTCACCCTGCGGCGGCTGCCGGCGGGCACGCTGGCGCATCTCGTGGTCGTGCCGAATCCGCCGCACAACCCGCGCGGCGACTTCCTGCTGGCCGACGGCCGGATCGCCGCCGAGCCGCCAGCGAAAAGCATCGGCACGACGGCCCACCGGACCTTCGCCGGCATATCGGTCCTCGATCCGGCGCTCTTCGCGGCGGCGAGCCCCGGGACGATTTCCACTGGCGCCGCTGCTGCGGGCGGCCGCGGCCCGCGGCGAGGTCTCCGGCGAGGAGCACCTGGGCCGGTGGACCGACGTGGGCACTCCCGAACGCCTGGCAGCCCTGGATGCGGAACTGAAGCAGCGGGCGTAGGAGCGCCTTCAGGCGCGACCGGGATATCCCGGTCGGGACGAGTCGCGGACGTCGACTCCCGCCGGGAATCCCGGTCGCGCCTCGAAGGCGCTCCTACGCCCGCCAGATTCAGCTTCCGCAGCAGGATCGCCGCCAGTTCCGTGCGCCACCGCATCCAGGTCCGAGGGCCCGCCAAGCAGCGCGAGCGAGGTGACCGGCAGGCCCGGGTAGCCGCAGGGATTGATGCCGGCGAAGGGCGCCAGGTCCATGTCGACGTTCAGCGCGAGGCCGTGATAGGTGCAGCCGCGCCGGACCCGCAGCCCGATGCTCGCGAGCTTCGACCCCGCCACGTAGACGCCCGGCGCTTCGCGCCGGGCGGAGGCGCTGATGCCGTGGCCGGCGGCCAGCTCGATGACGGCATCCTCCAGCGCTGAAACGACCTGGCGGATGCCGAGCCCCGCGCGCTGCAGGTCCAGCAGCAGGTAGGCCACGAGCTGGCCCGGCCCGTGGTAGGTCACCTGGCCGCCCCGGTCGGTCTGCACCACCGGAATGTCGCCGGCCGAGAGCAGGTGCGCCGGGTTGGTGTTGAGGCCGAAGGTGTACACCGGCGGGTGCTCCAGCAGCCACAGTTCGTCCGGGGTGTCGGGGCCGCGCGCGCCGGTGAACTCGCGCATCGCCGCGACGCAGGCCTCGTAGCCGGTGAGCCCGGGAAGGCGGCGGAGCAGGACGGGTGGCGCGGCTGATGGCGCGGCGGGCATGGCGTCCCTGCGGTCAGAGGAGGAACAGCACCTGGTCGCTGACGCTGAGGGTCCGGTAGATGTCGTCGAGCTGCGCGCGGCTGGCCGCCGTGAACGTCACGGTGACCGACAGGTAGCGGGCATTGCGGCTGGGCCGGGTCGTGACGCTGCCGAGGGAGTGGGAGCCGGCGTGGGTCCGCACGACCTCCACCACGTACTGCTCGAAGGTGGGCCGGTTGTGGCCCATCACTTTCAGGGGAAAGCTGCAGGGAAACTCGAAGGGGCTCTCGTCGTTCACGGCGCGCGCCCGCCTGGCTTGCTGGCGTCGAAGGCCGCCGCCACCTGCTGCCACACCGGGCCCGGCCTGCCGCTGCCGACCGGCCTGCCGTCCAGCAGCGACCACCGGCGCGATGCCGCGGGTGGCCGCCGCGATCCAGATCTCGTCCGCCCGCCGCAGGCGCTCCTCGGAAATCGGTTCGTCGCGGCAGCCGAGGCCGCACTGCCGGGCGATCGCGAACACGGCGTCGGTCGTCGTGCCGGGCAGCACGTCGGGCCCGGCCGGGCGACGCACCAGGGCGCCGGCCTCCACGATGATCACGGAGCTGGCCGAGCCCTCGGACAGCTGGCCGTCGCGGATCAGGATGGCCTCGCCGGCGCCCGCCTCGCTGCGCCGCCTGCCGGGCCAGGACGTTGGCCAGCAGGGCGGTGGACTTGATGTCGCAGCGGCCCCAGCGCTGGTCGGGCCGGGTGATGGCCCGGATGCCCTGCCGGTCCGGGATGCGGCTCGCTGATGGGCGTCACCATGCCGAAGACCGTCGGCTGCACGTGCTCGCCGGGAAACGCGTGGTCGCGGCCCACGTCGGCGCCCCGGCTGACCTGCAGGTAGACGGCCACGTTGCCGCCGCCGTTCCGCTGGACGAGGCCCGTGATGAGCGCCACCCACTCGGCCCGGCCGTGCGGATTGCGGATGCGCAGCTTCGCCGAGGCTGCGCTCCAGGCGGTCCAGGTGGGCGTCCAGCAGGAACGGCTCGCCCGGCGATACACCGGGATGACCTCGTACACGGCGTCGCCGTAGAGGAACGCGCGGTCGAGCGGCGACACGCGCACGTCGGCCAGCGGCATGAAGTTGCCGTTGAACCAGGCGGTCGGCAGCGGCGCGGCCATGGCGTCTGCCAGCTCATTCGAACCAGAGCAGGACCCAGTCCCGGCCCTGCTGCCAGAGCGAGCCCGTGGCGACGGGCTTCGAGCGGGTAGAGCCCGGTCTCGGCGATCGTGCGGTCGCCGAGGCGTGACCCGCACCTTGCCGAGTTCGGTGGCGGGGTCGAGGGGCGCCATCAGCTGCGCCGGGAGCGTGTAGGTCGGCTTGAGCTGGTCGGCGGTGCCCCGGGGCACCGTGACCCAGACGTTGCGCTTCACGCCGACGTCCACCAGTTCCGTTTCGCCCTTCCACACGCGGGCCTCGCTGAGCGCCTTGCCGGCGGGCAGCAGCAGCTTCGTCTCGTAGAAGCGGTAGCCGTAGTTGAGCAGGGTCTGGGACTCGCGCTCGCGGGCGGCGGGGCTGTCGGTGCCCAGCACCACGGCCACCAGGCGCATGCCATCCCGCGATGCCGACGACACGAGGCAGTAGCCCGCGGTGTCGGTGAAGCCCGTCTTCATGCCGTCCACGGTCGAGTCGCGCCAGAGCAGCCCGTTGCGGTTGCTCTGGGTGATGCCGTTCCAGGTGAACTCCTTCTGGGAGTACCAGCGGTAGTACTCGGGGAACTCGCGGATGATGGCGTTCGCCAGCTTCAGGATGTCGGTGGCGGTCGTGTAGTGCTCCGGGTCGGGCAGGCCGGTGGCATTGCGGTAGCTCGTGCTGCCCATGCCCAGTTCCTTCGCGTACTGGTTCATCAGGTCGGCAAACGCGGACTCGCTGCCGGACACGTGCTCGGCGAGCGCAACGCTCGCGTCGTTGCCCGACTGGATGATCATGCCCTGCAGCAGCACCGACAGTGGCACCCGATCGCCCAGGTCGACGAAGGAGCGGGAACCGCCGGTGCGCCAGGCCGCTTCGCTGATCACCACCGGATCCTCCAGGCCGATGCGCTTGTCCTTGATGCTGCGGAACACGGCGTAGGCGGTCATCAGCTTGGTGATGCTGGCCGGGTCGAGCTTCTGGTTCTCGTTGAGGCTGGCCAGGACCCGGCCGCTGTTGTGATCCACCAGCAGGTAGGCGCGGGCGGCCATCGCGGGCGGCGGCGGAACCTGGTTCGGGTCGGCGGCGTGGACCGCGCTGGCCAGCAGAGGCGGACAACAGGGCGGCAGCGATGCGGTCGGCAGCAGTCGGGCGATTCTCATTAAGGCTCCTGAGAGGCGATGTAGGAGCGCCTTCAGGCGCGATCCGGTCGCGGTCGCGCCTAAAGGCGCTCCTACGGGGTGTTGGACGTTTCCCTGGCGACCGGGGACTCCGTGACCAGCCGGGGATTGGCGATACTCAGTGCCGCCAGCCGCGAAGCCAGGGCGTCGTACTCCGCCGAGCCCTCGATGGGCCCGATGCGCACGCGGTACAACGCCGGCCGGACCTCGTCATCGTAACGGATGACGACGTTGTTGACACCATTGGACTCGAGGCTGCCCTTGAGGCGGGCGGCATTGGCCTCGTCGCTGAAGGCGCCCACCTGCATGAAGATGCGCTGGGCCTTTGCCGTGCGCCGGCGTCGGCGCGGCCGGTGCGGCCGAGGCCGACAGGACGCGCCGCGTGCGCACGGCCTCGACCTCGACGCGGCCCGTGCCGGACTGCACGATGCCCAGTTCCTTCGCCGCGGCGAAGGAGAGGTCGATCAGGCGGTTCTTCACGAAGGGCCCCCGGTCGTCGACCGTCACCACCACGCTGCGGCCGTTGTCCAGGTTCGTGACCCGGACCAGGGTGGGCAGCGGCAGCGTCTTGTGGGCGGCCGTGAAGTCGTGCATGTCGTAGACGGTGCCGCTCGACGTCCGCTTGCCGTGAAAGGGCGCGCCGTACCAGGACGCCACGCCCTGTTCCCGGTAGCCGTCGCTGTCCTCCAGGACGAAGTACCGCTCGCCCAGGACTTCGTAGAAGGGCGGATTGCCCGGACCTGGATCGCGGCAGCGGCTCGGGCGCTTCCTCGGCGGCGTGCATCTGGCGGGCTGGCGCGGGCGACGGCGCCGGCGTGGCCGGCCTTGGCCGCGGACTGGCGGCCACCGGCGGCACGCGGGGAGGGCGCGGTGGCCGGCTTCTCGGGCCAGCGGACGGGAACGCAGCCGGCCAGCAGCACGGCAGCTGCCAGCAGGCCAGCCCTCATGCCCGGCCGGCTGCTCATGCGGCGTTACTCACCGGCCGCGCCCGTCGGCGCGCGCCCCGGCCTCGGCCACCGGCGTCCGGGTGCCGGCCGCGATGGCCTCGCTCAGCTGGAACACGGCCAGGGCGTACATCGTGCTGCGGTTGTACCGGGTGATGGCGTAGTAGTTCTGGAAGCCCACCCAGTACTCGTCGCCGTCCTCGCCCTTCAGCGTCACCAGGATGGCGGGCGCCGTGGCCGGCAGGTCGGTGGTGAACTGCACGCCCTGGCGGGCGAGGGAGCCGACGGTGTCCTTCAGCACCAGTTCGGTCGGCCCGGTGGGGCGCGACCGCGTCCCGGGCAAACTCCGCGCGGGTGGCGATGGGCTGGCCCGGCTGCCAGTTGTGCTTGGCGAAGTAGTTGGCAATGCTCGCCATGATGTCGTCCCAGTTCTGCAGCAGGTCCCTGCGGCCGTCGCCGCTGCCGTCCACCGCGAAGTTGCGGTAGCTGCTCGGGATGAACTGGGGCGGCCCGAGCGCGCCCGCGTAGGAGCCGGTGAGCGTGCCGATGTCCAGCTGCTCCTCGCGGGCCAGCAGGAACAGCTGGCGCAGCTCGCTGCGGAAGAAGGCGCTGCGCGGCGGGTAGTCGAAGGCCAGCGTGGCCAGGGCATCCACGGCGCGGAAGCTGCCCGTGCGGGTGCCGTAGAAGGTTTCCACGCCGAGGATCGCCGCGATGATCTCGGCGGGCACTCCGGTGCTGGCGCTGATCTGGCGGAGCCTGGCCTCGTGCTCCCGGAAGAAGTCCACGCCGGCGCTGATCCGGCGCGGGGTCAGGAAGATGTCGCGGTACTCGGACCAGGGCTTCACCTTCTCCGCCGGGCGGCTCATGGCGTCGAGGATGCTCTGCTTCGACTCGATCCCGCCGAACACCGTCGTCGACGTAGGGCTGCTCGAAGCCGTCCTTCTGGACCAGTTCGCCGATGAATGCCTGGACGTCGGGCCTGCTCGTGTCGAGGCTCCGGGCGGGCGCCGGCGCCAGCAGGGTTGCCGCCAGGACGGCGATCAGTGCGGCAAAATTGGCCGCTGCTCGCCTCCGGCCGATTGGGGTCGGGGTCATCGAGCGACAAGCTTCCGGTGGGTCTGGATGGACATCAGAATACCGAAACCGGCCATCAGGGTCACCATCGAGGTTCCGCCGGCGCTGACCAGGGGCAGCGGCACGCCGACCACGGGGATCATTCCCATGACCATGGCGGTGTTCACGAAGACATAGAAGAAGAAGGTGATGCTGAGGCTGCCGGCCAGCAGCCGCGAGAAGGTGTCGGGCGCGGCGGCGGCGATGTACAGGCCGCGGCCCACGATGAACAGGTAGAGCAGCAGCAGCGCCAGGGCGCCGAGCAGGCCGAACTCCTCGCCGATCACGGCAAAGATGAAGTCGGTGTGCCGCTCCGGCAGGAACTCCAGCTGGCCCTGGGTGCCGTTGAGCCAGCCCTTGCCGAAGATGCCGCCCGGAGCCGATCGCGATCTTCGACTGGATGATGTGGTAGCCCGCGCCCAGCGGGTCGCTCTCCGGGTCCAGCAGCGTCAGGACCCGCTTGCGCTGGTAGTCGTGCATGACGAGCCAGAGCGCGGGCATGGCCGCGCCGGCCAGCGCCGCGATGCCGACGATGTACCGCCAGCCGAGGCCCGCCAGGAAGATCACCACGGCGCCCGACAGCACGATGAGGATGGCCGTGCCCAGGTCCGGCTGGATGGCGATCATGCCCGCCGGCAGGAAGATGACGAGTGACGACGAGCACCAGGATGCCGAAGGAGGGCGGCAGCGGACGCTCGTGCAGCAGCCAGCACATGGTCATCGGGACGCCGAGCTTCATGATCTCCGACGGCTGGAAGCGGACGCCGAGATCCAGCCAGCGCTGCGCGCCCTTGCCGATGTCGCCGGTGACCAGCACGAGGATCAGCAGGACCAGGCCCAGCGCGTAGATCAGCGGCGAACCGCGGCGGAGCCAGCTCGGGCTGATCTGGGCCATGAAGAGCAGGGCGCCGAACGCCACGAGCATGCGCGCCACCTGGTCGAACAGCTCGTCGAGCTTCTGGCCTTCGGCGCTGTACAGCGCCAGCATGCTGACGAGCAGCACGCCGCCGATTCCGGCCAGCAGCCAGCCATCCAGGTGCAGGAACCGCAGGACGCGGGCCGACAGCGCCCTGCTCCACGCGGCTGCGCGGCTCGAGGCTGATGCCCAGGGACGGTGTGTTCATGCATGCGCTGGGCGTTCGCGCTGGCCGTCAGGGTCTCGCCCTGCAGGTAGGCTTCCATGACCGCGCGCGCGATGGGCGCGGCGGCCTTGCTGCCGCTTTCGCCGTTCTCGATGACCACGGCCACGGCGATGCGCGGCGCCTCGAGCGGCGCAAAGGCCACGAACAGCGCGTGGTCGCGGCGGCGCTCCTCGACGTCCTTCGCGTTGTACTTCTCGTTCTGGCCCACGGTGAAGACCTGGGCGGTGCCGCTCTTGCCCGCCATCTGGAACGGCGCGTTCAGGCCGACGGCCCGGGCCGTGCCCCGCGGCCCCTGCATGACGCCGTGCATGCCCTCGATGATCGCGTCCCAGCGCGCGGCGTCCTGGTCCGGCACCGGGCGGCAGGGGCTTGGGCGCCTCGTATTCGATCGTGCCCGTGGCCGGATCCCGGGAGCCCTTCAGCAGCGTCGGCTGGAACCGCTGCCCGCGGGCCGCGACGGTCGCCGTCGCGTGGGCGAGCTGGAGCGGGGTCACCAGCAGGTAGCCCTGGCCGATGCCGGCGATCACCGTTTCGCCGGGGAACCAGACCTGGTCTGCCGGCCGCCGGAACGCCTTCTTCTTCCAGGCCGGGCTGGGCACGAGCCCCTTCTGCTCGCCGCCGATGTCGAGCCCGGTGACGTCGCCGAGGCCGAAGGTCGTGAGGAAGCCGCCCATGCGCTCGATGCCGAGGTCCCGCGCGACGGAATAGAAGTAGACGTCGCAGGACTGCTCGATGGCGGTGTAGAGGTCGACGGAGCCATGGCCTTCGGGCTTCCAGTCCCGGTAGCGGTGGCTGCTGCCGGGCAGGCTGTAGGCGCCCCGGCAGCCCACGCGCCGCTCCGGGGTGACGACCCCGTAGTGCAGGGCTGCCAGGGCGACCATCGGCTTGATCGTGGAGCCGGGCGGGTACTGGCCCCGCAGCGCGCGGTTGAACATCGGACGGTCGATGTCTTCCTGGAGCGCCAGGTACGCCCGCCGGCTGAGGCCGGCGCTGATCGCGTTGGGGTCGTAGGCCGGCGTGCTCACGAAGGCCAGCACCTCGCCGTTCCGCGGATCGATGGCCACCGCGGCGCCGCGCCTGCCCTGCAGCGCCGTGTCGGCCGCCAGCTGCGCGTTCATGTCGATGGTGAGGATGACGTCCCGGCCCGGCAGCGAGCGCACGCGATCGAGCACCTGCATCTTCCGGCCGTGCACGTTGACCACCACGTCCTCGTGGCCGGAGGTGCCGTGCAGGTCTGCCTCGAAGCTGCGCTCCACGGAGATCTTGCCCACGTGCGTGGTGCCGGCGTACTCGGCGGGGTCCAGGATCTTCTTGTCGTCCGCGCTGATGCCGCCCACGTAGCCCAGCACGTGGGCGGCGGCCGTGCCGAAGGGATAGCTGCGGCCCAGCCGGGCGCGGATCTCGAGGCCCGGGGAAGTGCGGGCGCTGCGACGGCGAACGCGGCGAGCTCCTCGTCGGTCAGCCGTTCCGCCACGACCACCGTGTCGAAGCTGCGGCGGCTGGCGATCAGCTCCTTCAGCTCGGGCAGGTCGCCTTCCTGGACGATGCCGCTCGCGACCAGCCGGCGCAGCGTGTCCTCCATGTCGGGCACCTGCTCCCGCGTCATCTCCAGCTGGTAGCTGGGCGTGTTCTCGGCCAGGACCTTGCCGTTGCGGTCGAGGATCAGGCCGCGGATGGGCGGGATGGGCTGCACGCGGATGCGGTTGCCGCTGGACTGGGCGGAGAAGTACTCGTACTGCCCGACCTGCAGCTGGACCAGGCGGCCGACCACGAGGCCGGTGAGGCCCAGCACGATGACGATGGACACGAGCAGCCGGCTGGTGAACAGGTGCTGCTCGCGCCAGTGGTCCTTGATGCGCAGCGTCCTTGCCACGGTCCCGGCTGCCTCAGGCGAAGCTCGAGTCGCGTCGCTCGAGCCTCTCCCGCACGCGATCCATGGCGGCCATCAGCACCGGCCAGAGCAGGCCGGCGGCCACCACGGGCCCCCAGCGGGCCGGGCCGAACTCGGCGCGGCCGGTGACGCCGTCGATCCAGAGCAGGACGAAGGCCTCGAGGAACATCAGCGCGAAGACGGACAGCGTGAGCTGCCAGAGCGGGAACACGCGCATCTGCAGGTGCAGCCGCAGGACCAGGTAGGCCAGCAGCGACAGCGACAGCGCGTGCTGGCCGAGCAGGGAGCCGTGGGCCACGTCGACCAGCAGTCCCGACCAGGAAGGCACTGAACACGCCGAAGCGGCCCGGCCA
The DNA here is from genome assembly GCA_963754125.1 of uncultured Gammaproteobacteria bacterium. Lineage (GTDB taxonomy): Bacteria > Pseudomonadota > Gammaproteobacteria > Steroidobacterales > Steroidobacteraceae > RPQJ01. The sequence goes on from CAVWEX010000014.1 coordinate 1,097,108, forward strand.
CATCAGCGACCAGTAGATGACCACCATGGTGGTCCAGGCCGGGCGCAGGGGCTGGATGGCCGCCGGCAGCGGCAGCAGCTCGGCGACCAGCGCCAGCACCAGCAGCAGCCAGACCGGCCAGCGCGGCGCACTCACTCGGTCGCTCCTTCCTGCTCGTTGCCCGTCGGCGTCCGGGCCGGCGGCATCGCGGGCGCTTCAGCCGAGGCGCAGGCACGGGGTATCGGCGGGGGCGATCACGGGCGCAGTGTCCTCGTTCGGGACCGGCTCCACCACGGGTGCCGTCACGTCGGCGGGCGGCGCGTCACGCGGCTGGGACCGGCACGGCGCGGCGGGTTCCGCCGGGAGCGTTGCGGCAGGCGCAGCCGGGCTGCGGCGGGTGCCGGGGTGCCGGTGGAGTGCGGCTGGCGCGGGCCGGCGCGTGCGGCCGCGCTTGCCGCGGCGCCGCGCTGCTGGAAGACCAGCAGCACCTCGTGCAGCCGGTCCAGGCTGGCGGCGGGCTTGGCCGCAACCTCCAGGAAGGCATCGCCCGAGGAGCCGTCCACCGTGGTGACCGTGCCGACGGGGTAGCCGGCGGGAAACGCGCCGCCGAGGCCGGAGGTGACCAGCAGGTCGCCGGCCTTGATGTCCGCGTTGCGGGTCAGGAACGGCAGCGACAGCCGCTCCAGGTCCCCGGTGCCCATGGCGATGGTCCGCAGGCCGTTGCGCACGATCTCCACGGGGACCGCGTGATCGGGGTCGGTGATCAGGATGCGCCTCGGAGCTGTCCTGCTGGTCCCGGGTGATCTGGCCGACGACGCCGCTGGCATCGATGAGGGCCTGGCCTTCGTAGGCGCCGTCGCGGCCGCCCTTGTTCAGGATGACCCGGTGCCGCAGCGGATCCATGTCCACCGCCAGGATCTCGCCGACGACCACCCGGTCCGGGACCCGGGTCCTGGAGTCGAGCAGGGCGCGGAAGCGCGCGTTCTCGGCCTGCAGGGCCGCGAGGCGCTGCAGCTCGGCGCTGGCGGCGAGGGCCTCGCGGCGCAGGGCCGCGTTCTCGGTGATCAGCCGCTCGCGCAGGGCCAGGTTTTCCCGCATCCAGCGCGCGCCGGCGGCGGGCGAGTTGATGGCGACCTGCAGCGGGTACATGGCCGCGCCCAGGTAGGCGCGGATCTCCTCCAGGTAGGTGCCCCGGTGGTCGAGGAACATCAGGGCCAGCGACAGGGCGCCGGTCAGGAAGAAGCGGAGGCTCGGGCTCGCGTTGCGGTAGGCCCGGCCTTCGCTGTCCGCAGAAGAAAGCGCCATGCCTATTTATCCGTGGGTAGGAGCGCCTTCAGGCGCGATTCCGGCAGTCCGGATCGCGCCTGAAGGCGCTCCTGAAGCCGCTCCTACTCAAGACCAAGCGTGGAGGGCGGAACCTCGTCCAGCAGTTCGAGAATGCGGCCGCCGCCCCGGGCGACGCAGGTGAGCGGTTCGTCGGCCACCACGACGGGCAGGCCGGTTTCTTCCATCAGGAGCTTGTCGATGTGCCGGAGCAGCGCGCCGCCGCCCGTGAGCACGATGCCGCGCTCGGCCACGTCGGCGCCGAGTTCGGGCGGCGTCTGTTCCAGCGCCTGCTTCACGGCCTGGACGATGCCCTGCAGCGGCTCCTGGAGCGCCTCCAGGATCTCGTTGCTGTTCAGGCTGAAGCTGCGGGGCACGCCCTCGGAGAGGTTGCGGCCCTTGACCGAGATCTCCTTGACCTCGTCGCCGGGGAAGGCGGAGCCGATTTCCTTCTTGATGCGCTCGGCCGTGGACTCGCCGATCAGGATGCCGTAGTTCCGGCGCACGTAGTTGATGATGGCCTCGTCGAACTTGTCGCCGCCGATGCGGGCCGACGCGGCATAGACGATGCCGTTCAGGGAGATCACCGCCACTTCGGACGTGCCGCCGCCGATGTCGAGCACCATGGAGCCCCGGGCCTCGTGCACCGGCATGCCGGCGCCGACGGCCGCCGCCATGGGCTCCTCGACCAGCCAGACCTTGCGGGCGCCGGCGCCCTCGGCGGACTCGCGGATGGCGCGGCGCTCCACCTGGGTGGAGCCGTAGGGCACGCAGACGATCACCCGGGGGCTGGGCCGGAAATAGCGGCCCGGCAGCGCCTTGCGGATGAAGTGCTGGAGCATCTTCTCCGTGACGGTGAAGTCGGCGATGACGCCGTCCTTGAGCGGGCGGATGGCCGTGATGTTGCCGGGCGTGCGGCCCAGCATGTTCTTGGCCTGCAGGCCCACGGCCTCCACGATCTTGCCGCCCCGGCCGGGCTCCTCGCGGATGGCCACCACGGAGGGCTCGTCGAGCACGATGCCCTGGCCCGCCAGGTAGATCAGCGTGTTCGCCGTACCCAGGTCAATGGAGAGATCGTGGGAAAAGTATCCCAGAAGCCGTTTCAGCATGGCTGTTTCAGCATGGCTTATTCATGAATGGCCGCGCCCGCGAGAAGTGCCCCGTAGAAGCGCGGTAGCCTAGCAACGGGGGTCAGATTCCACAACAGCGGTGTATGATTCCGGCCGCGGAAAAACCGCGCCCTGACTCACACTTTCACGGGTTGTTCAGGCCACCGCATCGCTGCTCAAGAAGTGCTCGAGCCAAGCACGTCATGAAGCTCACCCGCCAGAACGTCGAGCACATCGCTCACCTTGCCCGCCTCGAGATCGGGCCCGACGAGCTCGATGGCGTGGTCGAGAAGCTCGGCCGGATCGTCAGCTTCGTGGACCAGCTCCAGTCGGCCGACACCAGCGCGGTGCTGCCCATGGCGCACCCCATGGACATGAGCCAGCGCCTGCGGCCCGACGAGGTCACCGAAACCGACCACCGGGACCTCTACCAGCAGAACAGCGAGGCCGTCGAGGACGGCCTGTACACCGTCCCCCGGGTACATGGAGTAGGAGCGCCTTCAGGCGCGATCCCCGGTCCGCACATGCCTCCACTGCCCGCACGCCCCACCATCGCCCAGCTGTCCGCGGCCCTGCGAGGCCCGCCAGGTCAGCAGCCGCGAGCTGACGGCCGCGGCCCTCGCCCGCATCGGCGCCGCCGACGAGGCGCTGAACAGCTTCATCACCGTGATTCCCGAGCTGGCCCTGGCCGCCGCCGACCAGGCCGACGCCCGGCTCGCCCGGGGCGAGGGCGGGCCGCTCACCGGCATCCCCTTCGCGCACAAGGACATCTTCTGCACGGCGGGCGTCCGCACGACCTGCGGGTCGAAGATGCTGGCGAACTTCGTCTCGCCCTACGACGCCACGGCGGTGCGAGCGGCTCGCCGCGGCCGGCATCGTCACGGTCGGCAAGACGAACATGGACGAGTTCGCCATGGGCTCGTCCAACGAGACCAGCTGGTTCGGCCCCGTGCGCAATCCCTGGGACCTGGAGCGCTCGCCGGGCGGCTCGTCCGGCGGGTCCGCCGCCGCGGTGGCTGCCGGGCTCGTGCCCGCGGCCACGGGCACCGACACGGGCGGCTCGATCCGCCAGCCCGCCGCGCTGGTCGGCATCACGGGCTTCAAGCCCACCTACGGGCGCGTGTCCCGCTACGGGATGATCGCCTTCGCCTCCAGCCTGGACCAGGCGGGGGTGCTGACCCTCACGGCCGAGGACGCCGCGCTGCTGACCGGCGCCATGGCCGGCTTCGATCCGCGGGACTCCACCAGCGCCGACCTGCCGGTGCCGGACTACGCCGCCACCCTGGGCGCGCCGCTCCAGGGCCGGCGCATCGGGGTGCCGAAGGAATTCTTCGATGCGGGGCTCGAGCCCGAGTCCGCCGCCGCCATCCGGGAGGCGCTGAAGGTCTACGAGCGCCTGGGCGCCACGCTGGTCGAGCTGTCGCTGCCGAGCCTCGCGCTGTCCGTGCCCACCTACTACATCGTCGCGCCGGCCGAGTGCTCGTCCAACCTGTCGCGCTTCGACGGGGTGCGCTTCGGCCACCGCCACGCCGGCGCCACGACGCTCGAGGAGCTGTACAAGAAGTCCCGCGGCGAAGGCTTCGGCGCCGAGGTGAAGCGCCGCATCCTGACCGGCACCTACGTGCTGTCGGCGGGCTACTACGACGCCTACTACCTGAAGGCCCAGAAGGCGCGGCGCCTGATCGCCGACGACTTCCGCCGCTGCTTCGCGGACGTGGACATCATCGCCGGACCCACCGCCCCGACGCCCGCGTTCCGCCTCGGCGAGAAGGTGGACGATCCGGTGCAGATGTACCTGAACGACATCTACACGATCCCGGTGAACCTGGCCGGCCTGCCGGGCATGTCGGTGCCCTGCGGCTTCTCGGGCGGCCTGCCCGTGGGCCTGCAGCTGATCGGGCCCCACTTCGGCGAGGCGGCGCTGTTCAACTTCGCCCACGTCTTCCAGCGCGAGACGGACTGGCACACGAAGATGCGCCGCCCGTAGGAGCGGCTTCAGGCGCGACCCGGCATCGATCGCGCCTAAAGGCGCTCCTACAGGCGCCCGCAGCATGACCTGGGAAGTCGTCATCGGCCTCGAGATCCACGCGCAGCTCGCCACGCGCAGCAAGATCTTCTCCGGCTCCGCCACGGCCTACGGCGCGCCGCCCAACACCCAGGCCAGCCTCGTGGACCTGGGCTACCCGGGCGTGCTGCCGGTGCTGAACGCCGAGGCGGTGCGCATGGCGGCGCCGCTTCGGCCTGGCCATCGGCGCCACGGTGGCGCCCCGGTCGGTCTTCGCCCGCAAGAACTACTTCTACCCGGACCTGCCCAAGGGCTACCAGATCAGCCAGTACGAGCTGCCGATCGTCCACGACGGCAGCGTCACCATCCCGCTCGAGGACGGCGGCACGAAATCCGTCCACGTGATCCGCGCGCACCTGGAGGAGGACGCCGGCAAGTCCCTCCACGAGAACTTCACCGGGCCTGTCCGGCATCGACCTGAACCGGGCCGGCACGCCGCTGCTCGAGATCGTGTCGGCGCCGGACCTGCGCTCGGCGAAGGAAGCGGTGGCCTACATGAAGAAGGTGCACCAGCTGGTGCGCTACCTGGGCATCTGCGACGGCAACATGCAGGAAGGCTCCTTCCGCTGCGACGCCAACGTGTCGGTGCGCCGGGCCGGCACGGACAAGCTCGGCACCCGCACCGAGTCGAAGAACCTCAATTCCTTCCGTTTCCTCGAGCGCGCCATCCTCTTCGAGGTGGAGCGGCAGATCGAGGTGCTGGAGGGCGGCGGCACCGTCGTCCAGGAGACCCGCCTCTACGACCCGGACCGGGACGAGACCCGCCCGATGCGGAGCAAGGAGGAGGCCAACGACTACCGGTACTTCCCGGACCCGGACCTGCTGCCCGTGGAGCTGGACGAGGCATTCATCAGCGAGGTCCGGCGGACGCTGCCGGAGCTGCCCGACGCGAAGCGCGAGCGCTGGGTGCGGGACTTCGGCCTGAAGCCGGACGCCGCCGACGTGCTGGCCGCGGATCCCGACGTGGCGGCGCTGTTCGACGCCCTGGCCCGGGAGTCGGGCCAGCCGGTGGCGGCCGCCAACACGCTGCAGAGCCAGCTGTTCAGCCTGTTCGGCGCCGGAGCGGACGCCGGCCGGCGTCAACGTGGCGGCCACCGCCGCGGTGCTGCGCATGGCCGCGGAGGGCGTCATCGCCCGCAGCAGCGCCAAGGAGCTGATCGAGGAGTTCGCCTTCGCCACCGCGGCGCCGCCGATGGAGCAGCTGGTGAAGGAGCGCGGCTTGATGCAGATCAGTGACAGCGGCGCGCTCGAGGCTATCGTCGACCAGGTGCTGGCGGCGAACCCGGCCCAGGTGGAGCAGTACCGGGCCGGCCAGACGAAGGTGCTGGGCTTCCTCGTCGGCCAGATCATGAAGTCCAGCGGCGGCAAGGCGAATCCGGCGCAGGTCAACGAACTGCTGAAGAAGAAATTGTAGGAGCGCCTTCAGGCGCGACCGATAGCGGTCGCGCCTGAAGGCGCTCCTACGGGGAAGAATCGATGGCGAAGACACTCGGCTGGCTGATTGCCCTGCTCTACACGGTGCAGGCGCGCCCTCGGCGTGCGCATGCCCCGCACCGAGAAGACCTCGCTGCTCCGGGAGGAGCTGCGCAGCTGGCACTACCTGATCGGGCTCATCCTCTTCGTGCTGCTGCTCTGGCGGCTCTGGTGCTGGTACCGGGACCGCCCGGCGCCGCGGCACCCGGGCCTGACGCCCGCCGGCCAGGCCTGGACGTCCCAGCTCGCGCTGGCGAGCTACCTGGTGCTGGCGGTGATGCCGGTTCTCGGCATCAGCCAGGCCTGGACCGAGGGCCTCACGGTCCGGCTCGGGCCATTCGCTCACGCTGCCGGCCCTGGTGCCCGGAGAACCACACGGGCTGGATGTTCTTCGGCTACTTCCACTCGGCGCTCGGCTTCTCGTTCACGCTGCTGACGCTCGCCGCCATCGTCACGGGCGTCTGGCTCTGGCTGCGGCGCGGGCGTCGGCCTGCTGGCGGCCTTCCCGCCCGGCTTCGGCGCGCAGGTCTTCGCGACGCTGGTCGATCACCGTGTACGCGTTCTCGACCTTCAAGTCGCCCGAACCCGGCGTCACCGCGCGTCGGCACGCTGCTCGGTCGTCACGGCGCTGATCTGGGGCCTCGGCGCCTGGCTGAAGGGCCGTCGCCGGCCGGCCGACTCCGCCGGCGTGCCGGGCCTGCTCGCGCGCGGCGGTCGCCGCCGTGACGGTCCTGGCCTTCGTGGCGCTCGGCGCGCTGTGGCCCCTACCAGATGTTCCGCGTGACGCCCTGGCCCATGGGCGAAGTGGTGGAGGCCGCGGCGGACGTGACCTCCCACGCGGCGCCGGTGATGCAGGTCACCGTGACGCCGGAGACGCCCTTCGAGAAGCAGGTGAAGGACGAGACCTACAAGTGGTGCCGCTTCTGCCACACGGTGGAGAAGGGCGGCAAGCACCTGGTGGGGCCGAACCTCTACGCCATCTTCGGCCAGCGGGCCGGCACCGTGCCCAACTACTACTACTCGACGGCCCTGGCCGAGGCCGGCCGGAACGGCCTCGTGTGGGACGACGCGGCGCTGGACAAGTTCCTGGCGGGTCCCGACCAGTTCATTCCCGGCACGAAGATGATCATCTCGAGCGGCCCGGTGAAGACGCCGGAAGAGCGGGCCGCCATCATCAACATCCTGAAGCGGGAGACGATGCCGGCGCCGTAGGAGCGGCTTCAGGCGCGACCGGCCGGATTTCCTAACAGCCGTCCTTACGCGCCGTTCCCTAGCCTCTGCTCCGCTGCCATTCTGGCAGAGGAGTGACGGACAGTGGAACTGACAGTCATTCTCGTCACCCTGGCGCTGGTCGCCACGACCTGGGCGCTGGGGCGCCTGGTCAGCCGCCTGCAGGCCACGGATCGGGATCCGGAGCGGCACTCATGAGCGCCGTCGACGTCATCGGGCTCGTGCTGGCCGTGGCGCTCGGCGTCTACCTGGTCGTGGCCCTGCTCTACCCGGAGCGCTTCCAATGACCGCCCAGGGACTGTTGCAGATCGCGCTCTACGTCGCCGTGCTGGTGCTGCTGGCAAAGCCGCTCGGCGCCTTCATGGCCAACGTCTATGAGGGCAAGCGCACCTTCCTCTCGCCACTGCTGGGCCCCGTGGAGCGGGGCATCTACCGGCTGGCCGGCGTGCAGGCCGACGCCGAGACGGGCTGGAAGCGCTACGCGGTGGCGGCCCTGCTGGTCAACCTGGTGGGCTTTCTGGTCGTCTACGCCCTCCAGCGTGCCCAGGGCGTTCTGCCACTGAATCCCCAGGGCTTCGGCCGCCGTGACGCCGGACTCGGCGTTCAACACCGCCGTGAGCTTTGCCACCAACACCAACTGGCAGGGCTACGTGCGGCGAGACCACGATGAGCTATCTCACCCAGATGCTCGGCCTCGCCGTGCAGAACTTCCTGTCGGCGGCGACCGGCATGGCGGTGCTGGTCGCCCTGATCCGGGGCTTCGTCCGGCGCGAGGCGCAGCACATCGGCAACTTCTGGGTGGATTTCACCCGCAGCACGCTCTACGTGCTGCTGCCGCTGTCGGCGCTGCTGGCCGTGGTCCTCGTGTCCCAGGGCGTCGTGCAGAGCTTCGAGCCCTACCAGTCCGTCGACCCTCGTGGAACCGATCGCCGGGGAGACGCCCGTGACCGAGCAGGTCGTGCCGCTCGGTCCGGCCGCCAGCCAGGTGGCCATCAAGCAGCTGGGCACCAACGGCGGCGGCTTCTTCAACGTCAACTCGGCGCACCCGCTCGAGAACCCGACGCCGCTCTCGAATTTCCTGGAGGTGCTCGCCATCCTGCTGATCCCGGCGGCGCTCTGCTACACCTTCGGCCGCATGGTTGGCGACACCCGGCAGGGCTGGGCGGTGCTGGCGGCGATGCTGGTCATCTTCGTGCCGCTGACGCTCGGCGTGACGGCCGCGGAGCAGGCCGGCAATCCCCGCTTCGACGCCCTGGGCATCGATCAGGTCGCGTCGGAGCTCGCAGCCGGGCGGCAACATGGAGGGCAAGGAGACCCGCTTCGGCATCGCCAACTCGACGCTGTGGGCCGCCGCCACGACGGCCGCCTCCAATGGCTCCGTGAACTCCATGCACGGTTCCTTCACGCCCGCTCGGCGGCCTGGTTCCGCTGTGGCTCATGCAGCTCGGCGAGGTCGTCTTCGGCGGCGTCGGCAGCGGCCTCTACGGCATGCTCATGTTCGCCCTCGTCGCCGTCTTCATCGCCGGGCTGATGGTCGGGCGCACGCCCGAGTACCTGGGCAAGAAGATCGAGGCCTACGAGGTGAAGATGGCCGTGATCGTGCTCCTCGTGCCGTGCCTCGTGGTGCTGGTCGGCACGGCCGTGGCCAGCGTGCTGCCGGTGGCGACCGCCAGCGTCGGCAACCCGGGGCCCCACGGCTTCTCCGAGATCCTGTACGCCTTCTCCTCCGCGGGCAACAACAACGGCAGCGCCTTCGCCAGCATCTCCGCCAACACGCCCTTCTACAACCTCGCGCTCGGCATCGCGATGTGGGTCTCGCGCTACTGGCTGATGATCCCGGTGCTGGCCATCGCCGGCAGCCTGGCCGCCAAGCGCGCGACGGCCGTCACCGCCGGCACCCTGCCGACGCACACGCCGCTGTTCGTCACGTTGCTGGTCGGTGTCGTGCTGCTGATCGGCGCGCTGACCTTCCTGCCCGCCCTGGCGCTCGGGCCCATCGTCGAGCACCTGCAACTCATCGGGAACTGAAAACCATGACCGCTGCGAATCCCACCGACCAATCCGCCGGGCCTGCCGGGCGTCCCGCCCCACCGGGCCACGCTGCTGACCGGCCCGATCGTCCGGGCCGGCATCCTGGATGCGTTCCGCAAGCTCGATCCCCGCGTCCAGGTCCGCAATCCGGTGATGTTCGTCGTCTTCGTCGGCAGCATCGTCACCACGGTCCTCGGGCTGGGCGCGCTGACCGGCAGCCTCGCCGGATGCCGGCCATCCCGCCTTCGTCCTGGCGATCGCCGCCTGGCTCTGGCTCACCGTCCTGTTCGCCAACTTTGCCGAGGCGGTGGCCGAGGGCCGCGGCAAGGCCCAGGCGGCGTCGCTCCGGGCCATGCGCAAGGAAGTCCAGGCCAAGAAGCTGCGCAGCGCCGAGCGCAGCGCCACCTTCGAGCTGGTGGCCGCGAGCAGCCTGCGCAAGGGCGATTTCGTGCTCGTCGACGCGAAGGACATCATCCCGGCCGACGGCGAGGTGGTCGTCGGCGTGGCGTCGGTGAACGAAAGCGCCGTCACGGGCGAGTCGGCGCCGGTGCTCCGGGAGTCGGGCAGCGACTTCTCCTCCGTGACCGGCGGCACGCGGGTGCTGTCGGACTGGCTCGTGGTCCGCGTCACCAGCAATCCGGGCGAGGGCTTCCTCGACCGCATGATTGCCATGGTCGAGGGTGCGAAGCGCACGAAGACGCCGAACGAGATCGCGCTGTCGATCCTGCTGTCGATGCTGACGCTGGTCTTCCTGCTGGCCACGGCCACGCTGGCGCCGTTCTCGTCCTACGCGGTGACGAGCTCGGGCCAGGGATCCGTCGTGACCCTCACGGTGCTCGTCGCGCTGCTGGTGTGCCTGATCCCCACGACCATCGGCGGCCTGCTGTCCGCCATCGGCATCGCCGGCATGGACCGCATGGTGCAGGCCAATGTCATCGCCACGTCGGGGCGCGCCGTCGAGGCCGCCGGCGACGTGGACGTGCTGCTGCTGGACAAGACCGGCACCATCACGCTGGGCGACCGGCAGGCTGCGGCGTTTCACGCGGCGCCCGGCGTGAAGGCCGAGGACCTGGCCGATGCGGCCCAGCTGGCGTCCCTCGCCGACGAGACGCCCGAGGGCCGCTCGATCGTCGTGCTGGCCAAGAAGCTCTTCCAGCTGCGCGGCAGGGACCTGGGCGCCCTCACCCACACCTTCTACAAGTTCTCGGCCCAGACCCGCATGAGCGGCGTCGATCTCGACGGCCGCCGGGTGCGCAAGGGCGCCGCCGAGGCCGTCCGCCAGTTCGTGCTTGCCGAGGGCGGCGTCTGGCCCACGCCCGTGTCCGACATCGTGGAGTCGCGTGGCCCGCGAGGGCGCAACGCCGCTCGTCGTCGCCGACGGCCGCCGGGTGCTCGGCGTCGTCGAGCTGCGGGACATCGTCAAGGGCGGCATTCGCGAGCGCTTCGCGGAGCTGCGGCAGATGGGCATCAAGACCATCATGGTGACGGGCGACAACCGGCTGACGGCCGCCGCCATCGCCGCCGAGGCCGGGCGTGGACGATTTCCTCGCCGAGGCCACGCCGGAGGCCAAGCTGGCGCTGATCCGCAAGCAGCAGGCCGAGGGCCACCTCGTCGCCATGTGCGGCGACGGCACGAACGACGCGCCGGCGCTCGCCCAGGCGGACGTGGCGGTCGCCATGAACTCGGGCACCCAGGCCGCCAAGGAAGCCGGCAACATGGTGGATCTCGATTCGAACCCGACGAAGCTGATCGAGATCGTGGACGTCGGCAAGCAGATGCTGGTGACCCGGGGCGCGCTGACGACCTTCTCGATCGCCAACGACGTGGCCAAGTACTTCGCGATCATTCCCGCCGCGTTCGCGACGACCTATCCGGTGCTGAACAGCCTGAACGTCATGGGCCTGACCAGCCCCGAGAGCGCGATCCTGTCGGCGGTGATCTTCAACGCCCTGGTCATCGTCGTGCTGGTGCCGCTGGCCCTGCGGGGCGTTCGGTCCCGGGCGGCGTCCGCCGTGCACCTGCTCCGGCGGAACCTGCTGGTCTATGGCCTCGGCGGCCTCGTGGTACCGTTCGTCGGCATCAAGCTGATCGACGTGCTGCTGACCGTGACGGGGCTTGCCTGAGTTCCGGGCGGTAGGAACTGAGGAGTATCCAGATGCTGCAAGAGATTCGTCCCGCACTCGTCGTTTTCGCCCTGCTGACCCTCGTCACCGGGGTGGCGTATCCCGGGTTCGTGACCCTGGTCGGCGCCGGCGCTCTTCCCGGCCCAGGCCACCGGCAGCATCATTGTTTCCGGCGACAACCGAGGTCGGGTCGAGGCTGCTCGGCCAGCCGTTCTCGGGTCCGGGCTACTTCTGGGGCCGCCCGTCGGCCACGGGCCCGCAGCCCTACAACGGCGGCGTGTCCAGCGGCTCCAACCAGGCCACCACCAACCCGACGCTCGCGGCTGCCGTCGACCGACCGCGTCGCGGCGCTGCGCGCCGCCGATCCCGGCAACCAGAGTCCCGTGCCCGTCGACCTGGTGACGGCCTCCGGCAGCGGGCTCGATCCGCACATCTCGCCCGCCGCCGCGGACTGGCAGGTGCCGCGCGTGGCCCGGGCGCGCGGCATTGCCCGAGGCCCGCGTCCGGGAACTGGTCAGCGTGGCAACGGAAGGCCGCACTTTCGGCGTGCTGGGCGAGCCCCGCGTCAACGTCCTCGAGCTGAACCTCGCGCTCGACAACCTGCGCTAGCGCGGAGCCATGCCCCACGGCCGCCCCGATCCGGACCAGCTGCTGGCCCGCGTGCAGGCCGAGGAGGCGCGCGCGGCGCGGGGCAAGCTGCGGGTCTTCTTCGGCGCCTCCGCGGGCGTCGGCAAGACCTACGCCATGCTCGAGGCGGCCCGCGGCCTGCGCACCACCGGCGTCGACGTCGTCGTCGGCTACGTGGAGCCCCACGGCCGCGCGGAAACCGAGCGCCTGCTCGAGGGCTTCGAGCAGCTGCCGACGCTGCCGGTCACCTACCGCGGCATCGTCCGGCAGGAGTTCGACCTCGACGCGGCCCTGCGCCGGCGCCCGGAGATCCTGCTGGTCGACGAACTCGCCCACTCGAATCTGGTCGAGGGCGAGCCGGCGCCCCGGCACAGCAAGCGCTGGCAGGACATCGAGGAACTGCTCGCTGCCGGCGTCTCCGTCTGGACCACGGTCAACGTCCAGCACCTGGAAAGCCTCAATGACCTGATCGCGCAGATCACCGGCGTGCGCCAGCGGGAGACGGTGCCGGACCGGATCTTCGACGAGGCCGACGAGGTCGAGCTGATCGACCTGCCGCCCGACGACCTGCTGGCGCGGCTCCGGGCGGGCAAGATCTACCTGCCGGACGAAGCGGGCACCGCCGTCGAGCGCTTCTTCCGCAAGCCGAACCTGCTGGCGCTGCGGGAGCTGGCGCTCCGCCGCACGGCCGACCGGGTGGACGCGGCCGCCCGCGACTCGGCCCCGCTGGACCAGTCCACCCGCCCGCACCTCGCCCGGGACCGGCTGCTGGTCGCGATCGGGCCGGACGACCAGGCCGAGCAGGTGATCCGCGCCGGCAAGCGGCTGGCCGATGCGCTGGATGCCCAGTGGACCGTGGTCTAGGTCGAGACGCCGGAACTGCTGCGCCTGCCGGAGCGGGAGCGCAACCGCCGCATCGACCTGCTGCGCCTGGCGGAGTCCCTGGGCGCCGAGACGGTCACGCTGGACGGCCGCACGGCGGCGGACACCGTGCTGGAGTACGCGCGGACGCGGAACAGCACGCGGATCGTCGTCGGCGCGCCGAAGCGCCGCGGGCTGCGGGCGCTGCTGCGGCCGTCGACGGCCACCGAGCTGGTGCGCCGCACCCGCGGAGTCGACGTGCTGACCATCAGTCCCGAGCCGGTGCGGGCCGACCGGCCGCCCGCGGAGGTGGCGTCCGACGCCGGCGCCGAAGCAGCCGATCCGGTGGGAGCGCTACGCCTGGGCCGCGGCCACCACGGCCGTCTGCACCGGCGTCGCCGCCCTCATGTACGACCACTTCGAGCTGGCCAACCTGGTGATGGTGTACCTGCTCGGCGTCACGCTGGCCAGCGTGCGGCTCGGGCGCGGCCCGGCGGTGCTCACCGCCGTCGCCAACGTGCTGGCCTTCGACTTCTGCTTCGTGCCGCCGCGCTTCAGCTTCGCCGTCTCCGACGTGGAGTACCTGGTCACCTTCGCGGTGATGCTCGTCGTGGCGCTGATCATCGCCAACCTGATGGCCAGCGTCCGGCAGCAGACCCGCGTGGCCGGCGCCCGGGAGCGGCGCACGGCCCTGCTGTACGCCATGAGCCGGGAGCTCGGCGCGACGCGTGGCACGGCCGACATGGCCCGGGTGGCAGTCCGGCACGTGGCGGAGGTGTTCGGCTGCGAGGCCGTCGTGCTGCTGCCGGATGCCCAGGGCAGGCTCCGGTATCCGGCGGACGCGCCCATGCCCGGATCCCTGCGGGGGGCAGACCTGTCGGTGGCGCAATGGGTCCTCGACCATGCCGAACGGGCGGGCCTCGGCGCCGACACGCTGCCGGCCGCGCCCGCGCTCTACCTGCCCCTCGGCGACTCGCGCCCGGCCCGCGGCGTGCTCGCGGTGCTGCCGGCGAACCGCCGGCGCGTGCTGCTGCCGGAGCAGCGGCACCTGCTGGACACCTTCGCCGGCCAGATCGGCCTGGCGCTCGAGCGCGCCCAGCTCGCGGAAGGACGCCGAGGCGGCCCGGGTCGCCATGGAAACCGAGGGCCTGCGCAACACGCTGCTCGCGTCGATCTCCCACGACCTGCGCACCCCGCTCGCCGTCATGGCCGGGGCCGGCAGCGCGCTGGCGGAGCACGATGCCACGCTCGATCCTGCCACCCGCGTGTCGCTCGCGCGCTCGGTGGAGCGCAAGGCCCACGAGATGTCCGAGCTGATCTCCAACGTGCTGGAGCTGACCCGCCTCGAGTCCGGCCAGCTGCAGCTCCGGCGGAGCTGGGAGGCGCTCGATGACCTCGTGGGACCGCGCTGCACCGGCTGCGGGAGCGACTCGCGGGGCACCCGGTGCACGTGGAGATTCCGGAGGACCTGCCGCCGTCCACGTGGATGCCTCGCTGGTCGTCCAGGTCTTCGTGAACCTGCTGGACAACGCCGCCAAGTACACGCCGGAGGGAACCGGCGATCCGCATTGCGGCGGCGGCCGATACGACGGCCAGTGCGGTCGTGGTCGAGGACCAGGGCCCGGTCTGCCGGAGGGCGACCTCGCCCGCCTGTTCGCGCCCTTCCAGCGCGGGCACGACGGAAGGCACGATCGCCGGGGCCGGCCTGGGCCTGGCGATCTGCCGGGCCATCATCGTCGCCCACGGCGGACAGCATCGAGGCGGCCCGCGCCCCGGGCGGCGGCGCCCGCTTCGAGTTCACGCTGCCGGCGTCGGAGCCCGCCGCGTGACCCGGGCGATGCACCTCGTCCTCGTGATCGACGACGATCGCGGGAATTCGCGAGGTCCTGCAGCGCCCTGCTCGAAGGCGTGCGGCTACCGGGTCGTCGAGGCGGACCGTGCAGCCGCGGGCATCATCGAGGCCCGGTCCCACAAGCCCGACCTGCTGCTGGTCGACCTCGGCCTGCCCGACGGGGACGGACTGAAGCGTGATCCGGGACGTGCGCGCAGTGGTCGACGGTCCCGATCGTCGTGCTGACGGCCCGCACCCGAGGAGGAGGAGAAGGTCGCGGCGCTCGATGCCGGCGCCGACGACTACGTGACCAAGCCCTTCAGCACGCCGGAACTGCTGGCCCGCGTGCGCGCCGCCCTTCGCCGGCGCGGCACTGGGCGCCGAGACGCGCCCCGCGCCTCGAGTTCGGCGAGTGCGGTCGTGGACCTCGCGCGGCGGGAGCGCCCGCAATGCCGGAGGGCGAGCTGCACCTGACGCCCCTCGAGTACCGGGTCCTGGATGTTCTCGCGCAGCCAGCGCGGGGCTCGTCGTCCGCACGCCCCAGCTCCTGCGGGAGGTGTGGGGTCCCGGCCGGGCCGGCGACTCCGGCATCCTCCGGGTCTGCATGCGCAATCTGCGGCAGAAGCTGGAGCCGGATCCCCGGCAGCCGCGCTACCTGCTCACCGAGGTCGGGCTCGGCTATCGGCTGCGGCTGGAGTAGGAGCGCCTTCAGGCGCGATCCTGGATCGCGCCGGTCGGCGCTCTGAAGCCGCTCCTACGGTACCCTACCGCCCCATGGCCGATCCCCAGACTCCAGTCCGAGCGCCTGGACCACCGAGCGCATCGTCCGGCTCGTGGCGCTGACCCTGCTGGGCATCGCCGTCCTGCAGATCATCCTGCCGTTCCTCGGCGCGCTGACCTGGGCCGCGATCATCGCGATCACGGTCTGGCCCGCCTTCACCTGGCTGACGCGCCGGCTCGGCGACCGTCCGGTGCTGGCCGCCAGCCTCTGCAGTCTCGCGCTGTTCCTGGTCCTGATCGTGCCGTTCGCCGTGCTCACGGCGACGCTGGGCCAGGCCGTGCCCCAGGTGGCGACGATGCTGAAGGACCTGGCCCTGTCCATTGCGCCGACGCCGCCGGACTGGGTCAGCGGCCTGCCGCTGGTCGGCGGGCCTGATCCGGGACGTCTGGCTCAATGCCGTGACGGACATGTCGGGCCTGGTCACCAGGGCGCTGCCGGCGGCCGAGGAGGCGGGGGTCTGGGCTCTGGCCCAGGGCGCCAACCTGGCCCTCGCGCTGCTGGAGTTCCTCTTTGCGATCCTGATCGCCGCCGTCTTCCTGATCACGGCGGACCGCTCCGCCGATCTCGCCGAGCGGCTCGTCTCGCGCCTGAACATCGGCGAGCGGGGGCGCATCATTCCGCTGGTCGTGGGCACGGTGCGCAGCGTGTCCATCGGGCTCGTGGGCACGGCGTCGGTGCAGGCCCTGATCGCGGCGCTCGGCTTCTTCATCGCCGGCATGCCGGGCGTGGCGCGTGCTCGGCTTCGCCACCTTCATGCTGGCCCTCGTCCAGCTGCCGACCTTTCTCATCTGGCTGCCGTCGGCCATCTGGCTCTACTACACGGGGGAGACCGGCTCGGCGATCTTCCTCGGCATCTGGGGCGCGGCCCTGGTGAACACCGTGGACAACTTCCTGCGCCCCTGGCTCATCAGCCGGGGCGCCAAGCTGCCCTTTGCCCTGATCCTCATGGGCGTCCTCGGCGGCCTGCTGGCCTGGGGCATCATCGGCCTCTTCATCGGCCCGACCCTGCTGGCCGTGGCCTACTCCCTGATCCGCAGCTGGATCGGAACGGCCCG
Organism: uncultured Gammaproteobacteria bacterium; assembly: GCA_963754125.1. Lineage (GTDB taxonomy): Bacteria > Pseudomonadota > Gammaproteobacteria > Steroidobacterales > Steroidobacteraceae > RPQJ01. The sequence goes on from CAVWEX010000014.1 coordinate 1,113,597, forward strand.
CGAAGCCGTCAATCTCCCGCCATCTAGCGGCTAGATCGCCGACGTTCGCGTCTTTTACCGCGGGCCCGACTGCGTCGGGCTCCGGGCCTCGCGCGCGCCTGTGAGCCGGTGGCTTGTAGATATATAACGACATCTTTATATTTCCGGCCATGGAGCTGAACCAGGCCGTTCTCCAGCTGGATGCCGCCGCCGAGCCGAGCCGCCTGCGGCTGCTCGTCGCGCTGCTGGGCGGCGAGACCTCCGTGGGCGACCTGGTGACGGTGCTCGAGCAGAGCCAGCCCCGGGTGTCCCGGCACCTGCGGCTGCTGGCCGAGGCCGGGCTGGTGGAGTCCTTCCGGGAGGGCCGCTCGATCTTCTACCGCTGGTCGGCCGAGGGCCTCGATGCCGGGGTGGCGAGTTCGGTGGCGGCGGTCGCCGCCAGCGACGATCCGACCATCGCCCGGGACCGGGAGCGGCTGCAGAAGCTGTCCCGCCAGCGGGAGCGGGACGCGCTCCGCCGGGCCCTGCGGGCTGGCCGCGGTCGCGGGCTGCACGTGGCCGACGGCGACACCGCGCTCGCCGACTCCTGGCTGCCGCGCTCACCGACCGCTCGCCGGCACGCCGGCTCACCGCGAGCCACTGCCGCTCGGTGCGATCCTCAACGTCGGCTGCGGCTCGGGCGAGGTGCTCCGGCTGCTGCTGCCGGAGGCGCGGCTGGCCATCGGCACCGAGCCGTCGGCGCACCGCCGCCAGCTGGCCCGGGCGCGTCTGCGCCAGGCGCGGCCTGCCGCGCTGGACCATCCGGGACGCGGAGCCCGCGCAGGCTGCCCTTCGAGGCCGGCGCCTTCGACCTCGTGATCCTCCAGGACGTGCTGGCTCCCGCCCGCAGCGACGAACTGCAGGCCATCCTCGCCGAGGCCGCCCGCGTGCTGCGCCCGGCGGGCCGCCTGCTGATCCTCGATCGCATTCTGCCCACCGACAGCGAACTGGTCGGCGCGCCTCGCGGCGCTCGGCTTCGCCGTCACCCGCCGGCAATGGCTGCCGGGGAGGGCGCCCGACCGGGCGCTGTTCCTGGCCAGTCGCCCGGTTGCGACCACCGCAAGGACCGGTACCCATGACTGACGCACAGCCCGCAAGCCCGCACCAAGCCCCCGGTGCAGGTGTCCTTCGAGTTCTTTCCGCCGAAGACGCCGGAGATGGAAGCGACCCTCTGGCAGGCGATCCAGAAGCTGGCGCCGCTGAAGCCGCGCTTCGTGTCCGTCACCTACGGCGCCGACGGCTCGACCCGGGACCGGACCCACCGGATCGTGTCGCGCATCGCCGCGGAGACCGGGCTCGTCAGCGCGCCCCACCTGACCTGCGTCGGCTCGGACCGGGAGGAGATCAAGGCCATCGCCCGCGCGTACCGCGACGAGGGCATCCGCCACATCGTCGCCCTGCGCGGCGATCCGCCCCAGGGCGCCACGCACTACGTGCCGCACCCGGGCGGCTACGCCTACGCGGCCGACCTGGTGCGCGGGCTGCGGGAGGTCGCGGACTTCGACATCTCGGTCGCGGCCTACCCGGAGGGCCATCCCGGAGGCGCCGAACGCCGACTTCGACCTGGACAATCTCAAGCGCAAGCTCGACGCGGGCGCCAACCGCGCCATCACCCAGTTCTTCTACGACACCGACAACTTCCTGCGCTTCCGGGACCGCTGCGTGGCCCGCGGCATCACCGCGCCCATCGTGCCCGGCATCCTGCCCATCGCGAAGTTCCGCCAGATGCTGAACTTCGCCAATCGCGCGGGCGCCAGCGTGCCGCAGTGGCTGCACGAGCGCTTCGAGGGCCTGGACGACGATCCCGGACACCCAGCGGATGCTCGGCGCCAGCGTGGCGATCGAGCAGGTGGCGACCCTGCGCCGGCACGGCATCAGCGAGTTCCACTTCTACACGCTGAACCGGGCCGAGCTGACCTTTGCGATCTGCTACGCGCTGGGCGTGCGGCCGCAGCCGGCGGCCGGAGTCGCGCCGTGAACCGCCCGGAGCCCTGCCCACGACGCCGGGTTTCCCGGCGCTGGAGGCGCTGCTGGCGCGAGCGCATCGTCATCCTCGACGGCGCCATGGGCACCATGGTGCAGGCCCACCGCCTCGCCGAGGCCGACTACCGCGGGCCAGCGCTTCGCCGATTCGCCCCGGGACCTGAAGGGCAACCACGACCTGCTCAGCATCACGCGTCCCGACGTGATCGGCGGCATTCACCGGCAGTTCCTCGAGGCCGGCGCCGACGTCATCGAGACCAACACCTTCAACTCCAGCGCGCCGTCGCTGGCCGACTACGGGCTCGAAACGCTGCGTGCACGAGCTGAACCTGGCCGGCGCGCGGCTGGCCCGGTCGGTGGCCGACGAGGTCGGCGCGCGGACCGGCCAGCGGCGCTTCGTCGCCGGCGTGCTCGGCCCCACCAGCCGCACGGCGTCCATCTCGCCGGACGTCAACGACCCCGGCCTGCGCAACATCAGCTTCGACGAACTGGTCGCCACCTACATGGACGCGGTGCGGGCGCTGCTCGAGGGCGGCGCCGACTTCATCCTGGTGGAGACGATCTTCGACACGCTGAACGCCAAGGCCGCGCTCTACGCGATCGCCGGCGTGGGCGAGGCCGTCGGGCTGCGCATTCCCGTGATGCTCTCGGGCACGATCACGGACGCGTCCGGCCGCACGCTGTCCGGCCAGACGCCCGAGGCCTTCTGGAACTCCCTGCGGCACATCAACCCGTTCATCATCGGCCTCAACTGCGCGCTCGGCGCGAAGGACCTGCGCCCGCACATCAGCGAGCTGTCGCGGGTCGCCGACACCCGCATCAGCGTGCACCCCAACGCGGGCCTGCCCAATGCCTTCGGCGGCTACGACGACACGCCGGCGGCGATGGCCGGCGTGCTGGGCGAGTTCGCCGCGTCCGGGCTCGTGAACATGGTGGGCGGCTGCTGCGGCACCACGCCGGCGCACATCGCGGCGATTCGCGAGGCGGTGTCCCGCCACGCGCCCCGCAAGGTGCCGGACGTCGGCAGTCAAGCTCCGGCTGTCCGGCCTCGAGCCGTTCAACATCGGCGACGACTCGCTGTTCGTGAACGTGGGCGAGCGGGCCAACGTGGCCGGCTCGGCCCAGTTCCGCAAGCTGATCGTCGCGGGCGACTACGCGGGCGCCCTGGCCGTGGCCCGGCAGCAGGTCGAGAACGGCGCGCAGATCATCGACGTGAACATGGACGAGGGCATGCTGGATTCGGTCGCCGCCATGGACCGGTTCCTCAAGATCGTGGCGACCGAGCCCGACATCGCCCGCGTGCCGGTGATGATCGACTCCTCCCGCTGGAGCGTGATCGAGGCCGGCCTGAAGTGCGTGCAGGGCAAGCCGGTGGTCAACTCGATCAGCCTGAAGGAGGGCGAGGAGCCGTTCCTGCAGCAGGCCCGCGAGATCCGGCGCCACGGCGCCGCGGTCGTGGTCATGGCCTTCGACGAGCAGGGCCAGGCCGAGACGGTGGAGCGCAAGGTGTCGATCTGCGAGCGCTGCTACCGGCTGCTGACGGAGCAGGTGGGCTTTCCGCCCGAGGACATCATCTTCGACCCGAACATCTTCGCGGTGGCGACCGGCATCGAGGAGCACAACGACTACGGCGTGGCCTTCATCGAGGCGACCCGGCAGATCAAGCAGCGGCTGCCCCATGCGCTGGTGAGCGGCGGCGTCAGCAACGTCTCCTTCTCCTTCCGGGGCAACGATCCCGTGCGGGAGGCCATGCACTCGGTCTTCCTGTACCACGCGATCCAGGCCGGGATGGACATGGGCATCGTCAATGCCGGCCAGCTGGCGATCTACGAGCAGATCGATCGCGAGCTGCGGGATGCGGTGGAGGACGTGATCCTGAACCGGCGACCCGACGCCACCGAGCGCCTGCTGGAGCTGGCCAGCCGCTACCGGGGCCCGGGCGGCGGCATCGCGAAGCAGGCCGAGCAGGAGTGGCGGCAGCTGCCGCCGGGCCAGCGCCTGTCCCACGCGCTGGTGAAGGGCATCGACGAGTTCATCGTCGCCGACACGGAGGAAGCGCGGCTCGCCGCCCGGCGGCCGCTCGACGTGATCGAGGGCCCGCTGATGGACGGCATGAACGTGGTCGGCGACCTGTTCGGCTCCGGCAAGATGTTCCTGCCCCAGGTGGTGAAGTCCGCCCGCGTGATGAAGAAGGCCGTGGCCCACCTGGTGCCGTACATCGAGGCCGCCCAGTCGGGCGCCGTGCGCAAGGCCGGCAGGATCGTCATGGCGACCGTGAAGGGCGACGTGCACGACATCGGCAAGAACATCGTGGGCGTCGTCCTCCAGTGCAACAACTTCGAGGTCATCGACCTCGGCGTGATGGTGCCCTGCGAGCGCATCCTGGAGACGGCGCGGCGGGAGAATGCCGACATGATCGGCCTGTCGGGGCTGATCACGCCGTCCCTCGAGGAGATGGTGCACGTCGCGAAGGAGATGAAGCGGCAGGGCTTCAGCATGCCGCTGCTGATCGGCGGCGCCACCACGTCGCCGGCGCACACGTCCGTGAAGATCGACCCGGAGTACGACGGGCCGGTGGTCTACGTGAAGGACGCGTCGCGCTCCGTCGGCGTGGCGCAGAAGCTGGCCAGCCCGGCGGACCGCGCCGCCTACGTGGCCGGCGTGAAGGAGGACGCCCGCGTGCGGCGCGAGCGCCACGGCCGGCGGACCGAGGCGACGCCCCAGCTCGGCATCGCCGAGGCGCGGGCGAACCGCATTCCGCTCGAGTGGTCGACGCCGCCGGCGGCGCCGACCTTCACCGGCGTGCGCGTGCTGGACGACATCCCGCTGGCCACGCTGGTGCCGTACATCGACTGGATGCCGTTCTTCAACGCCTACGAGTTCCGCGGCACCTTTCCCGCGATCCTCGACGACGAGGTGGTGGGCGAGGCCGCCCGGGACCTCTACGCGGATGCCCGGAAGATGCTCGACCGGATCGTGGCGGAGAAGTGGCTGACCGCCCGGGCGGTGTTCGGCTTCTTCCCGGCGAACCGGGTGGGGGACGACGACGTGGCCATCTACGCCGACGAGCAGCGCTCCGGGCCGGTCGCCGTCCTGCACCACCTCCGCCAGCAGAAGCCGCTGGCCGACAAGCTGCCCAACGCCTGCCTCGCCGATTTCGTGGCGCCCCACGACACCGGCCTGCGCGACTACGTCGGCGCCTTCGTGGTGACGGCCGGGCTCGGCATCGACGCCCGCGCGGCCGCCTTCGAGCGCGAGCACGACGACTACTCGTCGATCATGCTGAAGGCGCTGGCCGACCGGCTCGCCGAGGCCGCAGCCGAGTACCTGCACGCGCGAGGTGCGCCGGGTGCACTGGGGCTACGCGCGCGGAGGAGAAGCTCAGCAACGAGCAGCTGATCAACGAGGCCTACCGCGGCATCCGCCCGGCGCCGGGCTACCCCGCCTGCCCGGACCACACGGAGAAGGCCACGCTCTGGAAGCTGCTCGACGTGGAGAAGAACATCGGCGTGCAGCTCACCGAGTCCTTCGTGATGATGCCGGCCGCGTCGGTCAGCGGCTTCTACTACGCGCACCCGGAGTCCCGCTACTTCGCCGTGGGCCGTATCGGCCGCGACCAGGTGGAGGACTACGCGCGGCGGAAGGGGATGTCGCTGGCCACCGCGGAGCGCTGGCTGGCGTCGAACCTGGCCTACGACCCGGAGTAACCAAAAGGTACCGGACCTTAGTTATTGTAGTTTGCAGCACTGCAACCACAATAACTAAGGTCCGGTACCTTTTCGTTCATGACACGGTCTTAGCATTCGCACGCCAGGTCCCGGCCTCCATGAGTTCACGGGGACGTCGTGCGCTTCGTGGCGGACAGCGGGGTACGGAGCGGGCTGCTGACGCTGTTCGTCCAGCACACCTCCTGCTCCTCTGCGTGCAGGAGAACGCCGACCCGGACGTCCGCGGGACCTGGACGAGTTCTTCCGCCGGCTGGTGCCGCCGGCGATGATCCCTCGATGGGCTGGATCACACGCAGCGAAGGCCCGGACGACATGCCGGCCACATCAAGGCGGCGCTCAATGCCGTGTCGCTCTCGATTCCCGTGATGGACGGCCGCCCGCGCTGGGGCAGTGGCAGGGGATCTACCTCTTCGAGCACCGCGACGCCCGCACACCGGCGGGTCGTGGCGCACCTGGCGGCGATCCGCAGTAAGCTCGCAACTCCCCGGCGGAACTGGACATGACGGACGCTGGCAAGCTGATCCTGCGACTCGCGCTCGGCGTGCTGATCCTCCTGCACGGCATCGCCAAGCTCACCAGCGGCATCGACGGGATCACGCGCATGGTGACCTCCGCCGGCCTGCCGGACTGGGTCGCCTACGGCGTCTACGTGGGCGAGGTCGTGGCGCCGCTGATGGTGATCGCCGGCTGGTTCTCCCGCATCGGCGCGGGAGTCATCGCGATCAACATGGTGTTTGCCATTGCGCTGGCGCACCGGTCCGACCTGTTCGGCCTGAACGCCACGGGCGGCTGGGCACTGGAGCTGCAGGGCATGTTCCTCTTCACGGCCGTGGCGATCGCCTGCCTGGGGCCCGGCCGCTACAGCGCCAACCGCCAGTAGGAGCGCCTTCAGGCGCGATCGATACCGGTCGCGCCGGAAGGCGCTCCTACGGGTCCGGTACCCTTCGCGACCGTCGCGCGGAAGTGGCGGCAGCCCCAGGCGAGCAGCAGCGCCGACAGGGCCGCCGACACGCCGACCACCAGCGCCAGCGACCGGCCCACGGCCAGGTCGCTCCGGAACACGTAGTCCGTGACCGCCGCCGTGATCAGCGGCCCCAGCCCCATGCCGACGAAGTTCAGGAAGAACAGGTAGATCGCCGAGGCGACCGCGCGCATGGGCGCCGGCGTCATCATCTGCACGGCGGCCGGCGCGGCCCCGTAGGCGAAGGTGCTGAAGAAGAGCAGCGGGGCGTAGAGGGCCAGGGCGAGCTCGAGGCTGCCGGCGAGCGGCGCCGCCACGCCGAACAGCAGCGACCCGAGCGCGCTGATCACGCCGACCCGCATCGGCCCGTCGGGTCGCCCGAGCCGCTGCGCCCGGTCCGACCACCAGCCGCCCGCGATGATGCCGCTCGTGCCAAAGATCGCGATCAGCGTGCCCAGCCAGAAGCCCGACTGGCCCGGCGACTGGCCGAAACTGCGGATGAAGTGGCTGGGCGTCCACGCGGTGAGCGAATTCAGCACGATGCCGAGCAGGGCGAAGCCCGCCAGGTGTGCGGCGTAGGACTGCCAGTGCAGGCGCATGTACTGCAGGAGGGGCTTCAGCCCCGACCCTTCTCCCGCCGACCGGCAGCCGGCGCCGCTCCGGCTCCCGCAGCGTGAGGATCCACAGCGCCACCAGCAGCCCGGGCAGGCCCACGATGAAGAACACCAGTTGCCAGGGCCGGACCGTGCCCACCAGCGGCAGCGTCGTGTCGGTCGCCGTCGTCACGCTGCCGATGACCGCGCCCCCGATGATCAGCGCGAAGCCGATGCCGGCGATGGCGCCCAGCGTGTACACGCTCAGCGCGCGGCCGAGCTTCTCCGGCGGGAAGCTGTCGGCAATCATCGAGTAGGCAGCCGGGGAGAGCGCGGCTTCGCCGACGCCGACGCCGATGCGGGCCAGGAAGAGCTGCCAGAAATTGCGCGTCAGGCCGCAGGCCGCGGTGGCGAGGCTCCAGAAGGCCACGCCCACGGCGATGAGGTTGCGGCGGTTGCGCCGGTCCGCCAGCGACGCGATCGGGATCCCGAGCAGCGTGTAGAAGATCGCGAAGGCGAGCCCGTGGAGCAGGCTGATCTGCGTGTCCGAGATGCCGAGGTCGGCGCGGATCGGGCCGACGAGCAGGGTGAGGATGCTGCGGTCGATGAAGGAGAACACGTAGGCAACGGTGAGCACGCCCACCGTGTACCAGCCGTAGTTCGTGGCAGCGACTGCGAGCGGCGTAGGAGCGGCTTCAGCCGCGACCGACTCACGACGATCTGTCGCGGCTGAAGCCGCTCCTACAGCCGAGCAGACCGGGCAGTCCGGCGCCTTCCGGATCGCGACCGTGCGCGTGGCGCCGCTGAGGCCGTCGTAGATCCACAGCCGGTTGCGCAGCCCGGACTCCAGGCCGAGCAGCAGCTTCAGCGCCTCGGTGGCGAGCAGCGCGCCGATGGTGCCCGCCACGGGCGCGAGGATGCCCTGGCCGGCGCAGTTGGCGAAGTTCTCGTCCTCGTCCGAGTACAGGCACCGGTAGCAGGGGCTCGCCGCGTCGTCGTTCAGGAACACCGCCACCTGGCCCTCGAAGCGGATCGCGGCGCCGGTCACCAGCGGCCTGCGCGCGGCGACGCAGGCCGCGTTCAGCTGGAGGCGCGTCGGGAAGTTGTCGGTGCAGTCGAGCACGAGGCTGCACGCGCTGACGGCGTCGCGCAGCTCGTCCGCGTCCAGCCGCCGGTTCAGCACGTTGACGTGGGGCGCCGGGTTCGCGGCCCGCAGCCGCTCCGCCGTGGCGTGGGTCTTGTACTCGCCCACGTCGCTCTCGCGGAACAGGATCTGCCGGGGCAGGTTGGTGGCGTCCACCCGGTCGAAGTCGTTGATCACCAGGTGCCCGACGCCCGCATTCGCGAGATAGAGGCTGGCCACCGAGCCGAGGCCGCCGAGCCCGACCACCAGCACGCTGGACTGCTCCAGCCGCCGCTGGCCGCTCCGCGCCCACCTGGGGGAGGGCCAGGTGGCGGCTGTAGCGGACCGGATCCACCGTGGTCATGGCCGGGTTCCTCATCACGGCGGCGCCCCGATCTGCCCTTCGCTGACCCGCGGGACGGCCCGCCAGGTCCGTCACCGTGGCCACGTTGCCGAAGCCGGCCTCCTTCAGCAGCCCGCGCACATCCTCGCCCTGCCGGAAGCCGTGCTCCAGCAGCAGCCAGCCGCCCGGCCGCAGGTAGCGGGGCGCGCCCTCCGTGATGACGCGGTAGGCGCTCGAGGCCATCCCGACCGCCGTCCAGCGCCACGCGCGGCTCGAAGCCCAGTTCCGGGTCGGTGAGCGACCACTCGTCCGCGGCGATGTAGGGCGGGTTCGACACGATCATGTGGAAGCGCCACCGGGCCGAGTCCGGCCTGCGGCAGCGGCGCGAACCAGTCGCCCTGCCTGAAGGTGACGTTCCGCAGCGCCAGGGCCTTCGCGTTGCGCCGGGCCACGGCGAGCGCCGGCTTGCTGAGGTCGGTGGCCAGCACCTTGCAGGCCGGGCGCTCCCGCGCGATCGCCAGCGCGATGGCGCCGGTGCCGGTGCCCAGGTCCGCGATGGTCCAGGCCGCGTCCGCCGGAATCCGGGCGAGGGCCCGCTCCACCAGCAGTTCGGTCTCCGGCCGCGGGACGAGCGTCGCGCCCGTGACCGCCAGGGTGAACGACCAGAAGTCCCGCTGGCCCACCAGCTGGGCGACGGGCCGGCGCGTCTCCCGCTCGGCGAGCAGCGCCGCGTAGCGTTCCTCGGCCTCGGTGGGCACGCTGCTGAACAGGGACCGGTAGAGTTCCTCCCGGCGCTGGCCGAGGGCGTGGCCGAGCAGCAGCTCGGCGTCCAGCCGGGGCGAGCCGCCGAGGCCCCCGAGGCGCCGGGCCCCGTCGCGCAACAGCTGATCCACAGTGCTCATGACGCTATGTTAGCCTGCCGCCCCCGCGACAGTTCAGGCTCAGGGCCCCGCCATGGCAGGAAAGAACAGCCAGTTCGAGACCAAGGTCATTCACGCCGGTGAGACCAGCGACGCGGCGACCGGCGCCGTCATGCCGCCGATCGTCACCAGCACGACCTTCGAATGGGAAGCGCTGGGCCAGCCGCGGGAGCACATCTACACCCGCTCGTCGAACCCGACGCGGGATGCGCTGGAGCGCTGCGTGGCCGAGCTCGAGTCCGGCGTGCGGGCGCTGGCCTACGCCTCCGGCCAGGCGGCGACGGCCGGCATCCTCGACCTGCTCGACGCGGGCAGCCACGTGATCGCGCCGCTGGACTTCTACGGCGGCACCCGCCGGCTCTTCGACCAGGTGCGCCGGCGGATCGGCGCGCTCGAATTCACCTGGGTGGACATGACCGACCCGGCGCGCGTTGCCGCCGCGATCCGGCCGGCCACGAAGCTGATCTGGATCGAGACGCCGACCAACCCGCTGCTCAAGATCACCGACATCGCCGCGATCGTGGCCATCGCCCGCCAGCACAAGGTGCTGACCTGCGTGGACAACACCTTCGCCACGCCGTGCTTCCAGCGGCCGCTGGAGCTCGGCGTCGACATCGTCATGCACTCGGCCACCAAGTACTTCGGCGGGCACTCCGACGTGCTCGGCGGCATCAACGTGGTGGCCGACGCGGAGCTGGGCAAGCAGCTGCACCTGCTGCGCAGCGCGTCCGGCGGCGTGCTGGGGCCCTTCGATTCCTACCTGGTGCTCCGGGGCATCAAGACGCTGGCGCTGCGCATGGAGCGGCACTGCTCGAACGCGCTGGCGATTGCGCAGCACCTGGAGAAGCACCCGCGGGTGGCGAAGGTCTACTACCCGGGACTGCCCGCCCATCCCCAGCACGCGCTGGCGAAGCGGCAGATGGGCAGCTTCGGCGGCATCGTCTGCTTCGAGATCAAGGGCGACGCCAGCCGCGGTGGGCGGCTTCCTGAACCGGCTGCAGGTGTTCACCGTGGCCGAGAGCCTGGGTGCCGTGGAGAGCCTGGCCGGCCAGCCGGCCACCATGAGCCACTCCAGCGTGCCCACGGACGAGCGCCGGAAGATGGGCATCGCCGACAACCTGGTGCGGCTGTCGGTCGGCATCGAGGGCCTGCAGGACCTGCTCGCCGACCTCGACCAGGCCTTGATGACGCCGTAGGAGCGGCTTCAGGCGCGACCGGCTACTCGCCTCGAGACGCGCGGACGCGACTCTGCGCGGGAGCGCCGGGTCGCGGCTGAAGCCGCTCCTACGGCAGCAACTAGTCCTTCGCCGACAGCCAGCGGTGCGCGACGCCCGCGAGGATGCCGCCGGCGATCGGCGCCACCCAGAACACCCAGAGCTGCTGGATGGCCCAGCCGCCGACGAACAGCGCCTGGCTGGTGCTGCGGGCCGGGTTCACCGACGTGTTGGTGACCGGGATGCTGATCAGGTGGATCAGCGTCAGGCCGAGGCCGATGGCGATCGGCGCGAAGCCCGCCGGGGCCCGCGCGTCGGTGGCGCCGAGGATGATCATCAGGAAGAAGAAGGTCAGCACGACCTCGCAGATCAGCGCGGCCTGCAGGCTGTAGCCGCCGGGCGAGTGCTCGCCGAAGCCGTTCGCGGCGAAGCCGCTCTGCACGAGGTTGAAGTCCGCCTTGCCCGTGGCGATGGCCGCGATGACCGCGGCGCCGGCGATGCCGCCGATCACCTGCGCGACGATGTAGGGCACCACGTCGCCGGTGGGCACCTTGCCCGCGGACCAGAGGCCGAGCGTCACGGCCGGGTTCAGGTGGCAGCCCGAGATGTGGCCGATGGCAAAGGCCATGGTCAGCACGGTGAGGCCGAAGGCCAGCGACACGCCGACGAAGGCGATCCCGAGGTCCGGGAAGCCCGCGGCCAGCACGGCGCTGCCGCAGCCGCCGAGCACGAGCCAGGCGGTTCCCAGGAATTCCGCACTGAGTTTCTTGAGCATGATGGTTCCCCCTGTAGGAGCGGCTTCAGCCGCGATTCTTGAATCGTGATCGGTGACCCGCAGTCGCGGCTGAAGCCGCTCCTACGGTCTGTCGTTCGCTGCGCGCTTCAGTTCCGCCGGAATGAACTCGTCCTGCACCAGCCTCGCGAGCAGGGCGGGCGGCAGGACGCCCTGGGCCAGCACGAAGTCGTGGAAGCGCTGGCGGTCGAAGCGGCTGCCCAAGCGCTACTTCCGTGCTGGCGCGCAGGTCCAGCAGGCGCTGGTAGCCGTAGAAGTAGCTCGTGGCCTGGCCCGGCGCGCGGAAGGTGTAGCGCTGCAGTTCCTGTTCCGCGTTGGCCTCGGTCATCACGACTTCCTCGACGAGCACCCGCCGTGCTTCGTCGAGGCTGATCGTGCCCTGCTGCAGGCCCGGGATCGAGGAAGGCGCGGGCGGCCCGGAGCAGGCGGAACTGGAGCGCGATGAGCTGGCCATCGAGGGGCAGGTAGGGCTGCGTCTCCGCCTCGGCATACAGCGCCCAGCCCTCCACGTTGACGCTGTTGAAGGCGAACAGCGCGCGGGCCAGCGACACGCCGTTCTCCACCATGCTGGCGAACTGCAGTTCGTGGCCCGGGCCGCGCCTCGTGGGCCGTGAGGGTCCAGGTGGCCGCGTCGAAGCGTGAAGTCCTCGAGGCGCCGCGCCGGGGCCTCGCCCTCGACGGGCGGCATGGCGAGCGGCAGCACGAACTCGCCCTGCTCGCCCTGGTTGTTGACGAAGGGCGGCGGCTTCATCTGCGGCGACGGCACCGACGGCGCTCTCCGCCGCCGTGGCCAGCCGGATGATCGCCTCGCGCTCCGGCAGCGTCACGATCTTCTGCGGTCCGGATGATGTCCTCGATCACGGCCAGCCGTTCCCGGTACAGGGGCAGGGTGGCCTCGCCCGTCACCTGGCGGCTCCGCAGTTCGCGGATGACGCCGGGGTAGTCGCTGGCCTCGAGCTTCAGGTCCCGCGCCACGACCGGCGCCAGGGCGATCATCTGGTTGCGGACCTCCATGAAGGCCGTCCGCGCCCGGGCCGCGAGCTCCGCCGGCGGGATGTCCACGCCGACTTCCCGGAGCCGCACGGCGTACAGGTCCGCCGGCAGGCGGAAGTCCTCCCGCGCCCGCGGCAGCACCTCCCGCCGCAGGAAGTCGTCGTAGGCCGCGACCTGCACCCGCAGTTCCTTCAGCGGCCTTGTCGCCGTCCTTCACCTTGTACTGGTCGAGCAGTTCCTGCGACGCCGTCCAGGTACAGGGAGCTGTTGGCCAGCTGCTGCTCGAGTTCGTCCCGGAGGGGATAGAGCAGGCCGATGCGTGCCCAGCTGCTCCCGGACCCGCGCCTCGGCCAGCACGGCGATCGGCGCATAGCCCTCCTCGAGGCCGGCATAGCGCCGCAGCCGGACGGCGGCGGCGGGGTGCCGTTCCTGCGCGACCTGGTCCGTCAGCAGGGCGCGCACGCCGTTGTAGACCTGCTCCGCCACGTCGAAGCTGGGCAGCAGGTAGCGCTGGTTCGGCTTCCTCGATCGCCGCCTGCAGGAGCGCGTCCTGCCGGAGGATCTCCAGGTCCTGGACGACGCGCGGATCCCTGACGACGGCGCGCCGCTCGTCCAGTTCCCGGGCCGCCGAGGTGAAGGCGGCCCGGATGCGGTCGCTCAGGGCGAGCCCGAGGTCGGCGACGCGGTTGTCCAGGCCGGCCACGCCGATCTCGCCGGCCATCTCCGGGTAGAAGCGCGCGTAGGTGTCGAGCAGGATCTGGGCCTCGGCGTTGCTCTTCGCGATCCACGCCGGCTGGCGCGCTGCGGGCTCGGCGGTGCCGCGGCTCCTGGGCGATGGCGCCGCTGGCTGGCCAGCAGCAGCGCCAGTAGGAGCGCCTTCAGGCGCGACCGGACGTCGTCGACTGGTCGCGCCTGAAGGCGCTCCTACGGCGTGCATTCATGTTCATGCCTCCAGCTTAAGCCATTCGGGCAGGGCCAGGCCCCGGCCGGCCAGGAATTCGCGGTTGAAGAGCCGCTGGCGGTAGCGCAGCCCGGAGTCGCAGAGGACGGTGACGATCACATGGCCCGGCCCGAGCGCCCGGGCCAGGCGCACGGCGCCCGCCACGTTGACGCCGCTGGAGCCACCGAGCAGGAGGCCCTCGCTGCGGATCAGGTCGTAGACCAGCGGGATGGATTCGCTGTCCGGGATCTGGAAGGGGTGCTCCACCGGCGTGTCGGCGAAGTTGGCCGTGATGCGGCTGGTGCCGATGCCTTCGCTGATCGAGCTGCCCTCGGCCTTGAGTTCGCCGCTGGTGAAGTAGTTGTAGAGCGCCGAGCCCTGCGGGTCGGCCAGGCCGATCTGCACCGCCTTGTTGCGGGCCCGGAGGCCCCGGGCGGTGCCGGCCAGCGTGCCGCCGGTGCCCACCGAGCAGATGAAGCCGTCCACGCGGCCGCCCGTCTGGTCCCAGATCTCCGGCCGCCGTGGTCTGCTCGTGATACTCGCGGTTGGCGACGTTGTCGAACTGGTTGGCCCAGCACGGCGCCGTTGGGCGCGGTCGCCGCCAGCTCCTCCGCCAGCCGCCGCGAGGTGTGCACGAAGTGGTTCGGGTCCTTGAAGGGCACCGCCGGCACCAGCCGGACCTCCGCGCCGTAGGCCCGGAGGGTGTCCACCTTGTCCCTGCTCTGGTTGTCCGGCATCACGATGACGGTCGGGTAGCCGAGGCAGTTGCCGACGACGGCGAGGCCGATGCCGGTGTTGCCCGCCGTGCCCTCGACGATGATGCCGCCGGGCCGGAGCTGGCCGCGGCGCTCGGCGTCCCGCACGATGCCCAGCGCGGCCCGGTCCTTCACCGAGCCGCCCGGGTTCATGAACTCGGCCTTGCCGAGGATCTCGCAGCCCGTGGCGTCGGAGAGCTTGTTGAGCCGGATCAGCGGCGTGTTGCCGATGCTGTCGATCAGCGTGGGAAAGCGGCGTCTGCATGCGTGGTCAACCTTCGAGGGCGGCGAGCTGTTCGGCCTGGTATTCGTTGATGAGGGGCTCGATGAGGGCATCCAGCTTGCCCTCGAGGATGTCGTCGAGCTTGTACAGCGTGAGATTGATGCGGTGGTCCGTCACCCGGCTCTGGGCATAGTTGTAGGTGCGGATGCGCTCGGAGCGGTCGCCGGTGCCGACCTGGCTCTTGCGGCGGGCGGCCTGCTCGCTGCTCTGCTTCCGCCGGGCCTGGTCGAGCAGCTTGGCCTGCAGCAGCTTCAGGGCCCGGGCGCGGTTCTTGTGCTGGGAGCGCTCGTCCTGGCACTCCACCACGAGCCCGGTGGGCAGGTGCGTGATGCGCACGGCCGAGTCGGTCTTGTTGACGTGCTGGCCGCCGGCGCCGGAGGCGCGGTAGGTGTCGGTGCGCAGCTCGGCCGGGTTGATCGGCGATGGCGTCGATCTCCTCCGGCTCCGGCAGCACGGCGACCGTGCAGGTCGAGGTGTGGACGCGGCCCTGGGCCTCGGTTTCCGGGACGCGCTGCACCCGGTGGGCGCCGGACTCGAACTTGAGGCGCGAGTAGGCGCCGCGCGCCGATGATCCGGCTGATGATCTCCTTGAAGCCGCCGTGCTCGCCGCTGTTGGAATTCACCACCTCGATCTGCCAGCCGCGGCCCTCGGCGTACCGGGAGTACATGCGGAAGAGGTCGCCGGCGAAGATCGCCGCCTCGTCGCCGCCGGCCGCGGCCCGGATCTCCAGGTAGATGTTGCTGTCGTCGAGGGGATCCTTCGGGATCAGCTGCAGGCGCACCCGCGCCTCCAGATCCTCGAGTTCGCTGCGGATGCGGCCGACTTCTTCCTGGCCCAGCCGCCGGATGTCGGCGTCGCTGTCGTGTCAGCATCTCGGCCGCGGTCGCCTGGTCGGCCTCGGTCTTCCGCCACTGCCGGAACAGGTTCACCACCGGCATCAGCTGGGAGTATTCCCGGGACATGTCGCGAAACCGGCCCTGGTCGCTCGATCACCCGTGGGTCGTTCAGCAGCTCGCCGAGCTCCTCGGAACGGGCGACGAGTTTCTCGAGCTTTTCGACGATGGAGGGCTGCATTCCCGTTATTATCCCTGATGTGAATCCCGCACGCTAACCGCGCACCTTACCTCACGCCAATCCGTTACCGGGTCCGCCCCTGGTCCTGGCGCTGCTCCTGGCGCTGCTGCTGGCGCTGCCCTGCGGCGCGCCGGCGCCGGCGAGCGCCGCCGCCGACCCGGAGGAGCTGCTGCGCGACGCGGAGGTGGCGCTCGGCAAGCGGGATCTGCCCGGGGCCGCGGCGCGCCTTCGCGGCGGCCGCCGAAGCCTCCCCGGATGTCACCGTGGCGGAGCGCGCCACCCAGTTCACCTTCGGCGCGGGCTTCGATGCCCTCGCCGAGCGGGCCGTCAGCCGCTGGGTGGAGCTCGCGCCGGACAACCCGCTGCCCCGGGAGCTGCTCGGGCGGCTGAAGCTGCGCCGGCACGCCGTGGACGAGGCCACCGCCGACCTGCTGGCGGCGCTGGGCCCCGGCGAGCCGCGGCGGGACGAGGTTTACCTGGCGCTGGCCGTCGGACCTGTCCGCGGAGGACAACGCCGGGCTCGTCACCCGGGCGCTCGCGCGACTCACCGCCCTCGATCCCCTGGCGCCCGGCCTGCAGCTGGCGCTGGGCACCGCGGCCCTGCGCTCCGGCGACTACGACCTGGCGCTGGGCGCGGCCGAGACGGCGGCGCTGGACGATCCGGAATGGCCCGAGCCCCAGCTGCTGATGGCTCGCGCCCTGGCCGCCTCCGGCCGCGACGAGGAGGCGCTGGCGAAGGCGGCGGCCGATCAGCACTGCGGCCCCGAATCCCCTGATCGATCTCGAGTACGCGCGGCTGCTGGCGGACGTCGGGCAAGGCCGACGAGGCGCGTGAGAAGCTCGCCGACCTGACCACGCCGGTTCGGTGATCGGCCCGAGATCAACCGGACGCTGGCCTTCCTCGATCTGGCCGCGGGCGACCTGGACGCGCGCCGACCAGCGCTTCGACGCGCTCGACGACACGGGCGCGGACCGCTTCGAGTCCTTCTACTACCGCGCGCAGATCGCCGCCGAGCGCGGCGACCCCGAAGGCGCCCGGCGCTACTTCGGCCGCATCAGCTCCGGCCCGTACCTGGTCCCGGCGCAGCTGGCGATCGCCGAGAGCCTGGTCCGGGCTGGCGAGGCCGGGGCAGGCCGTGGAGCACCTGACGGCCTTCGGGCTCGATCACCCGGCCCAGGCCTTCGAGGTGCTGGAGTACAAGGCGCAGATCCTGCAGGCGATGAAGCGCCCGGACGACGCGCTGGCCGTGTATGGCGAGGCCCTGCAGTACAAGCCGACCGCGATTCCGGTCCTGCTTGCCCGCGGCGCGCTGCTCGAGCAGGAGGGGCGGATCCGCGAAGCCCTCGCGGACCTCGAGCGGGCCGTGGAGATCGCCCCGGACGATCCGATGGCCGCGAATGCCTACGGCTACATCCTGGCCAATCGCACCCGCCAGGCCCGCAAGGCCTGGCGCTACGTCCGCCGCGCCTACGAGATCGAGCCGGGCAGCGCCGCCATCCAGGACAGCGTGGGCTGGACGCTCTTCAAGCTCGGCCGCACCGAGGAGGCGCGCAGCCATCTCGAGGAGGCGCTGGACCGGCTGCCCGATCCCGGAGATCGCCAGCCACCTCGCCGACGTGCTCTGGAAGCTGGGCGACCGGGACACGGCCACCGACCTGCTCCTGTCGGCCGCGGTGGCGTTTCCGGACAGCAAGCCGGTGCGCGACACTGCCGAACGCCTGCTGGACTAGCCGATGCCGCGCACGGGGCGCCTGGCGAGGTACCTGCTGCCGGCCCTCCTGACCGGCGGCCTGCTCGGCCGGCTGCGCGGCCCCGTCGCGGATGGGCGAGGACCCGCCGACGGATCCGGCCGCGCGGCGCGCCGCCATCGAGGCCGTCAGCACCTGGGAAGCCCGGGGCCGGATTGCGCTGAAGACGCCGGGCACCAGCGGCCAGGGCAACTTTGCCTGGGTCCAGACGGGCGACACGGACCGTGCTCCGGGTCGCCGGGCCCTTCGGGGCCGGCGCCTACGAGATCCGCTGGGAGCCCGCGCGTCTCACGGTGCTGTCCGGCCGCGGCGAAGTGGCGGCCGACTACACCGGCCCGGACGCCGCCCGGCGCTTCCTGGAGGAGCAGCTCGGCTGGTCACTGCCCGTGGCGAATGCCCGGTACTGGCTCCTGGGCCTGGCGGGGCCCGGCACCGCCGCCGTCGAGACGCTCGACGGCAGCGGACTGCTGGCCGCCCTGGTCCAGGACGGCTGGGACGTGAGCTACGGCGAGTACCGCCCGCAGGGCGCGGTGGCCCTGCCGCGCAAGCTGGTCCTGGCGAGCGACGGCGGGGCGCATCCGGCTCGTGATCGACCACTGGGATATTGAGTGGCGGGATTTCTGACTGGCCGCCTGACAGCGTAAGATTGCGCGGGCGGCGCAGACGCACTTGGGGCGTAGCCAAGTGGTAAGGCAGCGGGTTTTGATCCCGCCATCCGTAGGTTCGAATCCTACCGCCCCAGCCAGTTTTCCAGCGAGTTTCCAGGATTCCAGGGACCAGCGATTTTCCATGGACGTAACCAACCTAGCGATCCTCTCCGGGAACGCCAATCCCGACCTGGCGCAACGCATCGCCAAGCACCTGATGCAGCCGCTCGGCCGCGCGCAGGTCGGCCGCTTCAGCGACGGCGAGGTCCTGGTCGAGGTCTACGAGAACGTGCGGGGCCGGGATGTCTTCCTCGTGCAGTCCACCTGCCCGCCGGTGAACGACAACCTGATGGAGCTGCTGGTGCTGGCCGATGCCTGCCGGCGCTCCTCGGCCGCGAGCATCACCGCGGTGATTCCCTACTTCGGCTATGCCCGGCAGGATCGCCGGCCGCGCGCCGCGCGGGTGCCGATCACGGCCAGCATGGTGGCCCGCATGATCTCCGAGGCCGGCATCAACCACGTGCTCACGGTGGATCTCCACGCCGACCAGATCCAGGGCTTCTTCTCGATTCCCGTGGACAACGTCTACTCGTCGCCCGTCCTGCTCGGCGACCTGTGGCGGCAGAAGTATTCCGACATGGTGGTGGTGTCGCCCGACGTGGGCGGCGTCGTCCGCGCGCGCGCCATCGCCAAGCGCATGGACGACGCCGACCTCGCCATCATCGACAAGCGGCGGCCGCGGGCCAACGTGTCGGAGGTGATGAACATCATCGGCGAGGTCGAGGGCAAGGTCTGCGTCCTGGTGGACGACATGGTGGATACGGCGGGCACCCTGTGCCACGCCGCCGGCGCCCTGAAGGAGCACGGGGCCCAGAAGGTGCTGGCCTACGTCACCCACGCCGTGCTGTCGGGCCCCGCCGTGGACCGGATCGCGGCCTCCCAGCTCGACGAGCTGGTGGTCACCGACACCATCCCCCTGTCGCCCGGCCGCCATCGCCACGGGCCGGATCCGGCAGCTCAGCGTGGCCGAGCTGCTCGGCGAGACCATGCGGCGCATCAGCTCGGCCGAGTCGGTCAGCTCCCTCTACCTGGACTGACCGGCCGTAGGAGCGCCTTCAGGCGCGACCGGGCCCTCCCGGCTCGGGAGACTCGCGGACTGCGATTCTCCGCCGGACGGCCGGTCGCGCCTGAAGGCGCTCCTACCGGCCGCCGGCCCGTGCTATGCTTCGCGGCCCGTTCGGGACGGGCCCCTGGTCGCAGGGGGTCCGGATCAATCCAATCCTTAAGGAGTATACTACAATGGCACATCAGTTCAGTCTCGCCGCGGAAACCCGGCGCGATGCAGGGAAAGGTGCGAGCCGCCGCCTGCGTCGTGAAGGCAAGATCCCCGGCATTATGTACGGCGGCGGTCAGCCGCCCACGGGCGTGGCGTTCGACGCCAATGCCCTGCACCGGAACATGGCGGAAGAGGCCTTCCTCTCCAGCATCCTCACCGTCACCCTCGACGGCCAGGACATGCAGGCCATCGTCCGCGACTACCAGCCGCACCCGGCCAAGCGCGCCATCCTGCACCTCGACCTGCAGCGCGTCGTCGCCACCGAGAAGCTGCGCATGACGATCCCGCTGCACTTCATCAACGAAGAGCTGTCACCGGGCGTGAAGCTGGGCGGCGCCTCCGTCTCGCACCTGCTGACCGAGCTCGAGATCAGCTGCTTGCCGAAGGACCTGCCGGAGTACATCGAGGTCGACATCGCCCCGATGCAGCTGAACGACATGCTGCACATCCGGGACCTGAAGCTGCCGGAAGGCGTCGAGGTGCCGGGCTTCGAGGCGAACTCCGACAGCGACCTGCCCGTCGTGCACGTGCACGTCCTGCGCGCCGTCGAGGAGCCGACCGCCGAAGCAGCTGCTGCTGCCGAAGGCGCCGCTGCCCCGGCCGCTGCCGGCGACAAGGCCGCGGCGCCTGCCGACAAGGCTGGCGACAAGGCCGGTGGCGACAAGGCCAAGGCTGCCGCCAAGCCCGCCGCCAAGGGCGACAAGAAGTAGGACGGGAAATGAGGACATGCCTAATTTCTGCAGGCCGCGATGCCCCGCACACGGCCGCAAACTGACGTAACCTCCTATCGGGGGCATGCGGCCTGCAGAAATTAGGCATGTCCCCAGTTCCCGACACGCTCGTCATCGTCGGCCTCGGCAACCCGGGGCCGAAGCACGCCGGCGACCGCCACAACGTGGGCTTCTGGTTCGTCGACCAGCTCGCGGCCCACATCGGCGGGCGCTTTTCCGCCGAGTCCCGGTTCCAGGGCGAGGAGTGCCGGGGCAGCCTGCAAGGGCCGGAACGTCCGTCTCATCAAGCCCGCCACGTTCATGAACCGCAGCGGCCAGTGCGTGCGCAAGGTGCTCGACTACTACGGCCTGGCGGTCGAGCAGCTGCTGGTGGTCCACGACGAGCTCGACCTGCCGCCCGGCGTGGCCCGCCTGAAGAAGGGCGGGGGTCACGGCGGCCACAACGGCCTGCGCGACATCGTCGCCACCTGCGGCCCCGACTTCCTGCGCCTGCGGCTGGGCATCGGCCATCCCGGCCACAAGGACCTGGTGACCGACTACGTGCTGCACGCGCCCGGCAAGGCCGAGCGCGCGCAGATCCTGGATGCGATGGAGGCGGCGATCAGCGCCGTCGAGGTGCTGGCGCGGCCGACGGGCGGCCTGGAGAAGGCCATGCAGCAGCTGCATTCAGCGACGCCGCGCACCGACGCCACCGGGGAGTTTGGCCCGGCCGGCTAGTGCAACGGCGTATACACTGCCCCTGTCCACCGACTGGAGCCATCCGTGACGGACCATCCCCCAGACCGACTGAGCACGAGCCCCCGGAGTCCGTACTACCACGCAGACCTCCTCGAGCGCGGCATCGGCATCCGCTTCAACGGCAAGGAGCGACGGGACGTGGAGGAGTACTGCGTCAGTGAGGGCTGGATCCGGGTTGCCGTGGGCAAGGCCCTGGACCGCCGCGGGCAGCCGCTGACGGTACAGCGCAAGGGGAGCGTCGAGGCGTATTTCCTGCAGCCTGAAGCCCAGGCTGCGAAGTCCCCGGACGTCAATCCCGGCTGACGAGCCCCCCGGGCGGGGGCTCCGGTGAAGCTCATCAATCCACCGACGCAAACCCGTCCCGGACGGCTCCACCCGATCGTCGGCGTCGGCGTCCTCATTGTTCTGGTGCTTGTCCAGCAGCAGCCGTTCCTCGACCTCCACGGCATGGGACGCGTCGTGCCTGCGACCAGACTCGGCCAGCTGGTCTCAGGTTCGATTCCCTGCCGTGTCCCGGGTTGGGCCGAGTTGCTGATCAGCTGAAACATCAAGGAATTTGGCGCTCGGATGCCGGTTCCACCGCTACCTGATCGTGATCGCGGTTCTGCTGGTCGTGGTGACTTTGCCGGTCAGCAGCCGGGCGGAGCCGCCTGCGATTCAAGAACAACGAGCAGAAAATGCTCTACCACTGGGGCGACGGCGCTTGCCGACGAGCTCGCCAACGTGGGGGCCAGGAGTCCCGAGGAGCTCGAGTGGATTTTCCGCGGGATGCGTGACCGCGTCGCCGGCAAGTCCCCGCCCTTCACGGCGGAGGAACTCACGGGGCTGACCAACTATCTGCTGGGCCGTATCGAGAAAAACGGGGTGTCCGAGCAGGCGCAATCCGTAGTCTTTCTCAGGGAAAAGGCCAAGGAGCCCAACGCGGTGGTGACCAAGAGCGGTCTCATCTACCGCGAAATCGCCAAGGGCAAGGGTGCGCAGGCCGCCAGCAACTCAACGGTCAAGGTGGCGTACGTCGGCAAGCTGCGGAACGGCTGGGTTTTCGACAGCTCGCGACAGCGTGGTGGTCCGCTCAAGACCCCGCTGTCCACGGTAATCGCTTGCTGGCAGGAGGCCATCCCGATGATGAAGGTGGGCGGCAAGGCGGCGATCACCTGCCCGCCCGGACTGGCCTACGGCGATGGTGGCACGAACACCATTCCCCCTGGCTCGGCCCTGGATTTCGAGGTGGAGCTTCTGGAAGTCGGCAAGTAGTCGGGCGGCGGGTTTCCCCGGGGCGATTCAGCGCTAGTCGTGATGCAGCGCGAGGGTGCTGGTGGTGAGCCGCCAGAACCCGGTGCTGCCCGTGCGGCACAGCTCGAAGATGCCGTCGTCGCTGCCCGCATCCACGTCCACGCTGACCCGGAGCTTGCCGGCAGGTGCCGTCGCCCGCCGTCACGGTGCTGATCACGCGGACGCTGCCCGAGTGCTCCGACTCCGGTTCCGTCCAGCCCACGGACTCGCCGTCGCCCAGTTCGTAGAGCGCCAGCTGGATGTTCTGGCGCAGGAGTTCCCAGTCGGCCGGCACGAGGTCGCTCGCCGAGAGCCGGTCGAGGAACCAGTAGCGGGGACCGTCGTCGACCGGCTGCGCCGGCCGGCGGCGCGTGCAGCACGCGATGCAGGGACGCGAGGGCCAGCAGCCTGCGTGGCCGATGCGCCTCATCGGGCTCAGCTCCTTGCGTCCCTGGCGCAGCAGCTCGGCGCCGGCGCCCAGCGCCTTGAGCTTGCCGAGCGCGGCGTCGTAGGCGATCGGCGCCATGCCGCAGTTCGTGCAGGGCAGGATCCGCTCGAGTTCCACGTGCTCGGAGGCCGCGCGCAGCGTGGCCGCGACCTCGGCCGGCGATTCCACCCGGTCGCCGGTCACCTGGATCGCGCCGACCATCAGCTGCTTGTCCGGCAGCAGCCGGAGCAGGGACAGCGGCACGTTGGAGCCCGGCGCATTCCAGCGAGATCTGGTCGATGCGGCTGGCGTTCAGCGCCGGGAAGATTTCCTCGTACTGGCGCCACTCGCTGCCGAGCGACTTCTTCCAGTCCAGGTTGGCCTGGATGCCGTAGCCGTAGCAGATGTGCACGGCGGTCGTGCACTTGAGGCCGTCGATGGCCCGGTGCAGCGCCTCGATGCCCCAGTCCTTCACTTCGCTCATGAAGACGTTGAAGGCGGGCTCGTCGAACTGGATGACGTCCACGCCGGCCGCCTCCAGTTCCTTCGCCTCGGCATTCAGGATGTCGGCAAAGGCCAGCGCCATCTCCGGCCGGCTGCCGTAGTAGCCGTCGGCGATCGTGTCGCAGATGGTCATGGGACCGGGCAGCGTGAACTTGAACTTCGCCTGCGTCTGCGCGCGGCTGAAGCGCACCTCGTCCAGGTGCACCGGCACGGGGCGTGAGAGGGGCCCGGTGACCGTCGGCACGTCGAGCTCGTAGCGATTGTTGCGGATGCCCATCCGCGTCATCTTCTGCCAGTCGATCCCGGTCAGGCCTTCGAGGAAGCCGTGGACGAAGTGCGTGCGGAAGACTTCGCCGTTGGTGACGATGTGAATGCCCGCGTCTTCCTGGTGGCGCAGCCAGTCGGCGGCGGCCCGGCGCTTGCCGTCCTCCAGCGCCTGGCCGGACAGCTTCCAGGCGCCCTTCAGCGTTTCCGGTTCGGCAAGCCAGTCGGGGCGCGGCAGGCTGCCGGCGATGGACGTCTCGAGCATGGGAGGGGCCCCTCAGGCCGGGTCACGGGTTATGGAATACGCGGTCAATCCTAGCAAAGGCCGGGCCCCGGAATTTGCAGCTTTCGTTCAGGTTTCGGGATCTAGACTCGCTGGCCAGAGAGAGGTGTCCCATGGCCGCCAGCCGCGCAATCGCCGCCCTTGCCGCTGTGCCTCACTGCACGTCTGCCGGTCTGGCAGCCTCGCGGCCGCCGCAGACGCCGACTGGCCCCGGGAGGTCCGGTCGGGCGATGCCACGATCGTCCTCTACCAGCCCCAGTTCGATTCCCTCGACGGCATCGAGACCCGCGCCCGGATCGCCGTCGCCATCCAGCGGCCGGACGTGCCGCCCGAGTTCGGCGCGCTCTGGGTCGCCGCCACCCTCGACGTGGACCGGGACGAGGACACGGCCCGCTTCCAGACCTTCGTCATCGAGCGCGCCCGCTTTCCCGACGCGACGGAGCAGGAGGTGAAGGATCTCACCGCGCTGATCGAGCGCGCGGCGCCCACCTGGGACCTCAACCTGTCGCTCACCGAACTCCGGGCCGGGCTCGAGGCCGAGGGCGGCACGGCGGACCCCGGCTTCCGCAACGATCCGCCGCAGATCATCTATCGCGACCGCCCGGCGATCCTCGTGACGATCGATGGCGAGCCGAAGCTGCAGCCGGTCAAGGACACGCCGTACCAGCGCGTCGATCAACACGCCGTTCCCGATCGTCTTCGATCCCGGCCACGCGGACAGTACTGGCTGTTCGGCTCGGAGGTCTGGTTCACCACCCGGGATCTCGCCCGCGGCCCCTGGTCGCCGCGGGACGCGGCGCCGTCGGGCATCGCCCGGCTGTTCTCGTCCACGGCTGGACGAGGCCGCCGCTCGACGCGGGGGAGGGCGTGCCGAGGGAGCAGCTGCGCAAGGCCGAGATCATCGTGAGCACCGTGCCGGCCGAGCTCATCTCCACGGACGGCCCGCCCCAGTACCGGCCGCTCGTGGGCGACGACATGCTCTACGTCACCAACACCGGCAGCGACCTCTTCCTGGAGGTGCCGACGAAGCGCTACTACGTGGTGCTCTCCGGCCGCTGGTACCGGTCCAGCGCCCTCACGGGGCCCTGGACCTACGTGGATCCCGCGAAGGTGCCCGCGGCCTTCGCCGACGTGCCGGCAGAAGTCGGAGAAGGCCGAGGTGCTGGCCCACGTCCCGGGCACGGACGAGGCCAAGGACGCGGTCATGGACACGATGATCCCGCAGACCTCGGCGGTCCGGCGCGGCGAGGCCGACCTGGAAGTGACCTACGACGGCACGCCCCAGTTCGAGCGGATTCCCGGCACGTCGCTGCTCTACGCGCGCAACACCACGGCCCAGGTGCTGAAGGTCGAGGACCGCTACTACGCCGTGGACCAGGGCGTCTGGTACGTGTCGGACTCGGCCTACGGTCCCTGGGCGGTGGCCGAGTCGCGGCCGGAGGAGGTCGAGGAGATCCCGCCGAGCAGCCCCGCCTACAACGTGAAGTACGTGTACATCTACGACTACACGCCGGAGGTCGTCTACGTGGGCTACCTGCCGGGCTACACCTGGGCGTTTCCCTATCGCGGCGCCATCGTCTACGGCACGGGCTACTACTACCGGCCCTGGTTGGGTCCGGCCTACTACTACCCGCGCCCGAGCACCTGGGGATTCCACATGCACTACGACCCCTGGTACGGCTGGGGCTACGGCATGAGCTGGAGCGCCGGCTGGTTGAGCTTCTCCTCCGGCTGGGGCAGCGGCTGGGGCGGCTGGGGCTACGGCTATCCGCTACGGTTACCGGCAGGGCTACTGGAACGGCTACAACACCGGCTTCTGGGCGGGCCAGCACACGGGCGGCTGGTTCGGGCCGGGCGGTTATCGCCCGCCGCCGCCCCGCCATTCCGATCGCGGCCCGCGGCGCGGGTTCCGTCCGCCCGATCGCACCCAGATCGGATCGCTGCCCGGCATCGGCGGGCGGCCCTCGGCGCGGCCGCGGCCGGTGAACAACATCTATGCCGGCCCGGGCCCGCGGCCGACGCGCCGCGCGCTCCGCCGAACCGCGTCGTCACGTCGGACCGGGAGGCGCGATCCCGCTGACCCGGCACCGGCGGACATCCAGCCGGTGCCCCGGCCGACCACCCGGCTGCCGAACAACGTGTACGTGGACCGGGAGGGCATTCCCTACCGGCTTACGAAGGATGGCTGGCAGACCCGCGAGAACCGGCAGTGGCGGCCGGCGCCCGAAGCTGCAGCGGCCAGCGCGGGACGCCGCCCGATGGCAGGCCGGACAGCCGGCCCCCACGTCGCGATGTGCAGCGGCCGGCGCCGGGCGCGTCGCCACCGGCTGCACGGTGACACCCAGCGCCCGGAGCCGCGCCGGTCCACGTCCCCCGGCTATCGCCCGTCGCCGCCGGTGGAACTCCGGCGGCAGGCCGGCCCGCCCCGCCGCCCCCGAGCGGCGGCTGGGGCAACCGGTCCGGGCCCCGCGACGGCCCGTCGGTGCCCGCGTCGAACCAGTCCCGCATGCGGAGCCACGGCAGCGACCGGGCGGACCGCCGCTGAGGGGAACGACGCTGGCGAAGCCGGTATGATGGCGCCCCTTTCCCGTCCCGGTTCCTCTCCATGGCCATCCAATGCGGCATCGTCGGCTTGCCCAACGTCGGCAAGTCCACCCTGTTCAACGCCCTGACGGCAGCGGGCATCGCCGCCGAGAACTATCCCTTCTGCACGATCGATCCCAACGTGGGCGTCGTGCCCGTGCCCGACGCGCGGCTGCAGCAGCTGGCCGCCATCGCGGGGTCGGAGAAGATCCTGCCGGCCACGGTGGAGTTCGTGGACATCGCCGGGCCTCGTGGCGGGCGCGTCGAAGGGCGAGGGCCTCGGCAACAAGTTCCTCGCCAACATCCGCGAGACCCACGCCATCGCCCACGTGGTGCGCTGCTTCGAGAACGACGACGTGGTGCACGTCGCCGGCCGCATCGATCCGATCCACGACATCGAGGTCATCAACACCGAGCTGCTGCTGGCCGACCTGGCGGGCGTCGAGAAGGCGGCCGACAAGTGCCGAGAAGGCCGCCAAGGCCGGCAAGAAGGAGGACATCGCGCGGCGCGACCTCCTGCAGAAGCTCCGCGCCCACCTGGACGCCGGCCAGCCGGCGCGCACCTTCCCCGTGCCGGACGAGCACCGGCAGGCGATCGCCGAGATGTTCCTGCTCACGGCCAAGCCCGTGATGTACGTGGCCAACGTGGACGAGAAGGGCCTCGGCGGCAACGCCTTCGTGGACAAGGTCCGCGCCCACGCGAAGACCGACGGCGCCGAGGTGGTCGTGGTGTGCGCCGCCATCGAGGCGGAGATCGCCCAGCTGGACGACGCCGACAAGCAGGCGTTCCTCGACGACCTCAAGCTCACGGAGCCCGGCCTGAACCGCGTGATCCTGCGCGGGCTACCGGCTGCTGGGCCTGCAGACCTACTTCACCTGTCGGCCCCAAGGAGACCCGCGCCTGGACGATCCCCGTCGGCGCCACCGCGCCCCAGGCCGCCGGCGTGATCCACACGGACTTCGAGAAGGGCTTCATCCGCGCCGAGGTCATCGCCTTCGCCGACTACATCGCCGGCAAGGGCGAGCAGGGGGCCAAGGAGGCCGGCCGGCTGCGCCTGGAGGGCAAGGAATACGTCATGCACGAAGGCGACGTCGTCCACTTCCGCTTCAACGTGTAGGAGCGCGTTCAGGCGCGACGCCTCAGGCGCGACCCCGACTCTGCCACTATCGGCCGGGTGACCACCCCCGACCCCAACCCGGCGACCCTGGTCGTCTTCGGCGCCGACAGCGACACCGGCTACCGGCTCGTGCAGCTGGCCCGGCGGGAGGGGCGGACCGTCCTCGGGGTCGTTTACCGGGAGCGGGACCGCGGCATGGTGGAGCGCCTCGGCGTCGAGGTGGTCGTGGCCGATCCCGCGCGGCGCGAGGAAGTGGACGCCGTCTTCCGGGACCGCGACGCCGCGCAGCCTGGAGGTGGTGTGCTTCATCGGCGGCACGCCCCAGCTGAACAGCCAGGGCAACATCAACGTCATCGACGCGGCCAGCGCCGCCGGCGTGCGCGCGCTTCGTGCTCACCACGTCCATCGGCTGCGGCGACAGCGCGGTGGTGCTCGACCCGTTCGTGAAGGCGTTCGCCGGCAAGTCGATCCGGTCCAAGGACTGGGCGGAGAAGCAGCTGCGGGCCACGACCATGGCCTGGACCATCGTCCGTTCCGGCGGCATGCACGCCCGCCCGTCCCGGGGCGGCGGCCGATCCTCGTCGAGAGCCCCTACGTGGTGGGCTACATCAACCGGACCGACCTGGGCGACATGGTCTGGCAGGCGCTCTCCAGCCCGAAGTCGGTCGGGCCGGGTCTTTGCCGCCGTGGACGGCGCCAAGGCCATGAATATCCACGGCGATCCCCTGGTCCCGGCGGACCTGTAGGAGCGGCTTCAGCGCGACCGGACCGGTCGCGGCTGAAGCGCTCCTACAGGCCTTTCTTGACAGCCTGCGGCCCGGCCCAAGACAATGCCGCCCCCGCGTGGTGATGTAGCTCAGTTGGTTAGAGCGCGGCACTCATAATGCTGAGGTCGGTAGTTCAACTCTACCCATCACCACC
>CAVWEX010000015.1:0-15927 GCA_963754125.1 uncultured Gammaproteobacteria bacterium
GACCCGGTTGCGGCCGGAATCGTTGCACGCATCAACGAGCGCTGGCCCAGCATCAGCCTGGAAATGGCGTCGGGGCAGATGGCCGAGCTCGCAGGCGTACTGTCGCAGGTGAGCTCGATCTGCTGGTCCGCCGTCGCTGGAGTTCGACATGAAGCGATTGCATCCGAACCTTTGCTTGAAGCGGATATCGTCGTCGTCGTAAGCGCAGGCCACCCGATGCTGGCCGAGACGCCGTCGGACATCAGTGGGTTATTCAAGTATCCGATTGCGATCCCGTTTCTGGAGACACGCTACCTGAGCATTCTGCGCGACGATTACGGCATCGACCTGAGCGCGCAGGTCGGGCGGGTCGTGTGCTCCGACTTCGAGATGCTGGTGCAAGTCGTGGCGAACAGCTCTCGCTTGTTCACCGCCGGTCCCCGCTTTGCGTTCGCCGACGAGATCGCGGCGGGACACCTGCGCGTCGTGGATCTCGACGTGCCGTTCAGGCACATCATCCAGCTGCATACAAACAGGGATGCGTATCCCTGCCTGCGGTGACTCAGGTGACGGACATCATCCGGCAGGCGTTCTCGATATCCGCGCGACTGAGGTGGCTCGGTGATCAACCCGTACCCCTGACCCCGGCCCCCGATGTCGCGATTCGTTCGGGTTGATCGCATCTGAGCGCCTGCTTTCGGCGTAATGCCGATGCGACTGCTTCTGGCCGGGACGAGCAGAAGCGGAACTAAATTGACTGCCGTAAACCAGCCATCCAAGGCGGTCCAGCGGGAGAAATTCTGAGCGGCATCACTAGGGGCCGGTTATGGCCGACTCCCGCCGGTCGCGCCATGACCACAAACCGGTCGTTCGCCATTCTGGACGGGTCATGCGGGCTTTGCATTAAGACGAATCCGTACGGACTCTGTTCATCGCAGACTGGCCGCCCCCGATCAGAGAGCGTCCACCCGGCTGCGGAACGCTTCGTACTCGTCCACCACCCGGTCGTGCACCTCGAGCTGCGGGTAGTGGCCCACGCCCTCGAGCACGACGACGTCCGGATCCGGGACGAGTTCGCGGTAGCGCTCCGCGAGGTGGCGGCCCGACACCGGATCGACGGCCCCGCAGATGAGACGCCGCGGCACCGTTGACTCGACCAGCGCGCCGACCCAGCGGGCGCGATTGCGACGGCGCTGCTCCATGTAGTTGATGAGACGGGCGAGCGCCTGCCGCCCGCCGTCGCGCTCGATCAGCACCCACAGATCCTGCAGCTCCTCGCGCGTCGGCGGCACGGACCCGGATATCGAGCGCATGGTCGCCTCGAACTGCCCGTAGCTCAACGAGTGCGCGAGCAGCGGCCCGAGCACCGGTGTCGCGAGCAGCTTCTGGACGGGCCGCGCGCGGTGGGTCTCGGGGAACAGGCCGCCGTTCAGGAACACCATGCTCGCGAGACGCAGCCGGCCCTCGCGCTCGCGGGCGAGGAGTTCCTGCGCGACGGTGTCGCCGTAGTCGTGCGCGAGCACGTGCACGCCGGTCAGCCCGCAATCGTCGAGCAGCGCCATGCAGAGATCCGCCTGCAGCGCGATGGGATACCGGCAGTCGCGCGGCTTTTCCGACGACCCGAAGCCGAGCAGGTCGAGCGCGTACAGCGAGTATCGCGCTGCGAGCCGTGGCCAGACGCGTACCCAGTCGTAGCTCGCGGTAGGGTAGCCGTGGACCAGCAGCAACGGCGGACGGCCCTCGGCGACGGCGGTGCGCACGAAGACGCGGCGGCCCGCGAGCCGGCGCATCTCGCCGCCACTGATCCAGTCCCGCAGGCGCTGCGAACCTTGCACGTGCATTCCCCCTCCCGATCCGGACCGACCGTCAACGCAGTATGCTGAGTTCCTTCCCCGACGACAGCCGCGCGCTCGTGACCGGCGCCAGCCGCGGCATCGGCCTCGAGTTCGTCCGCCAGCTGCTCGCCACTTCGGGATTCGACCGGGTCTACGCCGCTTGTCGCCGGCCGGCGCTCGCGACCCAGCTGGTTGCACTGGCCTCGCAGGATCCGCGGCTGCGGATCGTGGCGCTCGACGTCGCCGACGAGGCGCAGGTCGAGGCAGTGGCACGCGAGGTGGCTGCGCAGACCGACCGGCTGCACCTCGTCGTGAACGCAGCCGGCGTGCTGCACGATGCCGCCGCCGGCCTGGCGCCCGAGAAGCGCCTCGCCGACGTCCGCGCGGACACGCTGGCAGCGAGCTTTGCGGTCAACGCGTTCGGGCCGCTGCTCGTGGCGAAGCACTTCGAGCGCCTGCTCGCGCACCGCGATCGTGCCGTGTTCGCGAGCATCTCGGCGCGCGTCGGCAGCATCGGCGATAATCGCCTCGGCGGCTGGTATGCCTACCGCGGCGCGAAGGCGGCGCAGAACATGTTCACGAAGACGCTGTCGGTGGAGTGGGCGCGCTCGCGGCGCAACGTCGTCTGCGTGGCCCTGCACCCGGGCACCACCGACACGGACCTGTCGCGGCCCTTCCAGGCCAACGTCCCGCCGGAAAAGCTCTTCCCGGTCGAGCGCACCGTGCGCCAGCTGCTTGGCGTGATCGACGGGCTGACGGCCAACGATACGGGACGCTTCCTGGCCTGGGACGGCAGCGAGATCCCATGGTGATCGAAGACGCGGGAGACGCTCGCGAGCGCCTGGCCGTCCTCCACGCCGACGAGCACCTCGTCGTCGTGAACAAGCCCTCGGGCCTGCTGGTGCACCGCTCGCCCATCGACCGGCACGAGCGGCGCTTCGCCGTGCAGCTGCTGCGCGACCAGCTCGGTCGCCGCGTCCATCCGGTGCACCGGCTGGACAAGGGCACCTCGGGCGCGCTCGCCTTCGCCCTCGACCGCGAGACCGCGGCAAAGCTCGCCGCCGACTTCGCGAACCAGCGGGTGACCAAGACCTATCTCGCGGTCGTACGCGGCTGGCCCGCCGAGACCGGAGCGATCGACCACCCGCTCGAAGCGGTTGCCGACCGATACGTTCCCGCGACGGAGACCGGCCCGAAGCCGGCGCGCACGCTTTTCCGGCGGCTCGGCACCGTCGAGCTGCCGCAGCGGGTGGACCGCTACCCCACCTCGCGCTATGCCCTCTTGGAGCTCAAGCCGGACACCGGCCGTCGCCACCAGCTGCGCCGGCACCTCGCCCACGTGTCGCACCCGATCATCGGCGACTCGACCTACGGCAAGGGCCGGCACAACCGGCTGTTCGCGGAGCTTTACGGCGTGCAGCGGCTGCTACTCGCCTGCGTGCGGCTCGAGTTCGCGCACCCGGCGACCGGGCAGCGGGTCGACGTCGCCGCCGATCCGGGCGCAGAGTTCGGTTTGCTCGCGTCCGAGTTCGGTTGGCCGGGAGGCGCGGCCGATGCCGCCGCAACCGGCTCCGGAGCCGGGCTCAGCCCGACTTTGTCCTGACCTTGGCCGACGCGCATTTGGTCGAGCACGTGGTCCTTCAAGTGGCAGTGCGCCATGACGCCAGCGGCTGGCACTTCAGATCCGACGTACGGTAGACTACCGTACAAACCAGCCCCGGAGTCCACCCATGACCGCCAACGCCCGCCTCGACCTGCGCCTGTCGGTCAAGGACCGGCAACGCATCGACCGCGCTGCCGCCCTGGCGGGGCTGCCGCTGGCCACCTTCGTCCGCACGGCCGTGCTGCGTGAAGCGGACCGGACCGTCGCCGCGGAATCCGTCGCGACCCTCTCCCCCGCCGAGTCGAAGCGCTTCCTGGCGGCACTCGCAAAGCCCTTTGCGCCCAACGCCGCGCTGCGTCGCGCGCTGACACGCGGCGACGCCCTCGGCCTCTGAGGTGGCGCTCGCGATCGAGGAGCTGGACCCGAAGCGGCACGATCGAGCCGGTTTCGACTGCGGCGCGGAGCCGCTCAACCGCTACCTGCGCACGCTGGCCTCGCAGCACCGCACCAAGGGCATCGCCACCACCTTCGTGCTGGTCGACACTGCCGCCCCCAGGCTGATCCTGGGCTACTACTGCCTGAGCGCTGCCAGCCTCGCCTTCGAGCGCCTGACCGACGCCGACCGCACCGCGCTGCCGGGCTACCCCATCCCCGCGGTTCGCATCGGCCGCCTCGCCGCCTCCGCGGCCCATCGCGGCCAGCACCTTGGCGAGCTGCTGCTGCAGAACGCGATCAAACGCACCCTGTCGGCGCGCCACA
This sequence comes from uncultured Gammaproteobacteria bacterium, assembly GCA_963754125.1. Taxonomy (GTDB): domain Bacteria; phylum Pseudomonadota; class Gammaproteobacteria; order Steroidobacterales; family Steroidobacteraceae; genus RPQJ01. The sequence goes on from CAVWEX010000015.1 coordinate 4,177, forward strand.
CCCTCGGCGTCTACGCCGTGCTCGTCGAAGCCAAGGACACCGCCGCCGAAGACTTCTATCGTAAGTACGGCTTTCGACTGTGTGACGAGCACACGCGCCAGCTCTATCTGCCGCTCGGCCGCGACTGACCCGACCCCACCCCGGCCCCCGACCCGAACGTGCGAGCCTGGCAACCGGCCTGCCGTCAACCCATCTTCGACTTGACCTTCGCCGCCAGCGCGTCGATCTCGGCGTGTCGACCCTTGTCGGCGGCCTCGCGACCGGGGCGCGGCGGCGCCTTCGCGGCCCGCTCGAGGTGCTTGAGGGCGTCGGCGTACTGGCCTTCCTCGAACAGGAAGTCCGCGTAGAAGTAGTTCGGGTCGATGCCGTTCGGGTTCAGCTCGAGCGCCTTCTGCAGCAGCTTGCGCGCCTTGTCGTCGTCGCCGAACCCGACCGGGAAGCCCGGCACGCGGTAGTAGAGCGTGCCGAGGCTGGTGTAGGCCGAGCCGTCGAGCGCGCCGCGGGTCGATCTCGAGCGCCTTCTCGAGGTTGCCGCGCGCCTCCTTGGCGAGACCGAGCGCCCCGAGCCCGCCCTTGGCCCCGGCGTAGCTGCTCTCGATGATGCCCTCCCAGATCAGGGCCTCGGCGCGAGTCGGGTGCTGCTGCGTGAACTGCTCGGCACGCTGCTCGAGCGCCTCGAACGCCTGGGCGCGCGCATCGCCCGCGGGCGTGTCGTAGTTGACCTTCGCCCAGGCCTGCTGGATCGAGAGCAGCTGCGCGTCGAAGGCGGGATCGCCCGCCGTGGCCGCGTGGGTGGTGCCGAGCGCGAGCAGCGCGCTCGCGGCGAGCAGGAATCGGGAGTGTTTCATCGGTCGGTACCTCATCAGGGTTTGGCGGCGACGGCCGGCAACTCGCCGGCGTAGCGCCGGATGACGGGCAGCTGCTTGCGCAGCGCGCCGTCCACGAGTCGCGGCAGGACGCCGTTCATGCGTGCAAAGAACTTCTCGGGCCAGCCGATCACCGCCTCGACGCGGCGGCCGGCGAGCATGTCGCACACCGCCTTCGCGACCAGCTCCGGCGGGTCCATGGTCACGCCGAGCTCGTCGTTCATGCGCTCGACCGCCGACGTGTTGATGCCGGTACGGGTCGCGCGCGGCGCCAGGTAGCGGACCGTCACGTTCGAGTCGGCGAGCTCGCGCCGCAGCGCCTCGGTGAAGCCGCGCACCGCGAACTTGGTGGCCGAGTAGACCGCGTAGCCCGGGTAGCCGATGGCGCCGAACACCGAGCCCGTGTTCAGGATGCAGGCTTCGGGCTGCCGCTGCAGGTGCGGCAGCAGCGTCCTGGCAGAGGTGGATCGGTGCCAGCAGGTTGATCGCGATCGCGAGGTCGAGCTGCTCGGGCGGCTGGTCGGCGAACATGCGGAAGTGGTTGACGCCCGCGTTGTTGATGAGGACGTTGACGCCGCCGCGCCAGTCCGCGGCCGCGGCGCAGAGGCGCTGCCGGTCCGCGCTGCTGGTGAGATCCGCCGTCAGGGTGCCGACGCGCTCGCCGTAGATTGCGAGGCGCGCGACGGCGCGGGCGAGCGCGGCCGCGTCGCGGTCCACGAGCAGCACGCTCGCACCGCGCGACAGCAGCTCGTCGGCGATGGCGCCACCGATGCCGCCGCCCCCGCCGGTGACCAGGGCCTTGACCGAGACGAGGTTCATGCCGTTCTCCGCAGCGTGAGCGACGCCGACCCGCTCTCGACCTCGGCGTCGAGCCCGCGGAACACCTGGCCATACAGCCAGAAGATTCCGCGGGCGCAGCGGACGCACCGCCTCGCGGTCCTCGGCCTCGGTGAAGCGCGCGAGGATGCCGGCGAGGTCGTTGACGTGCTCCTTGTCGAGCTCGCCGTGGCTGCGCAGGTAGGTGAAGGCGCGCGTCGGCAGGCCGAGCGCCTGCTGGATGCGATCCGCGGCGTTCAGCGCGAGCGCGACGCTGGTGCCCTCGAGCACGTGCACCATGCCGAAGAAGCCGAGCGGGTTGCGGCGCATCACGGTGTCGTAGGCGTAGGCGACCATCGCCTCCGTCGCGACGGCCGGCTCGGACGCCGCGGCGGCCGCGCGGTCACCGCCTGCGTGCACGATGTCGTTGAGGATCCACTCCTCGTGCCCGGTCTCCTCCTCGAGGTAGTGCAGCACGGACTGCTGCAGCCAGCGGTGCCGGTCGGGCAGCCGCGCGCCCACCGCCATCAGCAGCGGCACCGTGTGGCGCACGTGGTGGTAGGCCTGGCGTCAGGAAGGCCACGTAGAGCTCGCGCGTGACCTCGCCCGCGAGGCAGCCGCGGATCACCGGCGCGGCCAGCAGGTAGTCACGGTCGGCCGCGGTCGCGCGAGCCAGTTGCTCGTGGAATGTCATCGTTCACCTCGGTTCAGGAATCGGTCTCGTCGCGATACAGCGCGTCGAGCAGGGTGGCGTGGCGCTCGCGGATCTCGCCGCGGCGCAGCCGGCCGTTGGAGGTCAGCAGGCCGTTGTCGAAGGAAAAGGGCTCGGGTGCGCGCAGCCAGCGGCGCACCTGCGCGTAGTCGGGGAGCGTGGCGTTCGCCGCGGCGATGCCGCGCGCGAGGGTCGCATCGTCCACCTCCGCGCTCGCGGGACTCACGATCGCGACCGCGTATGGCCGCGCCTCGCCGTGCACCATCACGTGCCGGACACCGGCCTGCAGCGCGATCTCTCGCTCGACCCACTCGGGGGCGACGTTGCGACCGAGGCTGGTGATGAAGACGTTACGCATCCGACCGCGCACATACACGTAGCCGTCGGCATCGATCTCGCCCAGGTCGCCGGTGGCCCATTCCTCGCCGATCCGGCGCGGCGGCTCGCCGAGATAGCCGAGCATCGTCACACCCGCCACCATGATCTGTCCGTCGTCCGCCACGCGGACGCGGGCGTGCGGCAAGGGCCGTCCGACGCTGCCGGGGCGCCGGGCCGCAGGGGTGTTCAGGCACACGACCGACGCGCACTCGCTGAGCCCATAGCCCTCGTACACCGGCAGCCCGACGGCCGCGGCCCGCGCCAGCAGGTCGACCGACACCGGGGCGCCGCCGACCGCAACGAACCGGAGCGACTCCGGGACCTTCCAGCCGCGCTCGGCGGCCGTCACCAGCAAGCGCAGCAGTTCCGGCACGAGCACGACGCTGTCAGGACGGCTGGCCGAGATGCAGGTGAGCAGGCGTCCGGCGTCCGGTCCCGCGTAGCTCATGCCCGTGACACCCGCCGGCGGCAGCAGGCAGGTCGCGCCCGCGAGCAGCGGCGCGTGGATGCCGGCAATGTTCTCGAGCAGCGTGGCGAGCGGCAGCAGGCACAGGTGGCGCTTGATGCCGAGCGTGCCCGTGGCGTCGGCCAGCGAGCGTGCGAGTGCGTCGAGCTGGTCGGCGCCGAGGCACACGCCCTTGGGGGCACCCGTGCTGCCGGAGGTGTAGGTCACCTTGGCCGTGCCGGCGGGCATGGGCGGCCGCAAGGACGCGTCGAGCTGCCGGCGGAACATCGCGAGCCCCGTGCGGCCGGACACCCCGGCCGTGCGCCAGCCCACCAGCAACGGGCGCATGCGCGCCGGATCGTCGGTCAGCAGGCAATCGATGCCGGCATCGTCGAGCGCGTGTAGGATCTGCGCGGACGTGAAGAATCCGGGCAGCGGCACGCACGGCAGGGGCCGGCGATGCAGCGCAAGGTCGGCGATCGCCCAGCCGACGCCGTTGTCCGCCACGATCGCGAATCGCTCGCCGCAGCCGGCGAGCCACTCGCCCTCCTCCGCGACCAGCGACTCGAGCTCGTCGTAACCGAGGGCCTGTCGCCCGTCGTCGAGCGCGACCCGTGCCAGTGCGGCCGGCCGGGCCGCGGCGAGCGCGCTAGCGATCATGAGCGGCGCAGTTGAAGCCCGGGATGCGCAGGCTCGTGGGCAGGTAGCCGGCGAGCACGCGCGGATCCTTCTCGTAGTAGCGGCCCCAGCGATCCGGGCTGCCCGCGACGCGCGCGCCGTCGGCGCGGGCCAGCTCCACGAGCGGCGCGCCGAAACCCTCGAGGATCCCGCGCACGGTGCTGGTGGCGGTGAACACGATCCAGCGGTAGTCGCGCGACAGCAGGTAACCGGGCAGCAGCGCCACCATCCGCATGGCCGCGCGGCAGTTGGCGCCGGCGAGGTTGCCCACCTCGACCACCTGCTCGCGCCGCACCGGATGGCCGGTGGCCGCGGCGATCGCGGTCTCGACCGGCTTCTCGAGGTACTGCTCGAGGTACAGCGGCTGCGGCGTGGCCGCCCGCAGTCCGACGACGCCGCGCAGGTCTCCGGCACGGTCGCGGAAAGACAGCAGCGTCGGCATGAAGCTCGTCACCGTCGCGTCGTGCCCGCGCTTGAACGCGGCCCCGACGAAGGCCTCGAGCTCGGCCCGGTCGGGCGCATCGGTGCCCGCCACCCCGAGGTGCAGCAGGCTGCCCAGGGGGCGGCGGCCGTTGACCTGCGCTGCTGACGATTCCATCAAGTCGCGACTCCTGGCCCGACGGGGCCCCAAGGGCGGTTGCCCTCGTCTCGCCCGGTTAGACGGCGGTTGGCGGGCAAATCAATCGCGACGGCCGTTGGCCCGCAATAAGCGCATATCATTCAATCGGTTATGAATGAGCGGGCGCGGCGGCCCGAGGGCCCGATTGATTTACCGGCCGCTCGCCGTCTAACTGCGCAGGACACCCAAGGACACCCCGTGAGCGACGACCGGCAATTGGTTCAGCAGATGCTCGCGGGCGACGAGCGGGCCTTCGTCACGTTCTTCGAGACGTACTTCCCGCGCATCTACCGCTTCGCGCTGCCCAGGCTCGACCGCAACGCCGACACCGCCAAGGACGTGGTCCAGGCCACGCTGATCAAGGCGATGCGCAAGCTCGGGGATTTCCGCGGCGACGCGGCGCTGTTCACCTGGCTGTGCCAGATCTGCCGGCGCGAGATCGCCGACCAGGTGCGCTCGCAGCGACGCCACTCCGACAAGGTGGTGCTCATCGAGGACAGCGAGGAGGTGCGCGCCGCGCTCGAGTCCATCGAGGCGCCGGCCGGCGACGACCCGCTGCGCCGCTGCGACGCGGCCGAATTGAAGCGGCTCGTGCACGCGGTGCTCGATCGCCTGCCCGGCCGCTATGGCGAGGCGCTGGAATGGAAATACGTCGAGGGGCGGTCGGTCGAGGAAATCGGCGACCTGCTGGGGATCGGCCACACCGCGGCGCAGTCGCTGCTGGCGCGCGCGCGGGTGGCGTTTAGGGACGGACTCGAAGCCGTGTTCGGCGCCTCCGCGGCCGACGTGCTTGCGAGCCTCGAGGCCTGAAGGGGAATACAAGTGAGCGAACGATCAAGCACCGACGGACGGGACGACACGGACCTCGCGGCCCTGCTCGCCTCGGCAGGACCCCGCGGCCAGGCTGCGCCCGAGGCGATGGCCAGTGTGCGGACCACGGTCGAGGCGGAATGGCGCGCGATGGTGGCCGCGCGCCGGCGCCGGCGACAGTTCACCGGCTGGGCGGCGGCGGCCGGGGTGGCGATGGCCGCGGTCGCGGTCTGGATTGCGCGGCCCGTCCTTGCGCCGGGCGACGCGCTCGTGGCGTCGGTGACCCGCGTCGTGGGCGAAGTGCAGCAGGACGCGGGCGACGGGCGCTGGATGCCGCTCGATGGGGCGGCCCCGCTCAAGGCCGGGACGCAGCTGCGCACGGGCAGCGGCGGCCGCGTCGCACTGCGACTGACCGACGGCGTGGAACTGCGCCTCGACTCCGGCACGCTGCTCGCGTTCGAGGACGCGGAGCACGCCCGCCTGTCACAGGGCGCCGTGTACGTGGACTCGCGCGCCGAGGCGACTGCAACGTCGCCGGACTTCGAGCTCGCCACACCCGCCGGCGCGGTGCGTCACCTCGGCACGCAGTACGAGGCCCGGCTGGCCGGCGGCGGGCTGCGCGTCGCGATTCGCGAGGGCCGGGTGCAGGTCGGCACGCCGACGGGCGCAGTGCAAGGCGCCGCCGGCGAGCAGCTGGTCGTCGGCGCCGGCCGGGTCGAGCGCTCCGCGCTGGCGCCGAATGCACCCGAGTGGAACTGGCTCGCGACCGTCACGCCGCCGTTCACGCTCGAGGGCCGCAGCGTCGAGGACTTCCTCGAGTGGGCCGCACGCGAGACGGGGCGGGCCGTGGTCTTCGCCTCGCCCGAGGCCGCCGAGCGGGCGCGAGCCGTGACCCTGAGCGGCACGGTCGAGGGACTCTCGCCCGACGAGGCAGTGGCGGCCGTGCTGTCCACGACCTCGCTGCGGGCCGGGATCGAGGGCGACCGCATCCGGGTCGAAGCCGCCGCACCGTGAGCCGCCCCGCAACACCCGCGCCCGGGGGCCCGCCGCAATAGGCCGCGGCGGCCCGCTCCGCTACTATCCGGCGGCTCGTGCCGCCCGATCAGACCCCTCCCGCCCCGCGATTCCGGGCGGCGCTCCGCGCCGCGGCGGTGGCCTGCACGTTGTTCTGGTGCGTCGCCGCGCTCGCGGCATCCGCGGGCTACGCGGGTCGTCGCGTCACCGAGGTGCTGCACGAGCTCGGGCTGCAGGGCCTGCGGCTCATCTACAGCAGCGAGACGGTGCCCGAATCGCTGCGCGTGCTGCGCGAGCCCGTCGGCGACACGCCGGGCGAGGTGCTGGCGGAGGTGCTCGCGCCGCACGGCCTGCAGGCCAACCGCGTGGGCGAGCAGGCGTACGCGATCGTGCGGGCAGAGGCGCCGTCCGCGGTGCTGGCCGCACCCGGCACACCGGTGCCGCCCTCCGCCGCCGCCAGTGCGCGGCTCGAGGAGATCGTCGTTGCCTCCAGCCGCTACTCGCTGTCGGCGGACGTGCCCGACGCGCACACCTTGCTCACGCAGGAAGAGATCGAGGGACTGCCGCGCTTTGCCGAGGATGCCCTCAAGGCCGTGCACCGGCTGCCGGGCGCCGCGAGCAACGGCCTGTCGGGTCTCGCAAGCATCCGCGGCGGCGAGGCCAACGAGACGCTGGTGGTGCTGGACGGCCTGCCCCTCTACGACCCCTTCCACCTGCAGCTGTTGCTGAGTCCCGCGAGCCTGCTCGACCCGCGCACATTAAGCGGGCTCGACGTGCACGCCGGCGGCTTCACGGCCGAGTTCGGCGACCGCATGAGCGCAGTCATCGAGGCGACCTCGGTGCGGCCCGAGGCGGATCGTTACTACGAGCTCGGCCTCAGCCTGTTCCACGCCCAGGCGCTCGCCTCGCAGCGTTTCGCCGACGGCCGGGGGCAATGGCTCGCCGCCGTCCGCCGCAGCAACCTCGACGAGGTGGCCGACTTCGTCGAGTCCGAGATCGGCGAGGCGAGCTACGTGGACGGCTTCGGGCGCGTGGACTACGAGTTCTCGCCGCGCACCCGCGGCCGCCTGCACGTCCTGATGTCGGCCGACAGCGCGGAGGTGATCAATGCCGCCGAGACCGAGTTCGCCGAGGCGGATTACCGCAATTCCTATTTCTGGGCGACGCTGGAGCACGACTTCTCGGACGCACTCGCGGGCAGCGCGATCCTTTCTTACACGGAGGTCTCCGTCGACCGCACGGGCGAGGTCGACGAGGCCGGACGTCGCGTCGGCGCCGTGGACGACGAGCGCGAGTACGACGTGCTCGGCCTCAAGCTCGACGGCCGACATGCCTCGGAACGCTGGCTGCACCGCTTCGGTCTCGAGCTGCGCGGCCTGTCGGCCGAGTACGACTACGCGAGCGCGGTGCGATTCGAGCCCGGCTACCCGTTCCCAGGAAGCGCGGAGCGCGTGACCGTGCAGGCGCTCGATCCGGACCCTTCGGGAACGCACGTTGCGGCGTATGCCACGAGCCGCGTGCTGGCCACGGAGCGGCTCGCGGTCGAGCTCGGCCTGCGCTGGGACACGCAGTCCTATGCCGAGACCGACAGCGACCGGCAGTGGAGCCCGCGACTGAACCTGCTCTACCAGGCAGGCGACACCACTCGCCTGCGCGCCAGCTGGGGACGCTACGGACAGTTCCAGGGCATCAACGAACTGCAGGTCGAGGACGGCATCGACGAGTTCTTCCCGACCCAGAAGGCGGATCACGCGATCGTGGGCCTCGAGCAGGACCTTCCGGCGGGCTTTTCCCTGCGCGTCGAGGGCTATCGCAAGGACTACCGCGAGCTGCGGCCGCGTTACGAGAGCCTGTTCGACCCGCTGTCGCTGGTGCCGGAGCTGCGCTGGGATCGCGTGCGCATCGAACCGGACTCGGCGCTCGCCGAGGGCGTGGAGTGGCTGCTCACGCGCCGCAGCGACGACCCGTGGAACGGCTGGTTCAACTACACGTGGTCACGGGTGCGTGACGAGGTCCAGGGCGACGACGTGCGGCGCAGCTGGGACCAGACGCACTCGGTCGGCGGCGGCCTCACCTGGTCGGACGACGACTGGCAGGTGACGCTCGCGGCCACGTATCACACCGGCTGGCCCACGACGCCGGTCCGTGTGGTCGAGCGCGACCCGGCTCCGGACGGGATCGAGCTCGGCCCACGCAACTCCGGGCGGCTCGCCGACTTCGCGTCCGTGGACCTGCGCGTGAGCCGCGACTTCGAGCTGCCGCGCGGCGACCTCACGGTGTTCGCCGAGGTGACGAACGCACTCAACCGGCAGAATCCCTGCTGCGTGGATTTCTCCTACGGGTACGACGCGGACGGCAGCCTGGTCCTCGACCGCGAGTACCGCCACTGGCTGCCGCTGGTGCCGTCCGTGGGCGTGCTCTGGCGCTACTAGCCGACGCGCTGCCCGACGCCGTGCTTGCGGAACCACGCGAGGCACTGGCGCCACGCGTCCTGCGCGTCCTGCGCGCGGAAGCTCGGCCGGTAGTCGGCGTGGAAGCCGTGCGGCGCGTCGGGGAACACGACGATCTCGGAAGACTGCTTCGCCGCCGCGAGCGCGGCGCGCATCTTCTCGACGTCCGCGAGCGGGATGCCCTGGTCCTGGCCGCCGTAGAGCCCGAGCACCGGCGCGTGCAGCGACGCCGCGACGTCGATCGGGTACTTCGGCTGCAGCTCGGTGGCCTCGCCCGACGAGACGGCCGTACCAGGCCACGCCCGCCTTGAGCTTCGGGTTGTGCGCGGCGTAGAGCCAGGTGATGCGTCCGCCCCAGCAGAAGCCGGTCACGCCCACGCGCGCGGCGTCGCCCTGGCTCGACTTCGCGGCCCAGGCCACGGCGGCATCGAGGTCCGACATGACCTGCGCGTCGGGCACCTTGGAGACCACCTGCGCGAAGATCTCGCGGTAGTCGGTGAGCTTCGAGACGTCGCCCTGGCGCGCGTACAGCTCGGGCGCGACGGCGCAGTAGCCCTGCTTCGCGAAGCGGCGGCAGACGTCCTTGATGTGCTCGTGCACGCCGAAGATCTCCTGCACCACGAGCACGACCGGGAACGGCCCGCCGGTCGCCGGCATCGCGCGGTAGGCCGGGATCTCGCCGTCCGCCACCGGGATCTTCACCTCGCCGGCGGTGAGGCCCTCGCTGCTCGTGGTGATCACGGTGTCGGCGCGCACCGGCAGCGCCGCGGCGGCGAACCCGACCGCGAGCGAGGTGACCAGCATCTCGCGGCGCGTGAGTGCCGGCGTGCCGATCAGCGAGTCGAGTTCGGGTCCGGTCCACTGGTCGTGCATGCGTGTGCTCCTGTGTGCTGTCAACGCGCGGCTCGACGCCGGGCTGGTAGGGCTCGGTCTCGCGCGCCACCGCCTCGGCCACCTCGGGCGCCACGGTGTACTTCGTAAACTCGGGGGGCATCCGTTTCGCCTTGCCCGTCTCGAGGTCGATGCAGACGTAGTGGATCAGCGCCCGCACCAGGGTCTGGCCGTCCGACTCGCGACGGATCTGGAAGCGCCGCTCGATGCGCAGCCGGCTGTCGTTGTAGCACCGGCCAGGTGCCGACCTGGATGTGGTCGCCCTCGTAGGCCGAGCCGAGGTAGTGCACCTGGGTGCGCCACACCGCCATGCCGCGGTTGAGCCGCCGGCAGAGCTCGGGCGGGATGCCGCGCTCGGTCGAGTGCGCCCAGGCGCAGTCGTCCATCCACGCGATGTAGACCACGTTGTTGACGTGCCCGTAGCCGTCGATCTCGGTGTGGTGGGCCACGCGCTCGTGGATGAAGGGCGACGGCAGGTCCCAGGACATGTTCACGCCCTCACTTCAGCAAGCGGTCGAGCCGCTCGTCCTTGTCGGCCCAGAGGCCCGCGAGCCAGCTCTTGAAGCGCTCGCGGAAGGCCGGGTCGCTGGCGTAGTCGCCGGCCGACATCCACGGGTCGATCGGGCGCCGCTGCACGTCCACGATCACCGGGCCGACGCGGCCGCAGCAGAGGTCCCAGAGGGTCGGCGTCCCGGTCGAGTACGCGATCGTCACGTCCAGCAGCGAATGCAGCATGCCGCCCATCGAGGAGAGCACGAACGACGTGCCGCCCGCCCGCGTCGGCAGCAGGTTGCGGTACGGCGACTTGAACGCCGCGTGCTTCGCCGGCGTGAAGCGCGTGCCCTCGACGAAGTTCATGACCGAGGTCGGAATCAGGCGGAATTTCTCGCAGGCGCGGCGGGTCACCTCGAGATCCTTGCCGCGGTCCTCGGGGTGCTTCTCGAGGTGCGCGGCCGTGAAGCGGCGCATGAACGGGAAGTCGAGCGCCCACCACGCGAGGCCGAGGAACGGCACCCAGATGAGCTGCTGCTTGAGGAAGAACTTGAGGAAGGGGATGCGTCGGTTGAACACCGCCTGCAGCACCAGGATGTCCACCCACGAGCGGTGGTTCGAGACCACGAGGTACCACTCGCGCGTCGAGAGTCCCTCGAGGCCGCGCGTGTCGAGCGGCAGCGATCCGATCAGGCGGAAGATGGCGTTGTTGGTGCCGATCCAGGCCTCGGCGAGCGCCGTCATGCCGCGGCTCGTCCACCGGCGCCACGCGCCCACCGGAACGATCGCTTCAGCAACGCCACGGTGAACAGCAGCGTGCACCAGAAGATGACGTTGATCGCCATCAGCGTGATCGTGACCACGCCCTTGATCGTCGAACCGCTGCGCTGCTGCACCGAGTAACATCCACGGGTCGGGGCGCCGATTATGCCCGCGGATGCGACCGAAACCCAGCCCACGGAGCGCGCGATGCCCATTGAACTGACGCCCCACGAAGCACGCGTCATCGGTTGCCTGATCGAGAAGCAGATCGCCACGCCCGACCAGTACCCGCTCTCGCTGAACGCGCTCGTCAATGCGTGCAACCAGAAGAGCAACCGCCACCCCGTGCTCGCGCTCGAGGAACGCGAGGTGCAGGCGGTGGTGGACGGACTGATGAAGCGCCAGCTGGTGCTCGAGAAGTCGGGCTTCGGCAGCCGCGTGCCGAAGTTCCAGCACCTGTTCTGCAACACCCAGTTCGGCTCGCTCAAGTTCTCGCCGCCGCGGCACGGCGATCGTCTGCGAGTTGCTGCTGCGCGGCCCGCAGACGCCGGGCGAGCTGCGCACGCACGCCGCGCGGCTCGCGCCGATCCACGACGTGAGCGAGGTGGAGACCGAGCTCGAGGAGCTGATGACGCGGCCGGACGGACCGTTCGTCGCGAAGCTGACCCGCGAGCCGGGGCGGCGCGAGTCGCGGTACATGCACCTGTTCAGCGGGGAGGCGCCGCCGTACGTGGAGGACGAGCCGCGAGCCCTGCGTGCCGGGTCTTCGGCAGCGTCGGGGTCATCGTCCGCCGACGCGGAACGCATCGCCGCGCTCG